>NZ_JAAMFK010000001.1 GCF_018437275.1 Fructobacillus broussonetiae
TCTTGGGATAATTATACAGTGGACGATGCATAAAATCTGTCCATTTTATCAGCATACGAGCACAGTGTCGGGCTTTTTGTTTTGCAGTTATTGCTTGAGGATAATAAAAAAGTCAAACCCGGTCCGGGTCTGACTTTTAAAGTTTCTATATTTTAAAAATGGTGGGGCGCTTAGTCTTCAAAGGCTACGCGAACACCTTCAGGGATTTCGAAATCCTTTTGGACAAGCGTCAATTCACCGGATTCTTCGTCACGGGCAAAGACCGTCACGTTGTCCGTTTCCTGGTTAGGCACAACCAAGAACTTTTCTTCTGGATCGAAAGTCATGTCGCGAGGGAATGAACCTTCAACCGAGATGTTTTGGATGAGTTCGATTTCAGCGCCCATGTTTGAAACCTGGAACACGGCGATTGTATCGTGCCCTCGGTTAGAGGTGTAAATGAAACGGTTGTCTGATGAGACGCGGATAGCGGCGGCACCGTTGTGAGCATCCCAGTCTGATGGAATCGTTGAGGCCGTCATCAAGTGATCGAAGGTTCCGTCTTCGCGGTTGTACTTCAACACAGAGAGAAGAGATGACAACTCACCGAGCAAGTAGGCGTAGTGGCCGTCCTTTGAGAAGCGAATGTGACGTGGACCAAAGCCAGTCGTGGCGCTGTAACGGGCAACTTCTGTGAGCTTTCCATCTTCAGCGACGTCGAATGTGACAATTTCGTCTGTTCCCAAGTCGACAACAACCAAACGGTTGTCTGGCGTCAAGTTGGCGAAGTGAACGTGGGATGATTGCTGTTCCGGACGTGGGCCAGAACCTTCGTTCTGCCAAGTGTCTACGAGCTTTAATGAACCGTCTGCTTGAATTTTGTATGATTCAACCGTACCGCGGTGGTAGTAGCCCGCAAAGACCAACTGACGTTCTTCATCAACACCGATGTAAGCAGGCGTTGATCCGTCAGACATGTTGGCGCCGATTTCAGCCATTGGACGCTTGCTGTTGTCCAATGCCGCAACACCACCTTGGTCGCCGCGCTTGTCGACGGCGTATACCTTGTTTTCCTTTGAAAGGGCGAGGTAAGTGGGGTTGGTAGCAGAGAATACAAGCTTTGCGTTTGACAATTGACCGCTTTGGTCGTCAAATTCCGCTTCGTAAATTCCCTTTGAGGTCTTTTTAGTGTATGTACCGAAAAGTACGTGGTGAACAGTCATGTTCAGAAAAACTCCTTTTTGTCTTTATTTATTGCTTACTATTATAACATAGGAACGGCGGGAGTTTTGAGGCTCAGTGGAAGTGATTTTGGATTTATTGGTCAAAGTCAGACCCGGACCATCTGACTGATTTTGTCTATTTATTCAAAAAGAAATGGACACCTTGTTAAACATATTGTATTCTCTTCATATGAATAATAGTGAATATGAATAGGAAGGATAAAGATGACGATTTCGCTTTTAACACTGACCTTTTTGGCGGTAAACTTGGACTTCTTTATTATGTTGTTATTCTTATTGAAGAAGTACGCCTTTAAGTCCGTGCTCTTTGCCTATGTGATTGGAAACATGCTGCTAATGGTGGCAAGCTTCCTCGCCGGGCAAGTACTCGAGGCCTTGTTACCCGAATGGCTACTCGGTATCTTGGGCTTCATCCCAATCTACTTAGCTTTTAAAGGTGACGATGATGAAACTAGTGCAAGCATGAAGACCAAATCACCGTTTTGGATTGTTTTGGGCACTTACCTGTCGGTCTGCGCCGGCTGTAACCTCGCCATTTTCTTACCTGTTTTGATGGGGGAGAGCTGGACAACATTTGGCCTAACCTTGCTTTATATTTCCGTACTGACAGCTTTGATGGCCTTGTTGATTAAAGCCGTCGTCAATGTTCAGCAAGTTGCTACGATTATCGATCGTTACGGTGAGAAGCTGATGAAGGCCTGCTACGTTTTGATCGGGTTGTTCGTCCTCTTTGATAGCGGATTTATCGCTCATGTAATACAATTGGTAGAAGGCCTACTGAAGTAAAGGATTATTAGACACGTGCGTGAAGATTATCTAATTGAAACGAATACATTATTTAAGATACTGTCTAACCCAACGCGGTTGCGGATCTTATTTTTATTAGAGAATAAGGAACTGAGTGTCTCTGAAATTGTGGCTGCTTTGCAGTTGGAACAATCCACCGTTTCCCACCAGCTGTTGAAGCTGAAGGAGCACATGCTGGTTACGACTGAGCGCGATGGGAAGAGTATCCGCTACCAGTTACGCGATCCGCACATCTTAAAGATTGTGGACATGGCCTATGCGCACTCCGCTCACGTCTTGAAAAACGAACCGCACGATTATACGAAGAACGTTTAATAAATAGGACGCCTGTGAGGGGCGTTCTTTTGCTTTTTCACTGGATTTTGTGCCATTAGAATTCAAAATTGCAACGGTGGAATATGCTAGAATAGACAGGTAGAAAGTCGGCCTGGAACGGGTTGGACTTTATCATTATTAATCAGAAAAATGGGGACAACCATGACGAATCACATTGTTTTATTTGAACCAGTAATGCCCGCTAACACGGGAAACATTGCGCGTACGGCCGCCGGAACAAACGCTGTCTTACACTTGATCGAACCACTCGGTTTCGACATCTCCGACAAGGCCGTGAAGCGTGCTGGCTTAGATTACTGGGACCACGTTAACCTGGTGACGCACCCATCTTTGCCTGACTTCTTGGAGACGATGAAAGAAGACGATAAGCTCTACCTTGTCTCAAAGTTTGCCAACCAAGACTATACAGATCCCGACTATTCATCTAAGAGTGGAGCGGGGGATAACTACTTCTTATTCGGTAAGGAAACCACAGGGTTGCCCGAAGTCTTCATGCGCCAGAATCCTGAAAAGGCCATCCGAATTCCACAAAACGACAGCCACATCCGTTCGTTGAACCTTTCAAACACGGTGGCCATCGTGTTGTTCGAAGCATTACGTCAACAAGATTTTGCCGAATTGGACAAGGTTTTCACCTACGAACAAGATAAATTGAAATAAAGTTGAAAAAATGTCAGAAAAAGGTTGCGTGGGGTAATGATCCTTGCTATACTAACATAGTTGTTTGATAGAGATATGAAACAACAACTGACCATGGCCCGTTGGTCAAGTGGCTAAGACGCTGCCCTTTCACGGCGGAATCGAGAGTTCGATTCTCTCACGGGCTACTAAAAAGTCGCAAGCATTTGCTTGCGGCTTTTTTGTTTTCAAAAAACGACGTAGACCTGTAATTGTAAGGGTAGAGCGACGTTTTACCTTGTGCTAATATAGGAAGAGTAGTTATCACTTTAGAAGCGCTTGCTTCTATTATAGGAGAGTTTTATGGCGAACAAGAGAAAGACAAAGAGCCAGTCAGCAAAAAAGATGACCCGTTCTGGAGCAGCTACTCAGGTGCTTTCTTTAGTAACGGTTATTATTTTGTCGATTTTTGCCATTTTTAAGATTGGCCTTTTTGGTGTTTACTTGGCAGACATCGTTCGTTTCTTCATCGGAAACCTCTACCAAATTTCATTGCTTGCCGTCATCTTCTTAGCCGGTTACTACCTGATTATGGATAAGCCATACCCAATTCCGGGTCGCATTTACGCTGGTCTGTCGATGCTTTACATTTCAGCAACCATGTTCTTGTCCATGCTTTTCTTCACGCAGGCCTCACTTCCTGATGGCTCAGCGATGGAACAGGTCATGCGCATCATTGGCCAGGATTTCCAAAACCAAGTGGCCACCACGCCAGTTGGGGCTGGAATGCTCGGTGCCATTCTTTACCAATTAACCTATACTTTCCTTTCAAACGTGGGAACGGTTATCATCATCGTCGTCCTTTTCATCGCCGGTGCCATCGTGACTTTCAAGTTACCGGCCCGTGACATGGCGCAGAAGTCCGTTCAAAAGGCACAGGAAAAGGCCGTTGAAATTCGGGAGAAGCAGGCTGACCGTCGTGATCAGCGCGCCTTGCTCGGTAAAAAAGACAAGCAGGATTTGACGGACTTCGGTGACAATCCGTTCGGTTCATCAAACAAGACGGAACCATCAGTCGATGATGATCCGTTTGCACCGAAAAACCCTGCTTTGACGGGTGAAGATGCACCGGCTGATCCTGTTGAACCAACGATTAACTGGCAGGCGCCTACCCAAACTGGAAACGCTGCCGGATCAAACGGGGCCGCTGGCCATGAAGAAGCAATCGTTGACGGCACGAAGGGGGTTGAACACCCAGCAGCCGTTAGCGAGCACGAACGCGCCAACTCGGGCGGGGACGACTTTGACATGAGCCAAAACGGTACGGATGACGACGACTACGAGCTGCCAAAGACGACGCTTTTGACCAAGACGACGCCAACCGATCAGTCCGCCGAAGCCAAGAGTTTGAATGCCAAGTCTCGCTTGGTGCACGACACGCTCGAATCCTTCGGGGTTGAGGCGACGGTCTCATCCGTCTCGCTTGGACCGACGGTTACGCAGTACGAACTGAAGCCAGGGCAAGGGGTGAAGGTTAACCGTATCGCCAACCTGGCCGATGATTTGGCCTTGGCCTTGGCTGCCAAATCCATCCGTATCGAGGCGCCAATTCCTGGTAAGCCATACGTCGGGATTGAAGTGCCAAACGACACGCAAGCCGTCGTTGGCTTCCGTGACATGATTGAGCAGTCCAACACGCTAAAAGACGATTTGCTCACCGTTCCTTTGGGACGTGACGTCACGGGGAACATCGTGTCCGTCGACCTTGCTGCGATGCCGCACTTGCTGATTGCGGGTTCAACTGGTTCTGGTAAGTCCGTTGGTTTGAACGGTATCATCGTGTCACTTCTGTTGAAGGCTAAGCCATCCGAAGTGAAGTTGATGATGGTCGATCCAAAGGTCGTTGAATTGTCCATTTACAACGGCATTCCGCACTTGCTGACGCCAGTTGTCTCCGATCCTAAGAAGGCGGCGAAGTCTTTGAACAAGTTGGTCGAGGAGATGGAAAACCGCTACGACTTGCTGGCTCAGTTCGGCAAGCGAAACATCGGCGAGTACAACGCGGCTGTTGAAGAAAACAACAAGCACGCTAAGGAAACCGGCAACGCCATCATGACCAAGCTGCCATACATCGTGGCTGTGGTTGATGAGTTTGCCGATTTGATGTCGACCGTCGGTTCTGAAATCGAAGTGTCCATCGCTCGACTCGGAGCAAAGGCGCGTGCCGCCGGAATCCACATGATTTTGGCCACGCAGCGTCCGGACGTAAAGGTCATCAATGGTACGATTAAGTCCAACATTCCTGGACGAATCGCCTTCCGTACAGCATCTGGAATCGATTCCCGCACCATCTTGGACGGGAACGGAGCCGAGAAGTTGCTCGGACGTGGGGACATGATCTTTGCGCCACCAGGAAAGGCCCACAAGCGTTTGCAGGGGGCCTTCATCTCAAACGACGACGTGACAGCCGTTGTGGACTTCGTGAAGGATGAGCAGGACGCTTCCTACGACGACAAGATGACGGTGACCGACGAAGAAATCGCCCAGGATGAGGCCGGTGTTGGCGGCGATTCCGACGACGAGCTCTTCGACGAAGCACTCGAATTCGTGATCGACCAGCAGAAGGCCTCAACGTCTCTCTTGCAGCGTCGCTTCCGAATCGGATATAACCGGGCTGCCCGCCTGATTGATGATTTGGAAAACGCCGGCTACATCGGACCGGCCGACGGGGCACGCCCTCGTCAGGTCAACGTCACGAAGAAGGCCGATGCTGAATAATTAATGATTTTAGATGTAAAAGTCTGACCCGAACCCACCCGGTTTTGGTCCGGCTTTTTTGTTTTGTTTTCAATTTTGTTAAACATCTAAAGGCAGTTTGTAGCACATCCAGGGCTGCAAATCATTCGGTTACGCCAACTGAGGTAAGTTAGGCCAACGCTGTTGTTTTCCTCCATAAGCGGTGCTATATTCCAGGCAGATGGGAGGTGGTCGGGTGCAGTGTAAAAAGGATAAACCACCGCTTGAACTCTTCATCAGTTCAATAACGAAACTTCGCAACCGATTAATCCGCTACCTGGTAGTCGGCTGGTATCCAATTCTCTGGTAGGGCCTTTTCAAGACGAGTTTGAAAGGAAAATCCGAAGGAGAATTGAGTATGAAGAAATTGAGAATGTTACAAGTGGGCCTCGCGGCTTTGACTTTTACAGGGAGCGCAGTGACGGTTGTGAACCCGGCCTCCGCCTTTGTTTTTGACCCCGTTAAGTTTCAGAAGGGTCGGGTACCTAATACGCGCATGGCGCCGTTTTCATCCATCGTCTTTATCGTTGATGAGGAAACGGGCGAAACGGGTTCCGGTGTGCTCATCGCACCTGACACTGTGTTGACCGCCGCGCACGTCGTCATGCGAAACCGCGCACCTTCAGCGCGAAGTGGAGGCTCGTCGCTGTGGCCACGCCAGTTAATTAACCCGAGCTCGTTGCATATCCGCCCGGCCTACGGGGGAAATACAGGATCTGATTTCGAACGTTATCCATTCGGTTGGAACCACCACGGCGAATCGGTGTCAATCCGGGCTGATTACTTCCAGGAGGCACTGCGGCCTGGCGGCGATTCGGGGGATAACGACATTGCCTTAATTCACTTGAACGCGCCAATCGAGGGTGCGCCGGTTTTGCCGCTTGGCGAATTCCGCCGACAAGACCTCGACCGGCGTGAATTGGTAACGGCCATCGGCTTCCCGGCCTTTCTGGGAGGTGGTAACCAGGGAATGCCTTTTAATCATAACGACAGCATGTACGTTGATTCTGGAACAATCGATGCCATGACGGGGCGCCAGTTACTGTCTCGTAACTTGAATTGGACGAACGGTGACAGTGGTGGCCCAATTATTAATTCTAGAAACCAGGTCGTGGGCATTATGTCGGCTTCCAATTCCTACGGAAGCTTTGCAACGCGCATTGATTCGGAGTTGACCTGCTGGATTCGACAGCAGATGGCCAGCCGTTCTGAAGCTCTGGCACCACACCTCGTTAGTCACCGCTGGCGCCAGTTGGGCAACCGTCGCGTATACTTCGATGAATACGGTGTAGCCACAATGATAACTGCACAGGGGAGCGCGGACGAACCGATGGATTTGTCTCTGCCAAAGAAGAATAATCATACGGAACTGTAATTTTTCAAAACAAAAAGCAGGTGAGTGTCTTACTCATCTGCTTTTTTCTTATTCTGAAAAGAATGGTTTGAATTGCTCTGACAGAGTCCCATCCGGATCATTCACGAATTTCTTGTAGCTTGCCCAGTAGGCGTCTTCCTGCAAGAGTGGCTTCGCCAGGTCGTCAGGAAAGGCGTCTCTTGGAATGCGCCCTTGGTCGTCACGTGTGCCTTCGTACTCCTTTTGGAAGTCTTCAAAGCGTTTCTCGATGACAATGGCCTCTGGGCCAAACCAGTTGTGTGCTTCTGCTGAAAAGAAGCTTTCGTCCACTTCGTATGGTTGCCAGTCGGGTTGGTCGACTGCGATGTTCAACGGATGGACAAGTTTTTGTAATTGAACCTGACCCAGGGCAATGTCGGCCACACAGGCTGCCATGCCGGAAGGAAGACCGGGTTGCTTGTTTTCTTTTGCCACCAAGAGAAAAACGCCCTTGATGTTTTCGTTTACTTTGACCTCTTGGCCGACGAGGACCTTCATGAGGGTTTCAGCTGGAATATTAATTGCTTTCATAGGCACTATTTTAATCTTGAATATTAATGAATTCAAACTTTTCGACGTCGAAGAGCCCTTGGTCGGTAATCTTCAGGCTTGGGATGACTGGTAGGGCCATGAAGGACAATGTCAGGAACGGATCAAAGGCCAAATCGGAAATTTGAGCGAAAGCTTCGTTCAAATCATCTTGCATGGCGGTCAATTCCTCGTAGGACTTATCAGACATGAGCCCACCGATTGGGAGCGGAAGGGCGGTGATGTCACCGTTGTTCACGACGACCTGACCACCACCGATTTCCTTCAAGGTTGAAACAGCAAGCAGCATGTCATCGTCGTTTACACCGGCAACGATCACGTTGTGGGAGTCGTGCGCGATGGTTGAAGCAATGGCCCCGGCCTTCAAATCCAAGCCCTTGATGATACCGAGTCCAGAACCGAGGTCGTGATAGCGTTCCGCGACGGCGACTTTGGCATAGGTAGTATCTGGAATGAAGTTTCCGGCTGAATCCGTTTGCACCTCTTCGACCACGTGCTTTGTCGTGATGTGGTGGGGTTCGATTTCAATGACGTGGGCTTTCTTTGTCCCGTCCAACTTCAATTCCAAGTCTTTTTGATCGAAGGTGAGGTTAATTTGTTGACCTGGCAACCAGAGAACCGGCTCCTTCTGGTCTTCGAAGAATTCACCGGCAATCATCGTTTGGTCAATGGCGACCGTCTCCAAATCGTTCAAAACCAACAGGTCGGCTTCAAAACCAGGAGCGACGGCTCCAACGTTGTCTAAGTGGTGGGCCTTGGCCGCGTTAAATGAGGCCATCGTGTAGGCGATTTCAGGTGCGATGCCTTCTTCAATGGCCAGTGCCACGTTGAAGTTGATGGACCCTTCTTTTTGAATGTCTGCTGCGGACTTATCATCCGTTGCAAAGGAGAAGTGGGACTGGTTTAGAGGCGTTACTGCCTTAAGTAAGGCCTTCTCGTCACGTTCCACTGTTCCTTCACGAACGAAGATGTTCATTCCGGCTGAGATACGGTCGAGGGCTTCCTCACGGGTGCTGGCCTCGTGATCCGTATCAATGCCATAGGCACGGTAGACCGCCAACTCAGCAGACGTTAAGCCGGCTCCGTGACCATCAACGTGCTTGCCGGCTTCCTGAGCATCCTTAATTTTTTGAAGCATGTCTGGATTCTGCCCAGCAACGGCCGGGTAATCCATGACTTCAGCCAGACCAGCAATTTCCTTGTGCTGGTAGAAGGGCTTCAAGGCATCGGCGTCTAAGGTCGCTCCCGCGTGCTCAAAGTTGGTTGCTGGAACGGATGAGGGGAGCATGTAGTGGATGTGCAAAGGCGTTTTCTTTGCGGAATCAATCATGTATTGGATACCAGAAACACCTGCAACTGACGCGATTTCGTGGGGGTCGGCGAAGATTCGTGTCACTCCTTGCTTCAAGGAAAGACGACCGAATTCAGACGGCGTCAAAAGGGAAGACTCGATGTGCAGGTGGCCGTCAATCAAGCCGGGGACAACGTACTTGTCCTCGCAGTTCACCACGACGTTTGCTTCGTAGGCGTCAGATTCACCAACGAAGATAATCTTGCCATCCTTAATGTAGACGGGCTTGTTTTCAAATTCCTTTGTAAAAACGTTTAAAACGGCTGCGCCTTTTAAACAATAATCAACGGACGTCGTCATTTGGTCTCCTCTATCTCTCTCGTAAATTTTATTTATTTTAGCATATATCGGATTTGATTGTTCGTCTTTATCGGTTAAATTAGAAAGAATATGGCTTTTTTAAAAGTTGGTCACAAAAGTCAAATAAAAGTCTATACCAATTTAAAAATCGGTCTTGTTATTGCGCTTGAATGCTTGATAAAATAGGAGTTGTTAAAAAATATGATTTACAAACCAATTAAAGGTTGAAAGCGAGATATCGATATGTGTGGAATTGTTGGAGTTACAGGGGTAGGAGACGCACTCCCATACCTTTTGCAAGGACTACAAAAATTGGAATACCGTGGTTATGATTCTGCCGGTGTATTCTTGACGGATGCGTCTGGTAAGAACGAACTCATTAAGGAAAAGGGACGCGTGTCTAAGTTGGCTGAAAAGGCCAAGAAGGCCGGCTTCAATGGAACGGCTGGAATCGCCCACACTCGTTGGGCCACCCACGGAAACGTGACGGTTGAAAACGCTCACCCCCAGAAGTCAGCAAACGACCGTTTCTTCTTGGTACACAACGGTGTGATCGAAAACTATAAGGAATTGAAGGACACGTACTTGAAGGACGTGCACTTTATTTCAGAGACGGACACGGAAGTTGCCGTTCAATTGGTAAACCACTTCGCCGAAGAGGGCATGTCAACCGAAGACGCCTTCCGAAAGATGATTTCAATGCTTGAAGGAAACTCCGCTTACGGTTTCCTCTTGGTTGATGCGAAAGATCCTGAAACGCTTTACGTGGCAAAGAAGAAATCACCACTTTTGATTGGTGTTTCTGACCACGGTTACGCCGTGACGTCTGACGCCGCTGCCATGATTGATTTGACGAAGGACTTCGTTGAACTCCGCGACGGCGACTTGGCCATTGTTAAGCCAGATTCACTCACGATTTTTGATGCAAATGGGGATGCTGTTAACCGCGAACCATTCACGCTTGAAATCGATCCTGAAGACACGGACAAGGGTGCTTACCCTTACTACATGTTGAAGGAAGTGGACGAACAAGCCATCGTTGCCCGCAACATCGCTTCGCACTACTACGACGAAGATGGTAACTTGCAGGGAATCGGCTGTGCCATCACCGACAAGATGAAGGAAGCAGACCGCCTCTACATCGTTGCTGCTGGTACGTCATACCACGCCGGATTGGTTGGAAAGCGCTACTTCGAACAGTGGGCAAAGATTCCAACGGCAGTACACATTTCTTCTGAATTTGCCTATGACCAACCCATGTTGTCAGAAAAGCCATTCTTCATCTTCTTGTCACAGTCTGGTGAAACGGCCGACTCACGAGAAGTGTTGGACAACGTGAAAAAGCAAGGATTCCCGGCTTTGACTTTGGCAAACGTCATGAACTCAACCTTGACGCGTGAAGCGGACTTCGCTTTGCCTTTGCTCGCCGGTCCTGAAATCGCCGTTGCTTCAACGAAGGCCTACACGGCCCAAGTGATTGTGCAAGCCATCTTGGCTTCTGCCCTTGGTAACCCCGGCTTTGATTTGAAGGCTGAGTTGGCCAAGGTTGCCGTTGAAATCCAAGCCATCACGGATGACAAGGAAAAGTTCAAGGCCATCGCGGAAGACGCATTGGCTGACCAACACTCCGCCTTCTACATCGGACGTGGCTTGGACGCCTGCGTTGCTTTGGAAGCAGCCTTGAAATTGAAGGAAATCTCTTACATCCAAACCGAAGGATTCGCCGCTGGTGAATTGAAGCACGGAACGATTTCCTTGATTGAAGACGGTACGCCAGTCTTTGCCTTGCTCACGCAAAAGAAGACCGAAGGTTTGCTCCGCGGAGAAGTGGCACAGGTTGCTGCCCGTGGTGCCAACACGATTGTTTTTGCTTCAAAGAGCGTGGCAAAGGAAGGCGACGCCTTCGTCTTGCCTGAAGTCAACGAATTGTTGATGCCGTTGTTGGCCGTTATTCCAACGCAGTTGATTGCCTACTACGCAACGTTGGCTCGTGGCTTGGACGTTGATCGCCCACGTAACTTGGCGAAGTCCGTAACGGTTCAATAAAGTAAAAAAGCATAACGATTAAAGCACTCGTTATGAGGGTTTGCTATATAATAAAGTCGGTGTCGCGCCGGGTTCAAGTAGCCGCGCGAAACCGGTCTGAAATGGCGGCTTCAGTCCGTCTTTAAAAGTCGACGAAATAACGTCGGCTTTTTTTGTTTACCGGGCCTAATTCTGGTAAACTATGGAAGAGTATTTTACATTTTTAGGGGTGTTGCGATGTCTTTTATGAAGGACTTGTTTGGTAAGAAAAACCAAGCCAAAAACAACGAATTAACCGGCCTTGATTTGACCGATGGAAACTACAAAATTCCAAAGCACTTGGCCATCATCATGGACGGAAACGGGCGCTGGGCACAGAAGCGTCACTTACCGCGTGTTGCTGGACACAAGGAGGGGATGGAAACCGTTAAGCGCGTAACCAAACTGGCTAACGCCGCTGGGGTTAAAGTGCTAACGGTTTACGCCTTTTCCACAGAAAACTGGTCCCGTCCGTCTGACGAGGTTAAGTTCTTAATGAAGTTGCCCGTCACTTTCTTTGACACCTTTGTTCCTGAACTTCAGGCACAAAACGTGAAGGTTGAAACCATTGGTGACATCGACAAGTTGCCCGACAGCACGAAGAAGGCCGTCGATGACGCTAAAGAAGCAACGAAAGAAAACACAGGTTTGATCCTGAACTTCGCCTTGAACTACGGTGGTCAGGCAGAAATCGTCGAAGCGGCCCAGTCATTGGCCGAAGACGTGAAGGCTGGCAAATTGGATGCGGATCAAATCGACAAAGACCTCTTAGCTTCTCGATTGACCACTGGTTTCTTGGGCGACCTCGCTAACCCAGACTTGATTGTGCGTACTTCTGGTGAAGAACGCCTCTCAAACTTCTTGCCTTGGCAGGCTGCCTATTCGGAGTTCTACTTCACAAATGTGTTCTGGCCCGACTTTGTCGAGGCCGACTTTAACGAAGCCATCAAGGCTTACACCAAGCGCGATCGTCGTTTTGGTAAAGTAAAAGCTTAATTTGAAAGTGAGATTTTTCTGATGCAAACTCGCATTATTACTGCCATCGTGGCACTTTTAGTTTTCGTTCCTTTAGTTATCATTGGTAAGTTGCCCTTGCTGATTTTGACGCTTGCCCTCGGTTGGGTGGCCATGAACGAAATGTTGCGTATGACCAAGACACTCTTGGTATCGTTTGAAGCCATCATTTCACTTCTTGGTGTGACGGCTTTGATTTTGCCAAACAACTTTTGGGTCTGGGCGACTGACAACTGGCCAATGACGATTTCTTCTCAATCCGTTGTTGGCATCATTGCCTTCTTGTTCCTCTTGCGGACGGTTTTGTCAAAGAAGTCCTTTAACATCAACGATGCTGGTGTGCTCTTCTTGTCCATGGTATACATCGGAACTGGTTTCCACTACTTCTACTTGGCTGACCAGAAGGGCCTTGCCATCTTGTTCTTTGGTATGCTCACGGTTTGGATTACGGATTCATTCGCCTACTTCTGCGGCAGCGCCTTCGGTAAGACGAAGTTGGCCCCAAGCATTTCACCAAACAAGACCTGGGAAGGATCTATTGGTGGCTCACTCATTGCCGTTGTTTTCATGACGGCTTTCTATGCTTACACGGGATGGTTGCACAAGCCTGTTTTGGAAATCTTGATTTGCGCGGTTGTCTTGTCAATTGGTGGCCAGTTAGGTGACCTGGTTGAATCATCATTTAAGCGCCACTTCGGTGTGAAGGATTCCGGTAACATCTTGCCAGGGCACGGTGGTATCTTGGACCGCTTCGATTCCATGTTGATTGTGATGCCATTGCTTTCAATCTTGGGCTTGTTGCAGTAATTCTGGTGGATAACGCGCTTAATTTTAAGCACTTGTCCACAAACTTTCTTGATAGGAGGGCGCCATGTCTTTGACCGCCATCATTTCATTTTTAATCGTCTTCGGATTACTCGTGGCCTTTCACGAATTCGGACACTTCATCGTCGCTAAAAAGACGGGGGTCCTTGTTCGCGAATTTGCCATTGGAATGGGACCAAAGATTTTTTCTTGGTACCAGAACCACACGGCTTACACGATTCGCTTGCTCCCCGTTGGGGGTTACGTGCGGATGGCTTCTGAAGATGACCACGATGAATTGGAAGCGGGGCAGCGCCTTTACTTGAAACAGGATGACAAGGGACTGGTTACTTCTTTAGACACGCGTGTCGAACAAGAAGAAGCTGGCTTCCTCTTCACGGTTGATCAAGCTGACCTCGTCGATGACATGGTTTTGAAGGGCTTCCGCGATGGCTCGGAAGAGCTGGAAACGCTTTCTGTTTCACCAGTTGCCGTGATGATCGGTGAGGATGGCCAGCCAAACCGCGTGGCACCACGTGCTGTTTGGTTGGAATCAGCGAAGCCGTTGAAACGTTTGGCCATTAACTTGGCCGGACCGTTCATGAACTTTGTGCTGGCCTTTATCGCCGCCTTCGGATTAGCCTTCTCTCTCCACCAAGTTTCCGTTGACCAACCGGTCTTAGGACAGGTGGTGAAGGAGCAACCGGCTGCTAAAGCAGGCTTGAAGGTGAACGACCGCATCACTTCGGTAAACGGTCACAAGGTGACAACCTTTACCGGGTTGGCTAACGAATTAGCTGGTCAAGCTGACAAGGACTTGCCGGTCACTTACGAGCGTAACGGTCACAAGCAGACGACCACGGTTCGTCCGGAAGCCGTTGAGGTTTCTGGTAAGAAGGTCGCTAAGGTCGGTATCGTTGCAAAGGGTGAGACTTCCATTGGCGCTCGCATGGACTTTGGTTGGAACATGACGTCATCCTGGTTCACCCAGGTTGGTCGCGGTATCGTCGACCTCTTCACCTCAACTTTCAGCTTGAACAAGCTTGGCGGTCCGGTGATGTTGGCCAAGGCCACGTCGACGGCATCGAACCAAGGTTTCCTAACGGTATTAGCCTTGCTCGGTATGCTTTCCGTTAACCTGGGCTTGCTAAACCTGTTACCGATTCCACCGCTCGATGGGGGAAAGGTCTTCTTGGACCTTTACGAATCGATCTTCAAGCGACCATTCCCGGCAGTCGTGGCAAACGCCTTGATGATGGCGGGAACGATCCTGCTCGTTATCTTGATGATTCTGGTGACGGCAAAGGATTTGATTCAGTTTTAGATGGTATAAGTCAGAGGCGGACGTGTTTCATTTGCTTCCGCTTCTGGCCAAGCTGTTGGACACCGGCGCCATGTTTGTATCGCGCACGGGTCTGACTTTTATAAAAGATATTAAACAAAGGGCATTTGCCCTGTACATAACGATTAAATAGAAAGAAGGATGTTATGAAACAATCACAGCTCTTTATGCCTACTTTGCGTGAGGTACCAGCCGACGCCGAAGTGAAGTCCCACCAACTCTTGTTGAAGGCCGGATACATCCGTCCGGTATCTGCCGGTGCCTTCGCTTACTTGCCTTTGGCTAAGCGCGTATTGAACAAAATCGAAGCCATTGTCCGCGAGGAAATGGACGCTGTGAACGCCAACGAAATGTTGGTTCCTGAAATTTTGCCTGCCGAACTCTGGCAGAAGTCAGGCCGTTACCAGACATACGGTCAAGATTTGTATAAGTTTAAGAACCGTCAAGACCGCGACTTCATCCTGGGTCCAACCCACGAAGAAACGTTTACGGAATTGCTCGGAGGCGACATCAAGTCTTACAAGAAGTTGCCACTCTTGGTTTACCAAATCCAATCAAAGTTCCGTGACGAAGGACGTCCTCGTTTCGGCTTGCTCCGTACCCGTGAATTCTTGATGCAAGACGCCTACTCATTTACGGCCGACAACGAAGGCTTAGACACCATCTTTGACCAGATGGAAGTTGCTTACACCAACATCTTTAACCGCGTTGGCTTGGACTACCGCATCATCGACGGTGACGCCGGTGCCATGGGTGGCTCAACGTCAAAGGAATTCTCAGCACCAGCTGCTGCCGGGGAAGACACGATTGTGTACACGGAAGGTTCCGACTACGCCGCCAACTTGGAAATGGCCAAGGATTTCTACGAACGCGTTGACCGTTCTGACGAAGAACAAGACGAAATGACGACGATTGATACGCCAAACGCCAAGACGATTGAAGACTTGTCCGAACTCTTGGACGAACCCGCTTCATCATTGGCCAAGACGGTCGTTGTTGCCGGACCTGAAGGCGAACTCTGTGCCGTTGTCACGACCGGTGACTTCGAAGTGAACTTGGTTAAGGTTCAAAACGCTCTCGGATTGCCTGAAGTGGACATGGCCGACGAAGCCGTTGTGAAGGAAAAGTTGGGTGCTGGATTCGGATCACTTGGACCCGTTAACTTGCCTGAAGACGTGAAGCTTTTGGTCGATGAACGCGCGGCCGACCTCGTGAACTTCACGGCCGGTGCAAATGAAGACGGCAAGCACTTCACTGGCATCAACTGGGGTCGCGACGTGGCCTTGGAAGATGAACAAATCGGTGATTTCCGTACCGCTAAGGAAGGCGAATTAGCAGTCGATGGGAAGGGCAAGTTGGCCTTCACCAAGGGAATCGAAATCGCCCACATCTTCAAGCTTGGAACGAAGTACTCAAAGGCTTTGGGTGCCCAAGTGCTTGACTCAAATGGTCGCAACGTCGACATGGTGATGGGATGTTACGGAATCGGAATTTCTCGTTTGCTTTCCGCCATCACGGAACAAAAGGCAGACGACAAGGGATTGGTATGGCCAGCAGCCATTGCACCGTTCGACGTACACATCGTCCCAATCAACTTGAAGGACGAAGACCAAGCAGCGCTCGCCGCTGATTTGGAAGCCACTGTTAAATCAGCTGGTTACGACAGCCTCGTGGATGACCGGAAGGAGCGTGCCGGTGTGAAGTTCGCCGACGCCGAACTCATTGGTTTGCCAGTTCGAATCACGGTTGGTAAGAAGGCCTCTGAAGGAATCGTTGAAGTTTCTGTTCGTGCCACGGACGAAAGCTTCGAAATGACGGTTGCTGAAGCGGTTGAAAACTTGCCTAAGTGGTTGTCAAAGTAATTATTTTTCTCATACAAAAGTCGACTCCGGACCGTCGACTTTTTTGTGCTTATTATTGAAGGATGACAAATGGCTTTAAGTCGTAAAGAACAACTTGAAAAATTAATGGAGCAAGCAAAGCTCCCAGATGACTTCAAACCCGCTTTTAAAGACGCTTTTTTGTCCTACGTTGTCGTTGATCCCAAAGAGAAGACCTGGCGCTTCATCCTCGGGATGGATAACGTGCTGCCCTTTAACGCGTACCTAGCCTTTTATCAGGGAATCAAGAAGAACTTTCAGCAGTTAGAAGACGTCTATCTGACAATCCAACCGGAAAAGGGCGGATTTGGCGAAGACGACGTGCGCGATTACTTTCATTTTGCGTTAAGCAAGACCTCTCTTAATTATGCCCTCACTCAGCAGTTGGCATCGTCGTCCGCTATAACGTTGGACGGTGGGAACAAGGTGACGGTGGCGACAGCCGCGACATCACTTGCAGAGGCGTTAACGCCACGGGTGCTCACTGAATTAGCAGGGGTGTATGAAACGTTCGGGCTGTCGGGGCTGACTTTTGAGGCGAAGGTCGATGACAAGCAGGCAGAAGCTTTGCTTGCGCATTACGGCGTTCACCAGCAGACCATGCAAAACGATATTAATCAGGCAATCGAGCGAGCCGATAAGGCCGCACCAAAGAAGTCCAAAGAAGGTGTCGCCCTCCGCTTAGGACGCGCCATCAATCCCGATGCTGAAATCACGCGTTTGGACCAAATCGATGGGGAAGAATCTCGGGTCGTCATCGAAGGATACATCTTCGCCGATGAAGTGCGGACACTCCGTTCAAAGCGTCAACTTTTGACGTTGAAAATTACGGATTACTCATCATCCATCTCCGCTAAGAAGTTCTCCAACAACGAACAAGACGAAGCTGTTTTCGAGCAGTTGAAGTCCGGTTGCTGGATCAAGGCACGGGGTAACGTCCAAGAAGACACCTACGCCCGTGAGCTTGTTTTGAACATTTACGATCTTCAAGTCATCGACCACGAAGATCGACAGGAACCTTACGAAGGTGAAGAAAAGCGAATTGAGCTCCACGCGCACACGAACATGACGGCCATGGACGCCGTCACGGACTTCGGGCAGGTGGCGAAGCTCGCTAAGAAGTGGGGCGCTGAAGCGCTCGGTGTCATGGACACTGGAAACGTGCAGGGGTACCCGCAGGCGGTCGCTGCTGGTCAGAAGAATGATCTGAAAATCATTTATGGAATGGAAGCCAACGTCGTTTCGGACGGGGACCCCATTGCCTTCAACACCACCGACCAAGAAGTCCAAGATAAAGACCTAACCTACGTCGCATTCGATTTGGAAACGACTGGATTGTCAGCGGTTTCTGACCGAATCATCGAACTTTCTGCCGTAAAGATGCAGATGGGAAACGTCATTGATAAGTATTCGGAATACATCAATCCTGGGTTCCCACTTTCCGAATTTACGACGAACCTGACGTCCATTACGGACGCCATGGTCGCAGATGCCAAGCCAGAACAGGTTGTCATCGACAAATTCCGTGAGTGGATTAAGGGATCCGTTTTGATCGGTCACAACGTGACGTTCGATGTGGACTTCTTGAATGCTACTTACGCTCGTTATGATGAGGGGCCAATCGAGGAACCAGTCATCGATACCTTGCCACTGACACGTTGGTTGCACCCGGATTTCAAGTCCTATCGTTTGGGAACGTTGGCCAAGAAGTTTGGTATTGAGCTCGAACAAGCTCACCGTGCCATTTACGATGCCGAGACGACTGGTCACCTGGGTTGGAAGCTGTTGAAGGAAGCCAAGAAGGAATACGACTTGGACAACATCAACCAGCTAAACGACCACATCTTAGACGGTGAGGCCTGGCGTCACGGAAGACCATTCCACGCTTCCATCCTTGTTCAAACCGCAGAAGGGTTGAAGAACCTTTACCGTCTGGTTTCTGAATCAAACGTTTCTTATTTCAACAAGGTGCCTCGTATTCCACGTTCCGTTTTGCAAAAGTACCGCGATGGCTTGATTGTCGGATCTGGTGATACCAGTGGTGACTTGATTGTGACTCTGATTGAAAAGGGATACGACAAAGCGAAGAAGAAGGCTGATTTCTACGACTTTATCGAAATCAACCCACTTCCTAACTATCAGCCAATGCTCGATACAGAGTTGATTGCAAACCCAACGAAGCTTCAGGAAATCATGAAGCAAATGGTTCAAATCGGTGATGAACTCGGTAAGCCGGTTGTTGTGACGGGGGACGTGAAGTATACGAACCCCGAAGATCATATTTACCGTGACATCCTGATTGGCTCGCAACCAGGTAATCCGCTGAACAAGACGGCACTGCCACACGTTTACTTCAGAACAACGGAAGAGTTGCTTGAAGAATTCAATTTCTTGGGTGAGGATAAGGCCAAGGAAATCGTCATCGACAACACGCACAAAGTGGCCGACATGTTGGATGACATTGTGCCACTGAAGTCCGGTTCGTACCCACCACAGATTCCAGAGGCCGGAGACGAACTTCGTGAGAAGACATTGACGGCCGCTAAGAAGGCGTACGGAGATCCAATCCCTGACTTGATTCAAGAACGAATTGACAAGGAATTGAAGTCAATTATCGGAAACGGTTTCGCGCCTCACTATATGATTTCGCAACGCTTGGTTGCGAAATCGAATAAGGACGGCTACCTGGTTGGTTCCCGTGGTTCCGTTGGTTCTTCCTTCGTTGCCACGATGTCTGGAATCACGGAAGTTAACCCGCTGCCACCGCACTACCGGTCAGCACACGGGGATTACTTTGAATTGGCTGATCCAAAAAAGTACGGTTCTGGTTACGATTTGCCTGATAAGGAAGATCCAAATCACCCGGGTGAAATGCTCATTGGTGACGGACACAACATTCCCTTTGAAACCTTCATGGGATTCTCAGGAACAAAGGTGCCCGATATCGATTTGAATTTCTCTGGTGACTACCAGGCCATCGCCCACGATTACATGAAAGTCATGTTCGGGGTAAAAAAGGTTTTCCGTGCCGGAACGATTGCCACTGTCGCTGAAAAGACGGCCTTTGGTTATGTGAAAGGTTACGAACGTGACCACGATAAGCAGTTCCGAGGTGCGGAAGTAGAACGCTTGGCTCAGGGTGTTACCGGAGTTAAGCGAACGACCGGACAGCACCCAGGTGGTATCCTGATTGTCCCTGGCGATTATGACATCTATGATTTCACGCCGGTTCAGTACCCGGCCGATGATCAAAATGCCCTCTGGCAAACGACCCACATGGATTATCACTCGATTCACGATAATTTGCTGAAAATGGATATTCTGGGTCACGATGACCCAACCATGGTTCGTACGCTTAAGGATTTGTCCGGAATTGATCCAACGACCATTCCGGCTAATGATCCAGGGGTCTTGAAGCTCTTTACTTCAACGGAACCGCTTGGTGTAACGTCCGACCAGATTTATTCCAACACCGGAACGCTTGGACTACCAGAATTTGGTACCGGATTCGTTCGAAACATGTTGGAAGATACGCAACCAAAGACGTATTCCGATTTGCTCCAGATTTCTGGTCTTTCCCACGGAACTGATGTTTGGTTGGGAAACGCGCACGATTTGGTTGAAAACGGGACCGCTACCATCGCGACCGTTATTGGAACCCGTGATAAAATCATGACTGATTTGATTAACTGGGGACTGCCAGCCGACGATTCCTTTAACATTATGGAAAAGGTTCGTAAGGGTAAGGGGATCACGGACGAGTATCAGAAGCTCATGCGTGACCACGACGTGCCAGAATGGTACATCGAATCATGTTTGAAGATTCAATACATGTTCCCCCGTGCCCACGCGGCGGCTTACGTGTTGATGGCACTTCGAATTGCTTACTTCAAGGTATACTTCCCAGCTACTTACTACGCTACTTACTTCTCAATCCGTGCCAACACCTTTGATATTGTTGCCATGGCCCGAGGTAAGGAAGCTGTCAAAGTCGCGATCGCGAAATTGCGCGATTTGGGGAACGATGCCACGAAGGGAGACCAGGACCTCCTGACCGTTTTGGAAATGGCCAACGAGGCTTTGGAACGAGGCATCAACTTTGAGATGGTGAACTTGGAACGTTCGGAAGCAACGGAATGGGTGATCGATGGCAACACATTGATTCCACCGTTCTCTGTTATTCCAGGACTGGGTGACAACGTTGCTAAGCAAATTGTTGCCGCTCGTGCGGAAAAGCCATTCATCTCAAAGGAAGATTTGAAAAAGCGTGGTAAGGTGTCACAGACCATCATTGAATTCTTGACACTCCACTCCGTGATTTCGGATCTGCCTGATGAAAATCAATTGTCGCTCTTTGACTTCTAACGAGGAACGAGAGACTTGCTGTTTTAGCGTGACCGGAGGAATTCCGATTGTCGACCAGCAAGTAAAACTTAAAAACTAAAGGAGGGGGCTTTGACCCCAGCATTATGGATAAATTTTTCAAATTAAAGGAAAACCAAACCAGCGTTAAGCAAGAAGTGATTGCCGGATTGACGACCTTTGTCTCAATGGCTTACATCTTTTTCTTGAACCCACAGATTTTGTCAGAAGCGGGGATGTCACAGTTAGCTGTGTTCATCGCGGCCATCTTTGTTGCAACGTTTGGAACGTTGCTCATGGGATTGTATGCAAACGTTCCGTTTGCTTTGGCACCCGGTATCGGAATGCAGGCTTACTTCACTTACACCATCGTCTTCGGATTTGGTTTCAAGTGGCAACAAGC
The DNA here is from genome assembly GCF_018437275.1 of Fructobacillus broussonetiae. GTDB lineage: Bacteria > Bacillota > Bacilli > Lactobacillales > Lactobacillaceae > Fructobacillus > Fructobacillus broussonetiae. The sequence goes on from NZ_JAAMFK010000001.1 coordinate 21,243, forward strand.
TTTGGCCCTTGTTTTCATGGTTGGTCTTTTGGATATCGTGATTACGTTGACGCACGGTCGTCAAGCCATTGTTAAGGCCATTCCTGAAGAATTGAAGGCCGCTATCGGTGGTGGTTTAGGTATCTTTGTTACCTACATCGGTTTGAAAAACGCCGGTTTCATTAACTTCGTTGTTTCCGCTAAGAGCATCGTTTCAGTGAACGACAAGCCATATGATGGTGGTGCCGTTAAGGACGGAATCGCTTCCATCATGGCAAATGGTTCCGTTACACCTGAACTTTCAAAGTTCACGCAATCATCTGCGTTGTTGGCCTTGATCGGTTTGTTGATTTTGACTTTCTTGGTTATCAAGAAGGTTCCAGCTTCATTCTTGATCACGTTGGTTGCAACGACTTTGATTGGTATTCCAATGGGTGTAACGAGCACCCACTTGTCAGCTGCAACGTCATTGCCAAATGCCTTTTCTGAATTTTCAAACACTTTTGGTGCTGCCTTTGGTGCCAACGGATTTGGTTCCCTCTGGACAACTGCTGCGAAGTCTTCATTGGCTATTGTGACAGTCTTTGCCATGGGACTCACTGGGTTGTTCGATGCTATCGGAACGTTGATTGGAATTGGAAACCAAACGGGTATCTTCTCAAAGAAGGACCAAGAAGCATTCGTTGCTGATAACTCATTTAACTCAAAGATGGACCGTGCCTTGGTTGTTGATACGTTTACAACCACGTTGGCCGGTGCTGTTGGAACGTCGAACACGACGACTTTGATTGAATCAGCCACTGGTGTTGCATCAGGTGGACGTACTGGTTTGACGAACGTTGTGACGGCAATTGGATTCTTGGCTATGTTGGTCTTGTCTCCATTGGTATCCATTGTGCCTACTGCCGCAACTGCTCCAATCTTGATTATGGTTGGAATTATGATGATGGCAGAATTCAAGAAGATTGACTGGTCTGATTTGGCCGTTGCCATCCCAGCATTCTTTACTTCAATCTTCATGGGATTCTCATTCTCAATCTCCTACGGAATCGCCGCAGGATTCATCTTCTACATCTTGGTTAAGGTTGCCCAAGGAAAGGGAAAGGAATTGTCAAAGATCTTGCTTGTTATCACAGCACTCTTCTTGGCAAACTTCATTTTGTTGGCCTTTATCTAAGCCGTGTCCTAAATGACATTTTAAATTTGCGCCCTGATATCAGGGCGCTTTTTTATTTTCACAAAGTATGGGGAAATCCTTTCTAAAAAGGCTGCTATAATGATGGCGCCCAAAGAGATAGAAAGGAGAAGACAGAATGGATAACGTTATGAATGAACATGACTACTTGGAACAAAAGCAGATGCATCGAGGAATGTGGTCTGCAAAACATTTTAAAGAAGTGTATGGTGAAGAACCTTTGCCACCAGTCAACAGTAAGGAAGAAGCGGCCGAACGATTAATGGGTGATTTAAATCGGATTTTGGCAACAACGAAAGAGTGGCTTTCATTCGATGAATTCCGTCGACGTAATCCTAGGCATTAGCATGTAATTTCAAAATGAGAGGGAAATTAACAACGTTAGAAAGCAGGTTTCAATGCATGAAATCAATTTTTCAAAAGAGTACGAACTTAAGTATCGAACAATTGAACTTGATTTGATTCGCTCGGGATATCCAAATAAAACGATTCAAAAGATTTTAAAGCACATGGATGATCAACAACATGCCTTGTTGATTCATCCTGAGTTGGGCGCAAAAATGGAAATCAAAACTGGCGTGCCCAGTCGAATGAGGTATTTAATCACTAAACCGTACATTCAGTTATATGCAGCTATTCCCACTGCAGAAGAAGCCAACGACTTTGATTCGGTTTTTATGGTTACAATGTATTATTTAAAAAGTAATTATTTAGCTAAATTATATTGATTGGTAATTTAAACAAATAAAAAAGAACGGTTTCCCGTTCTTTTTTATTTCCCTGACTTTACCAAATTCCGCCTAGAATAGGCCTTTTTTTGGTATACTGGAGGTATGAAAAAAGGTACAGTAAAAATTTGGCAACAAGACCGTGGATACGGTTATATCGAACCCGATGAAAAGGGTGATGACATCTACGTTCACTTTAACGGAATCGCTGGGGATGGCTTCAAGAAGCTTATTCCAGGACAGCGCGTGGAGTACGTTTTGGTACAGGGAAAGGATGCCTTTCAGGCAGCCCAGGTTTCTGTAATCAAGGAGGATGACTAGCATGGTTCAAAAAGAAGAGTTTTACTCCAACGAAGTCATGTACGACGGACCAATCTTTAAGATTGATTCACGACGGGTCAAACTTTTTGATGGAACGATTGCACAACGTGATGTTGTCACTCGTGGCCCCGCCGTTGGAATTCTACCGCTCGTGGATGAAGACCACGCAGTCTTTGTTAAGCAATGGCGTGAACCTGTTCAAGACTTTGTCTTGGAAATTCCCGCCGGTAAAGTAGATGCTCGTGATCACGGGGATGTTAAGACAGCTTGTCACGAAGCAGCTATTCGTGAACTAAACGAAGAAATTCGCGTTCACCCAGGTAAGTTGGAAGAATTTGCTGACGGATTTGAGGCTGTTGGTTTCACGGATTCTAAGATTGCTTTGTACGTCGCAACGGAGTTGGAACACCTCGATGGTTCTGATCAATTACCACGTGACGAAGGGGAGTTCCTCGACATCATCACTGTCTCATACGATGAGATGACAAAGATGTATGAAGCTGGTGAATTAAACGACTTAAAGACTTTGGCCGCTTACTTCCACTGGACGATTCGGAGGTTGAAGAATGGTCGCTAATTTTTTTACAAAAAATAAGAAGACCCGTGAACAAAAAGAACGGGCTAAGCAACGTCGTCAAGTTGAAAAACAGTACGCAAAGGCAAACGAAGACAAGATTACAGTTGTTGAACCTGCCAACCGTGCGGAGATGCGTCTGACAAAAAAAGGACGCTTTCAACTTGGCTCAAACGGTGAGTTGACTGAGAAGGGAAAGACCGACCGCTTATCATATCGCTACAACACGCTGATGATTGTACTCGGTATCGTTATTGTGGTGACTTACGTGACCTTTTTTGTCCTCCCATAATCAGAAAGGATAACGATGAAAGTTGGAATTATTACCCCAATGGCCGAAGAAAAAAAGGCCCTTACGCAAGCGTTAGGCGATGCGGAAACGGTATCATTTTCTGATCTGGAAGTTCTCGTTGGAACATACGCTGGTCAGGAAGTTTTCTTGGCTGAATCTGGGATTGGAAAGGTTGCAGCAGCCACTGCTACGACAATCTTGACCCAGGTCTTTGACGTTGATGTTGTGATTAACACCGGATCAGCTGGTGCTTTGAAGCAGGAACTTGAGATTGGTGACTTGGTCATCGGTGAAGAAATGGCCTACTTCGATGCTGATGTAACCGCCTTTGGTTATGAATATGGTCAATTGCCCGCACAGCCAGCACGCTTTACTGCGGATGAAAAGATGGTTGCTGCTTTTAAGGAATTGACGGATGCTAAGACCGGTTTGATTGTGACGGGGGACACCTTCGTTCAACAATCAAAGAAAGACGCCATTGCAAAGAACTTCCCTGATGCTTACTTAGCTGAGATGGAAGGGGCTGCCGTTGCTCAAGTGGCAACGCGCTTTGAAAAGCCATTTATCGTTTTGCGTGGTGTTTCTGATAAGGCCGATGGTTCATCAGATGTTGACTTTGAAGACTACGTGATTCAAGCGGGTCAAAAGTCCGCAGAACTCTTACTTAGCTACTTAAACCGTTTATCAAAGTAATTAGAAAAGGATAGAAGCGATGATTTCAGTATATAACCAAGAAGCATCAGGCGACATCCTGATGCTGACTTTTGCCCCTGGAAACACGAAGCAAAAGATTGAAACAAAGAAGAACGTGACACGCGTCTCAGATTCCGAAAACGGCGACCTCTTTGCCATTAACATCGAAGGCATGGGCGAAAAGCTCGGTTTGCAAGGCCAAGCTGGGCAGGTGTTCTTGGACGATAAGCAAGCGGCAATGGTAAACGATGCCATCGAAGCCGCCGGCTTTTCTGACAAGATTGAGGCTAACCCTTCAAAATTGGTTATCGGTGTTGTCGAAGAAATGGAAGAACACCCTGACTCCGACCACCTTCACGTTACGAAGGTTGATACGGGAGCGGCTGAGCGTTTGCAAATTGTGTCTGGTTCACCAAACATGACGACTGGAATTAAGGTCGTTGTTGCGCAACCAGGTTCTATGATGCCATCTGGTGAAATCATTTGGCCTGGTGCTTTACGTGGGGTTCCTTCAGCAGGAATGATCGTCTCAGGACGTGAGTTGAAGTTGCAAGGTGCACCTGATAAACCAGGGGCTTTGGTCTTACCAGATGACTTCGGTCAGGTCGGGGACGTCTTTGACTTTGACAAGGCAAAGAACCTTTACGTCGACGGAAAAATCGATACGAATTACTAAAAGAGGGCAGATTCATGCCAAAGAAATACTATTTTATCGGAATTAAAGGGACGGGAATGGGACCATTGGCCCAAATCCTACACGACCAAGGAAACGAAGTCGTGGGTTCTGATATCGACAAATTCACATATACCCAGGCACCATTGGAAAAGGCGGGCATTAAGCTCTTGCCCTTTGATGCCAAGAACATCGAAGACTACAAGGACTACACCTTTATTCGAGGAAACGCCTTTACCGATGATCATGTTGAAGTGAAAGCAGCCCTTGAGGCTGGTGTCGACATGATGACTTTCCCAGAAGCCGTTGCTGAACAAGTGGACCAAAATACGACCATTGCAGTTGCCGGTGCGCACGGAAAGACATCAACGACTGGTCTTTTGGCCCATGTCATGAAGAACGTCGAAAAGACGTCTTACTTGATTGGGGATGGAACCGGGAAGGGAACGCCGAACTCCGACTTCTTTGTTTTGGAAGCCGATGAGTACCGTCGTCACTTTGCGCCATACCATCCAGACTACGCCATTCTGACCAACATCGATTTTGATCACCCGGACTACTTTAAAGACATTAACGATGTCTTTTCTGCCTTTGAGGATTTTGCAAAGGGTGTCAAGAAGGGAATCGTTGCCTGGGGTGACGATGCTAACTTGCAAAAGTTATCCGTTGACGTACCACTTTATTACTACGGTGATAAGGAGGGGCGTGATGATTTCTTAATCGACCGCATTGATAAGGAAACAACGGGATCATCCTTCCACGTCACTTTCAGCGGTAAGGATTTGGGCGATTTCTTCATCCCAATCTTTGGTCAACACAACATTTACAACGCCACGGCGGTTGTTGCTGTTGCCTACTTGGAAGGTTTGGATTTGGAAGGAGTTCGCGAACACTTGAAGACGTATCCAGGTGTTAAAAGACGTTTCTCTGAAAAGAAAATTGAAGACATCGCCATTATCGATGATTATGCTCATCACCCAACTGAAATTCAAGCAACCATTGACGCCGCTCGTCAGAAGTATCCGGATAAGGAAGTGGTTGCGGTCTTCCAGCCACACACTTTTTCACGAGTGATTGCCTACAAGGACGACTACGCCCGTGTGCTTTCAGAAGCGGACACGGTTTACTTGACGCCAATCTTTGGTTCAGCTCGTGAAGCAACCGGAACGGTGACTGCAGAAGACATCGCAAAGGAAATCAAGGGTGGCGCAACGGTTATCACCGAAGATACGGTGTCAGAACTTCTGAAGCACAAAAACGCTGTTTTCGTCTTCATGGGTGCTGGTGACATTCAAAAGTACGAGTTTGCTTATGAAAAGCTACTCGGAGAAATGCAGTCTGATCGCAGTTAAATCAACGAAGTGAAAAGTTCTTTTTAATTTTGGTTTAAGCTCTTGTAATTAGAATAGATGCAACAATTCGATAATATCGAGGAGGTATTTAATGAATAATTTTGATATGAACGAACGACGCGACGTGACCGGTGCTGACTCCGGCATGAAGCAGTTCTTCCAAAAGGTCTACAGCTACATGGCCATTGCCATGGCCGTGACCGCTGTTACTGGTTTCATTGCGCAAAGCTTCTTCTTGCCCCAATTGGTAACGTTCTTTGCTGGTTCATGGATTGGAACCATTGCTATCTTTGCCGTGGAATTGATTTTGGTTTACATGATTCGTAACGCCGCAGTTAACTTGAACCCTGCCAAGGCCTTCGGGCTCTTGATGACCTTTGCCGTTGCGCAAGGTTTGTTCTTGGGCCTTCTGTTGGCTGTTTACACAGGGGCTTCCGTATTGGCTGCCTTTGGTTCAACCGTTGGTTTGTTCGGTGGAATGGCTTTGTACGGTGTCTTCACTAAGAAGTCATTGGCCGGCATGGGTCCAATCTTAAATGGACTTTTGATTGGTGTCATCATTGCCATGGTAATCAACATCTTCATGGGATCATCTGCTTTCCAAACGTTGATTTCAATTGCTGTGTTAATTGTGTTTGCTTTGTTTACGGCATACGATAACAACAACTTGAAAGCTTCATATAACCAGATGATGGCCCAGGGCGCTAACGAAGCGCAAACATCTGGAATTGCCGTTTGGGGTGCTTTGAACCTCTACTTGGATTTCTTGAACATTTTCTACTCACTCTTGCAAATCTTCGGAGACCAAAGAGACTAAGAAATCCCTTAAAAGCTCGCTTAAGCGGGCTTTTTTTTATGGTAAACTGACACTAGTAATTAAAGAGGTGTTTATGAGTAAAAAAATACTATTAATCGATGGAAACTCGCTGGCCTTTCGTGCCTTTTACGCGATGTACCAACAGCTTGACCGAATGGTCACCCCAGAGGGCCTGCACACCAACGCCCTTGTTGCCTTTAACAACTTCTTGGAGTCCATCGTTTTACCAATGCAACCCGACATGGCTTTAGTCGCCTGGGATGCGCGTTCCGGTAAGGAGACTTTCCGTGGCGACTTGTACGAAGAATACAAATCTGGCCGTGATAAGGCACCAGCGGAATTTAAGGAACAATTCCCTTACATGCGAGAAATGGTGGCGGCCCACGGGCTTCACAATTACGAACAAATTGGCTTGGAAGCAGACGACATCATTGGAACACTTTCCCGTGTTGGAATGGCTGCCGGAGATAAGGTAATCATCATTACCGGTGACCAAGATTTGACGCAATTGGCAACCGACGACGTGACCGTTAAGATCACGAAGAAGGGGGTTACCCAAGTTGAGGTTTATACGCCGGACTTCATCATGGAAAAGTTCGGTATTACTCCGGCTCAAATCATTGATAAGAAAGCCTTGACCGGCGATACTTCTGATAACTATCCTGGTGTTACCAAAATCGGTGAAAAGACGGCTTTGAAGCTCTTGAAGGAATACCATGACTTGGATAACCTTTACGCTCATGTCGATGAGATGAAGCAGTCCAAGATGAAGGAAAACCTGATTAACGATAAGGAAGTGGCATACCGTGCTCAAAAGCTTGCCACGATTATCACCGATGCCAAGCTTGAAATCGGATTGGATGACATTGAGTATCACGGACCAAAGACGGCTGGATTAGTTGATCTCTTCGAAAAGTTGCACTTTAAGCAGGCGTTAACAAAGGTTCGGGCTCACCAGCTGATTGACCAAGACGATGACAGCGCCGACACGTCAATGGAGCAGGCCCACTTTAAGCCTGTTTCCGAGTTAACGAAAGATGCTTTAAATAAGCTGGTTAAGGAAGACACATTGGCCTTCCAAATCGAAACGACAGGCGATAACTACCACACGGCTGACCTCATTGGTTTTGCGCTTGGAAACGATAAGGTTGGCTACTTTGCTTCCCGCGATTTCTCACTCTTTGAAGAAGACGGGATGAAGCAAATTGTGGAAGATGAAAACATCAAGCTCCAACTCTTTAACGCTAAAGAGCACTGGGTTTTGGCTCACCGTCTGGGTCTGACTTTGGCAGGGGTAGATTTTGACTTCTTATTAGTTGCTTACTTGTTGGACACGGTCGGAAACGACAACGTGCTGTCCACTTTGGCCGGTCGCTTCGACCACTACTTGCCAGACGATGAATCCGTTTATGGAAAGGGTGCTAAGTTTGCCATTCCAGAGGAAAAGACGGTTGTCTTAGACCACATCGGGCAAAAGGCACAAACGGTCTTTGCACTGCGCGACCAAGCTTTCTCAGATTTGGACGAGCATAAGCAAACCCACCTCTACCACGACATTGAATTACCATTGTCCTTCGTCTTAGCCAAGATGGAAGCACAGGGATTCAAGGTGAACGAAGAACGCTTGGCCAAGATGGGTCAGGAGATGGAAGAACAAATTGCCTCCCTCAAGGAAGAAATCTTTGCGATGGCAGGCGAGGAGTTCAACATCAACTCAACCAAGCAGTTGGGAACGTTGCTCTTTGAAAAGATGGGCTTGCCTGTCATCAAGAAGACGAAGACGGGCTATTCAACGGCCGTTGAAGTGCTCGAAAAGTTGGCGCCTCAGGCACCAATTGTCGACCACATCTTGCAGTACCGTCAGTTGGCAAAACTTAAGTCCACTTATGTGGATGGGCTGCTTGCCGTTGTTGACCAGCAAGATCAGAAGGTTCACACGCGCTTCTTGCAGACGCTGACGCAGACTGGTCGTCTGTCATCCGTTGATCCAAACTTGCAAAACATCCCAATGCGAACGGAAGCCGGTCGAAAGATTCGCCACGCCTTTGTGCCATCACACGAAGATTGGGAAATCTTTGGTGCTGATTACTCCCAGATTGAATTGCGCGTCTTGGCCTCTATTACGGAAGACCCAGCCATGGAACACGCTTTCGTGGAAGACCATGACATTCACGCGGAAACCGCGCGAAAGGTCTTCGGACTGGGTGACGATGCAGAGGTTTCTTCTGACCAACGTCGAACAGCAAAGGCGGTTAACTTTGGAATTGTTTATGGGATTTCAGATTACGGTTTGTCAAAGAACCTGAACATTGCACGCAAGGATGCCAAGTCCTTCATCGATACGTACTTCCAGGAGTTCCCGAAGATTCACGACTGGATGAACGCCATCAAGGAAAAGGCACACAAGGATGGCTTCGTTGAAACGATTGAACACCGTCGTCGCTACTTGCCTGATATTAACGCCAAAAACTTTAACACGCGTTCCTTTGCGGAACGGACGGCCATGAACTCACCAATTCAGGGTTCAGCCGCTGATATTATTAAGATTGCGATGATCAAGGTTGATCGCGCACTGAAAGAAAAGAATCTGGAAGCCAAGATGCTCGTGCAGGTGCACGATGAATTGGTCTTCGAATGTCCGAAGGAGGAATTAGAAACGCTCCGTGAAACGGTGACCCAGGTCATGGACTCTGCCGTTAAGCTTGCGATTCCTTTGAAGGTTGAATCTCACTCAGGTCCAACCTGGTACGAGGCAAAGTAAGAAAAAGAGTCGCTTTTAGCGACTCTTTTTTACTAGACAGATTTGTAGGGGTAAGATAGAGACAGGCGTGCTTTAAAGATAGGAAGAAAGTTCTAAAACTAGACCAATTTCCTTACCAATTTAGAATTAAGGTCAAGAAAGCTGACAATTTATTAAACATCTTTAGGTCTTTCGTATATATTTTTTAGTAAGGGGGGATAGTTCATCGTGAAGAATTCAGAATTACAACGAAATAAAGCTGTCCTGCCGATGTCGGTGGTACGGGAACTGACTTTGCTAACGGATCGACAGATTCGTTACTACGAAGAACATGGACTCGTGAAACCAGAAAGAGGAAAGGGTGGTCAGCGCCGTTTCTCTTTGAATGACATCGACCAACTCTTACGTATCAAGGACCACCTGGACGCGGGCGATTCAACGAAGGATATCCGAGAACTCTTCGATAAGTCCGAGCGAAAGAAGCGGCAGCAAAAAGAAGAGCAGGACGCCAAGTTGCGCCGTGCTTTGCAAGATGAGTTTGCTCAAATTGCCCGTTTCAATCAATCGACGAATCGAAATAATCGGATGCAGTAGCAGAAGTTTCAGTGCGTTGCAGTAAGCAGCAGAAAGTAGGAGAGACATGACGCAAAAGACAATGACCAAAGATGAAATCAGAGCTAAGGTGAAGGCGGAACACGTTGAATTTATCCGCGTGACCTTTACCGATGTGATGGGAACAATCAAGAATGTTGAAATTCCAGTGAGTCAATTGGATACGTTGTTGGACAACGACGTCATGTTCGATGGCTCTTCAATTGAAGGCTTTGTTCGAATCAATGAATCGGATATGTACCTCTATCCTGATCTCTCAACCTTCATGGTCTTCCCATGGTCGGAAGATGCCCATGGTGGCAAAGTCGCTCGCTTGATTGCTGATGTTTACACGGCCGACCGCAAGCCTTTTCCTGGTGACCCACGTCACGCGTTGAAGGAAGCGGTCAAGCACGCCCAAAAGGATGGCTTTACTGAATTCAACGTTGGAACGGAACCTGAATTTTTCTTGTTCAAGTTGGACGAAAACGGCAAGCCAACGATGGAGTTAAACGACCACGGATCATACTTTGATTTGGCGCCTTTGGATGGGGCCGAAGACGTCCGTCGCGAAATCGTGTTGACCCTTGAACAGATGGATTTCGAAGTGGAAGCCGCCCACCACGAAGTGGCCGACGGGCAGCACGAAGTGGACTTCAAGTATGCCAATGCCTTGGAAGCTGCTGATAAGATTCAAACCTTTAAGTTGGTGGTAAAGACGATTGCCCGCAAGAATGGCTATTACGCAACCTTCATGCCGAAGCCAATCTCTGGAATTAACGGTTCTGGAATGCACGTGAACATGTCACTCTTTAACGAAGACGGCAACGCCTTTGCGGGTGGTGAAGACGAGTTCTACGGCCTTTCTGAAACCGCTTTGCACTTCTTGGGTGGTCTCTTGAAGCACGCCCCAGCCATCACCGCCTTTGCTAACCCAACGGTTAACTCTTACAAGCGTTTGACACCTGGCTTTGAAGCGCCGGTTTACATTGCCTGGTCTGCTTCGAACCGTTCACCAATGGTTCGTGTGCCATCTTCCCGCGGGATTGGAACTCGTTTGGAACTCCGAACGGTGGATCCAACGGCGAACCCTTACTTGACGCTTGCGGCCATTTTGACGGCCGGCCTCGATGGCATCGATAACCACTTGGAACCAAGCTCATCCGTTGATAAAAACATCTACTTGATGGATGAGAGCGAACGTAAGAAGGCGGGTATTAAGGACTTGCCTGACACGCTTTTGGACGCTTTGGAAGAACTGGAAAACGATCCAATTGTGATTGACTCGGTTGGTCAGCACATCACGGGTAAGTTCATCGAAGCAAAGCGCATCGAGTACTCTTCATACCGTCAGTTCGTGACGCAGTGGGAAATCGACAACTATTTCATGAACTACTAATTGGCAAATTATAATAAAGACACTAAAAAAGTCAGGCCCGGACCGGGTCTGACTTTTTCATTTCTCTTAACTTAAGTATTAATCTTCTTACGGTTCACGTTAAAGTAGAAGAGCGTTCCGTTAATGACCATCATCAAAGCCGTGAAGATGAAGATGGCGCGGTAGTCAAAACTAGAGGCAATCACGGTTCCAAACAGGGGACCGAGCACGGAACCAGCCGACTGGAAGGACTGGTTGTAGGAGAAGACTCGAGACACGAGTTTCTCTGGCGTGTTTCGTGACAGCAACGTCTGGATGGCTGGCAACAACGTCGCGTCCGCAATTCCGATGGCAAAGCGGAAGAAGATGAGCCAAAAGACCGTTGTGACAAAGGCAGTCGGGAAGAAGGCCAAGACGGCGATGACAAAGCCGGCCTGAATCATGTACTTCGTTCCAATCCTGTCACCGAGACGCCCAAACCATGGGGCGAAGAGGAAGGTTGCACAACCCGGCATGGCCGCAACCACACCCGTAATGAAGGTGACGTTTCCTTGTCCTTGAAGCACTTCACGAACGAACAGGGCGACGATTGGGTTGATGGCCATGTTCACGATTTGCACCAGCATCGTCGTCACAAAGAGGGCAATCAAGACATTTTTGTTTGGCAGCTTGGAGAACTTGAGGTCTTCTTCCTCCGTATCCTCGGTCGGAAGCTTTGCCTCCGGTTTCTTTTCTTCAACAAAGAACCAGATGAAGAAGAAAATAACCACAAAAATCGTCGCGGTGATAAAGAAGATGTTTCGGTAGGACATGAAGGTTGCTAACGTTCCACCGATGAGTGGTCCGGTGAGCGTTCCACCGGTAAATCCGGTTACTACAATCCCAAGGGCACGGCCCACTTCTTCACGAGGCGTTTGCGTCGCAATTAAGGCGTTTGAGTTGGAAACGAATCCACCGAGCGCCCCTTGAATGGCCCGGAGGGCAATCAACTGCCAGACGTTTTGGCAAAGACCGGTTAGTCCCATGGCAAAGGCAAGCCCGAGGGCGGCGCGCATCATCATGAGTTTGCGCCCCTTCTTATCAGCCAGGCGTCCCCAGAGTGGGGAAACAATCGTTGACGTGATAAAGGTTGCCGCAAAGGCGAAACCAGAATAGAAGTTCAATTCGGTTTTGGTGAAGTTTCCCATTGTATCGATGTAGAGGGAAAGGAAGGGGACGATTTCGGAAAAAGCAATTCCTGACATCATCACTGCCAGCCAGATGATCCACATGTTACGTTTCCAGTCGACGGGCTTTGTTTTTGCTTGCATGGGGGCCTCCTTCGTTGTGTTATCTAATGAATAATCTTACTCTTTTTTTCTAAAAAATGCAGGAGATCCACGAATTAGGTCTTGCTCATTCAAAACAAAACTGTTCATATTCTAATCTATTTGAAAGGGGCTTGAAGGTCCGTCTTTTCCTTGTTCAGAGGGTCAGAATACTCTATAATGTGTCTAAGACTTATTTCAATTTAACGTTCATTTAAAGGAGGGGTTACCATGACACAATACAAAGAATATCAGGCAAAAGACGTATTGGACATGGTCAACGCCTACCTCGACAAAGAACAGCAAAAAGCAGTGAAGGATGCCTTTGACTGGGCAAACGAACTGCACAAAGACCAGAAGCGCCAGTCTGGTGAGGCTTACATTGCCCACCCAATTCAGGTGGCGGGCATCCTCGCAGAATTGAAGATGGATGGTCCAACCATTGTCGCTGGTTTCTTGCACGACATCGTGGAAGATACACCGGTAACTGGTGAAGAGGTTGTCGAACGCTTTGGTGAAACCGTTGGTCGAATCGTCGACGGTGTCACGAAAATCTCTAAGATTAAGTATCAGGATTCAAAGGTCCAATTGGCCGAAAATCACCGAAAGCTTCTTTTGGCGATGGCAAAGGATATTCGCGTCATCATCGTGAAACTGGCCGATCGCCTGCACAACATGCGCACGCTGGACGCTCTTCGACCTGAAAAGCAGCGCCGGATTTCGCAGGAAACGATTTCCATTTATGCACCGCTTGCTGACCGTCTCGGAATTTCTGCCATCAAGTGGGAACTGGAAGATTTGTCCCTTTCGTACTTGGAACCAGACGCTTACCACAAGATTGCCAAGATGATGTCCATGAAGCGCACGGAGCGCATCGAAGTCATCCAAGAGGCTGTGGAAGAGATTGAACAAAGCATTGAGGACTTAAAACTGGAAGACGTTTCCGTTTATGGTCGTCCAAAGCACATCTATTCGATTTACCGAAAGCTGGTTGACCAGCACAAGTCCTTTGAAGAAATCTACGATTTGTCCGCCATTCGTATCCTCACTGAAAACGTAACGGATACCTATGCTGTCTTGGGTGCCATTCACGCGCACTGGAAGCCATTGCCTGGTCGGTTTAAGGACTACATTGCCCTGCCTAAGCCAAACGGTTACCAATCATTGCACACCACGGTTATCGGACCCGGTGGACGACCACTCGAAGTGCAGATTCGAACGTACGAGATGCACCAAGTGGCCGAGTATGGAGTTGCGGCCCACTGGGCTTACAAGCAAAATCATGGTTCTGATAGGGAAGCAAACGTTGAAGACCAGTCTGAACAAGTGCTGAACATGATTCAGGGAATCTTGGAATTCCAGGAATCAGCAACCGACGCCCAAGACTTCATGGAATCCGTTCAAACGGATCTCTTTGTCGACCGGGTTTATGCCTTCTCACCAGCTGGGGATGTATACGAACTTGCTCAGGGCGCTGGACCTTTGGACATGGCCTTTGCCATTCACTCAAAGGTAGGTGAAAAGACCACTGGAGCAAAGGCTAACGGTCGCATCGTGCCGCTGGATTATCAAATCCAAAACGGGGACATCATGGAGATTTTGACGAGCCCCAATGCGCAGCCATCCCGTGATTGGTTGGATTTGGTGAAGACCCGGAAGGCCCGTCACAAGATTAAGCAATTCTTGAAGAAACGTGACCGAGCAGACAATATTCAGTCTGGTTTGGACGCTGTGGTTAAAGAACTGACTGATAAGGGTTATGATAGCGCAAAGTTTGCGGACGAAGAACACCTGAATGACGCGGCGCAGGCTTTGAACAGTGGAACCCGTGAAGATTTGCTTTCAGCTGTCGGTTACGGCGATTTGTCCCGCTTGACGGTCGTTAAGGAATTGACGAAGTCAATCCGTGAGGAAAAGGCAGCGGCTGAGGCAGCCGCCTTGCAAAAGAAGCTTTTGGAAGACGGTGAAGCCCTTAAGAAAGACGCCAAGCCCGCACCGAAGAAAAAGCAAGAATCCGAGGTGGTTATCGCAGGAATTGATAACCTCCTTGTTCGCTTGGCCGGATGTTGTACACCAGTTCCTGGGGATGCCGTTTCCGGTTACATTTCACAGGGACGCGGAGTTGCGGTTCACCGCTTTGATTGTCCAAACATCCACGCCGCACAACAGCAAGGGGAGCGCTTGGTCGATGTTGTCTGGGCTGACCCGAACGGTTTGCGTCAGGACTACACGGCGGACTTAACGATTCACGCTGAAAACGAACCAGGAATCTTAAACGACCTGCTTCGCGCTTTAAACGCCAAGACCCGTTTCATTAAAGAAATTAACGGGCACGTCACGAAGGGGGGCATGGTACTTGTCCAAGCTTCCCTTGGTGTTGCAAACGTTGCCCAATTAAACGGCATCATCGATTCACTTTCTTCACAACGTTCTGTGTACGATGTTAAACGAACGATTCACTAACAATAAAACGAAACAAGAGGAAACTACCCGTGTCAACGAGTCCCATCCGCCTGGTTCCGCTTAAAATTGCTGGGCATAAGCAAGAAGTATATTACGATTTAGAAAGTCACACGTACTTTCAAGCAAAGGAAAAGAAGAAGCTTGAAGGATTTGATTTAGCGCTGTTTATCACCTTTATCATTTCAGCCGTATGGGCAACACCATACTGGATTTTGCGTTTTCTTCCATTACCAAAGATGCACATTACAAGCCCGGTTGTTTGGTGGTTGGGACTTTTTGTCTCCGCTATCTTGCCTTTCTTTTTCTGGGTGATGACTTTTCGAAAGCAAGCAAAGGAACCGGTTAATTTCTTTGATCTTGCGAAGTTTAACCCAAACGATCAAGAGCGTCGCTACCTAAAAGCGAAGTGGGCCTTTGAACGGGGATGGATTATCTTTGTCTTGGTGCTTTTGCCACCAACGACTGTGCTATTTTTCTTTTTGTACCTCGTGAAGGCAAACTTTCTAGACGCCTTACTGTTGACCTTGCACGGCACGCTTTTCCTGCGTCGCCTGCAGCCGGACGTCTTCTCTCGCTTGAAGCTATCAGCACGAAGCTTAAGCTAACAAAAAAAGAGCTGAACCATTTGGTTCAGCTCTTTTTTGTTTTGTTATTTTTTCTTTAACCAGTAGACTAGCCCGAAAGGAATCGTGGATTCCTGTCCCTTCATGATTCGTCCAAGGTTTTGACGGTGACGGTAGAAGACGAAAACGGTCAAAACAATCGCTACAATCGACAAGATAATGTCGTGGTAGTAGAAGACGGACATGAATGACGCGAAGGTGAAACCAACCATCGAAGCAACGGATACCATTGAAAAGAGTACCAAGCACAAGATGAAAGTGGCCACAACCATCCAGAAGAGGGCGGGGTTGTAGACCGAAAGCACACCTGCTGAAGTAGCAACAGCCTTACCACCCTTGAATCCAATCCAGATGGAGAAGGTGTGACCTAAGATAGCGGCCAAACCAACGTACATCACGTTGATATCAACGTGGAAGATGAAGGGGAGTAACCCGGCAAGGACACCCTTTAGCATGTCGAGAACCAAAACCGTTGTTCCGGCGACGGGACCAAGGCTTCGAAAAGCGTTGGTCGTTCCGATGTTTCCAGAACCCTCCGTTCGAATGTCTTTGTGGTAAAAGAGTTTACCAATCCAAGAGCCAGGAACAAGTGATCCAAGCAAGTAGGCCAGTAAAAAGACCAAAATTGTTTTTTCCATTTGATGAACTCCTTAAATGAAACGCAGATAATATTTTACCACAGCAGATAGACTTTGGCTGATTCTAATGCAGATTTAAGTTCTTTTTCGATGGAAAAGTCAAAACCGGTCCGGATTTTTTCTTGTCACTTTTTCATTTTTAATCTATGATAAGGTAGATTGCCAAAAGAAGGCCTACCCATGGCACTTTTGGAAAAAACGATATTAAAGGATGATCACTGTGCCAAAACAAACACACTACGATGCAGATTCGATTAAAATCCTAGAGGGATTGGAAGCCGTTCGAAAGCGACCAGGAATGTACATTGGTTCGACTGACGGACGTGGTCTCCACCACTTGGTATACGAAATTGTCGACAACGCGGTCGATGAAGCTTTGGTTGGTTATGGAAACCACATTGAAGTGACAATTGAAGAAAACAACGCCATCACGGTTTCTGATTCTGGTCGTGGAATGCCCGTTGGTATGCACTCATCCGGTAAGCCAACACCAGAAGTTATCTTGACGGTGCTTCACGCCGGTGGAAAGTTTGGACAGGGTGGTTACGCCACTTCCGGAGGGTTGCACGGTGTTGGTTCATCGGTTGTTAACGCGCTTTCCGAATACTTGAAGGTAACCATTGTCCGCGATGGCCACCGTTTCGAAGAAACCTTTGAAAACGGCGGAAAGCCAATCGGTACTTTGGTTGACCTTGGGGCAACAAAGGACCACACGGGAACGACCGTGACCTTTAAGCCCGATGCTTCCATCTTCTCGACGACGGTCTTCAAGTTTGATACCTTGGCCGAACGCTTGCGCGAAGCCGCATTCTTGATGTCAGGGGTGAAGTTTACCTTAACTGATAAGCGCGTTTCACCAGCGCGCCAAGAAGTTTACCACTATGAAAAGGGACTCCACGCCTTCGTTGATTTCTTGAACGAAGAAAAGGAAGGGCTTGGGCCCGTTATGTCCTTTGAAGGTGAAAACGACGGCATCGTCGTGGATGTTGCTGCCCAGTATAACGATGGTTACTCTGAAACGCTTTTGTCCTTTGTTAACAACGTTCGGACGCAGGATGGTGGAACTCACGAAGCTGGATTCCGCGCTGCTTGGACGAAAGCCTTTAACGAGTATGCCCGTCGCGTGAACCTGTTGAAGGATAAGGATAAGAACCTGGAAGGTTCAGACGTCCGTGAAGGGCTTTCAGCCGTTGTTTCTTTGCGTGTGCCTGAAGAACTCCTGCAGTTTGAAGGTCAGACGAAGGATAAGCTTGGAACCACGGAAGCCCGTGGTGCGGTTGACGCTGTTGTGAATGACACGTTGGCCCGTTTCTTGCTTGAAAACGGTGACTTTGGACAAAAGATTGTCCGAAAGGCCCTTCGTGCCCGTGAAGCCCGCGAGGCCGCTCGCAAGGCCCGTGAAGAGTCCCGTACTGGTAAGTCCAAGGGAAAGAAGGAACGTCTTCTTTCCGGTAAGTTGGCACCAGCCCAGTCAAAGAACGCTGACAAGAACGAATTGTTCTTGGTCGAGGGTGATTCTGCCGGTGGTTCCGCTAAGCAGGGACGTGACCGTAAGTTCCAAGCCATCTTGCCTCTCCGTGGTAAGGTTTTGAACACGCAGAAGGCTAAGTTGGCTGACATCCTTAAGAATGAAGAAATCTCAACCTTGATCTACGCGATCGGGGCCGGGGTCGGGCCCGACTTTAACATTAAAAACGCCGCCTTCGACAAGGTCATCATCATGACCGACGCCGACGACGACGGGGCGCACATCCAGACCTTGCTTTTGACCTTCTTCTACAAGTACATGCGACCTCTGATTGAAGCTGGGAAGGTCTACATTGCCTTGCCACCGCTTTACCGTATTAAGTACCGTGGTAAGCAGGACGATTCCTTTGCTTGGACCAACGACGAATTGGCCGACATCACAGCAAAGGCAAAGACTAAGTACGAACTGACTCGTTTCAAGGGTCTTGGTGAAATGAATGCGACCCTTCTTTGGGAAACAACCATGGATCCAGAATCCCGTACGTTGATTCGCGTGAAGATCGACGATGCCATGCTCGCTGAGAAGCGTGTGACGACTCTGATGGGTGACAAAGTCGACCCTCGCCGTCAATGGATTGAAAACAACGTGCAATTCACGTTGGAAGAAGAGGGATCCATCTTGGATAACGTCGCCGGTGGTGCCGATTCCAGCCAGGTCTTCGACCAGGTGATGGCTGGAAAAGACCCACACGCCGAAACGGAAGCCGAAGAAGTTGCCCGCGTCGCTGAAAACAGCCCGGCAGCTAAGGCTGAAAAGGCCGTTGCTGCTAAAGTAGCGGCATCTGCGGCTAAGGCTGCAGAGGAAACACCAGCTGAAGCAAAGAAGGAAGAGGCTGCAAAGGCTGAAGAAAAACCTGCACCAAAGAAGGCCGCTTCTAAAAAGGAAGCGCCTGAAACACCTTCAAAGAAGGACGATGAATCTTCATCAAAGGGTTCGGGAAACTTCGAGAACCTTGATTTGTTTTAAGCACTGATTACGAAAGGATAGGGGATTGTCCATATGGCAGACCGCATTACCGAGCTTTCACTAGAAGCCGTCATGGGCGAGCGCTTCGGTCGCTATTCCAAATACATCATTCAAGAACGAGCCCTGCCCGACATTCGTGACGGACTCAAGCCTGTTCAGCGTCGTATTTTGTACGCGATGGACCAGGATTCAAACACATACGATCACCCATACCGTAAGTCTGCAAAGGCCGTCGGTAACATCATGGGTAACTATCACCCCCACGGTGATTCCTCAATCTATGAGGCCATGGTTCGACTCTCCCAGGATTGGAAGGTCAGAGAACCGCTCATTGATATGAACGGAAACAACGGTTCGGTCGATAACGATCCGGCCGCTGCCATGCGTTATACGGAATCACGGTTGGCAAAGATTTCAGGCGAGATTCTGAAGGACTTGGCCCAAGACACCGTTGAAATGGTCTTGAACTTCGATGACACGACCTACGAACCAACGGTTTTGCCATCTCGCTTGCCAAACCTCTTTATCAACGGAGCAACGGGAATTTCAGCTGGTTATGCGACGGATATGCCACCGCACAACTTGAAGGAAATTAACGAAGCCTTGATTTACCTTTTGGACCATCCAGAAGCCACTTTGGCTGACTTGATGAAGTTCGTTAAGGGACCTGACTTCCCAACAGGTGGTATCATCCAGGGATTGGATGGTATTAAGCAAGCTTACGAAACTGGTCGTGGCCGCGTCGTTGTTCGTGCCAAGACCGAAGTAAGTCCACTTAAGGGTGGTAAGCAAAAGATTGAAATCACGGAAATTCCATACGAAGTCGTGAAGTCATCATTGGTCGCAAAGATTGATGCCATTCGCCTGAACAAGGAAGTGGCTGGTATCTCTGAAGTTCGTGATGAATCCGACCGTGAAGGAATGTCCATTGTCATTGAACTCTCAAAGGATGCTTCCGCCGATGGTATCTTAACTTACCTGTTTAAGAAGACGGACTTGCAGATTTCATACAACTTCAACATGGTGGCCATTCACGATCAACGACCTGTTTTGGTTACGTTGCAAAATGGTTTGCAGGCCTTCTTGGACTTCCGTAAGGACGTCGTTTTGAAGCGTTCTGCCTACGACTTGAAGAAGGCTGAAGCCCGCCAACACATCGTAGAAGGTTTGATCCGCATGTTGTCCATCCTGGATGAAGTGGTTTCAACCATTCGTTCTTCTAAGAACCGTAAGGACGCTACCCAAAACCTGATGGACGGGTTTGACTTTACCAAGGCCCAAGCGGAAGCCATCGTAACTTTGCAACTGTACCGTTTGACAAACACCGATGTCACTCAGTTGCAAGACGAGCACGACGCTTTGGCAAAGAAGATTGCCGAACTGCAAAAAATCTTGAACGAGACGTCTGCTCTGCACGACGTTATCCGCAAGGAATTGCAAGAGGTGATTGATGAATACGCAACGCCTCGTATGACCGAAATTGAAAATGAAATCGAATCACTCGTCATCGATACGGCCGTGACCGTGCCAGACGAAAATGTTCGTTTGCTGCTTTCTAAGAACGGTTACGTAAAGCGTTCATCCCTTCGATCATTCAAGGCTTCCGCCGAAGAAAACGGTTTGGCCGATGATGATCCAATCATCATGGAAAAGACGGTTAACACGACGGAACACTTGTTGGCCTTCACCAACATGGGAAACTTGATTTACCGTCCGATTTACGAGATTTCGGAATTCAAGTGGAAGGAACCAGGAGAGCACTTCTCTCAGAGCCTTTCGAACTGGGATCCTGAAGAAGCCATTATCTCTGCGATGGTTATCAAGAATCCAGAATCAAAGGACACTGTACTTCTTGCTTCAACAGACGGTTACATTAAGCGTTCAGAAATCGCTGACAAGGTGCCAAAGTCATACAAGAAGAAGTCCGCAACCGTTATGAAGTTGAAGTCAGACGAAGCACGCGTTGCCGCTGTTTCACTCGTGACGGATTCAAACGACGTCTTGGTATTGGCCAAGGCTGGATTAGCCCTTCGCTTTAAGGCGGATGAAGTGCCAACTGTTGGTGCTCGTACCGCTGGTGTTAAGGCCATTAAGTTGGGGGATGGTGATTCTGTTGCCGATGTATTGGCCTTGTCTGACAAGGACACGTACTTGGCCTTGGTAACGAACCAGGGAACCTTTAAGTACTCACGCCTGGATGAAATTTCTGAATCACACCGTGCCAATAAGGGATTGCAAGTCTTGTCACCACGCAAGACGGTTGATTATGCGATTGCAGCTGCCACTGTTGTGGAAGACGATCAAGCGGCCCTTCGAATTGTTACGGACCGGATGAAGACCTTTGATATTCAGTTGCAGGACCACTCGTTGTCAAACCGAACGGCAAATGGTTCAGCGCTCTTGGATCCATCTTCGGATGGCCAAGCGTCAGTAATGGAAGTCTTAGAATTAAACACCGAGGACTAGTCATCAGGGCTTGGTTTCGGTTACAATAGATATGAATTGATGCGGGTTACCGCAAATGAGGAGTTGAAAAACATGGCAAAGATTCAAGTTTTTGGACACAAGAGTCCAGATACGGACACAGTTGCCTCAGCAATGGCCGCGGCCGATTTGCTGGCACAACAAGGATTGGATACTGAAGCGCTTGCGCAAGGTAAGCCAAACCAAGAAACACAATACGCATTGGACCACTTTGGTTTGAAGCCATTGCCAATTAGCGAAAAGGTCACGACTGAAGAAGTTGTTTTGGTTGACCACAACGAAGCGGCACAGTCAGTTGATAACTTGGCTGACGTGACGGTTTACGGTATTTACGACCACCACAAGTTCAACTTCCAAAACGCAACGCCACTTTACATTACGGCAAAGCCTTGGGGTTCTGTCTCAACGATCTTGTACTACGAGTACAAGGAAGCTGGTTTGACGATTCCTGCTAAGATTGCTGGTATGTTGGCTTCAGGTTTGATCTCTGATACGTTGTTGTTGAAGAGCCCAACCACGACTGATGTTGACCGTAAGGCTTTGCCAGAATTGGCAAAGATTGCTGGTATCGATGATATCGAAGCTTATGGTTTGGAAATGTTGAAGGCAGGAACTGACCTTTCATCACGTTCTGACGAAGAATTGTTGGAAGGGGATGCCAAGTCATTTACCATGGGTTCACACGACTTCCGCATTGGACAAGTGAACACGGTTGACATCGCCGATGTATTGAAGCGTCAAGACGATTTGGAAAAGGCCATGAAGGCTTCTGGTTACGAAGACTTCTTGTTGGTTATCACGGACATCTTGAACTCAAACTCAAAGGCTATTTACTTGGGTGACGCTGCCGATAACATCGAAAAGGCTTTCGATGCCAAGTTAGAAAACAACGTCATTGACCTTCCTGGTGTTGTTTCACGTAAGAAGCAAGTGGTTCCACCATTGCAAAAGCAATTCTAAGGCAAAAAGGTTTGCGGATTTTTTTAAGAAAAGTTAAAAGAACCCCTTTACAGTCTAGAAACTAGCCTGTATAATACTATTTTGTATTGACAAGCAAATAAATTTTTATCAAAAAACTAACACTGAGGAGCTATAGCTATGCGTATTCATGTCGTATTAGGCAATGACGAAACTGGGGAACGTATTTACTTGACGTCAAAGAACCGTCGTAACACCCCCGATCGTTTGGAGTTGAAGAAGTACTCACCAAAACTTCGTAAAGTTGTAACGTTTAAGGAGATCAAGTAATGGCTAAGAAATCAAAGATTGCAAAGGCAAAGCAACGTGAAGCAATGGTTGCCAAGTACGCTGACAAGCGTGCTGCTTTGAAGGCTGCCGGTGATTACATCGGTTTGGCAGCTTTGCCAAAGGACTCATCACCTGTACGTGTTCACAACCGTGACCGCATTGATGGTCGTCCACACGGTTACATGCGTGAATTCGGAATGTCACGTTTGAACTTCCGCCAATTAGCACACAAGGGTCAGATTCCTGGTGTTCGTAAGGCTTCTTGGTAAAAAGAATCAACAAACCACAGCCTTCGCTGTGGTTTTTTCTTTGTCTACCTTGCTTTTTTGACGGAATTCAACTACTATAGAAGTAAGTTAATTTACAGTCGTAAATGAGCGGGTCAGGGGGATTTGACCGGCTCATTTTTTATGGCTTTGATAGATAAGGAGCGGCGATGGTACAAGCAAAGAATCAAGCGCTACTAGACATTGTCCAACCGATCATTGAGGATCAAAACCTTCTATTGTGGGATTTGATCATCAAGAAGGTTGCTGGCAAAAAGACGGTAGAAATCTTAGTTGATTTACCAAATCATGACAACATCTCAATGACTCAAATTACCACCTTTACACAGGCGGTAAACGAAGCTTTGGATGAAGCAGAAGTTGACCCAGTTCCAGGTGAGTACATGCTAGACATTGCATCACCAGGTTGGGATCGTTCACTTTCTGAACCCTGGCACTTTGAATGGGCAAAGGAAGCTGACGAACAAATCGCAATTGCTTTGTTTGCGGCTAAGGACGGTCAGAAGAAGTGGACGGGTTCCATTTCTTCATTAGATGATGCGGGTCTGACTTTGGATGTTGACGGCGAAGAAAAGCGCTTTAACTTTGACGAAATTGCCAAAGCCGTTGTTTCAATCCAATTTTGATGGTTTAAAAGTGGAGTTTAAGATATGAGTAAAGAATTAGTAATGGCCTTGGATGCCTTGGAACAAGAACGAGGCATCGACCGCGACGTTGTTGTGGAAGCTTTGGAAAACGCCTTGAAGGCGGCTTACAAGAAGCAATACAACGCGAACCAAAACGTTGAAGCAACATTTGACGACAAGAAGGGTAAGATGACCATCAAGCAGGTCAAGACAGTTGTCTTGGACGAAGACTTGTTGGACCCTGACACTGAAATCTCTTTGACTGATGCTTTGGAAATTAACAAGGCATACGAACCAGGTGACGAAATTCGCTTTGACGTTACGCCAAAGGACTTCGGTCGTATGGCTGCTCAAGCTGCTAAGCAAGTCATCGTACAAAAGATGCGTGAAGCAACGCGTCAAGCTGTCTACGAACGTTACAAGGACTATGAAGGTGAAATCGTCACTGGAGAAGTTGAACGTCAAGACACGCGTTTCTTGTACGTGATGCTTCCTGGTAAGCAAGAAGCTGTTATGACTGCTGGGGACCAAATGCCTTCTGAACACTACAAGATGCGTGACCGCATTAAGGTATTGGTTTCAAAGGTTGATGATTCCTTGAAGGGACCACAAATTTTCGTTTCACGTACGGCTCCAGGCTTGGTTAAGCGTTTGTTTGAACAAGAAGTGCCTGAAGTATACGACGGAACGGTGGAAATTGTTTCTGTCTCACGTGAAGCCGGTGATCGTTCAAAGATTGCGGTTTACACGCACGACGAAGACTTGGATCCAGTTGGTGCCTTGGTTGGTCAACGTGGAGCACGTGTTCAAGCTGTTGTCACTGAATTGGGTGGCGAACACATGGACATTGTGGAATGGGTTGAAGATGAAGCGCAATACATTGCAAACGCTTTGAACCCAGCCGAAGTAACGGATGTTATCTTTGATCCTGAAAACGACCAAGCGGTAACGGTGATTGTTCCTGACGACCAATTGTCACTTGCCATTGGTAAGAAGGGACAAAACGCCCGCTTGGCTGCTCGTTTGACGGGTGTAAAGATTGACATTAAGCCAGAATCTGAAGCAGCCGACTTGGCCGTTTCAATGGATGAAGCAGCTGACGACGCTTTTGACGACGCAGCTGATGAAGGTGTTGACACGGATATTGATGCTGGTGTTGATGCCTTGGCAGATGACGATAGCGAAAATCCTGAAATTTAATTTCGAGGAGGTTCTTCGATGAAAACACGGAAGATTCCGTTAAGAAAAGACATTGTTTCGGGCGAAATGTTTCCGAAGCAAGACCTTGTCCGGGTTGTGAAAAACAAAGAAGGCGAAGTCTTCTTAGACCCAACCGGTAAGAAAAACGGTCGTGGTGCTTACATTGCGCTAGACCGCAAGACGGCTGAAGCGGCCAAAGAAAAGAAAGTCTTTGAACGTGCCTTTTCACAGGCAATCGAACCGGCTTTCTATGATGAACTTTACGCTTACGTCGATCATCAACAGGCCCGAAAAGAGCTCTTTGCAAATGACGATGAATAAGTTAATGCAGACATTGGGCCTTGCCCGACGAGCTAACAAAGTCGTCTTAGGATCAGGTCCTACATTGAAGGCCATCCAAAATCAAAGTGCTCGTATCGTCTTTTTCCCAAAGGATGGTGGGGCCAGCCAGTATAAGAAGTTTTCAGATAAGTGTGCTTTTTACAAAGTGACCTTCTCGGATGCTTTGACCAGAGATGAACTGATTTCATCCATCGGGATGAACCGTTCGGTCCTAGCAATTGAAGACGCTGGCTTTTCAAAGAAAATCAAAGAAATACTTGAAGAAAAGGAGCGGAACTAAATGGCAGAAGAAAAGAAATTCTCCGGCTCAAACCGAAAGACCCGCAAGATGGCAGTGCCAGAACGTAAGGAGCTTCCAGCTTCACAACGTCGTCACGCCGCTAAGTTGGCGGAAGGAGCAGCTAAGCCAGCTGGTCCAGCACGCCACAAGTCAAACGGACAACGCAACGAAGGCAACGGACAACGTCCAGCTGCTCGAAACGGTCAAAATGGACACAACGGTGGACCACGCAACGGCCAAGGTGGTTCACGCCGTCCACAAAACAACCGTTCAAACCAATCTTCTGGACGTCCAATGGTACGCGAAAAGAAGTCTTGGTCAACAAAGCCTCGTGAAGGGCAAGTTAACTATTCAGCAAAGAAGGATGATTCTTTGAAGGAATACGTTGCTCAAAACAACAAGGCAAAAGAACAAGCCAAAAAGCAAGCTGAGAAGAAGGCGGCTAAGCCAGCTTCAAAGCCAGCAGCAAAGCCTTCAGAAGCAACAAAGCCATCAAATGGCGGTGGACGCTTCGGTGGTTCACTTGCCTCTGGAAACAATTCTGCTCGTAACAACACGCGTAAGCGCAACACGAATGGAACTGGACAGCAAACGCCACGTCGTAACGACAAGCCACACGGTTCAAAGAAGGCCCGTCGTATTGCAGCAAAGCAAGCACCAAAGAAGCAACCTACTGTTCGTAAGGAACAGCCATTGCCAGAAGTTCTTGAATACAAGGTCGGCATGAACGTGCAAGACTTGGCAAAGCTCTTGCACCGTGACGCTTCTGAAATCATTAAGAAGTTGTTCTTGCTTGGAATCGTGACGAACCAAAACCAGTCATTGGATGAAGATACCATCGAAATCCTCGCGGCTGATTACGGTATCGACGCTAAGCAAAAGGAAGAAGAAGACTTGGCCGACATCGACCGCTTCTTCGACGACGAAACGGTTAACGAAGACGCCCTTGAACCACGTGCACCTGTTGTGACAATCATGGGACACGTTGATCACGGTAAGACCACATTGTTGGATTACTTGCGTAAGACAAACGTTACCGAAGGCGAAGCTGGTGGAATCACGCAGCACATCGGTGCCTACCAAGCTCGCTTGGACGGTCGCTTGATTACCTTCTTGGATACCCCAGGTCACGCGGCCTTTTCTGAAATGCGTGCCCGTGGTGCCAACGTAACGGACATCACTGTTTTGGTTGTCGCCGCTGATGACGGTGTTCAACCACAAACGATTGAAGCCATTAACCACGCAAAGGCAGCTGGTACGCCAGTTATCGTTGCTGTGAACAAGATTGATAAGGAAGGGGCTAACCCTGACCAAGTCATGAACCAATTGATGGCTTACGACCTTGTTCCTGAAGAATACGGTGGATCAACGATCTTCGTTAAGATTTCAGCTAAGCAAGGACAAAACATCGACCAATTGCTTGAAATGATCTTGCTTGAAGCCGACGTTTTGGAATTGAAGGCAGACCCAACGCAACCAGGTCGTGGTTCAGTTATCGAAGCACGTTTGGATAAGGGACGCGGTCCTGTCTCAACTGTTTTGGTTCAACAAGGAACGCTCCACATTGGAGACCCTGTCGTTGTTGGAAACACGTATGGACGTATCCGTACCATGCAAAACGAAAAGGGTGAAGACTTGAAGGAAGCCAAGCCAGCAACGCCTGTTCAAATCACTGGTTTGAACGCGGTACCATCAGCTGGTGACCGCTTCGTTGTCATGGCAGATGAGAAGTCCGCCCGTGCAGCTGGTGAAGAACGTGAAAAGCGTGCCCGCGAAGAAGTTCGCAACGCCGGTTCAGTTGTTACCTTGGATACGTTGTTTAACACGATGGCTGAAAAGGCAATGAAGACTGTTCCAGTTATCGTTAAGGCCGATGTTCAAGGTTCAGTTGAAGCCTTGGCTGGTGCTTTGAAGAAGATCGAAGTTGAAGGTGTTAAGGTTGACGTTGTTCACGCAGCCGTTGGTGCCATCAACGAATCTGACGTTTCATTGGCCGGTGCATCTGGTGCCATCATCATCGGATTCAACGTTCGCCCTACGCCATTTGCGAAGAACCAAGCACAAACTGACAAGATTGACATGCGCTTCTACAACGTTATCTATGACGCCATTGATGACGTGACTGACGCCATGAAGGGTCAACTTGAACCAGTTTACGAAGAAAAGGTTATCGGTCAAATCGTCGTTAAGGAACTCTTTAAGTTCTCTAAGGTTGGAACGATTGCCGGTGCCACTGTTGAAGAAGGAAAGATTACGAAGGATTCTAAGGTTCGTATCGTCCGTAACGGAACGGTTATCTTTGATGGTCCTCTTGCATCACTTCAACGTGGTAAGGACGCCGTTAACGAAGTTAAGTTTGGTTACGACTTTGGATTCACGGTTAACAAGTTTAACGATATTCAACCTGGTGATGAAGTGGAAGCTTACATCATGGAAGAAGTTAAGCGTAAGTAAGCTTTTTAGGAGGCGGATATGGCAAATGCACAACGCGCTGGGCGTTTAGCTCAGGAAATCCAAAAAGACGTGACTGATTTGATCTTGAAGCGAGTGAACGATCCCCGTGTCCAAGACGTGACGGTAACGTCCGTTGATGTGACTGGTGATCTTCAAATCGCCACGATTTACTACTCAATTCTTTCAGACCTCGCGTCTGATCGAAAGAAGGCCCAAGCAGGGCTCGAAGCAGCGACTGGCTTAATCCGTCGCGAACTTGGTTCCCGCTTGACCGTCTACAAGATTCCAGAATTGCACTTTTCATTGGATAATTCCATCCAATACGGTGATCACATCGAAGCATTGATTCGTGAACTTCACCAAAAAGAAGGCAAGTAAGAATTAAAAGAGCCCTTCGGGGCTCTTTTTTATGTGGAAAATGATAAAGTCAGACCCGTGCGCAATTGAAAAGACAGCCCTAAACCGGTAAAATAAAAGCCGATGAAATCACTTTAAATGACCGGCTTTTTTGCTGGAACGGAGAATAGCATGGCCAAACAGACAAGCAATTTAACGGGACTTCTTGTGGTAAACAAGCCCAAGGGCATGACGTCATTTGGCGTTGTGGCCCGTCTGCGCCGAATTTCAGGACAGAAGAAAATCGGCCACGCCGGAACGCTTGATCCAAACGTAGATGGAGTATTGGTCGTGGCACTGGGTAAAGCGACAAAGTTAATCGATTTGCTTCAGACTGTGCCAAAGACTTATCAGGGAACCGTGACCTTTGGATACTCAACCGAGAGCCAGGATTCAGATGGTGCGGTGGTAGAAGATCAGCCGCTTTCTGAAGGAATCAACGAAGACGAACTCAAGGCAGCTTTCAAGAGCCTCGAAGGCGATATCATTCAGATTCCGCCAATTTACTCCGCTGTCAAAGTCCACGGCAAACGCCTCTACGAATACGCCCGTGCCAACGAGCCAGTTGAGCTCCCACAACGCCAGGCCACGATCTACGAGTTTGCGCCCACCTCTGCCCTTAAGTGGGTCGAAAACCAACCATACCAACAGATTGACTTCGACGCGGTGGTGTCCAAGGGAACGTACGTGCGCACACTTTCCTATGACCTCGGTCAAAAGCTCGGCTTGCCGGCTACCATGACGTCTCTGACGCGCGTGGGCGGGTCCGGCTTCTCTATCGAAGAAGCAACAACCTTAGAGGAACTGATGGAATTGGACGAAGAGGGGATTAAGGCGAAGTTGAAGCCAATTTCTGACGTCCTGCCATACGAGCGCAAGGACCTCACGGAAGTGGAGTTTACTTGGGTGAAAAACGGCCGTAAGATTAGCTCATGGCCAAAGACGGACGAGGGCTTCTACCAGCTCTATTACGAGGATCAACTCGTTGCAGTCTACCGCTACAGCGACGAGGAAGAGCTCTGGCGCTCCCGTTACTACTTTCTATAAACAGTCCGTGGTTTAGGTGCTTTCCTTAAAAAAGTCAGACCCGTACGTGATTGCTTATCTGGAAGTTACGATACAAAATAAATGGTTAAAGAAACATAGGACTCGCTTTCTATGTTTCTTTTTATTTACAATAAGTTAAAAAGAATAGAAATATTGAAATTTTTGTTCTAAACTGGAGTGGCATTCTCTTTGTGAATGAATCATTTAATCAAGGGAGAAGGATAAAATGAATTCGAAAGTTAATCCATACTTAAGCCGAGTAGAAAAGAAAAAGCTCAAGAAAGTGAAGAAAAACTGGGTGGTCGCTTCAGTGCTCAGTTTCGGTGTGTTGGCGGTCGCTACACCCGGTTCTGTTGGAGCAAACCCAGTAGGTGATAGTGGGACGTACGGTCACACTCCAAGTTCCAACAAGGACGATGAAGCCGATGATACGAATAGTGGGGAATTACATGCACTGCCTGAACATTTGGACGCCGGTACCTATACATATAAGAATCCAGGAAATATTGACAAACGTTGGTTCACGTTGACGATGCAACAAAAAGTAACGATTAACGTCGATGGAAGCGAATATAAGACATTGACCACGCAGCCCACGATTACAAAAACGTTGACTGTTGATAGTGACAATCATCGTACTTGGACATTTGATGAAGCGAGTCAAGATCCTGATTTACCACAGCGTTATGGCAATCATGCAGGATGGGTACCAGCTGAAAACAATGGTATCCGTTTCTTGATGTCATCCGTAAACTACAATGGTGGAGCCACTGATTCTACTTATCCAGACGTTACTTCGATTCCAGAGTTAACCGAAGAAAACGTTAAATTTGACTCCTATACTGCAACCGAGGATGATCAGAATATTCAGTCATTTTATGACGTTCATGAACCTAATGGTTTGTACGGTATTTATAATAATCAATCAGCAGACGGAGATAACGGTTACTTCCGTCTCGCTGCCGGTAACAACAAGACCTACACACCAGACGAAGCGGGTGAGCACAAGATTCAATTGACGTTGAATCTAAAGTCACAGCATACGCACGACGAATCTGACGGCACCCGCAATGTCACCCGCACTCTCCAATACGTGGGACCGGATGACAAACCGCTTGCAAACATGCAAGACAGTAAGCAGACGGCCACTATCAATAAGACCAAGACAATTTCTGATTTCACCCATAAGCAAATCGGGGATGATAAAGTCAGTGTCGAACAAGGCACATGGGATAAGCTTCAACCAAAGTCAATAACCGATGATGGCAAGTATGAACTGGATCATATTGAGGGACCTAACGGACAAACATTGAGTGCCGCTGAATTTGCAGCCGTGGCCGGTTCTGACTTTAACGACCAGAGCCAAGACCAAACCTACACTGCCGTTTACAAGGACCGCGTGAAGACCTTTGGTGCTAATGATAGCAATTTGCCGGATAATGTCTCAAAGGCAGACCTCGATAAAACGGTCACGCGCAAAGTGCAAGCGGTCGACCAAGATAATCATGACCAAAACATCGGCGACCCACAGACCCAAACGCTCCACTTCCAACGCGAGGCGACCTACGACTATGCAACGGGTAGTGTGACCTACGGTCAATGGAAGCCGGTTGACGGTAGTGCGGATAAGTTTGGATCAGTCACGAATAATACGACAATTGACGGCAAATATAACTTAGCAGATGATAGCCAAAAGACGGTTGCTGAACAAACACTGAGTCAAGATGAAATCAACGCCTGGAATAAAGATGATGTTGTCCCAGTTAAGTACGTTCATGCACACGGGCAAGCTGATCAAAATGATTTGACGCGTACCGTTAAACGTGTTGTTCACTTGAAGGATGCAAAAACGGATGAAGAGTTTGATAACAGCGAAAGCATGTTGCAGAGTCGAACGGATACCCAAGAGTATGTTCGTGATGGTTACCAGGATTTGGCAACTGGAAAATTTGTACCAGCTTCTGACTGGAAGCTTCCAAATGGGGCACAGGGAATTCAGCAACGTACTGCGCCTGACATGAGTGCTCAGGGTTACGTTGATGCTCAACCAGGACAGACGGATTCGATTAATCCTTCTCAAGACCAGATTAACGATAACCAAGTCTTCGACCAATGGATTACCTATCAGGAAAAGACGGAAAAGTTCGACTCGAATAGTCAAAACTTGCCCGCTGAAATCAAGAAGTCTGACCTCGATAAGACCATCACGCGTACCATTCACTATTACGACGCTGACTCAAAGAAGGATATTAACACTGACGTTCAAACCATCCACTTCACGCGTTCTGCAACCTATAACGATGTGACGCATGGGGTCGTCTATGGTGCATGGCAACAGGAAGGGGCCTTTAACGGGTTCGATACGCCTACTAACTATGGTGACAATCGTCAATACACCTTAGCGAAGGGCCAACCTCAAACGATTGATTCTGAGACACCCGATGCCAACAATGTCCAAGATGGTCACAACGAGGCCGTGACGATTCAATACAATCACCGCCACGATACCATCACAGATCAGTCACAGTTAAAGCACACTGTTAAGCGAATTGTTCACTTTGAGAATGCTAAGGGTGAACAGGTTGAACCAGATCGTACAGAAACACTAACGTATTCACGCACTGGATACACGGATGCTGCTGACAATAACAGTGCCCACTTCACTGAATGGAAGGCTGAGGGACAGACTAAGTTTGATTCCTTCACAGCCCCTGATAAAAGCGGTGACGGTTACGTCATTAACGGGGATAGCAAGGTAGCCGAGTGGACGCCATCCACGCAAGATATCGACAACTCTAGTGTCGACAATCAAACGGTGACGTACAACGATAAAGTCGGCTCCGTATCCGGCACCGACACCACGCTTCCAACCGCCATCCGCCAAGCCCTGCAGAAGGAAATGGTAAGGACGATTCATTTTAAGTCCGCCACAGATAGCGAGAAAACGCTGATGAACGACGTGATTGAACGTGTGGACTTCGTGGGACAAGCTGAATACGACTACCACACGAAGCAACTGGTTAACCCTAGCCAAATCACCTGGACGCTGGCACATGGCTCAACGTCTAAGTGGGATGACTTCAGCTCCCTTGACTTAAAGGACATTCAACACGATGGAAAGCACTATTCATCTCCTAAGCTGACGGCGGGTGATTTGTCAGAGAAGACCTTTAACGCCAATGACGCTGCGACAACCGAAGAAGCCACGGTCACATACGACCCAATGACAGTCGTTGATGTGAAGAATCCGGGTAAGGTTGATACGAAGGACCTGCAAAAGACAGTTAGCCGTACGATTGTCTTCCAAGATAAGAAGACGAAGCAGAACATCCAAGACCCGATCGTTCAAGAAGTACACTTCCAACGCACGGCGGAAGTAGACGATGTGAACGGAAATGTCATGAACTACGGCGATTGGACAGTCATCGGGGATGATGATTTCGCGGCCTTTAATATGCCAAGCCAAGATGGCTATGAAGCACCTAGCCAAGCCAAAGTTAGTGAACAAAAGGGTGTAAAGGGTGATGATAGTAATGAAACAATCACTATCACTTATGTCAAAAAGGCGGACGAACCAAACACACCAGACACCCCAAACAAACCTGACACACCAAATTCACCAAACTCACCAGACACGCCAAATCATCCGGAGGAACCAGTGAACCCTGATCAGCCAAACAATCCAGCTACGCCTGAAAATCCATTCCACAAGTTCTTTACCAATAATAAGAAGAACAACAATGTGGAGGAACAGGCCGGCCAGCAAAAACAACAGGCCGAAGAATCAAAGCGTACTGATAAGAAGCAAGACGTTCAGTCAAAGCCTTCTGAGGATAAGCGCACTGATAAGAAAGCGGACGATTCAGAAAAGACGTCAGCCAACGAAGCTGGCTTTAAACTTGGTCGTACCATCGGGATTACGGCAGCGATTACTCTTCCTGTAGCGGCGGTTGGTTATTTATTGTTTAAGAAATTCCGGTAAAATCTGTTAATCAAACGAATAAACCGACACGATTTGTATCGAAAACGAGTGCACAAACGCGCTCGTTTTTTGCTAAATCCGTGAAAAATATATAAAACACGATATAATAAAAAATATGACAGAACTGTATGATATTCACTATCCATTGGATGAAAACAATTTCATAGCAACGGACCAGGTCATCGCGATGGGGTACTTCGACGGGGTGCACAGGGGCCACCAGGCGGTGATTGCTGAAGCGAAGAAGAAGGCGGAGGAAATGGGATTGCCGCTTTCGGTGCTGACGTACACGCCGTACCCGGGATTGGTGTTTGAAAAAAAGGAATTGCCATGGCATGACTTGACGCCAATCGCGGAAAAAGTCGCCCTCCTAAGCTCTCTCGGTGTCGATCGCGTCTACCGACTCAATCTCACCTCGAAGCTTGCCGGGCTCCAACCGACAGCTTTCGTGCAAAACGTCCTCTTGCCCCTAAAAGCAAAGGCGGTCGTAGCTGGATTTGACCACTACTATGGCGCAAAGGACCTGCAGGCGGACATGGCCCACCTGCAAAAGTTTGCAAACGGCGCATTCGACGTGATTGCTGTGCAGAAGCAAACGCTCGGGCAAAACGATAGCCAAAAAATTGCGTCAAGAACAATCCGGAAGCAACTGACAGAAGGCGACCTTGAACAAGTGACAGCAGCCCTTGGCCGCACCCACCACACAACGGGAACGGTGGTGCACGGAGATGCACGTGGTTGCACGCTTGGGTATCCGACGATTAATATCTGGACGCCGGAGACAGAGTTTCTTCCAGGCATAGGTGTGTACGTGGTTCGCGTTGAGGTCGATGGTCAGGAAGTGATGGGGATGGCCTCCATCGGTCGCAACGTGACCTTTGGAGAAGGACGCCCTGTCACGGTTGAGATTAACTTACTCGACTGGAGTGAGATGATCTATGGTGAACCGGTAAAGGTTCACTGGGAGCACCGGCTTCGTGGTGAAGTGGCCTTTGAATCCGTGGACGGACTAATCGCGCAATTAGAAAATGACGAAGCAAACACTAGAAAATACTTCGGAAAAAGCTGAGGAAACTCAGCTTTTTTTATTTTGTCTGCTAATTGAACAACAAAAAGGCGACATTAATAAATCAGTAAAAGCAGTTGAAAACTTTGATTTATCAACCTTTTCGATGCGGGCGAAGAAAAGTCTCAAAAGCAAAATTAGCACTCGAATAAAAAGAGTGCTAAAAAGGGTTGCATTCTATATAATGGCGTGTATAATTTAAATTAGCAGTTGAGGTAATCGAGTGCTAAAGATAGAAAAGAAGGTGTTGTGGTGCTGACCGAACGTCAAAAGCTGATACTAGCGGCCATCATTTACCAGTACACACAAACGGCCCACGCAGTTGGGTCGAAGACCTTACACGATCAGTTGAATATCGATGTTTCGCCAGCGACGATTCGTAACGAAATGTCTTATTTGGAAGACGCAGACCTTCTAACGAAGCTGCACACTTCCGCTGGACGTGTACCGTCTTTGGAAGGGTACCGTTACTACCTGGACAACTTAATGATTTCTTCCGGGGTTTCCCCAGAGGACGTTAAACGGGTTGCTAACCAGATTCACGGGAATTTCCATGAGCTGGATGATTTCTTAGATCAAACCGCAAAGTTCCTGGCGAAGGAAACAGGGTTAACGGCCTTGGTGTTGAAGCCAAAACCGATTAACCTGAAGATTTCTTCCTTCCAATTGATACCGTTAGAAAACCGGCAAGTGATTGCCGTTCTGGCGACATCGGATGGAAAGGTAACTTCCCAGACTTTCCGGTTGCCTAAGGAAGTGACGCTCGATTCGCTGGACGGGATGGTGAGCTACATTAACGCTCAGATGGTTGGGCGACCGGTGCACGAGGTGTTGTCATTGATGACATCTGAGCAGTTGCCGGTCTTGCTTTCAAGAAACATTGAAAGCCCAGCTGCCTTTCTGCAACTCTTCGGTGATGTCTTGGCCCGTTCGGTGGCTGAGACGGTGCACCTGGGTGGTCGGCTGAACCTCTTGGAGGTGGCAGATGACGCTTACCTGGATGTGAAGACGGCCAGAAAGGTTCTGGAACTTTTCGATGCGCCGGATGCGGTTCGCCACTTGGCAAAGGCCAAGAAGGGGAAGGTAAACATCCGCTTGGGTGATGAGTTGAAGACGCCAATCCTGCAAGACTTCGCGATGTTGTCGACGGCCTTTACGGTCGGAAACGATGACAGCGGGGTGATTGCCTTGGTTGGCCCAATTCGGTTGCCGTACGCGCAACTCGCTCGTTTGCTTTCAGCCTTTGCTTCGGCACTGGATGAGAAACTGATTGAATATGGATAACAAAAAGGAGACTTCTGTGTCTAAGAAAGATCAAGAAAAAGTAGAAGAACAAGAAGTGGTTGATGAAGCCGTGACTGAAGACGCTACGAAGAACGCCGACGCCAAGGCAGAAGAAGCCAAGGAAAAGGATCAGGTCGCTGAATTGAAGGAAGCCTTGGAAAAGAAGGACGACGAGTTGCTTCGTGCACAGGCTGAGATACAAAACATTCAGACCCGAAATGCACGAGAAATCGCAAACATCCGCAAGTATGATGGCCAGAAGTTGGCGGAATCAATCTTGCCGGTGGTCGATAACTTGGAACGTGCGCTGGCCGTTGAAACGGACGGCGACGACAAGGTGGCTCAGATCCACAAGGGCGTTGAGATTACGTTGAAGACGATGAAGGCGGCGTTGACGGAACACGGTATCGAAGAAGTGGGAAAGGTCGGCGACGACTTTGATCCGAATACGATGCAGGGTGTGCAGTCGGTGCCGGCTGAAGGAGACGTGAAGGCTGACCAAGTGGCGGCGGTGTTGCAAAAGGGTTATAAGTTGCAAGACCGAGTGATCCGTCCAGCAATGGTAGCGGTTGCTCAATAAGCACACTTATAAAATTTGCATACCAATTATGTGAAAACGCCACTTCGTGGCTCACAAACGCGGTGGAAAGTCGCCGATCACACGCCGACTTCCCCATGGTGATTCAGCGTCTAACGCACCACACCGAAAAAAGCTAACGATTGTTTATCAAAGAAAGAAAGGGTAGTACTTATGTCAAAGATTATTGGAATTGATTTAGGAACAACGAACTCTGCTGTTGCCGTATTGGAAGGTGGCAAGCCAAAGATTATTACTAACCCAGACGGTGCCCGCACGACACCATCTGTTGTGTCATTTAAGAACGGTGAAACCCAAGTGGGTGACGTCGCAAAGCGTCAAGCCATCACGAACCCAGACACGATTTCATCAATCAAGTCACACATGGGAGAAGCTGGCTACAAGGTTAAGATTCAAGACAAGGAATACACGCCACAAGAAATCTCAGCGATGATCTTGCAATACATCAAGGGATACGCTGAAGACTACTTGGGTGAAAAGGTTGACCAGGCCGTTATCACGGTTCCTGCATACTTTAACGATGCCCAACGTCAAGCAACCAAGGATGCTGGTAAGATTGCCGGTTTGAAGGTTGAACGTATCATTAACGAACCAACGGCCGCATCATTGGCTTACGGTTTGGATAAGTTGGACAAGGACGAAAAGATCTTGGTTTACGATTTGGGTGGAGGAACGTTTGATGTTTCTGTCCTCGAATTGGGAGACGGTGTCTTCGAAGTATTGTCAACAAACGGTGACACGCACCTCGGTGGTGACAACTTTGATCAAAAGATCATCGATTACTTGGCAGACGAATTCAAGAAGGAAAACGGTATCGACTTGACGCAAGACAAGTTGGCCTTGCAACGTTTGAAGGATGCTGCTGAAACGGCAAAGAAGACGTTGTCTTCAGCTACTGAAGCACAAATCGACTTGCCATTTATCGCATCTGGTGACCAAGGCCCATTGCACTTGCAAACGTCACTCACGCGTGCAAAGTTCAACGAACTCACTGCTGACTTGGTTAAGAAGGCCGAACAACCAGTTATGAACGCCTTGAAGGATGCTGGTTTGTCATTCTCAGACATCGACGAAGTTATTTTGAACGGTGGATCAACTCGTATCCCAGCAGTTCAAGACTCAGTTAAGAAGATGACTGGTAAGGAACCAAACCACTCAATCAACCCTGATGAAGCCGTTGCTCTTGGAGCCGCTGTTCAAGGTGGTGTGATTACTGGTGATGTTAAGGACGTTGTCCTCTTGGATGTTACGCCATTGTCACTTGGTATCGAAACGATGGGTGGTGTCTTCACGAAGTTGATCGAACGTAACACGACGATCCCAACTTCTAAGTCACAAGTCTTCTCAACGGCCGCTGATAACCAACCAGCCGTTGACATCCACGTCTTGCAAGGTGAACGTTCAATGGCTGCTGATAACAAGACATTGGGTCGTTTCCAATTGGCAGACATTCCTGCCGCTCCACGTGGTGTCCCACAAATCGAAGTTACCTTCGATATTGACCGTAACGGAATCGTTAACGTTTCCGCTAAGGACTTGGGAACGCAAAAGGAACAAAAGATTACCATTCAAGCTGCCGGTGGTTTGTCAGACGAAGAAATCGAAAAGATGATGAACGACGCCAAGGCAAACGAAGAAGCCGACAACAAGAAGAAGGAAAACGTTGAAACTCGTAACAACGCCGACCAATTGATCTTCCAAACTGAAAAGACGTTGGAAGAAGTTGGTGACAAGTTGTCTGAAGACGAAGTAAAGCCAACGAAGGATGCTTTGGAAGACTTGAAGAAGGCCAAGGAAGACGCATCTGCTGAAGATGCTGACTTGACTGACTTGAAGGAAAAGTCCGACGCATTGTCAAAGGTTGCTTCAGAACTCGCAACGAAGCTTTACCAACAAGCTCAACAAGCACAAGGTGGAGCAGAAGGTGCCCAAGGTCAACAAGGCCAAGCACAAGATGACAACACCGTTGACGGAGACTTCGAAGAAGTTAACGATGACGACAAGAAGTAATTCAATCCCGGCGTAAAAGCCAAAAGGATTGAACGACTTCAATTAAAACAAGGACGTTTTCAAAGGCGTCCTTGTTGTACATATCAAGAAATAAAGGAGTTGCTCGTGAATAATACAGAATTTTACGATCGCTTGGGTGTTTCAAAGACAGCCAGCCAGGACGAATTAAAAAAGACCTACCGAAAGCTTTCCAAGAAGTACCACCCCGATTTGAACCATGAACCGGGTGCTGAAGAAAAGTACAAGGAAGTACAAGAAGCTTGGGAAACGTTGGGTGACCCACAAAAGCGTCAACAATACGACCAATTTGGTGCAGCCGGTGCCAACGGCCAGGGTGGCTTTGGCGGATTCGGTGGCGGCGGAGCACAAGGCTTCGGCGACTTCTCCGATTTGGGTGATATCTTTAGCCAGATGTTTGGTGGCGGATTCCAGCAGGATCCAAATGCCCCTCGTAAGGGACGTGACTTGCAGTACCGCATGCACTTGACTTTTGAAGAGGCCATCTTCGGAACTGAAAAGCACGTGAAGTACCAGAAGTCTCAGGGCGATTCAAAGCAACACGAAGTGAAGGTGAAGGTGCCTGCTGGTGTTGAGACTGGTCAACAAATGCGTTTGGCTGGCCAAGGTGAACCTGGCGTTAACGGTGGACCAAGTGGAGACTTGTTCGTTGTCTTCTCAGTCGGGGCCTCAAAGGAAGGCTTCGAACGTGATGGGGCGGATATTTACTTGGCACAAGACATCGACTTTGTGACGGCGGCAATGGGTGCTGAAATCACGGTAAAGACGGTGCACGGTGACGTGAAGATGAAGGTGCCAGCTGGTACGCAAAACGGACGTCGCTTCCGTTTGGCCGGTAAGGGTGCGCCACGTTTGCGCGGATCCGGTTACGGTAGCCAGTACGTTGTCATCAACGTGACGGTGCCAAAGAAGTTGAACAAGGACCAGAAGAATGCTTTGAAGTCCTTTGCGGAAGCTTCAGCTAAAAAGTAAAAAACAAAAAGAGGCTCGGGTGTTTCACACTCGAACCTCTTTTTTATCACCGCATACCAACAATATCCCACGTAAAAAGGCCCGTGTTCCGACGGGCCTTTTTAGATAAAGAAAAAGCCCACCTTTTGGTGAGCTTTTTTATTAGACGTTTAAACGTACTTTGTATTGTCGTCGACTTCCCAAGGGTGAGCCTTGTCGATGTGATCGTAATACAACTTACCGTGCAAGTGATCGATTTCGTGTTGGAAAACGATGGCAGGGTAGTTGCGCAAAGTCTTTTCGTACGTGTCACCCGTTTCGTCTTGGTAACGAACCTTAATCTTCTTTGAACGGGGAACGAATCCTGGTACGTCTTGGTCGACGGACAAGCAACCTTCACCGGTTTCAAGGGCCGTGCGGCCGACCGTTTCAGAGATGATAACGGGGTTGAAGATCACGCCCTTGAAGTATGGTTCTTCGTCTTCTTCGGCAGGGTCTTCTGACGGGATAAGAATGGCCGCCATTTGCAATGATTCGCCGACCTGGTTGGCTGCGAGGCCAACGCCTGGGCGCAAACCGTACTTTTCGTTTTCCTCTGGGTCTTGGGAAACAACCAAGTAGGTCATCATGTCTTCAGCCAATTGCTTGTGTTCGGCTGACAATGGGAATGGGACCTTTTCGGCCTGCTTGCGCAAGACGGGGTCGCCATCCTTTGTGATTTTGTCCATGGTAAAACGAATGGTCATGGTTAACTCCTACTTTCTTTAAGTAGGTTTATTATAGCAAAACACGGCTGTTCATGGCAAAGTCAAAGCCGAACAAGGCTGAAGAAAAGTGCGACAAGAACGGCTTTTTGCTGGACTTTGCACCTAGAAATGCCCGTCGGTCCTTGTTACACTAGACCTGTAAAACAAATAAAGGAGTTTGACCATGGCTGATAATTACCAACTACCAATTGATGGGAACTGGAATACGGAAGACATGATTGCTGTTTCAAACCTTGTGGATGCTGTTTTGCAGGTTTACGAGGGTGGTTGCGACCGCAACTACTTGATGGAGACCCACAAGCACTTCGTGCAGGTGATGCCTTCTAAGTCTGAGCAAAAAACCTTTGATCGAGACTTTGAGGAACAAACAGGTTACTCCATTTATAAGACGATGAAAATGGCAAAAGAAAGTGGATCGAAGGTGATTACTGGTGCTTGATCTCAGAGGAGACAAGTTAATTGCGTTAGATCGACGAGTGAGTCAGTGGATTGACGAGCTGTCCAAAGCAACACGACAAAAGCGTGAGAAGCATGACTTGAAGGTTTGCTACAAGGATGGCGACAAGCGAAATCTCGTGACCGACATTGACCGGGAGAATCAAAAAGCACTCATTCAAAAGATCTTAACGCTGGATGAAGAGGCTGCTTTTGTTTGTGAAGAAGCAGGAGAGGCCTGTGCTGAATCAATGGACGGCCAGGTCTGGTTTGTCGATCCAATCGATGGCACGATGAACTTTGTTCAAGAGAATCGGGACTACGCAATCATGCTGGCTTTGTACGAAGACGGAAAACCCATACTTGGCTGGATTTACGATGTGCCCGAAGGGCGACTTTTCCATGGTGGGCCAACGATTGGTACATACAAGGACGGTGAGAAGTTACCACCTGTACAAGACGAGTCCCTTTCGAATTCGGTCGTTATCGTTTCCGGTCGGCGGTTGGTGAGCGGTGAAAAGCCATACGCGCAGTTGGCAAAGAAAGCCCTGGCTTACCGGGTTCTTGGATCAGCTGGTATCACGTTTACCAGACTCTTAGTTGGGTCGGCAACCGCCTATCTTTCTAAATTATTACCATGGGATTTGGCGGCCGGCCGAGCGCTTGCTGAAGGGCTTGGCTACGAGGTTAAAAACCTTGACTGTTCTAGTCCTAATATGCTATTATCAAACACAGTATTAATCGCTACAACCAAGATTCATCGCGAATTGGTCAAGATGTTGAAAGACTAGGGGAGAGCCCTAGTCTTTCTTGTGAGTAGCGCAAATAAAGGAGCATTAAATTGGCAAATCTTCGCGAAGATATTCGTAATATTGCAATCATCGCCCACGTCGATCACGGAAAGACGACGTTGGTGAACGAATTGCTTAAGCAATCTGACACAATGGACGCCCGTAAGGAAGCTGCCTTGGACGACCGTGCCATGGATACGAACGACATCGAAAAGGAACGTGGAATCACGATCCTTTCAAAGAACACGGCCGTTCGTGTTGGCGACAAGCAAATTAACATCTTGGATACCCCAGGCCACGCCGACTTCGGTGGAGAAGTTGAACGTATCATGGGAATGGTTGACGGAGTTCTCTTGGTTGTCGACGCCTTTGAAGGAACGATGCCACAGACACGTTTTGTTTTGAAGAAGGCCTTCGAACAACACTTGACGCCAATCGTTATCGTTAACAAGGTGGACCGTCCAGGTGCCCGTCCGGCAGAAGTTGTCGACGAAGTGCTTGACTTGTTCATCGAATTGGGTGCGGACGAAGAAGACTTGGACTTCCCAGTTATCTTTGCTTCAGCCATGAACGGAACCACTTCAATGGATCCTGAAGTTGACACGCAAGAACACACGATGGAACCTATCTTTAAGACGGTCTTCGAAACGATTCCTGCACCAGTTGACAACTCAGACGAACCATTGCAGTTCCAAGTTGCCATGCTTGACTATAACGACTTCGTTGGTCGTATCGGTATCGGACGTGTTAAGCGCGGAACAATCAAGGTCGGTGACAACGTTACGGTTATGAAGAAGGATGGAACGCAACAGAACTTCCGTGTTACGAAGTTGTCTGGTTTCATCGGTTTGGACCAAGTTGAAATCAACGAAGCCAAGGCTGGTGACTTGATTGCCGTTTCAGGTATGGAAGACATCAACGTTGGTGAAACGGTTGCTGATCCACAACACCCTGAAGCATTGCCATTGCTTCGTATCGACGAACCTACTTTGCAAATGACTTTCCGTCAAAACGACAGCCCCTTTGCTGGACGTGAAGGAAAGTACGTTACGGCCCGTCAAATCGAAGACCGTTTGCAACGTGAATTGCACACCGACGTTTCACTCCGTGTTAACGATACGGATCAAGCGGGTGTTTGGTCAGTTTCTGGACGTGGTGAATTGCACTTGTCTATCTTGATCGAAAACATGCGTCGTGAAGGCTTCGAATTGCAAGCTTCACGTCCACAGGTTATCTACCGTGACATCGATGGTGTTACGTCAGAACCATACGAAGAAGTTCAAATCGATACGCCTGATGAATACTCATCAGCCGTTATCGATTCATTGAACCAACGTAAGGGTGAAATGCAAAACATGGAGTCAGTTGGAAACGGCCAGACTCGTTTGACTTACATGGCTCCTTCACGTGGTTTGATCGGTTACTCAACTGAATTCATGACTGCAACGCACGGTTACGGAATCTACAACCACACGTATGCAGAATACCGCCCAATGGTTAAGAACTGGGCTCCAGGACGTCGTAACGGTGCCTTGGTCTCAATTAACCAAGGACAAACGACGAACTACGCCATCATGGGTGTTGAAGATCGTGGACAAATGTTCGTTGGTGCCGGAATCGACGTATACGAAGGTATGGTTGTGGGTATGAACGCCCGTGACAACGATATCTCAGTTAACGTTACGAAGGCTAAGCCACAGTCTAACGTTCGTTCATCTAACAAGGACCAAACGGCTTCTATCAAGACGCCTCGCGACATGAGCCTTGAAGCATCACTTGAATTCTTGAACGATGACGAATACGTTGAAGTAACGCCAGAAAACGTTCGTATCCGTAAGGAAATCTTGAACACTTCTGAACGTGAAAAGGCTGCAAAGCGCAAGAACAAGTAATCACTTTACTTGCCCGCTCGAAATGTTGAAATCAACGCTTTGAGCGGTCTGATGGAGATATGGCACAATCTGGTACTGCAGCGGACTCGAAATCCGTCGAGCCGTCGTATGGCGGTGTGCGGGTTCAAATCCCGCTATCTCCTTAAGACAAATCAAAAGAGGATGAGCTTTTGCTCATCCTTTTTTTGTTGTTTTCCAAAGTCAGACCCGAATCATGCTACCATTAGAGAAGACATTTTCCGAAGGTGACAATCACATGCAAAATTACATCTTTGAGAATCCCGAAGATTGATTGAATATATAATTGAGTAAAATGGAAGCGAATGGGAGCTCATTCGCTTTTTTATTTTGCGTGTCCTAAACGACATCAAATGATGAATTCTTTTGACAATATTTATTTGAGCTATGTAAAATAACGATAGAAACAACGTGTTGCGTTGTTTCGGAAGTAAAGTGTGTTCGGTCAGCAACATGCTCCCGCCGTCGGGATAATGACGGAGGTCGTCTCAATCGTGACTTCTACGGTTCGCTGACAATACATATTTCTTAACCGAGGAAGTTCCTCGGTTTTTTATATGGAAAAAGGTGATAAATGAAAGAGATTTTAGATGATTACCGAACAAGCTTTTGCAAGTACACTGCAGAAATAAAAACAAGTCAAGAAGAATTCCATGTTGTATTTGAGGAAAAGCAACTGCCTCACTTACTTGGGTTTCATAAATTGTTAAATATACCCAAAGGCGCTAAGAAGATATTAGGAAAAGTTGATAAAGGAGAATTAACATATACACATGTAAAAGCTGATCCAAATTATTATCTTATTAAAAATAGGATTAATAACTATAAGTTTTTGAGAGAAGTTTTTCATCATAGAAAGATAGAGTTCCTGATGAAGAATACGACAAGGAATCCAAGAAGAATACCAGGTGTACGCGTCATTATTCCTGATTGTATAAGTAAAAAAGATATGATCATACTTGGCTTGTCAGAAGCTAATGGGTATTATATGCCTTCAACACTTTTTTTAATTCGTTGCCCTAATAATTTTATGGATTTACCGAAAATTAAGATTGAAAATATCGAACTTTCTTCTAAAGAAATATAGGAAACGACTAATTTAGTCGTTTCTCTTTATATTGTAAAATTGTCTAAAAAGATATCATTAGTATCGAATATAAATACAGTTTTACTTTTTTAACATTGATGTATCAAAAGAGTATAAATAAATTAAAGGCATTTAAAATAGAATGTTTCTAATAATATGCCAATGGATCTTTTATTTATGGAGGTAAGAGATGAATTTGAATGATTACAAGAAGGCAAGGGAAATCGGGATTGATAGTACGGCATTGAATAACTATGTCGGCTACTCACGAGGTTACTTGGAGCCTGGCAATATTGGTGAAGGCTATTTGACCGGATTGAAGGTCGATGCTGCTGCCACTAAGTTAACTGACGATAATATTCTTGATAACATTTCGTCATACGATCGGGCCGAGGCAAAGAACGCTAATTTGGCTCAGATTAACATGGAGACGGCTTCATCCTTTACTGGACCACAGGGAAACATTATTGGTTTTGATTTCTTGCATAACAAGGCTTTAGATAATCAAAAGCCAATGTTTACGAAAAAGCAATGGGATGGTTCAGAACTACCTATTTATGATGCTAAGCCATTACAAGATGCATTGGTTGAATACTTAGGAACGGTCGATGAACCACGTTTCAAGACTGTTCCAGCTGCCTTTATCACTTGTGCAAACAAGGGAACGATGGCTAAGCGTCCTAAGGAAGACCGTCCATTGAAGCCTGGTGAAGGTTATGGTGTCTGGTCTGCCATTGCTTTGTCCATTGCTGACGATCCTGTCCACCACTCTTCGATGTATGTTGAAGATGCAGGTGTTTGGACAGAGTCTGATAACGAACAGGACTTGATTGATTACTTGAACACGCGAAGAG
The DNA here is from genome assembly GCF_018437275.1 of Fructobacillus broussonetiae. Taxonomy (GTDB): domain Bacteria; phylum Bacillota; class Bacilli; order Lactobacillales; family Lactobacillaceae; genus Fructobacillus; species Fructobacillus broussonetiae. Next base: position 66,218 of record NZ_JAAMFK010000001.1, read on the forward strand.
CCGCAATGGCACAATCCATCGCAAATTGTGGTGAACATGCTAAGACGACCTTTAAGAAAACGTTTATTGGCTTTGCCCACACGATGCTAAAGCCTGGCGAATTCGGTACAGCTATTACGGTTGGACCTTACTTGACGATGCCATTTGACGCTGTACCAAATGCACAGCGGACAAACGCTTCTGCTGAAGATGCGATGAACACGATGCGTCAGTTGAGTTTGCAAGACTGGTTAAAGGAAATGAATTACGAATCAATTGTTGAGAAGAATAATATCACTTATTAATTAAGTCTCTTTCGGAGGAGTATTTTGGCTACAAAACAAGCAAAAAAATTAGGAACAATTGGATTAATCGGTTTGATTGTTCCGGCTATGATTGGTGGTGGAGCGTATGATCTGCCCCAAAACATGGCATCAAATGCTGGATTAATTGGTCAACTACTTGGATGGGCTGTATCAGGTGCCATTATTTGGTGTTTGGTTTACTCATTCTTGTTCTTGTCAAAATTACGACCTGATTATACGTCAGGCCTCTACATGTACGCAGAAGATGGATTTGGTAAATTTACCGGATTCTTTGTCAGTTGGGGCTATTGGATTTGTGAGTGTTTCGCTAACGTCACTTATGCCGTTCTTCTTGCTTCAACATTAGACGCTTTCTTCCCTGGTGTCTTTAAGGGTGGAAACAATCTTAATTCCATCATCTTGGGAACGGTGATTCTTTGGCTAATGACCGCTCTCGTTTTGAAGGGAATTCAAGGTGCTAGTTGGGTCGACAATATTTCAACGGCAGTGATTTTGCTTTCACTCGTCTTCTTCATTGTCAGCATGATTTTTGTCTTTGATCCACAAACCTTTACAACAAACATCATGGGAAGCGAGACGATTTCGCACTTACAAGATACGAACATAGGCTCACTCTTCCACCAAATTAAGAACACCATGATGGTTACCCTTTGGGTCTTTGGTGGTGTTGAAGGTGCCGTTGTCTTGTCAGGCAACGCAAAGAGCCAAAAGAATGTTCGTGATGCCACGAAGTGGGGATTCATCATTTGCTTGATTATCTACGCTGCCGTTTCTGTTTTGGCACTTGGATTCCGCAGTTATGGTGAGATTGCAAACATGGCTTCCCCATCTACCGGGGCTTTGCTATCAATCATTTATGGTCCAATTGGTCGTTTGGTCATCGGAATCAGTGTGATTATCGCGGTTTTGGCTTCTTGGTTGACTTGGGTTTTGTTACTTTCAGAAATGCCACGTGCTGCGGCTAAATCTGGAACCTTCCCACAGTCCTTTAAGAAAGTGAATAAGAACAACATGCCTTCTTATTCCATCGTGGTATCCACAATCGTTATGCAGGTAATCTTGTTCTCAACGGCTTTTGCCGGCAAGGCCTTTAATACCATGTTGACGATTGTTGGAACGATGACTGTTCCACCATACTTGATCTCAATGATGTACCTTTTCAAGATCAGTTTGAATAAAGAATCGTTTAACCCAAGTGGTGCTCAGATTACGTTCTCACGTACGAAGCCACTCGTTTACTCATTCCTTGCGATTTTAGGTACCCTTTATATGGGTTACTCAGCAGGGGTAAAGTACACGGCGCTTTCCTTTATCATTTATGCGCTTGGTATCCCGGTATACATGTGGGCACGTAAGCACATCCCTAGCGAAACGCATTCAACGATCTTTACGAAGTATGAAAAGATCTTTATTATCTGTATTCTTGCGGTTGCGATTATTAGCTTACTGATTATGTATGCATAGGATGTTAAATGGATAAGTTTAGAAAACAAGTGAATCACTTGATTGAAAATGAAAAAATCAATCCCGCTAAAATCCTTTTCGGAAAAGATGAAAAGGGACAAGACGCTTGTGTTTTTTTCGATACCAATTATCTGTATATCAAGACGGAAAGTACGTTTGAAAAGGTTCTGCGTGAGCAGGGAATTTCGACAAAGTTCATTTCTGGCGCGCCAGAAGGAGCACTGTTGATTCAAACACCTGAATTAACGTTGTCTTTGCATGAGATTCATGAAGGACGAGTGTATGACTTTACTCAAACGCTTGATCCAAAATCAATCTACAAAGCGTCATACAATGCGACAGAGCCGTTGCAAAATAGCGTATTAACGAATCCTGAACATGCTGAACTGATTGATCAGCTCCGTTATGAATTACAGACGGGACAAATATCCCAACACGATTATGATTCCTTAAATCCTGTTTTACCAAAAGCTGGTAAGTAATAGGAAATGTTAAAGGACCAGTTTTAGTTCAACTTTAACTGGTCCTTTTTTATTGTCCTTTTATAGAAAAAAGTTTTTATATTGGCTATTCATAATCTTCAATTTTTAAGAGATTTCTGAGTTAATACGTTAACAATACGTGCAATGGGGAGAGCAAATGCAAAACTTTATCTTTGATTTTGATGGTACGTTAGCTAATTCTGGGAAAACTGGCGTCCTCGCCACGCAAGCGGCCTTTAAAGAAGAGGGGTACGCAGCCCCTTCTGAAGAAGACATCAACTACTACATGGGGATTCCAATTGAGGTTTCCTTTAAGAAGATGTTGCCAAGCGCCGTGTCCGAATCTGACTTTGACAGGCTCTTAGAGACCTTCAGAAAGCACTACCGTAGTTTAGAGGCAGAGAACTTGGTGCTCTTTCCCCGCATTATGGAGACGCTCGAGGAGCTTGTGAGCGAAGAAAAGAAGCTCTATGTGGTTTCTAGTAAGCACTCAACTGCGCTCCTGCGAAACTTGGAGACCCTTGGGATTAATCAACTCTTTACCAAGGTTATTGGCTCTGATCATGTTGAGCACTTTAAGCCTGCACCAGATGGTGTGCTCGCTGTGATTGAAAGTGGTCACTTGAATAAGGACGATTCCATTATGATTGGCGATGCCATTTTCGACCTTCAAATGGGAAAGAGCGCTGGTGTCCATACTGGTGCTGTTGCTTGGGGCGCCCATGATGTCAAGGCGCTGAAGTCAGAACAACCGGACTATGTTTTTGAAGATGCCAAGGATTGGTTGAACATATAATTGAGAAAAGAAAAGCGAATGAGCGTTGCTCATCCGCTTTTTTATTTTGCGTGTCCTAATCGACATTGAAAGTTGATTTTTCTTGCTTATCTCTCAAGACGGCCATAAGATAACGGTGTAAATAGCGCTATAGCAAGAACAGTCACTTAGATGTCGGAATTTATCTGACACCTGCATACCGTTTCTATTGAGATAGAAACAGAAAAGGAGAATGTTATGACAGGTAAAGAAAAGAGTTTGCAACTTGCACGAAAGTTTAAAGAGCAAGCCAAAAACGAAACCATTGAAGATGTACATGAACGCTGGCGGAAAGTTTTTTTCCCAACGAAAGAGGAGTCGGATGCCAACGGAGCTAAGTTAAAAGCCCGGTTCGAAAAAGTAGAAAAGCAGTTTAATCGAATGATGAAAGCGGTGGAAAATGGAGAAATCAAACTTTGAGGTTTACCCAGTTTCCTCACTGATAGAAACAGAACAGTTCGACAACTATACTTGTGGTAATCAAAAACTCGATTATTTTACAAAACAGGGTTATAAGGAGTTGGAAAAGAACCACGTAACCGCTCTGACCTCTGTTTATTGCGAAGATAATTTAGTTGGTTTATATGCTTTATGTGCTTCGGAAAGTACAGATACCTTTGTGGATATCAATCGTCAACGAACTTTCGGGGGGGGCGAGCATATATCGTTCCATTCCGGTTATTAAGATTGACCATTTATCGGTAATCAAGTCTCGACAACATGACGTATTGAACGAGCGCTGGCATTTTGGGACCATGATTCTAGAGTATATTTTTCGAATGTTATTAGACATCGGCACGGAGCACGGTGTAGCTTTTGCTGGTGTCGTCGTTGATAGCATTCCTGATGCAATCGACTTTTACTTAAAAAATGGATTTGGATATGTTAATTTGCAAGAGGAAAAAGCAATGAATCGAGAAACGTATAAACTTGGTATTAGTTACGACGATATGCTCAAAGCCTATGACTGATCAGACAGTCGTAGCAAGTTATTTAAAAAAAGAGAAACACGGAGCACTCAGCCGTTTTTCTCTTTTTTTGTTATCATAGACATGTAGAATCATTTGAAAGGAGATTCCATGGCGATTAAAACTGTAAACGGTACTTTACCCGATAAGTATGGGAAGTACGCACCAGAAGAATTTAAATTAGAAGGGAAGCCGGTTTGCTCACTGCCAATCGACTTGTCCGAATTACCATCAGGAACTGAGGACGTGGCCATCACCTTTATTGATTATGATGCCGTTCCAGTTTGTGGTTTTCCATTCATCCACTGGATTGCATGTAACTTCGGTCCGGTGACGGAAATCCCTGAGGATTCATCCCGTCAAAACAAAGATATTATTCAAGGAAAGAACAGCTTGGCCTCAAAGTTCTACCCAGACTTCTCAGAAGCGCTGACCGAACACTATTCTGGGCCAATGCCACCTGACAAGGACCACCAGTACACACTGACGGTCTACGCCCTGGATGAAAAGCTCGACTTGCAAAACGGCTTCTACTTGAACGAGATGTACAAGGCCATGAAGGGCCACATCATCGACCAAACCGAGATTGATATCTTAGCCAAAGCCTAAAAATCCTGCTATAATTGAAAGCATTATTTGCTTGAAAGGATAATCAAACATGTTATCACTCATTGGATTAGCACTTGTCTTTATCGGAATCATTGTGTTGATTTTCGGAAACACGGCGCCACTCTTGCGCTTGTACTTCGGGGATCGCTCAGTGATTTCACAATTGTTCTGGGGAACCATCATCTTCTTGATTGGTGGTGGACTCCTGATTATGAACAATTTGATGTAAAAAATTATAAAAGTCAAAATCGCACCAGCCCGCGGTTTTGACTTTTTTATTTAGGGAAAAGAGAGTGTACAATAGAATTAGAATCTCGATTGAAAGGGGACAACGATGAAAAAGATTGATGGGCACCTGCACTTGGTGCAAACGATTGCGGGATTAAACGGTAAGGGCCGTTTGAACATCTTAGGGGACGGTAAGGCCATCTGGGATGACGGTGAAGTGATTAAGCTGATTCCGGATGGATCGGGCGATTCATCATTCAAGGCCGAAGCTGCCATGAAATTGATGGAAGGTTCCGAAGTTGATAAAGCCGTGTTGCTGCAGGGCTCTTTAAACGGGTATCAGAACTACTACTCTTACCAAATGGTCAAGAAGTATCCAGGCCGTTTTATCGCCGCTTTCTCCGTTGATCCCTTTGCAGAAAACTTCATGACAATCGTCAAGCGTCATGTCGAGGACCTTGGCTTTCGTGCCATCAAGTTTGAAATTTCTGAGGGTGGTGGCCTCCATGGTTACCATACTGAGCACCCATTTAAGTTGGATAGTGAACCGAACTGCCTTCAAATTTTTGACTACCTATCCCAGTATGAGGGGATGACGGTTACAGTTGACTACGGAGCTTCTGACCAAATCTCTTACCAGCCAGAAGCGATTGCTAATTTAGCAAAGCGCTATCCGAACATGACCTTTGTGGTTTGCCACTTGTCCTTTCCAAACATCAATCACTTGGATCGTTTGGAATACGCCTTGAAGCTCTTTTCTGAGCAGGACAACGTCTACACTGACTTGTCTGCCATTCAAGACATCATGGGGGAGACGACTTTCCCATATGAGAATTGCCAGAAGGTCGTGAAGATGGCTAAAGAGGCATTGGGTGCTGACCACCTTATCTGGGGAACGGATTCACCATGGTCGGCTACCTTTAACACATACCACGAGCTGGCCACATGGATGGACGCAGCCAACATCTTTTCAGCAACTGAACTAGAGGATGTCATGTTTAATAACGCTAATCGCGTCTACTTTAACAAGCACGCGGTTAAAGCAGCAGAAGAGGCCTCTGACCCCGCAATGAAATAAAAGAAGGTTGATATGTCTTTATTCGATGAAATTAAAGCTGATCCGATAAATGCGGACTATACAAAGAAGGGGCTGGACCCAATCTTTGTCGCCCCAAAGACCGCTAAGATTGTGATTATTGGTCAGGCACCAGGTTTAAAGGTACAAGAAACGGGTATCATGTTTAACGACGCCTCTGGTGACCGTCTCCGGGAATGGCTCGGTATCAGTAAAGAGGAGTTCTATGATTCTGGCGATATTGGCATTATTCCCATGGATTTCTACTATCCTGGCAAAGCCAAATCCGGTGACAAGCCGCCGCGCAAGGGCATTGCTGAGAAGTGGCATACCAAGCTTTTGGCACAAATGCCAAATCGTCAGCTCACGATTTTGGTTGGTTCGTATTCCCAGCGCTACTACCTCGGTTTGAAGTCGTCTGTCACGATGACGGAAACGATTAAGAACTGGAAAGAATACTGGCCACAGTACTTCCCAATTGTTCATCCTTCGCCACGTAATAACATTTGGTTGTCCAAGAACCCATGGTTTGAAAAAGATGTACTCCCCGAACTTCAAAAGCGTGTTCGAGAAATTCTCGAAACAAAATAATTAAAAAAACCGTCAGTTTTACGCTGACGGTTTTTTATATGTTTTATAGGAGGATGTACAGATAAGAAAGAGCAAAACCTAGAATCAAGAACAAGACATTGTAACCGGTGAATGTCTTGAAGAATTGCATTGTCGTTTGCCTTGATTGATTGGCCTTCACCTGCCGGTAAGCGAGTAAGTTGGCAAGAGAAGCAACAAGCGTTCCAAAGCCACCAACCGAAAGTGCAAGATAGAGTGCATTTATATGACTCGTAAAGGGTGCCAGCAGGGCACCAGCTGGTACGTTTGAGATAATTTGACTGATGAAAACACCGAAGGTGAACAAGCTAAAGGGATGCTCACCGATTGATGAAAGTGCTTGAAAAATAAATGGCCAGGACATCAGTGCGCTTACAATTAAGAAGAAGTTTTGCAATTGAAATGACGACACCGTAGTCGACTTTTTCGATAACAGAGTTATCGAAGTAGTTGCTAATCATAAAGGTCATGACCAATGTTGTGGTTAAGCTTTTCTGGGTAATGAGTGAGGCGAGTGCAACGACCGTAAAGACAATTAAAAGAATCTGATCAGAACGAGAAAATTTCTTAGTAGCTCTTGTTGTATTAATTGGGCTGACTGCTTTTTTTGGAATAGTTAAAGAAAAGAGGGGGAAGCTAATTAATCCAAAGATAAGTAACCAGCAGGTCGGTTCAAGTAGTTGAGTAAAGGGGATGTGGTAGTGTGCCAATAGATAAATGTTTTGCGGATTACCAATTGGCGAAACCGCAGAACCCAAGTTGGCGTAAATGGCGGTTAGTGCACTCACCTTAATCAATGGGAGGTCACTTTTCTCTGCTAATGAGAAGACAAGTGGTAATAAAGTCAAAATCGCCACGTCGTTTGTGACGACCATGGCTGAGAAAAAAGCCAACAAGAACAAGACCAGTGCCAATGACCGCGTCGTCTTTGCCTTCTTTAAGAAGTAATCGGCTAAGGCATCGATAAGTCCAAGTGACTGGTAGAGTGTCACCATTGTTAATAGGGAAAGAAGGGAGAGAACGGTTGGCAGTGAAATGAATGACCAGCTTACCCGACCAAGCAGACCGAAGATTAAAACAGCAATCGTTGTGCCGATGAAAAGGTAGTCGTTTTTCAGTTTTTTTATGACGGTTTGCATGGTGTTTTCTCCTCCAATTAATGCCCATTTTACTGAAACAAAATAATAAATAAAAGTGCTGAAAATGTATTTATATCAACGTTTTCAGCGTTTTAAAAAAGTTCTTGCCAAAGTCATTTTTCGTGCTATTCTGTTGGTAGCAAACAACGTAGACGGTGGCTATCCTTTTCAAAAAAGGAGGTGATGCTTATGGTGTAAAACCCACAAACAAGCACATCCTAGGAAAGGAAAAGCCTGATGTCCAAGGAAGACATCCTATTTTTAGTGCTCAGCCTGATTCAAATCTGGATCGATGGCTGGTTATTAAAAATTGAGCTCCGTAAAAACGAGCAAAAAAAATAACCGTCTGAGTTTTGGCGAACTGACGGTTATTTAACAAATAACAAAAAGATAGCTACCGTTTTACGGGTTTGCTTTGGCAGGGTAGTTACCAGCTACCCTGCCTTTTCTATACACTCATTATAAAACTTCCCAAAAGTCCTCGCAAGCACATTTTATTTGCTGAGGTTTTTTTTAAAACATCATTCTACCTTGACAGGTTAACCTAAACTGCTACAATGAAACTAACAAATAGCCGATGAAGTAGTAAGAGATATCGAATTCTTGTTTTAGAGACCTGACGGTTGGTGAGAGTCAGGCAAGAACCGTTATCATGACAGCTACAAAGGCGCTGTTAACCCAGCCGTAAGTCTTCGTTACAGACTAAAGCGTGTGCTTTGCACACGAAAGTAAGGTGGTACCGCGCCAAAGCGCCCTTAGAGATGCAGCATTTCTGTATTTCTAGGGGCGCTTTTTTGGTTACTTGATTCATTCATTAAATAAAATGGAGGCGACGCAAAGCGTCAATTACAAGATATGGCAAAAGCAAGTTTTAAAAAGCCAAAAGGAACGGCTGATCTATTTGATAACCAGGTCTTGGCCTGGCAGAAGATTGAACAACAAGCCCGTTTGACTTTTTCACGTTATGGCTACGGTGAAATCCGTACACCAATCTTCGAATCATTTGATTTGTTCTCACGTTCAGCTGGTGACACTTCAGATGTCGTGACAAAGGAAATGTATGACTTCATGGACAAGGGTGACCGTCACATGGCACTTCGTCCAGAGGGGACGGCAGGTGTTGTTCGTGCCTTTGTTGAAAACAAGCTCTTCGGTCCAGAACACGAAAAGCCATACAAGACCTTCTACATGGGACCAATGTTCCGTTACGAGCGTCCACAAGCTGGACGTTTCCGTCAGTTCCACCAAATCGGTGTGGAAGCCTTCGGTTCAACGGAACCAAGCTTGGACGCCGAAGTGATTACGATGGTTGTTAAGTTCTTGTCTTCACTGGGATTAAAGGACTTAAAGGTTGCCTTGAACACGTTGGGTGACCAAGATTCACGCAAGGCATACCGGGAAGCTTTGATTGACTACTTGAAGCCAAACTTCGATAAGTTGTCAAAGGATTCTCAAGTACGTTTGGAAAAGAATCCATTGCGTGTTCTTGATTCAAAGGATGAAAACGACCAAGCAATCGTTGAAGGTGCACCAACGATCTTTGATTACTTGTCTGAAGAATCAAAGGCTCACTTCCAAGCGGTTCAAAACTACTTGGATGCTTTGGGTATTGAATACGAAATTGATTCAAACATGGTGCGTGGATTGGATTACTATAACAACACCATCTTTGAAGTGATGACGACTGATCCGAACTTGAAGGGGGCCGCTACCATTGCTGGTGGTGGACGTTACTCTGGTTTGGTCGAAGAATTTGGTGGCCCTGAAACACCAGGTATCGGATTCGGTTTGGGTGTGGAACGCTTAATTGCCTTGTTGACAGCCCAAGACCAGTTGAACTTGGACGAAGACGGGCTTGACTTTTACATTGCCCACATCGGGGACAACAGTGTGTTGAAGACTTTGGAATTGGCTACGAACTTGCGTGATCTCGGCTACTCAGCCGACATGGATTTTGAAAATCGTTCCGTGAAGGCCCAATTCAAGACGGCTAACCGTCGTAAGGCTCGTTTCGTCATTACCATTGGTGATAACGAAGTGGAATCAAACGAGGTTAAGGTTAAGGACATGGTCACTGGAAGCCAAGCGGATTTGAACTTGGCTTACGTGAAGGAAAAGATGGAAACTGTGATTGCTGCTTTGTCAGCAGAGGAGGAAGGAAAATGAAGCGGACGACCTATGCAGGTTTAGTCGATGAAAAGTACATTGGACAAAAAGTCCAATTAGCTGGTTGGGTGCAAAAGCGCCGTAACTTCGGAGAATTAGTCTTTATTGATTTGCGTGACCGCGAAGGTATCGTCCAATTGACTTTCTCAAACAAAGAAGAAGCAGCTTTGGAAGTTGCTCAAAGCGTTCGTAACGAATACGTTATCGCCGTTGAAGGTGAAGTGGTTGCGCGTGCCGAAGGGCAACACAACGATAAGATTAAGTCCGGTGGCGTTGAAGTGAAGGTCACAAAGGCCGAAGTACTTGCTGATTCAAAGACGCCAGTCTTTGATATCAAAGACGATGTTGAAGCTGGTGAAGAACTGAAGCTCCAATACCGTTACTTGGACTTACGCCGCCCAGTCATGCAGAAGAACTTGAAGGTTCGTTCAAAAATCATGTCATCGGCTTACCGTTTCATGGAAGAACACGACTTCATCAACATTGAAACGCCATACTTGGCGAAGTCTACGCCAGAAGGTGCCCGTGATTACTTGGTACCATCACGTATCTACCCGGGTTCTTTCTACGCCTTGCCACAGTCACCACAGCTCTTCAAGCAACTCTTGATGGGTGCTGGATTCGACCGTTACTTCCAAATTGCTCGATGCTTCCGTGATGAAGATTTGCGTGGAGACCGTCAGCCAGAATTTACGCAGCTCGATTTGGAAACGTCATTTATGTCTGCTCCTGAAATTCAGGAATTAGTTGGCCACTGGGTACAACACATCATGAAGGATGTAAAGAACTACGACTTGAAGTTGGAAGACATCGATCGTTTGACTTGGCAAGAATCAATGGATCGCTTCGGTACTGATAAGCCTGACTTGCGTATTCCATACGAAATTAAGAACTTGTCAGACGTTGTGAAGGATTCAGACTTTGGTGTCTTTGCTAACGCCGTGAAGGACGGGGGAGTTGTTAAGGCTTTGGCCGTTCCTGGTGCTGCTGAATCATATTCACGTAAGGACATCGACAAGCTTGGTCAATACATCGAACGTTTCGGTGCTAAGGGACTTGCTTGGATGAAGGTTTCAGACGAAGGTTTGACTGGACCAATCGCTAAGTTCTTCGACGATGCAAAGGCGAAGGAAGTCATGGAAGCCGCTGGTGCCAAGGTTGGCGATCTCTTGCTCTTCGGTGCAGGACGTGCTGACGTGGTAGCTGCTTCACTGGATTACCTTCGTCGTCAAACGGCTAAGGAAATGAACTTGATTGACCAAGAAACACCATGGCGCTTTGCCTGGATCGTTGACTGGCCACTCTTCGAATACTCAGAAGACTTTGATCGCTGGATTGCGGCTCACCACCCATTCACTATGCCAAACGAAGAAGACTTGCACTACTTGAACGAAGGCGAAGACCCACACAAGGCACACGCACAGTCATATGACTTGGTCTTGAACGGTTACGAATTGGGTTCAGGTTCAATCCGTATCCACCGCATGGACATTCAAGAAAAGATGCTCCGCGCTTTGGAATTCACGCCAGAACAAGCACAAGAAGCTTTCGGATTCTTGCTTGAAGCCATGGAATACGGATTCCCACCAATGGGTGGAATCGCTCTTGGATTGGATCGCTTGGCCATGCTCTTGGCAGGACAAGATAACATCCGTGAGGTGATTGCCTTCCCTAAGAATTCAAAGGCCACTGAACCAATGACGGAAGCCCCAACGCCAGTTGACGCTAAGCAATTAGCTGAATTGGGATTGGAATCTGACGCAAACGATTCTGCTGAATAAGTTCACTTATAAGAATAATGATAAAACGCTGCATCAAGGTCGGTTTTGACTTTGACACAGCGTTTTTTATTCGCAATTTTTATGACATTTTAAAGACAAATGCCTATTTTGTTCCCATATTTTATGGTTTCTTGTTAAAATGATAGGGTAGTTCACTGCTTTGTTGTGAACCCAGCCAACGGCCAGGCTGAATTTTGGCAAAAGATGCTAAGAACAAGGGCTTTACCTGAGTCTACTTAGCAAAAAGATCATGCTAATCAAATTAGGAAAAAAATTGAATCACCATTATTATCATCAGATTATGGGGGCCATGCTTTACGCCTTTGCGGTGTCCATTGCACTGAATTACTTTTGGATTCCTGGACACATTTATTCATCCGGATTTAACGGTTTAGCGCAGCTGATTGATACATTGACTCACGGCCACTTCCCGGTTGCATGGGGAATTGCTGCTGCCAATTTACCACTGTTGATTGTCGCTTGGTTGACGCTTTCAAAGCGTTTTGCCATTTTTACGGCACTTGCCGTTGGTATGTCAGCGCTGTTTGTACCACTTTTCCAAACGAACACGGTTTTGACGCCAGACCCATTGATGTGTGCCATCTTTGGTGGCGCCTTGAACGGAATGGCTGTTGGAACAGCTTTGCGCTGTGGCCTTGGAACCGGTGGATTGGATATTATTGGGATGATTGCCAAGCAAAAGTTCCATACGAAGGTCGGATCAGTTAACCTTGCCTTTAATGCGGCCATCATGGTTGGAGCCGGTTTGACTTACGGTTGGCAGTACGCCTTGTATTCCATCATTGGAGTCGTGGTTTCAGCCCACTTTATTGATGTCTTCTATACCCATCAGCAACAAATCCAAGAGATGATTGTGACGAACAAGCCAGAAATGATGTGTGAGCACATTCAAAACAATATGCGTCGTGGTGTAACGATCATCGATTCAGCTCACGGAGGCTACACTGGAAAAGATAAGTCAGTCTTGCTTACCGTTGTGACGCAGCACGAATTAAACGACTTGCGAGAAGCAATTCGCGAAGTTGATCCAGCGGCGTTTTACTCCGAATCAAAGGTGGAACACACGGGTGGGCACTTCTACGAACCAGAACCTTAATTAAAATAAAAAGAGCAGCCGCTTGGTTGCTCTTTTCTATTTTTGGTATATTGATGTTATCAAGTATTGTTTCGTATCCACTTGTAAAAACAATACAAAACGGACTCCGGAGTATATGACTAAACAGAACACAATCAGTAAAAGAGTTCTTTTCTTTTTAATCGGCCTCGTGCTTGTAGCGGCTGGAAACGCCATGACTATTGTGTCCGGTGCTGGAAACGGCATGTGGACGGCTTCGGCACTTGGCGTTGGAACCGTCATCCATCAGCCCTTTGCGCTGATGTGGTTTGCTCTTGGCGTTATCGTGATCTTTGTAAACGCCATTCTCGTGAAAGAGTGGGACTGGTTTACGGCCGTGGGGGAATTCTTCTTCGTGCTCTTTTTCGCCCAGTTGATTCATGTCTTCGTGTCGACTTTTTCTTATTATCAGGGCAAAGTCCATGCCGGACCGATGGAGAAAATTGGACTAGTCGTACTAGGTATTCTTATTGTCTGCCTCGGTACGTCCTTTTACCAACGGGCTAATCTCTGGATGTATCCAACGGATTCACTCACAGACATCCTGGCCTGCCGGTTCTTCAGAGGAAATGTGTTCTTGGGGCAGATCGTTGCTTTTGCGCCTGCAGTATTCATTATTTTGTTAGTAGCTTTGAAAGAACATGAGCTCGTCGGGGTGCAGTTAGGGACAATCCTAGCTTTGGCCTTTAACGGTGAACTTATCGACTGCTTTAATAAGCACGCCTTTACGTCCCTGAAACATAACGACCGTTTCACAGTTCAACGTCATGATTAAAGCCTGCCATGCAGGCTTTTTTACTTTTTATACAGGTGTAATGCTAGATTTAATCTTTGTTTCGAAAAGGAGTACAATGAATATATAGAAAGAAATGAAAGGATGTGTCTCAATGTCTAAATCAAGACAAAAATGGGACCCGAAGACGGCGACGCACCGTTTTTGGATTCTGGCCGTTTCACTGATCATTACTTCAGGAACAGCAATTTCACCAGCGCTTCCAGCTATGCAAAAGGCTTTTGCAGGTTATCCAAGCACGTTGGTGAACATGGTTGCCACCATTCAACAGGTGCCCGCCTTTATCGTTTTAATCTTCTCAAGTCAGTTAGCAAACCGCTTTGGAATTAAGAAGATTGTCAGCATCGGTATGCTCCTCATGGGTATCTCCGGTGTTGCACCCGCTCTTTTGTCAAACATCTGGCTTGTCTTACTTTGCCGGATTATCTTTGGTATCGGAATTGGAATGACAAATTCCCTGGCCTATACCTTGATTAACATGTACTACGAAGGAGACGATCAAGCCCAGATGCTGGGTGAGCGTTCCGCCTTTGAGCCAATTGGAATCTGCATTATTAACTTGCTCGCAGGATTCCTTTTGAACGTTTCATGGCAGGCTGCCTTCTTAGCCTATGGTTTGATTTTTATTGTCTTCCTAGGCTTCACCAAAGTCGTGCCTGAATACCATATGTCAAAGAAAGAGCAGAAGAAGGCCGCCAAGCCTAAGCTCTCATGGCCAATCGTTTGGTCAGCTGTCTTCTGCTGTGCATTGACCATCGGAATGGCCATTGTGAACGTTTTGACGCCTTCCGTTGTTGTGGCAAATCACATGGGAAACGGAACCACCGCTTCCTATATCATCACGGGTTATACCTTAGCCTCAATGGTTGCCGGATTTATGTTTGGTGCCTTTTTCAAAGCACTTCGCCGCTACGTACTCTTAGCCGGATTGGCTTGCATGGTTGTCGGAACTTTGATGATGAACTTTGCTTCAAACATTGGACTATTGCTCGTGGCGGTTGCCATTATCGGTTTTGCATACCCACTTGCTGGAACCTATGTCTTCGACACTATCGATAGTCGAATTCCAAAGGAAGCGGATGGCTTGGCCAACTCCATTCTCTTGATTGGATGTAACGTTGGGACGGCCTTCGCGCCAGCCATCGTTTCCTTCTTAGGTAATTTCTCACCAGTATCTGGTGTTAATCCAGGAATTGGAATGTACGGTCTTCTCATCCTTATCTTAGCTATTGTAGTTACGATCACGATGTTAGGGAAGGACATCAAGAAGATGTTTTCTAAGAAACTTTCATAAAAAGTATGATTTTTCTTGACTTTGACAGGCCTTGTTGCCATAATAGTTTAAGTTAAGTGCATATCGTTATAGACGAAATAAAATGCCGGAAAGGAGGGGAATCGCACATGGCAAAGGTTGTTGTTCGTAAGAATGAATCTTTGGATGATGCATTGCGCCGTTTCAAGCGTGGTGTTTCTAAGGACGGTACTCTCCAAGAATACCGGAAGCGCGAATTCTACGTTAAGCCTTCAGTTGAACGTAAGTTGAAGTCTGAAGCTGCACGTAAGCGCAACAAGAAGAAGAACAAGCGTTAATTCGTTTGTAAAAACGTCAACATTTGTTGGCGTTTTTTTTGTGCCCTCGTGGTAAACTATAATATATGTAGAACGTTTAAAAAGGAGCAGGTATATGACTTTATTGGAAACTGTACAAAACGACATGAAAGAGGCCATGAAGGCTAAGGACAAGGCAAAGTTGGCCGTTGTCCGCCAAATCAAGTCAGCAGTAATGAACGAACAGATTAACTTGGGTCACGACTTGAACGAAGACGAAGAGTTGGCTGTTTTGGCTCGTGAAGTAAAGCAACGTAAGGAATCCCTTTCAGAATTCAAGGATGGAGGCCGTGAGGACTTGGCCGAAGCGACGCAAGCTGAATTGGATATCTTGGCATCTTATATGCCAGAACAAATGTCTGATGAAGACGTTGATGCCGCTGTTTCAGCAGCCATCGAAAAGACGGGTGCTTCATCAATGGCAGACATGGGTAAGGTCATGGGGATTGTTTCTGCCCAAACAAAGGGCCGTGCCGATGGTAAGGTTGTCGCTGACAAAGTGAAGGCCGCATTGTCAAAGTAATGAATTGAAGAGAGTCGGACGAAAAGAAGGGTTGCCTTCTTTTTTGACTTTTAATATGAAAGGAAGTTTGAATATGGCAGATGAACGTTTAGGATTGGTTGTGAAGGCCAAGGTTACTGACGAAAACGATGATTATTTCTACGCACAGGTCGATGGTGGCCACACGTATGAAATCGATAAGTTAGAGCTTTTAAAGCCGCTTAAATTAGGTGGAATGGTGACGGGCTTTGCTTACCAAAACGACCAACACCGTTTGCAAATCACAAAGAACATCCCCGATGTTCAAAAAGACATTTACGCCTGGGGAAAGGTCGTGCAATCACGTTCTGATCTTGGGGTATTCGTTGACATCGGTTTGTACAACAAGGACTTGGTTGTTTCATTGGATGACCTGCCAACCATCAAGGAACTCTGGCCTAAGAAGGGTGACCGCTTGCTTCTTTCAATCAAAGAAGACAACAAGGGCCGCCTCTGGGGACAGCTTGCGCAACAAGACATCGTGAAAGCGGTGTCCCGCCGTGCCCATGAAGGTGCCGGTATCAAGAAGGGTGACAAGATCAAGGCAACGGTTTACCGTAACAAGCTTGTTGGAACCCTCGTGTTGACTGATGATTACTGCCTTGGATTCATTCATCCTTCACAGCGTGAAGTAGAACCACGCCTTGGTGAAGTTGTCGAAGCACGCGTGCTTGGCGTGAACGAACACGGTATCGTGAACTTGTCTTTGAAGCTTCCAGCTTACAAGGTGATGGATGAAGACGCGAAGTTCTTGCTCTTGCAGCTGCGTCGTAAGCCAAAGCACTTCCTGCCATTTAACGATAAATCTGACCCCGAAGACATTAAGAAGCAGTTTGGCTTCTCTAAGTCACAGTTCAAGCGGGCTCTTGGTCGTTTGTACAAGGACCGGCTCATCGAACAAGTGGAAGATGGTATTCAATTGACAGAGAAGGGGATGGAAGACTAATGCTTCCTGCTGAAATGGAAGACTACCTCCGCGACGTTCAAATCGACCGGGGATTGTCTAAGAACACCATCACGGCATACCACCAAGATCTTCTGACTTTTACCAAGTTTTTGGAAAAGAAGCACAAAAAGCTCCAAGACGTGGACCACCTGCTTGTTCTTACTTTCTTGAATGAGCTTCGTTCACTGGGACGAGCCAATTCATCGGTTGCCCGTATGGTGACAACCTTGCGTAAGTGTTTTGCCTATCTAAAAAAAGAAGGCATGGTCGCACACGATCCCATGCAGACGATTAAGCCACCTAAAAAAGCGCAACATTTACCTGCTGTGTTGACGGTGGAAGAAGTCGACACGCTGCTGGACTTGCCTGATGTGACGAAGCCTTTAGGACTTCGAAATAAAGCACTCTTGGAGTTGATGTATGCAACAGGACTGCGAGTTTCCGAGCTCGTGGGTTTGACTTTGGCAGACTTACACCTGGACTTAGCTTTGATTCAGACAATTGGTAAGGGTGACAAGGAACGAATCATTCCCGTGGGTGAGGTTGCCATTGACTGGTTAAAACGTTACTTACGGGATTCCCGACCGTTTCTGCTAAAGGGGCAAAAGTCCGACCAGATCTTCTTAAACGATCATGGTCGTTCCTTATCCCGACAAGGCGTTTGGCAAATCATTAAGAAACTGGTGGAACAGGCTGGCATCAAAAAGGATGTTTCACCGCACACGCTGCGTCATTCCTTTGCTACGCACATTCTTGAAAACGGTGCTGATTTACGGATTGTTCAAGAACTCTTGGGACACTCTGATATTTCAACCACCCAGATTTATACTCATATCTCAAAGGGACGACTCACTCAGGTTTATGATGAGTTCCATCCCCGCGCATAGGAGGGCATATGTTAGTACAACCGAGACCAGACGATGAAAAGACCATCATGGGCCTTTTTTCATTGGTACCTGAGTTGAAGGATTTCAACCACTTAAACCAGGTCATGAGCGATTACGAAAAAGAGGGACACTTTCTCTACTTCTTTCAAGATGAAGTTCAAGATCCCATTACCGGTTTGTTAGGTTATGAGACTTACAAGGAAAACATTCTCTTAGTACGTCGTATTATTGTGACGCCTGGTTCGCCTAAGAAGGCAACGCAGTCACAAATGCTTACGGACTTACAGGAACAAAATCCCGAAAAGACGTTGATGGGAACATTAGAGACCCAAACTGCCATTGATAAGTGGAGAAAGCACTATTAATAACTCTGATTTAACAATTAAGATCACGGATTTCGAAGGTCCGTTGGATTTGCTTTTGCACTTGATTAAAAAGCACGAGATGGACATCTTGGCTTTGCCAATTGCCGAAGTAACGGAGCAGTACCTGTCTTTCATCAAAGAGCAGCAGGCCATGCAGCTCGATGTTGCGGCTGAATACCTGGTGATGGCGGCAAAGCTCATTCGAATTAAGTCAAACGACCTCTTGCCACAGCCTGAAGTTGAAGAAGAGCTTGATGACGAAGAAGGATTGGATCCAAAGGAAGAATTGATTAATCGTTTGCTCGTTTACCAACGCTTCCAGCAGGCCACTGAATTCTTTGATGACCGTCAGGAAGTGGGCATGCAGTCCTTTGGACGTCCTGCTTTGGTGGATGAGACACCAGCCGATGAGAAGCACCTAGTCTTAGCACCAGGGCTATCATTAATTGATTTGCAGCTGGCTTTTGACAATGTTGTTGCTCGTCAAAAGGACTTAGTGCCAAAGACGCGTCAGGTTCATTCCGAATCCTATACGATTGGGGATGGAATCAAAAACATCAAATCAAAGTTGGCGGTTTTGCCAGCTGAAGAGTCAATGACTTTTACAGCCTTATTCGATGGTGTCTTTGGCGCCGAACGATTGGTGATGACCTTCCTTGGCCTTTTGGAAATGGCGAAGAGCAAGGAACTTGCCATCTGGCAGCCAAGCCTATCAGACGAGATTTTAATTAAAGCGGTGAACCATGAAGACGATTTCGCAAATTGAATCCCTGCTGTTCGTAGCGGGAGAAGACGGTCTTTCGACCGGTGAATTAGCTAAGTTAACGGGCCTTGAAAAAGGGGCCATTCCTGCCCTAGTGGATGAACTCTGGCAACAATTAAATGACAGTGAACAGCCACTTACCATTCGTTCAGCAGATGGACGTTACGTATTGGTGACAAAGCCAGCTTACGGTAAGTTAGTATCCTCGTACTTTGACTTGCCTGTTAACACCAAGTTGACGCAACCACAGTTGGAAACGTTGGTTATCGTCGCTTACCAACAACCCATCACGCGAGTTGAAATCGATCAAATCCGTGGGGTACGTTCTGCTGGAACGTTGCAGAAGTTGATGCTTCACCAGTTGATTGAGCCAGTTGGCCGTAAGGAAGAAGTTGGGCGTCCAATCTTGTATGGAACAACAACCGATTTCTTGGATTACTTCGGTTTGGGTTCATTGGCTGAACTACCAGAATTACCTGATATTAAAGACGTTATTTTGTCTGAGGATCAGCAACAAGAAGTCGCGCTCTTCGATGAAATTGATGAAGATGGGGATGTCACCGAACAAGAAGCGGCTGAAGCAGCGGTTGGTGCAGTGGATAAGACATCCGTTCCAGCTGACGCTGTGCAAGCTGTGGATGGGGATGGCCATAATACTGAAGCGACTGATGAACACTCAGAAGATGATTAATAAAGACCATAAGTACGGGAAAAGGAAGAAATGATGGAAGAAAAGGCTGAACGCTTACAAAAAGTCATCGCCCAGGCTGGGATTGCTTCCCGCCGGGCCTCTGAACAATTGATTTTAGAAGGTCGTGTTGCCGTTAATGGTGAACAAGTTTCAAAGCTTGGAACGAAGGTAACGTCTCATGATGAGGTCAAGGTGGACGGTGTTCCATTGGACGGGCGAGAAAAGAAGGTCTACTACCTTTTGAACAAGCCCCGTGGTGTCGTGACAACGGCCTCCGACGACAAGGGACGTACGACTGTCGTTGATATTTTGTCCGATGTTGATGCCCGCGTTTACCCCGTTGGTCGGTTGGACTACGATACGACCGGTGCCTTGATTATGACAAACGACGGTGAGTTGGCTAATCAACTCATGCACCCAAAGGGGAAGGTCGATAAGGTTTATACGGCTAAGGTCAAGGGAATTGCAACAATGGAGGCCCTTGCACCTTTGAAGCGTGGAGTTGTTATCAAGGGAAAGAAAACAGCCCCAGCGCGTGTCGCCATTGAAAAGGTTGATACAGACAAGAAGGTTTCCTTTGTCACGATTACGATTCACGAAGGGCGTAACCACCAAGTGAAGGATATGTTGCAAAAGGTCGGGTTGCCAGTTGAAAAGCTGCGCCGTGACCGTTATGCCTTCTTAGATTTGGTTGGTTTACAGCCAAGCGAATACCGTGACTTGAAGCACGATGAAGTAAAGCGCTTGAAGGCAGGGGACTACCGCTACTTGCGCCGTAAGTAAAATAAAAAGAGGAGCGAGAGCTCCTCTTTTTTTGTATCCTGTTTTGGCAAAGATATGGCCTAAATGATAGTTAGGCCAATCTGAACGATTTTTGATGACTATTCGTTCAGCTGCCTTTATGATGATGTTGGCAGATAAGTGAAGCCGGTGGCTCCAAAGATAAGGAGGTACACTTATGGGTAACCTAAGTAGAGACTTTTTTCAAAGGAGCCGGAAGTCCGTGGACTTTCTAGAAGAGTTAATCGACTTGATGACTGACGTTGTTTTGTTGATTAAGAACATTCTCGATTTGTTTCGTAAGAAATAAAAAGCAGCTAACTTCACTTTGACCAGGGGTTAGCTGCTTTTTTCGTTAATTACTTGAGTCACCGTTTTCACGGATCTGTCAGCGGGTTGGTGTTGTCGCACCGACCCGCTTTTCATATATAGTATAGCAGATTTTTTTGGAGAAGAAAGCGGGCTGTTTTCGTTAAAAAGCGCTTGCCTTTTTTTATCAACATGCTAAACTAAAAAATGTTCAATAGAACAAGAAAACTTCGGGGTCGGGTGCAAGTCCCAACCGGCGGTAATTCAGTATGACTGATAAGCCCGTGACCTGCTTTTGCAGCTGATTTGGTGAAAATCCAAAGCCGACCGTACAGTCGGGTATAAAGAAGTTTAAAGACAGCTTTTTTAGGCTGGCCTTTATTTTGCCCCCGCGTGAAATCAAAGGTCATTTTTTTTGGCCTAAAAAAGGAGAATAATATGAATATTCACGCGACAAAACGTCTCACAACACTTTCGGTCTTAACGGCGATTTCTTTCGTCTTAACGATCTTTCCAAAGGTGGCTTTGCTTCCAGGCGCCTCCTTTCTGAAGCTGGACTTCTCAATTGTGCCGATCTTCCTAGCACTGTCATGGTACGGGCTTGGTTCTGCTACTTTGGCACTCTTTGTTCGCACGTTGTTGAAGGTCATTATCTTTAATGAAGGAGTGAACACTTACATTGGTATGCCTGTTAACTTCGCGGTTGCCTGGTCATTTCTCTTTATGTATGTTCTCGTTGTAAAGAGCCCAATGGTTGAAAAATGGAATGGATTGGCCAAGGAGGGGGCAAGACTTGTTGCAGCTGTCATCTACATGACGGTCATTGCCGTTATTGTGAACATTGTCTGGGCCATTCCGCTCTACGCCCAGTTTGCCCATTTTGACATCGCCAAGTTCATTGGAGTGAAGCCTTATTTGTTTGGCATAGTCTTACCATTCAACTTAATTCAAGGATTTATCTGGTACTTAGCCTGCCAAGTGGTCGTTAAAGCGTTGGCACCTTTTAAGAAAAGTTATCAAGCTTAAGAAAAGGTTATCAATTTGTCTTTGCCTTTCGTGTTAGACTAAAAATACGAAGGAATTGGAGGCATTATCCCAATGAATAACGATGGAGCTATTCTTTCCCGTAAGAACCGTTTTGAAGGTTCAAAGAAGGGAAATGAAAACCAAACAAACGATGGAAACCACGGTGGCTTGTTAGTCTTCTTGGTATTCGTATCACTCTTCTTATTGGCTTCTGCGCCAGTATATGGAATGGTGCGCAACCAACCCAAGTTGACCCATGAAACTAAGACAAGTTCATCTTCTAAGTCTGATTCAAAGAAGGCAACGAAGTCTTCAACATCAAACGATGATGAAGCAATGGAATCATCATCAGACGCTGACTCATCAGCAAGTTCTTCTTCATCTGCACAAAGTGCTCAAAAAGATGAAGCAGCAGCCGATGCAAACAGCGCCGTACTTGGTGCAAATCAGACGTTGTACAACTTCGCCGTGACCCATAACACGAACGCAGCTGCGATCATCAACCTGAACCCAGGCTTGACGACTGAGAATTACTCACAGTATGCAGGACAATCATTGAAGATTAAGTAATAGGACGGAAACGTACTCATGACTAAACCCGCTTTTTTCCAAGTTGCCATTGACGGACCAGCTTCCGCTGGTAAGTCAACCATTGCCAAGATTCTCGCTTCAAACCTCCACTACGTATACGTGGATACCGGAGCAATGTATCGTGCAATTACCGTAGCTGCGAAGAAGGCGGGTCTTTCTTATGAAGACGAAGCTGGCATCAAAGCTTTGCTTCCAAAGACATCCATTGAGTTCAAGCCTGGAACGCCGGTGCAACGTGTCTTTCTGAACGGTGAAGAGGTGACGGAAGAGATTCGATCCACTGAAATCACCAATAATGTTTCATTGGTTTCTTCCTACGCTGCGGTTCGTTCTGACATGGTTGATAAGCAACGTAAAATGACCGAAGAAAATCCCGTGATTATGGATGGACGTGATATTGGAACGACCGTCTTACCCGATGCGCAAGTCAAGATTTTCTTGGTGGCTTCAGTTTCAGAACGAGCTGAACGTCGCTATAAGGAAAACAAGGAAAAGGGCATGACCGTTGACCTTGAAACTTTGAAAAAGGAAATCGAAGCGCGCGATTACAAGGATTCACACCGTGAAATTTCACCTTTGACAAAGGCGTCTGACGCCATTGAAGTTGACACGACGGGTGTGTCAATTGAAGAAGTGGTGAACACCATTCAAGATTTGATTTCAAAGCAACAGTAAAAAGCTGTTGCTTTTTTCTTTGCTTATTTAGGGTGTTTCCTGCTAGAATAGAAGATAATAAGTCGGTAGGAATCAATAGAATTGTCTGCATAACTCAATAAGAGAAGTAGATGGCTTTCGATTTTTCAAATGTTTTACTATGAAAAATTGTGAAGCTCTGATAAAATACCCTTATAAGTGTAAATGTAGGAGGACGTTTGACGTCATGAGTGATACAAACAGCGAATTACTAGCAGCTCTGGAAAGTGCTGATCAAATTAAGGTAGGCGATGTCGTAACTGGAGAAGTTTTGGCAATCGACAACGATAACCAAGCGGTTATCGGTTTGCATACCGGTGAAGAAGGAGTTGTGCCAGCGCGTGAGTACTCTGACGATCGTAGCGTTAACTTGGCCGACGACTTGAATGTTGGAGACACGATCGAAACGGTTGTTGTTTCTAACGTTACGTCAGACAAGGAAGGGGTTGCATACCTCTTGTCAAAGAAGCGTTTGGAAGCCCGCAAGGCATGGGAAAAGCTCTCATTTGCTGAAGGTGATGTTGTTGACGCCACTGTATTGAACGCCGTACGCGGTGGTTTGATTGTTGACGTTGCAGGAATCCGCGGATTCGTTCCAGCTTCAATGGTTGCAGAACGCTTTGTTTCAGACTTGGGTCAATTCAAGGGCCAAGACATCAAGGCAGAAGTAATCGAAATCGACCCAGCCAAGGCACGTTTGATCTTGTCACGTAAGGCTGTGGCCGCACAAGAACGTGCAGAAAAGTTGCAAGAAGCATTCTCACGCCTTACTGTTGGTGAAGTAGTTGAAGGTACTGTTGCTCGTTTGACAGACTTCGGTGCATTCGTTGACTTGGGTGGCGTTGATGGATTGGTTCACGTTTCTGAAATCTCACACGACCGTGTGAAGAACCCAGCTGACGTATTGTCAAAGGGTGACAAGGTTAACGTTAAGATCTTGGCTTTGGATACTGAACGTGGACGTATTTCATTGTCAATTAAGGCAACTCAACCAGGACCTTGGGATGAAGTTGCTGAAAAGGCACCAGCCGGTACTGTTCTTGAAGGAACGGTTAAGCGCGTTAAGGACTTTGGAGCATTCGTTGAAATCTTCCCTGGTATCGAAGGATTGGTTCACGTTTCTCAAATCTCACACAAGCGTGTTGAAAACCCTGCTGACGTTTTGAAGTCAGGTGACAAGGTTAAGGTTCAAGTCTTGGACGTAAAGCCACAAGAAGAACGTATTTCATTGTCAATGAAGGCTTTGGAAGAAAAGCCAGCTAACAAGCAAGATGAAAACGACAACTCAAACGGTGCTTCACGTGCCGATGTTGCCGCTTACCAACAAGACGATGAAGGTGCCGCTACTTTGGGTGACATCTTCGGCGACAAGTTGTAAGATGACATAAAAAGGCTGGCTCGCCAGTCTTTTTTTATTGTAAAGAAAGGAGCAGTTCTTATGGCAGCACCAATCGTAGCTGTTGTTGGCCGACCAAACGTCGGTAAATCAACTCTCTTTAACCGAATCGTAGGGGAACGAATGGCCATTGTTGAAGACATGCCAGGAGTAACTCGAGACCGTCTGTACGCGAAGGCAGAATGGCTGAACTATGACTTCCGTGTGATTGATACCGGTGGGTTAGAAATGGGAAACGCCCCATTTTTGACTGAAATTCGTGGCCAAGTTGAATTGGCCATCGATGAAGCTGATGTCATCGTGATGGTTGTTTCTGGTCGTGAAGGAATGACGGCTGATGATCAAGCCGTGGCCAACCTTTTGTATGGTATTGATAAGCCCGTTGTTTTGGCGGTTAACAAGGTTGATAACCCTGAAATGCGTGCAGACATTTATGATTTCTATTCACTTGGATTAGGTGACCCATACCCAGTTTCTGGTTCTCACGGAATCGGGTTGGGTGATGTCTTGGATCAAGTGGTTAAGCACTTCCCAGACGAAGCTGCTGTCCAAGATGATGACGCTGTTCGATTCTCAATTATCGGACGTCCAAACGTTGGTAAGTCATCCATCGTTAATGCCATTCTTGGTGAACAACGAATGATTGTTTCTGACGTTGAGGGGACAACTCGTGACGCGATCGATACACGTTTCATGACACCGGAAGGTGATGAATTTGTGATGGTGGATACGGCCGGTATCCGTAAACGTGGAAAAGTTTATGAAAATACGGAGAAGTACTCTGTAATGCGCGCTATGAAGGCCATAGACGACTCTGAAGTTGTTTTAATGGTATTAGACGCAGAGACGGGAATTCGCGAACAAGACACTCACGTGGCCGGATATGCGCATGATGCGGGTAAGGCTGTTGTTATTGTCGTGAATAAGTGGGATGCCATCGAAAAGGATACGCATACCATGCACGACTTTGAAAACGTTGTCCGTGATCGTTTCAAGTTCTTGGATTATGCACCAATCGTCTTTGTTTCTGCTAAGACGAAGCAGCGTTTGGACCGTTTGCCTGACTTGATTTTGTCTGTAAACGAAAACCACAGTAAGCGTGTTTCATCATCAATGTTGAACGACGTCTTGATGGACGCTTTGGCAACCAATCCGGCACCGTCTGATAACGGTCGTCGTTTGCGCGTCTACTATGCGACGCAGGTGGCTATCCAACCACCAACCATTGTTGTCTTTGTAAACGACGTTGAACTGATGCATTTTTCATATCAGCGATTCTTGGAAAACCAAATCCGGTCCGCTTTTGACTTTTCAGGTACGCCAATTAAGCTGATTATCCGGCAACGAAAGTAATTTTACGTAATTTTTGAGACATATAGTGTTTCAAATGTTAAATTATTAGGATTTGCTACACATTTTAATTTAGTTGTGCTAAGCTTGTCCTATGGGAGTTGCTACGGTAGCTTTTCCAGCCCATCGACGATTGTCACGCCATGGGTATTCTAAATTAATTTTTTGCAAGGAGAAAAGGAATGGCAAACAAGCAAGAATTGATCGATTCAGTCGCAATGAAGACTGGTTTAACTAAGAAGGATGCTGACAAGGCTGTTGCAGCCGTATTGTCATCAATCGAAGACGCCTTGAAGAAGGGTGAAAAGGTTCAATTGATTGGCTTTGGTAACTTCGAAGTACGTGAACGTGCAGCCCGCAAGGGACGCAACCCACAAACTAAGGAAGAAATCCAAATTCCTGCATCAAAGGTTCCTGCATTCAAGCCTGGTAAGGCTTTGAAGGATGCTGTAAAGTAAACCTTTTAAAAGACACCGTTTTGGTGTCTTTTTTCTTTTCAAAAAATTTATCGAATGTTTGAGCAAACTTTAGCCAATGTTTTCTCGTAATTTTCTTGATGAATAACGTTTTTTAGCGCTTTTTAAAAGCGCTTTTTTATTTTTTAAAAAAACTTCGTGAATTCGTTGACAAGCGTAATCTCTGTTGTATAATCGAAATAGAATTGTAACAAAGCAGAGCCACAAAGGAGTTTCTCATGAAAGTAGCAATTATTGGTGCCACACACGCTGGTGTGTTCTCAGCAAAGCAGATTAAGGCTGAACATCCTGACGCCGAAATTCACGTATTTGAAAAGAACGATACAGTTTCTTTCCTTTCTTGTGGAATCGCACTTTGGATTGGTGATCACGTTTCATCCCCAAACAAGATGTTCTACGAATCACCTGAATCAATGGCTAAACAGGGCATTACGATGCACATGAACACGGAAGTGCTCGAAGCGAAGTTGGTCGACAAGCACTTGGTTTATAAGGACCTTGCTTCTGGTGAAGAAACAGCCGCTGACTTTGATAAGATCGTTATCACGACTGGTTCAAAGGCCATCAAGCCAAACTTGCCAGGTATTCACTCAGACCGTGTCTTTGATTCAAAGAACTGGAAAAACGCGAACGACTTGAAAAAGGTGACCCCTGAGATTAAGTCCGCCATTGTTATCGGTGCCGGTTACATCGGTGCTGAATTAGCTGAACAATTGTCAGTGAATGGCAAGAAGGTAACTTTGATTGATGGTTTGGATCGAGTCTTGGCTAAGAATACGTCCGACGAGTTCTCATCAGTCTTTGAAGAAGCCTATAAGAAGCATGGTGTTCAACTAGAATTAAACCAAATGGTGTCATCTTTTGAAGACATTGAAAACGGCGTGAAGGTGAAGACTGATAAGGGTGAATACGAAGCTGATATCGCCATCTTGGGAATCGGTTTCTTGCCAAACACTGGTTTATTCCAAGGCCAAGTAAATATGTTGAAGAACGGTGCCATCGAAACAAACGAGTACATGGAGACTTCAGTACCCGGTGTATTCGCTGCTGGTGATGCGGCGACCGTTTTCTATAACCCAACGCAAAAGTATGACTACATCCCACTGGCAACGAATGCTGTTCGCCAAGGAGTCTTGGTTGGTAAGAACATCGAAAAGAATACGGTGGCTTACCAGGGGACACAAGCAACGTCTGCCGTTGAATTGTATGAATTGGCTTACGCAGCAACTGGTTTGACCAAGGAATCAGCTAAGATCAAGGGCGTTGATGCAGAATCCGTTACTATCGAGGAGGACTACCGTCCAGACTTCATGTTGTCGACGACGCCAGTTAAGGCCTCATTGACTTGGGAAAAGGGAAGTCGTCGCATCGTTGGTGCTGCTTTCATGTCAAAGCACGACATCTCACAGGCAGCAAACGTTGTTTCCTTGGCCATCGAAAACAAGATGACGATTGATCAGTTAGCGATGACTGACTTCTTCTTCCAACCAAACTTTGGACAACCAATTAACTATGTATCATCCGTAGCGATGGCTGCTCAAGCAAAAGCTGAATAATGAATGAAATAAAAAGCAGGACTTATATCCTGCTTTTTTAGTACATTAAAATAGTGTTTGATGCTTTAATATTAAATATTTATAATAAAACTGTTGCATTATGAGAATAAGATGATATAGTTAATGAAAAGTTAATATTCAAAAACATTTGTAGGAAGTAGTAATCTTAAACTTACAGGACAGTGAAGTGTTGGTTGGTGAGAAACACGTGTAAGTAAGATGAACGTCGCCTATTGGTGCATGCGAGACAAACCATGCTGGGTGCTCCCATTATCGAGCTGACGATTAGTAGTTTTGATCGAATAAGAGAGGTGTTCTTTGTGGAGCACAAACTAGGTGGTACCGCGTGCAAACGCCCTTTAGTCATTTTGACTAAAGGGCGTTTTTTTATTTATTAACGCCAATCAAACACAAGAGGAGAAGGAAGATGAAAAGGAATTTAGGAATAGCATTAGCGACCTTGTTGATATTTATTATGTCGGTGGTTGCCGGAGGAACTAAGGCTTCTGCTGATGATAATAGTTTGCAAAAGATGAAGGATGCGGGCGTGTTGCGTGTTGCCACGTCACCTGATTATCCGCCGTTTGAGTTTCAAGCTACGATTGATGGTAAGTCCAAGGACGTTGGTATGGACATCGAAATTGCCAAGCAAATTGCAAAGGATCTCGGCCTGAAACTGAAAGTCATGGACATGGATTTTGGTTCGACGCTTGTAGCCGTTCAGACCGGTAAAGTGGACATGGCCATTACGGGCGTGAACCCGACGGAAGCACGTCGTCAATCCGTTGACTTTTCAAAGATTTACTACAACGGTGGCCAAGCGTTTCTTGTTAACAAAAAGCAGCTAAAGGAATTTAACAACGCTAAAAAATTGCACGGAGCAAAGATTGGAGCTCAGACAGGGTCTTTGCAGCATAAGTTAGCAAAACAGGATTTTTCTGATAGCGACATTCAAAGCATGGATAAAACACCGAATTTAATCTTTGCTCTTAAAAACGGTAAGTTAGATGCCGTTGGGTTGGAAAAGCCCGTAGCAGAAGCGTATGCAGCAAATAACAAAGACTTTGCCATGATTGATGCCGGTTATAAGCTTGATGCTAACGAAACTGGAGCAGCCATTGCCTTTGCAAAGGGTTCTGATTCATTAGCTTCTGAGGTCAATAAAAGTATTGATAAGATTCACAAAAATAACTGGATCCCTAAGTACCTGAAAACAGCTGGAAAGTACATGAAGGACAATCTACAAGATACTTCGATGATGCACTACTGGAAGTATTTCTATAACGGATTCTTGAATACCACTTTGATTTCAGTATTGGCTGTTATCTTCGGTATCCTGCTCGGAATTCTCTTGGTCCTCATGAAGTTGTCTTCTTGGAAACTGCTTTCCTGGACAGCAACTTCTTACATCGAAATCGTTCGTGGAACCCCAATGATGGTTCAAGTTTTGCTCGTTTACTTTGGTTTAGGAGCTGTGTTAAACCTTTCGGCATTGGTTGCCGGAACGATTGCCATTGCGCTGAATTCCGGTGCCTACGTTGCTGAAATTATCCGTGGTGGAATCAACAGTCTGGATAAGGGGCAAAACGAGGCAGCTGCTAGTATTGGTCTTTCCAAAGTCGACACGTTGCGTTTTGTGATTTTGCCTCAGGCCTTTAAGAACATCTGGCCATCCCTTGGAAATGAATTCATTTCCGTCGTGAAGGAAAGTTCCATTGTTTCCATCATCGGGGTGTCCGATTTGATTTACCAGTTGAACGTCGTGCGTGCCGATACTTACCGTGCTGTTGCACCAATTGTTGTCGTCATGGCGATTTACTTCCTCATGACCTTCACGTTAACCCGGTTGTTAAACCACTTTGAAAGGAAAATGAACAATGACTAAAACAGCGATTGAATTACAAAACGTCGAAAAGTCCTTTAAAGATAATTTGGTCTTAAAAGGCGTGAGCGGACAGATTGAAGAGGGGAAAGTTCTAAGCATTATTGGACCGTCAGGATCTGGGAAGTCAACGCTCTTGCGAACAATTAACCAGTTGGAGAAGCCGACGTCAGGCGGCGTTTTCTTCGAAGGAAAAAACCTAGTTGAAGCCACTAGCAAAGAATTAAAGCACCTCGGTGAATCGATTGGAATGGTTTTTCAAAGTTTCAACCTCTTTCCAAACCACACGGTTTTAAAGAACGTCACACTTGGGCTCGTCCGTGTGAAGAAGATGGATGAAGCAGAGGCAAAAAAGACAGCAAACGACTACCTGACAAAAGTCGGGATGGATAACAAGGCCGATGCGTACCCAGCCTCTTTGTCCGGTGGTCAAAAGCAAAGGGTGGCCATCGCCCGTGCCTTGGCCATGAAACCAAAAGTATTATTCTTTGACGAACCAACCTCCGCCCTTGACCCAGAAAACGTTGGGGAAGTCTTGAAGGTTATTCAGGAGCTAGCCGAAGAAAAGTTGACTATGGTCATTGTGACCCACGAAATGGCATTCGCTAAGAAGGTGGCTGATAAAGTTTGGTTCATGCAAGACGGTCAATTGGTTGAAGAAGACACGCCGGGCGTCATTTTTAACCATCCAAAGCATGAACAAACACAGCACTTTATTGAACAAGTCTTACTTGATTAGAAGAAAAGGATAGGTACCGTTATGGTTGATAAGCTTTGGGGAGGGCGCTTCCAGCAGGGAGCTGCCAGTTGGGTAGAGGACTTTGGTGCCTCCATTCATTTCGATTATCAGTTGGCCCACGAAGACATTGAAGGGTCACTCGCGCATTCAAAAATGTTGAGTAAAGTTGGAATCATCTCAGAAGAAGAGTGTGCCTTTATTCAGGGTGGGCTAAAAGAGATTTTAGCTGACATTGAAGCGGGGAAGGTACAGTTCTCTGTTCAAAACGAGGACATTCACTTGAACATTGAGTCCTTACTGACAGAAAAGATTGGCTCGGTAGCTGGTAAGCTGCATACGGCTCGTTCAAGAAACGATCAAGTGGCAACGGACTTTCACCTTTGGATGAAGCACCGCCTGCCAGACGTGAAGGCAGCCATTAAGAACTTGCAAACCGAATTAGTACTCTTAGCTGATAAGCACGCTGATACGATTATGCCTGGTTATACGCATCTTCAGCACGCTCAGCCCATTTCCTATGGTCACTACTTACTAGCTTACTTTGAGATGCTGCAACGGGATTACGAACGTTTTGAATTCAACGAGAAGCACACTGATATCCTCCCACTAGGAGCCGCGGCGCTCGCGGGGACGACTTTTCCAATTGATCGTGAATACGTTGCTGATGAATTAGGTTTCGGAAACATTTATCACAACAGCTTGGATGCCGTTTCAGACCGTGATTTCGCCATTGAATTCCTGGCCAACGCTTCGATGCTCATGATGCACCTTTCCCGGATGGCAGAAGAACTGATTCTCTGGACGTCCTTTGAATTCAACTACTTGGAATTGTCCGATAGTTACTCAACCGGATCATCCATTATGCCACAGAAGAAAAACGCCGACTTCGCCGAACTCAGCCGTGGTAAGACGGGCGCCGTTTACGGTCAGTTAATGGGCTTGCTTACCGTCATGAAGGGCTTGCCTTTGGCTTATAACAAGGACATGCAAGAAGATAAGTCCGGGACTTTTACAACTTTTGACACGATTATCGCCGTCTTGAAGGTGTTTACGGGGATGCTTGAAACGGTCACCGTGAAAAAGGACAACATGAAGGCCGCTTTGAAGACGGACTATTCCAATGCAACCGAATTGGCTGATTACCTGGCAAAGAAGGGGATGCCGTTCCGTCAGGCCCACGAAGTGACGGGAAAGTTAGTCTTTGAAGCCATTCAAGAAGGAATTGCCCTCGAACAGTGTGAACTGAAAGCGCTGCAGGAACACTCCGCTTTGATTGAAGACGATGTGTACGTGGTATTGAACCCAATGACGGCCGTTAATAAGCGGACCTCACTCGGTGGAACAGCAATCTCAAACGTTAAAAAAGAAGTTGTTCGGGCAAAGGGAATACTTGCTTCTAAAATGTGATTTTCAAATTTTTGCATGAATTTTATAAAAAGCGCTTGCATTATTTTTGAAAGCACCTTAACATAAAACACGTATTTAATTGCATATAGAACTGGGGTACCTGTTTGGTTGAGATAACACCCATTGAACCTGTCCGGTTAATACCGACGTAGGGAGTTCGCACAATAAAGCTTTTTTAGCGCCGCTTGTGTATGACTTCCGTCTATCACAGGCGGCTTTTTTATTGCGATCAATGGTTCCCCTTCAGAATAAAGGAGGATAAGCATGAAGAATACACAGTGGAAATTGAAAGACGCCATCTTGTTGGCCCTGATTGGAATCATCTTTTCGGTGGTTTACTTTTTGATGGACCCGCTCTATCAAATCATTTCAGGCGTCCTAACAACGGTTGGTTTGCAAAACCTTGCAAACGATATTGTCCTTGGCATTTGGATGATGGCAGGGCCTTTAGCAGCCTACGTTTTGAAGAAGCCCGCTACGGCTTTGATTGATGAAATGATTGGGGCTGCCGGCGAAATGTTCTTAGGTGGTTTTTACGGTGTTGGAACGCTTGTTTCTGGTTTGGTTCAAGGATTGGGATCAGAACTTGGTTTCACCTTCACCGGCTACAAGAACTACAAAACTGGTTTGTGGTTGTCAACTTTGACTGGAACCATCGTCACCTTTGCCTGGAGTTTGATTGCTGAAGGATACGCTTCTTACCATTTCGCTTTGCTGATTGTGCTCTTCATCGTTCGTTACTTGTCCATTTTCTTCTTCGGTGGCGTTTTGGTTTTTGCCATCGAACGTCTCTTGGACCGTTCAAAGTTCTTGTCATCAAAGGACGAAGAGGAGTAAGCCCACATGGCGCTCACTGCTAAAAACTTAAGTTTTTCGTATCGGAAGAAAAGCCCAATCTTTGAAAACGTGAACCTGAACATTGAAAAGGGTTCCTTCACGTTAATGATGGGGCCATCTGGTTGCGGGAAGTCGACACTGTTTAAGTGCTTAGCTGGTTTGTTTCCGCAGTACGGCGGGATGGTGAGTGGCTCTGTCACTGTTGATGGCGAGCCGGTCGCGGAATCAGCAGCCAACGAACGGGTGAAGAAAGTTTCTATGCTTTTTCAAAATCCGAAAGAACAATTTGTTTTGGAGACGGTCGAGGCGGAGATTGCCTTTGCCCTTGAGAACTTATCGTTAGAACCCGCTGAGATTGAGAATCGAATCGATAAGGCCCTGGCCATGGTTCACATCTCTGAATTTAAGCACCGTTTTCTTGGACAGTTGTCCGGGGGAGAGATGCAAAAGGTCGTCCTAGCTGAAGTATTGGCTCTGGGTGCTGAATACCTTTTGCTAGACGAACCATTTGCTGCCGTTGACCATGACTCAAGGGTTGAGTTACAGGAACTTTTCTTGGAACTTTCAAAAGCTGGTTATGCGGTTTTGGTTTGTGATCATGACGATGCAGGATACGAAAACAGGATTACGGACTTCTATCGCTGCTCAAAGGGTGAAGTGACTTCCGTTGAGTCGGACAACTGGCCGAAGGACCTGGGAGAAGAGGTCTTCGAGTTGGCAGCAAAACTGCCTGGTACGGGTCTGACTTTGACAGCTTCAGAATTAGCTTTAGAAAACGACCAGCGCTTACTGCTCTTTCAAAAGGAACTTGAGGTAAACAAGGGGGATTTAATCCTGATAACCGGTGAGAATGGATCAGGGAAGTCGACCTTTCTAAAAGCCATCTCAAAGCTTCAAAAGTACGATGGAGCGCTTCATTTTAACGGAAAGAATTTGAGTGACTGGAAGAACAAGGCGTACTACCAATCCGTCGGGCTCGTCTTTCAAAGCGCACTCGATCAGTTTTTGACCATAACGGTCGAAGAGGAGTTGGCCCAAGTCAAACGGTACGCGAAGAATCAGCGTTACTGGACGGAGGATCGAGTCGATGACGCCCTTGAGCGTTTAGAGCTAACGGGACTTTCGAAACGTTCCGTCTACACGCTTTCAGGTGGCCAACAGAAAAAGTTGCAGGTGTTGCTCATGTTAATGACTGAAAAGGAACTGTTGCTCTTCGATGAGCCCTTCGCTGGTTTGGACAACGACTCTTTCCAAAAAGTCATTGAACTGATTCAGGAGAGTCGGGCTGCGCTCGAACAGACGATGCTCATTGTTTCGCATCAGATTCGTCCTTTGATGGGCGTGGTTAACCGTCGCTTGCACTTGCAAAACCGTGAGTTAAACGAGGAGGTGCACGCATGAACGCAAGTCAACGCTTGTTCCTCGCACTGCTTATTTCAATAGAAATTGCTGTGACGAAATCAGTGACGCTGAATCTGACACTCTTTGGAATGTTCTTCATCCTGTTACTTTGCCAACGAATTAAGTTTAAACGACTTGGTTTTTACATTGCTGTTTCAATCTTGCCAACGCTTGGAACATTTTGGTCCTTTTACCTTTTTGGAATTGGTGGGGCATTTGAACGAATGCATACGGGGATGATTATGGGGTCTCGTATTATGCTTTTCGTCTTTGTTAGTGCCTGGTTAACGAATTCGGTTACACCGTCTGTTTTACTTCATTCACTTCAACAAAATCTAAAACTGTCACCAACCTTCATTTACGGGCTGTTGGCAGCCTTGAACTTCGTGCCACGTTTCAAGGACGCTTTCAAAAGTATTCAAGCTTCGGCTAACATGCGCGGCCAGTCTTTGAGCTGGTACCAACCAACGATTTACTTTAAAGCGTTAATTCAAGCCATTAATTGGTCTGAAACGGTGGCGATGGCGATGACCGCACACGGCTTTCAGGAGGGAGCTTCACGCTCATCCTTTAAACGTTATCCCTATAAAAAGTCGGGGTTTGCGGTGATTGCTGCTGCCTTATTTGCAACCGTTGTTCTATTGAACTTCAGCCAGTATTAAAAAAGGGCCGCAAGATTTTATCTTGCGGTCCTTTTTGTTTTTACATGATATCTTGTATGATTTCTTCCTTCATGGCTTTTACCAATGGATCAGCCGTTGCGGAAGGATTTGTAACGAGCCCGAGATGACGGAAGTAGGCCTTTTCGAAAGGATAGGCTTTGACCTCGCCGGATAGACGGGTGAGGGCGAGGTCTGGCAGGATTCCCCAACCAAGGCCAGCCTCGACCATCGCAAGAATCGACTGGTCATCAATGGAATAGTTGATGGCCTGTGGCTTCACGTCGAGTTCGTCTAACGCAGCCTTCGTATCGGAATCATAGTCCGCTCGTTGAAGAATAAAATGCTGATTTTCAAGGTCAGCCTGCGTAATCGTCTGACCGTTTTTTGGGATAAAGTCAGCCTGCGTGATGCATTTAATCTCATCGTCTAGCAAGAAGGCGGTGTCCAGGCTTTCCTTACTTGGAAGAGCTGAGAAACCAATGTCAATTCGTCCCTGTGCCACACCTTCTTCAATCTCTTTAAATGATCCTTGGAAGACGGTCACATCGACGGCTGGATAGTTTTTTTTGAATTTTTGGATGATGGTTGGCAACCAGGCAATACAGACGGAAGAGATGGCGCCAATACGCAGATTACCAGCAGCTAACCCAGCGAGGTTGGCTGCCCGTGCGTGAATCTTTCGGTCTTCGTTTAGAAGGCGTTCCACCATTGGCAAAATATCTGCGCCAGCCTGAGATAAAGCCATCTCAGAGCGGTTACGTACCAGCAGTGGTAAACTGAGCTCGCTTTCTAAAGAAGCGATGGCGTGTGAAACGGCGGAAGGGGTAATGTTTAATTGATCCGCGGTCTTTTTAAAAGATGCCGTCTCTGCAACCGTCGCAAAGATTTGATAGGTGAAGGTTTTCATCGATTTTCCTTTCTGAGAAGTAAGATGAATTTTTCTAACTTTAAATTGAAAATCTTTAGTTTTACTTATTTATTAGCTAAGTATAAACTACAAGTATGGATATTTAAAGGAGTATTGTATGGAAGAACAACAACAAGGCTTCGCCCGCACGCTATCTCACCGCCACGTGGCGATGATTGCATTGGGTGGAACAATTGGAACCGGACTTTTCTTAGGAGCCGGTTCCGCCATTCAAAAGGCCGGACCAGCCATCTTGTTGGTCTACATCATTACTGGACTCTTCGTCTTTGCGATGATGCGGGCGCTTGGGGAATTGCTTGTTTCAGACGATTCCAAGCCCGTCTTCATCGACTTCATGACACAGTACCTTGGTGAAAAGGCTGGCTTCGTTCTGGGTTGGACCTACTGGATTGGTTGGGTTGTTATCGCCATGACCGAATTGACGGCCATTGGAACCTACATGAAGTTCTGGTTCCCTGGCATGGACGCCTGGCCGTTTGAACTTGGCTTCCTCGTCGTTTTGTACTTACTAAACGTTGTGGCCGTTAAGGCCTTTGGAGAAGCTGAGTTTTGGTTTTCAACCATCAAAATCATCGCCATCGTTGCGATGATCGCGACTGGTTTGTTTTTGGCCCTCGGTCAAGTTCACACACCGCTTGGTAAAACAGAATTTTCAACGCTTTGGTCACACGGCTTGATTGCGAACCATGGAAAGACGCTTTTGACAGCCTTCCAAATGGCTTTCTTCTCCTTCTTAGGGGTTGAGTTCGTCGGCGTTACCGCTGCGGAAACAAAGGATCCGTTGCAGACGATTCCAAAGGCCGTTAACTCCATCGTTGTTCGAATCTTGATTTTCTACATCGGTGCGTTGTCAGCCATCATGATCATCCAACCATGGACAAACTACGAAGCTGGTCAGTCACCGTTCGTTCAAGTCTTTGCTGGTATTGGTGTTCAATCCGCTGCAGCACTGATTAACTTCGTTGTGTTGACTGCTGCCGCCTCTGCCATCAACTCGGCCTTCTTCACGACTGGTCGCATGTTGTACTCATTGTCAGGTCCAAAGTCACGCTTTGGTAAGCTGAATCACAATCAGATTCCACGAGCAGCCATCAACGTTTCAACCCTGATCGTTGGTTTGTCAGTTATTGTAAACTACCTTTACCCAACGGACGCCTTCAACTTGATTTCATCAACGGCTTCCGCCGCTTTCTTGATTATCTACATGAGCTTGATGCTCACGCACGTTGTCTACAAGAAGCAGGTGAAGAAAGGGCTGGTTGAAGAAGCAGGGTTCTTCAAGTTACCATTTGCGCCATATTCAAATTACTTGACGATTGCCTTCTTGGCACTCATCTTTGTCTTGATGCTTTTGAACAAGGGCACGATGTTTACGACGATTTTGGCCATTATCTGGTTGATCGCTCTTACAGGAGTTGCTTACATTAAGAAGAAGTAATAAAACGTTTATTGCTAGTCGGAAGCGCATGCTTCCGACTTTTTTAGTCCCTTAAAAAGCCTGATTTAACACGTTTCTATGGTAGAATAGCACTTAGTTAAAACGTTAGGAGAAAGTTAATGAAAGTTGGAATCGTTGGTCTCGGCCACATGGGAACTGCTTTGGCTAAGGGGTTGCTGAACGTTTCGGGTACCACACCTGTTGGGCTGTCCTCAAATGCTAAAAAGGCACAAGAACTAAGTATCGCTGTGTTCAAAGAGACAAATGACTTTGTCTCACAGGAGATGGATGCGCTTATCTTAACTGTTCCAGCCAAGCACACAGTGAACACCTTGGAAAAGCTGGTTAAGGCTGGCTTATCATCCTCTGTCATTGTGATGTCTGCTGCAGCTGGCGTTTCGGCTGAAGCACTCCACAATGTTTCAAACGACAACCCAATCTATCCCTTCATTCCAAACATTCCTTCAGCAATCAACGCCGGAACAACCGCTTTGGCCGTTACGGAATACGGAACGGGTGAGGCAACAATTACTGTAAAAGAACTTCTTGAAAGTCTAGGAGACGTTCTTGTTGTTCCAGAAGATCAATTGGCCATTGCTGGAACTGTCGGCGGCTGTTCACCAGCCTTTATCGACGTCATGATGGACGCCATGGAAGACGCTGCTGTTGCACAGGGATTGGACCGCTCCAAGGCGGCTGACCTTATTGCTTCCGTTGTTTTGGGAAGTGCAAAGCTCGCTCAAAGTTCAGATCTTTCGACCGCTGACCTCAAGGGACAGATTACATCCCCCGGTGGTTCGACCATCAAGGGCGTTTTGGCTTTGGATGCGAACGGTTTCCGCCATGCTATTCACGAAGCAATTATCAAAGCTTCTGGAAAATAAGCACACTTATTACTTTAACGTTTTAAATTCATTTTACTGAGGAGAGAACATGCTATCACTACCAAAGAAAGTAAAAGGGGTCTGGTACCTCTCTGAGCTGGTTTCAGGAATTGTGATTTTTGCGATTTTATTTGGGCTGACCTGGGCGTTGCCAATTTTTACTAGCTGGACGTTACCGTCATGGTTGCTTTCAGCATTGTATGTACCGGCCGCAATCATGGTCGTCTTTGGCTTTAGCATGGTCCACTACCGATACGCCGTCTATCACTATCAGGTTAACCCGACAGATGTTGAAATTATGCGTGGCTTTTTCTATCGTCGCCTGACTGCTATTCCAATTGATCGTGTACAAAACGTCGATTTGGACCAGGGACCTTTTTTGCAAATTTTTAAGCTCCAAAAGGTTGTGCTTGTCACCGGAGGGGGCCATCATTCAATCGAGGCCTTGACTGAAGAAGATGCTATTGCTTTCAAGGACCAAGTCATGACGTTGGCAAAGGAGGCCCGTCATGAAGCCTAAACACCTACACATTTTAGCTTTCTTTGAGCAGGTGTTTTTGGACGGACGAACGACCTTCTTTGCTTTGATTGGTGTGATGGCTCTGCTTCACTGGACATGGTGGGAGTTTACTCTTCTGTTCTTGGCTTGGTTCACCTTTGAAGGACTCGATTACTGGATGCGCCGCTACTGGTTAACGGAAAATGAATTGGTCTTAACTTCTGGAATCTTAAGAAGAAAATGGCGCCACCTTCC
The DNA here is from genome assembly GCF_018437275.1 of Fructobacillus broussonetiae. Taxonomy (GTDB): domain Bacteria; phylum Bacillota; class Bacilli; order Lactobacillales; family Lactobacillaceae; genus Fructobacillus; species Fructobacillus broussonetiae. Next base: position 104,696 of record NZ_JAAMFK010000001.1, read on the forward strand.
ATACCAAAAGATTCAAAATATTCACCGGTCACAATGGTTTTTCCTGAAGCCTTTCCGGCTTGAAAAGATTGCTGTTGATTCCGGGGGACAGGGAGGTGAACGCGAGAACCAAATCACACTTCCTGTCATTCCAACCTGGGTAACCTGGGTAATTGAACAAAAGCATCAGAATCCAAATACGGAATTGGACGTGCTTTTAGAGATCGCCGACCAACAGGTAGCCATGAAATCAGAGGACTTCTCGAAGGCGCTTTTGGATAAAACGGGTGATCGTCAGGACCATCATCTAACGGTAAAAGATGGAAAAGAGGTCGAACACAAGACTAGCGTGAAAGAATTGTTCTTGTATGCCTTAACGGCACCTGAAGTTCTTTTGCAGTTCGCCATTGTTTTTGGCTTCTTAGGCCGATTGGACTCTCACGTTCACGTTTTTGAAACGATTAGCGATGAGGTAAGTACCAAAAGCGTGTTGATGATTGTCGGTGTTGTGATTGCCTTTCTCGTCGTTCTCTTTATCTTTAACATTATTAAAACGGTCATCTTATACTATGACTTTACCTTTAGTAAAAAGGACGGACATTTGCAGATTCAGCGTGGCCTGTTCGAGGTGCGTGGCCTAACATTTGCTGAGAATCGGATTCAGTCTTTGCAAATCGAGCAAAATCTTTGGCGTAATCTGTTAAAACTCGCTACTGTTCGTTTGCGTTTGATTACTGACAAAAGCGGTGACGACGAGGTGCAAAGAAAGCTGCCGACAATGTTTCCTTTGGTTAAATCAAAGGAAGCCAATGACTTGGCGCACGCTTTCTTGCCTTCGCTGGTGCCCGAAAAAAAGCCGGCGATTAAATCAGGCAGTTTCTTTCAATCATGGGCGATGGCGCGTAATGCTGTTGTTTACCTCGGAGTAATTTTGGCAGTTGCCCTTTATTTCTGGTTGAATACTTACAGCGTGATGGTCGCGATTTTCTTGCTTGTCCTTGGTGCGCTTTCCGGGTATTACAAGGGCCGTGTGACAGGGACAGCCATCGTTGAAGAGGGGAAGGTGCTCGTTCTTCAAACCGCCCGTCTTTTTAACAAGAAGACGGTTTACGTGAAGTGTGAAAACATTCAGTCTGTCAGCTTGACGCAATCCTTCTGGATGGCGCTCTTTAATAAGCGTGCGCATCTGATCGTTGTCATACGAACGAATGATGGATCGGCTGAGATTGAAACCCGTTACTTGCCATTGCAAGAAGCAAGGGCAATTTATGCAGCTTATCAAGCGGCATACCAAAAGTAGCGTTAACAAATTATTTTCGAAAAAAGGCAGTCAAATTTTCTTGGCTGTCTTTTTCTAAATATTTAAAAAGTAACATTAAAAACGGGCTTTTTATTAAGTGTTTTCATTTGAAAATCCGAAATAATTGTTAATATTTATAAAATGTAAAGGGTTACATTGTAAAACATCCTTTGTATTTTTTCAAATTAGATTGACTTTTTAATAAAAGTCCTCTAAACTTCTATATAAAGCAGATGAGGCGAAAGGCTTCACTGTACAACTGAATCCAGCGTTTTGAGGTGAAAGGCTTCACTGTACAACTGAATCCAGCGTTTTGAGGTGAAAGGCCGAAGAACCACGGTTTCACACTATTTTATGAATACGAGGATTACAGTATGTTTTCATTCAACAAGGCTAACGTAAAGCCTGTTGCACAAGACAAGATTGCTGGTGAATACAAGCGCCGTCAATTGGGTGTTTTGCTTGCAACATCATTTTCATACATTGGTTACTACATCATCCGTTTGGTTTTCACGACGGAACAAGTTAACATTATGAACAACTACGGATTTGACATTGGTCAAATCGGTTTGATTCTTTCAACCTTCGGTGTTGGGTACGGAATTGCCAAGCTCTTCATGGGAGCCTTGGCTGATAAGTCCAATGCTCGTTGGTTCTTGGCCGGTGGTTTGTACCTTTCAGCATTCTTCAACTTGCTGATTGGTTTCACGTCAAACTTCTACTTGATTTTGGTGTTGATGCTTTTCATCGCCGTCACGCAATCAATGGGAGCGCCTGCTTGCCAACGTCAGATTTCAATGTGGTTTTCTAAGAAGAACCGTGGAACGGCCTACTCAATCTGGTCATCAGCTCACAACGCCGGAGCGTTCTTCTGTGTTTTGTCAATCGAATTGGCAACGGTTCTTTTCTCAGGTTCACTTGTGATGGTCTTTGTCACGGCATCAGTAATCTCAGCTGTTTTGGCAACGTTGATGCTTTTGATCAACACGGACAAGCCAGAATCAGTTGGCTTGCCTGACATCGGAACTTACTCTGGTTATGTCGAAGTTGACATCAAGGGTGAAAAGACGAACCAAGCAACGACTGATATGTCTGTCTTCCAAATCTTGGTTAAAAGCATCTTGTTGAACAAGGTTGTTTGGTTGGTGACGTTGACGTCAATGTCTTTCTACATCATCCGTTACGGTGTGATGTCATGGATTCCATCTTACTTGCCAACGAAGGGCTTCTCAGTTTCTTGGGCAAAGTGGTTAGTTGGTATCTTTGAAATCTCAGCCGTTCCTGGTGTTATCGCCTTGGGAATGTTGTCAGACTTCTTGAACGGACGTCGTGCTTTGATTTGCTTGATTGCCGCTATTGGAACGTTGGCATCATTGACTGTTTACTTCACGACTTCAAATCACGTGGCTTTGATCATCGCCTTGTTTGCAATGGGAACGATGATTTACGCTCCAATTACGTTGGTTGGTTTGATGATCAACGAAGCGGTGCCAAACTACGCGGTTGGTTTGTCAGCCGGATTCATGGGCTTCTTCCAGTACATCTTTGGAGAAACGATTGCCACTGCTGTTATCGGTGGTTTGGTTCGTTCATACGGCTGGAGCATGGCTTCTAACGTGATTTACTTCGCGGCTGCTGTTGCCATTGCTTTGCTTGTTGCATTGCTCTTCGAAGAAAAGAAGATTCGCGCCATGGAAGCATCCGTTAACAACTAATTGCTAAATTAAAAAAGTCGCTTGAGCGAAAGGCTCGAGCGGCTTTTTGTTTGCCTCGTTGATGTAAAAGTCAAAGGCGTGCGTTATTCTTCTAGACCATCATTCCATTTTGTCAGTAGGATGGTTCCGTCTTTGATTTGAGGGACTGGTGCTGGATTGTGGCTGTTATAAACCGTAATGCCCTTAAAGTCGGCTTGGTTGATGTAAAAGTTTAATAGGGCAGTATCCTTTTCATAGACAAGGGTCGACCAAGCCTTGATTTGTGGAAAGGATTCTTCAATCATTTCAAGAAAGCGGGTAGCAATTCCTTGTCCCTGATGGTCAGCTTTAACAAACAAGAAGATGATGTCAGAAAAGCCTTGTTTATACTTTGGGTGAAAGATGGCGCCAGCTACCATTTCGTCGTTTAAGGTGAGCTTCAAGTTAACGCTGTCCGCATAGAAAAAGGCACCTGCAATGTCTTCGATGTCCGGTAGACTCTCTGGATCAAAGTCATCATCTTCATCGCTGTATTTTTGAAAGGCAGCTCGAGTCGCGCCATACAGATTGTCCCTGAACTCATGGAGTTCTTCCGCTTCTAGATATGAGATTAAAAGCTTGTTTTCTTGTTTTGACATGAAGTTCCTTTCGACTGAGATGGGGAAGGGCGATGATGACGCTTTAATTAAAAGTTGTCTTTACGTAACACATAGTTGCTATCAGACGATGAGTTATCGCCTTCTTTTCGGTGGTGTGGATTCAGAAACTCGATAATCTCAAAACCACATCGATTAACGAATAAGTTAACTAACTCATGGTCACCTGAGTAGATGTTCATTTCCCAAAGGTCAATGTCGTGGAACTGTTTGGACATCTTCAAAAAGAACTTCGAAACGATTCCGGTGTTTTGAAAGGCGGGTGCCGTAAAAAGGTAGATTGGCGTGCCAACGACGACCTGGTCGCCTTTCGTCAGAAAGGTTATACCGGCAATGATGGCGCCGTTTGACTTAGCGACGATTGAAGATGTTCTCTTTGCTTGTAAGAAGTCAGTGATTTCTTGTTCTTCTGGCGTTAGCAGATCAATCGGCATGAATTCTCCGTAGTGTCGTGGAATGCTATACCGATAGGCAGCCTGTAAAGTCCTTCTAAAAAGATCATAATCGTCTTCTTTTAAATATTCGAGGTGAAAGTCTTGTGCTTGCCGCATGAATTCATTCACCTTGTGTTTTCTATTTTTTGAGCTCTCTTAAATCTTCTTTTTGAAGTTTGCGATGAGTTCCTGACGGTTGGGATTGGTGTCTTTCCAGTAGGCCTTGTCAAAGTCGTTCATCACAATGAGCGCCTTTTCCAGGTTGTTCTTTCCGTGCTGTGTGAGGCGAATGGCCTTCGAACGTGGATTTTTCTTTCCAGGGAAACGGTCCAAGAAATCTTCACGGGCCAGCTTGGTAATGATGGCAGATGCCGTCATTGGATCAATGTCAGCTTCCTTTGCGACCATCGCCTGTGTCACTTCTGGAGCTTCCAAGTTTAACTTTTCAACGGTGGCCAAAACTTGAACCTGTGGGTGGGTTAGATTTAACCGACGGAGTTGACTTTTGGTCTGTCGGAACCAGTCCGTATAGAGCGCAAAGAAGCTTTGCGATGTTGAATGTTGATAATCGTTGATTAATTCTTCATGAGATTTTGTCATTGTTATCCTCTGTTTAATATCATAAGTATACTTATAATATATGGCATAAACGCTCTACGTTCAAGCGCTTTTTAAGAAATCAGTTGGCGCTTTTTTCTTTTCATGCTATACTTTTTTCGACAATTGAAAAAGTTGGGGTGCCTTGTGCTGAGATTATACCCATTGAACCTGAAGCCGTTAGTACGGACGCAGGGAACGAGTGGCAGATACTGTCTTTTTTAATTACGTTCTATGACGTCCTTGGCTTATGCCAGGGACTTTTTTTATTGTCAAAAATAAGTGTCAGAGAATAAAGGAGAGAGTATGACAGAATACAGTGAAAAAATGGAAGAAATTTTGGCCACGCACTTGCCTGAATTTTATAACAATGCTTTCATTCAAGAAATGATCAATGGGGATGTTAACGCAGAAGCCTTGTTGAACTACGTGAGCCAGGATCAATCCTACTTAGGTTACTTCCTGCCAATTTTTGGCGAGACATTGGAAGCCTTTGGCATCGACTCAAAGGAACTTGAAGCTTTTCAAGAAGACGGTGATACAGAACCACACGAAATGCTTTTGAATTTGGTCGAAGAAGCGAGTGGTCGACCAGAAGAAGTAAAAGAAGTTGACCTTTTGCCTGGTACGAAGCAGTACTTAAACCTTTTGAAGACGAGCCGAGAAGCCAGTCCTTTTATCTCAATGTCGGCCTTAGCTGCATGCCCATACGTCTATGCTTACCTTGCTGAACAATCAATTGCTGCTGGAAAGATGACACCAACAAACCCGTTTTACGAGTGGTTCGACTTCTACCAACGAACGGATGGTGGCATCACCGTCCACTTGCTTCAGGCATTGGATGAAAAAGCTAAAAAAATGAGTGAAGAAGAGCAAGCCGCTGGGCTTGAAGCATTTCTTCAAGCTGTGAAGTGCGAAGATCTTTTCTTTGCACAAGCCATGTAAGGTGGTTTAGCATGCAAAAGAAAGTGATGTATCCAACGGCATTGACGATTGCTGGTTCTGACTGCGGAGGCGGTGCCGGGCTCCAGGCGGACATCAAAACCATGCAGGCCTTTGAAGTTTATTCCACTTCTGTGATTGTGGGGCTGACCGCTCAAAATACTTACGGCGTGCAAGATGTCATGCCAACACCAGTTGAGATGATTAATGCTCAGTTTGATTCTTTGTACGCGGACTTTGATATCAAAGCGGCTAAGACTGGCGCTTTGTTTGATGCTGACCGTGTGCAGGCAGTAGCGGAGAACGTCGTGAAATACGGTGTTAAAAATTTGGTTGTTGATCCCGTTATGGTCGCAAAGGGCGGTGCTCAGTTGCTCGATGACAACGGCGTTTTGGCAGTAAAGAAAGACTTGCTGCCAAAGGCCTTGCTCGTTACACCAAACTTGCCTGAAGCGAAACTGCTTGCTGGCATGACCATTGAATCAAAAGAAGATATGAAGACTGCGGGCCTTATTATCCAAGAAAGCGGTGTTCCAAACGTGATTGTGAAGGGTGGACACCTTGAAATGGAAACGGTCTACGACTATGTCTTGTTAGAGGACGAAGAGTTCTTCATGACCGGTCCTAAAGTTCATAACGAAAACAAACACGGCACTGGTGATACCTTGTCTTCTGCTATCACTTCAGGATTGGCAAAGGGCCTGTTTTTGAAACAGGCCATCGTTGAAGGACATGCCTACATGAACCGAATCATCAATCATTCACTTTTTGTTGGACACGGGCACGGACCACTCAATCATGGTAACTGGGCAGACCCCAACAAGGTGAGAACTGGATTTGGCCTTGAGGTCCTTGGACCGCAGCTGGTTATTGAAACAGAGAACATTAGCGGCAGTCCGCGCGCGTTGGCTAATTTAGTTAAGAGCGCCTGCCGTTCAGGCGTCAAAGTTGTTCAGCTTCGTGAGAAGGACGAAACGAAGCTGAACTGGGAAGACAAGGTCGTCCTTGCCAAAGCATTAAAACAAATTTGTAGCGATAACCATTCCTTATTCTTCATCGATGACGACCTTGATCTTGCCATTTTGTCTCATGCCGATGGCATTCACGTTGGTCAATCCGATACAAGCGTCGAGCACATTGTTCAGCAAGCCCCCAATCTTCTCATCGGCCTCTCCATCTCTACCATGGAAGAATTCAAAAAGAGCGAGCACCTCTTCCAACACCTCGCCTATATCGGTGTCGGTCCGGTCTTCGCCACACAGACGAAGAAAGATGCCAAGTTGCCCATTGGTTTGGACGGCTTAAAAGCGATTAAAGCGAAGTCGCCCGTTCCCGTCATTGGAATTGGGGGTGTAAGTGAAGAAACCGCTTCCCGTATCCTTGATGCCGGCGCCGATGGAGTCGCTGCCATTTCCGCCTTTACGAAAAGCAATAATTTGTACAAAACTGTCTTTGAACTGAGCAAGAAGGAGTAAACAATGTTAAACAAAATGCGCAATAATCCCGCTATGGTTATCATGAATAGTAACCACGTTACTGAACAATTAGTTGCGGATGCTATCTCTTATTTGGGCGGCTCACCCTTAGCGAACGATGACGAACGCGACGACGAAACACTCGTCGGCCTCGCTTCAGCCGTGGTCATTAACATGGGCACGACTAAAAAAGAAAGCCACGAACGTGCACTTCGCCTGGGAAAGGTGGCCAAGAAGCTTGGCAAGCCCGTCGTCTTTGATCCCGTTGGTGCCGGTGCTTCTAATTTGCGTCGCTTGAACGCCATTGACACGATGAAACAAGTCCAACCCGAAGTTGTTCGTGGTAACTTGTCTGAAATCGCTGCGCTTTTGATGAACGAACAATCCGCATTGGGCATTGACTCGACCTCTCATGCAAACGCCGTTCAGGTCGCAAAGGCATACGCCAAGCAAGAAGAAGTCTGGGTTGTCATTTCAGGTGAAGTGGATGTTGTGACCGATGGTGAAACGGTTTATGAACTTCGCAACGGACACCCTTACTTATCCGTCAACGTGGGGATGGGGGACGTCTTAGACGCTATTTTGGCATTAGGATTAGCCCACGGCGTTTCATTAGAAGATTTAGCTAAGGTTGCCTCCATCTTAACGGTGGCGGCGGATTTGGCCATCGAACGCGACGATGTGCACGGACCAGCGACATTTCGGAACGCCGTCTTCGACTATTTGGCGACATTGTCGGATGCAACGTTGGCAAAACTTGCAAATATTAAAGTGCTTTGAAAATAATGTAAGCTCTTTTTGTTGTTGAAAGTGTTAAACTAGGTTTATTCATTTCATGTAATAAAGGAGTTACTTATGCCACTTTTAAAGATGGATTTAATCAAGAATCAATACCAACCTGAAGAAATCAAGAACTTGATGCAATTGTCATTCGACGTTGCCAAGGAAACGCTGAACTTGCCTGATCGCGATCGTTTCCAAATCGTCACGCAACACGAAGACTACGAAATCTGCTTCCAAGACGTTGGTTTGGGATACGAACGCACGAACAAGGCCTTGTTCTTCACGGTCTTGTCAACGCCACGCCCAATGCCAGCCAAGAAGGCCTTCACGAAGAAGTTGGTTGAAGTATTGGAAAAGGAAGCTGGTGTCCGTCCTGAAGACGTCATCATTTCCTTTGCGACAAACCACGCCGAAGACTGGTCATTTGGAATGGGAAAGAACCATTTCTTGGACGGTAGCCTTTAATACGTATTGATATAAAGCAGTTCTTTTAAGACAAAAGAGCTGTTTTTTTCTAGTTTAAAAAGGAATTGTTGTGTTTTTTTTAAATAAATCTTGTTTCTTTGAAAAAAGAGTGCTAAGCTTTCAGTAACTCAAATCAAACCTTTAAAGTCGATCAGAGAATCGAAAAAGGCTTGGTTGGATTGTTGCCGCATTGTTTACCGAGGAAGTCCAGAGAGGCGGAGGTAGGCAAGCTTATTTGGCGAATCCTGACTTAAAAACCCAGGGACTCAGTCCAACTACAAACAAAGCCTTTTTCGTAAGCTCTGATCGTTGATCAGGGCTTTTTTTGTACGAAAAATAGGGGGCGTTTTCATGTCAGTAGGAAAAGACTGCTTAGATTTGTCGAACTTGGACAAGCAAGAAATCTTTGAGTTAGTTGCCTTAGCGGAGAGCTACGAAAAAGGGCAGAAGCCAAAGGCGTTGAAGAAGGATGTTAAGGTGGCCAACCTCTTCTTCGAGAATTCCACTCGAACGGTCACGTCTTTCCAAATGGCCGAGCACAACTTGGGACTCAGCCGATTCGATCTTAACCTCGCTGCTTCTTCTGTCAAAAAAGGCGAGACCTTGTCAGACACCTTAAAGACCGTTGAATCAATCGGCATGGACATTGCGGTGGTTCGCCACTCTGAAGACGCCTGGTTCAATACGGTGAAGCAAGAAGGCGTGAAGCTCGCATTAGTAAATGCGGGTGACGGAGCTGGGGTTCACCCATCCCAAACCATGCTGGACCTGCTCACCATTAAGCAGGAATTTGGAAAGTTCGACGGCTTAAACGTCTTGATGGTTGGTGACCTCAGTCACTCACGGGTGGTGAACTCGGACGCCCACGTGTTCAAGAAGCTCGGTATGGGTTTGACTTTTGCAGGGCCGAAAGAATGGTGGAACGAAGACCTAAACAACTACGGCCGCTACGTCGAACTAGACGAAGGCATCAAGGACGCCGACGTCGTCATGTGCCTCCGCGTGCAAAACGAACGTCTAGACGACAAGGAAGCCTCAAGCTTTTCAGTAGACGACTACGTTTCACACTACCGAGTTGATGAAGCACGAGCCAAGTTGATGAAGGATTCAGCCATCTTCATGCACCCGGGACCAGTTAACCGCGGCATCGAAATCGAATCCAAGCTGGTCGACGGACCACGCTCCCGCATCTTCAAGCAAATGAAGAACGGCGTCTTCGCACGCATGGCACTCTTAACCAAGGTGCTTCAAGCAAACGACTGGATGGAGGATTAAACATGAAAACGTTAATCGAAAACATCATCGTGGACGGTGAGCAAACCGACATGATCATTGAAGACGGACGTATCAAGGCTTTCTTGAACGAATCTTCTAAGGAGGGTTACGACAAAATCATCGACGGAAAGTGTTACACGGCACTTCCGGGTTTGGTCGACGTGCACGTGCACTTCCGCGATCCTGGTCAGGAAGCAAAGGAAACGATTGAAACCGGCTCAAAGGCCGCAGCTGCTGGAGGCTTCACTTCCGTCCTCGCCATGGCCAACACAAAGCCGGTCATCGACAACGTCGAACGCTTGGAAAGCCAGATTAAGCGTAATGAAGAAAACGGTGTAATCAAGGTCGGTCAAATCGCGGCCATCTCAGCGGACCTAACCGGAAAAGAAGTTGGCCCAATCGAAGAGCTCGCCGATGCTGGAGCAGCCGCTTTCTCAAACGACGGGCACGGTTTGCAATCGGCCAAGACCATGTACGAAGCCCAGCTAGCCATTAAGGCCGCTGGAAAGGTTTTGTCTGCCCACATCGAAGACGACGACCTCGTCGACGGAGGGGTAATGAACGCGGGTGACCGAGCAGACAAACTCGGCTTGCCAGGAATGAACAGCCTGTCTGAATCAAGCCAGCTAGCCCGCGATTTGATGATGGTCCGTCAAACGCGCTGCTCCTACCACGTGGCCCACATTTCAACGAAAGAGTCAGTGGACTTAGTTCGCCAAGCCAAGAAGGAGGGCCTTCCGGTAACCGCCGAGGTTTCCCCGCACCACCTCTTCTTGGACGAAACAGACATCATCAGTGATGACCCCATGTTCAAGATGAATCCACCGCTTCGCTCCCGTGAAGACCGCTTGGCTTTGGTTGCCGGCTTGCTTGACGGCACCATCGACATGGTCGCCACCGACCACGCCCCACACCAGGCCCACGAAAAGCAGGGTTCCATGTGTGGCTGCGCCTTCGGAATTGTCGGTTTGGAAACCGCCTTCCCACTGATGTACACGCGCTTTGTAGCGTCCGGCTTGGTCGACCTGCAAACGCTTCTTAAGTGGATGGTTAAGAATCCGATTGCTGTCTTTGGACTAAAAGACGCAGGAGAGCTCAAGGTCGGTGATAGTGCGGACCTGACTTTGATAGACCTAACCGAAGAATTTGAAATTGATGCAAAGGACTTCTACTCCAAGGGGAAGAACAGCCCATTCATCGGAGAGTCAGTCTTTGGACGCGTAAAGAAAACAATGGTCGATGGCAACATCGTCTTTGAACAATAAGGGGAAGCAGATGAAACGGTACTTAGTGTTAGAAAACGGCTCCATCTACAGCGGTGAAGCGTTCGGATCAAACGAAGAATTGCTCACGGAAGTGGTGTTCTCAACCGGCATGACCGGTTACCAAGAAACCATGACCGACCCGTCTTACTTCGGGCAAAGCATGGTTTTCACTTATCCATTGATTGGTAACTATGGCATCAACTTGGACGATAACGAAGGAAGCCGCCCGGCGGTGGACGCGATTGTTGCCAAGGAAATCACCAAGCGCCCATCAAACTTCCGCTCTGTGATGTCAATTCCTGAATACGCCAAGGAAAACGGCGTGGTCGGCATCGAAGGCGTTGATACGCGTAAGCTTGCTAAGGAACTGCGGACGCAGGGCTCCATGAAGGGCGTGCTGGTTAACAGCCTAGACGAAACAAAGATTCAGGAGCTCTTCGCCCAGGACTACGACCAACTCCTCGTTGAACGAAGCAAGAAGGAAGAGTACGTGGCTGGTAATGGAAAAGTCAAAGACGAGGGCGCTGTTCGGATTGCACTCATTGACTTCGGCTTGAAGAACTCCATCGCCCAGGCACTCGAGAAGCGTGGTGTGAACGTCTTGCACTTTGACTGGACAACCGACATCGAAAAGATTCGCGAAGCTGACCCAGACGGTGTCTTGCTTTCAAACGGTCCTGGTAACCCTGAACTCTACGAAGCATCTTATCCAATGATTCTAGCACTACAAGACGAATACCCACTCCTCGGTATCTGCCTCGGACACCAACTCTTCGCCTTGGCTAACGGGGCTAAGACCTACAAGATGAAGTTTGGTTACCGCGGCTTCAACCACGCGGTCTGGGACGTCGATAAGCAAGAAAAGCACTTCACGTCTCAAAACCACGGTTACGCCGTTGACCGTGACTCCGTTAAAGACACTAAGTTAGAAGTAACCCACGAAGAAATTAACCAAAACACGGTGGAGGGGGTTCGCTTGAATGACCGCACCGCCTTCTCTGTTCAGTTCCACCCGGATGCTTGCCCTGGTCCACACGATTCAGAGTACATCTTCGATAAGTTTTTAGCAGCTGTTAAAGATGCGAAAAAGGAGCCTTTCTATGCCAAAGCGAACTGATTTAAACAAAATCCTGGTTATTGGTTCAGGACCAATCATCATCGGACAAGCAGCGGAATTCGACTACTCCGGATCCCAAGCCTGCCTGGCCTTGAAAGAAGAAGGCTACGAAGTGATCTTGGTGAATTCGAACCCCGCCACGATTATGACGGATAAAGAGATTGCCGACCGGGTTTACGTTGAACCAGAAACGACTGGCTACATTGAACAAATCATTCGCAAGGAAAAGCCAGACGCCATCCTGCCAACGCTTGGTGGGCAGACCGGATTGAACCTCGCCAAGGAATTGGCCGACTCCGGTTTGCTGGAAGAACTAGACATCGAACTCCTTGGAACAAAGTTGAAGGCCATTGAACAGGCCGAAGACCGTGAATCCTTTAAGGAATTGATGGCTGACTTAAACGAACCGGTACCCGCCTCAGCCATCGCAACAAACATGGCAGAAGCAAAGGAAATCGCCGAACGCATTGGTTACCCATTGGTTGTTCGTCCAGCTTACACACTGGGTGGTTCCGGTGGCGGTTTCGTTCACAACGACGAAGAACTCGAACATATCGCTGCCCACGGTTTGGACCTCTCACCAGTAACCCAGGTCTTGATTGAAGAATCCATCGCGGGCTTTAAGGAAATCGAATTCGAGGTCATGCGTGACCGCGAAAACAACGCCTTGATCGTTGCCTCAATGGAAAACATCGACCCAGTTGGTGTGCACACCGGTGACTCAGTCGTTGTCTCACCAACACAAACACTGGCCGACCGCGAGTTTCAAATGATGCGTGATTCCGCCTTGAAGATCATCCGCGCTTTGAAAATTGAGGGTGGGGTGAACATCCAAATGGCGCTGGACCCACAGTCCTTTAACTACCGCATCATCGAGGTGAACCCACGAGTATCCCGTTCATCTGCCTTAGCTTCTAAGGCAACGGGTTATCCAATCGCCAAGATGGCTGCCAAAATTGCGGTCGGCCTGAATTTGGATGAAATCAAAAATCCCATCACGATGACGACCTGGGCGGCCTTCGAGCCTGCCTTGGACTATGTTGTCGTTAAGATTCCACGCTTCCCATTCGACAAGTTCAAGGATGTTGAACCAACGCTTGGCACGCAAATGAAGGCAACCGGAGAAGTCATGGCCATCGGTCGTAACTTCGAAGAAGCCATGCAAAAGGCGGTATCATCTCTGAAAAGTACGCAAAACGACTTCTCGGGGGATGCCTACGCCGAAATATCTGTCGCAGACATGAAGGCCAAGCTCATGCCCGCCACAAACGACCGACTCTTCATGATTGCGGAACTGCTCCGTCGCGGTGTGAGTGTCGAAGAAATTCATGACATCACCCAGATGGACTTCTTCTTTCTGGATAAGGTTGAAAACGTGGTGGCCTTTGAACGTAAGTTGAAGCAGGTCTTTGATAAGGACGAACTTCGTCGCGCTAAGGAGCTTGGCTTCCCAGACGAATACATTGCAAAGCTAAGCGGACAACCTGAAAGCGCTATCCGAAAGCTGCGCAAGGACGAAGGCGTCTTACCCGTCTACAAGATGGTCGACACGGCCGCCGGTGAATTCGAATCCAAGACGCCTTACTACTACTCAACCTACGAAGAGGAAAACGAATCCGTTAAGTCGGACAAGCCTTCCATCTTGGTTGTTGGTTCCGGACCAATCCGGATTGGGCAGGGAGTCGAATTCGACTACGCCACGGTGCACGCCGTAAAGGCCATCCAAAAGGCGGGTTACGAAGCCATCATCATTAACTCAAACCCCGAAACGGTTTCAACCGACTTTGCTATCTCTGACAAGCTCTACTTCGAACCGTTGACGCGTGAACACGTGTTGAACGTGATCGATTTGGAACAGCCGGAAGGTGTGCTTCTCCAGTTCGGTGGCCAAACAGCCATCAACTTGGCTGCTGCCATCAACGAAAACGGCACCATAATCTTAGGAACGGACCTGAAGGCCATCGACCTGGCCGAAGATCGAGACAGTTTCAACCACATCATTCAAAAGCTCGGTTTGCACCAACCAAAGGCCGCATTCGCCATCTCACAAGAGGAAGCAAAAGAAAAGGCCAAGGAAGTCGGTTACCCAGTCTTGATTCGTCCATCGTACGTGATTGGTGGACAGGGGATGGCCGTCATCCAAAACGAAGCGGAATTGCAGGGCTACTTAAACGTAGCCGCTTGGGTTTCAAACGACCACCCAGTCTTGATTGATTCCTACTTGGCCGGTCAAGAAGCCGAGCTGGACTTGCTTTCAGACGGTAAGGAAGTCAGCATCCCCGGCATCATGGCCCACATCGAACGCTCTGGGGTTCACTCAGGTGACTCCATGGCGGTTTACCCAGCCATCACGCTTTCAGACGATGTTGTCGACCAAATGGTCGATGCTTCAACGAAGCTTGCCAATGAACTTGGTGTCATCGGGTTGATGAACATGCAGTTCATCATCCACGAAGGCAAGGCCTACGTGATTGAAGTGAACCCACGAGCCTCACGGACGGTGCCATTCTTGTCCAAGGTCACGAAGATGGCCATGACACAGATTGCGACTTGGCTCTCGATGGGAAAGTCGCTTTCGGACCTGGGCATTAAGCCAGGCCTCAAGCCAGCAGGAAACATGATTCACGTCAAGGCGCCGGTCTTCTCCTTTGAGAAGTTAAACGACGCCAACACAAAGTTGGCACCAGAAATGAAGTCAACGGGTGAAGTCATGGGCTCTGCACCAGACTTTGCTACCGCACTCCAAAAGGCATTCGTAGCTGCTGGTGTGAAGGCACCGGTGGCAAAGCGACTCGTGCTAAATAACGTGGGCGACGACGCTGTCGAAATGGCAGAAACGCTAAAAAAGATGACTGGTGCGGGTTGGACTTTGGAAGCGTCAGAAGAATCGGTAAAGTCACTTGAAAAGGTAGGTTTTGCTGTAAGTGCGCTTATTACTAAGGACGAAGTAGAAGCCGAAATGGTTGCTGGAACGATCGATTTGCTCGTCGATTTCGGCACAAACGAAGAAGCGGTATGGCGCGGCATGGCCGTCGAACAGGGAACAGCCTTTGTCTCCGCCATCGACACATTCTTGGCTTACGCAAAAGCATTCGAGAACCTCGATGCAGAGAAGAAAGTTTACGAATTAGGAGAAGGATAACATGAACTTGAAAACAAGCATTGCAAACAACCACTTTGAAATGCCATTCTTGAACGCATCCGGCATTATCTGCCAGACGCAAGAAGAACTCGATTCTTTGGAAGCAACCAAGGAACTCGGTGGAATCGTGACGAAGTCAGCTACCTTGCAGCCACGCGAG
This sequence comes from Fructobacillus broussonetiae, assembly GCF_018437275.1. GTDB lineage: Bacteria > Bacillota > Bacilli > Lactobacillales > Lactobacillaceae > Fructobacillus > Fructobacillus broussonetiae. Next base: position 119,980 of record NZ_JAAMFK010000001.1, read on the forward strand.
GGTAACGAACAACCCCGCTACTACGATTTGGCAAACGGATCAATCAATTCCATGGGGCTCCCAAACTTGGGTTACCCATTCTACTTGGACTACGTGCAACATGATCACAGTAAGCCAACGATTCTGTCCGTTGCTGGAATGAACGCCGATGACGCCATCGAACTCATGCGTAAGGTGCAGGATTCCGACTACGAAGGTTTGACGGAATTGAACTTGTCTTGTCCAAATGTGATTGGCCATCCGCAAACGGCCTACGACTTTGAAGCAACCGAAAAGATTTTGACGACGGTTTGCTCCTTCTTCAAGAAGCCATTCGGTGTGAAGTTGCCACCTTACTTTGACTTAGCCCACTTTGACGGGATTGCCAAGGTCTTGAACAAGTTCCCACTCACACACGTGAACACGATTAATTCGGTTGGTAACGGTCTGGTCGTTGACGTTGATAAGGAACAGGTTGTGACGAAGGCAAAGGGTGGCTTTGGAGGACTTGGTGGGGCAATGGTTTTGCCAACTGCCTTGGCGAACGTTCGCGCCCTGCGCCTTCGTTTAAACGACGACATCGCCATCATCGGAACTGGTGGGGTAACGACTGGAGTGGATGTTTTCGCCCACATTCTCTGTGGGGCTGACATGGTTTCTGTTGGAACCCAAGTCATTAAGGAAGGCCTGGGTGTCTACGCCCGCCTCCAAAAGGAACTCGAAGAAATCATGGCTGACAAGGGTTATGAATCACTCGACGACTTCCGCGGCAAGGTAAAAGAACTGTAAGAAGGAGACAAGACATGGCAAAACCATTGATGATTGCACTGGACTTTCCAACCGGGAAACGGGCGCTGGACTTCCTTTCGGCCTTTGATCAACCCGAAAAATTGACGGTCAAAATCGGGATGGAACTTTTTTACGCGGAAGGGCCAAGTATTATTGAACGTGTCAAAGCCCTTGGCTGCGACATCTTCCTCGATTTGAAGCTTTTCGACATCCCAAACACCGTGAAGCAAGCCATGCATCGTTTGGCCTTGCTTGGTGTCAATTACGTCACGGTCCATGGGCTCGGAGGCTCTGAAATGATCGCGGCCGCAAAGGCTGGCTTGAAGGAAGGGGCCGAAGAGGCCGGTTTGAAAGAGCCCGTCTTGCTGGCTGTCACGGAATTAACATCCATCTCAGACCAGGTGTTGAAAGAAGAACAAAACGTTCAATTGCCAATGAAGGATATGGTTTTGTCGCTTGCACAAACGGCTCGAAAGGCCGGGGCAGACGGTGTTGTCTGCTCGAGTCAAGAACTCCAAACACTGAATGAATCAATGGCTGATGGTTTCTTCTACCTCGTGCCTGGCATCCGCTTGCCAGAAGACGGTGTCCAAGATCAAAAGCGGGTGGCAAGCCCAGCCTTTGCACGTAAAAACGGGGCGTCGGCCATCGTTGTCGGCCGTCCCATCACGAAGAACGCCTACGTAAAGGAAGCCTACAATCGCTATGAAGAGGACTGGTTGGACGCCTAAGTTAACGTTTCGATTCAAGAAACGGGCCCATCCACGGTCAAGTGGGTCCAACAACCAGCATTTTTAAACTGAAAGGAAGAACACACCATGACAAACACCGCTGAAATTTCAAAGCAACTCCTCGAAAAGAAAATCGTTTCCTTCAAGGAAAGTGGTCACTACGAATTTGCTTCTGGTATCCATTCACCAATCTACACGGACTTGCGCCAGACAATTTCTTACCCAGCCTTGCGTAAGCAAATCACGAAGGCTTTGGCAAAGCAGATTCAAGATATGTACCCAGAAGTGACGGTTATCGCTGGAGTGGCGACAGCTGGTATCCCACAGGCCGCTTTGGTCGCAGAGGAAATGAACCTCCCAATGGTTTACGTTCGCTCAAAGCCAAAAGATCACGGGAAGGGCAAGCAGATTGAAGGTGTTTTGAACGATGACGACCAAGTGGTGTTGATTGATGACTTGCTTTCAACCGGTGGCTCCGTCTTGAAGGCCGCCCAAGCCGTAACGAAGGAAGGATATCAGGTTGCCGGTATCTCTGCCATCTTTTCTTACGGCTTCACGGATTTGAAGAAGAACATGGACGAAGCCGGTTTTGCTTACGGGACCATCTTGAACTACCAGGATTTGCTTAGTGCCGCACACGAAGGCAACTGGCTCTCAGATGAACATTTGGAGTCCTACAAGGCCTTCCAGTCCGATCCATGGGGATTTGACCGCTAAGCGGTTGGATGCGCATGGAGGCTGCTGTTAGAGAACAGTTCCTTGAATATGTACATGAAAAAAAGAACCCCCGAAGGGGTTCTTTTTGTTTTTTCATCTTACTTAGCGTAACGGTAAACCTTTGATTCGTAAGGGCGCAGCGTCTTACCCGCGTCGTCCTTGTAGTTTGAAATCAAGATTTCTGCACCTTCCGGCACATCGAATTCGCGCACGATCGATTCTTCTGCAAATGAGTTAATCACGAGCAATTCCTCGTTTTCACCCACACGCTTGTAAGCGTAAACCTGTTCGTCTTCTGGATCCAACAATTCGTAGCGACCCGTCGTCACGATATCCAAATCATGGCGGAATGCAATCAACTTCTGGTAGTGGTAGAAGATTGAATCCTCATCTTCCAAGGCCTTGTCCACGTTAATCTTGTTGAAGTTGTTATTCAACTTCAACCATGGCGTTCCCGTCGTAAAGCCGGCGTTTTCACCATCCGTCCACTGCATTGGCGTCCGGGCGTTATCACGACCCTTGTAGTGCACGTAATCAAGCAACGTATCCGCATCAATCAAGCCATCGCGTTCCACGAGGTAGCGACGCGCGTTTTTGATTTCGATATCGTTGAAGTCTTCCCAGTCCAAGTTATAGGCGTTCGTCATTCCAATTTCTTGTCCCTGGTAGATGTAAGGCGTTCCCTGCATGAAGTGCAAAAGTGTTGCCAACATCTTCGCTGACACCGCGTGGAATTCTGGCTTATCAGAACCAAAGCGGGAGACAGAACGTGGTTGGTCGTGGTTTTCCCAGTAGAGGGAGTTCCAGGCGATATCCGCCAATTCGTTTTGCCACTTCGTCAAGTTCTCCTTCAACTTAGGCAATGGAAGAGGGGTGTTATCCCATTTACCCAATGCTGGATCAGCGTTCTCATCCAATTCCATGTGTTCGAACTGGAAGACCATGTTCAATTCAGAACCGTCCTTTGCCGCATAACGCTTGGCGTTCTTGATATCCACGTTCGATGCTTCTCCAACCGTCATAATATCCGCGTTGTTCAAAACCTTTTCACGCATTTCTTGCAAGTAATCGTGAATCTTTGGACCGTTTGCGACCATGTCGTTTGATGACGCGTAGTGGGCGTCTTCTGGGACGGGCCCATCAGGCAAACCATCTGGCTTTGACAAGAGGGAGATAACGTCCATACGGAAACCATCGATTCCCTTGTCAACCCAACGGTTCATCATGTCAAAGACCGTCTGACGGACTTCTGGGTTTGCCCAGTTCAAATCAGGTTGACCCTCGGCAAAGAGGTGCATGTAGTACTGACCAGTTTCTTCATCGAACTTCCAAGCTGGACCTGAGAAAAATGATCCCCAGTTGTTTGGTTCGTGACCGTCTACTGGGTCACGCCAGATATAGAAGTCACGCTTTGGGTTATCCTTTGAAGACTTCGATTCGATAAACCACTTGTGCTTTGATGAAGAGTGGTTGACGACCAAGTCCATCACAATTTTGATACCACGTGCGTGGGCTTCAGAAAGGAGTGACTCGAAATCTTCCATTGAACCGAATTCCGGGTTAATGACTTCGTAGTCAGAAATATCGTAACCGTTATCTTCGTTTGGTGAATCGTAAACCGGGTTCAACCAGATAACGTCCGCACCCAACTTCTTCACGTAGTCGAGGCGTGATTCGATTCCCTTCAAATCACCAATTCCATCGTTGTTGGAATCTTGGAATGAGCGGGGGTAGATCTGGTAAACGACGGCTTTTTGCCACCACTTAATTGATTGTTCTGTCATAAAAAACCTCCAATGGTTTATGCATTGTTTCTCGAGTTATTATCGGCAGTTGTCTGCCATTATATCGAACTCTTGTGTATTCGTAAACAGGTGGAACCCTGATTAAACCTGATTTTTAAGCCTTTGAATGAATCGAATTTAGGTCTGTTTTGGTCATTTCTTTGACTATGTGGGTGTCCTTTTCGTGTTCGCCATTTTAATGCTCATCAGGCACCAGCCAAATCATCACTGCTCCTAAGATGAAGCAGGCGGCGTTGATGTAAAACATGTTGGCCATCGAGTGCCCTAAGAGTGGAAAGAGGAAGAAGGAAATCGTGGAGGCAACAATTTGGGGAATGCAGATGAAGCAGTTATAGAGCCCTAGCAAGACCCCGTTACGCTCACCGGTTAAGGCGTTCGTCAGAATGGTAAAGGGCACGGTGATAATGGCAATCCATGCGATTCCAAAGAGCGCAAAGGCGAGAACGGACAGTCCCTTGCTTGTGCCGAGCGCGATGAGCAGGAAACCAAAGGCACCGAGTATCAAAGCAAGGCTGTAAGCCGGTCGACGTGTCTTCTTATTCAACTTAACGAAGAGGAAGCCGACCAAAACAGCGGTCACACAGTAGACCGCCTGCACCATTCCAAACCAGTTCCCGGCTGCTTGGTAAGCAGCGGTCGTTGGGTCAGTCGTCTTCCAAATCTTTTCTGCTAAAGCGCCAGTTGAATAAGTCCACATATAAGGAATCGCAATCCAGACGAAGAAATCAGCCAATCCGAGGAGCCAAAAAACCTTCGGTGCGGACTTCACAACTTCCACGAAGTTGATTCGGTTACTTGCCACATCTTTGCTGCTTTTTGAGAGTCCGTGGAAGGCCTGCATCTGTTCCGGTGTATACTCATCGACTGAAAGGACCGTGAAAAGAACGGACAGCGCCAGGATGATGGCAGCCAGGTAGAAAGAAATCCGAACGGATGGTGGAATCGTACCGACTGGTTCAGTGTTTGCGATGCCCATTTTTGTGAGAAAAAAAGGAAAGACAGAGGCGGTCAACGCGCCAAGCGACCCCCAGATGTTTTGCATCGACCAGAGTGTTTGCGACTGTTCTTCGTTGGCCATATCCGGGATTAGCATCTTAAAGGGCTGCTGTGTCACGTTACAGGCAACGTCCATGAAAAGCACCGTTGTTGCTGCGAAGGCGAGGGCGGTGGCTGAAGCAAACCCGAATCCAAAGGAACCAGCGTTTGGTAAGAGCATCATCACGATGATGGCGACGATGGCACCACCAATCAGGTAGGGCATCCGCCGACCTAAGCGCGGACACCAGGTCCGGTCAGAAAGATACCCGATAACGGGCTGTGCAATAAGGCCGGCTAATGGCGGTAAAATGAAGAAGAATCCCAGCTTATTTGGATCGGCGCCAATGGTCTGGAAAATACGCCCCATCGTTCCAGTCTGCATGGAAAAGGCGAGCTGTGTTCCGAAGAAGCCAAAAGTCATGAAGAAGATTTGGAGCTGACTGAGTTTTGGTAGGGCATTCTTCTTCGTGCTTTTCTGTTTGTTTGTCATGGTTTTACCTCGTAGTTCAATGAAAAAGTCGTTTTCGCGGATGGTTGCTTTTTCTGCAAGCCAACCGCTAGCGCATACGTACTTGCACGCTTAGAGTAAGCGCTAACATTTGCTCTGGTCAACGGGTGTGTCCTACATTGCATATATGCGACCCTAACTGTTAGATAGGACATCTTTTCTAAAAAGCTGTACAATAGAACTTAGAATTTGGAGGTCTTCATTGATGAAGAAACACAAACACAGTAGAGTCAGAACCGTTTTGATCATTGCACTCGTCTGCTTAATTGGCTACGCGGGAGTCGAAACTTTTTCTGCACACAATCGTTCCAATCCCGCACCTGAGAAACAGAGTCCAAAGACGGCGACCGTCTTCTTCCACGGTTATGGTTCTTCCAGAAACGCCGAGAAGTCCATGTCAAAGTACCTTGTTGACCATGGTTATTCAAACCGTCGCATGGACGTGACCGTTTCAAAAAGCGGGGAAGTCACGATGGGACGCACGCTTTCAAAAAACGATAAGAATCCTTTGATTCTGGTTCAGTTTGATGACAATAAGAACCAGGACTTCAACAAGACCGCCGTTTGGGTTCAAACCATCATGGCGAACTTGAAGAAGCAGGGGGTTAACCAGGTGAACCTGATCGGCCATTCCATGGGAAACATGGCCATTGCTTCCTACTTGATGGCAAGTAAGAACGCGGAGACTTCCGCTTTGCCTGAAGTTAAGAAACAGATTGATATTGCCGGAACCTACAACGGCTTGATGGTCACGGAAAAGGATTCGAATTCTGCTTTGAAGCCATCCGGTGAGCCGTTTGTCCCAACGGATTACTTCCGCCGTTTGCTCGGATTAAAGACTTACTATGAAAACCATGCCGTACAGGTTTTGAACATCTATGGTAATTCTCAAGGTGGTGCAGCAAACGATACGACAGTGTATAACAACTCTTCTAAGTCGCTTCGCTTTTTTGTACAAAATCCATCAACTTACCAAGAAAAGTTAATCTCTGGTGAAGATGGGCAACATTCCAAGCTCCACGAAAGCAAGGAAGTTGACGAAGCCATCTTGGCCTTCTTGAAAAAATAAATAGTAGAAGAAAAAGCGTCCTTTTATGGACGCTTTTATTGTTGGCTTGGTTCGGTTGGGACTTTTCTAAACAAAAACGTTGCAATCACGCAGCTCATTGTCTATACTAGAACTACAAATTAATAACGTTCCGTTTAGGGGTGCTCATTTGAGCTGAGAGTGCGAAAGCCGACCCTCCGAACCTGTAGTGTTAAGACACGCGTAGGGAAAACAGAAAAAGACAAACAACGTTTGGATGCTTTTTGCTGTTCCGAACGTTGTTTTTTTGTGCGAGCACGTCACTTTTTGTATACATAGGAGAGAAACATGCAAAACACAAAGCAAAGCAATTTGCACTTCATCACTGAAATGGCGCTTTTTGTCGCCTTGTCCGTCGTCTTGAGCTTCTGGTCTTTGAAGCTCTGGGGTCAGGGAGGATCCATTTCCTTCCAAATGGTGCCAACGATGATTATGGCCTACCGTTACGGATTAAAGGGTGGCTTGACCACCGGATTCCTCTTTGGAATGATTAAGTTAATCCTTGGTGCCTACATCCTAACGCCGGTTCAAGCATTCATGGACTATCCTTTGGCCTTTACGGTTGTGGGATTTGCGGCCTTGACGCAAAAGATGGTTGTCACGGCTTTGGCAGAAAATAAGCAAGGCAAGCTCTACGGCGGACTTTTTGTTGGACTCTTCATCGGTTCATTCCTCCGTTTCTTGAGTCACTTGTTGTCAGCCGTTATCTTCTTTGGTCAATGGGTGCCAAAGAACCAAACGATTTGGGGTTACTCCATCGTTTACAATGGTTCTTACATGTTGCCATCATTCATCGCTTCTTTCATTGTTGTGGCCATCATGGTCAAGATTTACCCAGCAATGTTGAAGGCAAAGAATTAGTTTTTGTCTAACAATTAAGGCAGCACTTAAAAGTCTGGTTCGGTCCAGACTTTTTTAATTGACAATTTTTTCTCATCATGCTTTAATAAACTTAACTTCAGAAAAGAGATTTACCATGAACAAGAATTTGACTTCAAACTTAGCCGTCGTCGTCAGCGTCCTTATCCGATAGGATAGGGTGCTGAATTTTTGGCTTGCCTATCCAAACTTAAGGATGGGCAGCTAGCTGATGAAGTCAAATGACAGGCCAGTTGCTTATGCGACTGGCCTTTTTTGTGGAAATGAAACTTTTCAATAGAAATTAGGAGAACACTTATGCAAGAAAAACAAGCGAGTAGGAGCCACATTCTACTAATCACGTCACTGATATTCGGTCTCTTCTTTGGGGCCGGTAACTTGATTTTCCCAGTCCAGATGGGACAGCTTTCAGGATCACACTGGATGCCAGCTATCGCGGGTTTCTTATTAACCGGTGCGGTGCTGCCTTATCTGGCCATGCTGGGGATGTCGCTCACGAAGTCAACGTCGGTTTTAGATATCGCTAAGCCAGTGGCGCCATGGTTTGCCACGGCTATGGTTGTGGCCATTCACTTCTCATTGGGGCCCCTTTTTGCCACGCCTCGTACGGCTGCGACGGCTTTTTCCATGGGAATCGCCCCATTGATTCCAGCCGTTTACCAACAAATTGCTATGGCTATCTTCACCGGGATTTTCTTCTACTTGGTTTACTTGCTTACGGTAAAGGAATCCAACCTGATGAAGTGGGTTGGGAAGTACTTGAACCCGGCCTTTTTGATCATGTTGGCCATCATCTTGATTTTGGCGCTTATCCTGCCGATGGGTGGCTTGGACCAGCACGTTTCTGGTGCCTACAATTCACAGGCCGCTTTCCAGGGCATCTTGGAAGGGTACAACACGATGGATTGCTTGGCCTTGCTTGCTTTCTCCGTTTCCGTTGTGTACGCCGTAAAGAACATGGGCTTTTCTGACAAGCAGGTGCCAAAACTCTTGGCGAAGTCTGGTTTCTACGCCATCTTGTTGGAGTCGCTCATCTATATCGCCACCGCTTTGTTGGGTGTTTCATCCCTCGGCATCATGGGCGTTTCTGATAACGGTGGAACGGCGCTTTCAAACGTGATTAACCACTACACGGGAAGCGTTGGTATTTTGGCAACGGCGGTTGTGGTAACGCTCGCCGTGTTCACGTCAGCCATGGGACTGTCCGCGTCTTTTGCGCAGGACCTTCACCGCGTCTTCCCAAAGGTTTCATACGTGACCTGGCTGCGCATCACCTGTATCGGTTCCTTCATCACGGCAAATGCTGGCTTAACGAAGATTATTGCCTTCTCAACGCCCGTTTTGATGATGGTTTACCCATTCACTTTGGTTTTGACGGTCTTGGCCGTTTTGAACAAGTGGGTGAAGCAGGACAAGATGATGTACCGCTTCGTGATGGCCTTTATCACCATCCCCGCCATCCTTGACGGACTCTTGGCCTCATCACTGAAGACCATTCCGTTCATCGAAGCAATTGGTCACACGTACTATCAGATTATTCCGCTTGCCGCAGAAGGGTTCGGTTGGGTTGTGCCAGCTTTGATGGGTGCCATCGTTGTACTGGGCTACAAAACGGCGGAGCGTGTTTCGGGAAAGTAATCAACTATTTTAGATACTAATGCGCGAAAAGTCGGCCCCGTTCCGGGCCGGCTTTTTACTTGCTTGAAAACGGCCTCGTAACGCTTGAATCAAGCCAGTGCACCACCCAAAAAAGAATTCCTCCCGACCAAAGAAAAATGAAAACTTGCATTTATTTTCTCATCATGTTTTAATATAAATATCAAATAAAGCGAGAGAACAAAATGACTCATTCATTGCAAAACAACCAAGCCATTATTATCAGCATTATTATTCCATAGGGATAGGGTGCTGATATTTTGAGCTGCCTATCCCCATAAAAGGGTAGGCGGCTGATGAGGAGTTTTCAAAAGAAGACCAGCTGCGTACAGTTACGTGGCTGGTCTTCTTTTGTTTGCTCCAGCTTTAGATTGAAATCGTAAAAGGAGTTTTTCATGATGGAAAAACAGAAACTATCAACCAAGCAATTGTTCTTGGTCGCATCATTGATCTTCGGGATGTTCTTTGGAGCCGGAAACTTAATCTTTCCCGTCCAACTCGGACAGCTTTCTGGAAGTAACTGGCTCCCAGCCGTAGCCGGGTTCCTGCTCACGGGAGCCGTTTTGCCATTCCTGGCCATGTTGGCCGTTGCACTGACAAATTCGAACTCAGTGTATGATATCGCAAAACCAGTTGCCCCTTGGTTTGGAACGGTCGTCCTCGTCGCCATCCACTTCACCATCGGGCCAACGATTGGAACGCCCCGGACGGCCGCCACGGCCTACGAAATGGGTGTGGCCCCATTGGTACCGGCTCAATACCAACAACTGGCCATGTTCCTCTTTTCAGCAGCCTTCTTCGGCCTGGCTTACTTCTTAACGGTGAAGGAATCAAACCTGATGAAGTGGGTAGGGAAGTACTTGAACCCGCTCTTCTTGGGCTTGCTCGCCCTCATCTTGTTGGCCGGCCTCGTCTTGCCAATGGGTGACCTCCACCAGCACGCTTCTGCGGCTTACCAAGCACACGCCGGCTTCCAAGGTGTTTTGGACGGTTACGACACGATGGACGGTTTGGCGCTTTTGGCCTTGGCCGTTTCCGTTGTCTACGCCGTTCGTGGCCTCGGTTTCAAGGATCACAACGTGCCGGCGGTGTTGGCCAAGTCTGGTTTGGTAGCCATCGCTGTCGAATCACTTATCTACGTCGCCGTTGTCTTGCTTGGTGTGTCATCACTTGGTTCCATGACGGCTTCAGAAAACGGTGGGGCAGCCTTCTCCAACATCATCACGCACTACGCCGGTAACGTTGGAATCCTCGCTACGGGTGTTGTCGTGACGCTTGCCGTCTTCACAACGGCCATGGGACTCTTCGTGTCCTTCTCACAGGACTTACACAAGGTCTTTCCTAAGGTGCCTTACGTTTACTGGCTCCGCGTCATCGCCGTTGGTTCATTCGTATCCGCCAACTTCGGTTTGACGAACATCATCAAGTGGTCAATCCCAGTCTTGCTCCTCTTGTACCCATACGCCTTGGTCTTGACCTTCTTGGGGGTCTTGAACAAGTGGGTGAAGCAGGATGCCGTTTGGTACCGCTTCGTTGTCGCTGCGGTAACGGTTCCTGCGCTCTTGGATGCCCTGGCTGGTTCTCCGTTCAAGAATCTCGGCTTCGTTTCAGCCGCTGTCAACACCTACCATGAGGTCGTGCCACTGGCTTCAATGGGATTTGGTTGGATTGTGCCAGCTTTGCTCGGTGCTGTGCTCGCTTTTGCCTTCAAACTACTTAAGCGTCCATCCGCTGCATAAATCATTTCTCTTTGTATAAAAGTCGGTCCCGTTCCGGGCCGGCTTTTTGCTTGATTTGACAGAAAAAAATTTCATGCTAAACTAAAAACAAGATTAAAACGAAAGGGAGATATCCGATGTCAATGATGCAAAAGAACTGCTGCTGTTACGCAAAGTAAGAGCTAGCAATCGAAATTCAATATGAACGATTGATTAGCTCCTTTAACCAAGGTGACTTTTTAGCGTTCATATTGCATCAACTTGACTATCTTTTCGGAATAATCCCGCTAAGTGCCAGTTTTTCAGTATGACGATACTGAGACACTGGCTTTTTTATTGGAGAAATCATGTTAACAGAGAAAAAATGGATGGAACTTTATCGCTTCCGCCACGACTTACATCAGCATCCAGAATTAGCGATGCAAGAGAATCGAACAAGTGCACGTATTCAAGAATACTTGGAGCAAGAGGGTCTTGATATCATAACGCCAACTTCATTGAAAACAGGGGTGGTTGCTGCGCTTGGACCAAAAGACGCGCCAATCATTGCCCTTCGAGCCGATATCGACGCCTTGCCAATTCAAGAAAAAACAAAGTTGGACTACCAGTCAAAAAACGACGGAATCATGCACGCTTGCGGGCATGACTTGCACACCGTTTCCTTACTCGCTGTAGCCGTTACATTAAAGGAACAAGAAGAGTCACTAAAGGTCCGCCTCCTCTTTGTTTTTCAACCAGCTGAAGAAACGCACGAAGGGGCGCAGTTAGTACTCGAAAGCGGTGTTCTAGACGATGCCAAATTCATTATTGGCTTTCACAATGATCCGACGATGGAAAGCGGCTCACTCTCAATCGAAGCTGGCGCACGAAACGCGGCTGTGGACCAGTTTAAAGTAAAGCTGCACGGCAAGGGCGGACACGCTGCTCACCCGGACAAAAACGTCGATTCAATCCTTGGAATGGCTCACGTTGTGACAGCTGTCCAAAGCATTGTCTCTCGAAACATCGACCCGCAACACCCGTCTGTTCTATCCGTGACACACGTTGACGCCGGTTCGACCTGGAACGTCATCCCCGATGACGCTTTCTTTGAAGGAACAATCCGGACCTTTAGTAAAGAAGATCAAGTGCTCGCAAAAAAGCGCTTTGAACAAATTGTTGAGCTCCAATCTGCATCCTTTGGCATAACGGCTGACATTGAATGGATAGCTGGTCCACCGGTCTTATGGAATGACGAAGAATTATCAAAAGAGGTGCACAACGCCTTGTCTGAAAAGCTAAACATTGTTTCGAACCCAGCTTCTGCCGGAGGCGAGGACTTTGCTTTCTACACCCAGTCTATCCCAGCTGTTTTTGCAGAGATTGGCTCTGGGGCAAACAACGCACTGCACCATTCAGATTTACAAGTCGAAGACGAAGCCATGAAAACAGCGGCTGACTGGTACGTTGAAGCTTCAAAAATTTTATCGAATAAATTGAATTAAGGAGAGAAAGAAAATGACAAAAAAGAAAATGATTTGGTTACTTGCGGCCATTGCCGTGCTCGCGTTGGGCTACTTATCCTTTGGGCCAAAACATAAAGCAAATGAGAGCAAGGTGATTACCGTTGCCACAGCTCCTGGACCATACAGTGAGCTGTTCATGGACGGTATTAAGCCAATTCTTGAAAAAGAAGGTTACACAGTTAAAAACAAGAGTTTTAACAACTTACTAAACGCCGATATTGCGTTGGATAATAACGAAGCAGATGTGAATGTTGACCAGCACAGCGCCTATTTAAAGAATTTTAACAAGGAAAAGAAGGGTAACTTGACTGCCTTAACTAAGATTCCAACCGTTCCAATGAGCCTTTACCAAGGAAACAAGAAATCATTAGCTGACTTAAGTGATGGGGACACGATTGCCATTCCGGATGATGCATCAAATAAGGCGCGTGCCTATCGCATCCTCGCTCAAAGCGGTTTGATTACTCTTAAAAAAGGCGTAAACGAAGTGACCGTTACGCAAAAGGACATTGAAAGCAATCCAAACAACCTCCAGTTCAAAGAAATTGATTCTTCCACGATTCCTCGTGTAAGAGATGAATTCGCTTATGTTGTGCTTCCTGGATCAGTCGCTTATGCCGCCAAGGTTCCAGCCAAGGAGATTCTGGTGAAGGAAAACGTGATGGATGATTACTACTTGGTTTTGACTGTAAATAAGAGCAAGCAAAACACGAAGTGGGCGAAGGCCGTTAAAAAGGCTTACCAGTCCGAAGAATTCAAGAAATACTTTGAAAAGAAGAACAGCGACCACGCGTGGGTAACAGTTGATAATTAAAAATAAGATGCCAAAGTCGGTCCCGTTCCGGGCCGGCTTTTTGCTTGATTGAAAACGGCCTTGAAAGGTCATAAAAAAGATATGCCCGCGGGTCTGACTTTGAATGTGAGTTAAAAAGCATAACTAGTATGCTTTACAAACTAGTTATCTTTCGATATACTCAAATCATTCCAATAGGGAGGGGAGGTTAAGTGATGGAACACAAAGTGTCCAGCCAACTGCTCAAGGGATTTTTGCAGGGAATCCTTTTAATCTTGTTGGCCGAAGAAGCGAACTACGGCTACGGCATCAGCCAGCGACTCGTTGAAGTCGGGCTAGAGTCCGTGCCGAAGGGAACCATTTATCCGCTCTTAACCTCCATGGAAAAGCGGGGGCTCGTTAAAAGTGAGAGCCGACCATCCACTGATGGTCCATCCCGTAAATACTACGAAACAACAGACGAGGGATTGCTTGCCAAGCAAGAATTTCTTGATCAATGGGGCTACTTAGTCGCTGCCATGGGTAATCTAACGAAAGAAGAACAAGCATGACAACAGAAGAATTAATTGAACAAAATAACGAGCTTCGTGCTGCGTTGAATAAGGAAAACGAAGACTTCTACCTGGACTTCTTACTCTACGTCCGTTCACAGGGCGTTTTGAAGGACGAACAAACGGTGGAAGAGCAACTCTTTGCCATCTTACAAGACATTTTGGAGGCCCAAAAGAACGGGCAGTCAGCTGCTGATTATTTCGGAACGGACCCAAAATTTGTGGCTGACCGAATTTTACAGCAAACGCCAAACAAATTGTCTGAAGCAGCTAAACTATTTCTTTATGGCTTTGGTGCTTATATCGGTTTCTCACTATTACCTAGCTTACCCATTCCTGGAAAGCCAATGGACCTCGGTTCATTCTTGCTATCCGGTGTTTACCTGACACTCTTAGCCATTGTCGGTTTCTTCCTCATTGGCAAGACGATTTACTTCTTTAAGAAGAGTAAGATGGCGTCCTGGATGAAGTCTTTGATGAGCTTCGTCATCGCTTGTGCGGTGCTCTTTCCCGCCTTTGCCATCACGTTTTGGCTACACACGCCAGCTCAAATCAACTTGGATGGGACACTTGGTATTTTCGTCATTGTGTTGGTTTTGATTGGTGTCACTGTCTTTATAAAGAAGCAGGAGAAAAAGGATAAGGATGATGATAAGGACCACATCTGGCGTCCAATCTTGTTCTTCGTCATCTTGTCAGCCGTTGTTGGAGTTTTGACACGCTTACCAATTCTTGACGGGCTTTTGCTCAGCAAGGGTGGTCGTTTGATCTTGGCCGGAATCATGCTTGCCGGACTTGTTATCTTTAACGTCTACACGGTTTACACGGCTAAAAAGATGAATAAAGAAGACTAATTTGTCTGAAAAAGACGGGGGTTTGAAAAAAGTTCTTGTCTTTTTATTTTACATATTAATTCTTGAATTGCTGGCAGTTTTCTTATAAGTGTGCGTATGCTAAAAGAACGTTTTTACGTTAGAACAGTCGTTCTTTTTAAAGAGCGGGTTTGACTTTATCCGTTCCTTTGTATAAATTAAGAGCAATCAATAAATAATCTTCGGGGCAGGGTGTAATTCCCGACCGACGGTGATGGCAAATAGCCAAAGTCCGTGAACTGCAGCAATGTGGTTGACACAGTGAGATTCTGTGACCGACAGTAAAGTCTGGATGGGAGAAGATTTAAAAAACGCTTTTTGCGTGGCTTTTTTAGTCGCCTTTGCGGCTTATTTTGCTGGGCGAAAACCGTCTTTTTAAATATTTTCGTTATTCATACCCGATGTGCTTTATTGCATGTCGGGTTTTTTGCTCCCGAAAAGGAGGAATGAATGGATGATTTGAAATGGATGGAAAAGGCCTTTTTAGAGGCCGAGAAAGCTGATCCAGCCGAAACATACGAAAACCCGCGGGTGGGTGCAGTCATCGTGAAAGACGACGTCATACTGGCAAAAGGACGGCACGCCTTATTTGGATGCGAGCATGCTGAGATGGCAGCCTATAGTAGCTTAGCTGATAAGGATTTATTGGCTGGAGCGACGCTTTACGTGACGCTCGAGCCCTGTGCAAGTACTGGAAAAGCCGGCTCCTGCGCGGATTCAATTGCAAGCTGGCCCATTCACCGAGTGGTGATTGGTTCGACCGACCCGAATCCAAGCACGAAGGGTATGGGAATGGCCAAGCTTAAAGAAGCAGGTATCATCATCACCAACCTGCACCTTGAGTCGATGAATCGGAATTTGAACCCGGCTTTCTTTCATTTCTTTGAAAGGGGCTTGCCATACGTTCAACTAAAATTGACAACTTCTGAAGATGGGTTTGTTTCTCGAAAAGCGTCTGCGCCAGTGAAACTATCCAATGTAGCTTGCGACCAGGACGTTCACCACGAGCGGGCCTGTCGTTCCGCCATCTTGGTTGGCAGTCAGACTTTTCTAGCCGACGAACCATCGTTGACCGTGCGCCACTTTGAAACGGAACACGAACAACCAAAGCGCGTGGTGCTCGATCGACGAGGCCGTTTGAAAAACGTGGGAGCTCAGCGACTGGAAGGCTGGCTGGTATATACACACGATAAGGAGTGGGCCAAAAGTTGCGAGAACGTCTTCTGTGTTAGTGACGGTGAGTTGTGCGGTATCTTAGAAGACTTGAGTCAGAAAAAAATTCAGTCTGTCATGGTCGAGGGCGGTCCAACGCTCATCGCTGCCTTTCTACAAGCAGACCTTTGGCAGGAGATGCTGGTTTATGAGACAGACGTTTCACTTGGAGCCGGCCTGAAAGCCATTTCTCCGAACGGTTCCGGCATTGAACTCGGCACCGTTGGGAACGCTGTGAAGTACCGCTATATCAATCAAAAGGAGCCATCATAATGTTTACTGGAATTACTGAAGAGGTCGGTCGCGTACAAGAAATCATCAAGAAAAACGAGAAGGAATGGCATCTGACCGTGAAGACACCGTCACCATTCTTCGCTGGTTTACCACTGGGTGCGAGCGTCATGAACGACGGGGTCTGCTTGTCGATTGTTGAAAGCACCGACGACTGTGCCAGCTTTGACGTCATGGTACCCACCTACGAAACAACGATTGTTTCAGACTATGAAGTTGGCACGTCGATTAACCTCGAACGCTCCTTGCCGGTAAACGGTCGGTTGGACGGGCACTTTGTGTTGGGACACGTCGATGGTACGGCGCAGTTGGTGGCGAAAAAGCAGGATGGTGAGACTGTCTTCTTACAATTCCACGTGGCCGATGAAAACCTGGTGCCCGAGGTTGTCGCGAAGGGGTCTGTTGCTGTGTCGGGGGTGTCGCTGACGGTGATCGGCACGGACGGGTCTGACTTTACCGTTGGGCTTATTCCGACGACGCTTGAGAAAACAAATTTGAGTGGATTAGAAGTCGGGAATTTCGTCAATTTGGAGACGGACATTCTGGCCAAGTACTTACAAAAGAAAGTGGGGAACGCTTATGTCAGTTGATGAACGAATTGCACGAGTTCGCCTCGCATTAGAGGAGCTCAAGAAGGGACAGCTCGTGATTTTGACAGATGATGCGGACCGGGAACACGAGGGGGACTTGGTTGGACTGGCCGCCTTCGTGAAACCAGAGACGGTCAACTTCGCCCTGAAGGAAGCACGCGGGGTACTCTGCGTGCCGATGTCTGCTGATCGTGCTAAAACCTTGGCACTGCCGCAGATGGTGGACGACAACACGGAAAAGTTCGCCACTAAGTTTACGGTTTCCGTCGATCATGTTAAAGGCACGACCGGCGTTTCGGCCTTTGACCGCGCCCATACGATTCAGGCGCTTTCAAACGAGAGTGTTGGCCCGGAAAGCTTTGAAAGCCCAGGACACATCTTCCCGCTTGTGGCAGATGAAAACGGTGTTTTGGCACGGACAGGTCACACGGAGGGAGCCGTGGACTTGGCTAAGTTGGCGGCCGTCCCGCCAGTGGCCTACATCATCGAGATTCTTGCAGACGATGGCCGCATGGCACGGGAAAAGCAGTTGGCTGAATTCGCTTCTCGCCATAACTTGGTGCAATTGTCGATTGCTGACATCGTGTACTACCGAAAGTGGCTGGCCGATTTAAATTTAGTTGAGGGGGCAAGGGCCACTTTGCCATCCACCTTTGGGAACTTTGAAGTGACCGCTTACGAGGGGTCAAAAAACGAACCCGATTTATTCGTTCAAAGTCAAACCCGCCCCACGCGCTTCCCCCTCGTCCGCATCCATTCCGAATGCCTCACGGGTGATGTGTTTGGCTCCAAGCGCTGCGAGTGCGGCCCACAATTACACCTAGCACTGAAAAAGATCGAAGAATACGGTGGCGCTTTGCTCTACATGCGCCAGGAAGGTCGCGGTATTGGTCTCTGGAACAAGCTAAAGACCTATGTCTTACAGCAAAACGGCTATGATACCTACGAAGCAAATCGAATGCTGGGCCACAAACCAGACGAACGCCAGTACAAGAAGGCGGCTCAAATGTTGAAGCAAGCCGGCCTCACCGAAGTTGCGCTTCTAACGAACAACCCGGATAAGGTCGCTGCGCTGGAAAAAGAGGGCATCGTTGTCAAAGAACAGGTGCCACTGGTCACCGGAATTGAGCCCGAAAACCGCTTCTACCTGCAAACAAAAAAAGACAAATTTCACCATTTATTTAAGAAAGAGGAAATCTCATGAACTATCAAGGAAAATTAACTGGACACGAAAAGCGCCGCATCGCCATTATCGCATCACGCTTTAATGCACTGGTCGTGGAACGCCTCGTTTCAGGAGCCAAGGAAGCCTTGCGCTTGCACGGAATTGAAAAAAATCAGGTAGATGTTGTTTGGGTACCTGGTGCCTTTGAAATCCCGCTTGTGGCAAAGAAGCTAGGTTCTAACAAGCACTACGATGGAATTGTAGCGGTTGGTGCCGTTATCAAGGGACAGACAGACCACTATGATCTCGTCATTCAACAAGCTGCTTCAGGGATTGGTCAAGCTGGTCTTGAAACTGGCGTACCAACGACCTTCGGCGTGTTAACGACAAACACGTTGGAAGAAGCCGAACAACGATCAGGAGCAAAGGCCGGTAATGAAGGTTACGATGTTGCCGTTTCATTGCTTGAGATGATCGACTTGTTTGAACAATTAGGATAAATAAAAAAAGCCTGCTCAGGAAGAGGGGGCTTTTTTGTTAGGAGTAATATTTAGGAAAGCGAGGAGACGGTCTAAATCCATTTGGCTAATAACACCAATCGAGCGAATAGGGCGTTTCACCAGGTTTTGTTTTAACGGTATTAAGCGTCCTGTATCAACATAAGAGTGCTTCGTTAAGCTCGCTTGTTTCCACTCAAGCAATTCGAAATAAACCTTTTTAATTCGCTTCGATTTATTTTTATACTTGCTGGTTATTCTGAAAACAAAAACGTAAATTCGATCAACTAGTAAAATAAGCGCAGGGCGTCTTTTTCCATCTTGGGATTTTTCAAAAACAATAAAGGCACTAACGATTTCACCAGTCTTCATTCAGCCACTCCAGTAGTTCTTCTTTTGTATCAATTGGCTTACCGATTGGAACCAAGCGGACAATCTCATCAATCTGAGCTTCGCGTATTTTCTGTTTCATACCGACTTGAACGGGCAACTTACCAGTCTCAATGATAGAAGTCAGAAAGTGGTAAATTGCGGTTGTTGTCGTCATACCAAACTTCTCAAGGATAGAGTCAGCTTTGTCATTAACGTACGTGTTGATTGGGATATTCGTTACTGTTGGTGTGTCCATAGTATTTCTCCTTTTCAATGTTATTCAGTTGTTTTTCTAATGGCAGTATACGCCGATATCAAGCGATTTGTAGCAATTTATTTTTAAGCAGAATATTATTCAAATACGTAATATTATGCGGGAGTATATGCAAAAATTTATCCTACTTTTTACCAAAATGCCTCCGCCTTAGTGGTCATAATTTAAGCCAATAAGCCGTCCCCATGAACAGCCCGTTCAATGTTACAATAGTACCCAAGAAAGCAGTCTATTCTGATTAAAGGAGAACGTTCATGCAATTTCTGCATTCCATCTTTATGTTCACGCTCATTCCAGCAATTTGGCTCACGGTAGGGGCCTACTTCTTGATTAAGAAGAACCGTTACCGCTTGCTGTCGGGGATGGTGGTGAACACAACAATCATCGCGTACTTCGTTGCGCTGACGGCATTCATCATCGACATCAATAACAGCACGGTTGGCCTAATTTACGGTGGCATTTTGTTCTTGCTCTTACTGCCAATCATCTTCTTCATGATTAGCGCGGCCTACCTGTTCATCTGGAACGGAATCATCGTTTGGCGCCGCGAAAGCCATTCCCTTGGTAACGTTTTGACGCTTGCCATTGGAATCTTGCTCATCGTTATTCCAGCATTCTTCACCATCACAAAGGACTGGTGGCCCAACAGTAAAATTCTGACGTACATGCAAAATACTTATTCCTTATTGATGCTGTACGTCGTATTCTGGGTTTTGACCTTCCTCACGTCATACGTGTTGACGAAAGTTGTTCACCCAAAGTATGACAAGGATTATGCCATCGTGCTTGGATCGGGCTTGATTGACGGCAAGATTGTTTCACCGTTGCTCGGTTCTCGAATCCAGGCCGCCATTGACTTTCAAAAGAAACAGATGGAAAAGTCCGGCAAAGCCCTCAAGATCATCATGTCTGGTGGACAGGGTGGTGACGAGAAACTGCCCGAAGGTGTTGCCATGAAACAATACGCTTTGGACAAGGGTGTCTCGGAAGACGACATCCTCGTTGATGACCAGTCAAAGAATACGTATCAGAACATGTTGTATTCAAAGCAGGTGATTGAAGAGGCTGGTTTGAATCCGCAGGCTGGTATCTTTACGACCAACGATTACCACGTGTTCCGTGCCGCCGGTTTCGCCCGTGCGGTCGGTTTGAACATTGACGGGGTTGGTTCAAAGACGAGCAAGTACTTCTTGCCAAACGCCTTGATTCGCGAATACATCGCCATCTTGCTGCGCCACAAGCGTTTTCACGCCGTCGTTGTGGCTTTGATTTTGTTACTGAACGTGGGTGTGTTCTTTAGTTAATAAACAATTTAAAGCAAAAGTTAGCACTATCTGACACAGGTAGTGCTTTTGTATTTTAAATAAAGCTGTTTGCTTTGTATAAAAATGATGATATACTTTCTCTGCTAGGGGCGTCATTTGACTGAGAAGTACCCTTCGAACCTGAACTAGATCATGCTAGCGTAGGGAAGTGCTAAAAGATTAATTCTGATTTTTTCGTACACCTCCCTGCCATTAAAAGCAGTGGAGGTGTTTTTATTTACGGAGAGAAATAACTGAATAGTTAGCACTAGGGGCGTCATTTGACTGAGAAGTACCCTTTGAACCTGACCTAGGTCATACTAGCGTAGGGAAGTGCCTCCATAAATAAGTGGATGCTTTTTTCCTTTTATTTGACGGCGGCTTTTTCTATGCAAAAGGCCGCTTTTTATATTGATTCTTTTGGATTGAAAGGAAACACAAATGGAAGTAAACAAAAAACAATGGGTTGAAAACGGACTGGGCGGACTCCAGCACTTATTCGTGTCAAACGCCTGGCTCGACCCAATCTACGTCGCAGCAGCCGCCGGCTTGTCACTCAACCTCTCAACGAACTTGATCAACACGATCTTCATTTTCTCTGGATTGGTAACGTTGACACAAGTCACAAAGATTGTGCGCTTGCCAATCGTGCAAGGACCATCTGCCGCCTTTGACGGTTTGATGATTAACGCCGGGAAGTCTGGCCAACTGGCAGGGGCTTCTGGCTCAATTCTAATTTCAGCCCTCATCGTCTTTTTCTTGTCTGTCACGGGACTCATTAACAAGCTCGTGAAGGTTTTGACGCCAGCCATTACTGGAACGTTGATTTTCTTAGTTGGTATTTCATTGTCAGGCTTTACTTTGTCTGAATTTTTGGGTGGCTTCCCAGGTGGTGATACGTTTGCGACTGGGCAAACACTTTTCTTGTCCATCGTAACTGCCTTGGTCGTTATCTTCCTTTCTGTCTTTGGAAAGGGTTTCTGGAAGCGCTTCTCATTCCTAATTGCCTTGGTTGTCGGTGACATCTTGGCCTTTTCAACGGGAGCTGTGAACTACGGTGCTGTTGCCGACAAGCCATGGTTTGGTTTGCCACACTTCATGCCATACGGTGGTTTCAAGTTCGACTGGGCGTTGTTCTTGACATTTTTCATTGCTTACATTGTGGCCGTTTGTGAATCATTGGGTGTGTACCAAGCAGCAGGGGATGCCATCGAAGAAAACATTTCAACGAAGCGCATGCGAAACGGTTTGATTGGTGAATCATCTGGTTCAATCATTTCCTCACTCTTCGGAGGATTCCCAACAACCGCCTTTGCGCAAATCGTTGGAATCTTGAAGCTCACTGGAAACTTGAGCCGTGTGCCAATCGTCATCGCCGGAACGTTACTCATCCTCATGGGATTTGTGCCAAAGATTGGAGCCTTCTTGGCTTTGACGCCTGACCCAGTTATTGGTGGAATCTTCTTACCAGCTGTAACATCCCTTGTCATGGTCGGCTTCAAGATCATCAAACGCGCTGAATCAACGAACGCCAACCAAATGATTATCGGGCTTTCCATCGTCTTGGCCATTTCATTGCCAACGTACGCCACTGGATTTTCTGGTTTGATGAAGGAATTACTTTCAAACGCAATCTTGATTGGGGCTGTATCATCAATTGTTTTGCAGACGGTGCTCATCAACATCCCCGCATTCTTTAGCAAAAAGCGTGCCAATAATGCGGAATAAGACGACAGAAATCCAGGACAAAATTCTGACTTTTATTCATGAATCAGCGGAGGATACCTCCAAAGTCGCTGGCGGGGGCCATCGCTTTTCCAACTTGGCTTTGGACGTTTTCTCTTACCAATTTCAAAAGAACGAACCCTACCGAAAGCTCGCGATGCTGAAGGGGAAAACGCCACTCACGGTTCGTTCCTGGAAAGATATCCCGTTGATGCCCATCCAGGCCTTTAAGGCGGTGGACCTAACGACAGTTGGTAGCCCAGAACCAGAAGATGTGTTCTATTCCTCTGGTACCACGAACCCAGAAAACAAGAGTAAGCACTATTTATCCGACTTAACGGTTTGGAACGCTTCGATGAAGGTCGGTTTCCAGAAGTTTGTTATGGGGAATCGTGACAAGATGACGATTTTCTCACTCTTTCCAGGGGAGGAGGAGAACCCAAATTCATCTCTTTCACGCTACATCGATACCGCCATTGACTTTTTTGGAACCCCCGGCAGTCAAAGCTTTGTCCAAAACGGAAAAATTGATTACGACGGTTTTGTGCAAGCACTCGAAAGTGCCATTCAAAAAGAAGAGGAAATCCTTATCATTGGTGCCTCTTTCTCATACGTGCACTTGCTTGATTGGTTAAAAGAACAAAAGAAAAACTGGCAGCTCCCGAAGGGAAGCTTTCTGTTTGATACCGGTGGCTTTAAGGGTAAGTCAAAGGAAGTGGGGATGGAAGACCTCTACGCCGCAATGGAGGAAAGTCTTGGTGTCAAGCGCAATCAAATCCTAAACATGTATGGCATGACCGAGATTAGTTCGCAGTGCTACGACGATGCCATCATCAAGGCCAATGCCGGTGAAGCACCAAGTTATCTTAAGCAAACGCCTGACTGGGTCCACGTTTTGGTTCTCGACCCAGAGACAATGAAGCCGCTGCTAGACGGGGAGAAGGGTATCTTAGCCTACTATGATCTTTCGAACTGGGAATCATGCGTCGGTATTTTAACCGAAGACATGGCGATTAAGACCGAAGCTGGTTTCCAACTCCTCGGACGGGCGAAAGGCGCTGAAGCTAAAGGTTGTTCCATCGCCTTGGACGAACTATTGAAAGTAAAGTAATGAATAAAACGGTAACGACGATTCCTGTTTATCACTTACCAAGTGTAATTACAGGACTGGAATTCGAAGAACTAACAATTGAAAACGCCCATGGCAGCGTGAAGATGGTGTCACCTGTGCTATCAACTGACCTCATCTCAAAGCTGGTGGTCTCAGTTAAGGAAAAGCAGCGGGCCTACCTCAAAA
This sequence comes from Fructobacillus broussonetiae, assembly GCF_018437275.1. Lineage (GTDB taxonomy): Bacteria > Bacillota > Bacilli > Lactobacillales > Lactobacillaceae > Fructobacillus > Fructobacillus broussonetiae. The sequence continues at coordinate 143,335 of NZ_JAAMFK010000001.1, forward strand.
AGCAAACAACGGCGCAGATTATCGACGTAATCGGTGAGGCAGCAGAGAAGTGGACCGACCCGAATTATCATTTGCGCCAGTTAGCTTTAAAGACGCTGCCCATCGTGACGGGTTATGACGCTTCCATGATTGAACTTGAGCTAAAGCGCTTCATCCGTTTGTTCCGGAAAAAGAATTTAAGACGCTTTGTTCAGTCGGAAATTGGGCTGTTTGGCAACGTCTTAGACGACTTTCAACCGAACGCGAGCGGTGGCTTTTCAAAGTTCTACGGGCCAGACCTGATCTTCCAAGTTTTTTCTGGAAACGTACCCGGGATTCAGCTTTGGACCTTGGTGACCGCGCTCTTGGTTAAGTCGCCAACTATTGGTAAGTTAACCTTTGCAGAGGCCATCATGCCATCGCTTTTCGTTTCGAGCTTAGCTGAGGTTGACCAAGAGCTGGCCGACTCTATCGCTTTAGTCCCCTGGCGCAGTGAAGAAGGAAAAGCACTAGAGGAAGTAGCGATTGAAAAAGCCGACGCGATTATTGTTTACGGTGGTGAGAAGACCGTGAACAGCATTCACGAAAAGGTTGGTCCGAACAAAAGGGTCCTAACATACGGCTACAAGATTGGCTTTGCTGCCATTGGCAAGGAAGCGCTCACCACTGACCGCTATCCAAAGTTGCTTGACGGGCTAGCCGCTGACATCGCGCTCTACGATCAACAGTCTTGCTTGGCACCACAGTCCGTTTTCATCGAAGAGGGTGGTGCAGTCTCACCGCTTGAGTTCACGAGCATGTTGAAGAACGCCTTGGCGAACTTCCAAAGCAAGCATCCGCGGGCTAGACTTTCAGAAAACGAACTGATGAGCATCGAATCCGCTCGTCAAAAAGCGGAAATTGAAGCCTTTACCGGTGCAGAAACAACCGTCTTCAAAATCGAAAAAAATCTGGACTACACGGTCGTTTACCATGGCCGGGTTGGTTTTGAACCATCACCGCTAAATCGTTTCATTAACGTCTTTGCCGTTTCTTCGCTCGATGAGATATTGAACGTTTTGACGCCTTATGCCCAGTATTTACAATCAGCTGGACTAGCCGTCGCGCCCAAGCGTTTATTCCGCTTAGCAGACGAATTAGGAGCTGTTGGCGTCAATCGTATCGCTGCCATCGGGGAGATGAATCATGTCCCAAGTGGCTGGCACCATGACGGAGGCTTTAACCTGTTGGATTTGGTACGAGTAACCGACATCGAAGCCAGTGCCGAATACGCAAGCGAAAGCTTTGATTCGGACGTGGAATAGGAGAGAGACATGCTATTAGAAAACAAAGTAGCGCTTGTGACCGGTGGGAGCCGTGGAATCGGAGCGTCCATATCAAAGAAACTCGCCTTAGCCGGCGCTTTTGTGGTCGTGAATTATCTTAAAAACGAAGCAAGAGCCAACGAACTCGTCGAAGAAATTGAAGCAGACGGTGGCCGGGCTTTGGCGATTGTCGCTGACGTTCGGGACGAAGTGGCGGTCCAAACGATGATTAAGCAAATTGAGCAGCAACTTGGTGTGCTCCACATCGTTGTGAACAACGCCTTCACACCCTACGAGTTCAATCCGAAGAACCGCAAGATGTTAGCCGACCTCACGTGGTTTGATTACCAGAGCCAAATTGACGGGAGCGCGCGTGCGTTGATGAACGTGATGCAGGCCGGGCTCCCAGTCTTGAAGCGCAATGCTTCAAGCAAGGTCGTGAACCTGACCTCTGATTTGGTCAACATACCCGCGACGCCATACCACGATTACGTGGTGGGGAAGTCCGCAGTCATGGGTTTGAACCGAAGCATGGCCGTTGAGCTTGGCGCCTTTGGTATCGCTGTGAATGCGATTGCACCGGGCTTAACTTATCCAACGGAGTCCAGTCAGTTTACGAAGCGCGACGTTCGTGATGCGATTATTGAAAAAACGCCAAGCCAACGCCTAACAACGCCGGAAGACGTGGCTGGAACCGCGCTCTACTTAGTCTCTGACCTTTCCGCCAACGTGACTGGGCAGTGTCTGTTTGTGGACGGCGGTTTGCACATGGGTTAGGGGAGAGTTGCGATTAGGACTACTAGAGTCAGGCCCGACCTATCTCGGATTTTGCTTTATAATATCACGGTTCATAATAATCGGTTATTGTTATTTGCGACACTTTTTAGATAGAAGTGTTAGACTAAACAGGTACAAAATTTCTGTTTTTATATAGGTTGCACCATGACACAAGAGATTAAAGAGTCTAATATCGCGCTGATTTACTTCGCTTACCAGGAGTTCTCGCAAAACATTGACTTCGCCCACTATCAAATTTCAAAGACCCAGCACCGAATCCTCTTTTTGGTGAGCCAGTTGAGCCGTCCAACCATTAAGAAGTTGCTGTCGATTATGAAGCTCTCCAAACAGGGGTTTACGAAGGCCTTAAAAGAGCTTGAAGAGCGAAATCTTATCCTGACCAAGCCTTCAAAAGATGATCCACGGGTTAAAGACCTCATCCTCACAAAAGAGGGGAAGGAAATGATTGAAGCCCTGAATCAGGATCAGAGTCAAAAGATTGACGCACTGCTGCAAAAGCACGATGGGGACTGGAAAAAGACCCTGGACGACATGGTGGACAATTATTTGGAATATTTTTAAAAATTAAAATCAAAAACATTTTTTAACAATATTGACAATCGAACAGAAAAGGCGTAATTTCTTATAGGTAAACTTGGTTGACCGAAATTGCGCCTTTTTCCTTTGCCTAAAAAGCGGCAATCAAAAGGGCCATAAAGCTGTGCGACACACGACATGCGGTTTACTAAGTAACGAAAATTAATTATCAGGGGGAGAAAATGAATCAAGTAGTTCAGTTCGGAACGATGCAGATGCTGGTTGAAAGCCTATTGGACGGCTTTGTTAGCACGAAGGACGTCTTGTCAGCCGGTGACTATGGAATCGGTACTGGCGAAGGTGTTGATGGTGAACTCGTCATCATTGACGGCGTTGCTTACCAGATTGATGGAGAAGGACAAGTCCACGAGGTTGGTCCAGACTTCCCAATCGCGTTTGGAAACGTCCACAAGGGCGACTTCCAATTCTTGAACGAGTTTGAAAACATCACGTTGAAGGAACTCCAGGAAGAAATTTTGAAGGCCGTGAAGACGACGAGCCTCTTCTTTGCTTTTAAGATTGAAGGGGACTTCGACGCTGTTCAAACACGTTCAGCTAACAAGTCATCACGTCCATGGCCTAGCTTGAGTAAGATTGCCGAAGGACAAAACGTGTTCGACGCAAAAAACGTTGGTGGAACGATGGTGGGTTACTTCTCACCAAAGTTGTTCCAAGGAGCCGCTGTTCCTTTCTACCACCAACACTTCTTGTCAAACGAACACAACTTCGGTGGCCACGTCCTCAGTGCTAAGTTGAAGCACGTTAAGGTTTCCGTCCAAATGCTTTCTGGATTGGACCTTCGCTTGCCAGCAGACAACGCCGACTACCGTGCTGCTGATCTGAACCAATTGGATCACTTGAACGGTGCCATTAAGGCAGCCGAATCATAATATTCATTAACTACCCACTAAACGAAAGGATGAGCAAGGGATAAAGCCTTGCTCAATATGCATACTTATGTCAGAACAAAAATTTGGGGCCGATATCGTCACCCAGTCACTCATTAACCATGACGTCGACATTGCTTTTGGAATTCCTGGAGCAAAGATTGACCGTTTGTTCGAACGTTTTGATCACCCACAAGCTGGTCAAAAGACGCCAAAGCTTTTGGTTGCCCGTCACGAACAAAACGCCGCATTCATGGCCCAAGCCTTTTCACGTATCACGGGTAAGACCGGTGTTGTTGTGGCAACGTCAGGACCTGGGGTTGGAAACTTGGTTACTGGTTTGATGACCGCTACTGCCGAAAACGATGCCGTTTTGGCCATCGGTGGACAAGTGCCACGTAAGGATTTGAACCGTTTGACGCACCAGTCAACGGACTCCGTATCATTGTTTAAGTCCATTACAAACTACTCAGCCGAAATCCAAGACGCAAACAACATCTCAGAAATCATCGCAAACGCCTTTGCGGCCGCTAATGGTCCAAAGAAGGGTGCAGCATTCGTTTCATTGCCACAGGACGTGGACGATGCACCGGTTTCAATCGATGCTTTGCCAGAAGTTCCAGCCGCTAAACAAGGTCCTGCTTCACTTGCAGACTTGAAGTGGTTGGCAGAACAAATCAAGAACGCTGAATTGCCAGTCTTGCTCGTTGGTGCCCGTGGTTCTGACGACGCAACGGTCGAAGCGTTGCACGCCCTCTTGGGTGATACTAAGTTGCCAGTTGTTGAAACGTTCCAGGGAGCAGGGGTTATCTCACGTGACTTGGAAGAAGATTCATACTTCGGTCGTATCGGTTTGTTCCGTAACCAAACGGGTGACAAGTTGTTGTCAAAGTCTGACCTCGTTGTGACGGTTGGATACGACGCCATCGAATACGAACCACGTAACTGGAACAAGGAAAACACCTTGAACATCGTGGCCTTGGACACGGTTGCTGTCGAAATCGACAACAACTACGTTCCAAAGCGTCAATTGGTTGGAGACTTGGCACAAAGCTTGTCAATCTTGGCTGATGACATCAAGGGATACGAAATCCCAGCCGCTGGTAAAGCTGTTTTGAAGGAAATGAAGGCTGACTTGGAAGCTGCTTCAAAGCCAACTTACACGCCAGCTGAAGCTCACTTGAACCACCCATTGGACGTTGTGGAAGCCATCCAAGCCCACGTAACGGACGACATGACGGTTTCAACTGATATCGGTTCACACTACATCTGGATGGCCCGCCACTTTAAGTCATACGTGGCTCGTCACTTCTTGATCTCAAACGGTATGCAAACGCTTGGTGTTGGTTTGCCATGGGCCATGACGGCCGCAATGGTACGTCCAAACGCCAAGTCAGTTTCAGTTTCTGGTGACGGAGGATTCTTCTTCTCAGCCATGGAATTGGAAACGGCTGTTCGTTTGAACTTGGATACGGTTCACATCGTATGGAACGACAACGCTCACTACGACATGGTTAAGTTCCAAGAAGAAATGAAGTACGGTGAATGTGCCGGTGTTAAGTTCGGTAACATAGACCTTGTAAAGTACGCTGAAAGTTTCGGTGCCAAGGGATTGCGTGTTGAATCACCTGATCAATTGAACGCCGTCTTGGACGAAGCCTTCGCAACGCACGGTCCAGTTGTTGTGGACGTGCCAGTTGACTACACGCACAACTACGAATTGGGTTCACAATTGATTGAATCTGAAGGATAATAAACGAATAAGCTCGCCTCGTATGAGACGGGCTTTTTTATTATGGATTTTATAGCCGGTAAAGTCGCACCCGTACCGGGGCGAAAACGTGGGAATTGTTTTAAAACTTTTCCTGTTTTTAAGAGACGGTTAGCGCTGCCAATGTCTAATAAAGGGCAGTAGACGTGGGCCTGGTTCGCTTTTGACTTTGCCAAAGCCAAGAAGAGGTGGGATAATGGACGCAACGTAAACGTTCGAATGAAACCACATAAGGAGGATTTTCATGAAAGCAGCAGTATTTGTTAAGCCTGGCCAAGTCGAGATGCAAGAAATCGACAAACCAACGATTCAGGGACCAAAGGATGCCGTCATCAAGACGGTTCGTGCCTCGGTCTGTGGTTCAGACCTCTGGTTCTTCCGTGGCTTGTCTGACCGCAAGTCAGGCGCTCAGGTCGGGCACGAAGCCATCGGAATCGTCGAAGAAGTCGGCTCTGGCGTAACGAACGTGAAACCCGGGGACTTCGTCATCGCACCGTTCACGCACGGTTGTGGGGAATGCCAGGCCTGCCTCGCTGGCTTCGACGGCGACTGCTTGGACCCAGAGAAGTCAGGCTCAACGGGTTACCAGGCCGAATACATCGGCTACAAGAACGCCGACTGGTCACTCGTGAAATTGCCTGGCCAACCCGATGATTATACGGACGACCAGCTCAAATCATTCATGACTTTGTCAGATGTAATGGCGACTGGTTACCACGCCGCCTTTACCGCTGAGGTGAAGAAGGGTGACACGGTCGTTGTCATGGGTGACGGTGCTGTCGGCCTCTGTGCCGTTTTGTCAGCCAAGTTGCTTGGCGCCAAGCGAATCATCTTGATGTCACGACACGCTGACCGTCAAGCCATCGGAAAGGAATTCGGTGCAACCGACATCGTTGAAGAACGTGACCAAGCAGGAATCGACCACGTTATGGAACTGACGGGTGCTTGTGCGGACGCCGTGCTTGAATGTGTTGGAACAGAACAAGCCGTTGCCACTGCCGTTAAGCTCGGTCGTCCAGGTGCCATTGTTGGGCGCGTTGGAATCCCTCAGGATCCAATGATGAACACGAATGAGTTGTTCTTCAAGAACATCGGTTTGCGTGGTGGAATCGCAGCCGTTACAACGTACGACCGCGGATCTTTGCTCAAGGCCGTTTTGGATGGTGAAATCAATCCTGGTAAGGTCTTTACCAAGCAGTTTGAATTGAAGGACATTCAAAAGGCCTACGAGGCAATGGACAAGCGTGAAGCAATTAAGTCATTGTTAGTGTTTTAAAGCGTTGATTAAATAAGAAAAAGCAGCCCCTTTAGGAGGTTGCTTTTTTAGATTAGTTTTGAGAAGGGAATGAACGGGGCAGGCTCTTGCTGCGGTTTCTCTGCTTGGGTGGCAGCTTGTCGACCAATCACCTTCTTCAGCCAGTAAGTGCCAATCCATTTTCCGTTTTTAAAGCCAATATCATCGAACTTCGCAGTGATTTCATAGCCCATGTGCTGGTGGAAAGCGATACTATTTTCGTTTTCTGAGGTCACACAAGCTGTAACGTTCACCACGTTTTGCTGCTTTAAAATATCCTCGATTGTTTCGTACAATCGCCGGCCAACGCCTTTCCCTTGAGCGTCTTTTCCTATGTACACTGATACTTCAGATGACCATTGGTAAGCCTTTCGTTCGCCGTATGGATGTGCATAGGCGTAACCGAGAATGTGATCGTTTTCGATGGAAACGAGATAGGGATAGTTGGGTAAGATTGCCTGAATGCGCTGCTGAAAATCTTGTACAGATGGCACTTCGTATTCGAAACTCGTCGTGCTGTTTTCAATATGTGGACGGTAGATTTCTAATAGTTTGTCGGCGTCTTCTGGACTGGCTGTTCGAATTTGCATGTTGGCCTCCTAATAGAAAAGTGTTGTTGAAGCGAACCGGTTTTATTTCGCTCTATTGATTAAACAAAAGGATAGCATAGTTTTCATTTTTTGTTTTGAAAAATGAGAGATAAATTCACATTCTGTTTTAAAAGGCTATTTATCAATGTTTTTATCTTCACTGTTAATGTTTATTTTTAATATTTTTATCATTTTGTGTTGACAAGGTGATTTTATACTGCTATTCTTTGTGTATCGAACAGCGACAGGAAGAGTAAAAAGCAGCGGTTCCACAGGGAGTCAACGGTTAGTGAAAGTTGACGTACTTAAGCTTTTGAAAATGGTCCTTGAGTTCTTAGTGAAGGTGAGCAACTTGTTAGCCAACACCGGGTGCGCCCGTTATCGCGTCAGGGTATCGCTTTTTTAGCCGTACCTATCGAGTAGGAAGTAGTGATGCTTTCTAGAATTCAGGGTGGTAACACGATTTTAGTCGTCCCGTAGTCTTTTGACTACGGGACTTTTTTTATTGCCCAAATTTAAGAAAGGTAAGGGGAGAAGGAATAAAAGAGACGGCCTAGGGTACTGCTTTGAACCAGCCGTCAAATAATAAACATCTAGGTTAAGAGAGTAACGATAAAAGACATACAAAATGTGTAGAGGAGTACAACATGACAACAAGAGATTTATCACAGGAAGTAGTGGCTGTCTTAGGAGCTGGAGCAGTGGGACGTTCATTAGCAGCCGACTGTAAGCTAGCAGGAAACACGGTTCGTCTTTACGATTTACCAGAATTTGCCAAAGAATCATTGAAGGACTTGGACAAGTCAGGAATTGAGGTTGAAGGGTTCGAATGGAACAAGTACAACTTCCGTCGATCAGGAGTCGCACACTTTGACCTCGTCACAGACGATTTAGAAAAGGCTTTGGATGGCGCACAACTTGTTATCGTTGCCGTCCCATCAATCGGACACGATGCTTTCTTCAAGAAACTTGCACCGGCCTTAAAGGACGGACAAATCGTCCACATTCTGCCAGACAACTTCGGGTCATTGAAGCTTCGTAAGGAGCTTCGTCAGATTAAAAGCGAAGTGAAGGTGATTATCGGGGGCTGGTCAAGTACACCATACGGAACACGAATCGTGAAGCAAGCCGGAATTGATTCCAAGCGGGTGTTCTTCCGCTACCGTGCCATCTCCTTGCGTGGTGCAGCGTTGCCATCAGCTGATCAAGAGGAATTCTTGGAAAGCTCAAAGCGATTGGGGTGCTTTGATTCCGTAACATTCGGTGATGGGGCTGACAGCGGTGACACGGTCTTGGACATTGGCTTCTCAAACGTGAACCCAACCTTGCACTGTCCGGGTTCAATTCTCGGTGCAGCCGTAATAAAAAACTACGGACGCGTCTTTGGTGGAAACGACAAGTCAGACTTCTCCATCTATTCACACGTTTACACCGAATCTGTCTCAGAAGTTCAGTATTCCTTCTACCAAGAAGAGGAGCAATTGGCCAAGAAAATTGGGGTCGACATGCAACACTATCCTAAGGAAACGTTCTTCTCTCGTTCGAACATCCTGGGTCCCGAATACATGGGTGACGGTTCCTTCTCTTCATTCGACGAGCAATTTGAAATGGCCTTTGGAACTGGTCCGTTCGACATCCAAAACCGCTACGTGACCGAAGACATTCCGGTTGGTTGCCACATCTACCATGAACTTGGTAAGAAGTTTGGTATTCAAACGCCGGTCATCGACAGTATCATTACGCTCGGTTCTGCGATGCTCCAACGGAACTTCTACGACGAAGGGGTGACGCTTGACGACCTCGGCATCGGTCACTTGAACCAGCAAGAATTGTTGTATTATTTGAAAGTGGGTACCTACAAAGCCAACTGAAAGGAGTCTTAAATGACGAATAACTATCAGAATAACTGCCATTCGTTTGCTGGCTACACCATCGGTATTTTGGCCCCAAACTTGGACTACGAAAAGACGGTCGGAAACGTGGCCAACGCCAATACCTTTGATTTCCCAGTGTTATACGAAATCGTCGACATTGACTTGGAACTACTCTTTAAGGGTGATGCGTCATTAAACGAAACTATCGTTTCTGCAGCAAAGAAATTGGAAGAAGCAGGTGTTCGGGCCATCATCGGTGCTTGCGGTTTCTTCGCACACTTCCAGGACGTTTTGAAGAATAACGTTAACATACCAGTCTTCACGTCAAGCTTGTTGCAGGTGCCGTTGATTGAAAGCTCACTGGCATCTGACCAAAAGATTGCAGTGTTTGCAGCAAACGGTGAGAACATCAAGAAGGCCTTGAGCGCCACTGGAAATCACAACGTCGACCGCTACGTTTTAGTCGACGTTACACAGTTAGATGAGTTTTCACCCATTCGTTACGGTGTAAAGACGTTGGATAATCATGCTTTGGAGGTCGCTTTAGCCGATTTGGCAAAGAAGACCGTGGAAGCTGATCCAAGCATCGGTGCTGTGTTATTGGAATGCAGTGATCTGCCACCGTATGCCAAAGCGGTGCAGGAGAAAACGGGCTTGTCCGTCTTTGACTTCAACACCCTCATCAACTTCGTCCACCAGGCAGTGGACCAACGACATTATTAAACAAAAAGTATAGGAAAAGAGAATAATAAAATGAGCAAAATTGCTAAAATTATCACAGCAGCAATCGTACTAATCGGGGTCGGTTATTTCAGTTTCGGTCACCACGAAAAGGCGTCAGGAAATGAAACATTGACCGTCGGCATCATGTCAGGTGACAAGCGGACCGACGAACAGTGGGACATCATCAAGAAGAACGCTAAGAAGGAAGGCTTGGATTTGAAGATCAAGACTTTCACGGACTACACGCAACCAAACGCGGCTTTGACGTCGGGTGATATCGATGCCAACGCTTTCCAGCACTACATCTTCTTGAACGACTGGAACAAGACGCACAAGTCTGATATCGTGCCCGTTGCGGATACGATTGCCGTTGCCGGACGTTTGTACTCGAATAAGCACAAGAGCTTGGATGAAATCCCGAACGGCGGAGTTGTGGCCATCTCAAACACAAAAATCACGCAGGGACGTACTTTGCTTACATTGCAAGCTGCAGGCTTGATTAAGGTCGACTCAAACGTGAAGGACCCAACCTTGAAGGACATCACGGAAAACCCTAAGAACCTGCAATTCAAGGAATTGGGAACGGATCAACTCGTTCGTGTCTTGCCCGAAGTTGATTTGGCATCCCCAGATTCCAGCTTCATCGTTGGAGCCGGTCGCAGCATCAAGGATGCCATCTGGGTTCGTCCGTTGGACAAGAGCCAACACGACGGTGTGAACATTATTGCCACGACGAAGAAGAAGGCTAAGAGCGATGCCATCAAGAAGTTCATCAAGGCTTACCAACAAAAGAACGTGGCAGACTACATCGATAACAAGTCTGGTACTGGTGAAGTAGCCGTTTGGGATGACCCTGCATTCAAGAAATAATTTGCGTTAAACTAGTAGACAGGAGGTGTCGCATGGTTAATGGCGTACAAATCAACGATTTATATTCATTAAAGAGTCTGACCCAGCCCGTATCGGTCGGTAACAATGTCTATTTCTTGGCCAATCGTTTAGATAAGGAAAAAGACGACTATCAATCTGATATTTACTGTCTTGATAGCAAAGGGAATGTCAGTGCACTTACTAAAAACGGACTAAATACGGACTTAATCGCATCACATGACAGCCTGTTTTACCGTCATCAAGGCAAGGACGGTGTCTTTCAAATCGTCCAGCATCATTTGACTGACAATACGCATGAAATCATTACGCATGGTGATTCCGTTCAACAGATTGTTTTAAATAAAGGACAAAACACCATCTTTTATAAGACAGTTCGAGAGGGAAATGACTTAGATGATCTGGGTATTCGTCATGTGACTCGTGTCCAAAACAGTGCCGATGGGGTGGGGTGGTTGCCTGAAAGCAACACTTACTCCTTGAACCGATTGAATCTCACGTCTGGACAAACGGAAACGCTCTTAAACAAGAACGTTGATTTCAGCTTAAAGGCTGTTGACGAAAAGGGCGCTTCTGTCTTGTACATTAAGGCACCTGAGCCTCAATCCGATACGGAATTGGTCGATGCGCGTGGTGTTTACCGCTATGACTTTGAGACAAAGCAAGAAGAATTGATTACGGAAGCCATTCCTGAAGGCCTCTTCACCGATGCTTTGTTCTCACCAGATAACAAACAAATCGCCATTATTGGTTCAACTTATAAGGACTATTCAGCAACCGCTAACCAGTTGTTTGTCTACGATGTAGAAAGCAAGAAGCTGACGAATGTGAGCCCAAGTGAAGACTTAGATATCGGTTACGGACACAACGTGGATAGTGATTTGAACCGAAATCGTTCATTCTTGGGCGGACGTTGGTTAGCTGATGGACGTTATTTGTTCCAAGCATACAAGCGTGGTCACAGCCAACTGTATATCTGGGATGGTAAGAGTTGCCATCTTATTGATAACAAGAAACGGGACGTCTATGACTTTAGCATCATTGACGATAAAAGCATTTTGATTGCGACATCAACGCCAGAAAAGGCGTCGGAATTGAAGCACTTGAACTTGGCTTCGGACCAGGAAGAGCTGCTTTATAACGCCAATGAGGAATATGAGGAAAACCATCGCTACGCTGAAGTCGAGAAGTTCTCGTACGCCTCAAAGGACCAGCTCGTTGCCATTGATGGTTGGTTGACTAAGGCGAAGACGGATAAGAAACAAGCACCACTGATTTTGTACATTCATGGAGGTCCGCACGCCACCTATGGTGATACGTTCTTTCATGAATTCCAGGCATTGGCTAACGCCGGTTTCAACGTGCTATACACGAATCCACGCGGCTCGTTGACGTACGGCAACGACTTTGCCACAGCGGTCATGGGTCATTACGGTGAAGTTGATTACGATGACGTGATGGCGGGTGTGGATTACGTTCTGGACCAATACGGCGATATCATCGATCAGAAACAGCTGTACATCGCTGGTGGATCATACGGTGGCTTCTTGTCTACTTGGGCCATTTCACATACCGACCGCTTTAAGGCGGCCATTGTGCAACGCCCAGCGATTAACTGGTCGGACTTGTACTTGAACTCAGACATTGGCACTCGTTTTGTGACTTCTGAGCTCGGTTGTGATTTGTACAAGGACGAGGGTGCTCCGGCTTACTACTGGGAAAAGTCACCGTTGGCCCATGCCGACAAGATCAAGACGCCAACGCGAATTCAGCACGGTGCCTTGGACCGTCGCTGTCCAACGAGTGGTAGTCATGCGCTGTTCCGTGCAATTAAGCAGACGGGGACGCCATGTGATTACATCTTATATCCTGATTCATACCACGGCTTATCACGTAACGGTAAGCCATCACTCCGTATCCAGCGATTGAAAGACATCGTGGAGTGGTTTGAGAAATATTAGCCGTTAATCATACTTAATATAAAGGACCTGTAATTATTTTTACAGGTCTTTTTTTAATACTTAAAATAGAGCGCTTGATAAATAACTAAACATTCAGTTATAATTAATTTATGCGAAAATACGACAAAGAAAAAGATGAACGCATTAAGCAATCTGTCATTGAAGCAACGAACGAAATTGGCGTTGTGAGTCTGACTACTGCGAAGATTGCGAAAGAAGCCAACGTCAGTCCAGCGACACTCTACTTGCGTTACGAGAACAAAGAAGATTTGATTAGTCGTATTTACGAAGAAGTTAAAGCTGATTTACACGATGGCCTTAACGACGTTATCGATGAAGAGATGCCATTAACTGAACAGATTCGACAGATGATCAAATATAGTATCAAGCGGACAAAGCAGTTTCCAAAAGAGACAAATTTTATCCGGCAGGTCATGAGTAATCCAGCGCTGTTGGACGAGCATGCCCAGCATTTTGTAAGTAAACGAGATGATGTTGTGTCGCTTTTACTGGAACGCTTAGATGCTTCTGATGATTTTTCTTATCCCAATCGAACTAGTGTTGAAACTTTGTTAGGATTTCCAGCACAAGTTTTTGAACAAAACCCCAACCAGAGTGAAGAAATTTCCGATGAATTAGCAACGATGGTTATTTCAGCCATCTACAAAGGAGAATAAACATGGCAAAACGAGTATTGATCACCGGTGCAACCGACGGTATTGGTAAGATTACAGCCCAAAACCTCGCCAAGATGGGGCAAGAAGTGATTGTTCACGGACGCAACGCCGAAAAAGCAAAGGCTGTTGTTTCAGAAATTAAGGAAGCAACTGGAAATCAGAACGTTGATTACTTAATCGCTGATTTAATGGACCTCAGCGCGCTCGATGGTCTTGTGTCAAATTCAACCAGAAATACGATCACTTGGACACGCTCATTAACAACGCAGGAGCCGTTCTCAGCGATTCAATCGTGAAAACGAAGGATGGCCTTGAAGCAACGTTTGCGCTCAACGTGATGGCACCCTTCTTCTTGACGAAAAAGTTACTTCCTGCGCTTCAAAAGAGCGACGAAGCACGTGTAATCAACATGTCTTCAGCCACATACCGAATCGCTAAGCCGGATGCGAATGATTTCAATTCCTTTAATAACAAATCTGGTCAGAGCCGTTACGGAACAAGCAAGCTCTACGTAATCTTAAACACGCAGACTATGGCAGATATGTTGAAGGAAAAGGGAATCAAGAACGTGACAATCAACGTTTCTCACCCTGGTGCCGTTGCCACAAAGTTTGGCCAAGATAGTAACCTTGGTTTCTTCAACAACTTGATTTATAAGTTTGCTGTCAAAGTCATGCCCGCACCAGCAAACGGTGCGATCACGAACACTTACTTAGCCTCAGATGCAGGTGTAGCCAATGTCAGCGGTGTCTTCTTTGATAACAAGAAGAATCAAATCAAGCCAAAGTTTAGCGCCAAGCGTCAAGCATTAGCAAAGCTTTTGTACGAATACTGCGAAAGCATTCTGCAACGCTTTGAATAAGAGAAGAGTAGGTCGCTAAAGAATTGAATGTAAAAGAAAAGGACGCCTTGCTGTATAGAAACGGTGAGATGTCCTTTTATCAATTAATCATTCACTTTAATATTATGTGTTAAAATTGATAGCAAAGAAAAAGTAAATACTTTCAGAGGATAATGATGAAAATACTAGTAATTCAAGGTCACCCAGATTCCAAATCCTTCACGCACGCGAATGCGATGAACTATGTCGAAGCTGCGAAATCAGCAGGTCACGAAGTAAGTCTTATTGACCTAGCTAGCGAAGATTTCGATCCCGTTTTGGCGTACGGTTACCGCCAACACATGGCAGATGAAACATTGCCTAACCGTTACCAGAAAATGATTCAGGAAGCCGACGAATTGGCTGTTTTCTATCCGGTATGGTGGGCTGGTGAGCCCGCAATCTTAAAGGGATTCTTTGATCGGACCTTCATGCCAGGGTTCGCTTTTAAATACGAGTCACCAACGAAAATTAAAAAATTGCTCAAAGGTAAAACTGCTAAGTTGTTCATTACAAGTCATGGACCAGCATGGTTTACTAAATCATGCTTTGGAACAAGCATTTATCGAATGAAGCACTTAGTTCTAGGTTTTGTAGGAATTAAAGTTAAAAAAGTACTAGTGATGGGTGACATGAACAACCAAAAAGATACGCTAGCTAGGCGCGAAGCATTTATGAAAAAATGTGAAGAACAGGTATAACAGTTTTATATTCAAAAAGAAAAGGACGACCTCCGTGTGAAAACAGGGGGCGTCCTTTTTGGTATACTGATACTAGCTAATCAAATTAGAATTAAGTTGATTAAATCCGGAGTGAGAAGGACATGACAGATCAAAAACAAGACAAGTTTGAAATGGTGATTACGGCTGATGACATTACATCTACCGATTCAGAATTTACACTGAATAATCTCCGCCTTGGCGATGCTTATAAGCCAATTGACATTGTTTTCCAAAAGAATACTGGTGAAACGATTGAACGCCAACGAGAAAAGGGCGAACACCAGGTTTCGAACCAGAAGATTCCTCGGCTTACTTGCCAAATCTTTCAAAAGCAGTTAAAGGCTTTGTCGCCAAGGGAAAAGAAGGCGTTTCCAATTTGTCGAGACTCATTATCATCAGAGGTCATTCGTGGCATTTATCCAAGCAAAGAAACGCTCAAAGAATATGAAAATGATTTTAGATCTGTAACCTATACCTGTTCTGACGGGAGCCTGATGGTTCTGTACTGTTGGAACATCTTCTCAACACTAATTTTTGTGTAAGAATGTCTCAAGCGTTTTGGTCAAGAAGGCGACAAATTTATCCTGACTTACAAGCGCGTAGAATCCGACGAAGAATATATTGAAAACGAAATGACAAATTCAGACAAAGATCGAATCTATTATTTAAACGCCTTTTCAAAAACACTCCAGGAATCAAAAAACGTGATTTTTCGTGGGGCACCCGGAACTGGGAAATCATACTTGGCAAAGGAAATCGCTGCCGACATTATTAGTGGAGGACACGTTAACAACTATGCTTCACTGACAGATGAGCAAAAGAAGCAGGTAGAGTTTGTCCAATTCCACCCGAGCTATGATTACTCTGATTTTGTTGAGGGGCTCCGGCCACGAGTAAACGATGACGAATCATTAAGTTTCCAGCTCGAAGATGGTATCTTCACAAAATTTGTTAAAAGGGCACAAAAGAACTTGGACAACGCCAATAAGAGCCAAGAAAGCATTGAAGAGCAAACTGCTGCTTCAAATACGCTAAACGAGTATCTTTCCAACATTGAATTAGGCGTGGATGAATACTCCATCTTTAGTGGAACTAAGTTCTACATCACAAACGTTGATGAAAGTCATATCAACATTTTAATTCCTGAGAATGTCGCTACTAAAACGCTAAAAATCAACAAGAATGAGATTCTCTCAATGCTTGAATCAGTTAAAGATTTTAACCGGTTTAAAGATCTGACTGAGTTTTTCGGAAAGCCAAACGGTAGCCAGGCTTATTCCTACGACTTAGCTATCTTCAAGGACTTGAAGTCTAAGGGAATCGACACAGGAAAACCTGACGTTGAGCCAGAAAAAGTGAAGCCATTCGTTTTCATCATCAATGAAATTAATCGAGCTGAAATTTCAAAGGTTCTCTGAGAACTCTTCTTCGCTATTGACCCAGGCTAACGTGGACAAGCTGGCGCAGTGGCCACCCAGTATGCAAACTTACATGACAATCCAGAAGATAAGTTTTATGTCCCTGAGAACGTCTACATTATCGGAACGATGAATGATATCGACCGTTCAGCTGAAAGTTTTGACTTTGCTATGCGCCGCCGTTTCCGCTTTATTGAAGTGAAGGCTGAAGATCACTTGGAAATGTTGAACACGCTCGATAATGAAACGAAACAGGAAGCTATCCAACGCATGACAGCGTTAAACGATGCTATTTCAAAGGTCGATGACCTGAACGAAAACTACCATGTCGGAGCTGCTTACTTTTTGAAGCTAACGTCTTTGACTTTTGACGAGCTATGGGAAGATCATTTACTTCCTTTGCTCCAAGATTATGTCCGCGGTTTGTACGACGAAGATGCGCTTTTGGAAACGTTTGCGGAAGCTTACGGATACCCATCAGAAGTAGGTGATGTTGATGGAAACGTTGAGGCTTAAAGATAATTCAACGCATATAAAAAATGCCTTTCATCCAGTCAAAGGCATTGTGGAGCGTATCGCTGATAAGACTTTAGACCAGCTCGAGAAGTATGGCATCTTTGTTTTCCCTGATTCGGTAAAGAATGCAGAAGACCTCACCAAGGATCAGATGATTTTGAAAAGCAGTAATAATTGCTACGAATTGGGCAATGTCATGGGTTTTCTAGGCTACAAAAATGAGCGTCTAACCATTGAGTCGCGATTTACCAAGAATCAGCAGGACTATTTCTTACAGTATATGTTGGAAAAGGTCATGCACGTGCCAAACGTCCTGGATCTGAACACAACGGCTAATCAGGATAATCGTTTGTTCAATCTGCTGCTCTTCATGCTTCCTTACTACTTGAAAAAGGCCATGCGTAAGGGAATTTTGAAGACTTATATCAACAGGAAATATAATGATGCGAACCCCACGGGAACGGTTGATATCGCGCGTCATATCAAAGAAAATACGCCGTTCATCGGGAACATTGCGCACACTAAGCGAGAGCTTTCCTACGACAATAATTTGATGGAATTAATACGTCATACTATCGAGTTTATTAAGCACCGTCCGAATGGGCATGTTTTGCTTGGTAAAGTCAGAAACGAGGTGCACTCAGTTCACGATGTGACCAACGGCTATTCTCCAAGGGAGAAAGCCAAAATACTCCAGCTAAACAAAAAGAAGCTGATTACTCATGCGTACTACCATGAATACAGAGACTTACAAAAGCTCTGCATTATGATCTTAGAGCACGAGAAACACCAATTCGGTTCTGGCAACCGACGGGTCCACGGCATTTTCTTTGATGGTGCTTGGCTCTGGGAAGAATATATTAACACGCTAATTGAAGACAAGTTCTATCATCCCATGAATAAGGGAGGCAAGGGGGCACAACGCCTCTTCTCAACTGACAGCAGTCAGATTGGTTTGATCTATCCAGACTTTATCAGTAAGGATGATGAGAATTGCATCATCGCGGATACCAAATATAAGCCAATTGGCAATATTGGGAACAAAGACTATCTACAAGTGTTAGCCTACATGTTCCGGTTTGACGCCAAAAAAGGTTATTATATTTACCCCGATAAAAACGGAACAGTTGATCTACAGATGAAACTAAATCAAAGCTCAACTTACGAAAAGAACGTCGCTGAACGTGGCGACGTTGAGGTAACGAAGTGTGGTTTAAAAATTCCGCAGGATGCGGAATCGTATGAGGACTTTGTGGTGAAGATGGAGGAGAGTAAAAGATGTTTGTGTCTAAAATTTTGAAATGAAATATTAAAGTAAAAAGGGACAACACTCGTAAATAAAACGAATATTGTCCCTTTTTAAATTCGAAACTAAATTAATTTTTACGATTTTTCACTTTTACTTTTAGATTCATTTTTAAATAAATCAGAGCTCTTTGTGATAATGAATCCCAAGAATAACGTGTTATTTAGAATAAGCATAAAGTTATAAGTGAATTGTCGAAGTGACAGGTTTTGAATGATTTTAGAACGTGAATCAGCAATCCAAGATGGATAACTTGCAGCATCCGTTAGGTTCACATCTTTGATTTCTTTCCAAGCATCATATTTACTTATCTTTTCATATTTATATGAAAGAAATGATTTCTTAGTAAAATCAACCTTCTGAAATTCAGCTTCATTATAAATTAAAAGACTGCCAACTGTATTGTTTGTCGGGATAGCTCTTTTGACCAAAGTGTTCAGATCAGCTTCTTTTTTCTCATTAACAAGCCATAATGAACTGAATAACTGATATTGTCTTTTTCGATACTATGACTGACAGAACCATAGGGAGAACCATTTACCATCATATTCCTTGATAGAACATCACGGTCTATAATAATGATTTTGTCCAAATTATTTGCCGTATTAATTAAGCAAAAAATTTCTAAACTCAACAAAAAGATACCAAATATTGAAGAGTAATTTTTTTCAATATGAAACAGCTTTACAAGAATAATAACAATATATGATCCTACAGTGAAAAACAAAATACTATAAAGTAACTTTAAAGTATTCGAATTTTTCATAGGAAGATAATTAATCACTCTCATAAAGAAATACCACAATCCTGAATAAACTCCCAGAGCAACAAACGTAAATAAACGTCGAGTGATTTTCTTGATATTGATGGCTTCAGCTTCATTAAAAAAAATAGTTATGAAGCTCATAGCGCCTAAGGACATAAAAATAGGCAAGTATAAGTAAAGTAAATTATCTTGAGTTTGAATAAAACCAAATCCACAAAAAATAAAAAATGACAACAAAGCGTCAATTCCCATAATAAGAGAAAAGGCCCGATTTGGAGTTAACTTTTCTGAATACATTATATTTTTAGTAGTTTTGAGATTAATTGGTAAATAAAAGGTGCAGTATTATTAATAAGATGTTCCATACAAATTTACCATAATTCTTGTGGGGCTTTTTTTTCTAATCTGTTCATATATCTCTCTAAACCTTCCTGATTCATTATTCTCTCCTGTTCTGCAACTTGTAAAATAAAAGTTAACAGAGGTGCTTAAAGCCTAGTCATGCTAGTCGGTCTCATATCCTTTTGACATGTAAAAGTAAGCCAACTCTGTTGGCTTATTTTTTTGCACTTTTTTAGAAAAAATTAGATGAAAAAACATCACAAGCCAACCATCCAGGAACCAAAGGACGCCGTCATCAAGACCGTCCGCGCCTCTGTTTGTGGTTCCGACCTCAGGTTCTTCCGCGGACTCTCGGACCGCAAGTCGAGCGCTCAAGTGGGACACGAGGCCATCGGAATCGTCGAAGAAGTGGGTTCTGAAGTAACCAACGTTAAGCCCGGCGACTTCGTCATCGCACCGTTCACCCACGGCTGTGGGGAATGCCAGGCCTGCCGTACCGGATTCGACGGCGACTGCCTGAATCCTGATAAGTCAGGGTCAACGGGCTCCCAGGCCGAATACATCGGCTACAAGAACGCCGACTGGTCATTGGTTGAGCTCCCTGGCCAACCAGCAAACTACACGAACGACCAGCTCAAGTCCTTCATGACTTTGTCAGACGTTATGGCAACCGGTTACCACGCCGCCTTCACCGCCGAAGTGAAGGAGGGCGACACCGTCGTTGCGATGGTAGACGGAGCCGTTGGACTCTGTGCCGTCATCTCAGCCAAGTTGCTAGGCGCATCCCGCATCATCTTGATGTCACGACACGCTGACCGACAAGCTATTGGGAAGGACTTTGGCGCTACGGACATCGTCGAAGAACGTGATCAGGCCGGAATCGACCACGTCATGGAATTGACGGGCGCCGGTGCCGACGCCGTCCTCGAATGTGTCGGAACGGAACAAGCCGTGGACACGGCCGTGAAGCTCGGTCGCCCCGGTGCCGTTTTTGGCCGCGTTGGAATTCCACAGGACCCAATGATGAACACGAAGGACCTCTTCATGCGCAACATCGGACTCCGCGGTGGAATCGCTGCCGTGACGACCTACGACCGCGGTTCACTCTTGAAGGCCGTTCTGGATGGCGAAATCAATCTAGGCAAGGTCTTTACGAAACAGTTTGAGCTGAAGGATATCCAGAAGGCCTGCGAGGCGATGGATAAGCGTGAAGCAATTAAGTCCTTGCTTGTCCTTTAAGTGATATGAAAAAAGCAGCCGATTGAGGGCTGCTTTTTTGTTTACCAAATTTTCGTTAAAACGTGCGTCGCTTCGCGGTCAGGGCCAACCGCAAACGTGTGAAGCGGAATGCCGACAATCTCGGAAACACGAGTCAAATACTGGCGGGCGTTGTCTGGTAATTCGTCGATGCTTGTCACACCGCTGATGTCTTCCGTCCAGCCGGGAAGCTCTTCGTAGATTGGTTCGCAGCGGGCGACTTCTTGGTTGCTGGCGGGGTAGTAATCGATGATGTTTCCGTCCAAGCGGTAGGCCGTCGCAATCTTAATCGTCTCGAAGCCAGTCAAAACGTCGAGGCAATTGACGGACAACTGCGTCATCCCCGAAATCCGAATCGCGTGACGGAGAACCACCGTGTCCAACCAACCGATTCGGCGGGGGCGCTTCGTCACCACACCGTATTCGTGGGCAACTTCGCGGACGGTATCGCCGATTTCGTTCTTCAATTCGGTTGGGAAGGAGCCTTCACCAACACGGGAGGTGTAAGCCTTCGCTACACCGACGACTTCGTTGATGCGCTTTGGGCCAACACCGGTACCAACCGTTGCGCCACCGGCGATTGGGTTCGAGGACGTCACGAAGGGGTAGGTTCCCTGGTCGATGTCCAGCATGCTTCCCTGAGCACCCTCGAAGAGCACTTTCTTGCCGGCGTCCAAGGCCTGGTTGATGAGGTATGAAGTATCGGCGACCATTGGCTTCAATTTCTGGCCGTAATCCCTGTACGCTTCATAGAGAGGTCCAAAGTCAATCGGATCCACCCCGTAGAGCTTCGTGAGAAGCTCGTTTTTTTCAGCCAAAGTGGTCTTTAAACGCTTCTTCAACGTCTCCGGTTCAATCAAGTCGCAGACGCGGATCCCGATACGCTGAACCTTGTCCATGTAGGCCGGACCGATACCCTTTTGCGTCGTGCCGAGCTGCTGTTCCTTCTTTTCTTCCTGGAGGCGATCCAGCAGGCGGTGGTAGGGCATGATGACCTGCGCGCGGTCCGAAACCGTCAGGTTATCGACGACCACGCCGTGTTCCTTCAGGTAGGCAATTTCGTTAAAGAGGGTCTCCGGGTTCAATACCACACCGTTCCCGATGATATTTTGAACGTTTTTAAGCAGAATGCCCGATGGAATCAGCTGCAGGTGCAGCTTCTGATTGCCGAAAACCAACGTGTGTCCCGCGTTGTCACCACCCGAGTAACGCACCACGTAATCCGCTTTCTGACTGAGAAAGTCCGTAATCTTCCCCTTTCCTTCGTCTCCCCATTGACTTCCGACAATAACTGTTGCTGGCATTTTTATAGCTCCTGTTTTCTGTGTCTTTAACTCAACGACACAATCATAACGGACAACTTTGCAAAACACAAGGACATTATTCGTCTATTACTCGTATTTATACGGGCGAATGGTCATAATGCGACTAATTTACGATAAATAAACGGACAATCGTTCGGTTTCTGTGTTAAACTTTAATTATTCCAGAACAGAATATAAGGGGTACCACATGTTAATTCGTTACGCTCATCCCGCCATGCAGCAAATCTGGTCAATGGAAAACCAGTACAAGACCTGGCTCTCGGTTGAAATCGCCATTGATGAAGCCTGGGCTAAGCAGGGTCTGATTCCAGCGGTCGACCTGAAGGCCATCCAAGAAAACGCCGGCTTCGATCTCAATCGCATCGGAGAAATCGAAGCACAGACACACCACGACGTGGTCGCCTTTACCCGCGCGGTATCGGAGACACTGGGCGACGAGAAGAAGTGGATTCACTACGGTGTCACGAGCACGGACGTGGTCGACACGGCCAACGGTGTGCGCCTCAAACAGGCCAACGCCATTATCCGCGAGGACTTGGAGGCTCTGCACGAGCTCTTAAAGAAGCAAGCCGTTCAATATAAGGAAACCGTCATGATTGGTCGTACGCACGGTGTGCACGCTGAACCGACGTCCTGGGGCTTCAAGCTGGCCCGTTGGTACGATGAAATCGAACGTCAAATCAAGCGTTTTGACGAGGTAGCCACTGCAGTCGAGGTTGGCCAAATCTCTGGTGCGGTTGGGACTTTTGCAAACATCTCCCCAGAAATCGAAGAGTCGGTCTGCGAGTCACTCGGACTGCATAACCAGCCCATCACGAGCCAGGTGCTTCCACGCGATTTACACGCCGATTACCTGGCCACGATTGCCTTAATTGGATCGTCGCTCGAAAGCTTCGCGACCGAAATCCGCTCGCTACAACGCACGGAAATCCGCGAGGTGCAGGAGTTCTTCGATAAAAAACAGAAGGGTTCATCCGCCATGCCGCACAAGCGCAACCCAATCGGCTGCGAAAACATCTCCGGACTGGCCCGCGTGCTGCGAGGCTACCTGGTGCCCGCCTACGAGGACATCACGCTCTGGCACGAGCGCGACATCTCACACTCATCCGTCGAGCGCATCGTACTACCGGACGCAACGAGCCTGCTGGACTACATGCTGACGCGCTTCACGAAGATTCTGCGCCAGCTCGAGGTCTATCCGGACCGCATGAAGGAGAACCTCGACAAGACCGGGGGCCTCATTTACAGCCAGCGGGTGCTACTGAAGCTGATTGACGCTGGCCTAAGCCGCGAAGCCGCCTACGATTTGGTCCAGCCCTTAACCGCAAAGGCCTGGGACGAGGAGATTCCCTTTGAGGCCCTTGTAAAAAAGTCGCCTGAAATTCAGGCGACACTCGGCGAGGATGCTTTGTCCGACGCATTCGATTATCAGTACCACCTCCGCCGTGTCGATGAGGTGTTCAAGCGACTAGGGCTTAACTAAACTAAACTAAATTAAAAAGACTTTCAGCTTAATTTCTGAAAGTCTTTTTTTCGTATAAAAAAGCACTCGACAAGCGAATGCTTTTCTTGATTAGTAATCTGTTAAAACAACGTAGTCCACTGTTTTCAAACTGGAAACGGTAGAACCTCCTGCGTATGAAATAGCCGAAGCTAAATCTTCCTTCATGGCTCGCAAGGTATTTTCAAGAGGGCCCTTATAATCAACCAAAAGGCTACGACCTTCCACGTTGTGATCGTTTCCTTTTTGCTGGGCGGAAGCGGAACCGTAATAAGCTTTGTATTTTTTTCCGTTTTCTTGAATGAGATCACCAGGTGTCTCGTCGTGGCCGGCAAACATAGAGCCAATCATGACCATCGTTGCCCCAAAACGGATCGACTTCGCTATGTCACCGTGGTGACGAATCCCACCATCAGCAATGATTGGCTTAGTTGCAACCTGAGCGCATTGGGCGAGGGCAGCGAGTTGCCAGCCGTTTGTTCCAAAGCCAGTCTTGTCCTTGGTGATGCAGGCCTTCCCCGGACCAATACCGACCTTTGTGGCATCAGCTCCGGTGGCTTCTGCTTCTACGATGGCTTCGGGTGTTCCCATGTTACCAACAATTAAAAATGTGTTGGGAAGTTTTTTCTTGATGTAAGCAACCATTTTAAAAACATAGTCGGAATGAGCGTGAGCAACATCGATTGTAATGTATTCGGGGCTAATTTCGGCTGATTCAAAGCGATCAATCAGGTCGTATTCGTCATCTGTAATTCCAAGACTAATCGAAGCAATGAGTCCTTTCTCCTGCATCGATCGAACAAAGTCAAAACGCGATTGCGGGTTAAAGCGATGCATCACATAGAAATAGTCACGAGAAGAAAGCCATTCGGCTAAACTTTGATCAATGACAGTTTCCATATTTGCTGGCATGACCGGGAGGTTAAACGTATGATTTCCGAGTTTAACCGTCGTGTCAGCATCGCGGCGGCTCTTCAAGATACTTTTCTTTGGTAAGAGGCGAATTGCATCGTAGTCAAATGTCTTCATTTTATCTCCATTCATAAGAAAACAGCGTACACAACAAGAAGGTTTCCGATTAAAAAGCTATCTGGTGGAAAGAAAGTTTGTTTTCCTGTTTTTTTATTCGAATATCCATTTATCAATATACGTGTTTAACCGAATAAAAGCAATCATTTGATATCAAAAACGCCGTTTTTTACTAAAATATCGGTTGAAGTCTCTTCTGAACGTAATTTATATTCGGTTTTTTTCTTTCACTGCTCTTTTTGAACAAGAAAAAACACCAGGATATCCTGGTGTTTTATTCATTTAAACATTAGTCTGTTGAAAAAAAACTTGTCCGTTTTCAAAGCTAGCGATTCTAGCCAAAGATTTGATATTGGTTAAGCCCGCGTCTAAAACATTTTGACGTCCTGGCTGAAAGGCCTTTTCACTTACAATTCCTGCACCAACAAAGGATGCACCGGCGTCATCCGCTAGCTTTTTTAACCCAAGCAACGCCTGTCCATTGGCCAGAAAATCGTCAATTAGCAACACATTGTCTTCCTTGGTCAAAAAGCGCTTGTCGATTCGAATGACCTTAGTCGACTGCTTCGTGTAGGAATAAACATCAGCCGTGTACACATCGCTATTGAGAATGCGTGACTCGCTCTTTCGAGCAAAGACAACCGGTACGTTTAACGCTAGGCCAGCCATGACAGCCGGAGCAATTCCGGAGGCTTCAACGGTTAGCACCTTCGTGACGGTTTGATCTGAGAATAGGCGTGCGAACTCGTCGCCCATTGCAGCAATTAATTGTCAAAAAGGAATCGACCTTTAAGATATCTTCACCAAGCACGCGCCCTTCTTTTTTAATCCGTTTTTCAAGTTCCTTCATCGTGTTTCCTCAGCTTTCTGCGGTTTTGTTGGCCAGCCGTTGAGCAAGACATTGAGTGTCACAGCAACGATTGTGGTGACGACAACGCCGTTTGAAAGCACAATCTTTAATGCATCAGGGACTTGGCTTAGAAAAGTCGGAACCGAACCAACCGTTAAACCAGCTCCAATGGAAAGGGCGGCGGTTAATAGGTTAGCTTCTTTGTTCAATTCAATTTTACCAAGGATTTGAATTCCTTGGATAGCAATCGTTGAAAACATAACCATCATGGCTCCACCGAGGACAGCGTTTGGAATAATGGTTGCCAACGCGCCAAATTTAGGTAACAAGCCCAAAACAATTAACAAGCAGGCGGCGTAATTGGTTGCTTGCTTTTTACACCTGACAAGCGAACAACGGCAACGTTTTGTGAGAAAGTTGAATAGGGAAAGGTGTTAAAGATTCCAGACAGAACAACCGCGAATCCTTCAGCACGATAGCCGCGGGCCAAGTCCTTTTGTTCAAGCTTTTGTCCCGTTAAATCAGAGAGTGCGAAGTAAACACCGGTTGCTTCGACCATGGCCGTTAACAGGATGATTATCATCGTGATGGATGCTGACCAAGAAAAAGTGGGCATACCTAAGAAGAATGGGCGGGGAAGATGGAACCAGGATGCGCCAAGCACCGGCTGGATAGAGACTGCACCAAAGAAATAGGCAGTGATTGTCCCCAAAATAATTCCAAGTAAAATCGCGATGGCCTTGATGAAACCATGCATAAACTTCATCAGTAAAAGAATGATGGCAATTGTGGTAAAACCAATCAAAATATTTTGCATTGAACCAAATTTAGCGGCTTTTAAATTGCCACCTCCCCAGTTTTGAAGGGCGATTGGTGTCAAGCTTAAGCCAATAATCTTAATGAGCGATCCCGTTACGACAGGCGGAAAAAATTTACGTAAACGCGCAAAGCTTCCAGAAATTAAAATCACGAACAAACCAGTAATAATTGTTGAGCCATACATCGCTCCCAATCCAAGTGTCGAACCGATACTAATTAACGGTAAAACAGCTTGAATTGAAGAGCCAAGCACAACAGGCAAAGCCATTCCTGTAATTGGTGTTTTCTTTAATTGTAAAAGCGTGGCAATACCGGTACAAAAAAAATCAACTGAAATTAAGTAGGCCAGTTGAGTCGCTGAAAAATGAAGCGCTGTTCCAATCATGAGTGGGACAAGGACAGCACCGGCATACATTGCCAAAACATGTTGCAAGCCAAGTAGAAACGCTTGGACTTTCGAAAGTGAGTTTGGGTTTTCCACGGGATCTCCTTCAATAGTTCAGTGCACTCTTTAGTCATTATTGGTCTAAAAATACAAACACTGAGTCTCTATTAAGAAGAAAAGCGCAGAAACAAAAAGCGCTTTAAAACCCTTGGTGCTAGTCGTCCTTTTGGCCGGACGGTAGAGACTCGGTTAGCATTAAAAACCGTATATAACTCCAAAGTATGTTTTTATTTTAGCACAAAAACCGTACGATGTGTTGGATTAGAAAATTCAGCATCATTCTTCTTCTTTCTTCAAACGTGCTAACATGATTAGTAACAGAAGAATGAAATATTTCCTTTCATCAATTAGCGTTAAACTGGATACAGGAGCTTAATTCATGGCAAATGGTGTAAAAATTACCGATTTATATGCTTTAAAAAGTCTCGGAGAACCGTTCGTAAAAGACGGAAAGACCTATTTTACGTCCACTCGCTTAGATGATAAGACAGATAGTTATTTGTCAGATATTTACTGCATTGATAGCGATAATGATATCAGCAGACTTACAAATGAAGGTCAAAATAAGACGCCATTAGTGATTTCTGGCCAACTATTTTACCGGAAAAAGCTCGCTGACGGACGTTTCCAGATCATGAAGCAAGACCTGGCCAAACAGGGCAGGGAAGGAAAGAGCAGGTCACATCGGCTGATTCCGTCCAGCAAATCCTCCTCGCCAACGAAGCGCAGGGCAGGGGGCCATCTACTTTAAGACTGCACGAACAGTGCAGGGGACAGATGAATTAGGCATCCGCCACATCACGAGGGTCGAGAACTCGGCCGACGGGGTGGAGTGGTTACCAAAGCAGGCCACGTTCACGCTGAAGAGGCTAGACATCGCAACTGGCGAGGTGAAGACCTGCTGGAAAAGGGCATTGACTTCGACCTGCAAGACGTGGACAAGAACGAAGAAAAGGTTTTGTACCTAAAGGGCAAGGAGCCGAAATCAGAAACGGGAATTGACGACACAAATGCTGTCTGCCTGTATGATCTGACGACTGGTAAAGAAGAAATTCTGACCAAAAGCGTTCCAAACGGTGAGTTTACGGACGCAAAGTTCTCACCAAAAGAAGACAAAATTGCGCTGATTGGCTCAGACTACGAGGACTTCTCGGCTACGGCTTACAATTTGTACTTATACGAGACAGAAAGCCAAGAACTAACCAATATTACGCCAAGCAAAGACTTAGAAGTCGGCTACGGCCACACGGTCGATTCGAATTTTAACAGCGGACGGAGCAAGGTCGGGGGTCTCTGGCTAACTAACGACCGGTATCTGTTCCATTCCTATCACAATGGGCACAGCCAGCTCTATATTTGGAGCAAGAGCTGTACTCAGTTGATTGATGATCAGCACCGGGACGTCTACGACTTCGCAAAGGCAAACGAAAACGAACTGATTATCATGGTTTTAACGACTGAAAAGCCATCTGAATTACGTCGCTTTACGATACAAAATGGCGAAGATGAGCTTCTTTACAACCCAAACGAGGATTACGAGAAGAGCCATGACTATGCCCAAGTTGAACGCTTTACGCTGCCGTCTAGAGACAAGAAGTACGAACTGGAAGGGCGCTTGCCGAAGGCGCTCACGGCAAAGGAAAAAGCACCGCTGATCCTCTACATTCACGGAGGAGCACACGATGCTTATGGGGACACGTTCTTCCACGAGTTCCAGGCGTTGGCCAACGAGGGCTACACCACGTGTTAAGTGGAATGACTAATCAAGTATCAGCAGATACGGGACAATCAGGTACTGTTAAAATGAACGGTAAAGATGGAACGGTCAATTTCTCATCTGGTGGAAGCGAAGCAGTAATTAATTTGAGTTTAAACGGTGAATCCGTTTATTGTATCAACCCCTTTGTTATTGTTCATGATGGCGCTTTGGCCAGTGCTTCAGGGAAAAGCCAAGCAACACAGGCTATTTGGTCGCAAACGACAGACTATAAACGTGCCCTGGCTAATAACGTTGCCTATGTAGAATCGGCCGCTGGTGCAGGGTCTGATTCAACAACCTATACTGCTACACAACTAGCGATGTGGTCTGTTCTTGCAGGACAAAACGGTGTTGATGGACTTTATCCTGGTTCAAATAATATTGATATTTCAAAAATGCACAATGTTCTTGGTTGGAAAACATTGACCTCTGCATTGCCAATCATTCAAGCTAATGTCGATGCCGGCCATCGTATTACGATCGTACTCCGTGCTTTAAGTATTTCACGGAGTACTTTTTATAATTGGCTGCACCACGTTCCAAGTAAACGAGAACAAGAGAATCAGTGGATTCAAGCAAGGGCCAAAGAAATTTGGTTATCCAGTGAATCTTGTCTATGGCTATCAACGAATAAAAATCGCCCTACACCGACAAAAAATTGATGTCGGTGTAAGGCGATTATGGGGTTTATTAAAAGAGGCAAACTGTCAATCAGTGATGACCAAAAAATATCGTAAGCCAGTCACTGAAGTTCTTTACGCACAACGCCCGAACCTGGTTAAACGACTTGATGACCAGTCTGGTGTTTGGTCGGCAGATGTCACTTATGAACGGTCTATGATCCAGAAAATCGAAAAGTATTAGCGCATCAGCTAGGTTCAGTTCGAGATGGCCGTTTTGTCTCGGATATTTTGTTAGAGCCATTAAGCCAGTATCCAAAACCGACTTATCTGCACAGTGATATGGGGAGCGAGTACACGAGTAGTATCTTCGAAAATTTACTGGAGACAAATCAGATTCACCACTCCTATTCCAAGAAAGGGCACCCTTGTGACAATGCGAGAATCGAGGCTTTTCATTTAATTTTAAAGAGAGAATTGATTTATCCAAATCGATTTAAAAGTAAATTTGAGCTAGTGGCTCGGATTTCGCGGTATATTCACCGATATAATCATGAACGCATTCACACATACGAATCAAGCTCGGTGATGTAAAAAAAGTGTCTAACTTATTGACATACGAGCAAACAGCATAGCGACCGCCAGCGCGATAGGGTAGCCGAAGAGAATTTCGTTCCAGAAACGATCATCGATTCCCTGTGCCAGATAGACGTTATAAGTCGACATCCCCAGCACCATCAAGCCGGCCATCACCAGCATAAAAACAAGTTTTTCTTTTAAAATACGTGGCATACTGTTTCTCCTTTAAAAACAGTATCCAATTTAGCACAAATAAATTTTCTTCGTAAGTAACATTTTGATTACAATTTGATTGTCTCTTTAGCCTGTTTTTTAAGCGGTAAAGTCGGTGCCTTAATCCGCACAATCTTTGCAATCAAATAAGTCAAAACCGCTATGAATGCCACGGTAATGATGACCGCTTCGAACTGACCGAACAGCAACTCAATGTGTCCGTCAATCAAGCCTGCGACAGCTGTTTCAGAGTGCTTACTTGCAAATACTCCGGTCAAAATGGCCCCGGTAATGCCACCAACTTCGTGAATTCCAAAGGCGTCTAAGGGCTCGTCGTATTTGAAAGTGCGCTTCAACGTCACCGTTCCAAAACGAATGGCTGGGGCACCGAAGAAGCTCATTACAATGGCCGCCCAGGGTGCAACGAAACCAGCGGCAGGGGTAATCACAACGAGTCCTGCTAATGCCCATTGAAAATATCGGTAACCGTAACTTGCCCATTGTAGCGATATGCTAAAGCGGAAAAGGCGATTAAAGCCGCTGCCGAAGCCAAGAACGTGTTGACCATTGCCAGCCCAGCCTGGTCATTAGCAGCCAAGGCAGATTCGCCGTTAAAGCCGAACCAACCAAGCCACAGCAAGAGCCCTCCAATGAAAACGTATGAATCCTTTGGTGTTACCGATTTTTTCTGCAAATGAGGTCCAACCACCAGCGCCAGCACAAGTGCTGTCACACCAGACGAAATGTGAACGACCGTTCCACCGGCAAAGTCAATGGCGCCCAATTTGGCGATAAATCCGTTGTCCCAAACCATGTGGGCGAGGAGGGAATACACAACAATCAGCCAGAGTGTCGTGAACAAAAGCAGGGATTTTGCCTTGATTCAACCAATTAGTGCGCCCGCGAAAATCGCAACGGTGATGATAGCAAACATCGACTGGAACAAAGCAAAAGTCGCATCTGAAATCGTTAAGCCACGACTCGATTTCGCAAAAGAAATATCATTGAGACAAAGGTGGTGGACAATCGATTGCCAACCATTTTGCCCGGAAAAGGCGAAACCATAGCCAATCGTAAACCAGAGCAACGTGACGAGCCCGATGATAATGAGCGAGTCCTTTAAAATCGGCAAGCGGTTCTGACTTTCGCTATTTCCAGCATAAAATAAACCTAAACCTGGCGTCATGAGCCAGACCAATAAGGCGGCAATTAAAATAAATGCGGTGTCTCCTGTGTTCATATTGATTTCCTTTCTATTCCAAACAACTATAAAAAGTAGTTTAAGCTTATTAACAAGAAACAATACAAAATTGGGTAGGTTGTTAGACAAACTAACGCAAATAACCCTAGTTAAATTAGTCAAAGATAAAAGCCAACCTAGAACAAAGGCTGGCTTTTTGCGCTGTTATTAATTATTTTTCAACGAGGGGATTAAGCTTCGGCAATGCGGCGACAAATTGGTCGTAGCTGGCTGCTTCCCTTGTCGGAGCGGTCTGCAAAGTACTCAAATCAAGTTGGCCGCTCTGAAGTGCTTCTTCTGACACTAAGACCGTGTCTAAGAAGGTTGCGTTCCCAATTAGTTCAATCCAGGGCCGATTACCTTCGTCATGAATTCTCGTCTTCACCATGCCACCGAGATTGTAAACGATGATTGGTTGACTCGCATCGAAACTGTCCGAATGGTTCATGGCATAGGCATAGGATGTAGCAGACATTCCCGTTCCACAAGCATTCGTGAAGCCGACGCCACGTTCAAAGGTGCGGACAAAAAGCTTGTTTTGGCCCAACACTTTACCGAAATTCACGTTCACGCCGTCTGGAAAGTATGGATTTTCACTGTTTAGGCGTTTTCCCAACGACCCCAAAGTCTCATCCAATTCACCGGCGGTTGTCACGAAAGAAATCAAATGTGGGTTCGGCACTGCAATGGCCGAAAAAGTCAGGTGCGAATCAAGCTCGGGTAATTTCCGTTTAATGATTTCATTCGTTTGAAAGCCCGTAAAGGGGAAGGCCTCTTGATGAAATGAAACAGGCGAAATTTCAACCGAGAAGGCAGGAACACCAGGGGCAAAATCTTTTTCTTTTTGGACTCTTAGATCGGACTTTTCTGTCTCAACTGTAAAGGAACTTTGATCAAATTTTTCGGACAAATAACGGGCGACTGTCCGCAATCCATTCCCACACATTGAAGCGATACTCCCATCTGAGTTGATCACTGTCATCTTTCCAAGCGGGCCATCATGGGTCGGAGCGTCAACCACCAATAACCCGTCGGCACCACTCCAAGTAGCACTCTGTTGACAAATTTGCACCGTTAGCCTGGTCAGCGTTTCGCAG
Source organism: Fructobacillus broussonetiae (assembly GCF_018437275.1). GTDB lineage: Bacteria > Bacillota > Bacilli > Lactobacillales > Lactobacillaceae > Fructobacillus > Fructobacillus broussonetiae. The sequence continues at coordinate 175,341 of NZ_JAAMFK010000001.1, forward strand.
GGCAGGCGTTTTTCCAAAAGAGTTTGGTCAAGTAGATAAAACTGATTTTTGGAACCGTGGACGTGAATCAAATTAATCATGGACATTCTCCTCAAAAAAGTGATAGTAGATGGTCGCGACTGCTCTTTTACCATCCACCTTATTCGTACCGAGCATCGCCGAAATTTGCGATGCCCCCTGGTTAATCATGTTAACGGGGATACCATTGTCGCGCAGTGCATCGAGTGCTTCCGCAACCGTCGACTGCTGATCAAACATTCCTTCGCCAACCATCATGATAATCGCGTAATCCTCAATCCAGCGCATTTCATCAGGTTGCAACGATTCTTGAATGGCCGCAATAATGGCCGTGATTTTTTCTTCATTCAGTTGCCGGTTGTCGAAAATAATCGTCAAGTCGTCAATTCCAGACGGCATGTGTTCGTATGAGAGGCCAAAATCATAGAAGATTTGCAACAGTTTCAAAGTCAACCCAACCTCTTGATTTAAGAGATAACGGTGAATATAGATTGCTGAAAAGTGTTCAGAATTTGTAATTCCTGTAACAGGACGCTTTTCATGCACGTTTTGTTCTGGAACAATCAATGTTCCACGATCGGAAGGGCAATTCGTGTTCTTAACGTTAATCGCGACCTGTCCCTGAATCGCCGGAATAATGGCTTCATCGTTAAAGACTGAAAAACCTGCATATGAAAGCTCTCGCATCTCGCGATAAGTCATCTCTGCAATCGGGATAGGGTTTGACACAATATGCGGATTAACCGAATAAACGGACGAGACATCCGTGAAGTTTTCGTATAATTTAATGCCAAAGCCACGGGCTAAAATTGATCCGGTAATATCCGAACCTCCACGTGCAAAAGTTGAAATCTGCCCGTTATTTGTGACGCCATAAAATCCAGGAACAACTAAAATTTCATCTTCAGCGTATTCATATTTTGACAAATTGGTATAGGCTTGATCAGTGACGGCTGCGCTGTCTGGATTTCCAGCTACAATCAACCCTAATTCCTCAGGGGAAACAAAACGTGCGTTGTGACCTAATTTTTTCAGAACGAGGGTCATTAACAGCGCGTTTAATTTCTCACCATGCCCTTTGAAATAGGAAAGTCGGTACTGACTTTCACCATTAAATTGATCGCTCAAATGAACAATTCGATATAAAATATCTTTGAAATCAAGCGCATCAACATGGAAATAATCGGCAATCTCTTGGTAACGTTCAATCAATCTTTTTTGAATCTTTTTTGTATTTTGGTCTAGTAAGGATTCATGTGCGTATTCAATTAGTAAATCCGTTACTTTCTCGTCGCTTTCGTTGCGTTTTCCAGGAGCGGATACCACTACGACCCGGCGCTCTTTATTCGCCAATATAATGTCCACAACCTTTTCATATTGTGAACCATTTGCTAAGGAGGAACCACCAAACTTAACCACTCTATCCATTTCCTCATACTCCTTTTGTTTTTCTAATTTGATTGCATTGTAGCAGTGTTATTTTTTAAAGCAAGCGCCCAATTAGTCTAAAACAATCGTTTTTTCTCGGCCATAGATGAAAAAAATAAAATTAAATATTTTTAATAAAAAGTTGTTGACGGATTTCAAAAGTTAGGGTAACATTTAGTCATCGAAGAGGTTGCGACCACGATGAGTAAGTTAGTCGAGTTCCTGTGTGAACGATGACACTAACTGAAAGGCAAGGTTGCCGAAGCGCTTCAGGGACACAGACTGAGGTAAGCTGGGACATCGCTTAACAGGCGATGAACTGTCACGATTTAATCGTGTTGCGCTTTCGACATTTGAAACCAAATTTAAGTTTTTTGACGAACCATTGGATTCTCCTGTACAAAGTGTAAAACCACTTTGTACGGGAGTTTTTTTATGGTTTTTTTTACTAGAGGAGAGGAAGAATGAACACACAAATTCGAGCAAACCAAATCAGCGAGGCAAATCATTTAATCATTGGTGGTTGTGATGCCATTTCCTTAGCCAAAGAATTCGGTACGCCACTTGTTGTTTATGATGTCGCTCAAATCAAACAGCAGTTTCAAGATTTTCAAGAAGTTTTCCAAGAAAACGCTGTTGATTACGCCGTGTCTTACGCCAGCAAAGCCTTTGCCAACACGGCGATGTATCAATTAGTTCAGAAAATGAACGGTCACATCGATGTCGTTTCCGCTGGAGAAATTCAGTTAGCCCTGCACGCTGGTTTTTCTGCAAGCCAGATGACCTTTCATGGCAATAACAAATCCCGAGAAGAATTAACATTAGCCGTTAAAGCTGGCATTGGCGTCATCGCTTTAGATAATTTCCATGAAATTGACTTGCTTCATCAGATTTTGGCAGAACAGCAACGAAGCGTCGACGTGCTGCTTCGAATTACGCCTGGTATTTCAGCCCACACTCACGAATACATTCAAACCGGACAAGTTGATAGCAAGTTTGGTTTTGACCTTGAATCAGGGCAGGTTGATCAAGCGCTTCAAAAAGCATTGCAAGAACCAAACATGAACGTGCTTGGCATTCACGCCCACATCGGTTCTCAAATCTTTGAACTCGCTGGCTTTGAAGGAGCAAGCGAAAAGTTAGTTGACTTGGCAGCCCGTTGGCAAAGAGAATACGACTTTGAAACCCAGGTCTTAAATGTTGGCGGTGGCTTTGGTATTCGCTATGTGAGTGACGATCAGCCACTGGCGCCACAAGATTTTGTGGCTACAATCATTCAAACGATTAAGAAAAGAACGCGAACCCTTGGCTTAAGAACGCCGGCCATATGGATTGAGCCTGGTCGTTCGATTGTTGGTCCAGCAGGCTATACCCTTTATACCGTTGGCGCTCGAAAAGACGTACCTGGTATTCGTTCCTATTTGGCAGTCGATGGTGGAATGGGAGACAATATTCGACCGGCTCTCTATGGCGCAGCATACGAAGCAGTTTTGGCCAATAAGCCAGAAGCACCGGCGAGTGAAATTGTCCGGATTGCTGGTAAGTATTGTGAATCAGGCGATATTTTGATTCAAGAACAGGCGATTCCAGAAACTAAGCCGGGTGACATTATTGCAGTGTTGAATACAGGTGCATACGGTTACTCGATGGCTTCGAATTACAATTTGAACGTTAAACCGGCAATCGTCTTTGCGGAAGGAGGCCGGGCGACATTAGTCACAAGGAGAGAACGAATTGAAGATATTGAACGGCTCGACTTTAACCTAGACGGTAGCCAACGTTCTTAACTTTGGAACAAAAAGCATCCTAAACAGTCATGAACGATTTGTTCACGTGTTAATAGAAGAAAACGAAATTTTTGTTCCCAAAAAATGCGCGTGATGAAGTAGAAACAAAACGACTTTAGACTATGGTAAAAGCGACTTTAGACTAAGGTAAAAGCACAAATTTAATGAAAGAAAAGGTGATCAACATGAAAGAAATGTCCGCACAAGAAATTATTCAATACATTGGTTCAGCGAAGAAGAAAACAGAAACAAAGGCTTACATAAAGGGTGATTTAAGTAAGTTAACTTATTCAAATGCACTGCGAGTCTTTGGCGATGAACATGTGGCAACAGTTTTTGGTGACTGGTCCGACATTGCGGCGCTGCTGGAACAGGACGGTATTGACGATTTCGAAATTGAGAACAACGTCCGGAATTCTGCGGTGCCACTCTTGGACTTGAGGAACATTAACGCTCGTATTGAACCGGGCACGACGATTCGAGACCAGGTTCAAATTGGTGATAACGCGGTAATCATGATGGGAGCTGTCATTAACATCGGTTGTGAAATTGGCGCGGATTCAATGATTGACATGGGCGTTGTAATGGGCGGCCGAGCGGTTGTCGGAAAGCATTCGCACATTGGAGCTGGTGCGGTTTTGGCAGGTGTGATCGAACCGGCCTCCGCCAAACCGGTGGTGGTTGAAGACAACGTGTTGGTCGGTGCGAATGCCGTGATTATAGAGGGGGTTCGAATCGGTGAAGGTGCCGTGGTGGCAGCGGGTTCCATTGTGACGAAGGATGTCGCCCCATACACGGTCGTTGCTGGAAATCCAGCCCGGAAAGTGAAAGACGTGGATGCCAAAACGGAATCAAAGACGGGATTGGAAGATGATTTGAGAAAGTTGTGAGAGAAGATGTTTCGAGAAGATGAGTTAATTGACATTCGAAGAGCGCTGCACAAGATTCCAGAGTTGGCGCTGGAGGAGCATGAAACACAGAATTTGTTGTTGAAGAAGCTTTCTCAAATGAATCAAGAAAACATGGTGATTTGCCGAATTGAAGGTCTTGATACAGCGTTGATGGTGAAAATTTCGGGCACCAATGCGAAGAAAACGATTGGTTACCGAGCGGATATGGATGCGTTGCCAGTCGTGGAGGAGACGGGTTTTGACTTTGCTTCGAGACACGAGGGACTGATGCATGCCTGTGGACACGACATTCATCTGACGGTGGCGCTGGGTCTGATTGATTACTTTTCGGAAAACCAGCCGAAAGATGATTTATTATTCTTCTTCCAACCGGCAGAGGAGGAAAAGAACGGTGGTAAGTTGGCGTATGAGCTAGGGGCGTTTGAGGGCGATTGGCGACCGGACGAGATTTACGCGCTGCATGACAACCCGCTGTTGCCAGTGGGCAAGATTAGCTGCAGAATGGGGACGCTGTTTGCAGGAACAGTCGAGGTCGATGTTGATTTTATCGGCCAAAACGGCCATGCGGCCTACCCACACGATGCCAACGACATGGTGGTGGCGGCCTCAGCCTTCGTTATGCAGGTACAGAGTGTGATTGCGAGACGGATCGACCCATTAAAAGCCGCCGTCGCCACTTTCGGCCACCTACAAGCAGGGACAATCCGCAATGTCATCACCGGCAAGGCTCGACTCGAGGGAACACTCCGCGGCCTGGAACAGGCAACGCTGGAACAGCTGATGAAGCACATCCAAAGAGTGGCCGATGGGATTGCGCTTGGGTATGACTGCCAAGTCCACGTAACGTTCCGCCAAGGGGGTTATTTACCCGTTGAAAACGCGGCTAAACAGACAAAAGACTTCATCTCCTTTATGGAGGAGCACCACCCCAATCAGTTTGAGATAACGGAACCGGCCATGACTGGTGAAGATTTCGGTTACTTACTATCGAAGATCCCTGGCACGATGTTTTGGTTGGGAGTTGAGGATGACCATCCCCTCCATTCAGTTCAATTTAACCCAAAGGAAGCAGCGATTGTACCGGCAATTGAGATTATCGCGGACTTTTTAACCCATCGGATGCAAGAAAAAGAGGAAAACAATGTTTGAAAATATGGATTTAGTCACGGCGATTGTAACGCCTTTTAACGACATGAACGAAATTGACTTTGAAACTTTGGAAGAACTGACGAACCGCTACATCAAGGAAGGACACCGAGGTTTTATCATCGGTGGAACAACGGGTGAAGCGCCAACGCTGTCACACGAGGAGAAGCTCGAGCTCTACCGGCGTTTTGCTGAAATGGTGGCGGGACGCGTGCCCATCATCGCTGGGACGGGTTCAAATAATACGGCGGCCACCATTGCTTTTACAAAGGAAGTCAGTGAAATTGAAGGAATTTCCGCCGCGTTGGTCGTGGTTCCTTACTATAACAAGCCGAGCCAACGCCAAATGCTGGCGCATTTTGAAGCGGTGGCAGACGGCGGCAACCTGCCAGTCATCATTTACAACGTGCCGGGACGAGCGGCAGTGACGATGGCAAACGACACGATTGTGGCGTTGTCACAGCACCCAAACATCATTGGTGTTAAGCAGTGTACGTCCGTGTCGGACTTGGAGTACCTCGTTGATCATACGGCTGAGAACTTTGCCGTCTATTCCGGCGAAGATGCGCAAGCGCTCTTTGCCCGAGTTGCTGGTGCAACGGGGATTATTTCGGTGGCTTCCCACCTTTACGGAAAGGAAATGCGCGCGATGTACGATGCCTTGTACAGTGGTCGCTATCAGTGGGCGGGGAAGTTGCAACGCTGGTTGACGCCCCGAATGAACGCGCTGTTCATGTTCCCATCGCCAGCACCTGTCAAGGCGTTGTTGAACGAGGAGGGTCATCAGGTAGGGAGTTGTCGCTTACCAATTTTGCCACTGAATGAGGAGGAAGAAGAACAGTTGCACGCGGCTTTGAATGCAGAGGAGGTTTTTTCATGATTCGAGTGATTGTTGCTGGATATAACGGATCGATGGGGCGCGCATCGCTGAACATGCTTTCACGGCAGCAAGCCATGGAAGTAGTTGGTGTGTACAGCCCAAACCGGCATGACGTTTTGGAGGGCGTTTCGGTGTTCCAATCATTGGAAGACATCGACGTCGAGGCGGATGTCTGGTTGGACTTTACGACACCTGATGCGGTCTATGAAAACGCCCATTTTGCCATCGATAATGGGCTCAAGCCCATTATCGGGACAACCGGGCTAACAGACGACCAGATTGCTGAATTGCAGGCCTATTCCAAAGAACGCAGCGTTTCCGGCCTAATCGTGCCCAACTTCTCCATGTCAGCCGTCCTTTTGATGAAGTTTTCAAAAGAAGCCGCCCGCTACTTCCAAGACGTCGAAGTGATTGAAATGCACCACGAAGACAAGAAGGATACCCCTTCAGGAACCGCGCTATCAACTGCTAAGAGAATCGATGCCGTTCGAAAGCAGCATGAACAGGGCAACTCAAAAGAGACATTACCAGGTGCCCGCGGAGCCGATTATAACGGAATCCGGATTCACTCCGTTCGCCTACCAGGGTACGTCGCTCACGAGCAAGTGCTATTTGGTGGTGAAGGGGAGGCCTTGACCATTCGTCAGGATAGCTTTAACCGCTCCTCCTTCATGAGTGGGGTAGCGCTCGCCATAGAAAAGGTCGACCAGGTCGACGGGTTGCAGGTCGGGTTAGAAACGGTCATGTAAACAATTCGATAACAGGAGAAAAAGATGACCAACTTAAAACAAGCATTAGAAAATACCTATAACCACCGATTGGATTTGGTGAAGGCATCCAAAATTCGTTCGTTCGATAACGAAATCTCCGCGATTCCGGACCTCGCCAAGTTAACCATTGGTGAGCCAGACCTCAAGACACCCGAGCACATCAAGCAAGCAGCGATTCGGGCGATGGAGGAAGACCAAACACACTACACAGCGCAAGCTGGAACAGCAAAAATCCAGGAAGCCATTGTTGGCTACTTGCAACGGAACCACAACCTCCACTATCAAGCAGACACCGAGATTGTCGTAACAGTTGGCGCGACTGAAGCCATCTACGCCGTTTTTAAAACGCTCGTCAATCCAGGCGACCAATTCATTCTCCCGACTCCTTCCTTTGCCCTGTACGAGCCAATCATCACGCTCCTCGGTGGTGAGGTGATCGATATTGATACCTCAGCAACCAATTTCAGGCTTAGTCCGACGGTCTTGGAGGATACGTTAGCCACGCATTTTAAGGTCAAGGCGGTCCTGCTTTCCTATCCAAATAACCCCTCGGGAGTGACTTTGACAGAAGACGAAGTGCACGCCTTAGCAACGGTGATCAAGCAACACAACGTCTATGCCATCACGGATGAAATCTACAGTGATTTGGTCTACGATTTCGAGCCATACTCAATTGCCCGTGATTCACAAGACCAAACCATTTACATTTCTGGTGTGTCCAAAGCCTATGCCATGACAGGCTGGCGAATCGGCTTTGTGGCAGCACCAGAAGCCTTTCTAAAACGCCTCCGGAAGGTCCACGCGTTCATGGTGACCTGTCCATCCGCCATTGATCAAGCCGCCGCGGCGGAAGCCTTTTTAAATGGTGACAGTGATATTGAGACGATGCGCGCTTCATACCAGGAACGGCGCGACGTATTGGCCAGCGGCTTAACTCGATTAGGACTCGAATACTTAAAGCCAGCCGGGGCCTTCTATTTATTTATGAAGGTACCAGCCGAATTCGAGGGGGATGACCGCCACTTTGCCATCACGTTAGCTCAAGAGGCGAAAGTTGGCGTCATCCCTGGAAGTGCTTTTGGAAAAGGCGGAAACGGATACGTGCGCTTATCATACGCGTCTTCAATGACCGTTATTAAACGCGCCTTGGAACGAATTGAACAGTTTAAAAACGAAAGGGAAAACTAAAATGAGAACTTATACAGTCGCTATCCTTGGCGCCACAGGCGCCGTCGGAACACGTTTAATGGAACAACTGGAACAATCAACAATTCCTGTCTCCAGCGTTAAGCTGTTGGCATCGAAGGGATCGGCTGGAAAGACATTGACTTTTAAAGAAGAAGACGTGGTGATTGAAGAAGCAACACCAGAAGCCTTTGATGGCGTTGATATTGTCTTGGCGTCTGCTGGCGGCTCCGTTTCAAAGCGCTTACTACCAGAGGCGGTGAAGCGAGGCGCTGTTTGCATCGACAACACATCGGCTTTCCGAATGGAACCCGATGTGCCGTTGGTCGTACCCGAAGTTAATCCTGAACAGCTCCGTCACCACCACGGCATCATTGCCAATCCGAACTGTTCAACGATTCAAATGGTCGTTGCTTTGAAGCCTTTGGCCGAGCGCTTTGGACTGAATCAAGTGATTGTATCGACGTACCAGGCCGCATCGGGAGCTGGTCAATCGGCCTTGAACGAATTCTTCGAACAGAGTCAAGCGTACCTAGACAATCGTCGGATGGAAGCGAACATCTTACCAACGAAGGGCGACAAGAAGCACTATCCGCTGGCCTTTAACTTACTGCCACAGATTGACGTCTTTGAAGACGATGGCTATACTCATGAAGAGTGGAAGATGATTCACGAGACGAAGAAGATCATGCGAAACGATATGAATGATTCAAAGTTAAAAGTCACGGCCACCTGCGTGCGAGTCCCAGTCCCAATTTCACACGGAGAATCCGTCTACGTTGAATTGAACAACAAAAACGCGACAGTTGCAGATGTTTTCAATGCCTTAGGCACTGGTGAGGGGATTATTCTAGAGGATGACCCAAGTCACCAAGTCTATCCGCAACCCCTGAATGCGGAAGGGAAGCGCGATACCTTCGTTGGCCGAATTCGAGCCGACAAAGAAAATCCGGGCGCCTTCAATCTCTGGGTGGTATCCGACAACTTACTCAAGGGAGCGGCATGGAATACTGTTGAAATTGCCGAACGGCTTGTAGCAGGCGATTTAGTTCACGTGAAATAATTGAAGAAAAGGCCGTTTCGTAATGAAAACGGTCTATTTTATTCAAAATATTAATTACTAAATCCTAACTCTTTATTCACATGTAGTTGGTTGTATACTACAAATGTAAACAACTCAATAAGGAGTCGCTAATAATGGTTGTAACGAGTGTTCGACTGAATGACGAAACTATCCAATGGGCAAAGAAACTAGCTGATTTTAAAGGCATTTCAATGACTGGTTTGTTAGCCAATCTAATCGAAGAAGCAAAACAAGATGATCAGGATTATCAAGATGCCATGGCGGTCGTTCACGCCCCTCAACGATGCAGTGTTAACCGCATCGTTTTTCTTATATAATGAAGGGTAAGAACTGACTTTTAAAGAAGATAAGGGAAATACATCATCATTACTGAAAAGCCAAGTGCCCGCAAAAACTTCGCCAAGGCGCTGGGGGGGCCAAAGTGGTCACATCGCCGATTATGACTTTGAATTAGCGAATCTGCGGGGGCATGTAATGACGCTCAAGGAACCCGATCAGCAAGTTCCCGCCGAACTCAAAAAGCGCTACGAGTCTTGGAAGTTGCAGGACTTACCCTGGAATCTACAAGACCTTTCCTGGAAGCGAACTTACATCAGGTCCTACAAACCACGCTCTAAGAAAAGCGAGAGTACGAAAAAGCTGGTCGATGAGTTAAAGGAACAAGCGAACCAGGGCTTCTTTCACGGATGAAAGTCAAAAGAGCCTGATCAAAATCTTCAGCCAATTGAAAGTAAAGCATAGAAAAAATAAAAAAATTTTCAAATAAAAAAAGCCTTATACCAAGCCTCAGAGCGATTATTAATTAACGTTGTTAATTTAGCGGTTGCAATTTTCGAACGCTTTGTTACTTTACATAATATATATTATCGAAAGTAACATCAGTATCAACTAAAGATATTACCTATCGATGACAGATGTTTCAATTATATTATGAAGCCCTCTTCATTTCTACTAACTTTATAAAGATACAGGACAAAATAAAAAGCATCCACTTAATGCGCTGCTTTTTTTATTTACTTTAACTACTTACTAATCAAAGACCATTGCTCTAATGGTTTCGGCTGATACGGTCTTATAATCTTCACCATGAATCACTGACATTGCTTCTTGATAATCTTTTTTATCCTGAAGCTCTTCAAGATCTACTTTGTTTAGCTTATCAATATTCATATAGACTCCTTATCGTTAAATTATCCATTTACTACCGTAAATCGTTCCTGATTGTGCTGATTCTTAATAGCTTCCTGGATAACTGCGTATGCCATTGTTCCAGACGTCGTTTCAGACACGTTTTGATCGTTTTTTAATCGGATGTCCGTACCATACAAAATATTTGAGCTCTGAGCGCCTGGCACAAAACTTTCACCTGGTGACACACCATACCAATTGACGTTTTTAACGTTACGAAGGAATTCTAGCTCGTACAGTTGGTTCTCTGGTGTTGCACGCCATGGTTTCGTTGAATCGTCTGATTTAATCAAATCATAGACTAATTGCTGCTTCTTTTCATCTGTGTACAGGCTTCCGGCACCCAAAATGAATCCGATCCGGGTCTGACTTGCCCGTAACAAAGAAATCAATCTTGTAGATAAGTCAACTTGTAAGTACGCTTTCTTCGGTTCGCAACTAAAAGCATCGATAATGACGTCAATGCCCTTAAAATCCTCATGGTTTAAGTAAAATGCGTCTTTAACTAACAACTCAACGGATGGATACTGATCCTTCAATTGATTCAGTTTTTCAACGTTTCGACCGTTGGCCACAACCTCTAAATTCTGCTTCAGAGCTTCCTGTACCAATTCTGAACCGGCCATGCCCGTTGCACCAATAATAAGTACTTTCATCGATAAAAACCTCCATTTAGTTCTATTATAGTCTTAATCAAAATCGATGAAAGAAATAGAAGAAATAAGTTTCTTAAATGTCGTGTTTAAAGCTTATCTCAGCCCCTTTTTTAATGTAATTAAATTGTTACTTACGAAGAAAATTTTTATGTGCTAGAGTAAAAAACGTTTGATAAAAGGAGAAAATAAATGCCACGGAATTTAAAAGAAGAACTTGTCTTCATGCTGGTCATGGCTGGCTTGATGGTTCTTGGAATGTCAATCTATAACGTCTACCTTGCACAAGGAATCGACAATCGTTTCTGGAATGAAATCATCTTTGGATACCCCATCGCGTTAATTGTTGCCATGTTGTTGGACTTCTTCTTAGTTGGTCCAATCGCTAAAGGAATCGCCTTCAAGGCCATTATCCCTAACTACAAGGAAAAGAGCCCAATCAAGATTGGGCTCACGATTTCTGTCTTGATGGTCCTTGGAATGGTCACTTGCATGTCACTCTTCGGTGTCCTCATTAATGGTCAAGCCGTTACCATGTACGGTCACGCCTGGATCATGAACTTCATTGTTGCCCTTCCCTTGCAGCTAATCGTTGTTGCCCCAATTGCACGCGCAGTGCTTGGTAAGGTACAAGCAAAGGCCGATGCGGTTAACGCCTAATTAATTGAAGTAAATGGCGACGAAGTGTTTCATTGCTTGTCATGACAATCAAAAAATAAGCATACAAAAAGCCCACAGAACCGTTATTCATGGTCATCCATGTCTAATTATACTGTGGGCTTTTTATGATGGGTTTCGTTCGGGTCTGACTTTTACAAGTAGCCAATACTTATATGGAGCATACCTAACTCCAGGTGTGAAATAATTGGCAGTTTAGCAGCCACGCTTGTTGCAGATGGCGGCGTACACGGCTTGAACAAACATTCCGCCGGCCATCACGTACATTGCCAGCATCATTTGCATCGTTGCAGTGAGGTAGAACGTGTAGGCCCATGCGATGGCCATCACGATGTGGAACAAACGATTAAACGTCATGATCATAACTCTCCTCTAGGTTTATTGGCATCGCTGCCTATAAAAAGCATACCATGATTTCAGAGGGCTTTAAAGCAGAATCAGTCTATTTTGTAATGACAAAATATGGCCGATTATGTATACTACCAATAGACCAATTGGAGGAAAAATATGACAGAGAAACAAGAAGTTTATAACGACTACTTTTTCAATGAGTCAGCTTATGACTACCACGACGGTGGTTATGTACCATTGGAAGTACACGAAGCTCCTGCTTCACCATTGAACATCCCAACGATTTTGCAACCAGACAAAGAAACAGAAAACGAAGTCTGGATGACGGTTCACGCACAACCTGGCGAAACCCAAATCTTGCCTGGTGCCAAAACGAAGACCTGGGGTTACAACCAAAGTCTCTTGGGACAAACTATTGTTTTCCATAGCGGAAAGACTTATCACGTTACGTTAAAGAATAGTTTGCCTGAATTGACGACCTTCCACTGGCACGGATTGGACGTACCTGGTCCCTTCATCGACGGTGGTTGCCACGCCCCCGTTTACCCTGGTGAATCAAAGGAAATTACCTTTACGGTGAACCAGGAGGCCTCAACCACTTGGTTGCACGCTCACCCATGTCCTTTGACCGGTTGGGATGTCTGGCACGGACTCGCTGCCATGGCCTACGTGAAGGATGATCACGAAGCATCATTGCCATTGCCACGCAACTACGGTGTCGATGACATTCCTGTTGTTTTGCAAGACCGTCGTTTCCACGAAGACAACCAGTGGGACTACGATGGTGACTACGATCCTGATGGAACGGCTGGTCCAACTGCGATGTTGAATGGTACGGTTAACCCAACCTTCGACGTTACGACACAAAAGCTCCGCCTTCGTTTCTTAGACGGATCAAACCGTCGCGAATGGCGTTTGCACTTGTCAGATGACCTCGTGATGACGCAAATCGCTGGTGACGGTGGTTTGTTGCCAGAACCAGTCAAGATGACGAAGTTGATGATTACCTGTGCCGAACGTGCCGAAGTGATCTTGGACTTCAAGGACTACAAGGCCGGCGATAAGGTAACCCTTTACTCAGACGACTGCCCTATCTTGACCTTTAACATCAAGGAATTTGCAGCAGATGACACTGAATTACCTGCTCAATTGAACGAAATCAACTACCCCGAACCTAACAAGGACGACTTGGTCCACCAAGTCGTTTTGTCAGGAACTGACGAAGAAGTTGGTATCAACGGGAAGAAGTTCGGTATGATGCGTATCGATGACCGCCAAGAACTTGGCAAATCCGAATACTGGGACATCACGAACACAAACGACTGCTGCGGTGGTATGTTGCACCCTTACCACATGCACGGTGGTTCATTCCAAATCGTTTCACGTAACGGTGAAGCGCCCTACCCTAACGAAATGGGATTGAAGGATACGGTTTCGGTTAACCCTGGTGAAACGGTTCGTATCAAGATGCGCTTCAACTTCGAAGGTGTCTTCATGTACCACTGTCACATCATCGAACACGAAGATGGCGGTATGATGGCCCAGATGCAAGTTTACACGCAAGAAAATCCATACAAGAAGTACGATTTGATGCCAATGCACGTTTTGATGAATGCCTTGGCCGAAGAACGTGGCTGCAAGGTTGAAGAATTAAAGATTTCAGCCCTTGATTCATACAAGAAGATGGGCATGGATATGTGCTAATGTTTAGCTAATGTCAAAGTCAGAGCCGTGGGCGTCTCGCCCGCGGCTTTTTTCTGCGAAAATGTTGGTTTAGTGTTCTGTTCTAGTGACTGAAAACGCCCCTTCTTTTCTTATTCAAACATCCTTTATTTGGCGTTAAGACAAAAGATTGATTATAATGTGTTGTAGACTTCAGTCAAAGGACAAAAGAGCATGAGCAAGGCAAACGAATTAAACTACCTAATGCGAAACATTCAAATCAATGAGCAGCGCTTGTACAGTGAAAGCACGAAGGAATACCCTCTTTCAACTTCGCAAGCACGGACGCTGGGCTATATCGAAAACAACCCGGGGGTGAATCAAAAAGATCTCTCGGATCATTTCAACATTCGCGGTGCCAGTACGTCAGTCATTATTAAGAAACTTGTTGAAGGCGGGTACGTAAAAAAAGAAGCTAGTCGTGGCTCTCAAGACCGGTCGAACAAGCTTTACATAACCGATGAAGGACTCACCCTTTCACATGAGCTTCGTGGTTTATTGTCGAATATTGAAGACACCATTCTCGACGGTTTAACCGAAGAAGAAATCGATGCGCTCATCCGTCTGCTCACAAAGATTAATCAAAAGTTCGTTGAATAAAAAAGACCTGACAAGATCGATTATCCTGTCAGGCCTTTTTATTTGTAAGCTAAATTTATATTAATATTTTAAATACGGTTATTTATTACTTTTCCTTCTTTGTAATGAGCAAAGAAATCAAAATACCAACGAAACCAACTGCCGTTGCAAGCCACAAAGAAGCTTGTGCGCCGACAATCAAAGCTGAATGAGCGTCTGTGACGTATTGTCCGGCATTTTGAACCAATTCGGTCTTTGATGGCATGTTGTTTGTTGTCACGGATTGCATAACTGAAACCAAAGTAGCTGTTCCAATTGATGCCCCAACCTGGCGAACCATGTTGTTACCGGCTGAACCATGAGAAACATCGTCCTTTGGAAGGGATTGGATACCAATGGTTCCAGCTGGCATCAAGGCGAACGTCAAACCAACGTTACGCAATGCGTAGATGGCGACAACCACCCAGATTGGTGTCGTCAATGAGATGAATGAAAGCACCAAAGTAGAAATGGTCATCAAAGTGATACCAAAGATAACCACTTGGCGGCCCTTGTTCTTCTCAACGAACTTTCCAGAAATTGGAGCCAAGAAGAACATGACCAAGGCACCAGGAAGAAGCGTCAATCCTGAATCCAAGGCAGACAAGCCACGGGCCGTTTGCAAGTACAGTGGCAAGATGAATTCAACGGCAACCATTGAAATCTGAGCGATGGCACCGATAACAGAAGTGGCTGCGAAGTTACGCGTCTTGAAGATGTTAAGGTTAAGCATTGGATCAGAAACAGCGATTTGACGCCAAATCCAACCAATAACAAGAACCAATCCACCAAGAACGTAAGGCGTTGAGTGACCGTTTACCCAGCCGTAGCTAGAGATTTGTGAAATTCCGTAAAGCAAACCTCCAAAACCAAGAGTCGACAACAAAACGGACAATGGGTCCAACTTCGTTCCCTTGTGAGGCACAACATCAGCCATAAAGAAGACTGACAAAACCAAAGCAAGAACAATGACTGGCAAAGTGACACCAAAAATCCAGTGCCAGTTAACCGTATCAACGATGTAACCACCCAAGGTTGGACCAATGGCCGGTGACAAACCGAATACAAGGCCAAGCAACATCGTTGGCTTTGAAGATTCTTCCTTGTCGAAAACAGAGAAAAGAATCGTCATTGAAAGGCCGGATAAGATACCAGCACCGACTGCTTGGATAACACGTCCGGCCATCAAAATACCGAAGTTTCCTGAGAGGAATGCCGTGGTCGTTCCAATTAAGAAGATAGCCAAAGCAGATGAAACTAACTTCTTCGTATCGAAATGATCAGCTAACCAAGCAGAAATTGGAATCAAGATTCCACCAATCAGAGCAAAGACTGTTGAAAGCCAGTTTGCACTTGAAACTGAAACATTGAAATCCGCGATGATTGCTGGTTGCGCAACAGACAAAATCGTCTGGTTCATCATCCCGACAAAAGCACTCAACACAACTACTGTTGCGAGAAGTGCGCGGTTATATGTCTTTTTCATAAAACATACTCCTATCTATTTTTTACTGCAAATTAGATCAATTAGCTAACTATTGCGTACCAAGTTAGTTAACTAATTTGCTCTGACAAGTATACACCCCGATTAAAAAAATGCAAACAAAATAATAAAAAAGATTTTTTATCTTCAAAAGTCAAAGCCGCGGGCGCCTCGCCCACGGCTTTTTTCTTACAAACTTGTAAGCATGTTCCCTCCCCCTTTTGTTCTATAATAAAAACATCATAAGGAGGCAATGTTATATGCTTATCTCAACCACAGAAAACATCGGTAAGGACTACGAAGTACTTGGAGAAGTTTTCGGAGTAACCACACAGTCACGTGACCTTGTAAGCAACTTTGGTGCCAGCTTGAAAAACCTCGTTGGAGGTGAAATCAAAGGCTACACGCAGATGCTTCACACTTCTCGTGAAGAAGCCATTCAGCGCATGACCGAAGAAGCTGAATCAAAGGGCGCCGACGCCATTGTGATGATGCGTTTCGAATCTGGTTCAATTGGCAATGACATGCAATCTGTTGTGGCCTATGGAACGGCCGTAAAGTGCCGCTAATTTGGATATTGTATCCTAACTCTCCCTAAGTCAAGTTAAAAAAGCACCTCGATGCGGAAACATCGAGGTGCTTTTTGTTGTGTGTACTTATTCAATAAATAAGATTTATCTTTTATTGTATTGTTCAATAATATCCATCATGATTTTTGAATTCTTAATGCCAGAATAAAGAGAACGATCGCCGATAACATAGAGCTTTTCTTTAGAACGAGTAACAGCCACATTTGCGATATTAGCTGTCTTGAATGCCCACGAAGCCGAACTTTTGCTGTCATAATCAGCTCCAAGAACAAAAATAACAATTTTATTTTCTTTTCCTTGGAACGTGTGAACTGTTCCAATGGAGTTTGTTGGAATAATTGTCGTTAATTCCTTATTGCGTCTTAAAGCAGCTACAATCGACTTAAATGGTGAAATAATGTAGATGTCCTTAGCTGCAACTTCGTTGTTCTGAGTCAACTTTTTAACCAACTGAACGGCAGCCAGATTTTGTTCCTTAACGACTTTATCACTGGCCCTTCCAGAAATATCTAACCATTTAGCAGTTCCCTTAGATCCGACCTTTCCTTGTACCATTCGGTCATTGTAAGAAAGCTTGTTCGAAATTTCAAACATAGGACTAGAACATCTTCTGTGCACTGTCAAAGGAATTCCGATTCGTTCAACATCTATTGTGAAGCCAAAGCTACTTCCATCATCAATCAAGTTTTGAACAGACAGGTCAGCTTGCACATAGTTCTGTGAGACTTGATTTAATTTGGCAAGGTAATCGAATAGCTTCTGGTCCATTGTTTGGACTGGTGTAATCTGTTGTGGATCACCAACGGCTAAAACTTTTTTAGCACGAGCGATAGAGCCAACAGCTGCAGCTGGAACAGCCTGCCCTGCTTCATCAATAAACAAATTGCCGAGTGAGTTTTCACTGAAATGATCAAACATCTTTCCGAAACTAGCAAAAGTGGTTGAAATAACAGGGATGGCGAAGTTAATCCAGTGCCAAGCTTCTGCTAGGACTTCTGAATGTTCGGAAAAGCGATTCTTCTGTTTGAAAACCAAGCGGGCATTCTCAAGATTCTTATATTGCTTAATCAAGAACTGCTTACGAACAGCTAGTGCTAAAATAAACAGTTCTGTCTGCTTTACTCGGTACTCACGGTTAAAGAACGGATTTCCCATTTGAATCTCATCTCGATTTAAATCACGATTAAATAACTGATTATCGTATCCATTAATATCACCAGATAAAGAAATAATTACAGCTAAGTCTTTTTCAATGGAATCCAGTGAAGACCTTAACGTTTCGACTTTTCGAACTGAGTCTTTCATCTCATTTTCAATGGTTGCTAACTGACTCTTAATATTTTCAACTTTCTCTTTACGTTGCTTAGTTGCTTCAGGCAATAAAAAACTTAAGAAAGAGATTGAAGAAGCAAATTTAGTAAGGAAAGAATGATTAGTTGCATGCTCGGATAGGTCTCTTTCCATGCTATGCAGTTCTAATGTCAAATCAGCTTGTTTTGTTTTCTTTAATGTTACGGAATCTTCTAATTCTGCTAAACGTTTTTGCTTGTCCTTTTTTTCCGTTATTAATTTCGCTTTTTTATCGAAGTTCTTCTGAAGCGCATCACGTTGTCCAGAAAGATCGTTATAAAGTTCTTTAAACTGACGGTAAATATTTGTCTGATCTAAACTGTTTTCTGATTTCAATTTTTCAACAATTGTACTAATAGTCGAATCAAGAACATTTAGATTAGCTCTTTTACCACCTTCACGAGAAAATTCACCCCAGCGTGGTTCACTGTTACCGTTGTCGTCTTCTCCCTCGTTAAAATAACCAATATCCCTTACAGCGGAAAGGAACTCTCCATGAATTGCTCCCGCATCAGGCAATTCCGCAACGATATTACGAACAGCATCATTGTTACTACTTGCCACTAAGATTTCCAAATCAGAAATCTTCTTATCCAAAAATTCGAGCGTTCCCCTTTTTTTGTAAGACACCCGAACTTCTTCTCCTCCCTTTACAGCAGTTTCAGGAGAATCCACAATTAATTTAGCCTGCTTTACGATGTAATCAGCAAAGATTTCCTTCAAGAGTGTTGTTTTACCTGTTCCTGGAGGCCCATTGACACCCTGTATCGCTTCATTATCAAGTACGTTCGTTGTGACGTTTACAGCAACCTGCTGCATTAGGCTTAATGAATATTCAGGATTGGAAGGAAAACGGCCTAGTGGATAATATTTAGGCTGTGTATATTCTTTGACCTTTTCTTCATCGTTAAAGTCGACAAACGGCTCATTTTGAGATGTTCCATTAATGTACTTTGATAAATTTTTATTATCTGGTAAGCTTTGCCCCCAATTCAAATCATTTAAATAGAACGAATGCATGTGATCATCATTATCGAATTTTGTAACAACAGAAAAACGCATATTGTCATACGACTTCGCATACTTTGTGACCATTCGATTGAACGCGTCTTCAAAGTCTAAGTCACCAAAATCGCTAGCTAGTTTATTCCAGAGCCTTTTCTCACACTGATCAGCCCTAACATTCACAAAATTCTCCACTGTTGTTTCGTAATAAAGTAAACCGCAGGCAGACAAGTAAACATTGTACTTAGCAAATTCCAATTCATGACTCTTCTTATTAACATCAAAAGAAACCTTCAAACGAAAGCGATTTGAATCTTCTGGATTTATAAAAGATTCGACAAAGTTCATTTCTTGCTGAATTTTTTTAAAATCTTTTTAGTATCCAATAAATCCAAATAAACATTTACCTTTAAATCAGCCTTAGCAGATTTCTTATCGATTAATATGTTTACCCGATGAATAAAATCATCATAATTATCTGCCGTTCGATAGAACGGAACCTTACCGTTTTTACGATTAAGATCAATGGCACCGTCATCCAAACACTCGGCTAAAGCCCATGTTTGTAATACATTTTTTACACTATTATCCATATCTATCCTCTCCCCTTCATTGTACAGACATATTAGTGTCACTTCTACATCTCTTTATACATCAGCAAAAAAGCACCTCGATGCGGAAACATCGAGGTGCTTTTTGTTGTGTGTACTCATCTTTTAAATAAAAAGCCATGACAATTGTCATGACAAACGGTTGATTCTTATGATTGGTAGCGGCGCTTTTTCAAAGAGAATAAGAAGCGCGTACCGATGTACACCAAACGGAAAAACACAAGTTCAAAAGCCGCGCTAGCGATCATGTTTGAAGGTGTCATGTTAAAGTATGAAGCAAGAAACGTCGTAATGAAAACGATGAACGTTCCAACTAAAATTTCAGGCAATGCCTTAATCATCTTGTCTCCCCTTTTAAGAGTCAACCTCGGTGGTGACTCTTAAACTAAATTCTCTCTAATTTCTATCACTACATTCAGATTAGCACCCTCTTTGTCCGATTCCCATTGATAAGAAAATACGTTTCTTTCCCTTTGATAACACCTGTTATCGAATAAGTAATATATTGCAGTTATTTAACAAGGAAGTAAAATAACTCGCATAAAAAAAGCACTGGAATGACTTTTATAAGTGCAATTCCAGCGCTTTTATTCATCTTACAGAATAAGTTATGAGACAATCTGATAACGATTGCCATATGTTATGGCATAGCCCTGTGGGCCTGGTACGGGTTTGACTTTTACAGCAATGTCTTGATCAAGATAAAGGCCAAAATTACCTGAATTGCGCCTACAACGAATCCGAATGACAAGAACTTAACCCCCGATTTCTTGATAACTGTCCACTTTAAATTCAAGCCGATGGCGGCCAAGTTGACCACCCCGAAGAATGATGAAAGTGTCTTTGCTACGTGGTGCGCGCCGTCAGGCAAGGCCGTTATGGAGTTGAGGACGACCAATGCTACGAACGTGATGACATACCACGGGAAGAGTGTCACCTTCTTCTTTTCCGCTTCTTCCACGTCCTTTTGACTCTTCTTGTTAATGGCCGCGAATGACAAAACCACAACGACGAGCAGCATCACGCGGAGGAGTTTGAAAAGCGTGGCGTACGTCACAACCGTTGGGTTGATTAACGCAGCCGTTCCGACTACCTGCCCCACTGACTGAACCGTTCCACCAACCATGGCTCCTCGGAGGATATCGTGGTTACCAAACAATGTTCCAGTCAACGCTGGCAAGATGAAAAGCAAGAGCATTCCGGTCAATGAAACCGTGGCGACGGCCGTTCTGCGGTCATCGTCCTTGGAATCAATCACTGGTGCAACGGCTGCGATGGCAGACGATCCACACACAGCGTTTCCGGCACCCATGAGCATGCTTTCCTTCAGTGATACCTTGAACACGTAGCGGCCCAACAAGAAGACGGAAGCGATGATTAATACCATGTTAATGACAATGAAAGCAACGCCGTTTATCCCTAAGCTTTTAATGGTTTGAAAAGTCAAAGTCGAACCAAGCAGTGCGATGCCCACTTCGATTGGATATTTCTCAGACCACTTTACACCTGAAGCAAAGCTTTCAGCAGTTAAAAGCGTGTTTCCAAGAATCAGGCCGAGAATCATCGCGATGCCTTCGGCCCCAATTTTTGGGAAGAATTTAGCTAAGTAAGAAGACAAAACGGAGAGAATCACTACGAGTACGATTCCTGACCACTGCTCTTTTTTAATACGCATTGGCGCAAACTCTCTTTCAAATATGATTTAAGACAATACTTTAATTAAACACTAGTCTCTCTTTGATGTCAACAATATTGGCCGATGTTTAATTAATTTGTTCACTTAAATCTTTTTTAATTCCTAATATAACTAGTAAATGCTAAGATATTTGTGTCGTTATTTTTTAAAAAAGGAAATAAACTCATGAACAAACGTTTTCTTATCGTCGATCTCGATGACACCGTCTTGGACTTCAAGGGCGGTGAAATCGCAGACGTAAAAGCTGTCTTCAAAAAACACTGTGGCTTGGACCAAGCGCAAGTGGAAGAAGCTTTGAAAGCCTATCAAAAGATTAACAAAGCTCTCTGGAAGCAGTATGAACTCGAGGAAATCGAACGCGATGTAATCTTTAAAACTCGTTACCCAAAGACTCTGGCTGCCCTTGGATTAAAGGCTGACGCTGAAGCCATGGAAAATGATTATGCCACTTTACGTGACCAAAACTATCGAACACTCGATGGCGCAGAGGAAGTTTTAAAAACTGCTGCTGAGCATTACACCGTTTTGGTTGGTACAAACGGTCAGGACGAAACGCAACGTCGTCGACTGAAAGAAACTGGATTTGATCAATACTTCGATAAGATTTACACGTCAGAACAAATCGGCCACGCAAAGCCCGACACGGACTTCTACGAAGCAATCTTTGAAGACAACCCGGACATGACAAAGGAAAACACAGTGATGATTGGGGATGGCATCTTTTCTGATATGCTTGGAGGTCAACGCTATGGCATCGACCGTATCTGGGTAAATCTGGATGGCAAGCAATTGCCAGAGAACATCACAGTAAGCCAAACGGTTACCGCCCTCTCGGAACTTCAAACCTTATTAGCGGAAGCATAATCGTTTAATTAAATCATTCCATACAAAAAGTCGCAGAACTCGAAGCTTGAGCCTGCGACTTTTTCATTATTTTTGTCTTAGAAAATGGAATCAATTGCTGTATCACCAGCAGTGAATTCGACAACCTGCTTAATGGCCTTCTTTGAAGCCAAGGCCGCAACGGCCATCTTAGCGACATCGTTGCGCGAAACAGATGAGGAACCCTCACGGCTTTGATCAAGCACTTGAACGGAATCCTTTCCTTCGTCGTCAGTCAACGTCGTTGGACGTAAGATGGTGTAATCAAGGCCAGAATCTTGGAGAATCATGTCGGCGTAGTGCTTCATCATGAAGTACGTGTAAATTCCGGACTTGACCCAAACATTGCGGTCGTCTGCACCGGCAGCTGATACCATGAGGTAACGCTTCAAGCCAGCTTGCTTCGTTGCTTCCATCGTTTTAACCGCACCATCGAGGTCGACCTGGGTTGTTCGAGCGTCACCACCCTTACCACCTGCACCGGCAGTAAAGACAACTTGCTCAATTTTGTAGTCGGTCATTAAAGCGACCATCTTCTTCGTGTCCATGTCTAAGTCAAACAGGACTGGCGTGCAATGGTCTGAAACAGGCGTTGTTTCGAATTGATTTTCATCACGGTAGCCAGCAAAGACATTCTGATCAGCGGCGATCAGTTGTTCAACAATTCGTTGCCCCACACGTCCGTGGGCACCAATAACTAATACATTTGCCATCTAAAAATCTCCTTTGCTCTTTTACTCAATTTTACCATTTTTTTAGAACCATGTTAAATGAGCAACCTGTATTAAAAAGTCGAAAAAAGACGCTTTAGAAGCGTCTTTTTTGATATTCATTAATCCAAGATGTTTAACATCTTTTTGAGTGGCATTCGCTGTGAGTGGATTTTGTTCAAACCTTCGTGATCATCAGCGTAACCCAATCCGATTCCAAGAATTGGAACACGGTTTTCATCCAAGCCAAGGTTTTCTTGAAGCTTGTCTGGATATTGGACGTATTGATATGCGGGGATGGAGCCGAGTCCGGCATCCGTTGCCGCAAGTAACAAAGTGTCCGCAAACAAACCAAGGTCAATCAAAGCCCATTCAGAGTAATTCTTAGGAAGTGTTAGATAAACAACAGCTTGAGCGTTGTACAGTTGATCACCTGCTTCAGCCAACTTGGCTGAGCCTTCGTCACCCATTGCTGCTTGCACATCACCAAACCAGCCCTTCATGTTGAACTGTGCTGGTTCTTCCCATTCAGAAATTGGACGGAACGGAATGTATGGACGACTTGGTTCGTTATCATCGTGGTTTAATTCCGCATGTTGCTTACGCATCGCATTAAGCTTGTCGCCCTTCGCAATGGTTACCTGAATGGATTGCGAATTGATCCATGAAGGACTCTGCTGAGCCTGTGCGATGAGTTCTTCCAAGAGCCCAGTTGGCAAGGCTTTATCTGAAAACCAACGTTTTGATTGACGTGTTGCTAATACTTTTGAAAATTCCAAGTGAAACCTCCTTGCGTATTTCAATAACTTACATCCATTATGAACTTTTATTAGACTCCTTTCAAACCATGTAAAAAGACCGCCTGTTTAAGCGGCCTTTTTATTAATCTTTTGTTGTTAACGTCGTCTTTTGACGGATCGTTAAATCATTACTGTAATCATATAAGATGGGCTCACCGTTTGGAATCTCCACTTTAGTAACCTCATCTGCTGATAAGCCTTCAATCAACTTCGTTAAGGCGCGAATCGATGTGCCGTGTGCAACCACAAGTACGTCTCGACCAGCTTTAAGGTCTGCCAGAATTTTATTCTCGTAAAAAGGTTTTACCCGGGCTTCCGTTGTTTGAATGTTTTCACTGTTTGGAAGTAGTCCGTAAGGAACCTGCGCATAGCGGTGATCAAACGCTGGGTAGGTTTGACCGTCAACAACGACACTTGGAAAGAGTCCTGGTGCTGCTGGTGGTAACACGGAGTAAGAACGTCGCCAGGTTTGAACTTGGTCTTCCCCGTACTTCGCACGCATTTCGTCTTTTTCTTCGCCCTGAAGAATACCGTAGTGGCGCTCGTTCAAGCGCCAGGTCTTTTCTTGAGAAACATAGCTTTGTCCCATTTCTTCCAAGACCCGGTTAATGGTCATAATGGTTCGGGAAAGGACGGATGAATAAGCTCGCTCAATGCGTAATTCCTGGTCAGCTAACAGGCGACCGGCTTCACGCGCTTGAGTCATTCCTTTTTCGGACAGCCTGGTATCAATCCATCCGTTAAAACGATTCTTTTTGTTCCATTCACTTTGACCGTGACGGATTAAAACAAGCGTTGGCATCGCAATCCTCCCTTTTCTTGAGACCTATTCTACCCTTTTTAGCCCCTCTAATTCAAGCATTTAAGATAAATAAAAAAGCCACCGTTACCGGTGACTGTCTTATAAGTCAACTTAATGAATTAAAGCTTAACACCATATTCTTCGAAGAATTCTGGCAAAGTCTTTAACTTCTGACCACCATAGTAGTCTAAGAATTCACGAACCGTCTTTGGTTGCTTTAAATCGAGGTTGCTGTTGTAAGTTGGATTGATGGTTTCTTCGAAGTGATCCCCCACTTCTTTCAACTGCAATTCTTCAACTGGTAATGAACGGGCGTCTGAAATCTTAACATCGATTAAGAATGGACGACCTTCCTTCGTCACTTTGACTGCCCGGTCAAAGGCTGCTGGCAAATCTTTGGGGTCACGAACTTCAACACCTTCAACGCCCATACCATCCGCAATCTTAGCAAAGTTTTGATCTGCCAAGTGAATGCCAGAGTGATGCATTGAAACATCATCTTGTTCAGATTTAATGAAGTTCAACGTAGCGTTAGACGTAATAACGTTGATGATTGGTAATCCGTACTTTCGTTCCGTAATCAAGTCTTGCATGATCATCGAGAAAGCACCATCACCTGCTACTTGGATGGCTTGACGGTCTGGGTAAGACATCTTAGCAGCCAAGGCACCAGGCAAACCGGTACCCATTGAAGCGAAGAGCGCTGAAATCACCATCTTTTGCTTCTTTGATACGTGCAAGTGTCGGAAGGCGTTGATGATGTTGTCTCCGACATCAATTGAGAAAATGGCATCGTCTTCAGCAATTCGATTGATTTGCTTGTAAATGCTTTCGGCACGAATTGGCGTATCCGTGTTGTTTTCCTGCTCCTTCATGTAGTTCTGCCAGTTACGGTTATCGGCAATGGCAGCTTCCATGAACGGACGCTTTTCAACGGGTTTCGAGGCCTTTAATGCGGCTTCCACGAAGGCCGTTGCATCCGCCCAGATACCGAGGTCAAGTTCGTGGTGACGACCGAGTTCAACACGGTCATTATCAACTTGAATGAACTTAAAATCGTGAGTCTGGTAAACCAAATCAGCGAATGGGAAGTCCGTTCCCAAGGCGATAACAAGGTCGGCTGAAGCCATGATTTCATCGGCTGCCTTATGCGCGGCACGGTTTGACATACCGAGGTTTCCCTCGTAGGCCTCATCCACGTATCCCTTTGCTAAGCCAGTCATGACCAATGGAATTTGGAGTTTCTTTGAAAGCTCGATTAATTGGTCACCACCATCTTGGATTCCACGTCCGACATGGATAACAGGACGCTTTGCTTCTTTAACCATGTGCAAGAATTCTTGCACTTCTTTGTCGGATGGCTCCACTTTTGGCGCAACCTTGTCGTCACTTGCTGTGTGGGACGCGTACTTACGCTCAGGAATCTGTTCGTAGCCAAGGTTATTTGGAATAATAACGACGGCTACACCCTTGTTCTTGTATGCTTCACGAATGGCTTGATCAACCACTTGAGGTAAACTCTTTGCGGTCATCACCGTGCGGCAGTAAACGGAAACATCTTCAAAGATTGGGTCTTCGTTGAATTCCTGGAAGAAGTGCTTGTTCATCACGGCCTGTCCGGTTTGTCCAACTAAAGCTAAGACTGGCGCGTGATCTTCACGAGCATCATAGAGTCCCGTTAATAAGTTTGTGGCACCAGGTCCGGCTGAACCAAAGGCAACACCAATCTTACCCGTTAACTTAGCATCGGCGGAAGCCGCCATCGCACCAACTTGTTCGTGGCGAATTTGGACGTACTTCATCCGATCTTTTTCATCGGCGAGAGCAGCCATCGTGGAGTTAAAAGAACCTCCAGGATAGCCGTACAGGTGGTCGACACCCCAACTCTCCAACACTTGTAACATTGCGACGCTTGCTGACACCGTTTTTTCTGACATAAAGCTATCTCCTGTTCTAGTATTTAACATCAGTATAGCCCTAGTTTTTAACTTTGTTAAATTTTTTAGAAATTCAGGACACGGTTCGTCATTGCCAGCTAATTGGAAGTGGTGTTTTTTCTTTTAAAGTTGATAAGAAGGCTTCTTTTTCTTGTTCCGTTCGATAGGAAACCGCCTTCACCTGTCTTGAAATCGTGGCGTGACCAATGCGCCCCCATTCAAAGAGCACATTGATGGTTTGTTGCTCTTCTAAGTCCACCAGAATGATTTCATATAAGGTATTGTGTCGTTTCCTAAAGAGTGGCTCAATGGTCTTCAAAATCGATCTAACGTCAGTTTCGTTTGCCATGTAGCACCTCCACAAAACGAATACTCTCCCAATTAATTTTTTCATCACCTAAGTAGAAGCCCTCACGGTGAAAGTCTGAAACCGCTCCCTCTTTTGGGAGTGGAATCTGACCGTCTTTGTTTAATTGATTCTCCTGCAAGCGAATGGGCTGAAGAAATTCCTTTGCTTGATTCACCCTGTCCGTGATGACATCCAGTGGTAATTCCTCTAGCCATTCTGCTTTTTCTTGATTTGCTGCTAAACGTTCTTTCTCCTTAAGCTTTGCCGTATGGTCAGACAAGAAAAAACCGTTCCACTTCACCTTTCCACGCTCACGGTAGTCGTGTTCAAAGTAGCTTTTGACTGTCGAAAGCCACTCCTCTTCTTTTAAAAACTCACTACTCATAAGCGTTTCCTCCGTTGTGACCACCGACGAGGTTAGCACGGGAAATAGCGGTCGCTCCTTGTTCCAACGAAATGGAACGAACGATGGAAGCCGTACCAAAACGACGTCGAATCCGATCGACTGCTTCGTCTAACGGCGACTGTTTGGCTACTTGTTTCTCTTTCTTTTCTTCGGCCGGCTGATCAAACAAGGAGATGGTTTGAACCTTGTCTTCGTTCAGTCCACCCATCGACACGCCGACGTTTCGCACTGGCTGTCCGTTCCAGTGTTCATTGAAAACGCGTCGTAAAACAGCCATTAAATGCTGGCTGTTGTTGCTTGGCTCGATGCGCACCGTTTTATTCAAGCCTCGTTCTGGATCATGCCGTTCATCAAAGGCGGCGTAATCTTTTGCAAAGCCAAGATAAAGGCTCACTAAAGAAGCTTGTACGTTGTGCGATCGTAAGCGGGAAGCCACTTGGTCCGCCATCTCCATGATGACGACCTCGAGGTTAGCCCGCTTCACATAGTTGTAAGGTAGAACCTGAGAGTTTCCATAGGTTTTATCCTTTGGCTTGATGTCTTCGGTCAGGTCCGAGCGATCGATGCCCCAAGCAAGAGCAAAGAGTTGCTCACCTAAAAGGCCCAACTTCTTTTTCAAGATGTAGGGGTTGTAGTGGGCTAAATCCCCTACTGTGTTAATGCCCCAGCGGTTTAGTTTCACTGCCGTTTTTCGACCAATTGACCAAACTTTGCCAAAGTCAGAAACGGGCCAGAGCACCTGGGGTAGATCTTCGAAATGCCACTCAGCTAGTAAGTGCTTATCCTTCTTAGCCGCGAGGTCTAAGGCGAGCTTTGCCATCACTGGACTCTCGCCAATACCAACCGAAACGTAGATTCCGGTTTCTCTCAATACATGTTTTTGAATCTTTTGCGCTACTTCCTTTGGCGACTCCCCAAATAAGCGCCAGAAATCCGTCACGTCCAGAATTGATTCATCAATGGAATACGGCAGTAAGTGTTTTTCATCGACGTATTGCTGGTAGATACCGTTGATTTCTAGATTCTTCTTAATGTAAAGATTCATGCGCGGTTCGGCCTTCACCAAGCCCGGCATGTCCGGCACGTCCTTTTGTCTGGTGACGTTGGAAATGCCTAAATTTTTCTTGGCCATCGGTGACGAGGCCAAAACGAGTCCCCCTGAAATGTTCTCCTGGTGGGACATCACAACAAGCATCGCCTTCAGCGGATTTAAGTGGCGTTCAACACACTCAACACTCGCGTAAAAGCTCTTCGAATCAATGAGAAAGACAACCCGTCGTGACTCCTTTTCGTAGACGGATTCAATCGAATTTGCTGCCATGATGTCCTCCTTCTTGTTCATTCCTTTTTCATTATACGAACAGATGTTCGTATATGCAAGCAAAAAAATAACCGATCTCAAAAGAATTGGGAAAGGTTATTTTTAAGCTGTTATTGGATGATGATATCGACCGGCACGTCGAATGCATCGACTGGCCAGCGTTCGTGAATGACCTGTTCTGAAAGCGCCAGACTCAGCGAAGTCCCCTGGTAATTCTGCAAGAAACGGTCGTAGTATCCGCCGCCAAAACCAAGTCGAACGTGCGAATCTGAATCGAATGCGAGACCCGGTGCCAAGACGAGATCAATTTCTGATGGTGGAACCGCGGCCGTGTTGGCCGGTTCCAACAAGCCAAAAGGTTTCGTTGGCACAAGCTTTGTGTCTTCGGTGTAGCGGTGGAAGGTCAAACGCTTTGCGTCCCCGACCCTTGCTAACGTGACGCGCTTATTCTCCTGCCAGGCACGTTTGATAACCGGCATGGTGTTAACCTCAAACGGTAAGGAGGACGTAACAGCGATGGTGTGTGCCGCCTGCCAGGCTTTTGTCTGGTAGAGGAGGTCGTAAAGCCGTTGCTCCTGTTGTCGTTTTAGGGAGGCGCTGTCGTTTGCTAGGGTTTGGAGGCGTTCTTTCTGGAGGTTGCGAACTAGAGACTTGGCGAGCAAAGTGCCGGGTTCGGGTGGGACTTTGGAATGATGAAAATCAGTCATATGGCCCTCCTTTTATAAGTTAACTTATGGCATTGGATGAGCCATAACAAGGAGTTCTGCTTCCTTCTTAATCTGCTTTAACTTTGCCTCGTCAGCGGCATTGTTCAAAGCATCAGCGATCAAATGCGCAACCTTCCGGCTGGCTTCTTCGTCAAAACCACGCGTGGTAATGGCTGCCGTTCCAATTCGGATACCGGATGTGACAAACGGCGAACGCGTTTCGTTTGGCAACGCTTCCTTGTTAGTCGTGATCGATACACGATCGAGCAATTCTTGCGCCTCCTTACCCGTCAGACCGGTTTCCATCAGGTCCAAGTTGAAGAGATGGTTATCCGTTCCACCGGCCACAACACGGATGTTGTTTGCTTCGTTAAAGACTTCGGCCATCGCCTTTGCATTCTTGATTACCTGAGCTGCGTAATCCTTGAATTCCGGCTGCAAAGCTTCACCAAAGGCCACTGCCTTAGCGGCAATCACGTGTTCCAAAGGCCCACCCTGTGAACCTGGGAAAATAGCGGAACTAATCTGCTTGGCATACTTTTCTTGCGAAAGGATGATTCCCCCTCGTGGCCCGCGCAAAGTCTTGTGTGTCGTTGACGTCACAACGTCTGCAATCCCCACCGGATTCTGGTGCAACCCAGCCGCAACAAGTCCTGCAATGTGTGCCATGTCGACCATCAAATAAGCACCGACCTCGTCAGCGATTTCACGGAACTTGGTAAAGTCAATGGCGCGGGAGTATGCGGAAGCACCAGCCACAATCATTTGTGGCTTCACTTCCTTGGCTTGCGCCATGATAGCGTCATAGTCCAACATTTCGGTTTCTGGATCCAAGCCGTAACTTTCGGAATGGTACATCTTACCAGAGAACGAAACCTTGGCCCCGTGAGTCAAGTGCCCACCGGCATCCAAACCCATTCCAAGGATTGTGTCACCCGGCTTCAAGAAAGCCATATAGACGGCTCCGTTCGCCTGTGAACCAGAGTGTGGCTGCACGTTGGCGTATTCAGCCCCAAAGAGCTCCTTCAAGCGATCGATGGCAGCCTGTTCGACAACGTCGACATACTCGGTTCCACCGTAATAACGCTTGTATGGGTAACCTTCGGCATACTTATTGGTCAAAACAGAACCCTGTGCAGCACGAACGGCTGGTGAGGCAAAGTTTTCGGACGCAATCAGCTCGATTGTACGATTTTGACGTGCGGCTTCCTGCTCAATAGCAGAGAAAATAAGGGTGTCTTTAAATTGTTGTGTCATTGCTTTATCTCCTACGTATATGTGATCCGGAAGGCTTTTGAATACCATTATCCAAAAATCCTAAAAAGCATTGTCTTTAGTATACCGAACTTTCTTAACATTAGTGTGGAATAATTTCGCCTGTTTTATGCAAAATAAAAAGCAGCACGAGGCTGCTTTGTTCATCATATTCCGCTTAGAATTCGTGCAAGAAGTCCGTTAACTCATCCTGGGATAAGTTGTTTTCCAACCCGATTAAGAGCTTCAAACGAGCCTTTTGACCGTTTACGGCGCGGGCGAAGATTGCGCCGGACTTTTCAAGCTGGATTCCCCCACCCAGGTAATCGTAAACCGGTTCAGCGATTCCGTTAAAGGAACGAGAGACGATCACGACTGGGATATCAGCGTCGAGCAATTCTTGGACACCGCGGGCGGCATCTTCCCCCAGGTTACCAGCACCCAGGGCTTCGATGATGATTCCGTCGACGTGTTCGCTATTCGCAAACAGTGATAAAATCTGTCCGTCCATACCAGCGTAGGCTTTCATGACGGGAATCTTCTTCTCCACCTGTTCCATTGGGTAAACCATGGTTCCAGGCAGGTTGTAGAAGTAAATGATTTGGTTCTTCGTGATCATGCCCATTGGGCCAGAGATTGGTGAGGCGAAGGTTGCTACGTTTGTGGCGTGGGTCTTCGTGACAAAGCGGGCCGCGTGAATCTCATCGTTTAAGACAACCATCACACCACGCCCACGAGACTGGTCGTCCATTGCAGTCCGAAGCGCGATTTGAAAGTTATAGAGTCCGTCGGAACCAAGCTCGTTCGATGAACGCATAGCCCCCGTCATCACCACTGGAATATCCAAACCAAGCGTCTTATCCAAGAAGAAAGACGTTTCTTCCAAAGTGTCCGTTCCGTGTGTAATCACAACGCCATCATAGTCCTGGTCAGCGTTTTTTAAACGCTTGTAAAGCATGAGCATGTGTGAAGGCTTAATGTGCTCAGATGGCACGTTAAAGATGTTTTCAACGGTCAGGTTAACATCGTTCAAGCCAACGTTCGCATCGTTCAAGGGATTGTTAGCACCCATTTCGACGTCACCGTCTTCGGCAACGTGCATGGAAATCGTTCCACCAGTGTGCAGCACCAAAATCTTTTTCATCCTTCAGTCCTCTCTCTTTCTTGGTTTAATGGCCAACTGCCCCTCAAAGGCCGCCATTTTTTGAATAAAACGTTTTTCTTTTGGTTGAAAACCGACCTGTCGATCGTATAAATAATCGACGACTCGTTGGATTCCGCGCTTTGTCACGACGGATAGTGTAACAGATCCAAGCTTTGAGATATCGATTGTCGAAAATAGTCGTAGGTAATAAACCGTTTTCTGATCCAAGTGTAAACGGTGATCATCCATATCAAAATGAGACTTCTCGATAATGCCGTTGTACTTGTCGGAATAGTCAAAGTCACCTTCGACCTGGCCTGTTAGTGGGTCAGCTCGCCAGTTTGGCGCAACGCCAAATACTGGAAGCAACTGTAACTCAATAATGTTGGTCACAACCTGCGGATCCTTTTGCTCGTTCAACTGAGCAAAGGCGGCCAAAAGCTTTTTATACCATTCGGTCTGTTTGACATGCTCCTCAAAGGCAACGGTAACTAGTTTAGCAATCAAAGCAGCGTAGGCAGCAGTTGTTAGATCCTCGACCACGTGACGGTAAATCTTACTCTCCTGAACAGAGTTTGCAAAACCAATTCCCTGCTTGTTCTTCGGATAAGTTCCGTCGAATACCACCCAGGTGTAAGGTTGCCCAATTGGACGCATGGCCGATTTGGACTTCTTGACCCCACAGGCCATGACCGTGATAATCCCCTCGTCTTTGGTAAATACCTTAACGAGCAAATCATTATCTCGATAAGCCGTTGTACTTAGCACGAGTCCTTCAATTAAAGCCATGGGCAACCTCCTTTCCCTAATGATTTTATGTACGAAAAAACGGCTAAACGTTCTTAGCCGTCCGTTCTTGCCATGCTATTTTAGAAATCGTCCTTACGGTATCCCAATGACTGGAGGGCTTGTGGACGATCACGCCAACGTTCTTCAACCTTAACCCAGGTTTCTAGGAACACACGGGAACCAAGCAAACGTTCGATGTCCTTACGGGCGCGCGTTCCAATTTGCTTGATCATCTTACCTTGGCGACCGATAACGATATTCTTTTGCGTTGGACGCTCAACAACGATTGAGGCTTGGATGTGGACGATATCGTCGTCACCCGTTTCAATCTTATCAATCACAACGGCAACGGAGTGCGGTACTTCTTGTTGCGTTAACTGAAGAACCTTTTCACGAATCAATTCGGCAATAACGAATCGTTCAGGGTGGTCCGTCAACTGGTCGGCGTCGAAGTACTGTGGCCCCTCGTCCAAGCTTTCAACAACCGTATCCAAAAGTTCAGGAACATTGTCCCCTTCACGCGCTGAAATTGGGAAGATTTCATTCCATTCTGGCGCATCTTCCTGGTAGGTGTTGATGACCTCAAAGAGGTCTTCTTTCTTCAACAAGTCCACTTTATTAATCAAGAGGTAGATTGGCGTGTTCTTAACTTCCTTCAACCGGTCAATGATGTAGTTGTCACCGGCACCACGCTTCTTATCCGCGTCAATGACAAACCAGATGGCATCCGCTTCGTGCAAAGCAGAAAAAGCAGACTTCACCATGTAGTCACCCAAAGAATTCTGAGGTTTGTGAACACCAGGTGTGTCAATGAAGACAACCTGTGCGTCATCCGTCGTATAAATTCCTTGAATCTTGTTACGCGTCGTCTGCGCCTTGTTTGACATAATGGCGATTTTCTCACCAACAATGCGGTTCAACAAGGTTGACTTACCGACGTTTGGACGACCAATAATCGCCACGAAACCGGACTTAAATCCTTCTTTTGTCATAATTTATCCTTTCAATTGGTGAATGAAACGAGAGAAGTCTGTTTCAATTCCGAAAAAGTGCCAGAGGTGTGGCTGGAAGATCAAGAATAAAATGATCATTTCTGCCCCAACGGCAACCAAAACCATTCCGGCCGAAACATCTTTAACGAGTCCAGCCAAGGGATGATAGCGTTTATCGACCATCAAATCAATCACCGCTTCAACAACCGTGTTCAAGAACTCACCATAAACGGCCAAGAAGACACCGATTACGACCCAGAGCCATTCCGAACGGTTCAATCCAAGGTACAAACCGGCCACAAGGACAAAAATGGCAAAACCAATGTGAAAACGCATGTTACGTTCTCGGATAACAACCAAGAAGATTCCCTTCAAAGCGTTAAACATCGAGCGGAAAAAGTTACGGTTCTTTGTCACTTGGTGCTTATCTTGGTGAGCTTGCTGCTCTTTACCTAAGGTTGAGTCAAGTTCGTCTTGGTACGTAGCCAATTCATCTTTTTGTACAGGCACTTTAGCGTCGGAGTCCATAGTCATCTAAGATATTCCTTTGCAAATCAAACATTTCTTTTTCTTCTTTATCACCGAGCATGTGGTCATAACCGTTCAAGTGCAAGAAACCGTGCACAACGAGGAAACCAAGCTCGCGTTCAAAAGAGTGGCCCAAGTATTCTGCTTGGGATTCAATGATGTCAACGGACACCAAGATATCGCCAATGTTCTTAGCGATTTCAGCATCCATTTCTGGGTCGGCTAACACTGGTGTATCGTCACCATCCTCTTCGATGGCAAAGGAGATAACGTCCGTTGGCTTATCCTTGCCACGGTAATCGCGATTGTATGCCTGAATGGCATCATTGTTCATGAAAGTCACGGACATTTCCGTGTTATCAGGCAAGTTAATGTACTTACCCGCATAGTCCAAAACGTAAGTGACTAAGTCCTGATGGAACTGTGTCACACCGTCTTTTGTTTGATCAATTAAAGCTAAATCCATTATGCTCGTCCTTCTTCACGTGCTTGTTTTAACTCGGCCAACTTCTGGTCGGCTTCTTCGTATGCGGTGACAATTTGTCCAACCACTGGGTGGCGAACAACATCGGCTGAATCAAAGCGGACAAAGCCCACTCGATTCACGTCTTTTAATATTTTTTGTGCGGCAATTAATCCCGAACGAACGCCCTTTGGCAAATCAATCTGAGATGGATCGCCATTTACGACCATCTTAGACTGAAAGCCGAGACGGGTCAAAACCATCTTCATCTGAGCATTCGTTGTGTTTTGGGCTTCATCGACTATGATGAAAGCGTCATCCAACGTTCGACCACGCATATAGGCCAAAGGTGCAATTTCCAAAACACCACGATCAATGAGTCGCTCGACGTGATCGGCGCCAATCAAGGTGTTCATCGCGTCGTATATTGGACGCATGTAAGGATCAACCTTTTCTTTCAGGTCTCCAGGTAAGAATCCTAGTGACTCCCCCGCTTCAACAGCGGGACGGGCGATGATGATTCGCTCAACTTCACCCTTTTTTAATGCATCAACAGCCATCGCAGCAGCTAAGAAGGTCTTACCAGTACCAGCAGCACCGATTCCAAAGGTTAAATCGTTATGGTTAATCGCTGACACGTACTGGCGCTGACCATAATTCTTCACACGAATCGAGCGGCCCTTCTTGTCCTTGATGATAGAGCCTTGGTACAAGTCCAAGAAGTACTGCAAAGTCCCTTTTTGTGCCATCGTGGTGGCTGACACCACATCAGCCGGTCCAACCGTGATTTGTTTTTTAACTAATTGAGACAAAACGTCTAGAACCTGATAGGCCTTAGAAAGCGCCTCGTCTTCTCCGTTAATAGTGACCTGTGAGCCACGCACGTGCAGCTTCACTGACAGGCCTTCTTCAATCAGCATGAGGAGCTGGTCTTTTGGTCCGGTCAGCTTGGTTTGCTGCTCCATGTTTTGAAAAGTAAAGATTTTTTCAGCTTGCGTTGTCAAGAATGGAATCCCTCAATTAAAGTATTTAACTTCCTTAATTTTAACACAAAAAAAGCCCGACAATGTCGGACTTTTCAGTCTAAATGACTTAAATTAGAGGGTAACAACTGATACTTCGTGGTCAGCTGAAACCATAACAATCTTGTCACCAGCTTGGGCCAAACCTTGGTCCTTAGCAGCTGACTTAGCAGCGGCTTCGTCTGCTGATGCAGACTTAACTGGAACAACACCGTTGTTCAAAGTCAATCCGTGCAATACGCGGTCGTTATCGTTCAAGGCGATAATTGGAGCGTTTGGACGGTGCTTTGATACCATACGTGCTTCGTAACCTGATTCAGTAGCAACAACAACTGCCTTAGCTGAAACTGAGTCAGCCAAACGTGCAGCAGCAGAAGCAACTGATTCGATTGCGTCGTTGTGGTAGAACGTTTCCTTGTGACGTGCGTAAATTGGCAAGGCAGTTTCTGCCTTTTCGTCCAACTTAGCCATCATCGTAACGGCTTCAACTGGGTATTCACCGTTAGCTGATTCACCTGACAACATCGTTGCGTCAGTTCCATCAAAGACAGCGTTAGCAACGTCGGCAGCTTCGGCACGCGTAGGACGTGGGTTGTCTTCCATTGAGTCAAGCATTTGAGTGGCAGTGATAACTGGCAATCCACGCTTGTTCATGTTGACGATCATTTCCTTTTGAATCAAAGGAACGTTTTCGGCTGGAATTTCAACTCCCATGTCTCCACGAGGAATCATCAAACCATCAGATACGTCCAAGACGGCATCCAAGTTGTCGATACCTTCTTGTGATTCGATCTTAGGGATGATTTGAACGTGTTCCATGTTCTTTTCCTTAAGCAAGGCACGGATGTCCAAAACATCTTCAGGCTTACGAACGAATGAAGCCGCGATGTAGTTAATTTCGTGGTCACAACCGAAACGGATGTCATCGGCATCCTTTTCAGTGATACCTGGCAAGTTGATTGAAACGCCAGGTGCGTTAACACCCTTACGTGAACCAAGCAAACCGTGGTTTTCAGCCTTAACAACTAATTCCTTGTTGGCTTCGTCCTTTTCCATGACAGTCGTAGCAAGCAAACCATCATCAAAGAGCACTTGTCCGCCAACCTTTACGTCGTCGAACAAACCAGGGTAAGTAACGGCGATCTTGTCGTGCGTACCTTCCAAAGATGAATCCATTGAGATACGGAATACATCACCAGTAGCGTACTTGATCTTTCCGTCAGCTTGCTTAGTAGTACGGATTTCCGCACCCTTCGTATCAAGCAAACGTCCAACAATCTTACCAGTAATACGTTCAGCTTCGGCAACGTTCTTCATACGTCCAAGCTGTTCTTCGTGATCACCGTGTGAGAAGTTGAAACGGAAAACATTCGCACCAGCTTCGATTAACTTCACAATGGTTTCAACATCAGATGATGAGGGACCAAGTGTTGAGACGATTTTCGTCTTTTTCATGGGTAAATTGCTCCTTTGAGATCTTGGTGAGTTGCGACACACAACTTCCTACAAACATTGTAATACACTCTATAACCAGTTCACAAGATAGAATTTAGTCTTTTTCTTTAAAAACGACGTTTTTTTCGCTCAAAAAGTCAGATAATTCCTTAAAAAGTTCTTTAGAATCCGCTAAGCCGTACTGCTTTGGCAGATTCTTCCGAATTTTCTCATTTGGCCAATATAAAGTGACCGGATTTTTTCCAGGATACCGCTGCATGATTTGCCAGAGTTGTTTTTTCTCCTGTTCATCCCCTTCACTCTTGTTCAGGCGGAGGAACCAAGTTCCTTTGGCAGGACTTTCGTCCTTAGCTAATTTGGACTGTAAACCTTGAGCCTGGGTCGGGTTGGACTTTGAAAGTGATTGGCTCGCAGGCGAGCCTGCTTGGCCGGATACTAAGGCTTCAGTTTGTCGCTCACGGTTCCCCTCGTTTGGGTTCACTTGTGTCAGTGAATTGGCAATGAGTGACAGTCCCTGACGGTGCTCAGTCTTTCCCTTCAAAAGGAAGACGGAACCGACCTTTAGTTGATCTACAAAACGCTCGTAAAGCTTAGGGAAAATGGTGACGTCAATGGAGCCTGTCATGTCTGAAACAGACAAGAAGGCCATTTGGTCGCCCTTCTTCGTCTTGATGACCTTCACCTGCTTGACCAATCCGTAGATGGCCGCTTGCATGTTCTCATTCAAGCCAGCAATCGCCTGCACTTTATTCTGGTCATAATCTGCCTGGAAGGCTTCCGTTGGGTGACCGGATAGATTAAATCCAAGTACTTCTTTTTCCTTTTGTAAGCGTTCAACAAGACCAAAGTCATTAAACTGCTTAATCTTAGTCTCCTTCAACACGCCATCTCCAAAGGCGGCGGCTGAAAGCATGTCCGGCAAATTTTCGATTAACTCGCGACGGTTGTAACCGAAGCGATCGAGTGCGCCGGCGTAAACGAGCAAGGACAGTTCCTTTTCGCGGAGCCACTTTTCGGGCAAGACCAACAGTAGGTCCTGAATCGTCTTAAAGCTGCCGACCTTTTCTCGAAGCTCCAAAAGGTCCTTAATAAACGGTGTGGACAGACCTGAAATGTTCGATAAGCCCATCAAAAGGCAATCGTCTTGAATGGACCACTCCGCCTCGGAACGGTTGATATCTGGTCCAAGGACCTTCACAGAACGACGCTTTGCTTCCGACAGGTAACCGTATGCCTTAGCAGAACCCTGCTGGGCGTTTAGCAAAGCTGTATAGAAAGCAAGCGGTGCGTGAGCCTTCAAATAAGCGAGGCTATAAGAAAGCGTCGCGTATGCCACGGCGTGGGACTTGTTGAATCCGTAGTTTGCAAATTCATCGATGTAAGCAAAAAGCTGCGTGGCTTCTTCCTTGGAGTGGCCGTTGGCCATCCCGCCCTTGATAAAGGCGACCTTGGACTCCTCCATCTGCTTCAGCTTCTTCTTCGACATCGCTGAACGAAGCGAATCGGCCTGGGCAAGTGAGAAGCCGGCGTAGGCTTGCGCCACTTTCATGACCTGTTCTTGGTAGACCAGAATGCCGTAGGTCTCAGCCAATATTTGGTCAACAACTGGGTCAGACTTAGGAACGGCTTCCTGCCCCAGTCGTCGCTTAATAAAGGTTTCAATGTGCTGGCTTGGACCTGGACGGTACAAGGCCGTTGAAGCAACAATTAGCGAGAAATTGTCCAACCTCAAGCGCTTCAACATCCGCTGCATCCCAGCTGATTCAAACTGGAAGACACCGTTCGTTTGACCAGATGCGAAAAGTTGCAAGGTCTTCTCGTCGTTCATGGCAATTTTCTTGATGTCAAAGTCATCGCCGAGGATGGGGCGCGCCAGCTCGATTCCCTTGGCGAGAATCTTCAACGTTGTTAGTCCCAGCACATCAATCTTTAAGAGTCCGAGCTCCTCAACTGGCCCCTTTGGTAGCTGGGTCATCAAGTAACCATCGTTTCCTCGTTGAACCGGCAACGTATCAACCAACGGTTGATCTGAAAGAACAACACCGGCTGCGTGGGTTGAATAGTTTCGTGGCAGATTTTCAATCTTTCGAGCCGTCTTCAACAGCAAGTCACCAAAGTCGATCTTTGACAAAGCAACTTCCAAACGGTTCTTTGGATCTTCCAATGTTTGCGCAAGGCTCACTTTGCGACCGTTCTTTCCTGCGGGAATACAGTCAGTCAACTTCTTTTGTTCCTTGGCATCGAGGCCGAAGACACGCCCGACATCACGAAGTACCTGCTTGGCAGCCAATGTACCGAAAGTAATAATCTGTGCGAAATCAGCGTGGCCATACTTATCGTGCAAGTAAGCGAGTAATTCGTCCCGTCGGTCATCGGGCCAATCGATATCGATATCAGGCATCTGTGCACGGTCTGGGTTCAAGAACCGTTCAAAGAGCAAACCGTTTTTAATGGGATCCACGTTTGTGATTCCAAGGCAGTATGCCACCAACGAACCAGCAGCAGAACCACGTCCCGCCCCAGTCTGAACGTGGTGATCACGGGCAAACTTCAAAATGTCCCAAACAATGAGGAAGTAATCAGAGAATCCGAGATCAATAATGACCTTTAATTCGTTTTGAAGACGAGCGAGGTATTCGCTGCCGTTTTGGACTCCTTCCATTTGAAGACGCCGTTTGAGTCCGGCCTGTGCCAGATTTGTCAAGTAAGTGGCCGAATTAAGGCCAGAGTCCTGCTGAAAAGCTGGCAAAGCCGGCTTCTTAAAGACCAGTTCAACATCCACTTCATCCATCAAGGCGACGTTATTATCGTAGGCCTCTTTGAGTTCCGGAGTCTGCTGGTAAAGAGCGCGAAGTTCCGTCTCGTCTCTTAGGTAGAGTTCACCCTTTTCATGGGCCATTCGGCTTAAGCCGTCTGTTAGGGTCGTACCCGCGTTAATCGCGCGCAACACCTTGGCCGTAAAGGCGTCATCGGGATCCATGTAGTCCGCTCGGTCCCATGCCAGAAGTGGTAAGCTGTGCTCCTTTGAAAAGGCCGCAAGGGACTTCTGCTGAACGAAAGAAAGGCTTGGATTAAAACCTAAGTAAAGACGCTCAACGTCACCAACCTGTTTTTTAAGTAGATCAAGGTAGTTTTTAGCCGAGGCATCAGAGGAAGAAATCAACTGGCCAATTTCGGATTCAGCCGTCAACGTCAAGGCGATCCCATCTAAATGCCCCTTCAACATCGCAAAGGTCATGGGCTCGTCATCGAGCGTCATCTTCTTAGAGGACAGTTGTACCAGGTTCTGGTAACCGGTCTGGTCAATTGCCGTCAGCAAAACCGAAAAAGGCGTTGCCAAGTTGATCAGGCCGTTCACCTGTAACTGAAGGGAGAAAATTGGCTTGATGTCTTTTTTCTTGGCCGCTTTGTAGAAGTCAACCAGTGAATAGAGTACGTTTTGTTCGGCTATGGAAACAGCCTGGTAGCCGCGAGCCTTCGCTGTCGAAACGATTTGTTCGACGCTACTTGGGCTTTGGAGTAAGGAATAGCCACTTTTAACTTGTAGGGGTGAATACATCGTTACCTCCAAAGAATCTTTCTTGCTACTAGCATTATATCGAAAATTTGTTCTCATTAGGGACGAAATCGTGGATTTATTCGCGAGTTTTAGCCAACGAATTTAATAATCATGATGGTTATTTAGAAAAACCTTCACATACTCCTTGAAGATTATACGAAAAGGCGTAAGATAATCAGTAAATAAAAAAGGTGGTGAAAAAATGCGCTATATCGTAACCGCACTCTGGTCTGCCCTCTTTGGGCTTTTGATCGGCTACTTGGTTGGTCAAATGACCTCCGTTGCTTTCAACCCAGCCCTTTCTGCTTTGGTCACGGTCATTGTTGGTGAAGCCGCATTGATTGTTGTCCCAGCCTTGTCAAAGGATAAGACAGAATCCGCTAAATAATTCAATATAAAAAGAAAAACGCACCTGTTTCGGGTGCGTTTTTTGTGTGTTGTGTTTTTTTATATGAAAACGGCCGTTCCGGCCTTAAATTCCGTATCGCAGCAAAACGACCTCTGTTGTCTAAGAGTCAATCGGGTAATTGTTTTGTTCTTACTTCTTCATCTCGCTTGCTTCTTGAACAATTTCAACCAAAACGTCGACAACTTGTTCCATCACCTGCTTTGAAACAAATTCAAAGCGACCGTGCATGTTTTCGCCACCAGCAAAGAGGTTTGGTGTTGGCAAACCGAGGAAAGTAATCTTTGATCCATCCGTTCCACCGCGAACGGGTTCGACAATTGGCTCAATGTTTTGCTTCTTCATTGCCGTTTCGGCCAATGTGACGATTTCTTGCTTATCCTTTAAGACATCGCCCATGTTGTAATACTGGTCTTGTAAGTGTACTGATACACGTTCCTGCCCAAAAGTTTCGTTTAGCTCGTCTGCTATCAATTGCAGACGCTTTTTCTTTGCTTCAAAGGCGTTCTTGTCATGATCACGGATGATGTATGCCATCTCGGCCTCTTCCGGTGTACCAGCCATTGAAATCAGGTGGTAGAACCCTTCTCGACCTTCCGTCTTTTCTGGACGCTCATCTTCAGGTAAAGCGTTTTGAATATCGATGGCCACTTGCAAAGCGTTAATCATCGTATCCTTAGCCGTTCCTGGGTGAACGTTTTGACCCTTAATTTCAATCTTGGCTCCAGCAGCGTTGAAGGTCTCCCATTCAAGCTCACCGAGTGGTCCCCCATCAACCGTGTAGGCAAAGTTCGCGCCGAATGCTTCAACATCAAAGTGATCAGCTCCGCGGCCAATTTCTTCATCTGGCCCAAAGGCAAAGGCCAAAGGCCCGTGCTTCACTTCAGGGTGGGCCACCAAGTAATCGATGAGCGCCATGATTTCAGCCACTCCGGCTTTATCGTCTGCCCCCAGCAACGTAGTTCCATCGGTTGTAATCAAATCATGCCCAGCGTAGTTACGCATGTTTGGGAAGACCTTTGGATCCAACTTAAAACCAGAGTTACCCAGTTCAATAACGGACTTTCCGTCGTAGTTTGAAATCTCCTGTGGGTTAACGTTTTCACTGTTAAAGTCAGCGGTATCCACGTGTGAAATGAAACCGACCGTCGGTGCACCTTCCACACCGTTAGCTGGCAACTTGGCAAAGACGTAGCCATCCTTCATTGTCTGGACATCTTCTGCCCCCATTTCCTTCA
Source organism: Fructobacillus broussonetiae (assembly GCF_018437275.1). Taxonomy (GTDB): domain Bacteria; phylum Bacillota; class Bacilli; order Lactobacillales; family Lactobacillaceae; genus Fructobacillus; species Fructobacillus broussonetiae. The sequence continues at coordinate 217,259 of NZ_JAAMFK010000001.1, forward strand.
ATTCAGCAGCCAAGTTCTTCAGGAAGGCAACTTCCTTCGGGTCAGAAGGAATCGTGTCGGATTCTTCGTTTGAACGAGTATTAACCTTCACATCACGTAGAAAACGTGTGATGAGTTTTGGATATTTTTCAGACATAATGGCCTCCTTGATATAACAGTGTGAATGACGGCTGAATTTACGCTTAAACGCAATTTTTATGCCGGCATTTAAGAGATGAGTTTGTATTATAATGCGAGCCGCCCGGCTGACACCTTTAGAGATAAGTATACGGGTCGGTGTTTACTTGGCTTGAGATGGCGGTCACGCCATCGCTGAACCATTCTTCTACAAGGTGCTGCATTGGAAGTTTAGCCAGCGCCTCCATGTGATGGTCGGGGTCGAGCACCGAAAAGTCTTCGGCCAGGATATCATGTCCCACGTGGTAATAAACGTCGGCGGTGATGTAGAGGTCGGCCCCGAGCGACTGGGCACGCCGCCAGAATTTGCCGCCGTCGCCGCCTAAGACGGCGACTTTTTCGATCATCTTATCCGGATCATTTGCAATCAACCGAACCTGATCAACGGCACAAGCATTCTTTACCTGCTTAGCGTAATCACTTAACTTCATCGGATTCTTCAAGTGACCAATCCGACCAAGTCCGGCATTCTTGTCGGTTTCATCCGGCAGTAAAGGCATCGCCTTTTCAATACCAAAGCTCTCGCAGAGCATGTCGTTTAACCCGCCTTCTGCCGCATCCAAGTTGGTGTGTGATGAGTAAACCACGATGTCGTGCTTAATCAAATCGGCGTACATCTTATTTTGAGGATTAGACAAATCGAGGTTTTTTGCAGGGAAAAACATTGGTTCATGATGCGCCCAAATGAAGTCCACCTTGTTTTCGATGGCTTCTTGAACCGTTTCTGGACGGACGTCCAACGCCGTCATCACCTTATGAATTTCCTGGTTAGGATCACCAATCTGTAGACCGGTTGGGTCGCCCTTCTCGGCCAATGCTTTCGGCGCAAACGCCTCAATCTTTGCAATTAAATCTGCTGCTTTAACCATGGAATACCTCCTCGTCAATGGCCTTAATCCAGTCTTTGACCTCTTGATACTTTGGCAAGTTCGTTTGCCCGCTTTGCTCCAAACGGTCGACAACTTGGGCGTATCGGGCACGTTCATGTTGCCACTTTGCTTTGAAGATGTCGCCCTGTTCTTTTCTCAATACTGGGCCAAAAGTCAAATCCGCACGCGATAAGGTTTGCGCCCCTGGCCGAGCCACGATGATTTCGTAGCGGTGCCTTCCTTCAGCAACCATTTCTTCGTGTTTGATGGCGTACCCATTATCAATTAACCAGGCACGCAAGGCGTCTTGATCCGTGTTTGGCTGCAAGACCAACTGAGGAAATGGACCTAAGTCTTTTTTGGCGTCCAGAATCTTTTTGATAAGCAAACCACCCATTCCGGCAATGACGACTGACTGGACCTTATCTTCAGGCGTCAACGCGGCCAAGCCATCAGCTAAGCGACATTCAATATGTGCACTTACACCCTGTGCTTGTACCGTATGCTTCGCATTGTTCAACGGCCCCTTGGCTACTTCACCAACAATAGCTTCTGGACTCTTTTTCTGTTCCACTAAATAAGTGGCTAAATAAGCATGGTCTGAACCGATATCAGCCATCTTAACCTGATCGTCAACCAAGTTGGCAACAGCTTCTAAGCGTGGTGTGAGCTTTATTTGGGACATGAAAGACTCCTTATAATCAAAAGGTTGTAAAAGAATTATTAGATTACTCTAATTATACGGGTTCCACTCTTATTCGGCAACGTGTTCAAGTGAAATAAAAAAAGCCCTAGGGGCTTTTTTTTATGAATTGATGAATCGTCGAAGTTTCCGTGAATCAAATCCATCACTTGATAGAAGTCTTGCTTTTTAAATTTCTGAATGAAAATTGGACGTCTCTGACTCAGATCGAAGGAATAAAGCTGATTCGTGTTGACCTGTCCCTTAACCTGGTAGCCGTTCAATAGAAATCGTGATTTCCACTTCCTTAGCTGACTCGTAATCGGAACAACGAGGACCATTTTTGTTATGACATGAAACTTATTTGAGGATACAACAAGCGCTGGTCGCCGCTTTTTTATCTCAATTCCTAATGCAGGGTCGAAATCCAACCAGATGATATCACCCTGTCTCGGCCGATACATGACTATACTCCAAATTCGAGCGCCGCGTAGGCGTATTCCGTATCCGATTCCGCTTCACTTCCCGCAGCAGCTCCCTCGAATTTATTTGGTTGTTTAGGAGACAAGATAATCGTCCCATTGTCTTCTTGGAAAACAGCGTATTGTTGTCCGTCGCTCAATCCCATCGCCTCAGGTAACGTCAAAGAATACACATCACCATGCTCGTGTAGTGTTGTTACTGTCATTTTGAATCCTCCTGCTTTTTTCTTTTATTATAAAGTCAGGCCCGGCCCATCCCCAATAGCCGTGTCCTAAATGACATCAAAATCAGCAAAAACTTTTCCATTCTCGAAAAGTGCAAAATAAAAAAGCCCTCTTCGGACTTTAATCGTTTTCAAGTAGCTTTTTAATCGGTGCAAAGGTCCGACGGTGAATGGGACATGGTCCTAACTTAGCCAAGCCCTCCATGTGCGCCTTTGTTCCGTATCCATCGTTTTGTGCAAAACCATACCCTGGATATTCCACGTCGTAGCCTTTCATCATGGCATCACGGGTCACTTTCGCAAGAATGGACGCCGCACCAATTGAATTCGAACGGGCATCGCCCTTAATCAGTGATTGTTGGGGAAGTTCTAAGTCCACTTGCATCGCATCAACTAACAAATAGTCAGCCGGCACATCCATGGCTAGAACTGATTTCTTCATGGCCTCACGTGCAGCCTGGTAGATGTTAATCTCATCGATACGTGCTGCATCAACGACTCCGATTCCGTAGTCCACAGCTTGCTCCTTGATTTTTGAAACAAGGTCGTCTCGCACACGTTCAGACAATTGCTTCGAATCAATCACGCCGTATACGTCAAAGTCGGCAGGAAGAATACAAGCAGCCGCAACTACCGGACCTGCAAGTGGCCCCCGACCAACTTCATCAATTCCAGCAATGGCCTGAAAACCCTGTTCCCAGAGTTCGGATTCAAAAGAAAAGCGGGTCATAAAATCCGCCTTCAACTTGGCTTCTTTAGCCAATCGTTTGTCATATGAAGCGAGCGCTGCTTTTACACCGGCCCGTTCATCTTTTCGCCAATTTGTTAAGGCTTGTTCATCAACTTTTTCTGCTTTTAAGGCAGCCTTAATCGCTGCGATTGTCTCAGTCATGTTCGTGATCCAGAGTGTAGCGGCCCAGTTTTCCTGAGCGAAGGTCGTTTAACATCCGAACGGCTGCCTTGTCATAGTCATCTTTGAAGCCCAGTTTCGAAGTAATCTCTAAGAGAACTTCAACGTCTGTCATGTTATCAAAGACATCGTCTTGCAAGTGGTAGCGGTCCACGATGGCCTGTGGCTTGTAGCCCCGGAAGAAGGCTAACATCGCCAAAGCAGCGTCATCCTTAGGAAAAATGGTGTCTTTAATGGCACCAGTCAAAGCCAAACGTTGTCCAGTCGTTGGATCCTCGAACTTTGGCCAGAGCACACCTGGTGAATCCAGAATTTCCAATCCAGTAGCTGTCTTCAACCAGGCTACCTTCTTCGTCACACCAGGCTTATTCGCCGTGATGGCAACGTTTTTCTCAACCAAATGATTCAACAGCGTTGACTTTCCTACGTTAGGAATTCCGGCCAGCATGACACGAATGGGACGATTCTTGATTCCCTTTTCTTCCTGAGCAGCGATTTGATCAGCAAGCACTTCCTTCGCTTTCTTGGTCATCACCTGGGCCGTCTTTGGCCCACGTGTATCCAGAACAGCAACTGGTAAACCAAGCTTTTCAAAGTAGCCCTTCCAAGCTGTCGTTTCCTTCGGATCGGCCAAATCAGCCTTCGTCAAAACAAGCATCCGGGGCTTGTTCACAATTAACTTATCCACTTCAGGATTTCTTGATGAGAGTGGTAAACGGGCGTCAACCAATTCAAAGACAATGTCGACCAAAGAAAGGTTTTCCCGCATTAAGCGGAAAGCCTTGGCCATGTGGCCTGGATACCATTGAATATTCTTTCCCATAGAAATTCCTTTCTAACTAACGAGAAGCCTGGTACTCAGACCAAGCTTCATCAAAAATCGTCATCGACATCAAGTAAGATGCGGATGTTTCGAGGTATTCAGATAATTCGTCAAAATCCATGGACTGTTTTGGAAACGAGGGGTCCAAGAATGCGTTATTGGCAAATTGTTGAATTTCTGTTGCGGCAACGGCGTTGCGGTTGGTCATTAACCAGCCGTAAAAGCTCCGTGATTTACTGGGCATTCTTCATTACTCCGGTAAAGTTAAATTTATTATCCTTCAAGTTCAACTCATCAGCGCGAACTGACCAAGAGTTCTTCTTGGTTAACTGGGTCAAATCTAAGGCAATTTGTTTCTGATCAGGCTGGATTTGCACACCCTTTGGACCAGAATACATTTGCTTAACGTAACCCATGGCTACATCAACTGGTAAGTCGAGCTTACCAAGTTCAACCTTTTGAACGTCCATAATGACATTTCCGCCTTCGGCGACCTTAGGTTGCATGGTCAACTTCGTATCCAACTTTTGACCATAAATCTTGACCGTACCTGATGCCGTCACGTTGTCATCGTTTACTTTGAAGTCGAATTGTCCGTTAGACTGTTCGGTTAAGTAAGTCTTAGCTAGAGCGTTCAACTGATCACGGTTTAGTGACAAGTCGACCGTCGTTTCGCTTTGCTTAGGCTGGGACACGAAGTTCGTGCGCGTTGGCACCATGACCAAGTAAGCCGTGTAGGCACCACCAGCGAGAATGGCAATAATTAATAACCAAAATAGGAAAAACCAAATTGAACGACGTTTCTTCATGATAGCCTCTTTTTAATCTTCTGCTTCAAACAAAATAGCGAGCGCACCAAGTCCCGTGTGTGTTGAAATCAATGGTGATGCGACCATAACGGCAATGTTAATGTCTGGCCAGATAGCACGCAATTCTTCAGCCAATGTTTCGGCTTCTTCTGGAACACCAGCGTGCGTAACACCGATTGAAAGCATCTTTGACTTGCTCTTCATTTCTTCGATAACACTCTTGTTAAAGGCCTTGATGGTCTTCAAACCACGTCCCTTTACAACAACATCGACCAAGCCTTCTTCATCGACCTTGGCACCGACCTTGATGTTCAAGACATTTCCAATGAGTCCTTGCGTCTTTGACAAGCGGCCACCGGCAACCATGTTGTCGAGTGAACGGAATGACAAGTACACGTGTGATTCCTTACGGGCTCGTTCAGCGGCTGCCAAAACTTCATCGATATTCTTACCTTCAGAAGCAGCCTTCGCAGCAGCCAAAACAACAAATGCTTGGGCTTGATCGGCTTGACGGGTATCAAATGCTGTCACGTTTCCCTTAACCAAGGCCCCCGCTTGTTGAGCGGCGTTAACCGTTCCAGACAAACCTGATGAAATGTGCAAAGACAAAATGTCTGCTTCTGGGTCTTCCTTCAAGCATTCTTCGTATGTTTCTTGAAATACACCAAGTGATGGTTGGGAAGTCTGTGGCAAGTTTTGGCTCTTCTCCATCTTTTCCAAGAATTCCTCAGGCGTAATCGTTACACCGTCCTGATAGATGGTGTCATCGATTTGAACTGTTAAAGGGACAACCTTGATGTCGTACTTTTCCAACTCTTCTTTTGTGAACTTTGCACCAGAATCGGTAACAATTTTAACCTTCGTCATGACTGCCTCCTAATGGCTTTCGTTTATACAATAAGAATTTAATGGCTTGCCCTTCGTCCTCGTCTTTTTCTTCTGAAACGAGTTCGAAAAGGTTGGTGTTTACTGGTTCGACGAAAGTGTCGCCGTCGAAGTCTCCTTCCACCTTCGTTACCGAAAGTTCGGTGGCAACTGGCATCAGCGCCTTATACAAAGTAGCACCACCAGCGACCGTCACCAGTCGTTCGGACGTTAATTCCGCGTCGATAAGGTTTTGCAACTCGGTTAAGGAGTGAACCACCGTAACGTCGTCATAGCCCGGATTGAAGTCGAGCTGAGATGTTAACACCACCGTTTTTCTTTTAGGAAGTGGACGACCGATGGATTCCCATGTGGCGCGTCCCATTACCATTGTAGAATTAACGGTTTCTTTTTTAAAGTGGGCTAAGTCCTTTGGCAAGCGCCAAGGGAGGCTGCCATCTTTCCCGATGGCATGCTTATCATCTTCTGCCCAAACCATACGTACTGTCTTCATTCGACCTCCTTTGTAAAGGCACGAATTGCTTCTGCATTGTTGTCTAATTCGTTAAAGACAACCGCGTGTTCAATCTGCTTTAAGAGATTTCCTAAGGCAGGTCCTGGCGTGGCCAACCCTTCCTTGATTAACTGTCCCCCGTTTAACGCGAGGTCACGTGGCGAACGAATGGCCAAATTGCGCAGCGTGTTTGCAACGTGTGTTTGAACAGCTTCGTCCACTTCTAAGATGTCTAAGGCTTGAAGCAGTGAATCGCTCAAATCGTTAACCTGGTACAAATCCCAAACTGTTGCTTTATCGGGCGCCTGAACGATAGGAGCTAAGCGCTTAACCGTCCCCATGATTTCACGGGAGAGTTTGTATCCCTGGAGTTCTTTTGAAAGCTCTTCAGAAGACAAACTCGCGGTCCCAAGGTACAAAAGCCAAGCAACTGGCAAGGTGGTTGGCTGTTTCTTGTCGAGGAGATTAGCTAGATGTGAAACATGCTCAGCGGTAATCATCCCCTTCTCGCCAGGCATGTGACCAAGTAGGTCAACGTCTACCATGTCGCGTAGGGCATCCCCAGCCGCTTGACCCATCAGGAGTTTCTCGAATTCCACTTGAATGCGTTCGACTGCAATTTTCTCAAGGTTGGGTGCGAGTTCCTTCAGGGCTGCCCGAGTCTTATCTTCGATAGTGAAATCAAGTTTCGAAGCAAAACGCAATGCACGCATCATTCGCAAGGCATCTTCTAAGAAACGCTCGCGGGCAACGCCGACGGCCTTAATTTGCTTTTTCTTCAAATCGTTTAGGCCATCGAAGTGATCGATGACGTCCCCGTTTGAAGAAAGCGCGAAAGCGTTGATGGTGAAGTCGCGTCGCTTCAAATCCTCGGATAAGGAGCGAACAAAGGTGACCGAATCAGGGCGACGAAAGTCCGTATAGGTGGATTCCGTTCGGAAGGTAGTGATTTCATACCCTTCTCCGTGGTCTAAGACCATGACTGTTCCGTGCTGGATACCCGTGTCGACCGTCTTTTCGAAGATGTCTTTAACTTCTTCGGGATAGGCGGATGAGGCGATATCCACGTCGTGGATGGCCTGTCCCAAGATCATGTCCCGAACGCATCCGCCGACAAAATAAGCCTCGAAACCGGCTTCGTTAATTTTTTCTAGGATGGGCTTTGCAGCCTCTAATTCACTCGGTACTTGATCAAAGTGCATTTGGTCACCTCATGCTGGAAATTACACTACCTTTTATCTTAGCAAGAATTCTAGTTAAATGCACGTTTCAGCCAATGTAAAAACGGCCCTTCCAGGGCCTTAAAACACCATGCCCGCTTTCTTAGACTTCTAGGTCAGCCAAACGCTCCGCAAGATCAAAGTTATCCGGGTTTAATTCGACAACCTTCTGCAAGGTTGCTTTTTCTTCCTTGACCGCTCCGATTTCATGATAGAAGTCTGCAAGATCAGTTAAGAAAGAAACATCATCTGCATAGTCCACTTTGGCATTCTCGAAGAATTCCTTTGCTTTCACGTCATCTTCCTTTGCGTGGTAGGCACGACCAAGGTCCCAATTAAACTTTGGATCAACGAGGTCCTTTTCTTTTGCTTGATTAATCAAAGCAATGACGGCATCCATGTCATGGAGAGCCAAGTAGAAGTCCGCAAAGGCCAAGATTGTCGTTATGTCCATATCATCCAAAGCCAGGGACTTCTCGTAATATTCCTTTGCCAATTCGTCTTCTTGCAAACGGAAAGCTAAACCGGCAGCCAAACGGAAGAGCAAGGGATTGGTTTGATCGTATGACAAACCAGCCTGATAGGTTTGAAGCGCTTGCTTTTGTTCCTGCTTCTTTTCTTGGGCTTGTCCGAGTAATGGATAAACCGATGTGTAGTGTGGATCTTGGTCAAGAATATCTTCGTAGATTTCAATGGCCTGGTCCACGTTGTCTTGTTCTTGGTATAGGAACGCTAACTGGAACTTCGTGTCAATTGTCATATCGACAGCTTTAATCTGTTCAAGGTAAGCAATGGCATTATCCACGTTACCAACGGCAGCGTATGCCGTTCCAATACGTGCAGCCAAGTCCACCTGTGCGATGTGACGCTGCCCTTGGAGCAAAAGGCCACGGTAAAGTGCAATGGCCTTGTTGTACTCCCCAGTTGAGAAGTAGAACTCTCCGAGTGCAAAGGCAACAATTGGTTCGTTCGGAGCAATCTCGCGCGCCTTATTCAATGAGAGCTCAGCTGATTCCTTCAAACCTTCCTGTTGGTACAAGTCGGCTTTCACCATTAAGGCCTGAAGATATGCCTCAGATTCAGGACGAATTTGTGCAAGGTAGTCCTGGGCTTCTTCCATATTGTCTTCTTCAATGGCCATCTCAGCTAAGGCAGACTTCAACTGGTCCTCGTCTGGATACTTTTCTAAGAGGTGCTTGTATGCGGTTTTGGATTCGTCCACAAAACCCATGGCGTAAAGATCTTCTGCCAATGAGAACACCATGTCGTCATCGTCTTCCTTTAACGATGAAACAAAGGCGGTCTTGGCTTTTTCAACTTGGCCGAGTCGTAAAGCGGCCAACATTTCTTCTGCGTAATTCGTCATGAAAACACCTTTCCATACTATGTTTAATCAATACTCTATTATACTAAGAGCCGTTAAAAAGCACAAAATAAAGACGTTTATATTTTCAATTTCGCAATAGACCAATTCGTGCTAGAATAAAAACATTGGCGTTTTTCAATAAACCAAAATCATTTCATTCTAGAAAGGACAAAAGATGTACTCACTTACAAAAAAACGTTGGCAAGCGATTCATGATAAAGACGCTTCTTTCGACGGTAAGTTCATCTACGGGATTGGAGCTGATCACCGGGTCTGCTGCCCTTCCTGTCCAAAAGAACAAGACTGTGTTCCAGAAGAAGTTGAAATCTTTAAGACAAATGATGAAGCCCTATTCGAAGGCTTCATTCCTTGTCCGGAATGTCACCCCTTTGGTGAATTAACTGAAAAGGCCGAGCTCGTATACAAAGTGAAAGTATATTTGGCTCACAACTACCAAAAGCGCTTAACTTTAGAGTCAATGGCCGAGGAATTTAATGTCTCAACTGGTGTCTTGCACCGGGCCTTCATGACAAAAACCGATGAAAGTCCACAGGCATACTTAGTTCGCCTTCGCATGTTCCATGCAAAAAGACGTCTTAAGGAAACAAACGAAGGTGTTGCCATCATCGGCTTAAAGGTTGGAATTCCAAACCTCTCCTACTTCAACACGGTCTTCAAACAACAGGTCGGCATGACTGCCGTACAATACCGTAAGCAAGGCTAAGCAGCCATTTGCAATCCCATTCACATTGTCCTAAAGTGGACTTGTGAATGGGATTTTTGCATTTAAAGGAGGTTTTTATGTATACAGATTTGACTGGAAAAGTCGCCGTCATCACCGGTGGCTCAAAGGGAATCGGACAAAGCATCGCCCTCCGCTTTGCCCAAGAACAAATGAAGGTGGTCATCAATTACCACTCAGATAAAGCCGGCGCTGATAAAGCCGTTGACGCTATCAAGGAAAATGGTGGTGACGCGGTTGCTATCCAAGCTGACGTGTCAAAAGAAGAAGGTGTCAACGCCCTATTAAAAGCTGCCGAGGATAATTTCGGAGGTATGGATATTTGGGTGAATAACGCGGGGATGGAGATTAAATCACCTACCCACGAAGTATCACTCGAAGACTGGAAAAAGGTTTTGGACATCAACTTAACTGGTGTCTTCCTTGGAGCAAAAGCAGCGTTAAATTACTGGTTGCCTAAGAAGCAAGAAGGAAGCATCATCAACATGTCCTCCGTCCACCAGCAAATCCCATGGCCAACTTTCGCCTCTTATGCGACGGCTAAGGGTGGCGTTAAGCTTTTCACTGAAACGCTCGCAATGGAATACGCCCCACAAAACATTCGAGTAAACAACATCGCGCCTGGTGCGATTAATACGCCAATCAACGCAGAAAAATTCGCCGATCCTAAACAGTACCAAGAAACTCAGGACATGATTCCAATGGCTAAGATTGGTGATCCAGAAGACGTGGCAAACGCAGCCGTTTGGCTCGCCTCTAATCAATCGAAGTACGTTACCGGAGAAACCCTCTACGTTGACGGTGGTATGAAACTCTACCCCGCTTTTAAAGACGGTAAGGGATAATTAATAAAATAAAGCAAAAGAAAAGACGAACAGCGATTAACTGTTCGTCTTTTTTAGTTCCATGTTTGAACCCGCCAGTTTGGAAAGGCATTGCCATCCTCTGCATGACGTTTTAAGGAGTATGAATGCACAATGGCATGTCTGGTAAAGTCAGCAGCGGCCCGACTTGCTTCCTTAAGATCCATGTTGTCTGCTAAAAAGCAAGCCATCGAAGCTGCTAAGACACAACCAGATCCATGGTTAAAGGCATCGTCTAAGGCGTCGTAGTGCAAAACTACACCGTGGTTACTTTCATCAATCAAAACATCGGTGTACTGCCCCTCTTGAATGCCCTTACCAGCTTTCAAATAAACGGAGCAACGAAGTAAGTGACTCAAATCAGAAGCCATGACCAACACGCCGTTACGGCTTTTTGGTGCTTCGCGCTTTTCATCGTTAAGAAGGAGCATCCCTTCTTTCAAATTTGGCGTCACGACGGTAGCCAACGGTAGTAACTTCTCACGGTATGCCTTCAAGACATCATGGTTCAACTCCGTTTTACCCTCTTTAAAAGACAGAACCGGATCGATAACAACCGGTCCAATAAAGTCTTTCAAGAAATTGGCAACGACTTCTATTTGTTCAGGAGATTGAAGAAGGCCAACCTTAATGGCTGAGAAGCGCTCCACTTGCTCAACACTGTCTAATTGAGCCTGGAAGATGTCGATTGGAACAGGATCAATGCGAACCTTGTTATCCTTAATTAAAACGATGGATGAGATGACGGCAAAGCCAGCCATGCCCATTGTTGTAAATGTTGCTAAATCTGTCTGGAGTCCACCGCCTGAAAGCGAATCGGAACCAGCGATGGTCAAAATTTTTTTAACCATTGTTGTCCTCCTTTACGAAAAAGAACCGGCGATCGAGCCAGTCCTTATTACGATAACGATCAAATGATTTAAGCACACTTACATCTTGCTTGTTTTCTTTGTCGTTTTCTTAGTAGACTTCTTATTTGAAGTCTTTTTTTCATCTTTTTCTTCTTCGTCTGGTGTTTTTGGCTTGTCCCATGAAACGAAGTCACAGTCTGGGTAACGTGAACAACCGTAGAACTTCCTTCCACGCTTTGTCTTACGTTCAACCACCTGACCCTTATGACACTTTGGACACTCGATTCCAATTTCTTGGACGATGGCCTTTGTGTTTCGACAATCAGGGAAACGAGAACATGCGTAGAACTTTCCATAACGGCCCATCTTAATGACCATTGGCGCACCACAGACTTCACAGTCCATGTCAGCGAGTTCATCGTGCATGGTAATCTTTTCCAGTGTCTTTTCAGCGGATTCTACTTCCTTTGCAAAAGGCTTATAGAATTCGTCAACAACCGGCACCCACTTCTTTTCTCCGACTTCGATGTCATCAAGTGAGTGTTCAACCTGGGCCGTAAACTTTGTGTCTGTAATGTCTGGGAATTTATCATCCACAATATTTTGGACAACTTCACCCAATTCGGTTGGCACAAACTTACGCGCATCCACACGGACGTAATTACGGCGTTGGATGGTATCCAAGGTTGGTGCATAAGTTGATGGACGACCAACACCGTTTTCTTCCAAAGCCTTAATCAAAGCGGCTTCCGAATAACGTGCCGGTGGCATCGTAAAGTGCTGTTCTGGATTCGTCTTTGACAAATCAACGTTGTCACCCTCTACTAATTCAGGCAACAAGTTGTCCTTTTCCTTGGCGGCTGGATAAGCCTTTGTGAAACCAGGGAACTTTGTCTTTGAACCGTTAGCACGGAAAAGCACACCATTTTGTTCAACCGTTACGGCCATTGTGTCCAGAATTTCTGGTGTCATCAATGAGGCAACGAATCGTGACCAGATCAATGAGTAGAGCTTGAATTGGTCAGGCGTTAACTTATCCTTGATCGAGTCAGGCGTCTTCGTAACATCCGTAGGACGAATGGCTTCGTGGGCGTCTTGTGCTCCTTCTTGTGGTGTACCAGCCACTGGCTTGTGACTTGAGTACTGTTCACCCCATGTATCGTGGATGTAGTGAGCAGCCGCGTTTTTTGCAACGGATGACAAGCGAGTCGAGTCGGTACGCATGTAAGTGATTAATCCGACCTGACCCAATCCCTTACCAAGGTTAATTCCTTCGTAAAGCTGTTGAGCGGTCATCATTGTCTTACGGGTACGGAACTTCAACTGCGTGTTAGCCGTTTGCTGCATCGTAGATGTAGTAAACGGTGGTTGTGGCTGGCGCTTACGTTCCTTCGCCTTCACAGATGACACCGTAAATGGCTTAGTCGTGTCCAAGTCAGACATCACACTTTGAACAGCAGCATTGTCCGGCAAATTTTGTTTTTTGCCATCAAAGCCGTAGAAGTTTGCCTTAAACTTTGAGCGTCCCTTCTTGAATTCTGAATCAAGTGTCCAATATTCTTCGGGCTGGAAAGCTTGAATTTCCTTTTCACGAGCAATAATCAAACCCAAAGCGACGGACTGGACACGTCCAGCTGACAAACCGCGTTTTACCGTCTTCCACAAGACGGGGGAAATGGAGTAACCAACCAAGCGATCAATGATTCGGCGTGCCTGTTGGGCATCGACCAAATCTTGGTTAATCGTACGTGGTTCTTTAAAGGCGTTTTTAACGGTGTCCTTCGTAATTTCGTTAAAGACAACACGGTTCGCCTTTTCTGGGTCCAATCCCAAAATGTATTGTAAGTGCCAGGCAATGGCTTCCCCTTCGCGGTCCGGGTCGGATGCGAGGTAAACTTGCTTAGCAGCTTTAGCAGCCTTCTTTAGGTCCTTAATAACAGGGCCCTTACCGCGAATGTTAATGTATTTTGGTTGGTAATTTTGTTCGACATCGACACCCAAAGTAGACTTGGGTAAGTCCCGAACGTGCCCAATAGAAGCCACAACCTGGTAAGTTGAACCTAGGTACTTTTCAATGGTCTTTGCCTTTGAAGGTGACTCCACGATCACTAATTTTTTATTTTTAGCAGACTTAGTCGTCTTTTTACGAGTAGTCGTTTTGCGGGTCTTCTTTTCTACCACGACGGTTCCTCACAGTTCTCGATTTCAAAATCTCATAGCATTCAGAATATCAAATGATACATAAAAGTACCAGCAATTCTTAAAAAATAGCCGAGAAAAGCATTTTTCTTCTATAGAATAAGCGTATTTTCTAATTTATGAGTTTTACTGCTCTCATAATAGCACTGGGTGAACAGGCTGGCAAGGCACCGGCCTCAATCAAAGTATTGCACCCTTCTGATTCTAAAGACAGGATTGAACCAGGTACTGCTAAAACGTCCCGGTTATTTTGCAACGCCAAGTTGGCCGTTATGAGCGATCCGGATTTTTTCCTTGCCTCCACTACCAAAGTCGCTGCCGATAGCCCGGCGATTATCCGGTTTCTTTCTGGAAAGTGGCCACGGTTAGCCAACAATTCACCAGGATACTCGGATAATAACAGTCCCCGCTGGCTCACCTCTTCTTGCATGAAACGGTTCTCATACGGGTAAGCATGCTTTAACCCGGCTGCCACAACGCCAATGGCAACACCGCCAGCAGAAAAGGTTGTTTGGTGTGCCATGACGTCAATCCCTTTCGCCAAGCCAGAAACCACGCCCACGCCTTTTTCAATGACTTCTGGAAGTAAATGGCGCATCGCATCAAGCCCGTACTGGGTGCAGTTTCTCGTACCAACGACAGACAACAATGGTAAATCCAGCGCGCGTAAATCACCGCGATAAAACAAAATGAGTGGTGGCTGAAAACTCTCCCGAAGCAATGGTGGATATGACTGATCAAAGTAAGTGATAAAGGGTTCCTGCTCTTCTCCAATTACAAGGGATTCTTCCACCATCGAAACCGTCTTTTGATAATCATCAAATAATTCGATGAAAGCCAGTTTTGATTCATCCTCCCTCAAAGCATAGGCAAAATCAAAACGCGACCATGGATAAAAACGTGGCACACGCTCCGATTCAATTGCTGCAATAACACGCTGCTCACGAACTCTTCCAATTCCGGGAGTCAAATGCAGCGCTAGTAAAAAATCTCGTTCAAGCATTTTCTTCCTCCTTTATAAGTAATACGGAAGAAAGACAAATTTACATCATTTCTATGGCAACAAAAAAAGAGCAAAGCGACTAGCCCTGCTCTTCGACGATTTCTGAAAGCTCTTCCCAGCGATTCATTTTATTGTCTAATTCTGCTTGTGCCTTTTCCAAATCCTTTTGGATTAAGGCAATTTTTTCATAATCGGAACCATTTTGAACAATTTCTTCGTTGCACTGTTCGACTTGTTCTTCTAATTCAGCGATTTCATCTTCGATAACCGCCCATTCTTGCTTTTCTTTGTAAGTTAACTTACGAGCCTTTTGCTTCTCTACAGCTGCATCTCCCTCGGGTTTGACTTTATCACCTTCAGTTGAAGTTGGCTTTGAAGAAGCACTTTCCTTTGGCAAAACCACTTCGTCCAAGTAGGCCGAGAAGGAACCGTTGTAACGGTCAACAACCCCATCACCTTCAAGGTAGTAACCGAAGTCAGCCACAGAATCCAAGAAGTAACGATCGTGGGAAACCGTGATAACCGTTCCAGCAAAAGTCTGCAAGAAATTTTCCAAAACCGTTAAGGTTCCAATGTCCAAATCGTTCGTTGGCTCATCTAGTAGCAACACGTTTGGAGCCTGCATGAGAATTTTCAAGAGGTACAAACGACGCTTTTCTCCTCCGGAAAGCTTCCGTACAAGCGTTCCATGCATGAAGGATGGGAACAGGAACTGCTCCAAGAGATCCTTTGCAGACAGCGTTTCACCATCTTGGTTCTTAATCGTTGAAGCCACATCCGTGAGGTATTCAATGACGCGCTTGTCTGCCGGAATCTCTTCGGTAACCTGCGTATAGTAACCAATCTTAACGGTCTGCCCCATCTCGTAAGTACCGTCGGTCAACGGCAGCTTACCAGCTAAGACGTTAAGCAAGGATGACTTTCCAACCCCGTTTGGACCCGTGATACCAATACGGTCACGTTGACCAAGGATTAAACTCAAATCCTTAAAGATCAACTTATCGCCAAAGGCCAAAGTGGCATGGTCCAACTCCATGACCTTTTTACCAAGACGTGACTGTCCCAAAGAAAGCTCGATATCTTCGTCTTGCTTCACTTGACCCATTGAAGCTTCCAAGTCAGCGAAAGCTTTTTCGCGAGCTGTTTGCTTGGTTGTACGAGCACGCGCGGACTTATTCATCCAAATTTTTTCTTGCTCGTACTTCTTTTCACGCTTATGTTCAGCGAGGGCTTCATCAGCCTGACGCTCGGCCTTTCCTTCCAAGTAATCCTGGTAGTTACCATCATATTCATAAAGCTTACCAAAGGAGAGTTCGAAAATACGATTAGTAACTCGGTCAAGGAAGTAGCGGTCGTGGGTCACTGTCAAAAGTGCCCCCTTGTACTTAGCTAAATACTGTTCCAACCAGGCGATGGAATCAAAATCCAAGTGGTTGGTAGGCTCGTCTAAAATGAGTAAGTCTGGTTCTTCAATCAAGACTTGGGCCATTCCAACACGCTTTTTCTGTCCACCTGATAAGTGCTTCACTTCAGCCTTTAAGTCCGTCAAATGTAGCTGCGTTAGAATCGTCTTAATTTGCGACTCAATCGTCCAAGCATCATCTGTGTCCATGGCTGCTTGTGCCTTTTCAAAGCGGGTTGCAGCCTTCTCTTCTTCCGGGTGTAAAGAGAAGTAGTCCAAGGCTTCTTGATAAGCACGAATGGTCTTAAAGACCGGTTGATCACCAGCGTAGATGGCATCCAAAACCGTCAGATGTCCGTCAAGAGGTGGCTCTTGTTCTAAGTAACCAATGCGGTAATCATTTTGCGTGGTGATGGTTCCTTTATCTGCTGGATGCTTTCCAGATAAGGCGTTGAGTAAAGTGGTCTTTCCAGAACCGTTAACACCAACCAAACCGACACGATCCCCGGAGGCAATCATGAAAGAAAGGTCGTCAAAAAGAACCTTTTCACCGTAAACTGAAGTTAAATTGTCGACTCGAAATTGTTTCATGCCTCCTATTATACTGAAAATCAGTGTATTTGTCGGCTCTCATCGTAAAATAATTCGTCTCTCATGATAAAATATAAGAGATATAAAACAAAAAGAAAAAATGAGTATTGCCATGATTGATTGGATTCAAAAGAACAAAGTCGGCATAACGGTCTTAGGCCTCATTGCCCTCACGACTTTCCTGCTAGTCTTTTCCCTTTCACAACAGAATCAATTAACGACACGACCGGATGGTGTCCCGCTTCGTAAAGGCCCTAGTCGAACAGCTAAGGAGCTTACGACTCTTAAATCTGGTACGAAGCTGACCGTGTTAGAGCGTAAAAACGGATGGTGGCGTGTCAGAGATAGTAAGAACGATAATGAAGGATGGGTTGCTTCATGGTTGGCTAACAACACTTGGTTGAAGAAGCCAACGGCGCTTTCTGAAGCCACAATTGTTTTGGATCCTGGTCACGGCGGTTCTGACACTGGGGCCATGGCCTACAACAAGAAGAAGTACGAAAAGACGTACACGCTTCAAACGGCTAAACAAACCGAAAAGGTACTGACACAGGCTGGTGCTCGTGTCTTCCTCACTCGTGATAAAGACGTCATTGTTCCGCTCTTGCACATTCCTCGCACAGCTGAAAAGTATCAGGCAGATGCTCAAATTTCGTTCCACTTCGATTCATCTGACTCACACAATTCAGCTTCCGGGATTTCTCAGTTCTACTACAATGACAACTCACTACCGTTGGCACAAGCGCTAAACAAATCGCTAGATAATCTACCACTTGAAAATCGTGGTTACGAATCGATTCCCTACCTCGTGATTAAGGACGTTTCCCGTCCCGCAGTTCTTCTAGAGCTTGGCTTCATAAACTCAGACAAGGACCTCTCCTACATCACATCAGAAAGCTATCAAAAGAAAGCAGCGATGGATATCAAAGTCGGGCTCGACCAATACCTCGAAAATAACTAAAAAAAGGCCAGCTTCGAAAAGCTGGTTTTTTTTATTTATTATTTATAATGGCCTCGAGCTTAAACGATTCGAAGTTCGCCATCGCAAACAACATAAACTAACCGGTGTTCATCAGTGATTCTTCGAGACCACATTCCTGCCATGTGCTCCTTTAGTGGCTCTGGCTTCCCTATTCCAATAAACGGATCCCGAACGATTTCTTTAATCATTCGCCTTATTCTCTTCACTTTTTCCTTATCATGGTCAAGCCACCACTCAAAATCTGACCAAGAGATTGGCGACCAAATATAATTTTCAAAAATCAAGAGTGCCACCTCTCATCATGATGTCGGAAGGATTCCAATGACTCTCGAATTCGTTCCAAGTTTTCATCCGACCGCACATAAATATTCTCAACCATGTTGTCGTATTCTGCTTTACTGACCAAGACAGCCTTCTCTTTACTCCGTTTCGAAGTAATCAATATTGGCTTTGATTTCTCATTTACCTGTTCAATAAAACGGCTCAATTGATTCTGCGCTTTGACATACGATACTGCTTGCATAATTTTCTCCTTTACCCATAAAATTCGAAAATGTTCTAACGTCGCTTTCAGTATTGCCTGGTCAAAATAAAAAGTCAATTTCTGATGTCATTTAGGGCACGCATTTTTAAGCATAAAAAAAACGACACCCTTTCGGGTGCCGGGTAGGTAGATAGATACTACCCAGTTGGTCAAGAACTAGTATAGCATGCTTTTTTATAAAGAAAAAGAATCAAATCAATTCATTTATCTTATAAAAACTCAGGCCCAGCCTAACTCGCGTACCGTACTTTTAATAATTGGCGTCTGGTAGTTTTCACCTAGTGCCAACGTCACCAACGCAGACGGGAATACTAACCAAGCTTCAACTTGGTCCTTTGTTAATTCACCGGTCATGGTCACCATCACCGGTATATCATTTTGTAATTCAGACAAGTATGCTTCCACATCCGAGACTTCTGCAGCACCCAACACATCCGTTGAAACTTGCATGTTTACAATGTCTGATCCTGCTTCATCGAAAGCCTTGTAAGTAGACTGAATCGTATCTTCGTCTAAATCAGGCATCGTCATCGTTTCAATAACCATCACGCCGGCTTCCTTAGCCGCTTCACGAATTTTTTCTTGCAGGTTTTCATCAAGTGTCTCTGGCAAGTAAACAGCTGAGAAAGCACCGTTTGAAACCTTTAAAGCAGTCACGAGGAAGAAGGCTTGGTCAGCGGGAGTCATTTCCCCCAGTCCCCCTTCTTCTTTGTTTGAATAAGACAAGAAAAGGTAACGACCGTTTACTGTTTGTGCGGCGTTTTGAACAAGTTCTTGAACAATCTGCTTTTGAATTTCGGGCCAGTTACCGATAAATTCCTCATAGGCCTTATCGAGTTCAGCCTTCATGGAAGCCTTTTTCATCGCAGACATGTCACCTTCATCAACAGCGTTTGCGCCACCCTGCTTTACTTGGTCCCAAATGACCTCCTTTGAGAAGTCATCGGCGATTGCATCGGCCTGCCAGATGACAGCATCTGGGTTTTGTTCGTCCAAAGCATGTTTAAATGGCGTAAATTTATCATTTGGTCCAAGTGCCATTGGAACGGCCAAGGCTGCCTGATTAATGTTTTGTTTTTCTTGAATGAGTGTTTTAAAATCCATAAATAATCACACAAAAGCCAGCTGCTAAGCAACTGGCTTTCCTTTATTTGTTTTAGAAAAAGTTCATTGAGTAAGAACCGGTAAACGTATCACCAGCAGCTAAGACATTGTTTCCAAATTTCTCTTTGAAGTTTCCGGTTGCATCCACTGTATCCGCAATTCCCCACCATGGTTCAATAGCGATGAATGGCGCATCCTTACCAGCTGGTGTCCATACACCTAGGAACTGGGCGTTGTCCACCGTCATTTCCATTCCGTGTTGGTTGGCCAAACGTGCCAAAAGGAACGTTGCCTTTTGACGATCCAATTTCAAGATAATGGCATCGTCATGGTAGTCTTCTTGGCGCAAACGTAATGGAATGTCAGCGTTAAATGGTGAAGGTACGTTAGGATTTGAATATGGACCAACTAATCGAATTCGATCGTAAACCTTTTCAGGCTTTACAGACAGATAGTAATCCGAGAATTTTCCACCGTCTAGCGGAAGGTTAAACGCTGGGTGTCCACCGACTGAGAAGAAAAGCGAGTTCGTCTTATCAGGGTTATGGACCTCATATTTCATAAAGAGTTCCGTTCCCTTCAAATCAAAGACAACGTCGAATTGGAACTTAAAAGGGTAAACACGCCATGTTGATTCTGAATCAACTAGACGGAAGCGTGCATGGTCCACATCATTTTCGATAATGTCAAAATCCATGTTTCGAGCAAAACCGTGCTGGTTCATATAGTATGTCTCACCAGCCAAGTTAAACTGATCGCCCTGCAATCGTCCAACAATTGGGAAGAGATTTGGCGCGTGACGTCCCCAGTATTTCGGATCACCATACCAGATGTATTCCAGCTCAGCCTCTTTATTCCAGGCAGAAACGAGCTCGGCACCGTGCTCGTCAATTTTTACAATCAATTGGTCATTTTCTAACGTAATCATATCTCTATCTTACTACCATTTTAAATTTCTGACAACGGTAAAAACGCCTTTAAACGGGAATTGAAAGCGGTAACACACTTCCTAACGCTTAGCCCGTGGGAAGAAGCTATCATATGACGATTGCAGCATTTTTTTAGAAACGTGCGTATAAATTTGTGTCGTTGATAAATTCGAGTGCCCCAGTAGCTCTTGAACCGTTCGCATGTCCGCCCCATTGTTTAACAAAGTTGTCGCAAAGGTATGTCGAAGCATGTGGGGATGAATCTTAGCAGTTAAAGAAGTTTTATTCATTAACTGGTTTAGGATGTATGAAATCCCGGCGGTGGTTAAAGCCCCGCCCTTTGAATTTAAGAAAACTTCATCAGGCTTTTCACTTTCCTTGTTTTTGGCAAGGAGTTCAGGACGTTCGTTTTCTAGATAGTCAACCAAAGCCTTCTTGGCATAAGAGCCAAAAGGTACGTAGCGGTCCTTATTTCCTTTTCCATGAATCAAGACAAGTTGATTGTTTAAATCAAGTTGCGAAACGGCAAGCCCGGCAATTTCAGAAACACGCGTACCGGTCGCAAACAAAAACTCCAGTAAGGCAGCATCACGTCGATAAAGAGGATGATCTTGTTTGTCATAAGCGACTTTAAAAAGTTCCTGAAGCTCGTTTTCGTATAGGAATTCAGGCAAGTGGGCCTCGTGCTTTCGAAGCGCGACTCCTTCAAAAGGATTGTCTAGCGCCTGCCCTTCTTTAACTAAGTACGCATAGAAGTTTTTTAAAGAAGAGACCTTTCGAGCGATGGTTGTCCGAGCTAAGGTGGCATCATACAAGGAACCTAAATAGACGCGAACGTCTAATGGTTTAACGGCTTGAAAAGTCGAAAAACCACCATTCTCATTGAGGTAACTTACAAATGCCTCAATGTCTTTAATATAGGCTTCGATGGTCAAACGGGAGTACCCACGTTCAGCCAGTAAATATGATCGATATTGTGCCACTTCTTTTATCATACTTTTATTATACGATAAGAATTCCATTGTTTAAGGCAAATCTTAAGAAGAAGTAAAGACCCTTACGATTCAGCAAAAGCCCTACTATTACAGCAAAACGGGCAGTATAGTATAGATAGTTATTAAACAAGTGCTAGGAGGCAACAACATGAACTTACCAATGAATTCAACAGCAGATTACATGCGTCACAACTTGGAGTTAAAGCAGGTTAAGATTCAAGCCTTCTTCCTCCGTTTCCGCGACAACATCCTAAACAACCGCGACAAGCGCGTTGCAATGGAAGAAGGTCGTCAATTCGAACAGCAACACCACCAAGCAGATGACTTGCTTACAAAGCGTGTCATTGCAGAAAACGACCGCTACGCATACGGTTTCCGTTCAGAAAAGCGTCACTAAAATTTAATCGATAAGAAAAGCCCTTTGCTTTATGCGAAGGGCTTTTTTATGTCTTATTTAACTTTCGATTGCCGTCCCTTGTTTTGACCAGAAAAAAGCTCATCATGTGATCCAATCTTTGATGGAATCAAAAGCTTGGGTTGTTCCCTAATGCGATAGAGCAGTAAAACATCATCGACACCACATGGGCGTTGGCCCTTCATAGGAGTTCGAATATGACATTCGTAGTAGCTTGATAGCTTTCGTTTTAAACGGTGATTGTTGAACTCAACAGGAAGACCCTGCCCCTCACAGAGAATCTCAATCACCTCTAAAACTTCACCCTTAATCTCACGGTCCAAACGCGTTAAACGTTTGAGCTGGGACTGAAACTTTTTAGTCGGTTTGCACTTATACATCGATGTCAGCCCAGAAGGCTTCCTTATCAAAAACGGCGTCATCGTGAGGGAGATAACCCCGTTCCTCTAACTGATCACAGGCAATCGCATAGTCGATGGATTCTTCCGGACTATCAATTGCAATCTGCATTAATTCAAGTGAATCACGGTAAATAAGCGGGTAATCAGCGTCAGAAACAGGGATGATCAGCTCCCCATTCTGTTTAGATTTTTCAGATTCAAGATAGGCCCTCAAATCGTCCTTCAATTTATCGTGAGTAATCGGAATGGGGCGGCCATCCCCCTCTTTTCGTTCATTTAGCTTTTTTAGGTAACGGGCTAAGTCCAACCCGTTCCTCCTCGATGGCAAGATGTCCCGCTCCTCCAAAACTTCTGCCGCAATTGACGAATCAAGCGAGCCATCTTTTCCATCAATCACGATTTTAATGAGCTCCATGGAGTCGCGGTGAATGTAGGGGTACTCGTTATGGGAACACGGGATGTTTAGGTGTCCGCCCTGCTGGGCTTTTAAGTCATCTAAATAGGCTTGTAAGTCCTCTTTTAACGTGTTGTGGGTCAGTGCAATTGGCATGGGTAAAAATACCTCCTGTCTTATTCTGCATGTGCGAAAAAGCCTGCTGTACCAAGGCCTTTTGTTTTCGACCAAAGCATACAAAATAAACCCGTCTGCATATAGCAAAATCGCCCAAAATGTCTAATATCAACACTTTGAGCGATTTTATATTTAATATCTAATTTTGTATTGAACCCAGTGTCAGAAAATTACTGAACAAAGAGGGTCCCACTTGTCTAAAAACTTATTTCTTATTAGTTCTTAAAGGAGTGGATTGGCGCTGGAACGTGTCCCCCACGGTTGATGAAGTCCGCGGATGACTTTTCAACGACAGGCATAACAGGAGCAGTTCCGAGCAAGCCACCGTAGTCGATCATGTCGCCGACCTTAGCCCCGTTTGTAGGTAAGATACGAACGGCCGTCGTCTTGTTGTTTTGGATACCGATGGCCGCTTCGTCGGCGATCATCGCAGCGATGGTCGTGGCTGGCGTTTCACCAGGGATGGCAATCATGTCCAAACCAACGGAACAAACAGACGTCATGGCTTCCAACTTGGCTAATGAAAGCGTACCGGCCTTCACGGCGTCAATCATGCCGGCGTCTTCTGAGACGGGGATGAAGGCACCGGACAAGCCACCAACACCTTGGGCGGCCATGACACCACCCTTTTTAACGGCGTCGTTTAGCATCATTAAGGCAGCGGTTGTTCCGTGTGTACCGACCTGTTCCAAACCGATGGCTTCAAGCACTTCGGCAACGGAGTCACCACGGGCAGGCGTTGGTGCCAAAGACAAATCGACGATACCGAATGGTACGTTTAAGCGTTCAGCGGCGAGTGAACCAACGAGTTGACCAACACGGGTAATCTTGAATGCGGTCTTCTTGATGGTTTCAGCAACCGTCGTGATGGATTCACCCTTCACCTTATCCAGGGCGCGCTTTACAACACCAGGTCCGGACACACCAACGTTGATGACAACGTCAGGTTCCGTGACGCCGTGGAAGGCACCGGCCATGAATGGGTTGTCCTCGACGGCGTTTGCGAAGATGACCATTTTGGCGTTGGCAGTGTCTGACAAATCCGTGATCTGCTTGACCGTTTCACCCATGAGCTTAACGGCGTCCAGGTTCATGCCGGCCTTTGATGATCCGATGTTAACGGATGACATCACGAGGTCCGTTTCGGTCAAGGCGCGTGGCAGGGACTTAATCAAGGCCAAGTCACCGTGTGAGAAGCCCTTTTGGACCAATGCACCGTATCCACCGATGTAGTCGATGCCAACTTCTTTGGCGGCGTCGTCCAAGGCGTGGGCAAGCACCAAGATTTCTTCTTCGTTGGCGGAGCCGGCAATCATGGAAATTGGCGTGACGGAGATACGCTTGTTGGTGATGGGCACACCATATTCGCGTTCGATTTGTTTTGCAACGGCAACCAAATCTTTGGCGTAAGTGGTGATTTTTTTGTATACATTTTTAGCAGTTTCTTCTACCGTGCCACCGATGGTGTCGAGAAGAGAGATTCCCATGGTGACGGTACGGATGTCGAAGTTGTCTTCTTCGACCATCTTGATTGTTTCGAGAATTTGATTTGTTTCCATTAGGCTATCCTTTATTGTGCTGGGGTAGCTTAAACCCGGGCCATTGAGTCGAAGAGTTCTTCGCGTTGAACGTGAACAGTCACGCCAAGCTTGTCTCCGGCGGCTTTCAGGGCTTCGTGGACATCGTTAAACTTATCGTCTTTTTCGATGTTGACGAGCATGGACATGGTGAAGGTGCTGCCCATGATGGTTTGTGAGAGATCCAAAATGTTGGCATTGTTTTCGGAAAGGCACGTGGCAATTCCAGCAACGATTCCGGCCTTGTCTTTTCCGACAGCAGTAACAACAGCTTGCATAAGTATTCCTCTTTTTCTTTCTGTAAAAACGGCCCCTTCGGGGCCTTCAAACGTGAGGCCAACGGCCCTGCACTACTAAACCTTAGATAACTGACCCGTCGTATGGGATTTCTTCCATCTTATCGAGGTCGTAATCACTGACGGCCTCCACCTTGTGGAGGTAGGCCGTCAAAGACTTCGCTAACATCAGGTTCAACGTCACATCGTCTTCTTTGATGATGACAACAGGAATGTCCTTGGCATAGGCGTATCCCACTTCCCAGGCAGTCCCTGAATCAGCGTCGGCACCGTCAAAATCCGAGAGTGCAATCATCACATCGGCATTGTCGATGGCTTCCACATCAGAGGTGTAAGCGGCAACCTGCCATTCGGGTGAAAACATCTCAAACTCTTCGTGTTGGTGTTGTCGTGGTGAAAAAACATCACCAACTTGGGGATGGTCAGCTAACACCTTCTCCAAACGAGCAACCTGATCGACCTGTTTTTCAGAGAAAAAAGGTCCTGCGAGATACACATTCTTAGCCATAAGAACTCCTTTTGTTTTGTACTTGTTCTATAGTTTATCAAAAAAGACCCCAAACGGGGTCTTTTTCTTCGTTATTTTAAAGTACAAATTGGAATCATTTGCATCGGCTTGCTGGCCAGGAATAACACAATTCGAAGGCACTGGTGCTCCCAGCACTTATATTAAAAACAGAACGTTTACTTCGCCGTCTTATACAAACGGTAGTGGTCCTTCCAACCGGCAAAGTAGCATTGGCCAGCAGCCAACTTCCCTTCAGCAGCCAAAGCC
Organism: Fructobacillus broussonetiae; assembly: GCF_018437275.1. Classification (GTDB taxonomy): domain Bacteria; phylum Bacillota; class Bacilli; order Lactobacillales; family Lactobacillaceae; genus Fructobacillus; species Fructobacillus broussonetiae. Next base: position 242,439 of record NZ_JAAMFK010000001.1, read on the forward strand.
ACACCTTCCGTCTCACTATCATCGGATGAATCCAGCTTCTGACTTTCGAACACCTTCTCGTATTCGGTCACTGAGAGCTTCATACGAGCGTCCAACATACCTTGGACGTCCTGCTCTGCCAAAACGTCTTCATAGCCCTGAGTGAGCGTAAGAGAGAACAATTCGGCTTCGGCACCTGAGCCAAAGGAGAATACACCGACACGGTCGCCAGCCTGATAACCTTTGGCCTCCTTCAAGAGGCTCATGAGTGACAGGTAAACAGATCCAGTGTAAAGGTTTCCAACGTAACGGTTGTAAAACTGTGAGGCAGCCAATTGTTCCATGAAGTAGGCCTGTTTTGTTGACGTCACTTCATCAAGGATTTGTTCGAGGGCCTTCTTCCCCATCTTCGTGTATGGCAAGTGGAAGGCAAAGCCCTTGAAGTCAGGCAAGTGCAAGCCCGTGTTCTTCTTGTAGGCATTCCACAAGTCCATGAACATTTCCTTATAGATGTCGGTCGACAAGTGACCGTCGACTAAGGCAATGTCGGAATCGATTGGACGCCAGAAGTCCTTTTCGTCCTTTGATTCGTAGACGGAGTCATCGTTGATAACAGCGACCTTAGGGTCAGTTGAAATCAACATGGCAACGGCCCCACCACCCTGGGTGACTTCACCGGGTGTCTTCAAACCGTAGCGCGCAATGTCAGAGGCGATCACCAAGACCTTCTTGTCTGGGTGAAGCGTGACGAAGTCCTTGGCCTGCATCAAGGCAAAGGTTCCCGCGTAACAGGCCTGCTTCATTTCAATGGCACGGATGCTATCACGCAAGCCGAGCTGGTCTTTTGCAAACATCGCACCGGATTTGGAGTTGTCGACTCCGGATTCAGAGGCAAACAAAAGCATCTCGACGGCGGCGCGGTCCGCGTCCGACTTTAAAAGCTTTGACGCCGCGTTGACACCCATGGTGACAACGTCTTCGAAGTTGGGGATGACCGTCTGCACGGACTGCCCAATGCCAATCGTGAACTTGTCGGGTTCTTCACCGCGGGCATTGGCCAAATCGACCATGTCCAAGGAATAACCTGGCGTGTAAAACGAAATTCCTTCAATTCCAACTGCCATATAACACTCCTTTTTTAAGCAAAAAAGCGCTTTTCAGCGCTTTGGTTGAAACATTAATCGTACAAAGCCTTGACCTTGGCTTGGATGGATTCTGATGAGATGAATTCATCGTAGGTCGTATCCAAACGGTCAACCACACCCTTGTTTGAAACTTCAACAATGTGGTTTGCGGTCGTTTCCAAGAACTCGTGATCGTGAGAAGTCATGATAACAGAACCCTTGAAGTCCGCAACGGCATCGTTCATTGATTGGATGGACTCCAAATCCAAGTGGTTGGTTGGGTCATCCAAGAGCAAGACGTTTGCCTTCAGCAACATCATCTTGGCCAAAACGATACGAACCTTTTCTCCTCCAGAGAGGACCTTGATTTGCTTCAAGGCGTCGTCACCCTTGAAGAGCATTTGACCAAGCATACCACGGAGTGATGTGTTGTCCTTTTGTTCTTCTTCGGCGTATTCACGCAACCAGTCCAAGATAACGTCTTCTTGGTTGTCAAAGTTGTCGTTCAAATCCTTTGCCAAGTATGACTGTGAAGTCGTCACACCCCAGGTAACCGTTCCTTCGTCCGGTTCCATGGTACCAGCCAAGATTTGCATCAAGTTCGTGGTTGCCAAATCTGAACGAGACAGGATGGCGATCTTGTCACCAGGACGACCAGTGAAGGTAATGTTGTCCAAGACCTTTTCGCCATCGATGGTCTTTGAAATGCCTTCAACCTTCACCATGTCGTTTCCGAGTTCACGGTTCATAGGGAAAGAGATGTAAGGATACTTACGTGATGAAGGCTTGATATCATCCAAAGTAATCTTGTCCAACTGCTTTTTACGAGCAGTGGCCTGCTTGGACTTGGAAGCGTTGGCTGAGAATCGCGCAACGAATTCTTGAAGCTGCTTGATTTGTTCTTCCTTCTTTGCGTTTTGCTGAGAAGCCAAACGTTGGGCCAATTCAGCTGATTCACGCCAGAAGTCGTAGTTACCAACGAACGGCGTGATCTTACCGTAGTCAACATCCAAAATGTTTGTCGAAACAACGTTCAAGAAGTGACGGTCGTGGGATACGACGATGACAAGGTTTTCGAAATCGGCCAAGAAGTCTTCCAACCAAGCAATGGTTTGCACGTCAAGACCGTTGGTTGGTTCGTCTAGAACCAAGATGTCGGGGTTACCGAACAAGGCTTGGGCCAAGAGGACCTTCACCTTGTCGTTTTCGGTGACTTCACCCATCAACGTGTATTGCATACCTTCGTCGATGCCAAGCTTTGTGAGCAACTGCGCCGCTTCGGCTTCGGCGTTCCAACCGTCGAGTTCTTCGAATTCGGCAGACAAGTCACCAACGCGAACACCGTCTTCGTCTGAGAAGTCAGGCTTAGCGTAGATGGCATCCATTTCAGTCTTCACTTCATACAAACGCTTGTGACCTTGAACAACCGTGTCCATGACCGTTGAGTCGTCGTACTTAAAGTGATCCTGTTCCAATGAAGACATCCGCTCACCCGTGGTGATGTTGATCTGTCCTTCAGTTGGTTCGAGTTGTCCTTGGAGCAACTTCAAGAAAGTTGACTTACCTGCTCCGTTGGCTCCGATGATTCCATACGTGTGGCCGGGAACCAATTTTAAGTTAACGTCCTGGTAGAGCTTCTTACCAGAGAATGAAAAGCTCATATCTGAAACTGTAATCAAAGTGTTTCTCCTCCGAATTTCATTAAAATGCGAGAATTACCTTATAACAGTCTAACAGAAAAACGCCCGTAAATGGGCGCTTTTAGTGAAATCAATTGTTAGACATCCTGGTAGCCACCGTCCACTGGCAATTCGTCCAGTGAGGGCTCCAAGGGTTCGGCATTCAAGTAAGTAAACATAGCTAAGACGAGGTACAAGAGCGCCAAGTAGTAACCATACGTGTCGTTAACAAAGCCAAAGAGTGCCGTTCCCAAAAGACCGAAGGTCAATGGCTGTGCCAATAGAACGGGTAACTTCCAACCTTGGTGCTTAACTGCTGCACCAAAGGCCAAGGCGAAGAGGCCGTTGATCAAAAAGTAGAGAGCGATGACCTTGGTCAACGTGCTCAGGTTCAACCAGGAGGCAATCATAGGCAAGATGACAGTCACGAGGACAATCATCGCTGACCAAAAGTAAACTGGTCTTTTTACCCATTCTTTGAATCGGTTCATGGTCGTATCTCCTAAAAATAATCTATTCACATTATAGTTGTTTTTAAAAATACTGGCAAGCAATTTGGCGCTCATGAGCGCCCTCTTTGCATTAGGCTTAGGATGTCTTTTTCAGTCCAAGTCGCACCATTCTCAAAGCCCTAGCTCCCAAATTGTTGAGAGTGCAGAAAGCGTGTACAAAGGAGCCGTTTCGGCACGGAGAATACGTGGTCCGAGTCCGGCAGGAGCAAATCCCGCCTCCTTCAAGCCGTTGATCTCTTCCTCTGACAAACCACCCTCTGGGCCAAAGAGCACGGCCAAGCGTTGACCAGCTTTGACCTCTTCGGCGACCTTCACGAGCGTGGCCTTCTCCCCTTGCTTAGCGGATTCTTCCCAGGCAACGAGCCCGAAGTCTTTGTCTTCGGCAAGCGCTTTGGAATAATCCTCAAAAACGATGTCTGGCACCTTCAAACGGTGGGACTGTTCCGCGGCGTTCAAGGCGATTTTTTCCAAGCGAGTCATCTTCTTTTCGGCCTGCTTGCCCCAGTCGACAACCGTTCGTTCCATCTTGGTTAAGACGATGCGGTCGACACCGAGTTCGGTTGCCTTTTGAACGAACCATTCGGTGCGGTCGTTTTTAACGGGTGACACGATTAGGGTCACTTTGGCCGGTAATTCAACTTTCTGGTCGAGTTCTTCTTGCACTTCCAATGAAGCAGAATCGCTATTGATATCCTTTAACTCGGCTACTACTAAGCGCTCCGAGGCATCCACGAACTCTGCCTTGGAACCGACTTTGGAACGACGGACACGAACCAGGTGGTGGTAGGTGTTTGAATCCCCTGCCAGCTCAAAGTGCGAGTCCACGTTTTGATCTAAGAAATAACGGTGCATGCTTAGCCCTCCTGCTGCTTTTGGCAGATGTACGCGTGCCAGGTTCCGCTCACCATCTTTTGCTGGATAATAAAGTCAGCCCCGACCAAGGCCTCTTCAATCCCCTGTGCCACGTCATCATAGATGCCAGACACCAGGAAGTGTCCGCCAGGCTTCACGATTGGTGCGACCTGTGGAATCAACGGCGTGATGACGTCGGCCAAAATGTTGGCCATGACAAGGTCCACGCCCCCGGCGCTGAAGGACGTTGGCACGTCCTTCATCAAATCGGACGCCATAACCTTCACGTCAGACGCCACCGGATTCAATGCCAAGTTCTCCTCGGCCGTCTTCACAGCGTCCTCGTCGATGTCGGTGGCCAGCAACTCACCGGCACCCAGGTGCTTGGCAGCGACCGCTAAGACCCCGGAACCCGTTCCAACGTCGATGGTCTTTTCACCGCCGCGCACGACAGCTTCGATGGCTTGCAACATCAAAGAAGTCGTTGGGTGCGTTCCTGTTCCAAAGGCTTGGTCGGGATCCATCACAATGAGCTTCTCGTCTTCTTGTTCCTTCTGATAGTCTTCCCAGGCTGGCACAACCGTGAAGCGGTTCGTCACACGTGAGGCATGGTAGAAGTTCTTCCACTCGTTTTCATAAGTATCAGAGCTTAGGCTTTCGTTAATCACAGGTGTTGGATCAAGAGAAACTCCCTGCTCCTTTAGAATGGCAAGGCCGGCAGTGTAGGTTGCCAGGCGCTTTTCCCAGCCTTCGTTGGCCTGGTCTTCATAAATGGTTAAGGACTGGTCGCCCTGCTCGACACCGTCTGCACCGAGTTCGATTAAGACGGAAACCACGAGGTCTTGTAACTCAGGCGCAACCGTCCAGCTTACTTTTTGATAAGTTGTCATTTGATATCCTTTTCAATAAAAAACCGGGAAACAAGTTCCCGGTTTTCTTCTTTAAATTTTGGCGTCGGGAAAGCCGAAATCACATGCGTCAAAGACGCGTCCAACTAATCTTACCAAGTGGTCACCCACTCTTCAATCCCAACAATCGTTATTCGTCTGTTTTTTCGCTAACAGAACCTTGGTCTTCCTTTTCGGTCAAACCATCGACTTCCTTGACGTCGTCAGGTCGATCCTCGAAGTCAGACTTGGAATTCCCTTCGGGACCAAGATTATCACCGTCGGCCATGATGTTTGGCGCAAAATCTACGACAACTTTACCGTATACGTGGTGGCCAGCGACATCTAGGTTGGCGTGGCGAATGTTGTTTGCCGTAAGGCCGTGGTAGACCTTTGTGACGGTGGACTTGATGTCCCCGCTTTCAAGCAACTGCGAAATCTTTTCCAAGATTTGTCCCTGTTCAGCGAGGTAGACGTTTTCGTTACCACGAGCAAGCATGTAGACCCAACTAAAGGAAGCGGCCTTGGACTTTAGTTCACCTAAGTCCACAGGTACCGTGGTGTCCACGATGGAAGCGATTTGTCCATAAGGACGAATCAAGCGAACCATGAGGTCCCAGTAACCGGTGGTGTCTTGCAAGTTGGCAATGTAGTCCACCTGGTCGAAACCAGCGGCCTTTGTTTGCTTAACCAAATCAAGGTGATAGTCCAAGACGAAGTCCGCACCCATCTTGTGAACCCACTTCTTTGATTCAGGGTTACCGGCAGTGGCCAAAACGGTCATGCCCATGTACTTCGCCAATTGAATCAAAACAGAACCAACACCACCGGCGCCGTTAAGCACGAGAAGAGCCTTTTCACGAGCGGCGTTCCGTTCCACTGGTAAGTGGAAACCGTGGTGCATGATGTCGTGGGCCGTGACGGATGTCAAAGGCATTGCAGCGGCTGCCACATCGTCCAGGCGGCTTGGCGCGTGAGCAATCAAGTTCGAGTCAACCACTTGATAGGCAGCATCCGCACCTGCTTGGCGTTGCTTACCAGCGTAAAACACACGGTCCCCCACTGAAAAACGGGTAACACATGAGCCAACGGCGGCAACACGTCCAACGACGTCTAACCCAAAGATACGGAAGACACCAGTGTTGGTGTAGCCGGCACGCATTTTGGTGTCGACGGGGTTAACCGCAGAGGCCAAAACCTGGACGAGGACTTCGTTATCGCGAGGCATGGGCTTGTTAACGGTACGTTCGATGAAGGCGTCTTCAGCCTCCAAAGGACCGTTGTGGGTTATCCCAACAGCGTCCATTTTTGGATGAAAGTGATCTGAAATTGCACCAATTACTGATTTAAATGGCATAGTGAAACTCCTAACTGAATTTCTTTACTTAGTTTTATTCTAAATCAGTTTTATCGATTTTTCAATCTTACCTCTTAGATATCTGAATTCTTTTAAATATATAAAAGTCAAAACCGGACTAGCATGCTAATCCACAGCGTTAATTTAGAAAATAAAAAAGCAGACCGCACCGGGTCTGACTTTTATATTTATTCTAAACTAGAATAATTCTTAATGTCCACGAGCATACTTCTCGTCTTCATCCGTTTTCAAAACGGCCATGAAGGCTTCTTGTGGCACCGTTACCGTTCCAACGGACTTCATGCGGGCCTTACCACGCTTCTGCTTGTCCAAGAGCTTGGCACGACGATCAGGGTCACCCGTGTGAATCTTTGAGGTAACGTCCTTACGATAAGCCTTGATGTTGGTACGGGCCAAAATCTTGTTTCCAATAGCGGCCTGAACTGGAATTTCAAAGTTTTGACGAGGAATGATTTCCTTCAACTTCGACGTGATGACACGGCCACGTTCGGCTGCGTTGTTGCGGTGAACGATGAATGACAAGGCATCGACCTTGTCCCCGTTCAAGAGGATGTCGATCTTAACCAAGTCGGCTGGACGGTAGCCGTCCAATTCGTAATCCAATGACGCAAAACCACGCGTGGATGACTTCAAACGGTCGAAGAAGTTGAAGATGATTTCAGACAACGGAATGTAGTACTTCACGTTCACACGGTTGTCGTCCAAATACTCCATCGTGTCGAACTCCCCACGTTTTTCTTGAGCGAGTTCCATGACGGGACCAACGTATTCTTCTGGCACCGTCAACTGGGCGTGAACGAATGGCTCTTGAATCTGCTTAATCTGTGGTGATTCAGGCAATTCAGAGGGGTTTTCAATCATGAGCGTTTCGCCGTCGACCGTTTCGACTTCGTAGGTAACAGAAGGCGCGGTCGTCACGAGCTCAAGGTCGAATTCACGTTCCAAACGTTCTTGAATGACATCCATGTGCAGGAGGCCTAGGAATCCAACACGGAAACCGAATCCCAAGGCTTGGGAAGTTTCGGGTTCGAAGGTCAAAGCGGCATCGTTTAGTTGCAAGCGTTCCAAGGCTTCACGCAAATCACCGTACTTAGCGTTGTCAGCCGGGTACAAACCGGAGTACACCATTGGCGTCATTGGTTGGTAACCAGGCAATGGTTCAGCGGCGGGGTTGTCCACGAGCGTGATTGTATCACCAGAGTGGGTCGTGGAGATATCCTTGATGGCGGCCGTCATGTAACCAACGTCTCCAGCCATCAAGTAGTCACGCTTTTGGGCGTTCGGTGACATCACACCGACTTCTGTGACTTCGTATTCGGCCCCGGTGTTCATCATGCGCACCTTGTCCCCTGGCTTAACGAAACCTTCGCGGACACGCATGTTAACCACAACCCCACGGTATGGGTCGTACTGGGAATCGAAGATAAGTGCACGTAGTGGTGCATCCAAGTCACCGTCAGGTGCTGGGAAGTCTGAAACGATGCGTTCCAACAATTCAGGAATACCGATTCCCTTCTTTGCGGAAACTAAGACGGCGTCGTCTGCAGGCAAGCAAATCATGTCTTCGATTTCGCCCTTGACCTTGTCAACGTCTGCGGATGGCAAGTCAATCTTGTTCAAGACGGGCAAGATTTCGAGGTCGTTATCGATGGCCAAGTAAACGTTAGCCAACGTCTGGGCTTCAACCCCCTGCGCGGCGTCGACAACCAAGATGGCTCCTTCGGCAGCGGCGAGAGAACGAGAAACTTCATAGGAGAAGTCGACGTGCCCTGGCGTGTCAATGAGGTGGAAGATGTATTCTTCCCCGTTGTTTGCCTTGTAGTTCACTTCAACGGCGTTCAGCTTGATGGTGATCCCACGCTCACGTTCGAGGTCCATGGTATCGAGCAGTTGGCTTTGCATGTCACGTTCGGCCACCGTCTTGGTCTGTTCCAAGATTCGGTCGGCAATCGTGGATTTCCCGTGGTCGATGTGCGCCACAATTGAGAAATTTCGAATCCGCTTTTGTCGTTCTTTTAGTTGGTCAATCGTAAAATCTGCCATGTATATCCTACTTTTTAAGAGTTATTAGTCTTCTCTAGTTTACAGGAAATTGCCCTTTAAATAAAGCGTTCATCCCCGTTTGGGCAATAACAATCATTCCATTGAAGCATCATCCTCACAACTCTCCTGCTGTAAAAGTCAGACCCGAACCATCCTCAAAGTTAACACCCCGATTACTTTTATCGGTGGCTAATCGCCCTATCAAATTCCTTATTGGAATTATTGCTGTACTATTCCTAATCAGCATAAGAAAAGCCTTGCTTTCGGTATATAATGACGTTGTTGAAGAGGAAGCGTCCAGTTGGCGGAAAACAGGTGGGCGGCTCGGCATCCCCATGTGCCTCCTTTTCAACCGGTGATGGTATCCATCCTTTCTTTATTATATTTGGAATATTTCACTCCGATACGCATCACCTCCTTTCTAGGGCGATGGCGCTGTGTTTTTAACATAGGTCTCACCTCCTTTCGAAAAGACGGGCTTTGGCTCGTCTTTTTTACGTTGTCTTACATCACTTGCCAACCCCGTTCTCAGTGCTATAATAGAGGCATAGAAAAAGCAGGAGAACTCCAACTCTCCTGCTTCCGTAGCAAACCCACAAAGTGGTGGCTACCCAAGTTATTTAATGAAAAACAACCATCTCGAGCCGTCCAAAGCAGAGATGGTTATTTTTTATTGATTGAGTTGATTAGCTTAAAAGACGATTTCGCGCTTGTCTTTTTTATGTTGTCTTCCATTCACTTGCCAATCACGTTCTCAGTGCTTATAATAAAGGCATAGAAAAAGCAGAAGAGCTGTAACTCTCCTGCTTCCGTAGCAAACCCACAATGTGGTGGCTACCCGATTGAGTTATAAAATAACCATCTCAGGCGTGCAAAGCAGAGATGGTTATTTTTTGTTGATTGAGTTGATTAGCTTAAACATAAACCCAATTAGCAACCCAATCAACATGATTAGGAACATGCCAAACGCAATGAGAATGTTAATAAGCTCTGGAACCGAAATCAAGATCTATCCTCCTTTCCACGAAATTTTTAACTTACATTTTTCCATAAGTTACCTCCTCCATGGTTAGAAAAGGATAGCCACCATCGTTGCCTGTTTGCTACACGGTCATTATAGCAGGTTTTCGAAAGATGAAAAGCACTAAAAATAGCGCTGTTAAGCGGTTTATAAGACATTTTGAAAGGTTTACTTACACAACTTTTAGAACTTATTCTAAGTAAAAGGACAAAAAAGACGAGCTAATTGGCTCGTCTTTTTTAGCTTAATCATATTGCCATTTCTCACGACCATACTCTTTCTCATCAACAAACAATCCAATTTCTCGATTGAAGGCTGCAATCTCTTCTGGATCATCATTCCAAATATCAGGGTACTTCTCTTTATCGTTGTCTAAGAAATGAAATAAAATCAAGTCCGCAATTTTTCTTGTATCCAGTAAATCGCCAGCTAGTATTTCTATTTTCCGATTTTTGGCCAACTCGAATTTTTCATCAATAAACTCATTATTATCTTTCATGCTACTTCCTCCTTATTTTTAATTCGGAATTTATCTACTGGAATCATACTCTCGAACAAATAAAAAAACGACCTTTACGGTCGTTTAGGACAAACAAATTGGATCTAGTGATCTACCTTATCAGCGTACTTCGTAGAAAAAGCAATCATCTCTAGTAACTTTTTCTTCAGTTTTTCATCACGCTCATTGATTGAATTTATATCAAAAGTTTCAGATTCAGTATCGATAGAACTATTTAAAAATGTGGGTAAGCTTAACCCTACTAGATTCTGTGTATCTGGGTCCTTATAATCAACCTTAGCCTGAAAATTCTTTTGACTAAGGGCAGAATTATAAGGAGTTAACGTCAAATTACCAAGCTTATGGACATTTTGTTCCTGCTTCATTTTAGCAAGACTTTCATCGCCGTTTGCGATTGCCTTAACCCAATGTGGTGGAAGACCTCCCTTGGGAAGAATATGTTCAATCGTCCATCTCAAATTCTTTCCATTAAAATCATCCAGATTATCAGGATTACTGTGATCGAAGAAGTTACCAAACTTTCTTTCCAAGTTAATGAGAACAAAGCGTGTAGTCCGCTTATTAGACTGATACATATCAGATTCTGTTGCTGCCAAAAATGCAGTATCCGAAGGAGCCTCTGCATTAATTCGGCTTTCCACGTAAGCCATCAACTCGTCGCCCTTGAGTTTTTTCTTTTCAATATTGTAACGCCAAAGATTGAAAAAACCACGTAAATTAGAAGCTTTTGGAATACTTACAAAATTACGACGAATGAATAAATTAATAATCATAGTTATCAAATCATCCAGATGCTCGTCAGTAAGTTTGTATTTTTCCCTATTCATATAAATATTTAACAAAAATGGATAACATGTCGTAGCATCCAATTGAGATAATCCGTTTAAGTCATAGGTGTACTTATCACTAGTCAAATCAATTTTGTTGTACTCGTCAGCACGTTCAATTAATTCGTATATATATTCAGGATGTCCATCTAATAGTTTTTCATATTCTTTAACAATCTGCCCTTTTGTGATGCTTGACCATCCATCTTGTTCAAAAGCATCATAATTGTAAGTTACAAAACGAGTCATCTTTTTATCATCAATATTTTCATCATGCGTGAATATATCAATGAGTTCTTCCCATTTGCGAATATTGCATCCTTCATTTTTCAAATACATATTCTTCAATAAATCTAAAGGAGTTAATGGCAACCCCTTACTATTTAAGCTTTCAAAGACCTGATAAGCATCGTTCAATGTTGTTAACGAAATTCTTAGAATAGTTAAATTACAAATTTTATTTTCATAAATATCGAGAATTTTCGTCAAACTTAGACCCTTTAACAAAGTATCTCTTATAAATTTATACCGCTTATAAAAAAGTATTCTACCATCGATATTCACACTCGATTTTGGCTCAATTACTGATTGTATTAGCTTCTTCCAAATTAATTGATCCTTTTGCAACAATTCCACTCTAGTCATAAAAGAATCTTGATCAGAAATTAATTGCTTTTGGATGCGGTCCAATTGAACTGCAATATGATCATTCATCTTTTGAGAAAGTTTCTCAGCCTCACGAAGTTCAGAAATCTTATAATACATAGCTAAAAGCATAAGGCTAAGTGTTGTAATGCGTTGTTGACCATCAACTATATTTTCAATATCATCATCCCCATCTTCAGGATTTACGATCATATTTCCAACATAGTAACCTGCTGGTTCATCAATTATATCCGTGAACAATTCATCAATTTGCTCATTCTTCCATGAGTAACTACGCTGATACTCAGGTATTATTAAACGTTTTTTATGAAGAACATCTTCAAAATTTAATGAGTCGGAATCAATTTTCATCTTCAGCTCTCCCAATTTAATCTAATATACATTAGATCATGAATAATCAAAGTAGTAAATAAAAAATAGATACTTTTTGTCTAATTGTAATATTAAACACAAAATATGCCTCCTCTTTTCCAGCAGTTAGTGAGGCACTCCCATCCAATCAAAAAAGCCGGGCCCGGTACGGGTCCGACTTTTTCATATTGAGTAAATTACTTGATGACGATTTCTTCGATGTCACCAAGGGCGTTGATGAGCGTGTTGATAGCGTTCAACTGTGCGTAGCGGTTGTTCTTGACCGCTTCGTCATCGTCGTTAACCATCGTGTGATCGAAGTAAGCAGAAATTGGTGCTTGGAGCTTTGCGAGTACTTCGTAAAGCGCTTCGGCCCCTTCTGCCTTCAAGGTGTCAAGTGACATGTCCTTCGTTGCTTCGTACAAGGCCTTTTCCTGGTCGTTTGCAAGCAATGCCGGATCAACCGGTGCCTCAACTGGCACCTTCTTAGCTAAGCGAGCCACACGTGACAAGGCTTCCATCACTTCACGGAAGTCCGCGTCAGTGCTGTGCTTTGAAAGGACCTTCGTACGGTCAGCCACGTAGACGTAGTCACCGATGACCACGTTTGCCGTTCCAGCCGTCACGATGTCCTTGCGGATACCAGCGTCCAAAGCTTGCTTGCGGACACGGTCAGTCAAGAATGAGAGAACCAAGTCCAAGTTCGCATCGGTCACATCCCCGTTTGCCTGCTTAAATTCCGTGAGCAGATCAAGCAAGTTGAAGTGCCAGTTGAAGGCTTGCAATGTCTTCACAACACCGGCAGCGGCACGACGGAGACCGTAAGGGTCGTTTGCACCTGATGGAATCATGTCGTGGGCAAAGAAGGTTACGATGGAGTCCAACTTGTCGGCGATGGCCAAAACGGCACCAATGGTTGATTGCGCCACTTCACCGTCGGCTGACGTTGGCAAGTAGTGTTCGTAGATGGCCTTGGCGACGGCGTCGTCTTCGCCCATCATCTTGGCGTAGTGTTCACCCATGACACCCTGGAGCTCGTCGAATTCACCGACCATTCCAGTCATCAAATCGAACTTGTAGATTTGAGCCGCACGGGCCAAGTCCTTCTTTTCTTGGTCAGAAAGGTTCAAGTTGTCGGCCATCTTAGCTGACAAGCCAGCAACACGTTCCATGTGTTCGTAAACCGTTCCAATCTTTTCGTGGAAGACCAACTTCTTCACGCGTTCCATGTAATCGGCGATGGTCTTTTGCTGGTCTTCCTTGTAGAAGAAGGCCGCGTCTTCCAAACGGGCAACCAAGACCTTTTCGTTACCACGGGCAACGTTTTCGATGTGGTCGGCGTTTCCGTTACGGACAGAAAGGAAGTGTGGCAAGAGGTCGCCAGCTTCGTTTGTCACGAAGAAGAAGCGTTGGTGGTCACGCATTGACGTAATCAAAACTTCCTTAGGCAATTCCAAGTACTTCTTGTCGAAGTTACCGGAAAAGGCCGTTGGCCATTCCACGATGTTGTTCACTTCTTCCAAGAGGTCCTTTGCCATGTCGGATTCGAGGTCCAAGACCCAGCCTTCCTTTGTGGCAATGGCCATGAGCTGATCCTTGATGGTTTGCTTGCGCTTGTCAGCGTCAACCATCACAAAGGCAGCTTCCAAGGTTGATTCGTAATCCTGTGCCGTTGCGATTTGAACATCTTCGTTTGACAAGAAGCGGTGGCCACGCGTGGTGTTTCCTGCTTCAACGTCAAGTACGGAGAATGGCACGATTTCGTTGTCCAAGAGTGACACGATCCAACGGATTGGACGGATGTAGTGGAAGCTGTGGTTTCCCCACTTCATGTAAGTGGTAAAGGTCATTTGCTCAACGACTTCCTTACCGATAAGGGCGAGGATTTCCTTGGCAGGAACACCAGCGATTTCCTTCTTGGCCCAGAGGTAGCCATCCTTTTCCGTCAGTTCTTCAGGCGTTGTTCCCTGACCGCGGGCGAACCCTTGGGCAGCCTTTGACCAGTTTCCTTCGTCATCCTTAGCGCGGTCAACAGCGGGTCCACGCTTCTCTTCAGCGATTGATTCTGAACCGTCGGCCAAGCCTTGCAAAGAAACGGCCAAACGACGTGGCGTTGAGAAAGGCTTGATCGTTTTCACGGCCAAACGATGTTCGTCCAAGAAGTCTTGAACGCGCTTTACTAATTGCTTTTCAGAAGACGTCACCAGGTGCGCTGGCATTTCTTCCAAACCAATTTCTAAGATGTAATCTGCCATTAGTTTTGCTCCTCTTTCTTCGTGTACTTACCCTTTTCACCAAGGTACTTGTCGCGCAATGCTTCATCCTTCAACAATGGGAAGCCGAGCTTTGCACGTTCTTCGATGAAGACGCGTGAGACCTGACGGGCCATTGAACGGATGCGGTGCAAGTAGCCAGCACGTTCCGTAACGGAAACCGTTCCGCGGGCGTCCAAGAGGTTAAAGGTGTGGGATGACTTCAAGATGTAGTCGTAGGCCGGGTGAACCAATCCGAGTTCCAAGTTGTGCTTGGCTTCTGCTTCGTAGTCGTCGAAGTGGCGGAGCAACATTTCTTGGTTTGATTCTTCAAAGGCGTACTTTGAGTGTTCGTATTCCGGTTCCTTAAAGATGTCACCGTACAAAACACCGTGTCCCCATTCGAGGTCGTAAACCGTTGGGACGTCTTGGATGTAAGAAGCCAAACGTTCCAACCCATACGTGATCTCGGCGGTAACAGAATCAACTTCGATTCCACCGACTTGTTGGAAGTAAGTAAACTGCGTGACTTCCATTCCATCAAGCCAAACTTCCCAACCGATACCAGCGGCACCCATTGAAGGGTTTTCCCAGTTATCTTCCACGAAACGAATGTCGTGTTCCAAAGGCTTAATGCCCAAGGCTTCCAAAGAAGCGAGGTACAATTCCTGAATGTTATCCGGTGATGGCTTCATCACTACCTGGAATTGGTGGTGTTGGAACAAACGGTTTGGGTTGTCCCCGTAACGACCGTCGGCCGGACGACGGGATGGTTGCACGTAGGCAGCCTTCCATGGTTCTGGACCATTAGCACGCAAGAACGTGTATGGGCTTTGCGTACCAGCTCCGACTTCGTTGTCATAGGCTTGCATGAGGTTGGCACCCTTTTCGGCCCAGAACTCTTGCAAGGTTAAGATAATATCTTGTACAGATAGTGCATCATTTGCCATAATAATCTTCCTTTTTATAACTATACTTATTTGACTAAGGCTGATGGAAAGAGATTTGTTAAATCAATTAGTTATCAGCGTCCAACTCTTTAAACTTCTCTTGCATCGTCTTGTTTCCGCGCGTCAACTTCTTGACGGAGACGTCATCCAGCTTGGCGTTGGCCAAACGGAGTTGGTTTTCCGACGTCTGCAACTTCTTTTTGACCTCTTCCATTCGGCGGATGGCCTTGTCGATTTCGTCAATGGCCTCACCGAAGTTTTTGGAATAAGACTGATAATTCTTGGCGAACTTATCCTTGAAGTTGTTAATGTTGTTCTCGAAGTTCGTAATGTCGATGTTCTTGTTTTTCTCATCGATCAACTGACGCTTGTACTCGACGGAATCGAGTGCGGCGTTTCGTAAGAGACCGATGAAGTGAACGAAGAACTGTGGTCGAATCACATACATCTTCTCGTAGTTTGGCACTTGGACGATTCCGGTGTTGTAGAAGTCGTTATCGGCTTCTAGCATGGAGACAAGCACGGCGTACTCCGTCCCCTTTTCCCTGCGGTCCTTATCCAGCTCCTTGAAGAAGTCCTCGTTTCGGTGCTTCTTTTCGGTCGTGTCGGCCTCGTTTTTCATGTCAAACATGATGGAGATGAACTCAACGTCGTCGACGTAATCGCGGAAGATGAAGTCCCCCTTTGATCCCGTTTCCTTTGACACCTCGTTATCCTTTTCAAAGTAGGCGTTTGGAAAGGCGTAGGGACGAATCTTGTTAAATTCTTGATGAGCGTATACTTCGAGCGACTCACCAATCTCTTTCGTGGACTGGCGGGCCTTGAAGTCCTTGTAGAACTCAACCTGCTCTTTGGCGGCTTTCAGTTGGGCCTCGAACTCCGCTTTCGTGTTCGCCAAAGCTAACTCGCGGTCGCGGTCCTGGTTCTTTACTTGGTTATCCAGCTCGAAGACCTTTTGTTCAAGCTGCTGCTTGTTCTGCCCCGCCTCTTCTTTTTGCTTGTTCAGTTCGGCCTGAAGCGCTTCTTTTTCTTTTTGATAAGAACTTTGAAGCTGCTCTTTTTGTTCGGCCAAGGCTAAGGCCTTTTTGGAATCACCTTGTTCCTGTTGACTCTTTAACTCGGCCTTCAGGTTGGCGAGCTCATCTTTCAACTTGCTCGTCTCTTCTTCGGCCTTCTTTGATTCAGCTTGTTTTGCCTCTGTCAAAGTCAAAGCCGCGCTTTGCTTTTCTTTTTCCAAGCGCGCCTCTAAGAGCTGCTCTTGGCTCTTTTCCCAGGTTGCTTTCTCGCTGGCCAGCTTTTGTTCAAAAGCGGCCTGTACGGCGCTTGATAAGCCTTCGGTATCAACCTTTTGCTCATCTTTTAGATCAATGGTGTCACCCACCTGACCGGCTTGGTCTAAGACCAGCGTCGTTTCCGATGCCAAGTGGTAGGAAAGTTTTGCCATAACGCCTCCTTTTTTTAGACAAAAAACCGCGCCAAACGGTCCAATGCCAAAGTTAATTGACATCAGGACGCTTGCGCGCGGTTCCACCTGATTTCCAGAACTTCTAAAAGCTCTGACACTTTCGTTGAATTCAACTCCCCGGGTGCCAAACCGAATCATCGTCGAATGCTTATCCATATTATGCTATTTATCAGAAAAAAAGGCAAGGCAAAATCCAGGGACTTTTATCATTTTACATAAAAAAGGCCCAACCAATGAAGGTTGAGCCTTTTAATAAATGAATTAGATCTTCATCAAATCCGCTTCCTTTTGGGCAGCGATTTCGTCGATGGACTTAATGTTTTCGTCCGTCAACTTTTGAATCTTGTCTTCGTGGTCGCGGGCTTCATCTTCCGTGAGGTCCTTGTCCTTCTTAATCGTATCCATGGCGTCACGACGGACGTTACGGATAGCGACCTTTGACTTTTCAGCTTCGGCCTTCACGTCCTTTGCCAATTCCTTACGACGTTCTTCCGTCATTTGTGGAATGGCCAAACGAACGATGTTTCCATCAGAAGCTGGGTTCAAGCCCAAGTCAGACATGTTAATGGCTTGAACAATGGCATCCAAAGCATTCTTATCAAAAGGCGTAAGCAAGAGCATCCGTGCTTCTGGTACAGAAATGGAAGCCACTTGGTTCAACGGTACCATGGCACCGTAGTATTCCACTTGAACGCGGTCCAAGATACGTGGGTTGGCACGTCCGGTACGGATTTCAGCCAATTCACGTTGCAAGGCGTCTTGGGCCTTTTGCATCTTTTCTTTTGTTTGATTAAAATCAATCGCCATGATTATTCTTCTCCTGTAATGGTCGTTCCGATTTCTTCACCGGAAATAACCTTTTGAATGTTACCTGGTTGGTTTAAGTTGAAGACGACCAAAGGCATGTTGTTATCCATAGACATGGTTGATGCCGTGGCATCCATGACCTTCAAGCCCTTCTTGATGATATCCAAGTGCGTCAAGTGTTCAAACTTTTGTGCTTCTGGGTTTGTACGTGGATCTGAATCATAGACTCCATCAACACCGTTCTTGGCCATCAAGATGGCATCGGCGTTAATTTCGTTGGCACGCAATGCGGCCGTCGTATCCGTTGAGAAGTAAGGTGAACCAACACCAGCAGCAAAGATCACGATACGTCCCTTTTCCAAGTGGCGAATGGCACGGCCACGGATGTAAGGTTCAGCGATTTGTTGCATGGTAATGGCCGTTTGGACACGAGTTGGTACACCAGCTCGTTCCAAAGCATCCTGCAATACCAAAGCGTTCATGGTTGTTCCAAGCATACCAGTGTAGTCTGCTCGTGAGCGTTCCATTCCAACCTTTGAAGCAGGTTCACCACGCCAGAGGTTACCGCCACCACAGACGATGGCGATTTCCGTTCCCATATCGTGAACGGACTTAATTTCTTGGGCGATTGAAGAAACCGTCTCCAAGTCAATTCCTTGACCCTTAGCACCTGCCAAAGCTTCTCCAGAAAGCTTCATCAAAACACGTTTGTACTTCTTATCAGTCATGGTGTCTCCTTTTTTCTTAACATCCATTATATCAAAGCTTTTAGAAAACGTCCGTAAAAAAAGTGTCCAAAATTAGTCTTGGACACTCTTTTTTAAGGCCTTATTGACCGATTTGCTTGGCAACTTCATCTGCCAAGTTTGTGTTTTGCTTTTCGATTCCTTCACCAACTTGGTAACGAACGAAAGACTTAACCGTCATGTTGTTTGCTTCAACGAATTGTGCAACCGTTTGGTCACCATTCTTAACGAATGGTTGGTCCAACAATGAGATTTCAGCCAAGAACTTCTTGATACGTCCTTCAACCATCTTTTCCTTGATGTTGTCAGGCTTTCCGTTCAAGTCTTCAGAAGCCAATTGAACTTCCTTTTCCTTTGCAACAACTTCTGCAGGAACGTCTTGATCTGAAACGTATTGTGGTGCGATGGCTGCGATGTGCATGGCAACGTCACGAGCGGCGTCAGCGTTTGAACCAGTGAATACGGCCAATGCTGAGATTGATCCACCCATGTGTGAGTAGCAACCGAATACTTCGTCGTCTGACTTAGTAGCCGTTTCGAAGCGACGGAGCGTGATCTTTTCACCAGTGATTTGTGAAACGTTGATAATCAAGTCGTTCAACGTACGACCTTCTTCAACTGGCAATGCCAAAGCAGCTTCAACATCAGCTGGTTCTGCATCCAAGATCGTCTTTGTAACCTTAACCAAAAGGTCGTTGAATTCCTTGTTTCCGGCAACGAAGTCCGTTTCAGAGTTCAATTCGATGATAGCAGCCTTGTTACCATCTTCCATTACGTAAGTCATACCTTCAGCGGCGACACGGTCACCCTTCTTGGCAGCCTTTGCCATACCCTTTTCACGCAAAAGGTCGATTGCCTTTCCCATGTCACCTTCGGCTTCAACCAAGGCCTTCTTGGCGTCCATCATTCCAACAGACGTCTTATCACGTAATTCCTTTACCATCTTTGCTGTAACAGCCATAAGAAAATGCTCCTTTAAAATATGCTATAAAAAAAGCCATTCCAGCGTCCCAAGCAGGTCCACCGGAACGGCAAATCAGATACTAAATTGCTTAGTTGTCCTTTTCGACAATGTCAGTAATTTCTTCGATTGATTCAGTGTTTTCGTCACCTTCGATGAAAGCATCTTCAGCTGATTGGTCTTGACCTTGTCGGCCTTCGACAACAGCGTCTGCCATCTTTGAAGTGATCAAACGGATGGCACGGATAGCGTCATCGTTTGCAGGAATCTTAACATCGATGTCATCAGGGTTAGCGTTCGTGTCGATCATAGCCACAACTGGGATGTTCAACATGTTTGCTTCCTTAACAGCGATTTCTTCCTTCTTAGGGTCAACAACGAACAAAACGTCAGGCAAGTCTTGCATGTCTTCGATTCCACCCAAGAACTTGTCAAGCTTTGCGTATTGCTTCTTCAACAAGACAACTTCCTTCTTAGGCAAACGTTCGAACGTTCCGTCTTGTGACATCTTTTCGATGTCCTTCATACGTTGTACACGAGTCTTGATCGTGTTCCAGTTCGTCAAAGTTCCACCCAACCAACGGTGGTTGATGTAGAATTGTCCGGCACGTGAAGCTTCTTCTGCGATTGCGTCTGAAGCTTGCTTCTTCGTACCAACGAACAAGATGTTAGCGCCGTCAGCTGATGCGTTACGGATGAAGTTGTAAGCTTCATCAACCATCTTCACCGTCTTTTGCAAGTCGATGATGTGGATTCCGTTACGTTCCGTAAAGATGTATGGTGCCATCTTTGGGTTCCAGCGACGAGTTTGGTGTCCAAAGTGAACTCCTGCTTCAAGGAGTTCTTTCATACTAATAACTGCCATGTTTGGCCTCCTAGGTTAAACCTCCGACCGATTCAAGGTTCGCATGAACATTCCTGCACCTATGCGTTCTCCTCGGTCGTGTGTATTTTTTTGTTGCATTTCACAACGGTTAATAGTTTACAGGATAATCCCTACCCTGACAAGCATTTTTACTTATTTCCGCCAGATTTTTTCATCAACGCCAGCTTCTTTTAAATATTCTTCCTTTTTCGCTTTTGATAGGGCTTTAAAAGTCGCTTCCGCGTGCATCGCGTCGTGCTTGTTGTCAAAGGTCTCAAAGTGAATCAGTTGCAAGGGATGACGGGACTTCACCCGTGTAAACTTTGCCCCCTTGCCCGACACGTGCACTTTGAAGCGGCGCTTGGCATCATCGGAGTAGCCGCCATAGAAAAAGCCATCAGCGGTGTATAAGACGTAGAAGTCGTATGTTTTGTTTTCTTCGGTCATGTTCTACCTACTGTTTAATCCAAAGTCCAAGGTTCTCCATAAAGGATTTCTTGCACCTGCTTCGTGTAATCGTTTTGGTCCGTGTAAGCAACAATCGGAGGTAGAATCTTCACGCCACCTGGTCGCCCCTGTTTAATGGCCTCGACTAAGACCATATTTGCCTCTCGGTCGGCCTTCCCGTATACAAACTGGACGTGCTTCACCTGTAAGCCCCGGGCCGTCAATGTGGCAAAAATGTCATCTAACCGTTCTGGACGGTGAACCATGAAAAACTTTCCCTTGTTCTTCAACAGCTTGTTTGCGACCTGTGCTAAAGCTGGCAAGTCGATGGCTACTTCGTGCCTGGCAATCTGGTAATGCTCGTCTTCGTTTTGCTTGGTCGTTTCCTTGACTGGGAAGTACGGCGGATTACACAAAACCGTATCCACAGATCCAGGTTTTACCTGGTCGAAGACGTTTTTCATGTCCGAATGAATAACGGAAACTCGGTCATTCAAAGCATTGAGCGCCGTTGAACGGGCAGCCATCTTTGCCAAATCTTCCTGGATTTCGACAAGTGCTACCTCGCCTTTGACTTTTTTAGCATAGAACAAACCAACAGCACCGGTTCCGGCACCAAGGTCCACGGTCAGGCCGCGGCCCTTCTTGTTCGGGTTGGCAAAGTAGGCAAGCAAGACGGCGTCCAATGAATAGGAAAACATGTCTGGATTTTGAATGATGTTTACGCCCTGTGAAGGCAGGCCGTCGAGGCGCTCACCCTCTTTTAAGTCCGCTTGATTCATTTGCCTTTGTCCCCTTTTACAAGTAAAATTAGAAAGTTAAGTCATACAGAAAGGGACAAGCATATGTTATATCGCTTTATCCGGGTCTTTACTGTGACCTTGGTTTCTATTATAAACGGACGGACGTATTATTTGAACAAGAATCGTCTACCAAAAGATACGAACTACATCCTAGCAGCCACCCACCGTACTTGGTGGGATCCCGTCTGGTTCGCCATGGCGGCCTACCCGAAGAAGTTTATCTTCATGGCTAAGAAGGAATTGTTTAAGAACAAATTCATGAACTGGTTGATTACGTCACTTGGGGCCTTCCCGGTCGACCGGAAGAACGCTGGTGCGGATGTGATTCGCATCCCAGTTTCTGAATTGAAGAAGGGCGACCGTTCCCTCATCATGTTCCCTTCTGGTTCACGTCACTCACAGAAGTTGAAGTCTGGTTCCATCCTGATTGCTAAGCTTTCAGGTAAGCCAATCGTTCCCGCCGTCTACCAAGGACCCGTGAAGTTCTCTCACCTCTTCTTGCGTAAGCGTGTCACGATGAACTTTGGTGAACCAATCCACGTGGATGTTAAGGGAAAACTCACGGACGAGATCGTCGAAGAGTACAACCAAAAAATTGAAGAAGCCTACAAGAAATTGGACGCCGAAATCGATCCAAATTGGCGCTACGTTGATCCAAAGGCGAAGAAGTAATTCCGTACGGGTTTGAATTTTATATTAAGAAAACAAAAAGCACTGGGCAAAATGCTCAGTGCTTTTTTAGTACGATGCAAATAAAAAAACAGCAGACCGTCGTCCGCTGCCGTTTTTATTACTTCTTTTGAGCCTTTTGATTCTGGGCCTTCATTTGGCTCATCATCTGGTTCAACTTCTTTTGTGATGGCTTTTGGCCCATTGACATCATCATGGACTTCATCATCTCTTCTGAAATTGGTGGTTTCTTTGCTAAGTATGACTTCATTGTGAAGCGTGCCAAGAAGAATCCTCCAAGCAAACCAACAACCAAGCCCAAAATACCAACTAGTACAAGCATAGTGGTCTCCTTTATGACTAAAATCTAAGGATAAGTATAACACAAGCGATGAGGGAACTTTTCACCAATTTCGAAAAGGTCAAAGAAAAGTAAAGAAAAGCCCGCTATCTTAAGGAAATCTTACGAACATGCGTTTGCTTTTTCGCCTTATTTTCGCTAAAATTAAGGCAGTATTAATGAGATGGGAAAAACACTATGGGATCTGATTCAAAACAAATTCAAGTACTCCGCTTCATTCACGAATATCAATCGAAGAACGGCTTCCCGCCAACGATTCGTGAGATTGGTGAACACGTGGGCTTGTCCTCTTCTTCAACCATTCACGGTCACATCGAACGATTGATTAAGAATGGTTACCTTGTTAAGAAGGGCGAAAAGACCAAGGCCCGTGCCATTGAAGTGACGGCCAAGGGATTTGAAATGCTCGGTATTTCATCAAACGCCGGAAAGATTCCGGTTCTTGGTTTGGTGACGGCCGGACAGCCAATCTTGGCGGTCGAGCAAAAAGCCGAAGAGTTCTTCCCTATCCCAGAGAACTTGATTCCATACGACGGCGATTTGTTCATGTTGAACGTCCGCGGGGAATCAATGATTAACATTGGTATCTTGGACGGCGACAAAGTAATTGTCCGTCGCCAGCAAAACGCCGACAACGGTGACATCGTCGTGGCGATGAACGAAGATAACGAAGCGACGGTGAAGCGCTTCTTCCAAGAAGGAAACCACTTCCGCTTGCAGCCTGAAAACGATACGATGGCGCCAATTATTTTGGATCAGGTGTCGATCTTGGGTAAGGTCGTGTCACTGTACCGCGATGCCATTTATTAAAATGTAAAAACAAAAAGCGAACCCTCGGGTCCGCTTTTTTTATGCCGTGATGCCAACCGCCCTCTTCTAGTGCAAATAAAAAAAGGACCAAGCAATTGGTCCTTTTTTATTTTGCTTAGGCCTTGTGAACTGCAGCGTAGCTTTCTGAGACAGGCTTTGTCACGATGTCGTTGATTTCACCGAGCAACGTGTTCAAAACTTGTTCTGCTGCCATCAATGACTTGATCTTGTCATTTGCTTGCACGTCCTTTGCAACGGCGTCCCATTCCTTTTCTTGTTCAGGAGTAGGCGTTTGCTGTGCTTGCATCATTTGTTGAACCGTCATTTGAATCGTTTGGAATTGCTTGAACAAATCCTTAGCGGCCTCATCACCTTGAACGGCGTCAAAGGCCGTCTTCCATGATTGATACTGTTCCGTTTCCTTCAAAACGTTTGCCATTTCATTGGCGTTATCGTAGATATTTACTGACATATTTAAAGATCCTTTCCAATCGAACAATGGGTTTAGCTAACCTTAGTTACCAAACCATCCGTTAATAGTATCCCACACTTTATTAGCACCGGCAACCGTTGTGTTAATGCCATTTTGAATATTTTCCTTGGCGTTATCGGCCCAGGTATTCTCACTGTCTTGTTGCTTATCCTTCTGCCCTTCCTGACTTGCGTCAGCGACAGTAAAGCTGGTCTCTTCCGTGTTTGGAATAATTTGACCCATTGAGGTCTTGACCAAGTTACCGATGGTTGACATCAAACCAATTGGCAATGAAGAATGGTTATCTTCAACACCTTCCCAAGAAACTTGTACCACATCGTTGGTGTAGGCAACAGCCCATGAATCCTTTGATGAGTTCGAGTTATTTGGTGTGTTTGGGTTTTCAGTCGTTCCGGTCTTACCGGCAATCTTGTACTTATCAGGCGCAGCACCGGCACCCGTTCCCTTGTAATAAGTACCAAGCATCATCTTGGTCATCTTGTTGGCAACGGACTTCGAGAACAACTTCTCCTGCTTGGCCTTTGGCTTATCGACAATCACGTTTCCTGAAGCATCCACGATCTTCGTGATGTAGTGGGCATCGGACTTCGTTCCGCCGTTAGCAAAGGCCGTGTAGGCAGAGGCCATTTGCTGAGGTGAAACACCGTTTGTCAAACCACCAAGTGCAAGGGCAAAGTTCTTATCGTTTGGTGAAAGGTTCAAGCCGAACTTCTTACCCCAAGAATAACCCGTATTTACGCCCATCTTGTTTAACAAGTAAACGGCCGGAATGTTATAAGAACGTTCCAGGGCTTCGTACATCGGAATGTCATTTGTTTGTACGTTCAAGGCGTTGTTTGGTGAATAGTTGTTCGTACCGAAGTTCATCTTCTTGTTTGGCAGCTTCTCGTTAATGGAGTGACCAGCGATGATGGCTGGCGTGTAAACAACTAACGGCTTGATGATGGAACCCGGTTGCAACTGTGACTGGTTGGCCCTGTTGAAACCACGGTACGTGTGTTGGGCGTTTCGACCACCGATAATGGCCCGAACACCACCGGTCTTGGCATTCAAGACAATCGTGGCAGCTTCCGCCTCGGACTGATTACCAAAAAGGCTGCCCTTCTCGTAGTCCTTTTGCAAGTTCTCTTGATCCTTTTGGTTCAAGGTCGTGTAAATCTTGTAACCCTTGTTCATGATGTCTTTTTCAGACAAGCCATACTTGTTAATGGCTTCGTTGATAACAGAATCAAAGAACCATGGGTAGCGGTAAGATTCATCACCGGTATAGTTGTCGTTCAAGACAATCCCTTGTGCCTTCGCATTCTGCGCTTCGGCCTTTGAAATCTTCTTGTTTTCGTACATGGTTTGGATAACCAGGTTACGACGGTTCTTTGACCGTTCCGGATTATCAATTGGGTTGAAACCAGATGGGTTCGTCAGCATTCCCGCCAACGTAGCCGCTTGTTCCGTGTTCAGTTCAGAGGCGTGCACACCGAAGTACTTTTCAGAAGCATCCTCAACACCCCAGACACCGTGACCAAACCAGGCATTGTTCATGTACATCGTCAAGATGTCATCCTTTGAATAGTTCTTTTCAACCTGGATGGACAAGAAGAGTTCCTTGAACTTACGGCTAAAGGTTTGATCTTGCGTCAAGTAGGCGTTTTTAACCAGTTGCTGTGTTAGCGTCGAACCACCACCAGAGATGATGTTTGACCCCGTCAACTTGTTCTTAAACAAGAGGAAACCTGCTCGTGCTAATCCTCGAATGGAGAAACCGTGTTCCTTATAGAAGTTTCGGTCCTCAATGGACAAAACGGCGTTACGCAAGTTTGGTGAGATTTGGTTGTACTTCACGTACGTTCCCTTTTGGGAATAAAGTGAGCCAGCCTTATCTCCTGAATTATCGTAGACGTCTGTTGTCTGTGACAAAGACGACTGCAAGTTTTGCACGTGGGCGTTCTTTGCGTTCACGACTCCATAAATGGAGGTTGACGCAACGAAAGCCATAAATAGCACAATGAGAAGACGGCCGATTTGATAACGGTTCCAAACCGGTGCGACCTTCTTCCAAAAGGCCGTGTTTTTAAGTGAAAATGTTGTTTTCATCTCGATTCCTAACAGCCATACGGCCAAAACGTCTGAAACAGACTATGCTAAGAAAACTATCTCGAATTACATTTCTTTAGGTGCAGAAACGCCCAAGATCTTCAAAGAAGCCGTAAGCGTGTCTGAAACAGCCGCGACCAAGGCCAAACGACCATTCTTGTTTTCATCATCAGCCAAGATCTTTGAGTTGGCGTAGTACTTGTTAAAGGTACGGGCCAAGTGCAAAGCGTACTTTGCGATGATAGAAGGTTCGCGGTTTAGAAAGGCGCGACGAACCGTCTTAGGGAATTCGTTCAACGTCGTGATGGTATCCCACGTTGCCGCATCGTCCAAGCTGATGTTCTTTTGATCAACTTCGACGCCTGCCTTACGCAAGATGGATTGGGCACGGGCGTTGGTGTATTGCACGTATGGTCCAGTATCTCCTTCGAAACGAACCACTTCTTCAATCTTGAAGTCAAAGTTGTTCGTTCGGTCGTTCATCAAGTCGTGGAAGACAACGGCTCCGGCACCAACTTCTTCAGCAACCTGATCCTTGTTTGCAAGCGTTGGGTTCTTTTCCTCGATTTGCTTCAAAGCGAGTTCGTGGGCATCATCCAACACGTCCTTCAACAAGACCACGTCACCCTTACGAGTGGACATCTTCTTACCGTTAAAGGTAATCAAACCAAACGGAATGTGTTCCACGTCGTCGGCCCATGGCAAGTCAAGGAGTGACAAGACAGCCTTCAATTGCTGGAAGTGCTCGCGTTGTTCGCCACCAACCACGTAGAGTGACTTCGCGAAGTCGTAAGTGTCCTTACGGTACATCGCAGCGGCCAAATCACGAGTCATGTAAAGTGTGGCACCGTCGGTCCGCTTAATCATGGCAGGCGTCAAGTTTTCGTTCACCTTTGAGAGGTCAACGATTTGTGCACCCTGTGATTCTTCCAAGAGGTTCTTGTCTTCCAAGGCCTTTACGACGCGGTCCATCTTGTCGTTGTAAAAGGCTTCCCCGTTGTATGAATCAAAGGTAATGCCCAAACGGTCGTAGATTTCAGTGAATTCCTTCAATGATTCTTCACGGAACCAGGCCCAGAGCTTGTGGGCTTCTGGATCACCGTCTTCCAACTTCTTAAACCAGGCACGACCTTCGTCGTCCAAGGATGGGTTTTCCTTTGCCTTGTCGTGGAATTCCACGTAGTACTTCAAGAGTGTGGCGATTGGGTCGTTTCTCACTTCTTCTTCAGAACCCCAAGTCTTGTAAGCGTAAATCAACTTACCGAACTGTGTTCCCCAGTCCCCCAAGTGATTAATCTTCACTGGGTTGTAGCCGTTTTTCGCTGACAAGTTCGCCAAGGCGTTTCCGATAACGGTTGAACGCAAGTGTCCCATGGACATTGGCTTGGCAATGTTTGGTGAAGACATGTCCAAGGCGATGTTTTGGCCCTTTCCGTCTTCGTTTTGACCGTAGTTCAAGCCGGCTTCCAAAACCGTCTTCAACGTGTCGGCCGTGACTTCCTTCTTGTCCAAGAAGAAGTTGATGTAAGGACCAGTGGCCACAACCTTATCGAAGGCTGATTGGTCAATCTTTGCAACCAATTCTTCGGCAATCATTTGCGGTGCCTTCTTTAACACCTTAGCCAAGGTAAAGGTTGGAAAAGCGACGTCCCCGAGCGAAGCCTTCTTTGGTGCTTCAAGCTTTGATGCGATGTCTTCCTTTGATAAATCTGGTAGTACAGCTGAAAGCGCTGCAATCACTGTTTGATTTTCTGCCATAATTTCTTCCTATCTTTCTGTTTAAAAAGAGGACCCGCCCCCTCATTGTCATGAAGAGACGAGCCCTGCCCGCGGTACCACTCTAATAGTCGGTTGCCCAACCACTTTTTATGAATTTGTTTATGTATCAGAAAAAGTGGCGCGGGTCAGGAGGACTTCCAAGCTTTCACCAACCGCTTGGTCACTGTATAAGGCCTTCCTGCCTTCTTCTTTAACTGTTATTTGTCTTCTTCAGGTGCTGCTTCTTGAATCACTTCGATGTCGTCCATCTTCACAACACCACGGTGGTTCATTTCGTTAACAGCAGGCTGGTCAGCTGGGTCGTTTTCGATGATTTCAACGAGCAAGGCGTTGTCGTACACCTTTTCGACCTTTCCAGTAAAGGGCTTTTCCAAATTGCCATAAGCGGGTGCCAATAAGACATCTCCTACATGGTACTTTGCTGCTTTTTCTTCGTCTGTCTTAGCCATGTCAGCCTCCCTTATCGATTAGGTACTTATTATACCACAGTTACTGCATTTCTTGAATCTTAACCACCTGATTTAGGATGGCTTTTGCAATGTTCAACTTTGATGCTGGTCCTTCTTCAACAGGATCTTGTTCAGGACGGACCATTGTGACCACGTTGGTGTCCTGGTCGAAACCCGCGCCAGCCTTCGTGACGTCGTTTCCGACGATCATGTCGGCGTTCTTCTTTGAGAGCTTAGCTTTGGCGTTTGCCAAGAGGTCCTTCGTCTCAGCCGCGAAGCCAACAACGATTTGTCCAGGCTTCTTAGCCATTCCCACCGTCTTTAGGATGTCTGGGTTTTGCACGAGGTTGAGCGTCAAGCCATCGTCATCCCCCTGCTTCTTCACCTTGTCGGTAAAGGGTTCCTTCAAGCGGTAGTCAGAAACAGCCGCAGCGGAGATGAAGACGTTGGTGTCTACCATCTCTTCTTGCACGGCTTGAAGCATTGCTTCTGCGCTCTCGGCGATACGGACGTTGATGTTTGCACTACAGTCTCTTTGCACTGTCGCTATCAAAGTCACATCCGCACCAGCGGTATTTGCTGCCTCTGCCAACGCATAACCCATCTTTCCAGAGGATCGATTGGTTAAGAAGCGAACCGGGTCAATGGGCTCGCGTGTCCCACCAGCCGTAATCACGATTTTTTGCCCCGCCAGATGGGCTAGGCCGTTATCAAGGGCTGTCTTTTCAACCAGCTGCCGTTCAACTTCAGAAACGATGTCCTTAGTTTCAGCTAAGCGGCCTTTGGCTTCGTAGCCTTCGGCGAGAAAGCCAGTCGCCGGTTCGACAAGCGAGTAGCCGTCTTGCCTTAAGCGCTTGACGTTTCTTTGTGTAGCCGCGTTTCCCCACATCTGGTCGTTCATCGCGGGAGCGATGATTTTTACAGGAGTGGCAGACGCCAACAACGTCTCGGTGAGCACGTTGTCCGCCAGGCCGTTTGCCATCTTTGCGAGCGTGTTTGCCGTCGCCGGTGCTACCACCAGCGCATCCGCCCAGCGTGCCAATTTGACGTGGGCCACTTCGGACGAAGCCTCCTGGGTCTCATCCGTCAACACGTCTTGCTTCGACAAAATGGCCAGTGTCTTTGCCGGAATGAAAGTCTCCGCGCTCGGCGTCATCACAACCTTCACGTTCGCCCCACGCTTTACGAAGGCACGCACCAGCTCGGTTGCCTTATAGGCGGCAATCCCACCGGTCACAGCCAAAAGTATGTTTTTGTCTGACAAAGTCTTTTTCATGACTTATCCTTCAAAAGTTCCTTCTTCAATTGCTTTCTTGGCGTTTTCAACCACGGCGAAGTCACCGATGTACGGCGTGTCCACCCCGTTCACCTTCTGGTAAGGATCCTCACCCTTACCGGCCACGACAACGAGGTCGTCTGGGCCAGCGAAGGCAATCGCCTCGTTAATGGCCTTAATACGGTCCATCTGGTAGTTAATCGTCACATCGTCATTCGTCATCGCATCCGCAATCACCTTAGCGATGTCTTCTGGCTTTTCAAACTGTGGATCGTCGGCCGTCAAGAAAACGGTGTCCGCCTGCTTGGACAACACCTTGGCGAAGTCCAAACGACGAGATACCCCCTTGTTTCCAGGAGCACCCAAGACCACGATGACCTGTCCCTTCGGTGACTGCTTCTTAGCAAAGGCCAAGAGCGCATTCAAGGACGTGTAGTTGTGGGCGTAGTCGACAAAGGCAACCCCGTGACCTGGCAGTGCCATTGACAGCATGCGGCCTGGAATCGTGACCTCGTCCAAGCCCTTCTTCATCGCGGCTTGCTTGGCACCAGACAGCGCCGTCATCATCAAAGAGGCCACGGCGTTTTCTTCGTTGAAGTCGCCTGGCAGGTTCAAGCGGTAAGAACCGTCAATCTGTGACAGATCCTTCACGTCTGCTTCAGCTTTCGCTTCAAAGTAGGAGTCGTGCAACTCGGACTTCTCGGATTGGAAGAGCACCGTTGGCTGGAAATTCGCTTTCTGGCATGCTGCGCCCTTCCGGTTATAAGTTAAGACCTGGTCGTGTTTTGAAGCGGCACGGTCAAAGATTTCTTCGAAGTGGTCCATTCCCGCGTTCAAAATAACGGCGTCGGAATGGTCCAAGAGCATTTCCTTGTGTGCCAAGTAATCGGCAAAGGTTGGGTGCTCGTTTGGCCCGATGTGGTCGGGTGAGATGTTCAAGAAAGCGCCGACTTTGTAGCGCAATCCGTACACGCGATTCTTCAAGTAGGCCTGGGAAGAAACTTCCATGACCAAGTGAGTCATGCCATTTTCAACAGCACGAGCCATGTCCTTGAAGAGCTCGTAGGATTCAGGCGTCGTCAAATCGGACTTCTTCTTGTCCTCCGGATTTGGACCGACGATTCGGTCAACCGTTGAAAAGAGCGCCGTCTTTCCCCGCGTCGCCTCGTTTAGAATCGTGTAAGCGAAGTAGGCCGCCGTCGTCTTCCCCTTGGTACCAGTGAAGGCCCCAATCCAGAGCTTGTCCTGTGGGTAGTCGAAGTAGGCCGTTGACAAAACAGCGAGCGCCTTCTGCGTGTCGGACACGAGCCAGAGTGGCGCGTTAATACCGTAGTCGCGGTCGGAAACCATTCCGGTTACACCGGCAACACCGTCGAGGTAGGCCTTCTTAAAGGCCCCCTTCACAACGAAAAGCGTGTTGTCTTGCACCTGACGGGAATCGTAGTGCATGAAGGCAAAATCGTGGTCGAAGGCGGGCGCCTCGAGCAGTAAATGGTGCTCATCCAAGAGCTTTGTGACTTGTTTTGAAGATAATATCATAGTGCCTTCATTATAGCATAGGCCCGTTATAATGGGCCCTAAAAAGTCCGACCCGAACCAGAAAAAAGACGGCATCACAGCCGTCTTTTTTAAAACATCTATTCTCTTTCTGTATCGACTAGCCCCCGCAGTTAATGAACGCTTTTACCGATCATGTCCATCTGCGCGAAGAGCAGTGCATTAGTTGCGCGCACCAAGCAACTTATCCCCTTTTCATCAACGGTTTCAAGGCAATTGGTGTAAAGATGGTGGTCAAGAGGATGACAAACACCATGTCCGCGTAAAAACTTTGACCAATCAAGGAAGCAGCCAAAGCCAGATCAAGAATGACCAAGGCCATTTCCCCTCTTGAGACCATCCCAATGCCAACCAGGTTCGCCTCGGACTCTTGTAGACCGGTCCAACGCGCCGCCAGAGAAGCACCAAGGTACTTGGTCAAAATGGCGAGAATCGTCAAAGCGAGGATCAAGAGCCAGCTCTTGGCTAGTCCGTGCAGCGAAACCTTCAGTCCGATGTTCACGAAGAAGATGGGAATGAAGACCGTGTTTCCAATCAGGGTCATCCCGCGTTCAATCGCCTGCTCTTCTTGTTGCCGGGAGAAAATAACACCGATTAAAAACGCAACGATGGCGCCGGATAGGCCGAGCCATTCGGCAGAAAAGGCCAAGAAAAGGATCAAAGAAAAGACCAGCGTCAGCATGAGTCCCGGTTGTGGAATTCGCCCAATCACTGGCAGGACCTTTTGCAAGGCAAGAGCTAAAATTGTAAGCATACTTACAAGAAAGGCTAGCATCACGACCGTTGAACCTAATAATCCGAGGCCAAGCTTGGACGTCTCCCCCACACCAAAGATCGTCTGGAAAACGGTCCACATGAAGATGGCAATCAGGTCGTCTAGGACAGCGGCACCAAGAATCGTGGCGCCGGCATCGGACTTAATCTGGCCGTACTCCGTTAAAATTTGGGCGGTGATGGAAACCGACGTGGCCGAAAAGAGCACGGCCCACAGCAGTGCCGTCTTGTTTCCATGGCCCATTAGGTGACCGAAGCAAAAGAAGACGACAAAGGGCACGACGACACCGGACAAAGCGACGGCGTTTGCCTGCTTCAGGTGTCGCTTGAGCAAGCCAAAATCGGATTCGATTCCTGCCAAAAACATTAACAGTAAGAGACCGATTTCAGCCCAGTGCTCAATGGTGGAACCAGCGTGAATGAGACCAAAGCCGGCTGGCCCGAGCACCAGGCCGGCAGCAATTTGTCCAACCACCGCTGGCAA
This sequence comes from Fructobacillus broussonetiae, assembly GCF_018437275.1. GTDB lineage: Bacteria > Bacillota > Bacilli > Lactobacillales > Lactobacillaceae > Fructobacillus > Fructobacillus broussonetiae. Next base: position 274,317 of record NZ_JAAMFK010000001.1, read on the forward strand.
CCCGACCTTTTCAGCGAGATAGCCCATCAAGAGGGCGCAAAAGAGCATGCTTGCTAAGAGTATTCCCGTCATCATTATCCTTTCCGTTCAAATAAAAAAGAGACGTCCAAAAGACTGTCTAACTCCCCCGTTAGACTGAGCCTTGAGTACAACCTCAACCAAAATCATTATTTCAATAATTCTATTTTAACATAAAGTGTTTGCGTCGGCGCACATGCAATGCCGCTGATAGGAATCGAACCCATCATTTCGATTACCGCTGTTCCTTCTCCCATCGCACCAAATCATCCTCGTGTTCAGCAAGCAAAGCACGAACTTCGTCCGTTGCATGCGTTTCCATCAAGGCCTGACGGAGCTTAGCCGCGTGGGCAAAGCCACGGAGGTAGATCTTGAAGTAGCGCTTTAAGGCTTCGAAGTGCTTTGGCGTGACGGAGTTGTTCACTTCGTCGTACAAATCGAGCTGGTACTTGAGCAAGTCGATGGACTCGGACAAGCTGTGCTTTTTCTCTTCGTGGTTGAAAGCGTATGGGTCTTCCAAGACACCGCGACCGATCATGATTCCGTCGACGCCAGGATGAGCAGCGGCGAGTTCAAGGCCGTGCTTGAAGTTCTTAATGTCCCCGTTGATTTGAAGGAGCGTGTTCGGCGCGTACTTGTCACGGAGAGCGACGATGTCGTCGATCAGTTCGAAGTGGGCGTCGGCCTTGGACATTTCCTTCCGGGTACGAAGGTGAATGGTCAGGACTTGGATGTCTTGCTCCAAGATGGTCGTGAGCCATTCTTCGTACTCGTCGATGCGGTAGAAGCCAAGACGGGTCTTCACGGAAACGGGAAGGCCGGATTCCTTGGCGGCTTCGATTAAGGCGATGGCCGTGTCATGGTGGCGGATCAAATCGGAACCGGCGGAGTTCTTGATGACCGTGCCGTCGGGGCAGCCCATGTTCAAATCGACGGCTTCGTAGCCGAGATCAGGTAAAAGCTTAGCGGCGCCGGCAATGGCTTCGGGCTTGGAGCCCCAGATTTGCGCGATGGGCATTTCTTCGCCATCGGCAACGGCTAAACGGCCTTGAACGGAGAACTTGGCTTCGGGGTGAACCATGGAAGCGGCGTTCGTGAATTCGGTGTAGTAGATGTCTGGACCACCGGCCTTGGCGACGACGCGTCGGAAGATGGTGTCGGTGACGGCTTCCATGGGCGCCATGGAGAAGAATGGGCGTGGTGTGCCGTCAGAATTTTTGGCGGAATCAACCACCTTTTGCCAGTATGCTGACTTTGCCTGTCGCATAAGAACTCCTTTATCGCCCGGATGGGCTTTCGTCAGATTAACCTATATAGTTTAGCACGATTTGCCGGGTCAATCAAAAGAGGACTAGACCGGAGGATGTTCGGGTCAGACTTTTCTAGGGGCTTTTTGGGTATGAAAAAAGCCAGCCGACTGAGTCGACTGGCCGAACACCATATATTACAATCCTGCTTTTCTAACGACTAAACGCAATGCCCGCGAACGGTCGTGATAGTCGTTGACCTCGGCTAAAGGCATCGCCGACAATGTTTTGCCGTTTTCACCTAATAGGATGTCGGTGATTCCGCCGAAGTCTGGTCCGCCATGTGCCTCATGAGCAATGGCGACCCCACCGCGCGCAGACGCGATGGTCACCTCACCGTCCGGCGAACAAATCGCCATCGTGGATAGGAAGTAAGCACCCCGCTTGTCGTCTGGCACGTCCTTGTACAAGTCCAACAGGTAATCATTGATTTCCTTTGAACCCGAGAGTCCAAGCGATTCAAACTCACGGGAAGCCGTCACGCCGAATCGGTCGGGAAAGGCTTCCAAGTTAAAGGAAGTATCATCGGCTAACACCCACTCATCTTGTAAGTGCGCGTGGATAAACAGCGCTTTTTGCTTGGCGTTTTCGGACTGATCATCCGTCGATTCAGAGGGAAAGCTCAAGCGCTCCCCCACTAGATCTTGATAGCCGATAATGTCAAAGCCAAGCAAAGAACCAAACTTGTTGAGCTCCATGACTTTCTTCTTGTTGTTTGTCGCAAAGACGATCTGCATGACTTTCTCCTAGAAGGTGCTAGAAAATGGGGATGGTGCGGGTTGGACTTGGGTCAGTTTAAACTTACAAATTCAAATTTTCGAGCAATTTGACCTTGGTAACCTCTCCGGCGTATAGCGTCTGGACATCGCCGTCCGCCGTTTTCACTTCCAGACCGCCCTGCTTTGAAACGCCCTGTACCTCACCGGCCACGACATCCTGTCCAACCTGAACAGAAACCGTCTTGTCAATCAGAAGCGAGCGCTTGCGGTAGTCGTCGAGGTAGCGGCCATCCGCGTAATCCTCCCCCATCTGAACCAAGGCTAAGATCAAGCGGGCCAAGAGGAAGTTGAGGTCAACACCGTCTGTCTTTTCTGACAGCACCGTACCTGCCTTTTGCGTGATGTCTTCAGGGAAATCAGAAGGCAAAACGTTCAACCCAATGCCAAGCACCAGGGCCGTGTACTGCTGGGTCTCCATGTCAAAGACCGCTTCGGTGATGAGTCCACCGACCTTGTGACGGTCAACAATCAAATCGTTCACCCACTTCAGGTCGACGGTAACGCCAGGAAAGCTTTCCTCCAAAACGTTTGCAATCACATCCGCTGCTGAGGTCGTGAGTAGACTGGCCACGACCTCCTCCTTGTTTGTAATAGGCAAAGACAGCGAGAAGTACAGGCCGTGGTCCCGCGGTGCAAAGAAGGCCCGGCCGCGACGACCATAGGCACCTGCCAGGGAACGTGCGGCAAAGAGCGTCGGATTCACGCCGGGATGCATGGCCAAGAATTCCTTGGCATCGGTTTGCGTTGACGTGCGTCCCTCTGTAATTTGAATCTTATCAAAGGCTTGCTTGCCTTCGGACAAGGACTTCAAATAGTGACTCGTCACCATCTCATCGACGTGGTCTGAATACAGGTAGGCATACCCCGTCTTCTTCTTCGAAACGATGGTGTGCCCGTCTTTTTGCAAGGACTTCACGGCCTTCCAGACGGATTCACGACTGATGTCTAAGTCCTGGGCCAGTTGGTCACCCGAAACGTGGGAACCCACGTGGTCCAAGAGGTCCAACAGGACCCGGTCTTTTGTTTTCAGCTTTTCTTCTGCCATGAAAAGACTCCTAAAGAAATTGGTTATCCTTACTTTACACGACTTTGGATAGCCGTCGCAACTGTTGTTGCCAAGAAGACCTTAATCAAATCACCAGGTACAAAGGCCATGTTGCCAAGGTAGGCCTTGATGAAGTCCATGTGGGCAACGTGGGCCAACCAAGCAGAACCAAGACCAAAGACCATGAAGAAGTCCAAGATGAAGATCAAGGCAAATGAGAAGAAGAAGTTTGGCATCACTGCCCCGTCCGTCTTAGGCACAAAGCGTGCCAACAAGGCGAATCCCGCCGGTTGAAGCAACCAGGCCCAGATGTAACCGGCCGTTGGACCAGCCAAGATGGCAAGGCCTCCGTGACCACCAGTCAAAACTGACAACCCCAAGGCAATCATGATGACGAAGACGGCCATGACAGCCGTTCCGCGACGTGCGCCCAAGAGCAATGAAATCAGCATAACGCCGACGTTTTGTAGAACGATGGGAACGGGGATGAAGCCAAGCGGAATCGCTGGCACCATCGCAAAGACAATGAGGAGGGCCAAAAAGACCGCATCCATGGTTAAGTTACGTACTTTAGAATGTTGCATCATTTTCTCTCCTTAAAATTAAGTAACCTAATTATATTTATAAGGGTTACTTAAAGTCAAGCGCTCTTTAAGAAAAACAAAAAGGAACCCTTTTGGATTCCTTTTGTTTCAGCGTTTTCACTTTCGTTCTTGAATTTTAAAATGACGCTTCTTTGGAGCAGATTTGGCTTTCTCACCGTTATTTTGGTTTGGCTTGCCCTGCTTTTGTTTGTTGTTTGGCTTTGCTTTAGAAGAAGCGTTTTGCGCTTGCTTAGCGGAATTTTTGGTCCCCTTGCTTGACGCATTATTCGAAGGCTTTGAAGCAACTTGCTTTGGTGCTTGTCCTTGCTTTTCACCAGGCTTCTTATTGCGGTTGTTCCGGCGGCGACGGCGCTTTTTAGGTTTGGCCTCCCCGTCGCTTGAACCTGCGTTCTTAGGCGCTTGCTTGTTTGGCTTGGCCGACTGATTCTGCTGTTTTTCTTCCCCGCGCTCCTTTGTGGTGAAGCGGTGGCGACGCTTTGAAGAAGAATTTCCCTTACCCTGCTTCTTTTGGGCGTCCTGCTTTTCTTCTTGTTTCTGCGCGCGACGCTTCCCCGTTGGACGGTTCTTACGGTTGGAATTGCCACCGTTATGACCGTTTCCGCGGGATGACGACTTCTTGTGCTTCTTTTGCTTGGCTTCCTTTTCCTTGCGCTTTTCTTCCTGCTCTTCTTCCCAGTAAGCCAAGTAGTCCTTGGCTGCCCGCGGACGGAAGGCAACAGTTTCGTTTTGCAAGATGAAGTACGGCGCACCGAAGTTCACCGTTTCGTACAAGTAGTCGGCCAACGTGTTGATCTTTTGGTCGGCTGAGACGTCACGCTCTTCGTGGTAGAAGCCACGAAGGCGGAGCTGGCCTGCTGAAAGGTCGCCGACAATGTAGTCGTATTGCTTTAACAACGGCGTGTAGCGAAGCGCGAGCCCCTCTTCAGAAAAGGCTTCTTTGAAGTCATCAACCAGCAAAAGCTTCATGCCGTCAATTCCGATTTCATCCCCAAAACGAGACACTTCAAATTCGGCCTGGCGTCGTTGTTGCTGTTCAATTGTCTTATCTTTTAAGGTTACGTGATCCATGGATTATTCAAACAGCTTAGAGCTGTGTTTCCTGTCGTTTTTGATAGTAGTCTGCCTGCATTTCGCGCAGGAGAGTGGCCAAGTAAATCTTGGCAGGCGCTTCGTCGACCATGGTAAAGAAGTCGAGCCAGCGATAGTGGTCCAAGGTGGCAATGTCGTACTGTTTTTCGTCTTTGACAACTTGTCCGTCGTAGAGCAAGTCCCCTGCTTCAGACACGCCAAGACCGGCTGTCACCATTTTACCAAAGACTTTGCCCCGGAAACCGGAACCTTTGATTTTTTCGGTCAGTAACTTGTCAGCCTTGTGTTCCCATTCGGCAACCCAGGCCTTCAAATCCTTACCGGTTAACGTGAGGCGCATGGGGTGGATGGAGTGCGGAATGTCCTTTAAGAAGGTGTACTTGGACTTCGGACCAGCGGGTAAGTCGTTTAAGAAGAGCCCGGTCGACGCAATGGCGACGGGCAGGTCCATGAAGTCCTTTAGCGCGTCTAAGCAGTCCTCTGCTTGTTCTTCCTTTGACACGGCCGGCTCATACGTCGTGGCCATGATGGTTTCTTCTTGGTCGATTCCAGCCTGGTTAACGTCTGCCACCCATTCGTCGTCACCGTCTTTTGCTGGTAAATCGTCGGTATTAAAGGCCTTGACCCAGACGTCTGTCACCTTGTGGTTGTCGTCTAAGGTCATCTTGACCTGACCGACGTTTGCGCCGTAGCGACCGGCAGCGGCTAACCAGGTGCCGTTGTTGAGCTCACCGTCTGGAAGTAGGTGATGGGTGTGCGCACCGATAATGAGATTGATGTCGTAGTCCTTCGCCAAATCGCGGTCGGTTGGCAGACCCAAGTGGGAAAGCAAGATGACGACGTCGGCCTTTTTGCGTATCTCGGGCAAGTACTTGTCCAAGACGTCAGTTGGCTCTTCTGGGTACCAATCGAGCGTGTTGTAGGTCTGAAAGTAAGGCGCGGTCATCCCGATGACGGCGACCTTTGTTCCGTTTTCAGACTTGTAAATCTTGTAAGGCTTGGCCCAGCTTGGTTGGGTGCGCTTGGCACCGTCCTTCATGTTGGCGAGTAAGACGTCAAAGTTAGCCCTGTCGTAGAGGTGGTTCAACTCCTCGTGGGGCATGACGAGCCCTTCGTTGTTACCGATGGTAACGGCGTTGTAGTGGGCGTCGTTTAAGATGTCGATGTTTGCTTTACCAAGCGTGATGTCGGTCAACGGGTGGAAACGGTCGATGGCATCACCAATGTCAAAGCGGAAGATGGTCCCGTTTTGGTCGGTTCCCTTCAGCAAAAAACGCTTAATCTTTGGCCATGGGCCGAAGTGCGAGTGCATGTCATTGGTGTGTCTGATGTCGAGTGTTTCCATGTTGCCCTCCTTAACTTTTATCTTAACATTATTTTACTGACACTCACTGATAAAATCAGCTTTTATGGACTAAAAAAGTCGCACCCGAGGGCGCGACTCAAACTTCTTAGCGTTCGATGATCAAGAGTTCCTTTGGAATCCCTGACGTCAAAACTTCATGACCGTCCTCTGTTACAAGAACGTCGTCCTCAATTCGGACACCACCCTTGCCCTGCAAGTAGATACCAGGTTCGATGGTTAACAAGTTACCTGCAACGACTTCATCGGATGAGCGCGTTGAAAGAATTGGTCCCTCGTGGATGTCCAAACCAGCACCGTGACCAGTTGAGTGGTTGTAGTACTGACCGTAACCTTCTTCTGTGATGTAGTCACGAGTGACCGCATCCACTTCAGAGGTGGACAATCCAGGCTTCAAGACGTCGATGCCGTCCTTGTTGGCCTGCAAAACGATGTCATAAATCTTCTTCAATTCAGGGTCGATGTCGCCCATGGCGATGGTACGCGTGACGTCAGACGTGTAACCGTCCACGTAGTAACCAAAGTCGATGGTGACCAAGTCTCCCTTTTCCAACTTCTTGTCTGTCGCAGTACCGTGAGCCATCGCTGAACGGGCACCAGAAGCAACGATTGTGTCAAAGGATGGCTTGTCTGCGCCGTATTCCTTTTGCAAGGCATCCAAGCGGTTAGCCACTTCGCGTTCGGTCATGCCAACCTTAATTTCCTTCATCAATTGGTTGAAGGCCATCGTTGACGCTTCGGCAGCCTTACGCAAAGCCTCGGCTTCCTTTTCGTCCTTTACTTCACGCAAAGCTTCGACGGCACCTGGAATGGCATCAAATGTCACCTTCATTGGCAGGAGGTCTTCAATTTGTTCGTAAATGGCAAATGGCATGTCCGCTTCAAAGCCAAGCTTCTTGATGCCCATGGCTTGTACCTTACGAACGGCTTCTTCGTAATAACCGCGGGTGATGGAAAGACCAACCCCCTGTGGCAAAGTATCAACGTACTCGTTTTCGTAACGGGCGTCCGTAATCAAAACGGCGTCGGCCAATGAAACGACCAGAACACCATCACCGTTTCCTCCGGAGAAACCAGTCAAGTAGTCCATGTTGGAACCGTTCGTGACGATCAAGCCGTCCAACTCCAAGTTCTTCAACAACTTTTGCAGCTTTTCAATGCGCTTTTCAATGCGCTTTTCAAAATATCCCATGATAGACCTCCAATTGACGTGTTTTGCTTATTGTAGCATAGTTTCTCATCTTTTTCTCATATAATCGCCAAAAGCTTTTTAAAGGAACAAAAAAAGCAGCCTGAAGGCTGCTTCAATCAACAATTATGCATTCAACATCTTGTTGTATTCTTCCCGAGTATAAACGGAAACTTGGCGCTTTTCGCGACCCTTACGTTCGAACTTGACCACACCGTCAGTAAGTGCAAACAACGTATCGTCGTTTCCACGCTTAACGTTAGCACCTGGGTAGATGTGCGTTCCACGTTGGCGGTAGATAATTGATCCAGCCGTCAATGCTTGTCCGTCGGCAACCTTCGTACCAAGACGACGACCTGCTGAGTCACGTCCGTTGGCAGATGATCCACCTCCCTTGTGGTGGGCAAAGAGTTGTAAGTTATCTTGATTCATCAACATAAGTCTATTCTCCTTTTACAGTGATGATTACGCGATGGAATCAATCGTCACGCGCGTGTATGGTTGGCGGTGTCCCTGCTTCGTGTGGGAGTGCTTCTTAGGACGGTACTTGAAAGTAACAACCTTCTTTTCCTTACCTTGCTTTTCCACAGTAGCAGTAACCTTAGCACCTTCAACAAAAGGTGTACCGATCTTTGAGTCGGTCAAGACTACTTGGTCGAAGACAACCTTGTCTCCTTCTTGGGCGTCCAACTTTTCAACAAAGATGGTATCACCTTCAGCGACCTTGTATTGCTTGCCGCCAGTAACAATAATTGCGTATGCCATTATTGAATTCTCCTTTTATACTTAGACTCACCAATCCGAGGCGGTTCATCAGAACTAGCTTATACCTGAATCGTGTGGTTGTAGCTGCGCTAACAACTCATTAAGTATAGCAGGGGCTTTAAAAAATTGCAAGAAATGAGGCTTATTCCGCCATTTCTTCTCCCTCATTTTGGCCCAGTTCGCATGAAAAGTCAAAGAGTGCCTGGGCTGATTTTTTAGTACGTCCCTGTGAGTTGCGCCAGAGGGCCTTAAATTTTTCGACGACCTCTTCTTCCTCAAGGGGCATCCCCTCCTCCAGCCAGAGCGACACTGCCGCAAAGTAAGCGGCCACCATCATCTCCCACTGGAAGATAATCCGTGTCTTCATCGTGCCGGGTACCATGTCTAAGAGCGCGATATCGCGACGCTTGCGCAGACGCTCCAGTAGTAAGAACAGCAAATCCGTGTCCTTATTATGGTTAAAGATCGCGTGGTAAAAAGCGCCCTTATCCTTCACCTCTAAAAGCATGGCATAGCAGGAGAAAGAACCTTCGCTGTGTTGCAGTAGTTGATCAACCAAGTGACTGTTCACATCAAAAATAAGATCTTCTTTGTTGTTGTAGTGCCGGTAAAAGGTCCCCCGTGTGATATGGGTGTGAACGAGCAATTCCGAAATTTAAAATTTTTCCTTCTTTGTCATTAAGGCAATCGCCGAGCTGCGCAAAACTTGTCTTGAGCGCAAGACGCGGGCGTCCATTAATTTTTCCATGAGCTATCTCCCATCGCATTTTATTCCTGTTGCATCAACAACATTAATTCACGCTGAGTATAGCAAGGGCCATAACAAAAGGCTCTTTTTTGCAACCTAAATGGCAAAAGAGGTCAAAAGCGTGTCCTAAACGACACTTTTGACCTCTTTTTATTCCCTTAATTTCAAAATTAAGTTAATGGGTAATTAAACGCGTTCGGCGATTTCCTTCTTAACGGAACGGGCCCATGGTGAGAACCACAAACCAAGAACATCGTTACCCAAGTACAAGATGTACGTTGCGAAGAGAACCCAGTTGGCGTCCCCTTGCAATGCTGTAAGTCCCCAAAGGGTAACAGACATCAAACCTTGCAACGTCCACATCCAGTACTGTGCGCGGTACTTTGAAATCGTCAACGTTGCGCCAACGATACCGATGGTTGCCGCAGCAGCATCGATTTCAGGACGTGGAGCGTTGAAGACGTAAGCATCCATTGCAAACAACAAGATGTAGGCAACGATGGCCGTTACAACGGCGATCACCCATCCGTTCTTGTCCATGGCCTTGATCTTACGGTTCTGCCAAGCGTTACCAAAGAGCATGAAGTTCAAGTCCAAGGTAACAAGGTAGATCATCTGCATCACGATGTCTGAGTAGTTACGTGAGTGAAGGGCAACAATTGAGATCAAGATGGCGGAAATGAATCCCAACAAACCGTTGATTCGACGGTTTGCCGTAATGGCCAACGTACAAGTGAAACCGATGGCTCCACCGAGCATTGACATCACGGACAAGTAGTTCAAGCCGTGGGCCAAACCAGTTGCGATGATGACAATTAGACCAATTGCGAGCCATACGTATGATGAACGGTCCCATCCTGAGAACCCTTCCTTATAGTATGACCAAGTGAAAATCTGCTTCATGTTTTGCTTGACTTCCGGCCAAGTAAAACCAGATTTTGTTTTATTTTCTGCCATGTATTCCTCCTATATCGCGTAGAAATGGCTATCTACGCAAAAACTAATGTACGCGCCCGAAGAGGTTAACCAGAACCACTCCAATAATTAGTAGTATGAGGCCAACGATTGTTTGCCAGTTCAAAGAAACTTTGAAGACAAGCACACTCAAGCTCGTGATTATAAGTATACCACTCGCACACCAAATAGCGTATGCCAGGTGCACTGGAATGTTACGAACGACAATGGCCAGTAAAAAGAACGAAAGCCCGTAACAAGCCAAAGTTAGAATGGTCGGTAACAGTTTTGTAAAACCGTCTGTCATACCGATAAGCATGGTACCGCTGGTCTCAGCGGCAACAGCCAAAAATAGATAAAAATACGGTAACATTTCAATCTCCTTTACTACCGAAATATTATCCTTGATTTACCAAAAATTAACAAGAATAACATTTGAACCTAGACCGCTATTAAAAAGCGTCGGCAACGCAGTTTTAAAAGCCTAACCAAGCGCTCATTTAGACTAGAAAAGCGTTGTTCTTTCTGCTAAACTAATGGACGTACTAGATTCAATTGCACTGGTAGCTCAGCTGGATAGAGCAGCCGGTTTCTACCCGGCAGGTCGAGGGTTCGACTCCCCCTCAGTGCATAGAAAGCAGTCAGGCTTTAGCCTGGCTGCTTTTTTTCGTCATCAATTACCATGCCTTTCTCACTTAACAAGTTAAGAAGGTCGTCAGCCGATAATCCACTAGTCATTTTCCACCTCATTTAGGGCATAAAAAAATCCCAGACTCAATGCCTGGGAACTTGACCTACCTACACTATATAATTACCTCCATCCTTTAGCCAGTGCTTATTCCAAATCAGAATAACGCCCCTGCCTTGCAATTTTTTCTAACTCCCATACAATAAGGGAGAAGATTCATTTGAATTTAACGTAGATAAAAATCACAGACAGAAGAGGAAATTATGGTTCAATACAATTTCGTTGTCGCTTCCGCTCGAGTGGAGACCAACGTGTCACTACCAATCACGCCCCAAATGGGCGACGTCATTTCACTGACGACGGGCGTTTCAACGCCCCACTACCTCGTTCACCGCGTTGAGTTGTTCGCCAACTCAGAAGTCGTGAACCTCCACGTGCAACGCTTCCCTGATCAACTGTCAGCGAAGCTTGCGATTGATGGCTTCCGCAACATGCGAAACTTCATCGAAGTCGATTAATAATCAAAATAAAAAGGACTGCCAAAACGGCGGTCCTTTTTTGTATCTTCAATTAGAAGTGAGCCTTAATCTTGTAGATTGGTTGACCCTTAGCCAAGAACTTTTCTTCGTACTCGGTCTTGATGTTTCCTTCGACCTTGTCCGCGTCGGCGTGCAAATCGAGCGTGTAGTCCTCAGGCGTCCAGCGCATACCGAAGTCCATGAAGGAAACCATGGAGTATTCGAACAAATGGCGATTGTCTGTCTTGAATTCGACTTCCCCACCCTCAGGCAAAACGGCCTTGTAGGATGAAAGGAATGACTTGTAGGTCAAACGACGCGCTTCGTGACGAGTCTTTGGCCATGGATCAGAGAAGTTCAAGTAAATCTTTTGAATTTCAGCCTTTTCGAAGTAAGTTTCAACACCAGAACCGTTACCGTAGATGTAACGGAGGTTAGGCAAAATGCCGACCTGGTCGAATGACTTACGACCGGCAATGGCAACGGCCGTTTCTTGAATTTCCATACCGATGTAGTTGATTTCTGGGTGAGCTAAGGCCATCCCCAAGATGAACTGTCCCTTACCGGAACCGATTTCAACGTGGATGGGTTGTTTTTTGTCAAAGATTTCTTGCCAGTGGCCCTTCAATTCCTGAGCGTGGTTTTGAGTGATGACAAGGTCTTGGTGGGCTTCAAGCCAAGGTTTGGCCCATGGTTTTGAGCGTAAATGCATAGTAAGGTCCTTATTTATTTGATTTGTTTTTGAATGTAAAGTCGATTAACGAACAGGTTCGTAATGAATCCTGTTGAAAGAACAGTAGCAGCCTCATCACCTTTGAAAATCACTAAGATGATGGTTAAGGCTAACGTAAAGAGTGAGGACAAAGCAAGCAAGATATTGCTGAAGTCCTTTTGCTTAGTGGCTTTATCAGAAAAGAGTAAGTCCGTCCACAAGACGGCTTCCGCCTTGCCATAGAATGGCAAGAGTTGGCGGTTCATCAAGTAGATGAGCAAGGCCGTGATGCCGGCAAACAACCAATGTGCTGATGGGTCAACGGCAAGGAGTAAGACGGCGCCTACAATCAACTGACGGAACACGAGGTTCAAGCCAGAAGTTGAACGGGCCATGCGGCGAATCATCAGTTGCTTGTACGCTGACTTTTGTCCCAGGAACTTCAATAAGCCATCAAGGTAGCGACGGCGCTTGCTTTGGTTACTTTGACCCGGCACTTCCGCAAAGAGTGAGAAGAATCGGTAGCGCTTGCTCTCTTCTTTTTCAGCTTGAGCGACGGCATTATCGAACACGACCGTCCCGGACTTTTTCATGTAGCGTGTCTGATAGATACGCAAGAACGCAAAGAGAAAGGCGAAGAACAAGGCGATGGCTTCCACCCAAACGTTCAAGTAGATGAAACACCAGACGGTGATGATGGCAATCGTCCAGTTAATGCGGGCAAAGAGCTTTGGCTGTTCGGCGAGCTTGGCTGAGATTAATCGTGCAACCTCCCCTTCCAACATCGCCGTCTTGACGAAGATGATGACAAGGAAAAGATTGAAGGCCGACACCCAGGAAAGGTCCGTGTTTGCGATGATGGGCAGACTAATCAAAAAGAATGCAGTCTGCCAGATCAAAGCGAGAAGAAGTGAAAATCGCTTTGCCTGCTTTAAGTAACCGTGAACGAGCAAACCATCCGCGGAAGCCAAGAAGACCGTGTCTGCCTTCTTAAAGTAGGTCTGAAGGTTTCCAAAGAGCAAACCAACTGACAACCAAAGGAAAAGGGCCAATTGCCAGTATGTCCAGTCAGTGTTTAGAATGGACAAATCCTGGTCCATGGCAGAACGGTAAACGAGCACCGCTCCCCCAAAAGCAATCATCAAAAAGATTAAAAAGTGGTCGTTGAAGAGCAACTTCAAATACTTTTTTGTTTCTTTCAGGCTTTTATCACGTCGACTCGCGTAGAGCTCGTGTAGTTTAATTGTGAAATCTGCCTTTTTCATGAGAAGAGGTCATCCAGTGAATCGTTCGTCTTATTTTTAGACTGAGCAAGTTCTTCTGCTGAACCCGCAAAACTCACCCGCCCCTCTTCCAATAGGAGGAAGGAGTCAACGTATTGCTTTGCTTGATCCAACAAGTGCGTTGTGAGCAAGACAGCGGTACCGTTTTGAGCCTTTTCCTTCATCAAAGCAATCAACTGCTTTTGTGCCAAGACGTCCAATCCGAGGAATGGTTCGTCAATGACGAGGAGTTGGCTATCCACCGCAAAGGCGGCAACGAGCATGACCTTTTGCTTCATCCCCTTTGAGAAGTGGATGGGCAACCAGTGTTCCTTACCATTCAAGCGGAACATCGAAAGAAGCTCTTCAACACGTGACCAGTGAGTCTTGTCGTCTTGCCCATGTGCTTCAAGCATCAAGTGCAAGTGCTCAGCCAGCGTCAACTCATCGTATAGGATGGGTTGTTCTGGAATGTAAGCCAACAGTTGCTTGTATTCAAATGGTTGACTGGTCAGGTCACGGCCATCAAGGCTGATTGAACCACCCAAGAGGCGGCCCTGTCCGATGACCTGCTTCAAGGTCGTGGACTTCCCTGCGCCGTTTAGTCCAACCAGCGCAACAATTTGGCCGTTTGGTACTGAAAATGATAAATCGTCAATGACGACATGGCCGGCGTAACCGGCTTTTAAATTGTTTACTTGTAATCCCATGTCCTTTATTATAACAGGCTGGGCTGGCTTTGCTATAATAGTTGTAGAAAAACGTGAAAAGGAGCCAAACAATGGTAGACATTTTTGACAAGATTATCGACGGTGAAATCCCGTCTTACAAGGTTTACGAAGACGAATATGTGTTAGCCTTCCTAGACATTTCCCAAGTGACACCCGGTCACACGCTGTTGATTCCAAAAAAGCACGTTACAAACATTTTTGATTACGACGAAGAAACGGCCAAGCATGTGCTCTTGACTTTGCCAAAGTTGACCAAGGCCATCAAGGCGTCGGATGAAAAGATTACGGGGATGAACATCACCTCAAACAACGGTGAATCAGCCGGTCAAACGGTCTTGCACTCCCACTGGCACTTGATTCCACGCTTTGATGACGACAACTTGAACGAAACGCTCGTGCCTACCATTGATCACTCAGCTGATTACACAGCCGACCGCTACCAAGCAATCGCAGATGAAATCAAGAAAGAGTTCAACTAATCCATGGCATTTACTAAAGTAAAAAATCTCGTTTCAAACTTGAAGGACATCAACGCCCTACAAAAGAAAGCCAAGGTTCAAACGAAGGTCTTACAAAACGCCGTCGAAGGGACGAAAAAGGACGTCGAAGACATCCAGCGTGATGTTGAACGCATGAATTTTAAGAACAAAGCGCCCCTTGCTCGCATTCAAGAAACCTTGGACAACATGAAAAAGAAATAAACCCATTTGTGGTTGGCAGGCTTAGCCTGCCTTTTTCTATGTTAAAATGATAAAGATTAACAATTGAAAGAAGGACACCCTATGCCTCGCAAAGTAATTTTGGGTATTTTTGCTGCTGTGCTCGTTGCTGGTGTCACGTTCTTGGCCGTCAATGGCTCAAAAACGTTAGCAACAACGGACAACGGAAAAATCACCCAGGCCGACTACGTGGACGAATTAAAGCAGTCATCTGCTGGTCGTCAAGTTTTCGCCCAAATGGTTATTAACAAGGTCTTGGACAAGAAGTACGGTAAGCAAGTGACCGATGCCGAAATTGAAAAGTCTTTCAATAACATGAAGTCACAGTACGGTGAAGACAAGTTCAAGCAGTACTTGTCACAAAACGGTATGACGACTCGCCAGTTCAAGCAAAACTTGCGCGATAAGGAAGTGATGCAGGTGGCTGTGAAGGATAACTACAAGCCTTCCCGCGACCAGTTGAACCAGGCCTATGAAGACTACGTGCCCGACACAAAGGTTTCATTGATCACCACCGATAACGAAGACGATGCGCAAGCTGCCATCGACGCTTTGAATGATGGTGCCGAATGGGACGACGTCTACCACCAGTACTCAAAGAAGAACGCCGCCGTTTCTGGAACGGGTCAGTTGCCAGCCTTTGATTCGACGAACACAACCGTTGAACAAGAAGTTCGCATGGCCGGATTCAACCAGGGCGAAGGTGCCTATTCTGAATCCCCTGTTAAGGGTTCAAAGGGTAACTACTACGTCGTTCGCATGGATCACATGGACGAAAAGCCTGCCCAGGCTAAGATTGAATCAAAGTTGAAGGATAAGTTAACCAACGACTTCATCAACGATTCAAAGAACCAAGACGAAATGAAGAAGATTGTCGGTAAGCTCTTAAGCAAGGCCGACGTTAAGATCAAGGACTCTGATTTGAAGGGTGCCTTGGCCGGCTACATGAAAGCAGCCGCTTAAATAAAAGAAACCAGTCCTTTGGGGGCTGGTTTTTTTGTGTCCTTATTAAGTCTGACCCGTGCCAGGCTGGTCTTTTGGTATTAAAAAAGCGCCCGGCGTGAAGCTCGGGCGCTTTTTATGTTGCTTATGATAGGTGTTAAAACCTTAATGTGACATATTTGGTCGCCTTTAAGTTGATCCCTTGGATTAAACATTTGGCGCCTTTTATGCTTGGTACTCTTATACAAATTATGAATAAGCGTTCAAATTGACGACATGGTCGGCTCCGACTTTTTCATCAAAAGTCCAAAAAATGACCTGTTGATCCATGGCAATCTCCTGCAAGAGCGCCAAGGCACGTTCCTTTTTCTCGTCGTCCAAGTGAACGAAGGCGTCATCCACCAACAGTGGAAAGCGTTCCTTCAAATCCAGGGACGTCGCCAAGGCCAAGCGAAGCGACAGGTACACCAGGTCCTTTGCCCCAGAAGACAACTCGATAATGGCAAAGCGACTCGCCATGCCTGAAACAAAGAGCTGTTCTTTTTCCATTTGAATCGCTTCGTAGTCCCCTTCGGAGAGCTGAGCGAGGTAAGCGGATGCCTGAGACAAGACATCTGATGACAAACTGTCTTGTTTTCCTAAGAAGGCCTGGTTCACAACGGGAACCAAAAGCCGCTTCGCCAGGTAGTCCGTGAAGGCGTCCTTCAAATACGCGTTTTGGTTCTCAATCTTCTGGTCCAGGGCAGCGAGGGTCTCGTCCCCAGCCAAATAGTTGAGCTGAACACGAGTCTTTTCGACCTGGGCCAAAAGCGCGTCCTGCTTTTGCTGGGATTCCTTCAACGCTGTTTCAGCTTTAATGCAATCGGCCTCAAGGCGTTCATTTAGCGCCTCGTCGGAACCCTCGCACGCTTGCTCAAGTTTTTCGATTTCTGACCAAAGCGCTTCACCAAGCTGCTCACGGGCAACTTCTGCCCGGTCCTTTGCAGTCTGATTTTGACGTTGCAAAGATACAAATTCCTTGAATTCGTCTATGGTTTTGAAGCCAAATTCACCCAGCTTATCGGTCAACTTCTTCTCGGTGTCACGCTGCTTTTTGTAGAGCGTTTGCTGTGTGTCCAACGCCTCGTTCACACGGTCCAATTGACGACTTTGGCCGTCGCTTTGCTCCTGGGCTAAGTAGTGCTGAGCGGCCTGCAGAATGCGCTGGCTCGAACTCATTTGAAGCGATGCTGCCTGATCGTAGAATCCAGCTTCCGACATCGCCGCCAAAACACCCTCGGTAAGTGCACGCTCTCGGTCGTTTTCTTCCCGCCGTTCATCGCGCTTTGAGGCAAGCGATTTTAGCTCATCCTGCTTAGCCAGCACCTCTTCTTTACTGAGCGGGCCAAAACGGTCCAAAATGCGCTTTGTGCGCATCCGGTCCTGGTAGAAGTAACCGACAACCGCAAGGCCGACAGCCGATAGGACAAGCCCCAGCGCAAATGAGAAAGCAAAACCAAAAGCGGCAATCACCACCGCACTAACCGTGGGCCAGACACCGCTACTGCTCTTTTCAAGGGCCTGTCGTTCATGTTCGCTCAGTGCTTCCGGAATGTGACCGCCGAAGCTTTCTTCAGCTTCTCCCAGTTCCTGATTGAGCGTTAAGACACGCTCCAAATGATGCGACAGGGCATCGCTTTTGCTCTTTAGGTTTTGGAATTGTTCCTTTTGGTCAGCTGTTTGCAAGTGAGCTTGGTGTTCGGCCAGTCTCTTCTTGTTTTCGTCAATCTTTTCTTCAATCCAGTTCAGGTCAGACTCCAGCTTAAGAGCCTCGTCGTAGGCCGGACGCCAATCACGGCCCGCTGTATTGTTGGCGTCATCAGCAGCCGCAAGTGTCTTGTGATTCTGCTGGTAGATTTCCTTGGCACGCTGAAGCTCCTTGGCATGCTGCCATTCAGATTGCTTCGTTGCAACCATCTGCTTGGAGAGCTCGAGCTGGTGGACCTGGTCCGAGAGGGACTTTGAAGCCTGTAGGTACTCCGAAAGATTGGACTGTTTATCCTGGCGCTTGGACTCGAGCTGTTCGTATTCCTTAATGGCAATGTTCAACGGGCGGTTAGCCGTTTTCGTCTTTCCGAAATCCTTTGAAGCCGCCTCGTCCTTGTCCTTCGCCCAGGTTAAGAAGCGCTGCGCCTGAGGCTTTGTAAAGGACAGCAAGGTTTGCTCGAGGTCGTCTTCTGCCAGCTTTGAGACGAGGCTTAGCTCCGTTTCGTCAAAGGAATAAATCTGGCGGAAATCCTCTTCCGTTAATGGGTAAAAGAGCTCTTCCAGGAATTTTTCGGGGTTAGGCAGCTCCAGACCAGTTTTTTGTTCAACAACGCTAAGCTTTGTTTTCACCCGTCCCATGCGCGTGATGCGGTAAGCGCCCTTCTCGCATTCCATATCGATGGATCCACCGTACTTCGCACCGGAGCGTGGCTCGTAGAGTTGCGCCCCCTTCTTGGCCTTTGGAAAGCCGAAGAAAACGCCGAGGACGAAGTCTTTCAACGTGGATTTACCGGCTTCGTTATGCCCAAAAAAGACCTGCCAGTCCTGCATGTCTTTGAAGGTCACGTTCGACCATTTTCCAAATCCAGAAATCAAAATCTGATTAATTTTCACGGTCATCCCCTCCTTCCATCAACGTGTTCAGACGTTCTTGGACCGCCTGCTCCCCCTCTTTTGAGTTGAAGTACTGTCGCACCTCCAAGGGCACCACGTCTGTTAGCAAGTTCGCGACCTCACCGTCTGTTTCCAGAACAGATTCGATGGCCTCGTCAAAGGACATGGAAGCAAAGGCGGGCTTTTGTGCGGAATGCATCCGCTTTACGCTGACATTGACCGGCCAAATTTGTTCATGGAAATGCAGGCTTTGAACCTGCTCCAGGAGTTGACCGCTGGCTTCGGCTGCGAGCAAATCGTTTCCGACTTCACCAGACAGTTCAACGGAAAGCAAGGTTGGCTTCTCTACCTCCATGCTCGTCAGCTTTGAGACCAGGGCGTCAAAGGATGAAAGATTCTGGTATTCGACCTGTTCCCAAAGTACCTTTGCACATGGGATGAACGTTGGCGTTAGCTCGCCCTGGTCGCTGGACTGCACGAGATAGCAGCCCTTCTCACCAGTCTCCTTGCGGTTGAGTCCTTGCAAATTACCGGAGTAGGCAATGAAGGGCTTTTCGTTTAGGATTTCGCGTTGGTGGATGTGTCCGAGTGCCCAGTAGTCATAACCTTTTTGAACCATGTCTTGAATCGAAAAGGCCGCGTATTGATCCCGGCCGGCTTGTCCAACAGAGCCGTGATAAAGTCCGATGTGGTAGTCAACGTTTGAGGCACGCATGGGAAAGGTCGAAAGCCGGTCCGTCTTTTCCATTCGGTCCTGATAAGAAAAACCGGAGAAAGCCACCTTCTCACCACGCCGTGTTGAGAGCGTCACGGTCTCAACCTCATTTCCAAACACGTGCACGCTTTTTGGCCATGACTGACCCCGCTCGTTCAATGCCTGGTAATCGTGATTTCCATACGACAGCACGACCTGAATGCCATTCTGGTCCAAATCAAAAAAGCCCTGACTCAACGTCGCCTGAATCTTTGCCGAGTTTCCAGACCCATGGAGCAAGTCACCCGGAAAGAGTACGAAATCCACCTGCTTTTTAATCGCCGTGTTAATCAACGTCTGAAAGGCATCAAAGGTCGCATTCAACACATCCTTCTCAAATTCTTGATTTAATTGTCGGCTCAAACCAGAAAAAGGGTTGCCCAAGTGGACGTCCCCTGCGTGTAGAAATGAAACCATTTCGTCCTCCTCCAAACGGGTGTTCGTATCATTTATTATACTAGAACAACGAAACGAGAAAAAGAAAAAGCGACCCGAATTTCGAGTCGCTTTATTCGTATAATTTATTGATTGAGGTCCATGCTTTCCTTGGTAAAACGCCCCATCGGTGTGTAGTCGTGCCGGTCTTTAAAAGCAAGCTTTTCGACCGATACGAGCACGACCTTCTGGTTTTGCCCCGTCAAGAAAATTTGGCCAGGCTTTCCAAGCTTTCCCTTGGTATGTTTCCCAATTCGCCAGGGATGCACCTTGGCATCTGGGTCGAACACCGCCTGTCCCGAAGCATCCTCGTGAACAGGAATGCCATTCAAAATGGCTGTGTCATACTTATCCTTTGCCATCTAGTCGTCCTCCTTCAAGAGGCGCACAATCTTAGCCCCCATCTCAAAGCGAGTGGAGTCAATTTCACCTTCTGGCTTCAGATGAAGATCAAAGTCCGTTCGGTCCGAGACCATCGCGTACTCTCCTTCTTTCAGTTGTGGCATGTGGGCAACCAAGGCTTCCAAATCCTCTGGCTTCAGGCCACCCTGCCAAGAACGAATGACGAGGCGAACCAATGACAGACCAAGTACCTTCGACAAGAAGGCAATCTGTCCGTATGGCATTGGACGCAACCAAGTGTCGACCGCAAAGTTTGGAAGATCGACATGCTCGCTCCACTCTCCTGATTCTCGACGCCAAATCAACTGATACATTCCTGGTGAACGAAGTTCAAATTCATCGAGATCAACGTCTGAGACATCTTCGTCAATCAAACGAATCTCACCGTTCTGATGCTCCGTAACAACCAGCGGATAAGCGTTCTTCCCGTCGTAGAAGAAGTTCAGCGCAAATTCAGACTGACCATCTTCCGGACCGTTTGGTTGGTGCTTGTCCTTAGGTAGAACAATGACGTTTTGGCCAAGATTTTGCAAGGCCGCAATCAACTTGCGACGATTTCCCGGAACTAAGATAGCCCGTGGATGTTCTTGATCAACAACGGCCATCACATCCGAAACTTCCAGTGGTTCTAAGTACTGCTTGTTGGACAAGTGAGGTAACAAGGTCGCATCGGCGGCGTTGTTGTTCATAATGATGGTCTTGTAGCCCATGGCGCGCAGCTCAGAAAGTGCCACGTTTACCATGTAACCGGCAGCGGCTCCATCCCCCATTCGAAAGGCACCTGAACCAATCAAAAGGACGGATTCGTCACAGAGTGGCGCAGATTCGTTCTCTTCTTCGAAGGTCGCAAAGAACTGCCGTGCCTTTTCAGGGAATTCCCCGGCCGAGGGTTCCAAGGCTTTGTAGGTCGGGATAATACCGGCCTCCTTTGCCAAGTTACGAATGGCTTGGAAGTCGGTTTGCCAGAAACGTGCCAACAAACCATCGGAAAGTCCAGACTTCTTAGCCTCCGCCAAAACGGTCGACGTTGGTCGGGCGTTTAAAATCTTTTGTTCAATCTCTAGGAGATGACCCAACTGGTAGAAGTAGAATTCATCAATCTTGGTCAACTCTGCGAGTTCGTCAACTTCGTAGCCACGGCGAAGCGCTTCAATCAGCAAGAGTACCCGGTTATCTTGGGGGTGAATCAACTGCTGGATAAGCTCATCGTCGGTGATGTTTTTCATGTACTTTGGCGAGAACGAACGGTTGTTAAAGTGAGCAGCTCGAATCGCCTTCTCCATGGCTTCAATAAATGTTCGCCCGAATCCCAAGGCGGAACCAACCGACTTCTGGATGGAAGACAGTTGACGGTTGACTTTAACACCGGCCGCTTCCAAATCTCCGAAGGAGAAGACGGGTAACTTAACCACGATGTGGTCCATCACGGGTTCAAGCATTGCCGTCTTTTCGTGGTAGGAGTCAGGCAAAACAACCTCGTCGATTCGCTTTCCCATGGCTAACTGAGCAGAGACTAACATCACGGGGTAACCCGTGAGCAAAGCCATCCGGTTCGTCAGTTGGTTCAAATAAGGCGAGACCTTGATGACGTACATGTCACCCGTCTTTTCATCAAAGGCCAGCTGCACGTGAACGGGTCCTTGAACCTTCAAAATGTTAGCCACCAAGAAGGCTTGGGTCCGCATCTTTTGCAAGACTTGGTCAGATATCGTGAGAACCGGTGCAACGGAAAGCGAGTCAGACGTGTGAATTCCGATTGGATCCATATCCTCTGACGCACCGACCTGCAAACAGTTTCCAAAGGAATCACGGAGGACCAACAAGGAAACTTCTTTAAGACCGTTGATGGCCTTCGAGATAACGGCTTCCTTGGTCAGGGATTGCTCGAGAACTCGTCCCACCACTTCTTCGAAGTCATCGAGGCGCTTCACAATCCGACGCGTTGTTGCCTGAGCAGGGTTGTGCGCGCGGACGAGCAGCGGCAACTCTAAGTCACGAAGAATCTGATTGGCTTCGTCTTGGCTTTTAACAATCGTTGCTTCTGGCATCGAAAGTCCGGCGTCGATCAAGCGATCATAGAGGGCTGTTTGATCAGCCATGAGTGAAACGGTGCTTTCGGGCATACCAAGCGTTTTGGGCTTGTCACCGTCCTCTTCACGCCACTCAGAGAGCACCTGTTGCCAGAGACGGATTCCGCGGACCCCAGCAAAGGCCGGTACAACGCTATCAATGGCGTTCTCTTTGATGATGGCCTTGATGTTTTGAACGGTCAGGGTCGCCACGATCGTCTTGGCAAAGGCGGACTCCAATGAAAGCGAGTACGGGTTGTCTTCGACAACGAAGAGCTCGTAGCCCTGTTTCTTTAGGATGGGCAGGGCCTGATAGATAGCAGCGTCGTTTTCACCCTGCATACCAAAATCAGTTTCACCAGCGCCCAAGAAGAGAACGCGCTTTTGTTGTTCTTCAGTTGTTCTTTTGTACATAGTCGACTACCGTTTCGAAAAAGTCCAAGAAAACACGTTTTGCTTCTTCCGGTCCAGGTGCTCCATCTGGGAAGAACTGGACGGAAAAGGCTGGGTATTCACGGTGACGCAAACCTTGAATGGAATGGTCAATCATGTCCCGGTGGGTCACGAACAGCTTCTTACTGTCGAGTTCGTCTGGGTCGACGACATACCCTCTACCCTGTCGGGCGTAAATAATTTCTTTTGAGATAATTTCTTGTATGGGGTGGTTCATGCCGTGGTATTCGGCAGGAAGCGCAGCCAAGGCCGAATTGTTGGCCAAGGCGAAGAGCTCGTGTCCTAATCCGATACCCAGCATAGGCACCTTGGTCTGTAAGACGCGTATCAAAGTCAAAACCGACTCGGGCAAGTCTTCTGGGTTCCCCGGACCGGTTGATAAAATAATCCCGTCTGGATCCAGAGTCAACACCTCGTCAACTGACGTCGTATAAGGCAAGACCGTGACGTTGGCGTCGTAGTCCCCTAATACGCGGAGAATGCCGTGCTTCAAACCAAAATCAATCACGATGATGTGAAAACCACGTCCCGGGTTGGCGTAGGCCTTCGGAGTGGCCGTGTTTTGCACCTGCTTGTTGGTCAAAACCGTGGCGGCCAACTGGTCCTTGGCGTGTTCGTCGACGACGTCAACGATGGTTGCCTTCTGCGAACCCGTTTCACGCAGGTGACGAATCAACTTCCGTGTGTCCACCTGAGCGAGGCCTGGAATATTGTATTGTTGTAAGAAGCGGTCCAAGTTCATCCGACGCTGGCGGTTCGTTGAAACCTCGGCCAGGTCGTGGACAATCATCCCCCGGATCTTCGGGTTGATGGATTCGTAGGCTTCCGCGTGAATCCCATCAGCTCCGACAACGGGCATAGCAAAGACAATCATCTGCCCGTCGTAAATGGGGTTGGTTATAGTTTCTTGATAGCCAGAACTGGCGGTATCAAAGATGATTTCACCAAAGGTCGTGGCTGGTGCCCCGAACCCCTGGCCTGAAAAGACCGTTCCGTCTTCTAAAATCAGGTGCCGTTCCATCGATTACCTCGTTAACAAGCGCTACTCGAAAATTGACTAATCAGCTTTTAGTGTTCAATTACAACGGCGTCTTCGCCATCGATTTCGTCCACCATTACCTGAATCTTTTCGTTTTGAGCCGTTGGAATGTTCTTTCCAACGAAGTCCGCACGAATTGGCAATTCACGGTGGCCACGATCAATTAAGACGGCCAGAGTGATTGTCTTTGGACGACCAATTTGAATCAAAGCGTCCAAGGCCGCACGGGTCGTACGACCAGTGAAGAGCACGTCGTCAACCAAGACGATGTTTTGGTCGACAATGTTCAAACGTTCTTGTTCATTCAAACCGAGTTGCGTGTCGTGGTCCAAACGATCGTCACGGTAATCCGTGATATCGATGGCCATCACTGGAATCTTTTCGCCTTCCAGCTGTTCCAAACGGTCCGCAATGCGGTGGGCCAAATATTCCCCGCGGGTTTTAACACCGACAAGAATCAAGTTCTGTCCGCCCTTGTTGTGTTCCAAAATTTCATACGTAATTCGTGTCAAAGCACGTTGCATGGATGGTTGGTCTAATACCACTTTGTTAGCCATGTCGTATCCTTTCAATTCCCTTTTGTTAAGGCGACGTCAGTCGCCGTTTTCATATCTGTCAAAAACGCCTAATCAGCGTCCGTCTTCAATTTCGAATCATCAATCGCATTCAACACCTGCTTGAATATCTTTGGCAATTCTGAGTCAAAAGTCAACCGCTTACCCGTCGTTGGTTGCGTGAGCACCAAAGTCTTTGCGTGCAGCAGCTGTCCCTTCAAACGAATGCCAGCGATTTCTGCCTGGTGTCCATACGTCGGATCTCCCACCACCGGGTGCCCGATGTATTGCATGTGCACACGAATCTGGTGCGTGCGGCCCGTTTCGAGCTGCAACTTCAGCAGCGTGCAACCCATGTAGCGTTCCACCACTTCAAAGTGCGTCACAGCCTCGCGGCCACCAGCCACAACCGCTTGTTTCTTGCGATCCTTTGGATGGCGATCAATTGGTGCATCCACCGTTCCGTTGTTCTCCTTGAATTCGCCCTTCACGAGCGCGTAGTAGTAACGCTCCGTCTTGTGCTCTTTCAATTCAGCCGCCAGCGCCTTGTGCGCCTTGTCGTTCTTTGCCACCATGAGCAAGCCCGACGTATCGCGGTCGATTCGGTGGACGATTCCAGGACGGAACTCCCCGTTAATCGTCGAAAGCGGTGCGTGGTAGAGCAACGCGTTCACGAGCGTACCGGTCGCGTGTCCAGCTGCCGGGTGGACGACCATTCCCTGTGGCTTATTTACGACAATCAAGTCGTCATCTTCGTACACAACGTCCAAAGGTATGTTTTCGGCTTCAAGCTTTTCAACCTCCTTGGTGTCAGGGACATGGATGGCAACCTTGTCACCTTCCTTTGGCTTGTACGAACGCTTGACAGGACTTCCGTTCACTTCAACCAATCCGTCTTTAATCCAAGCAGCAATGGTCGAACGTGACTGTTCGAGCCCACTCTCCGCTAAGGCCGCATCGATTCGCTTGCCGTCTTCTTTAATTGTCAATTCAATGGTTTCAGCCATGTAGAATATCCTTCACCTTTTCTGCGTTTTTCTTGCTGATCAACAAATCAAAGTGATTGTTGATAAGTAGGTGCCGCTCTTTTACTTGTACACCAGAAAAGCGGACTTGTTTCTTTGTAAAAAAGGAGTGAATCAGGATTTGACCGTCTTCAATCACATAGTAGCGACCAAAAACTAAGCCCAATCCGATCAAGGCAATGACTGCCGTATAAAGCATCCAATAGCCGTTCACAGCATACATTAATTCAGAAGCCCAGATAGGACTCACGAACAAAAAGGATGTCCAGAGTAACCAAGCAATTTTGTTCCCATAACCCTCTGGTTGATAAAATCCTGATACTTTTGCCATGTTCGTCTCCTTCAACGATTTTCACCTTTACTATTTTAACATTTTTCCCGGCTTCTGTTATTGTTAGACTGGTATTAACAGGAGAAAAACATGATTCAAATCCAAACGGACGCCGCCTTTCGAAAACGAGACGAAAAAGCAAGCGCGGGCATCATCTTCATCAAGGATAAAGTCCAACATCCTTACGCAACTATTTTAGATAAGTGCACTGATAACCACGAGGCGGAATTTATGGCATTGCTGTTTGGTTTGAAGACTGTTCAAGCTGAATTAAGCAAGACCGAAATGCTCGAAATTCAGTCGGATTCCAAGCTCCTCGTCTCCTCCATGCAAAAGCGTTACGCCAAACACTACCAGGAATACGTGGATGAAATTTTAGCAATGCTTCCAAACCCTGAACTCACTTTCTTCGTCTGGGTAAAGGATTCAAACAACCGCGGTCCGCACGACTTGGCGTTAAGAGCGTTGAAAAAGGACTAAGTCTTTTATTCCTCGATGGTATCACCTGCACCTTCAATCATTTGTCCCCCCGAATTTTTTGATAAAGTATCAGTAGTTGTTTAGAAAGTATTACGGAGTTTTTATGATTCACCAACCATTTTTTTTATTCCTGTTTGTCCTTGCTTTGATTCAGTTTGAACGTAAGCAAGAATACATCAAAAGCCGAAACGTTTGGCTGATTGCTGGCTTTTTCGCTCTCTACCTGACCGGTGCTGAACTCTATTCAAGTATTCAAATGAGTTTACAAGATCACCACTGGGGTTATCTTTTGAACTGGGACTTACCAGCCTTGATTTTTCAAGGCCTATTCGGTCTCTGGATTGTCTACCGCATCTGGTCAACTCGTCAACCAAAGAAGCAACAATAAAAGCAAAAGAAAAGACGCTTGAGAATATCTCAAGCGCCTTTTTTGTTGTGATTAATCTTCGTCGTCGTTGATCAACATTTGGTAACCCCAACGTTCCGTTGAGATGTGATCTGCTTCCTTCATGTGAACTGTACCACGCTGTTCAAAACCATTGTTGGCAATGACCTTTTGCATTGGCAGGTTACCAGGGTGCGTGTCGATTCGGAAATCGCGTGCGCCCTGTGCGTAGAAGTATGAGACCAAGGCCGTGATAAAGCGTGGCGTTAAGCGTTGCCCACGGAACTTGTCTGAGATGGCCACACGGTGCAATGAAGCGTAGTCATGACCGCCCTTCAACCATGAACCGTCCACCAAATTCGTGTAGAGAGGATCTTCCCCTTCGAAAGCCGCCGCATATCCAGCAACTTGGTCATCGGACATCAAGACAAAGGCTTGGTGCTTGTCCAAATCTTCCTGAATTGTGTCGGAATTAGGGTAATCAGCTTGCCACTGATCGATTCCTTGTTCCTTTAAATACCCTTTTGCCGTCTGTAAAATTTCGACAATCGCATCAATATCGCGCGCTTTTGCACGACGCATGTATACTACTGGCATAAAAATGGTTGCACCCCAAAGTAATTTTTAGCGTGCGGCTCCTTTCCGTTTTTTTCATCAGATGAAAATTATAGCACAACGAATGATTTTTACAACCTTTTCAAAAATGACGAATTTTTAGAATGGGAAAACGAAGAAAAAAGAGTCCGTTAACACGAACTCTTTTCCCTTCTTACCAAAAGGTAAATGTTTTAAAACGCCCTCTTAATCCTGCTTCTTGGTCTTCTTATAACCAAGGGCAGAGGCGATTCCAACAAGAGCTAATCCGATTGATTGCTTAAAGTTACCATCAGTCTTCTTAGCCGTATCTGGCATAGCGTGAGAAACTGGGACCGTTTCAGTCTTATTCTCATTTTCAGCCTTCAAGCTTAGATTGCTGTTCTTCGTAGCGTCAGTGTCGGTCGTTTGCGCATGTCTGTCCATGCTCTTTTCTTGACCATCCACCTGTCCAGAAGCTTCAGCTGAACCAAACTTTTCGTCAGACTTGTTATCAGAAGACTTTGCATCTTGCTTATCGGCAGCCTTCGAGGCATCGTCTTGATCAATATCTGTCTCATTGTGCTTATTCTTCTCAGAATCAACGTCACCGTTGTCAGTATCCTCATCCCCATCACGAAGTGAGTCGCCGCCATCGGCTGAATGCGGTGTCACAACAGGGGTTGGTAGTGGCAAGTTATTAATTTTGTCCAAGCCATCGGAAACGGCAGCATCCAACTCGGTCTTACTCTTTGCCTTGTCGATTGCGGCCTTCGCATTTTCAACGGCCGCTTCCAAATCACCTTCGATTTCATCTTGGTCAGAAGAATCCGTGTTGCCCATTTCCTTTACCTTATCGTGATACTGCTTTGCAGCATCATCAATTTGCTTCTTGGCGGCATCCTTATCCGAAGCCGTTACTTGAAGCTTAATTGGGTCAGGAATACTTTGAATCAAGGCCTTCACAAGGCGTGTCACGTGGCGCAGCTCTCCAACCGTCTTTGATTCTGCTCGTATGCTGATAAAATGGACAGATTTTATGCATCGTCCACTGTATAATTATCCCAAGAC
>NZ_JAAMFK010000010.1 GCF_018437275.1 Fructobacillus broussonetiae
TTTTCGGGTTGAACCCTATGGCGCTGGACGGAATCGAACCGCCGACACATGCAGCTTCAATGCATTGCTCTACCAACTGAGCTACAGAGCCAACTTTTCTTCTACTAAGAAAACGGTCACAACGGGACTCGAACCCGTGATCTCCTGCGTGACAGGCAGGCGTCCTAACCACCTAGACCATGCGACCAAATTGCGGGAGTAGGATTTGAACCTACGACCTTCGGGTTATGGGCCCGACGAGCTACCGAACTGCTCCATCCCGCGATAATATTATTCGAATGTTGGGCCTTGGCCCTAAGGAGAATGAGGGATTCGAACCCTCGCGCCGGTTTCCCGACCTGACGGTTTTCAAGACCGTTCCCTTCAGCCAGACTTGGGTAATTCTCCATAATGTTATGGCCATTTATGGACCATGTTGGACTCGAACCAACGACCGGACGGTTATGAGCCGTCTGCTCTAACCAGCTGAGCTAATGGTCCCTGTTCGAGCCTATCGCGGCAGGGGGAATCGAACCCTCGACCTCTCGGGTATGAACCGAACGCTCTAGCCAGCTGAGCTACACCGCGATTCCGCTGTTTCCAGCCATCGGGACGACAGGATTCGAACCTGCGACCCCCTGGTCCCAAACCAGGTGCTCTACCAAGCTGAGCTACGTCCCGTTTCCTTTTTGGACTATTGTAGCCCGTGTCTCTTGGATAATTGAGACAATGCACCTAGCAGGAGTCGAACCTGCAACCTTCTGATTCGTAGTCAGACACTCTATCCAATTGCGCTATAGGTGCA
This sequence comes from Fructobacillus broussonetiae, assembly GCF_018437275.1. GTDB lineage: Bacteria > Bacillota > Bacilli > Lactobacillales > Lactobacillaceae > Fructobacillus > Fructobacillus broussonetiae. Next base: position 785 of record NZ_JAAMFK010000010.1, read on the forward strand.
TAATATGCCGGCGACCGGGATCGAACCGGTACGATGTTTCCATCGCAGGATTTTAAGTCCTGTGCGTCTGCCTATTCCGCCACGCCGGCATTCCAAGCGAACAACGGGATTCGAACCCGCGACCCCCACCATGGCAAGGTGATGTTCTACCTCTGAACTATGTTCGCATAATATGCCGACTAAAGGATTCGAACCTTCGACCCCCGCTTTACAAGAGCGGTGCTCTACCAGCTGAGCTAAGTCGGCTGGATGCACGACGCGGCGTTTTGACCTTAGTCAATGGACGCTACAGGGATCGAACCTGTGACCCCCTGCTTGTAAGGCAGGTGCTCTCCCAGCTGAGCTAAGCGTCCAAAAATAAAAACGAGCGTTAACTCGTTTTATATGTACAGGCATCGCGTCGTCCTATCCTCGCAGCCAGCGTTCCGGCAACTACTTTTGGCGCTAAAGAGCTTAACTTCTGTGTTCGAGATGGGAACAGGTGGTTCCTCTTTGCCATCAACACGACACCTTTGAGCTTTTACACTCAAAACTAAATAATCCTTACTTATCTTTTCCTAAATGAACTTACTCATTTTCGACTCTTTGGTTAAGTCCTCGACCGATTAGTACTAGTCCGCTCCATACTTCACAGCACTTTCACTTCT
>NZ_JAAMFK010000011.1 GCF_018437275.1 Fructobacillus broussonetiae
TGTATTTGAAAATCTATTGGCGACCAATCATATCCGTCATTCATATTCCAAGAAGGGTCACCCCTATGATAATGCGAGAATTGAAGCCTTTCATTCAATTTTAAAAAGAGAACTTATTTATCCGAACCAGTTTAAGAGTAAATTTGAGCTGGTTACGCGAATATCACGCTATATCCATCGATATAATCATGAAGGGATTCATACCTATGAATCGAACCTAGTGATGTAAAAAAAGTGTCTAACTTATTGACATACGAGCACTAGCAAAATTGTCATTTCCTTTAGTAGCTTTTGGCTTAATCAAAATAAATAAGAAAAATTCCTACTTATATGTTGTATCGGGTATAACGTTAGCTTTATATACTCATATCCTTAGTACGTTATTTCTCATTGCTTTCACTTTTATTTATTTCATAACATCGCTATTCTTCAGTGATGATCGAAATAAGATTATTGAAAATGCTTTAAAAATTCTGGGTGGTTGCGTAATAACAAGTCTTCCAGTCATTGTTCCTATATTGACTGTGATGACTTCTAATCATATTGGTACGCCATCGCAGCCGGGTAATAGTTTTGTTAATTTAGTTGGTGATTTTGATTCATTGCTGAAACCGATATATTTCTTTTCAGTATTTTTAATTTGTATGTCCTTTTATCTTACAAAAAAGATAACGATCGGTCAGTGGATATCATTTGTAATATTGATTATCGGATCAGGTGCTATTTGTTGGCCCTATTTCTTACAAGCAACACCTCTCCATGTAATACAATTCCCGTATAGATTGTTTAATTGGGGAATTTTCATGGGAGTTGTCTTTTCAATATTCAGTATTGCTGAGAACCCCATAAAATCGAACAAGGAGAAGTTCCTAATTATGGCCGTGTGCTTTAGTGTAATGACACTAAGTACCAATTTCAATAAATTAGTTTTTCCTACAGTCAATGAAAATGGCCAATTGAATGTTGCCTCGGAAGAAAGTATAAAAACTAGTTATAATAGAAACGACGATGGCTATCATTTGAATCAATTAGGAGCTTTTAGTGGAAATGATACTAAATTATCTGAATTTTGGAGTTTGATGAACTATGCTGATTATGCGCCGCAAGAGATTTTTGATAATCCTAAATCACAGTTCTTACTCTTTGATAAGAAGGCACAGTCAATCGGGAAGAACTTAATAACTGTTGATGATAAACAAGAAGTTCAGATTAAAAATCTTAAAACCAATTCTAATTTTGTTGAATTTAGCCCGAATGAAGATATTAATTTCGGGACATTGAAACTCCCTGTGTTAGGTTACAATTCAACAAATATATTAGTTACACTTAATGGCGAAAAAATTAATTACAGAATTATTGATGGCCAAATTGCTATTAACAAACATGTAAGCCAAAAAGATAAAATTAAGGTTATTCAAAAAATACCTTATTGGGAAATAGTTCCTTTCTTGATTACTGTGATAAGCATTTCTGTGTTAATTGGTTTCTATGTTATGAAAAAAGTTAATTTTAAAAAGAGAGAAGTACGTTAACTATGAAGAAATCCATAAAAAAAACATTTAAAAAATCAATTTCCTTATTAAAAAAACCTAAGTTTGCCATTCCATTCGTAATTGTTCTTGTAACTGGGCTTTACGGTGGATACCGAATTCAAAAGCATTACCATTTCTTGGGTGATGGAGTGACTCATATCAATTGGGCCGATATGGATTCATTTATGGAAACTGCAAGAAGTGATGATAAACGCATGCCAAAATTTCATCAGGAATCTTTATTGGCTAATGTACCATCCTCTAAAACTTATGATAGTAAAACAGGTAAAATGGTACCTGTAGCTGTTTGGGATTCGTGGCCTGTTCAAAATCCAGACGGTACAGTTGCTGATTTCCATGGATATCGTTTGGTATTGGGCTTAACCTCAAAAAATGCACGAAATGATGGGGAAGCCAAAATTGGAATTTATGCTCAAAAGATTTCAGATAATTCGAACGATATCTCAACTTGGAAGTATCTTGGTGATGCATTTAATACACCTTATGAAGGTGCACCCAATGGTAAGCCTGACAAGTATTTGAGTAAAAAGTATGGAGAGTGGTCCGGATCAACAGTGATGATGAATAGCAAAGATTCATCAATACGTTTATTCTACGCAAATGCAATGCTTGACGATGCTGGTCAGGCATTAACCACTGCTGAAATTACTTTAGATCCACAAAATGGTTCTGACTGGAATTCGGGTCTTGTAATTAATCACGACAAGGCAAAGGACCATAAAACAGTATTTACTGGTGATGGCGAGTATTACCAAATTCCTTCCCAAAATCCTGGTCATGCAGCTAAAGCTAGCGAAGAATTGACAATGCGTGATCCTCACTTCGTGCAGGATGGGGATCAATATTATTTGATTTTTGAAGGGAATACCGGTTCAAAGTACAATATTCAGGGTGAGCGTAACTTTACGAATTATTCGAACTACGGTGATTGGAATACATATCGCTATATGAAGAATAAGTTTGCTATGAATAAGGACAGTATATCTTATGGAAAAGCTTACTATGCTAATGCTGCCATTGGTAAAATTCAGTTGAATAAGGATTTCTCTGTAAAAAAGGTCATGAAACCAATGGTTGTTGCAAATATGGTTGATGATGAAATTGAACGTGTTAACCTCTTCCAATTCCAGGGGAAGTGGTATTTGTTTGCAACTTCTTGGGGAGCTAAGTTTGCTTCGACAGATAAGAATTATGAAAATAAAGTTTTCATGATGGGGTATGTTTCGGAAAATGGAATTAACGGAGATTACAAGAAACTAAATGGTAACGGTATGGTTATGATTTCGAATACCGGTGGTCCTGACTTTACTTATGCTCATTTAGTAATACCTAATAAAGATCAGAAGAATGATAAAATGGTTGTAACGTCATTTGAAGATTCCCATACATTTGCTCCAAGTTTCTTAATGCAATTAAAGGGTAGAGAAACTCATATCATTACAGATCGTGTGCTAGATCAAGGAGCTTTGGTCGATAATGGGAAATATTATGATGCCGAGCCACAGGTATTAAACAATTAATATTTATTTATGGTATAACACTCGGTTGAAACTGAGTGTTTTATTGTTTTAAATCATTAAATCCTGTATTCTTCCTAATGTACTAATTTTAATTGGAGAACATCATGCAGAAATTGATTAATTTATATAAAAAGTATGAAGAGAGCATTTTGTATCTCTTCTTTGGGGGAGCAACTTTTGTTGTTTCCGTTGTTAGCTATTCTTTGTTCTCAGCCGTTTGGCATTGGGAATATACGGTTTCATACATTGTCTCATGGTTCTTGGCTGTGCTGTTTGCATACATCACGAACCGTATCTGGGTATTTAAGTCTCAGGTGACTGACTTCGCTGGTTTACTTCGTGAAGTTTGGCAGTTCTATCTTGCTCGTGTCGTGACAGGAATCATCGGATGGCTCATCTTAGCCTTCGGTGTTCGTATTCTTGGTCAAAACGATTTGATCTGGAACGGTATTCAAAACATTTTCGTGATTATTTCAAACTATGTTTTGTCAAAGATGATCATCTTTAAGAAGATTGAAGAATAGTAAAAAAAGGCCGTCAGCGTTTTGCTGATGGTCTTTTTATATGTTCTAATTTACATTTTTGAATTTATTCGCTTAATTTGCAAAATATCGTTGCAATCTTGATGTAATGATTATAATATATGAAATGGATTATATTCGAGAAAATCTTGAATGGAAATCACATTTAGAGTGGAGATAGAACAGTGTGATTAAGCAACATAAAGTACTTGCAATGGTGATGGGAATCGCGATTTTAGCGGTTGCAGCCATGAGCATTATGATGAAGGACTTGAGGACTTCAGCGGCACAACGCGAACGGGCAAGGCAGGCTTCGACTTTGCCAAAGACAGCTGACACATCTTGGACGAAGAAGGCACGCTCTGAAGGGGCGATTGTTCAAGATGACGCCAGCAGTTCTCCTGAACGATCTGACGCCGGACAGACGCAGGGGAGCAACGACTCAAAGTACGCTGGGAATGCACAGAGCAACACCATCACGATGGATGATTTTCGCTCCAGTGACGAAATGGCCTACCGCCTGATTGCCTTTTACGGCTTAGGGAAGGGTGATGCGAACTGGCAACAGTTAAAGCGCTCTGCGACTTCTGGTATCACGATGACGCGTCAGCAGGCCGACACACCTGTCTTTACCGTTAAGGCGAACGCAGGGACTTCTGTGAAAGCCTATTACCGTTACGTGATGACATCTTCTGATAACCAGTCGCAATCTCGGCCACTGTCATTTAGCCAAAATGATGATTCGGCATATCGGGCAACGATTGCGGATGTCCTGGCTTATGCCAATGACAATGGTGGACGTGCTGCTGTTCAAAAGATGAGCTTTAAACTCGTTAATTAAATCAAACAAAAAGACCACTACGAGAGTAGTGGTCTTTTTTTACCTTTGGATTAAAGAAGGGATAAAAAAAGAAGCTCACCGAAGTGAGCTTCTTTAAAGAATATTACTTTACGTACTTAGCCAAACGTGACTTTTGACGTGAAGCCTTGTTCTTCTTGATCAAGCCCTTTGAGTGGGCGCGATCGATTGCTGAAGAAACTTGCTTGTACAATTCTGCAGTATCTGCTGAACCGTTCTTAGCAGCCTTAACGAAACGCTTTACAGCAGTACGGTAAGCTGAACGTTGTGGTTCGTTGCGATCGTGTTGCTTCTTAGTCAAGCGTACACGTTGAATAGATGATTCAATAATCGGCATATGTCTGTCTCCTTAAATTTGATGCTGGTTTTTGAAAAGCAAATTTTGCTTAACGGCGCAAACCTAAGCGCTTGATCAATTCACGGTAACGCGTAACGTCCTTACCACGGAGGTAACGGAGCAAGTTACGACGACGACCGATCTTCTTCAAAAGACCACGTTGTGAATGGAAATCATGCTTGTGCGCTCCCATGTGTTCGTTCAATTCTGCAATGTCTGCAGTCAAAACTGCAACTTGAACTTCCACTGAACCAGTATCGCCTTCGTGGCGAGCATATTCTTTCATGATTTCGTTCTTACGTTCTTGTGTAAGGGCCATAATCATTTCCACCTTTCCTAAATGTCTCCAAAGTTCTGAGAAAAACGACGGTGAGACGTTAATCTAAGAATCTGGACAGTTGTTTTGACAACAGTCTTAATTATACGGACTTTTAGGATAAAATCAAGGGGCAGAAAGAGCCGTTTAATGGTAGAATAGAACAGTAATTTATATTGAAAGGATAGCCATGGTATCGCCTTAGGCGAGCCATGCAGGTGAAAACATGGCAGCATCAATTTCAAAAGAAGAGATCGCCCACGTTGCCGATCTTGCCAAGCTGAGCTTTACGGATGCGGAACTGGACCACTTTACCAGCCAACTCCAGGAGATTGTGACGCTTTGTGATGAAATGGCGCAAGTCGACACGGATGGTGTTGAACCGACGTTTTCAGTCACCGAAAACGTCAACCACTTACGTGAAGACAAGGCCGACAACTGGCACCAAAAGAAGGAATTGTTGGCAGAGGCCCCAGACGAAGCCGCTGACCTCATCAAGGTTCCTGCTATTTTGCACGGGGAGGACGAAGCCTAATGACGTACAACTACTTCGAACACTCACTTGAAGACATTAACAAGGCGTTGAAGAACGGGGATTTGACCGCCGTTCAATTGACGAAGGACACCCTTGATAACATCAAGAAGACCGACGACAAGATTCAAGCCTTTGTGCGCTTACACGAAGAAACGGCCTTGGCCGAAGCTGCCGCTGCCGACGAGAAGGGTGACTTCTCAAACGTTTTGGCCGGTATTCCAATGGCCATGAAGGACAACATCGCCACCAAGGGATTGGAAACGACTGCTGCTTCTAAGATTTTGGCGGACTTCAAGCCTGTCTACGACGCAACGGTTACCAAGAAGTTGAAGGACGACGGCGCTGTCATCATCGGTAAGGCCAACATGGACGAATTCGCCATGGGTGGTTCCTCCGAAACGTCTGCTTATAAGCAAACGAAGAACGCCTGGGACCAAGACAAGGTGCCCGGCGGCTCATCCGGTGGTTCTGCGGCAGCGGTTGCTGCTGGTCAAGTAGCTTACGCCCTCGGTTCTGATACCGGTGGATCCATCCGTCAGCCAGCCGCTTTTAACGGTATCGCTGGTATGAAGCCAACCTATGGTCGTGTTTCTCGTTTCGGACTCTTTGCCATGGCCTCATCATTGGATCAAATCGGTCCTTTGACGCGTACGGTTCGCGACAACGCCTTGGTTTTGAACGCCATCTCTGGTTTCGACCAAAACGATTCAACCTCATCTGAACGTGCTGTTCCTGACTTCACCGAAAAGCTCGGTGAATCCATCAAGGGCATGAAGATTGCCGTTCCAAAGGAATACTTCCAAGAAGGTTTGTCTAACGAAGTGGCTTTGCAAGTTCGTGCAGCCATCGAACAGATGAAGACGATGGGGGCCGAAGTGACCGAAGTGTCACTGCCACACACCCACTTTGGTGTTGCTGCCTACTACATCTTGATGTCATCAGAAGGTTCATCGAACTTGCAGCGTTACGACGGTATCCGTTACGGACACCGTGCCAAGGACGCCAAGGAACTGGAAGAAGTTTACAAGAAGACGCGTTCCGAAGGATTCGGAAACGAAGTTAAGCGCCGAATCATGTTGGGAACTTACTCCCTTTCAGCCGGTGCCTACGACGCCTTCTTCAAGAAGGCCGCTCAAATCCGTACGTTGATCATCCAAGACTTCAACAAGGTCTTTGAAGACTACGATTTGATCGTTGGTCCTACAACACCAACGCAACCTTACGGCATGGGTGAAGAATTGGGTGACCCTAAGACGATGTACTTGGGTGACGCCTTGACCATTCCAGTCAACTTGGCTGGTTTGCCTGCCATGTCTGTTAACGCCGGCTTCAACGCTGGTTTGCCAATCGGTTTGCAAATCATTGGTCGTCCGTTCGACGAACAAAGCATTTACCAGTTGGCTTACGCCTTTGAACAAGGCAATGACTTTCACGAAAACACCCCCGCAATCGGGTCGAACTACTAAAGGAGGCCAATGATGGGAATTGAAAATTTTGACACCACAATTGGACTCGAAGTTCACGTGGAAATGCAAACAAACTCAAAGCTTTTGTCACCATCTCCCGTTCACTACGGAGATGCGCCAAACGAAAACACTAACGTCATCGACTGGGCTTACCCTGGTGTATTGCCCGTTGTAAACAAGGGTGCCATCGATTACGGGATGCGCGTGGCCATGGCCCTGCACTGTGACATCACCCGCGACATCCGTTGGGACCGTAAGAACTACGTTTACCCCGACAACCCTAAGTCATACCAGACGACCCAGTTGCACACGCCACTTGGTACAAACGGTTACTTGGACGTCACGATGCCTGACGGCAACGTTAAGCGCATCGGAATCGAAGAATTGCACGTCGAAGAAGACGCTGGTAAGAACACCCACGGAACAGACGGCTACTCATACGTCGATTTGAACCGTCAGGGAACACCACTTGTCGAAATCGTATCAAAGCCTGACATCGCTTCTCCCGAAGAAGCTTACGCTTACTTGGAACAATTGCGCCGCGTGATCCTCTTTACCGGTGTTTCAGAAGCCAAGATGCAGGAAGGGCAGATGCGTGCCGACGTGAACGTTTCATTGAAGCCACACGGTTCTGATAAGTTTGGAACCCGTGCCGAAATGAAGAACGTCAACTCATTCCACTACGTGCAATCTGCGCTTGAATTCGAAGAAAAGCGTCAAGCAAAGGTCATCCGTTCTGGTGGCAAGCTCCGCCAGGAAACGCGTCGTTACGACGAACCAACGAAGTCAACCATCTTGATGCGTACGAAGGAACAAGCAGACGATTACCGCTACTTCCCAGAACCAGACCTGTCACCAATCCACATTGATGACGCCTGGATCGAACGTGTTCGCGCGGAATTGCCTAAGTCCGCAACTGACCGTCAAAAGTCATACGTGGAAGACCTTGGCTTGGAACCATACGATGCCGGTGTCTTGACGCAGACGTTGGCCATGTCAAACTTCTTCGACGCCACGATTGCCGCCTTGCCTGATTCAACGGACAAGTCAGCGGCTAAGCGTGTGGCCAACATCATGATTGGTGACGTGAACGCCTACTTGAACAAGAACCAAGTGGAACTTGCGGAAACGAAGTTGACGCCTGAAAACTTGGCCAACATGGTTAAGATTATTGAAGACGGTACGATTTCTACCAAGCAGGCCAAGAAGGTCTTCACCGCCATCATGGAAGGGGAAGAACCTGAAGCCTACGCCAAGGCACAAGGTTTGGTTCAGATTTCTGACCCAGCCGTTTTGACGCCATGGGTTACTGAAATCTTGGATGCTAACCCTCAGTCAATTGAAGACTTCAAGGGTGGAAAAGACCGTGCCACTGGCTTCTTGATCGGACAGTTGATGAAGAAGTCCAAGGGACAGGCCAACCCTGGTATCTTAAACAAGATTTTGTTAGAAGAATTGAACAAGCGTTAATGAGCTTTTTAGCTGATGGCGCGAACAAAAGCGGACCGATTTTTGGGTTCGCTCTTTGTGCTTAAAATAGCCTTTTATGCAGGAGGCTAGAAGGAAGGCGTTGGAAGCCCGGAACGGGCGTTTTTCCAGCCCCTTCGTACATAAAAATGGAGGAAGAAGGGGCCATATCCCCTCAGTTAGTTTTATGAAACGTGCACGTATTATTTACAACCCAAGTTCTGGTCGCGAAATGGTTAAGCGCGATATGCTTTCCATTCTTAACGTCTACGAAGAAGCCGGTTACGAAACCTCTACCTTCGCCACGACCCCCGAACCTCTCTCCGCCCAACACGAAGCGGAACGTGCTGCCAAAGCCGGTTTTGATTTGATTGTTGCCGCCGGTGGTGATGGAACCATCAACGAAGTCGTCAACGGTATCGCACCCCTTGAAAAGCGCCCCATGATGGCCATCATCCCCGCCGGTACCACCAACGATTACGCACGCGCCCTGAAGGTCTCTCGCGATGATCCTCTTGAGGCCGCCAAGGTCATCTTGAAGAAGCAAACCATCAAGATGGACATCGGTAAGATTCAAGCCACAAACGACGAAGGGGCCGCGCCTCACTACTACATGAACATCGCCGCCCTCGGTACCTTATCCGAGCTGACCTACGCCGTTCCTTCTGCCATGAAGTCCTTGTACGGCTACCTCGCTTACTTGGTTAAGGGGGCCGAACTGCTCACGCGCTTGAAGCCCGTGAAGGCCAAGGTCACCTTCGATGACGGCGAATACGACGGGGACATCTCCATGATCTTCCTCGCCTTAACCAACTCCGTTGCCGGTTTTGAAAGCCTCGTCCCAGACGCCAAGTTGGACGACGGGAAGTTCACCTTGCTGATTGTTAAGAAGGCCAACATGTGGCAAATCGCCCAGTTGGTCTCCCAAGTCCTGCAGGGTGGAAACCACATCAAAAACCCCAAGCTCATCTACAAGAAGACCTCCCGCGTTGAGATCGAGCCTTTGGATGACGACCCAATCAAGGTTAACTTGGATGGGGAATATGGTGGGGATGCCCCAATGGTCTTCGACAACTTGAAGCAACACATCGAATTTGTTGCCAACCTCGAAGACATGAGCAACGACGCCGTCACCGAAAAGATTCAAGAACGCTTCGTTGAACAAGTTGAACACTTGGAGAAGACCGGAGCAGAGGAGATGGAGATGCCTTCTGATCCAGAAGACGTTTCCAAGTAAGCATGGCACAAGCCTCGCAGGCCAGCGTTAGCTGCCGCCTTCGAGGCGCTAAGGCGCCCGCTGACCGATAGGGCAGTGAGCGCCGTTTTCCCAAGAAAACAAGACACAGAAAAAGGATTTCTCGCATGGCCAAAGCCAATCGCACAATCAAAAAGAAGGCGCCCGTCGTCAAAAACGACCTCGTCACCGCCGACATCATCGACCTCACCTACCAAGGCATGGGTGTCGCCAAACTCGACGGCTTTCCCGTCTTTGTCGCCAACGGCCTCCCCGGCGAACGCGTCGACATGATTATCACCAAAGTCTTGAAGAACTACGGTTTTGCCACCATCAAAAAGCTCATCAAGCCTTCACCCGACCGTGTCGAGCTAGAAGACAAGCTGGCCTTGACGACTGGTATTGCTCCAATGGCGAACCTTTCCTACACGGCCCAACTCGCCTGGAAGCAACGCCAAGTCCGCGAACTCTTCAAGAAAGCGCAGATTCAAGCTTCGGTTGCGCCTACGATTGGCATGGAAGACCCCACGCACTACCGCAACAAGGCCCAAATTCCCGCCCAAATGGTCAACGGCCGTTTAGAAACTGGCTTCTACCGCCGTGGCTCCCACAAGCTCATCCCAACGGATTCCTTCTACATCCAAGACGAAAACGTCGACGAAGCCATCCGCGTGACGCGTGATGTATTGCAGGAAGAGGGGATCACCGCCTACGACGAAGAAACCCGCAAGGGAACCATCCGTCACGTCATGGCTCGCTACGGAAAAGCGACCGGCGAACTCATGGTCGTCTTGGTCACAAACGGCGACAAGCTTCCGAAAAAGGAAGCCTTGGTCGAAAAGATTAAGGACCGTTTGCCAAAGCTCGTTTCCCTTGTCCAAAATGTCAACAAGGCCCACTCGAACGTCATTATGGGGTCCGAAAACCACCTCTTGTGGGGACAAGAAGAAATTAAGGACATCTTGTTAGGCAAGTCTTACATCATCGGCCCTAATTCCTTCTACCAGGTCAACCCGGTCACGACCGCTAAGTTGTACGCACTGGCTAAGGACATGGCGGACTTGAAGAAGACCGACACCGTCATCGATGCCTACTGTGGTATCGGTACGATTGCCTTGACTGTCGCAGACGACGTGAAGAAGGTGATTGGTGTCGAAGTGGTCGAACCAGCCATCGAAGACGCCAAGCAAAACGCCCGTGAAAACGGCATCTGGAACGCCGACTTCATCGCCGCTGACGCCCCTGAGCAAATGCGTGAGTGGGCGAGTCAAGGCAAGACGGCCGACGTCATCTTCGTTGATCCACCCCGCAAGGGTCTAACCCAAGACTTCATCGAAGCCGTCGGTACCATGAAGCCAGAGCGCCTGGTCTATGTCTCATGTAATCCAGCCACTCTGGCCCGTGACGTTTCCGATTTGCTCGAACACGGCTATGAAATTGACGGACGTATCCAGCCCGTCGACCAGTTCCCACAGACGATGCACGTCGAAGCCGTGGTGAAGTTGGTCTTAAAGAAGTAATTCATCATTTTCAAGAAAGTCGCCGATTTCTCGGGCGCAGGGGTTGTGATGCCCCTGCGCCATGGCGTTATCGGATGGGCCGCCCAGTCGGGCGGGCCGACTTTTGTACATAAAGCAACACATCTCATTCAGGAGGACGATTTCCATGGCCAAACCCGCTGACACCCCCATGATGGTCCAATACCACAAAATCAAGGACCTCTACCCCGACGCCTTCTTGTTCTACCGCCTCGGCGATTTTTACGAACTCTTCGAAGACGACGCCATCGTCGGCGCCAAGATTCTCGAGCTCACTTTAACCTCACGCAACAAGAACTCCGTGAATCCCGTTCCCATGGCCGGCATTCCCTACCACGCCGCCTCCAACTACATCGACATCCTAGTCGACGCCGGCCACAAAGTCGCCATCGTCGAACAGATGGAAGACCCCGCCACCGCCAAAGGCATGGTCAAGCGCGACGTCGTTCAACTCATCACACCCGGTACCAAACTCGCCAGCCAAAACGGCGACGGCAAGACCAACAACTTCCTCGCCGCCGTCGTCCACGACAATGATGGCATCGCTACCCGCCACGTCGGCGAAACCGCTCGTCCTTACGCCCTTGCCTACATCGATCTTTCCACCGGTGAATTGAAGGCCACCCGCCTGGAGTCTCTCGACGAAGCCATCGACGAACTCGGCGCTTTGGAAGTTAAAGAAGTCGTCCTCGCCAAAGAAGACGGCTTAAAGGCCGACGATGTCGCCCGCGCCGTCGGTGAAAAGGGCCTCGTTGTGTCCTTCCAGGGTGCCGTTGAGCCATCATCAACGATTACTTATTTAACGAAGGATTTGAAGGATAGCCTCGGCCAGGCGGTTACTGGACTTTTGCTTCAGTATTTGTTTGACACGCAAAAGCGTTCTTTGGACCACATCATGCCCGTTCAATCCTACGAACGTCAGGCTTATTTGGTCTTCAACCAAGTCACTCGAGTCAACCTGGACTTGGTTCAAAACGCCCGTACCAAGCAGAAGGCGGGTTCTTTGTTCGCGCTCTTGGATGAGACCAAGACCGCCATGGGTGGCCGTTTGCTCAAGCAATGGCTCATCAAGCCCCTGAAGAAGCTCCCCGACATCAAGGCCCGCCAAGAAGTTTTGGCCGCCTTCAACGCGGACTTCTTCACCCGTGGCACCGTCCAAGACCAATTGAAGTACGTCTACGATTTGGAGCGCCTGGCCGCAAAGGCCGCCCTTGGTACCTTGAACGCCAAGGATATGGTGCAGTTGAAGAAGTCTCTGCATGCCGTGCCGGCTTTGCAGAACGCGCTGACGGGAACGGCTTCGGTTTCGGAGGACGGTTCTGCCGGTGTCTTGAACGCCCTTGGCGCCAACTTGGATCCAGTAGGGGACTTGGCCGACCTCGTCGAAGCCGCCCTGGTTGATGATCCACCCGTTTCCGTTCGCGACGGGGACTTGATTAAGCCCGGCTACGACGAACTCGTGGACTCCTACAAGAAGGCCTTGGCCGAGAACCAGGGGTGGCTTGCTTCCTACCAGGAACAGGAACGCGAGGCCACTGGCATTCCAACGCTTAAGGTGAAGTACAACAAGAACTTCGGTTACTTCATCGAGGTGACGAAGGCCAACTTGAGCAAGCTGGAAGAAGGGCGCTACACCCGCAAGCAGACGCTGACCAACGCCGAACGCTTCACCACACCCGAGTTAAAGGAACACGAAGATCTCATCTTCGCCGCCCAAACCAAGCGCTTTGACCGCGAATACGACCTCTTCTTAGAAATTCGCACCAAGGTCAAAGAAGAAATGCACCGTTTGCAGAACCTGGCCCACGACCTCGCTCGCATCGACGTCTTGGCCGCCTTGGCCGAAGTCGCCGAAGAAAAGCATTTCGTGAAGCCGGACTTCCACGAGGACGGTTCTCGCAGTGTTGATATTACGCAGGGCCGCCACCCCGTTGTGGAATCACTACTCGGGGCAGGGGAATACGTCGCAAACGACGTCACTTTCCCACAGGATAAGTACATTCAACTCGTTACCGGACCCAACATGGCCGGTAAATCAACTTACATGCGTCAAATCGCCATCATCGTTTTGATGGCCCAGATGGGATCCTTCGTTCCGGCCGATGCCGCCACTCTGCCCATCTTTGACCAAATCTTTACCCGTATTGGTGCCAATGATGATCTCGTTGCCGGTCAATCCACCTTCATGGTCGAAATGGCCGAAGCCAACCTGGCCTTGCAGGAAGCCACTTCCCAGTCCCTGATTCTCTTTGACGAACTGGGACGTGGAACGGCCACCTATGATGGTATGGCTTTGGCCCAAGCCATCATCGAATTCCTGGCCGACAACTTGCACGCCACGACGGTCTTTGCGACCCACTACCACGAATTGACCGCGCTGGCTGATTCATACCCAGCCATTGAAAACGTGCACGTCGGGGCCAAGCTCTCCGACGACGGTAAATTGCACTTCCTTCACCAGATTCAGCAGGGTGCCGCCGACCGTTCTTACGGTATTCAGGTCGCCGCTCTGGCTGGCCTGCCTAAGCCACTTTTGCAAAACGCCGAAGCCATCTTGTCCGCCCTGGAAGCACAGGGTGCCGGACAGGTGGAAGTGGATAAGAATAAGGTGGGGGATGCTGATGGGTCTGCTAATGCTGCTGCAAAGAACGCGGCGGAAAAGGCGGAAGCCACAGTGACGGCTGCAACAGTGGCGACACCTGCGGCTGATCCAATGGCTGCCGACAAGCTGTCCCAAGAATTGCCGCTGTTTGAAATCGCGGATAAGAAATCAGAGGATGTTTCGGCTGCAAGCAAGACGTCAAAGGCCGAACAGGCCGTTTTGCAAGAGCTTAAAAAAGCCAACTTGAACAAGCTCACGCCTTTGGACGCGTTGAACCTTCTCTACAAGCTTCAAGACATGGAGGCCCACCATGGCTGAAATTCACGAGCTATCCGACCTTCTCGCCAACCAGATTGCTGCCGGTGAAGTCATCGAGCGGCCCGCTTCTGTCGTCAAAGAACTCGTCGAAAACGCCATCGACGCCAACGCCGACCAAGTTCAGGTCGTCGTCGACAACGCCGGCCTCGACCTCATCAAAGTCATCGACAACGGGGATGGTATCCCAAGCGAACAAGTCCCTTTGGCCTTCGTTCGCCACGCCACCTCTAAAATACAAAACCGCCACGATCTGTTTAACGTCTTGACGTTAGGATTCCGTGGTGAAGCGCTGCCTTCGATTGCTTCTGTGGCCGACGTCACGCTGCAAACGAAGACTCGTGAGGCAGACGACGGCTTCACTTATCAAGTCAAAGGTGGACAAGTTGTTCAACAAACGCCCGCAGCCGGTCGTTTAGGAACTATCGTTTCCGTTCGCAACCTTTTTTTTAATACACCTGCGCGCTTAAAGTATCTTAAAAAGCCACAGACTGAACTTTCCTTGATCGTCGACGTCGTCAACCACTTAGCGTTGGCTCACCCCGAGAAGGCGCTGACGGTGACCCACAACGGCAAGACCCTTGTGAAGACCACCGGTTCCGGCGATCTCCGCCAGGTTTTGGCCGCCATCTACGACCGCAAGACGGCCGAAAAGATGGTTGGTTTTTCCGGAGCCTCCGAACACTTCAAGGTGTCCGGCTACTTAACTTTGCCCGAGCAGACGCGTGCTTCGCGTTCCTATTTGGCGGTGTTGGTCAACCACCGTTTCGTTAAGAACTTCTCCGTTTCCAACGCCATCATCAAGGGCTACGGCTCCAAGCTGATGGTCGGCCGCTTCCCAATCGGTGCGGTCTCCATCGAGCTCGACCCACTGTTAGTCGACGTGAACGTTCACCCGCAGAAGGCGGAAATCCGCCTGTCCGAACAGGGTGAGCTGACGGACTTGCTGACGGAGGTCGTTCGCGACCGTTTGTCCGCCGAGAACTTGATCCCAGACGCTTTGGAGAACCTTGGCCAGACGGCTGAGGAGCTGAAGCATCCGGGGATGGAAAAGTCAGAAGCGGACCAGGCTGATCGCTCGAGTGCTGCTAATGCTGGGACGGGTTCTGGCGCGGCTTCAAGAAGCGCTGCTGGCGTTGATGCGGGGCGCGATTACACGGGCATTCCACGCCTCGGCCAGGAGATGCCACCCGCCGTTCGTGCGGTGAAGTTGGCGGCTTTGCCTCCAATTGAAATTGACCAAAACCACATCATTCAAATTTCCGACAAGGTCTTCTTGGACGACCAAGCGGTGCTGGCCTTTGCCAACCGCTACGCCAAGGAAGGCTTCGTGGAAATCTTTGAAGAGGCGAAAGGGTCAAAGTCCTCCAATACTAACGACGGTGCGGTGGGCCAGATTGCCCAGCCTGTACCAGAGTATGAAGTGAAAGAGGACGACGGCTCCGTGGACGTGGTGCCGGAAGGTGCTGCAGGCTCTGCTGCTGGTGCTGACACTTGGAAGGCTGCGTCGACCCAGACTCGAACTGGAACTGACACTAACGTGGCGGGGGGCAACCCTGCTGTTGGTGGGGCGGAAGAAAAAGGTGACCCGCACGGGTTTGACTTTAGCCAGAGCCCAAAGCCTGAAAAGAAGCAAAAGCCGGTCAACCTGGATTTGGACGTCGATAATCAAGAGGCGCAGGGCTTCCCGAACCTCGATTACATCGGACAGATGCACGGGACCTTCCTGTTTGCGCAGGACAAGGACAAGCTGTATCTGATCGACCAGCACGCGGCCCAGGAGCGTTTGAACTACGAGTTCTACCGCAAGCAGGTCGGCGAGGTTTCGGACAACCAGCAGGTGCTCTTGCAACCGCTGACCTTGACCTATTCGACGGCCGACGTGTTGAAGATTTTGGACAAGAAGGACACTTTGGAGGCCGTTGGGCTCTCCGTTGAGGAATTCGGTCCAAACACGCTCGCTTTGTACGAGCACCCAACGTGGATCAAGCCCGACCAAGTCGAATCGACCGTGAAGGAAATGATCGACTGGGTGCTTGCCTCCGGGGATTTGACCGTCGCCGCCTTTCGTGAGAAGGCCGCCATCATGATGTCCTGTAAGCGGGCCATCAAGGCCAACTGGCACATCTCAGCCGACGAGGCGCGAACGCTCTTGTCCGATTTGGCCAAGGCCGAGAACCCCTACAACTGTCCGCACGGCCGTCCCGTTTTGACGGCCTTCACGCTGACCGAAATGGAGCGGATGTTCAAGCGAATCCAGGACTCCCACGAGTCATGGCAGAACTACGATAACCACCCGTTCTAGGGGATGGCGGGCATTTGTGCGCTTGCTTTGAACGCTCGTGAGGTCTCGTGAGCGCCCAGATTTATCAGACACTAAGAAGGTATTTGTATATGATGAACAACAACGACGTCATTATTCGATTGCGCTATGCATTGAGTTTGACGAACCAACAGATCGAAGCCATCTTTCAACTCGGTGGCGTGACGGTCACAGACAGCGACATGGACCGCATTTTGACCCGTCAGGACAAGGAAGAGAAATTCGATGCCTCATTGTCGAGCCACGAGCTCGAGGCCTTCTTGAACGGCTTGGTTATCGACAAGCGTGGCCACCGCAAGGACAAGGACGGCAACATCGTTCCACCAACTTTTGATATCAAAAATCCCAAGTTGGTCAACAACGTGACAATCAAGAAGATCAAGATTGCCATGTCCTACACGTCCGACGACATCCAAGAGTTGATGAAGTTGGCAGGGGATTCCATCTCAAACGGTGAGCTCTCCGCCATCCTCCGTCGACCCGACCACCGCAACTACCGCGAGGCCGGTGACCGCTACGTCCGCAAGATGTTGGCGGGGATGGGTAAGAAGTACCGCGGTTAAGAGGCGGCGGGTGAGGAGCTGCTCCATGTAAAAGTGGACAAAACTTTGTTACTTGTATAAGTTGACGAGGAGCTGGCTCCTAGCAAAGTCAGGGGGCGGATCCGACCCGTTTTGCTTGCCGTTTTGACTTCAGAGATAAAAGGCGTCCTGGATTTGAAGGGGCGGACCGGTACGGTTCTCGCCTTCAAAGCGGCGCCCATTACTCATAAAAACCGGGCGAATGCCCGTGCAATCAAGCTATTTTTTCTTTAAGACGGCCTAAATGGCCGTCTTTTTTCATATATAAAGTAGAAAATTTGTTATGATAGAAGAGATAGAACACTTCTGGAGACTCTCATGCAAAAGACCGACCTCGCCCTACTTGAAAACACCGATATTGCGCCCTACGCCTACACCCAAGCCGGTGGCCGGGCCGATTTTTTGGCGATCCCGAAGTCTTTAGATGAGCTCCAATCACTTTTGGACTGGGCCAAGGCAAAAGACCTTCCCGTCCACGTTTTTGGTCGCCTCTCTAATCTCGTCGTCCGGTCTGGCGGGCTCCGCGGCCTTGTCATCCTGATGACTGAGTTGAAGGCGGTCTCTGCTGTTGGAACCGAGTTGACGGCGCAAGCCGGATGTGACATCATTTGGCTGGCAGCAATCGCTCAAGATAAGGGCTTGTCCGGGCTCGAATGGGCTGCGGGGATTCCAGGCTCCGTCGGTGGTGCCGTCTTCATGAACGCCGGTGCCTACGGGGGCCAGGCGGACATGGTCGTCGACTCGGTGACGGCTTTGATGCCGGACAAGACCTTGAAGAAATTTGACAGGTCCGAGATTGACTTTGGCTACCGACACAGCGTCTTTCAAGAAAACGGCGGCGTAATCGTCGAAGCCACCTTCGCCCTTGAAAGAAAGGACAAGTCTAAGATTCAAGCCAAGATGGACGAAAACAACTACGCCCGCGCCCTGAAGCAACCGCTTTCCTGGCCGTCTAACGGGTCCGTTTTCAAGCGTCCCGAAGGGCACTTCGCCGGGAAGCTCATCATGGACTCCGGCCTTCAAGGTACGTCTGTCGGCGGTGTGATGGTTTCCACCAAGCACGCCGGCTTCATGGTGAATGTCGACCACGGCACTGGAAACGACTACGAGGACCTGATTCACCTTGTTCAAAAGGAAGTGTTTAAGAACTACCAAGTACAACTAGAACCGGAAGTACGGATTATAGGAGACCGCTAAAACCATGACTTTAATCGAGTTAATGGTCGTCTTAGTGACGGGGGTGGCGCTGTCCAGCATCATCTCCCACTTTGTCCCGGCCATCCCCATTTCACTATTTCAAATCGCCATCGGCTTCATCTTAGCCCTCGGGGGTCACATCTTCATCGAAGTGGATTCCCACTGGTTCATGATGCTGTTCGTTGCGCCCATTTTGTTTAACGACTCCTGGCGCTTTCCAAAGCGAGAACTCTGGGAGCTGCGCGCTCCAATTCTCTTGAACGCCATTTTGCTCGTGCTGGTGACAACCATCGTGGGTGGTTTTGCCATCCACTGGATGATTCCACAGCTGTCACTGCCAGTCTCACTGGCCTTGGCTGCCGTGCTCTCACCGACCGACCCCGTGGCCGTTCAAGCGATTGCCAAGCGAGTGAAACTACCAGAAAATCTGCTGCACGTTGTGGCGGGGGAGAGCCTGGTTAACGATGCGACCGGTTTGGTTTCCTTTAACACCGCAGTCAAAGCGACAGTTGCCGGCACCTTCGTGTTAGGCGATGCGCTTTTGAACTTCGCCTGGATGACGGTTGTCGGGATTATTGCCGGGATCGTTCTCGGAGCCAGCATGATTGTCATTCGTAACTGGATTTCCCAGTTCGGCTTGGCCGACGTCGTATTCTACACGATCTTCACGCTGCTCATGCCCTTCATCATCTTCTGGATCGCCGAAGGACCACTTGAAGCCTCAGGTTTGATTGCCGTTGTGACGGGTGGTATTACCGCCAAGCTTATCTCGGACAATCGTTCCAACCTGCTGTCGGCCGAAGCAACCATCGTTTCCGTGCACTCCTGGGAAGTGGTCGTCTACGTCTTAAACGGCCTCATCTTCGTCTTGCTCGGCATCACCTTGCCAAACGCTTTGAACAACATCCTGAAGAATACGGCCATCGCCAACTGGCAGGCCTTCTTATACGGAGTTGCCGTTTGGTTCATCGTCTTTGCACTCCGAGTGCTCTGGGCCTACGCCATTCAGTTGGGGCAGCACGTGCACCATCGCTTCACGATTCCAAGCTTCCGTTCAGCCATTGTTTCTGGTTTGACTGGTGTTCGCGGGGCCGTCACGATGGCCGCCGTCTTGACGATTCCAACGGTGACTGACAAAGGCTTGCCCTTTGTTGGCCGTGACCTGGTGATTTTTATCGCCGCCATCGTTGTGGTCTTGTCTTTGGTCGTTGCTTCCATCATGTTGCCACTGGTGACAAAGGAAGCGTCTACCCATGACTTTACCCAGCCGGAATCAGCGGTTGCTCAAGAGGACAAAGTCGAGCGCCCCAAAGCGGACATCTCTGAAAAGAGAGCCCGGCTTTGGATCACTCGTGTCGGTATCCAACAGTTGCGTGACTTGCAGCAAGAAGAAAACCGTCGCGTGATCTTCGAATTGATTTCACGTCGTCAAAAGACGGCCCGTGTCCTGCGTCACGCGTTGCACGACGATTTGGACCAGTCGGATTTTGCGGCCGAAAAGGAATTGGAACTGCAAGAAGTAGCCTTGAAGGCCCAACGAGACGCCCTCCAGAAATTGCTGGTGGACGAAAAAATCGCGCCTTTGACCTACAGCCTGCAGGCCAAGCGCCTCGACCAGTTCGAAGCCGACCTCGGGTCCGACCTGAACTTGGCCGGTCTTAGCCACCTTCGTTGGACTTGGCGTCGAATTCGCGCCAACTACCGTATTTGGCTATCTGACCAAGACTCTGATAAGGTATATGAAGAGGCCGACTTTGCCCACATTGAAATGGCCAAAGCCGCCATTAAGGCCTTATCCGACTATGTTGAATCCCAGGTCGGGGATACGGTCACACACCGTATTTTGCGCCAGACCGCCTATAACTTGATCGTTGTTTACCGCTACAAGATTGAAGAACACAAGCATGTTGCTTCCTTCGACCAGCAGGAAAAAGACGACCGGCTTCGCCTGGAGCTCGAACTAAAAGCCTTATCTGCCGAGCGTGACATGGTCCAACAGCTCTACGACCAAAAGCGCATCACAAGACAGACAAGCATTAACTTAAGACAGTACATTAATTATGCGGAGACCCGGGCTTTGGTTGGCCGCAACGAGGAGTAAAAAATGGGAATTTGGGCATACATGACCTCAAATAACTTGGTACACATCATTGATATCTTGATTATTTGGTTCTTACTCTATAAGGTCATTACGTTTGTGGAAGGGACACGTGCCCTCCAAATTATGTTTGGTGTTGGGGCCATCGTCTTGGTCAAGGTAATCGCCTGGTCACTCGGGTTGGTTGTCTTGTCCTGGTTGATGGACCAAGTGATTACCTGGGCGCCAATCGCCTTGGTGGTTATCTTCCAACAAGAAATTCGTCGTGGACTGGAAAGCCTGGGACGCCGTATGACGGTTCGAAAGCGCCACCTCGATAACGAGCAGGTCCGTGACTTGATTAAGGCCTTGGACATGGCTTTGCAGTACATGTCAAAGCGTCGTATCGGTGCCTTGATTACCATCAATGGTAAGGACACGTTGGAAGAATACATCAAAACGGGTATTCCTTTGAACGCCACCATCACCGGTCAATTGTTGATTAACATTTTCATTCCAAACACGCCATTGCACGACGGTGCTGTGATTATCAGCGACGATCAAATCGCAACGGCCGCTTCTTACTTGCCACTTTCTGAATCAACGCGAATTCCAAAGGAATTGGGTACGCGTCACCGTGCCGCCGTTGGTATCTCAGAAGCAACGGACGCCGTGACGGTGGTTGTTTCTGAAGAAACGGGTGAGATTTCCATCACGCAGCGTGGTGACTTACTTCGAAACATGGACCAAGAATCTTACTTGAACTTCTTTGAAAAGCAATGGCTTACAGAGGATACAAAGGGGAAGAAAAACAATTGGTTGCAGTTCTTCTGGAAGGGAGGTAAGCAATAATGAAAAAGTTTGCTTCATCAAAAACGATTAACATTGTCTTTTCACTGTTGTTAGCGATCTTGCTCGCCGCTTACGTCTTGTCCCTCAAGAACTTTAACGGTAATCAAAGCAACTCATACTCGCTTGTTCCTCAAAAGAAGGAAAGCATCACCGTCCCATTGAAGTTGCAGTGTAATGAAGACGACTACGTGGTCGTTTCAGCACCAAGCTCTGTCTCCGTTTCACTCGAAGGTTCATCAGCCTTGGTCACGGCCGCAAAGAATGGGAACACGTTGGTCGCAACGGCCGACATGCGCGGTCTCGGTGCCGGGCAGCACTCCGTAAACGTTGAGGTCCTTGGCATTAATAAGTCCTTGACGGCGACGGCTAGTCCGCAAACCGTTTCGGTCACGCTGGCTGAAAAGAATTCGGCTAAAAAGGACGTTAAGGTCCAATACGACTCAGACAAGTTGGCTAGTGGTTACCACGTGACGGACACATCTGTTGATCCAAAGAGCGTGGCGGTTACTGGTCCGAAGGCAAACGTTGATGCCGTTGACTACATTGGTGCCGACGTTACCTTGGACAAGAACACGAAGAGTAGCGTGAACCAGTCAGCTAAGTTGACCGCTTATGACAAGAACGGCGAACCCGTTCAAGTCACGTTGTCACAGTCAAAGGCTCAGGTGAAGTTGACGGTTGCTTCTTCCACCAACAGCAAGAAGGTGAACTTGAAGGCGCAAGCATCATCCGGTTCTTTGGATAACTACAACGTGTCCTTTGATCCATCTTCCGTGACAATCGAAGGGTCAAATGATACACTGGATAACATCGACTCTTTGGTCGTTCCGCTTGATTTGAGCGGTATTAAGGACCAAACAACAAAGACTGTTACCCTTGATAAGCCTAACGGAGTCGACCGTTTATCTGATCAAACGGTGAAGGTAACCATTAGTCCAAAGTCCTAAGTGGCTTTGAACACTTTCATTTGATGACATGAACCAAATGTGGAGATAAAAAACAATGACAGAAACAAAGTTAAAGTACTTCGGAACCGATGGGGTTCGCGGAGTTGCTAACGAAGGATTAACGCCGGAACTCGCTTTGTCCCTTGGACGTGCGGGTGGGGCCATCCTTACTCGTCACAATGATAACCCGGATAAAAAGCCGGTGGTTGTCGTTGGACAAGACACTCGGATTTCTTCAGAAATGCTCCAAGAAGCCTTGATTTCAGGACTTCTCTCAGTCGGTGTTGACGTCTTGAAATTAGGCGTTATCACAACGCCAGCCGTTGCTTACTTGGTTGAAACCCTGGAAGCGGACGCTGGTATTCAAATTACAGCATCACACAACCCGGCCAAGGACAACGGAATTAAGTTCTTTGGTCAAGACGGTTTCAAGCTTTCAGACGAATTGGAAGCTGAAATTGAAGCCATCTTGGATGGCAAAGACGGGGATCAATTACCACGTCCTTCAGCCGAAGGAATCGGTGTTGTGAACCACTACCAAGAAGGTGCCCAAAAGTACATGGCCTTCTTGCAAAAGACGGTTCCTTCCGAACTGTCTGGCTTCAAGATTGCCTTGGATGGCGCCAACGGTGCAACGGCTGACTTGCTTCCACGCTTGTTCGCCGACATGGGCTTGGACTTTGAGACCATG
Source organism: Fructobacillus broussonetiae (assembly GCF_018437275.1). Classification (GTDB taxonomy): domain Bacteria; phylum Bacillota; class Bacilli; order Lactobacillales; family Lactobacillaceae; genus Fructobacillus; species Fructobacillus broussonetiae. The sequence continues at coordinate 22,932 of NZ_JAAMFK010000011.1, forward strand.
GGAACGGAACCAGACGGTTTGAACATCAACGACCACGTTGGTTCAACCCATCCTGAAAAGCTCGTTCAAATGGTTCAAGAAGGCGAATTCGACGCCGGCTTGGCCTTCGACGGGGATGGTGATCGCTTGATTGCCGTCGATAGCGAAGGAAACATCGTTGACGGTGACAAGATCATGTTCATCACTGCTAAGCACATGAACAACCAAGGCCGTTTGAAGCACCAGACGGTGGTTTCAACGGTGATGTCTAACATCGGTTTCTACAAGGCTTTGGAAGCAGAAGGCATGTCTTCTGTTAAGACCAAGGTCGGTGATCGCTACGTCATGGAAAAGATGTTGGAAGAAGACGACAACCTCGGTGGGGAACAGTCCGGACACATCATCTTTAAGGACTGGGCCAAGACTGGGGATGGTTTGCTCACGGCGCTTCAATTGTTGAACGTCATGAAGGAAACCGGCCAATCACTGCAAGAATTGGCTGCACCCGTTACGATTTACCCACAGAAGTTGGTCAACGTGGCGGTTTCAGACAAGAACGCCGTGATGGCAGAACCTGCCTTGAAGCAAAAGATGGAAGAGGTTGAAAAGCAAATGGCCGGTGACGGTCGCGTGCTCGTTCGCCCTTCAGGAACGGAATCAATCGTTCGCGTCATGGCCGAAGCCAAGACCAAGGAATTGGTTGATGCCTACGTCGATGATTTGGTCCAAACGGTTCAAAGCATCGCAAAATAAGAGTGAATAAAAAAGCTAAGGAAGCGCATTCGACTTTCTTAGCTTTTTTCGTCTTTTCTGCCCCGAGTTTGAGGGCAAAATCTGCTATAATGGGTAGTAACTGAACCAAGAGAGGAATTGAAATTGTCACCTATTGAGTTTAAAGACTATTTGAAAGAAAACTACCAGATCAACTTCACTGATTTGGACCTCTTGAAAGAGGCGCTCACGCAGCGTAATTATTTAAATGAAAACCCTAAAGAAACAGGTCGTGACTACCAACGACTCGAGTTTTTAGGGGATGCCATTATGCAGGCGTCCGTGACAGAATATCTTTTTAAGCGCTACCCAGACTGGGACGAAGGTCAACTGACTGAAATGCGCATCACCATGGTCCAAACGAAGTCCTTTGCCCACTTTGCTTCACTCATTCACTTGAACGAAGCCATCCGTTTGGGTAAGGGTGAAGAGATGAATGGTGCCCGCCAGCGCCCTTCTTTGCTTGAAGATATCTGGGAAGCCTTCATCGGTGCCTTGTTCTTGGATCAAGGGCAACAGGCCGTGACAATCTTGTTGAACCAGACGGTCTTTGCGGCGGTGGATGAAAACTTCTTCGACCAATTCATCGACTTCAAGTCCCGTTTGCAAGAAAAGTTGCAGGCCAAGGGTACCGTCGACATCTCTTATCAGATTGAAGACGAACAACGCAATGAAGACAACAGCCAGGTCTTCACCGTATCCGTTTCATTGGACGGTAAGATTTTGGCGCACGGTCAGGGCTCATCCATCAAGGACGCCGAAAAGGCCGCCGCACAAAAGGCCCTTAACGATTTAAAGTAAGTATCTGAGTAGAGAAGTATGAAATTAAAGACACTGGAAATCATCGGTTTTAAGTCCTTTGCGAATAAGACCGTCATTGACTTTCAAAAGGGGATGACCGGAATCGTTGGACCAAACGGTTCTGGAAAATCAAATATCATTGAAGCGATCCGCTGGGTTATGGGGGAGCAGTCCGCAAAGGACCTCCGTGGTAACAAAATGGCGGACGTTATTTTTGCTGGAACAAAAAATCGTAAGCCCTTAAACCGCGCTGAGGTTTCCATCACCTTTGATAATTCGGACCACTACATCCAGTCTGACTTCTCAGAACTTCGCATCACCCGCCGTTTGTACCGCTCTGGTGAGTCTTCTTACCAGTTGAACGGGGCGGAATGCCGTTTGAAAGACATCCACGAAATCTTCATGGACACTGGTTTGGGTAAGGATGGTTTCTCCATCATCTCCCAGGGACAGGTTGAAAAGATCTTTTCTGCTAAACCCGAAGACCGCCGTGGCATCATCGAAGAAGTGGCCGGTGTCTACAAGTACAAGCAAAACAAGACGCAGGCCGAACGCGACCTCGCCGTTACGGATGACAACTTGGACCGTGTTCAAGACATCATCTCCGAAGTTGAAGGGCGTTTGGCACCATTGGAAAACCAGGCGAAAACCGCCAAGACCTACTTGGAAAAGCGTGAAAGTTTTGAAAAGTTGGACAAGGTTCGTTTGACCCGTTCGATCTTGTCTTTGCAAGGACAAGTCGTGAACCAAGACGGTTCCTTACAAGAATTGAAGCAGGACGTCGAAAAGAAGCAGGCGGAGCTTGCGACCCGCAAGCAAAAGTTGACGGAAGCCCGCAACCAATTGACCCAAGTCCAAGAAGACAAGGATCAGTTGAACCAAGACATCCTGGAAAAAACCCAGCAAAAAGAACAGCTCATCGGAAATCAAAAGTTGGCGTCTCAAGAGGCAGAAAGCTTGAAGCATGAGCAATCGACTTTGGCATCTTCAGAAGAAAACTTGAAGAGCCAGGGTGAAAAGGCTGCTTCTGATTTGGCTGAAGCCGACGAAAAGGTCAAGATCTTGACCGAAAAGAAAATTTCTTTGAAGTCAACGATTCGTCAGATTGAAGAAGAACACGGCCAGGCCCAGGTCGAAAGCATTAAGGCTGAGTTGGAAGAAAACCGCCAAGCCTATGTTTCGGTCATGCAAGAATTAGCCGCCTTGAAGAACAAGGTGACCTTTGAAGACCGCGCTTTGGAACAAGCCAAGGACCAGCAGGCCCGCAAGGAAGAAGCCTTGCAAGTTGCCCAACAAGCCTTGGATGATGCTAAGAAGAAACTCGCTGCCTATGAAAAGGAACACCCTGACAAGACAACGGGGGAAAATCCTTACGACGCGAAGTTGGTCCAAGCAAAGGACGACTTAGGCCAGGCCAAGAAGGCCGCGCAAGCCGCGCAAGAAGAATGGCAACAGGCCGCCTACAAGTTAGACAAGGCCCAATCCATCTTTCAGGCCGAATCATCATTGGATGATTACGCCGGCTTCTACCAGGGGGTTCAAAACCTGATGGCCCCTCAAGTGAAGCGCAACTTCCCTGGAATCCGGGGTGTTGTGGCCGAACTTGTGAACGTGCCAAAGGACTACACGAAGGCCATCGAAACGGTCCTCGGTGGTGCCTTGCAAAACGTCGTGGTGGACAACACCAAGACGGCCAAGTCCATCGTTTCCTACATGACCAAGAACCGTCGCGGACGTGTGACCTTGTTGCCAGAAGAAAGCATTAAGCCACGTCAGGCCCGTGATATTTACCGTGCCGAAAGCGAACGCGGTTTCATCGGTGTCGCTGCCGATTTGGTTTCCATGCCTCGAGGAATGGACAACATCTTGTCCAACCTCCTCGGAACGACCTTGGTCGTTTCCGACTTGGACGCGGCAACGCGCGTCGCCAAAGCCGTCCAAAACCGCATGCGTGTGGTTTCCTTGGATGGACAACTGGTTAACGCCGGTGGATCCATTACCGGTGGTGCTAACCACCGTCAGGGTCCTTCCGTCTTGTCCCGTCAAGCGGACCTGAAGGAAAAACAAGAGGCCTTGGACAAGCAGGAAAAGGCCGTTGAAAAACTGGCTGCAGCCCGCAACCAAAAGCAGGAAACGGTGAATAAGCTCTCCGACCAAGTACAGGAATTGCAGGCGGCCTACTACGACTTTGAAAACCAAGGTAACCAGGTCGACTACCAGTTGACCGCCTTGAAGGATGCCGTCGCACAAGAAGAGACGAAGGTTCAAACCCTGACCCTCGATTTGTCCGACTTGAAGGTCGAAGAAGAGGATGCCTTAGCTGCCCAAGCTGAATCTAAGCAGGATTTGGCAGCAAAGGAAAAGGTTCAGGGGGAAGCTGAAGCCAAGACCAAGGAACTGACGGACCGCTTGGCCCAGGTGGAAGAAGAACAAGCCGCCTACCAAGAAGAAAAGGCCCAGTTCCAAGCCGAAGAGGCAACGGTCTCAGCCAAGCAGGAAGCAGCGATGGAAAACAAGCACCGCTTGCAGACCTTGCTGAATGAACTGCAAACCCAACAAAACGAATTGCAGGCCCGCCAGGCTGAAATCAAGGAACGCCTTGAACAAGCCGCAAACGGTCCAGCACTCTCCGAACAGCTTGTCGCTTTGGAGGAAGAGCTGACCGCTGCGTCAACGCAGACCGACGAGCTCACGCAATCCTTCACCGACTTGACCAACCAGGTCAACGAGTTGGAAGAAAGCTTGTCTGTCGAACAAGAAGAGGTGAACAAGGCCTTGGTCGACCAGGCCAACGCCGCCCACCGCTTGCAAGCAGCACAGGAAAAGCTTGCTAAGCAAGTGTCATCCTTGCAACAGACCTATGGTTTGACGGTAGAATCTGAAGAAGACCTACCAGAATCCGATTTGTCTGACGGTGAAGTGGACAAGCAGTTGAGTGAGACCAAGCGTGCCTTGGACGCCCTTGGACCGGTCAACATTGCCGCCATCCAAGAATACGATGAAATTAAAGAACGCCACACCTTCTTGAGCCAACAGGCCGAGGACTTGCACCGCGCAAAGGCGACACTGCAAGCCACGATCGACGAAATGGACCAGGAAGTGAAGGTTCGCTTCAAGGAAACCTTCGACCAAGTGGCCGAACACTTCAAAGACGTCTTCACGAAGATGTTTGCCGGTGGGCAGGCTGAAATCGAACTGACGGATCCGGAGCACTTGCTCACCACTGGAATCGACATCAAGGCTCAGCCACCTGGCAAGAAGTTCCAGCAGATGTCCTTGCTTTCCGGTGGGGAAAAGGCCTTGACCGCCATTTCCTTGCTCTTTGCCATCCTGCAAGTTCGGCCAGTGCCATTCGCCGTACTGGATGAGGCCGAAGCCGCGTTGGATGAAGCCAACGTTGATCGCTTCGCCGCCTACTTGAAGAACTTTGGTGGTTCAACCCAGTTCATCACCATTACGCACCGGAAGGGAACGATGGTGGCCGCAGCCGTGCTCTACGGAGTCACGATGCAGGAAGCTGGGGTTTCAAAGATGGTCGCGGTTAACATTGACCAGGCCGAACAAAAACTCGCTGAATAACAAATGCCGAGAAATGGAGGTCTTTCATGGGACTCTTTGATATTTTCAAAAAGAAACAAGCAGTAGACAACCAAGAAGAAAACGTGAAGCAGGAGGAATCCGAAGTCGCTGAAGAATTCCAGACGGACGACAACCCCGAAGCCGAAGAAGCCGTGCTTGGCGTTGAAGAAGCAGAAGCGGATGATAAGTCTGGGGCTTCTTTGGAAGATGATGAGGCCGACTCTTCAGCAGAAGAGGACGACGAATCCTCCGATGATGCCGATGAAGCCGGTCCAAGTCAAACCCGTGCCATCGCGGATAACTTGCAGTCACGTGATGATGTCCAAGCTGAGGTTAACAGAAAAGCGGACACCGATGCCGTGATTGAATCACCAGTTGATGCCGATGAAGATGCCAAGGAAGCGGCCGAAAAGGGCGCTGAAAAAGCGGATTCAGAAGATGGTGATGCTGAGACTGATGCTGGTGAAGAAGCCGGTGATGATTCTGAATCGGACGAGCAGGCCGAAGAAAGCGAAAGTCAGGTCTATGAAAAGGGCCTGACGAAATCCCGTCAGGGCTTTTCTGCTCGCTTTAACAAGTTCTTGGCTAACTTCCGTTCGGTCGATGAGGACTTCTTTGAAGAACTCGAAGACACCTTGATTGGTTCAGACCTTGGTTTTGATTTAGCAATTTCTATCTCAAACCAGGTTCGTGAAGCGGTTAAGCTTGAAAACATCAAGGACAAGAAAGACATTCGTGATTTGATCATCCGTTTGATGGTTGAGCAGTACGAAGAGCAGGGCCAAGACGAAGATCAAAGCATGCACTTTGCACCAAAGGGAGAGCCAACGGTTATCTTGTTTGTTGGTGTGAATGGTGTCGGAAAGACAACAACGGTCGGTAAAATGGCCCAGCGCTATAAAGATGAAGGCAAGAAGGTCATGATGGTCGCCGCCGACACATTTCGCGCCGGTGCTGTTAAGCAGCTACAGGAGTGGGGAACTCGAGTGGCAGTGCCGGTGGTTGCTGGGGCTGAGAAGGCCGATCCTGCATCGGTCGTCTATGAGGCGGTCGAGAAGGCGAAAGCCGAAGCGGCCGACGTTTTGTTCGTGGACACCGCTGGACGCCTACAAAACAACGTCAACCTCATGCAAGAGCTCGCCAAAATGAACCGTGTCATCCAAAAGGTCTTACCCGAAGCACCCCAAGAAGTACTTCTCGTCCTAGACGCCACGACCGGTCAAAACGCCTTGCAACAGGCTAAGCTCTTCCAAGACTCCTCCGAAGTTACCGGACTCGTCTTGACCAAGATGGACGGTACCGCCAAGGGTGGCATCGTCTTTGCCATCCGCGACCAGCTCCACCTTCCCGTTAAATGGGTCGGCTTTGGGGAAAAAGTATCCGACTTGCGCACGTTCTCCGCAGAGGACTTCGTTTACGGCATGTTTAAGGACTTGGTGGAATAATGGACATCGAAAAGAAGAACCGGGTTTGTGCCCTGTTAGCCTTCTACGGTGAATTACTTGCCAAGAAGCAACAGACTTACCTGCGTTACTACTACGAAGACGACTTCTCCATCATTGAGATTGCCGAAGAAGAGACCGTTTCAAGACAAGCGGTCTCCGATAATCTCAAAAAGGGTGTCGACGTTTTGGAACATTATGAAGACGTTTTGTCTCTCTACCACGACTCTCTTGCTCGCCAAGAAGAAGAGCAAAACCTGTTGGACTATGTCGAAGAACACTACGGACAAGACCAACATTTGAAAGATATTATCGACCGCATGGTCAATGAAGAAATCAACTAAAAAGGAGGCAAGCTGGGCCATCCCAGTGAGCAGACTATGGCTTTTGAAAACTTGACGGACCGCCTGAATAAGGCGCTTAAAAACTTAACCGGAAAAGGGAAGATTAAAGAAGAAGACCTTCAGGCTTCCCTTAGAGAAATTCGCCTGGCCTTACTTGAAGCCGACGTTTCCTACCCAACGGTAAAGAAGTTCATCGCCAACATCAAAGAGAAGGCGAAGGGTGCCGAAATCCTCGAAGGATTGAACGCCCCACAACAAGTTGTGAAGATCGTTAACGACGAATTGACAGCTTTGATGGGTGAAGAAGCCGCACCGCTGAACCAATCAGAAAAGATTCCAACCATCATCATGATGGCCGGTCTTCAAGGTGCTGGTAAGACCACGACGGTTGCCAAGCTTGCCTACAAGCTGAAGAAGGAACAAAACGCCCGTCCATTGATGATTGCAGCCGACGTTTACCGTCCAGCCGCCATCGACCAGTTGGAAATCCTTGGTAAGGACTTGGACGTTCCTGTCTTTTCTGAAGGAACCGACGTTGACCCACGCGAGATCGTAAAGCACGGGTTGGCCCAGGCCAAGGAAAAGAACAACGACTACGTCTTCATCGATACGGCCGGACGCTTGCAAATCGACGAAGACTTGATGACTGAACTCTCAGACATCGCAAACATCGCTAAGCCGGATGAAATCTTGCTGACGGTTGATGCCATGACTGGACAAAACGCGACGGAAACGGCCCTGGGATTCGCTGATTGCTTGGACTTGACCGGTGTTGTTTTGACCAAGTTGGATGGTGACACCCGTGGTGGTGCCGCTCTTTCAATCCGCGATGTGACGGGTAAGCCAATTAAGTTCGTCGGACAAGGGGAAAAGCCAACTGATTTGGATGTCTTTTACCCAGACCGTATGGCTTCTCGTATCCTTGGGATGGGAGACATGCTTACTTTCATCGAAAAGGCTCAAAAAGAAGTCGATGAAAAGAAGCAGGCCGAACAATTGGAGAAGATGCGTCAAAACACCTTCGACTTCAACGACTTCGTTGACCAATTGAAGCAAGTTCAAAACATGGGACCAATGGAAGACTTGGTTAAGATGATTCCTGGTATGGCCAACAACCCTGCCTTGAAGAATATGTCCATTGACCCTAAGACGTTCACGCACATGGAAGCCATCGTTTCTTCTATGACGCCAAAGGAACGTGAAAATCCAGATTTGCTGAACCCATCACGTCGCCGCCGTTTGGCAGCTGGTGCTGGTCGTCCCGTTGTCGAAGTCAACAAGATGATCAAGCAGTTTGACCAAATGAAGAAGATGATGAACCAAGCCACGAAGGGAAACTTCTCCGGCATGGATCAAATGATGGGTGGTGCCGGTATGGACATGTCCTCCATGATGGGTGGCCAGGGAATGCCTGGTATGCCTAGTGGTAACTTCGGTCAAAAGGTGCAGAACTTCGCCATGAAGCAAGCTGCTCGTAAGATGAAGAAGATGAAGAAGAAGCGCGGTAAAAAGTAAGACGCGCTATCGATTCACGATTGCTTTTTAGATTAATCAATTGATAGATGGGGTAAAACCATGACAGTCAAATTAATTGCAACGGACTTAGATGCTACTTTCTTAAACAATTTGAAGGGCTTTGACCATAAACTTTACGAAGAAATGGTCGCCAAGGCAAAAGAAGTTGGGGCGACCTTTGTGGTCGCAACTGGAAACCACCCCGACAAAGTCGCTCAGTACTTTAATGGGGTGAACCAGGACTACACGTTGATCGCAAACAATGGCGCCGAAGTTGTCTATCAAGGCGAAGTCGTGGCCACTTATGCCATCGATAAGGCTGCCTTTGAACCAGTCGTTAAAATCATGGCGACCATCTCGGACAAAGTTGAAATGGGCTTGGTTTTCACTGGTACCGATAAGGCTTATATGTTGAAGTCCCAAGCAGAACTTGGAATTGGGACTAAGAAGGCGAAAACCTACTTTAAGTCTTTGACAATGATTGACGATTTGTCCGAAATCGACGAGCCAATATTGAAGATGACGGTCAACATCCCAAATTACGAGATGCCATTCATCGAACAGGTTCAGGAGTTGAAACTTCCCGTCCACGTGACTACTTCTGGCTACGGGGCCATCGACTTTGTGGCACCCAACGTGAACAAGGGTGTGGCGTTAACTGATATTGGTAAGCGCATGGGCATTGAACCAAGTGAAATGGCTGCCTTTGGGGACGGCTTGAACGATCTTGAAATGCTCAATCTTGTCGGACACCCATACATCATGCCAAACGCCGATCCTCAATTATTTGGACGCGGCTTTAAAGAAGCGCTTGCCGATAATAGCCATGACGGTGTTTTGAAGACGATTTTACAAAAATTGTTATAGAATGTCGTCTTTCTGAAAAGTTTGAGGTGTACACTTGAGAGTGAAATGCTTTGTGAGGGAGGCCAGTGTGTCGGATCGCCTACGTAAATATTTACACCGGTTCTTTGGATTTTTGACCATTTTCTTCTTAGTGTTGCTTTGCTACCAGTGGGTTTCTGGACAACCAGCAACCTCATGGTTCAAAACGGCGCCTAAGAAAGTCTTCACCCAAAAGCCTGGGACCTATTCAAAGAAGCAACGGCAAGAAATTGCGGACGCCGTTTCAAAAGAGGATCAAAAGGGGCTTGGCATTAACAAGCAAGGTTATGTTGCCATGCCAAAGCTGTCCATTCTGATGCCAATTTATGACAATGCCTATTCAAAGGCCGCTCTTGATAAGGGTGCGAATACTTCCCAGGCAAAGGGCGCTGCTGTTCCGGTGATGGGACAGGGAAACTACACCTTGGCTGCTCACAACTGGGATAACGGTTACACTGGTTTCTCAGCCTTGCAAGAAAAGCTCAAACAAAACATGCCTTACGAAGATTCATCCGGTAACTTCGGTACGTCTTCTTGGTTGAATGGGGAGTACGTTTACCTCGCTAATCGAAACGGTATTTACCGGTACAAGATAGTGGGACAAAGCACTTGTGACCAAGACGACGGTCGGGTGCTCGGTCCAGACGAACGGATTGACAACAAGGCCAAGCTCACCATTGTGACCTGCCTTTTCCCAGACACGACAAAGCGCATTATCACAAGTGCTGAGTACAAGGACTACAGTCCTTGGGAGACAGCCAAGTCCAGTGAAGTGATGTTGTTTGATCTGAAGAAACAAAAAACCAACGTTTTACCATAAGCACGAGGTTGATTCATGTACGAATACTTAAAGGGGCTGATCACCCAGGTTTCACCAGGCACGATTGTGCTTGAAACCAAGGACGGGGTCGGCTACAAAATTTATCCAGCAAATCCCTATCACTTTGAAGTGAACCAGGAGGCCCAAGTCTTTGTTGAACAGATTGTTCGCGAAAACGAAATGAGCCTCTATGGATTTGCTACCATAACGGAAAAGCAACTCTTCAATAAGTTGCTGAACGTTTCAGGAATTGGTCCGAAGTCCGCTTTGGCCATTCTTGCAGGTGCTAAGCCAGCCGATCTTGTATCGGCCATCGAACAGAGCCAGGTTGACTACCTGACGCAGTTTCCAGGTGTTGGAAAGAAGACCGCCCAGCAAATCGTTTTGGATTTGTCTGGAAAGATGAACGACTTCGCCAGCCTGGCAGAGCAATCGTCCGAAAGTTTTGCGGATTCAACGGTTGCAAGCGCTCAGTCATCTTCCAATTTGGAGGATGCCTTGGCTGCTTTGGAGGCTTTGGGTTATGGTCCAAAGGATATCAAGAAGGTCGAAAAGTCCTTGTTGGGTCAGGGGGGGTCAACCTCTGACCTCGTCTCCAAGGGCCTAACGCTCTTGGTGACAGGCTAAGCGTTTTTAGCCAGCTTTACTTGCTTTGCTTTTCAGTTGGAAGACTGATGACAACGGGCAAAGCCACAATCAGATGGAAATGGAGTATCTATGGTGATAATTACAGCGGGGATGATTGGTGTCGGAAAGACAACCTTAACAGAATTAGTAGCAAAGCACTTTGGCACCCAAGCCTTTTACGAACCAGTTGGTGACAACCCGGTTTTGCCGCTTTACTATAAGGATCCAAAGCAATACGGTTTCTTGTTGCAAATTTTCTTCTTGAACCGTCGGTTTTCCATGATTAAGAAGGCCTTGGCCGATGACAACAACGTCTTGGACCGTTCCATCTACGAGGATGAACTCTTCACGAAGGAAAACCACAAGGATGGAAACATCAGCGATATGGAAATGGATGTTTACCATAACTTGCTCACCCGTATGATGGGGGAGTTGCATGAATTGCCAAAGAAGGCACCGGACCTCATGGTCTATGCCGACGCTGACTTTGACACCATCCTGCACCGTATCCGCAAGCGCGGTCGTGACTATGAACAGTTCGAAGAAAACGACGATTTGTACAACTACTACCACAAGATTTGGTCTGCTTACCGTCAATGGTATGAAGAATACGACGAATCACCAAAGCTTCGCGTGGACTTGCAGAAGTATGACTTAGAAGACCCAAAGAACCAAGAAATCGTCTTGAAGCAAATCGAAAACGCCTTGGCTGAGATTCGCTAAGAGGACCTGATTGCTAAATTGGGCATAATAAAAAGAGCTTCGTTTTAGATAACGAAGCTCTTTTTGTATGCACTCTTATTGAATTATTTTTGCTTATTTTGTTCAGCAAGCAAGTCCTTGATTTCCCGCAAAGTAACCAATTCGTCGGACGGAGCCTTTGGTGCTTCTTGCTTCTTTTTCAAGAAAATCTTGTTTAAGAACTTGATGATTAAGAAGACGACAAAGGCCGTAATCAAGAAGGAGAGAACATCGTTTAAGAATTCACCGTAGGTGAAGGTCAAACGAGAAGAAACGCGTAATTGTAATTCCGTTAGTGGATGGTCGGAACCAGTAAAGAGTCCCAAGAGAGGGTTGATCAAGTTCGTCGTAAAGGACTTAACCAACGTTGTGAACGCACCACCAATAATAACACCGACGGCCATGTCAACGATGTTTCCACGGTTAATAAACTGTTTGAATTCGTGTAAGATTTTCATGATTCCTCCTATTTTTACTGCTTTTTTATGCGTTATTTTCGAAGCTTTTGTACAAGTTCTGCCGTTGGCGTGACGTAGAGGGTTTGTTGTCCTTCAAAAATCACGAATCCCGGCTTTGCACCGTTTGGCTTGCGGAGCTTACCGGCTGGCAAGTAGTCCACGGGGACGTTCGCGGATTCGCGGGCCTTTGAGAAGTAGGCGGCTAACATCGCGGCCTCTGTCAAAGTCTGTTCCGATGGATTCTCTGAATCAATCAGAACGTGAGAGCCGGGCATCTTTTGAACGTGGAGCCAAATCTTTTGGCGGTTTTGCTTTTTCAACGAGAGTTGGTCGTTTTGAAGGTTGTTCTTACCAACTTCGATAAGTGTTCCATCGGTCGCTTCAAACTTATCCGGTTGTCCCATGACGTGCTTTGGCTTTTTCGTTTGCTTACCCTTGGTTTTGACCTTTGTCTTTTCCTTCAGGTAGCCCTGTTCCACAAGCTCAACCCGGATGTCGGCGACATCCTTTGGTGAAGCGACGGCCAGTTGGGTCTGAATGGAGGCAAAGTATTCAATCTCTGCCTTAGTAACTTCGAGTTGCTTCAACACGTAGTCTTTTGCGGAACGTAGTTTGCGGTACTTATTGAAGTAGCGGTTCGCGTTTTGTAATCCATCAAAGCGTGGGTCCAAAGCAATCTTTAACAGGTTGTTGTTATCGTAGTAGTTCTCGATTTCAACTTCCTTCATACCCTTGTGGACTAAGTGAGGGTAGGTGATGAGTAAGTCACCCTTCACCTTAAAGCTGTCAGCGTTTTCGGAATCAACCAGGGTTTGGTTGAGTTTCTTTTCCTTCGTCTCGTTCTTCTTCAGTTCGTTTTTAACGAGTCGAACAAGCGTCGCGGCCTGTTGGTTCACACGATCCGCTTCGGCCTGACCTGCAAAGTAGGCATCGAGCAACTGACCTAGCGAGTCAAAGGTAGTCTGTTCACCGTCTTGCTTCCATGGGAATGCAGCGTATGAAAGCTTTCCGTTTTCTGCACGGAAGAGCGTTGGCTTTGGCTGGTTAAAGTAATCCAACCAAGCTTTCGTTGTGGCCAAAGCATCAGATGCTTCGGTCAACTCCTTGGCGAGCGCTTGTGCTGATTGCGTCGAGAAACCTTGGAAACTTTGTTGAATACTTTTGACCCAACTGTCCTTATCCTGGTCGAGCAAGATTTTTGCTAATGAACCAAGATTTGAATCAAATGGGTTCTCTTTGTTCTGCTTTGGTGGCAACGTGTAAGTTGCCCCAGGCATTAGTGAACGAACACGGTTTTGATCGGCTGGCACGTGCTTAACCAACTCTAAGATTCGTTGGTCTTTTTCACGAACCAAGAAGAGGTTAGAATGCCGTCCCATCATTTCAAGGGTTAAGAGCAAAGTTTGTTCGTCGCCCAAATCATCGTGTGTTTTCACGGCAAAGTGCAAGATTCGGTCGTTTTCCACTTGAGTAACCGAATCCAAACGAGCACCTTCCAAGTTACGACGCAAGAACATGGCAAAGTTCGTTGGCGTCTTTGGGTTCTGGTATGGAATGCCTGTAATCTGAGCCCGGGCGTAAGCTGGGTGAGCAGAGAGAAGAACAGGGTAGTTCGTCTGGTTATTACGAACGACTAAAATGATTTCGTTTTGGTAGGGCTGGTGCACCTTTGTAATGCGTCCACCGGCCAGTTTTTCGTTTAGTTCGTGCGCAAGAGCGTGCACGAAGAGACCATCAAGGGGCATGAGCTTCTCCTTTTTTTATCCTTACCATCCATTATAAAGCATGCAAGCCTGAAATAAAGGGTTCGGGCCTGACTTTTGAAGAGTCTTAAAAGAAAAAAGGGCATAAAAAAATCCCCGTACCGAAGTACGAGGAACTCTTTTATTTAAATTACTTCTTTTCAGTAACTTGCTTACCGTTGTACATTCCAGAAGGAGAAACGCGGTGAGCAACACGGTATTCACCAGTGGTCTTGTCCAAAGTAATGTTTGGCACGTTCAAACCGATGTGTCCGCGGCGGTTACGCTTGTGAGACTTAGAATTCTTGTTTGATGGGGTAGCCATTCCGGCACCTCCTTTCGGTTCAATTTATCAACTTTTTAAGTTTATCTAAGTTTTACGATGTTGTCAATAAGTAGGGAGCAAAGTCATTAGAAATTATGCGATTTTTCTAAACAGATTAGGTTAACTTATTCTGAAATGATGTGAGCCTTATGATGAACAAAATTTAGTACTTTGTTGAATTCGGACCAACTCATAGTGACGGAGGCTTCGTTTTGGTTCGGGTGGCAAGACATCTTGTTATCATTTACGATTTCTTGATCGACCAGAAATTCGATGCGATTCTCACTGTCTAAAGCAAGCGCAAGCGGGTTGACCGTTCCCGGGGTGAGGCCGAGCAAGGCAAGTAAGTCCTCAGGCGACGCGAAGCGGAGTTGACTTTTGCTGGTGCCTAATTCTTCAGCAAGGTGTTTTATGTCGATTCTGTCCTGTTTGGTCATGTACAGGAAAAAATTTTCGTCCCGTTTCGTCTTGAATAATAGGTTCTTCATTTTAGGCATTCCGGCCGGAGCTGTATCGTCATCTAAATGATGAAGTGGGGGATGCTCGACGTATTCGTACTTGGCATTTGCCTTAGCTAGTAGGTCTAAGGCTGCTTGCTCGGTTGCTTTGGTCATGTTGGCCTCCTTTTTATGATCAAAAAACGTGTGCTTAATTAATAGAATAAAAAGCTCAATTTGTTTAGTAAAGAATAAGCGACAAAGCTTGACCTGTCAACGTTTGTCAGGATTTCCTGTTATAATGACAGCGACAGAAAAAGCACGAAGGTGGCTAGCCCGAAACGGGGGTGATGCTTATGTTGAAAAAACAAAAGGCTTCACCTTACATTGATTGAAAGGTGAAGCCAGATGTCTTTAAAAGATATCGTCTTAGCTGTGATTACTTTTGTCACTTCGAAGGTGATTCACATCACCATCGAAGTGAACATTAACGTAATTGACCGTTAAAGAAAATAACCTTACGATGCTTTGAGCGGCCTTGTAAGGTTATTTCTTTGTAACTTTGATGAGGCTAGCCACCGCGCTGCGGTTTCTGCCAAAGGAGCTGTTTCAGCAGCTCCTTTTTCTATGCATTCATTATAGCACGTTTCAAATAGAAGAAAAGCGATGTGGGGTCTTGCGAATCATTACTGCCATGACAGGGCTTTACCGGTATTGAAAAAAGCGAAAAAATACCGTTGAAAAGCTTAACTACTATTCTAAAAACTGTTAAAATAGGAACGTTATCTCTTACCAGTTTTCATCAGGTAAGATTGTGCGTTAAGGGGAAGAATATGTCGCTATTTAAGAAGAATATCAATAGCATAATTATGGTTCATCTAGTCGTCGGGCTTTTCATTGCCTTTGTCTACTTGACACCAACCCACTTCGAATTTTTGATGTGGAATGTCTTTTTAGCTTTGCTTCCATTGGACTTTGCTTTGATTGCGATTTCTTCTCGCTTGAAGGTGACGCAGCTTTCCTTCTCCATTCTCTGGTTGCTTTTCTTCCCGAACACGATGTACATGATCACGGATTTCATTCATTTGCAGTACATCTCAACGGCATTGGACGTCCGTTACCAGTACTTTAACTACTCAGTGCTGGCGGCTGGTATCTTTATCGGCGTGTTCTTGGGGATTCTTTCACTGGAGCTCATGATGCACCGCTTCTTGAAAAAGAAGGGGCCATGGCCTTCACTGATTACGCTTGGAATCGTTTCTTGGCTATCTTCCTTTGGCATTTACCTTGGTCGCTTCTTGCGTCTAAATTCCTGGGATGTGTTTACGAACTTCGATATGGTTGTTTACTATATGAAGACGTCGATTTCACGACACATGTTTGCCTTCGTTGGTCTCTTCGCCTTGGCGCAGTTTGCTATCCTCGTGGCCTACCATTATGGTGGCCGCTTGTTGGTACACTTGGCTCAACAAGAGCAGGAAGAAGCTAACCGAGCCGCAAATGACCAAGGTTCAGAAATAAGCGAAAATTAATTCAATAAATTGCCAAATATCCGTTGACACGTGGGGATGCATCGTCTATACTTAATGACGTTGAACAAGTAGAAGCGCCCGCTTCTCGCCTCGTGACTCGCGTTGCTAGGCAGATACACGTTGTACTTCAGTACAGTAAGGTAAGAGTGGGCGAACTTCGGTTCGTCCACTTTTTTCTTCGTTGTTCACACAAAAATATTTTGGAGGTATCGAACCATAGCACGTCAACCACGACAAGTTGACTTAGTCAACGATAATATCCGTGCCAGCCGCGTTTTGTTAATTCATGACGGCAAGCAAGAAGAAATGTCGACTCGCGATGCGCAAAGCAAAGCGGACGATATGGGCCAAGACTTGGTTTTGGTTCAGGCAAACGCACAACCGCCTGTAGCTAAGATCATGGACTGGGGTAAGGCAAAGTTCGAGGCGCAAAAGCGTCAGAAAGAACAGCGCAAAAACCAGAAGGTCATTCAGGTCAAGGAAGTTCGGATGTCACCAGTTATTGATTCTGGTGATTTCGAAACTCGTAAGAAGGCAGCCATCAAGTTCCTTTCAAAGGGAAACAAGGTGAAGTTGAACTTACGCTTCCGTGGTCGAATGATCACCCACCAAGATATTGGACGGGAAGTCTTGGAACGCATGGCCAACGAATTGGATGACATTGCCAAGGTTGAGCAACGCGCTAAGATGGACGGTCGGCAAATGTTCTTGGTATTGGCACCTAAGAAGGGCTAAGCCAAGACTTAACTGACTAAAGATACTGGAATACGATAGGAGAATGGACACATGCCCAAGATGAAGACTCACCGCGCTTCAGCAAAGCGTTTCAAGAAGACAGCAAAGGGTGGCTTTAAGTCAGCCTCAGCCTTCACGTCACACCGTTTCCACGGTAAGACGAAGAAGCAACGTCGTCAATTGCGTGGAACACGCATGATGAACAAGACAACGATTAAGAAGTACGCAAAGATGTTGTCAACCCTCTAATTTCAGGGTTTTTATAAGTAACTATTTCTAGGAGGAAATTCCCATGCGAGTAAAGGGTGGAACAGTTTCACGCGCACGTCGTAAGAAGTTTATCAAGTTGGCCAAGGGATACCGTGGTCAACGCCGTATCAATTACAAGGTTGCTAAGCAACAAGTTTACAAGTCATACTTGTACGCTTACCGCGATCGTAAGAACCGCAAGCGCGACTTCCGTAAGTTGTGGATTGCACGTATCAACGCTGCAGCCCGTATGAACGGTATGTCATACTCAAAGTTGATGCACGGTCTTACTTTGGCCGGCGTTCAATTGAACCGCAAGATGTTGGCCGACTTGGCAGTTTCAGACTTTGACACTTTCTCAAAGGTTGCTGACCAAGCAAAGGAAGCCTTGAAGAAGGAAAACGTCTTGAACAAGGAACGCACTGCTGCAACGACTGACAAGACTGTTAACGTTAACCGTTAATATTTATTTATATAAAGAGCCGATCTTCTGGATCGGCTTTTTTATTTTGTATTTTTATAAGACGAAAAAGTCAAAACCGTACAAGATTGTTTGTAAGAAGAAGGGATTGTTTCGGCAAAGTTTGTATAGAATATGTTAAGATAGAAGTAATTGAAATCGAGACAAGAGTAGCTTCCAACGCGAAGTTATTCAAGTGATAATTAAATTACACGATACAAAAGGAAACAAAATGACAGATTTGAATATTATTCCCTTTGGGGGCGTACGCGAAAATGGAAAGAACATGTACGCCGTCAACGTTAACGACGAGATTTTTATCTTGGACGCTGGTTTAAAGTATCCCGAAACTGAACAACTTGGAATTGACGTTGTCATTCCTGACTTTGAATACTTGATTGAAAACCAAGACAAGATTGCTGGTATCTTTCTGTCACACGGACACACGGATGCCATCGGTGCACTGCCATACTTGTTGCAACAAGTGCAAGCGCCAATCTTTGGGTCTGAAATGACGATTGAGTTGGCAAAACTTGCCATCAATAAAGAAGAAGCAAACCGTAGCTTTGACGACTACCATGTCGTAAATGAAAAGACCGAAATCGACTTCGGTACAGTCAAGATTTCTTTCTTCAACACAACCCACACGATTCCTGAAGCATTGGGAATTGTAATGACTTTGGACGAAGGTCAAATCGTTTACACCGGTCACTTTAAGTTTGACCAAACGGTGAAGGAAACCTTTGCGACGAATTACCAACGTTTAGCTGAAATTGGATCTAAGCCAGTTTTGGCTTTGTTGGCCGATGCAGCTGGAACAGAAGAAACGGGAAAGCCCGCTGCTTCTGAAAGCCAGATTCACGATTACATCGAAGAGGCTTTTGTTGAAGCAAAAGGGAAGCGAATTATCGTCGCTGCCGTTTCTTCAAACATCCAACGCATTCAACAAGTAATCGACGCCACTGCTAAGACGCACCGTCGAATCGTTCTTGCTGGAAACGACGTGGAAAAGGTTGTTTCAACCGCTTTGAAACAAAAGGCTTTGGACTTACCATTGCCACAAGAAGAGCTCTTCGCGGACTTGAAAGACTTGGACAACTTGCCTGATTCAGCTACGGTTGTCTTGGAAACCGGTCAAACTGGTGAACCCGTTAAGTCCTTGCACAAGATGGTAAAGGGTGAAGACCCTGATGTGACGATTGGTTCAAACGACTTCGTCTTCATTACCACGACACCAGCATTTGCTGTTGAATCATACGTTGCCCAAACGCGTAACATGCTTTTTAAGAAGGGCGCAAACGTTAAGCAGATTTCTGCTGATTTGCGTTCTTCAGGTCACGCCTCAAAGGGTGACTTGCAATTGTTGATGAACATCTTTAAGCCACAAATGTTGATGCCAGTTTCAGCGGAATTCCGCGTGATGGTGACAGCGAAGGAAGCAGCCGAAGAAATCGGTATGAATCCTGAAAACATCATTCTTGCTAAGCGCGGTGATCAGATTACGCTCACTGACGAAGGCTTTGTAAAGACTGGTGCCGTTTCAATCGCTGAAACGATGATCGACGGTGATTCATTGAAGGATATCGGAAACGTTGTCTTGCGTGATCGTCGCATTTTGTCAGAAGACGGTGTCTTCGTGACGGTCGTGACGATTGATCGAAAGAAGCGCAAGGTTGTCTCAAAGCCTAAGATGACGTCTCGCGGTTTTGTCTATGTGAAGGCGAACCGGGACCTCATGAAGGAAGCTGGAAAGATTACCATTGAGGCCATCGAAGACTATTTGAAGAACGCCAAGGCGTTCGACTGGAACGAACTCAAGAACGGTGTTCGCGAAAAGTTAGCCCGCTTCCTCTTTAACGAAACGCGTCGTCGCCCAATGGTGATGCCGGTTGTGATGGAAGTTAACCAAAACCGCCGCCCGCACCACAAGGGACAAGAAGGCGACAAGAAGGGCAAGAAGCCTGCTAACGGTAAAAAGCAAAAGAATTCTGCTAAGGGCAAGAAGCAAAACCAGTCAGCAAAGAAGCCAGCAAACAAGCAAAACGCTTCAAAGAACGCTGAATAGTGATGAAAAAAAGACCCCCTCGGGTCTTTTTCGCTTTTTGCAATCACGTACGGGTTTGACTTTTGAAGAAGCAACAAAGAGGAGAGTACATGACTCCGGTAAACAACTTACGACAAGAAGGGCAAGAAGCCTTTGATAATGGGGACTACGAACTGGCCGTGCAAAAGTGGTCAGATTTGTATGACAGTGACCGAACCTTTGAAAATAATCAACTGTTTGCTCGTGCGCTGTCACGAAGTGGACAACCCCAGGCGGCGTTGACGGTCGCAAAGGAGTATGTCGGCGAATACCTAGGGCAAAAAAAGGACTACCAGTTCTATTTTGATCTTTGTTTGAACGCCTCATACTTCATCATGGCCCGTCGAATGGCGATGGAGTCAATTGAAGAAAGAGACAAAAACCGTCGGATAAAGGAAGTGGAAGAAGCTGAGAAAAAGGCGAAGGAAGAACACGGCGATGCCTTGAAGAAAATTGCTCGACGTTTTCACCATATCTCGGGTTACGACGCCTTGGAACAACAGCAAATTTATCAAGATGCAATGTCGCTTCCAATTGAAGACTACGTCGATGCGGCTCGCACTATTTTGAAGGATCCTTACACGTTGCCTTTGGTTCAGGCAAGCATCTTGTCGGATATTCAGTGCCTGATTTTGCACCAGAACTTCACCTACTGCTTCCTTGATGGAAAAGAGTACACAACGGTTTTTTGTGAACATCCTCGCCCACTCCGCGATCCAAATTTTGAGGCAGCCAGAAATTACCTCATCGAAACGGTGGGGCAAGAAGATCCGGTGGCCTTTGAAATGTTAATGGAACAGTTGAAGTTGGAGATGCATGTGCTCTTCCCGCAGATTGACCGGATTGAGAATCCAATTGCCTGGGTTCAGAGTGACATGACCCTTTTCAACGACCGTGATGATCAAAGCTTTGAAGAGGAGAGTGAAGAACAAAAGAACTTACATCTTTTGGTTCACCGTTCCTTGGAAGAGATGGGTGCATCATAAAAAACTGTTATTTGAATGAAAACGCTAAAAAAGGCCTTGCGAGGCCTTTTTTGCTAGACTAAAAAGAAGTGAAAAAATTGTTTACAAAAAAATTATATATTAGTATAATTAATTCCGGCTCATAGGCCAGAAAAACGGTTCATCCGGTTGTTTTTATCGGGTAATCGTTGTAAAATGTAAACATACGATTTTTCTTGGATAAACTGAGAAAATAAAATTTGGAGGAAACTACATTGGCTAAAGAAACATATGTACGTAACAAGCCCCACGTTAACATTGGAACGATTGGGCACGTCGATCACGGAAAGACTACTTTGACTGCCGCTATCTCAAAGGTATTGGCTGAAAAGGAAGGTAAGACTGCTACTGATTTCGCCGAAATCGATAACGCGCCTGAAGAAAAGGATCGTGGAATCACGATCAACACTTCCCACATCGAATACGAAACGGAAGCTCGTCACTACGCCCACATCGATGCCCCTGGTCACGCGGATTACGTTAAGAACATGATCACTGGTGCCGCACAAATGGACGGTGCTATCTTGGTTGTTGCCGCTACTGATGGTCCTATGCCACAGACGCGTGAACACATCTTGCTTGCCCGCCAGGTTGGTGTTGAATACTTGGTTGTCTTCTTGAACAAGACTGACCTTGTTGACGACGAAGAATTGGTTGACTTGGTTGAAATGGAAGTTCGCGAATTGTTGTCAGAATATGACTTCCCAGGCGATGACATTCCTGTAATCAAGGGATCAGCTTTGAAGGCCCTTGAAGGTGATGAAGAACAAGCTAAGGTTATCATGGAATTGATGGATGCAGTTGACTCATACATCCCAACTCCAGACCGTGAAGCTGACAAGCCATTCTTGATGCCTGTCGAAGACGTATTTACGATCACTGGTCGTGGTACTGTTGCTTCTGGTCGTGTTGACCGTGGTGTTTTGACTACTGGTACTGAAGTTGAAATCGTTGGTTTGAAGGACGAAGTTCAAAAGACTACTGTTACTGGTATCGAAATGTTCCGTCGTACTTTGGACGAAGCACAAGCTGGTGACAACATCGGTGCATTGCTCCGTGGTGTTGACCGTGACCAAATCGAACGTGGACAAGTTTTGGCAGCCCCTGGCTCAATCAAGACTCACAAGAAGTTCAAGGCCGAAGTTTATGTCTTGACTAAGGAAGAAGGAGGACGTCACACTCCATTCTTCACTAACTACCGCCCACAATTCTACTTCCACACGACTGATGTTACTGGTGTCGTAGAATTGCCAGCCGGTGTTGAAATGGTTATGCCTGGAGACCAAGTAACGTTCGACGTTGAATTGATCGCCCCAGTTGCCATTGAACAAGGTTTGAAGTTTACTGTTCGTGAAGGTGGCCACACTGTTGGTGCCGGAACGGTTACTGAAATCGAAGGTTAATTACAACTTTCAAAAAAAGTCTGCTTAGGCAGGCTTTTTTTATTTATGAGAATACAATCTTGTTATTAAAGGCATGATTGGTCTATAATAAACATGATGAAATTGCAAATCGAATAGATGTGCATTGAGAGAGGGTATTTATGTTAAAGCGTTTGATAATAATTTTATCAATTTTTTTATGTCCGGAATTACTAATATTGTTGGATTTGCGGACGAGCAGCCAAATTTAAATCCCTACGTAAAATCAATTGACTTAGACGATTTATCACAAGGTAATCAAGCAAAGTAATATCAAGTTGATGACTTAATGAAAATCACTTGGCATTTCGACTTACCTAAAAATTCCCCCATTAAGTCTGGTGATCATTTAAAGTTTTATTTACCTATAAACTTTCAGTTTAATCCAGATATTATGGAAAGTGTGGATAAGGTTTCACCACTTACTGATGCCGACGGCAATGTTTTAGGAACTACGTCGACTGAAGGTGATCGATACGTTGTAATTAGTTGGAACGACTATGCTGAGAAGTATTTTAAAGAAAACGGATTATTAGACAATATACTTGTGGCCTACGCAGGTTGGAATGTAGTTAATAGTAAGACGTCTCGTACTGTTCCGATAAATTGGGGCGTGAATACTCATTCCGTTCCTAGCACGCCAACTGTTGGTCCGACACCCGCCCCTGATCCGACTCCTGCGACACCAGTCGGAAAAGATGATTTCATCATTAACAAGTCGGGTAACTATGGGAATCCAAAGACAGAAGCAGGTTATATCTACTGGTCTGTTCGTTTAAATGCACGAAAAATGAATATTAATAATGCCGTCTTAAATGATCAATTAAGCAACGGACAGACCTTGTATCCTAATAAGGGTTTTCAAATATGGAAATATGATCTTTCAACTGGATGGGATATGAACAAGCGTACTTTCATTAGTTCTGGTGACTATGAAAAGAATGGAATTTCAGTTACCCCGGGCTTGTCAGCAAATGGTAGTACTCATTTTCAAATTCACTTTGGCGATATTGATTCTAATACTGGTTATGAAGTGTTTTATTATTCGAAATATGATCCTGAAACAACCCCAGACGGAACTGAATATACCAATGATGCTGACTTAAATGGTATTCAATTTAAAAAAGCAACAGCTTATAATGTTCATACAGCCGATAAAGTGTTTATATATGAGTTCATCATGGGAAAGAAACGCCCTGGTGGACACGTACCTAAGCACGATGGTGGAAATCCGGTAAATCCAACCCCAACCCCAACACCTAATCCAACCCCTACACCTACGCCTACTCCTGCACCAAAGCACCCTGATTTCGTCTTACCAAACACCTCGGGTGGGGTAGACAACAAGGGGGGCTGAATCGAATGAAAAGCAAGTGCCTATGTTACCAATGACCGGAAAAGTGTCTGATAACAAAAAGACATTACTGTTCTTAGCTACGCTAACAACGTTAAGCTTTGTTTCGGCCATTGCCTTCATGAAGAAAATTAATCGATAACTGATACCTTTATGCATGCAAAAAGCGCCGACTGTATTGTTCAGCCGAGCGCTTTTTCTTTAATTAGTCTTTTTTATCTTGACCGAGAGCCTTTTCACGGTCCTTCTTTTCTTCTTCTGAAATTGGATCAGGGAAGGAGATGAAGTCTTCCAAAGGGTTGTTGAGCTTTTCTTCTTGGTTCGTAATGCGTCCCATACTGTACTCCTTAATGAATGAACTGCTGTTATTATACCACGGGTAAGCGCGATGCTTAATCTTCGCTTGCTTCCTTTTCAAGCAACACCGATTGTCCGTCTACGGCTGTAAAAGTCGCCTCCGAACCCACGCCGTCTAACGCTTCTCCAACAGCCGAGCCGGCAGCCTTGCTTGCAGCACCGACCGTGAGCAGCAAGGTTCCCCCAGCACGTAAGTAAGGCCAGGCAGCGCTCACAGCCTCCTCAATGGTGTCTTCATCGACGGTGTCGTCCATATAGTCAAAGACGATGAGATCGACCTTTGTCAGATGTCCCAGTTCTTGTTTAAGAGAAGCATCGGACAGACCACCATTCAGAATCGTGGCACGGTCCTGAAGGCCCACCATGAACAATGAGGCGGCCGTCTTGTTTGCTTCTTCCTTCGTATCGTGGAAGGAGAGGACCTGGCCATCTTTTCCAACGCGTGAGGCGAGAAAACGTGTGTTTTGTCCTTCCTTGGCAAAACCGTCGATGACAATTTGCCCGGTTGAAACGTGTTGCTCCAAAAAGTTTTTGATAAAGTGCCGGTTGGTGTATGCCATGGTGGCCTCCTTTGTAAAAGTTTTTTTGCGGCGCATCCAGATTAGGCGCATCCAGGCTAAAGGAGGCGCTTCAAAATTTTGGCGCGCCTCTCTCATTGAATTGAAAGTTGCGTGCCTATTTTTGCGCACATCAATTAAAAGACGTTCCGCTATAAAAATAAAAGAATTTATTCCATTCCTTCATTTCCAATCCATTGCCTAGTATAGCGAATTTTTCCTTTCTTGTGTTATAATTAGGTTACTTTTCAACACTAGTAGTAGCAGCGGAGCATCAGAAAGTAAGCGGGGCTGGAAGCTTACCAACCAACACTACGAACTCGGTTGAAAGCGCGATTGGTGAACTTCGAGTAGTCAGTCCGTTTTACCGCGTTAAGGTACTGAGGCTAGGAGAATAATCTCTTAGTGAAATGTAGGTGGGACCGCGGTTTCAACCGCCCTACGTTGGCTTTTTTCTGCTGACGTAGGGCTTTTTTTGTTAGGTAAAGGAGAAAAACATGGGATACGATCACCAGAATATTGAAAAGAAGTGGCAGCACTTCTGGCAGGATAACAAGACTTTTAAGGCCGTTGATGGCTCAGACAAGGATAAGTACTACGTCTTGGATATGTTCCCATATCCATCAGGACAAGGGCTTCACGTTGGTCACCCAGAAGGGTATACGGCAACGGATATCGTGTCTCGCTACAAGCGTGCACAAGGCTTTAACGTCTTGCACCCAATGGGTTGGGACGCCTTTGGTTTGCCAGCGGAACAATACGCATTGAAGACGGGAAACAACCCGGCGACGTTTACGGATGAAAACATCCAGACCTTTAAGAATCAGGTGCAATCACTTGGATTCTCATATGATTGGGACCGTGAAGTAAAGACCACGGATCCAAACTACTACAAGTGGACCCAATGGATCTTCGAACAGCTCTACAAGAAGGGCTTGGCATACGAAGATGAAATGATGGTTAACTGGGCACCTGACTTTCCAGGTGGTGGATTAGTTGTCGCAAACGAAGAAGTGGTTGATGGTAAGACGGAACGTGGTGGTTACCCCGTCTACCGTAAGCCAATGAAGCAGTGGGTCTTGAAGATTACGGCCTACGCTGACCGCTTGATCGATGATTTGGATGACTTGGACTGGCCAGAAGCCATCAAGGAACAGCAACGTAACTGGATTGGTCGCTCAATCGGTGCTTCAATCCGTTTCAACGTGGAAAACCACGACGACCAAATCGAAGTGTTCTCAACGCGTGCCGACACGCTCTTCGGTGCCTCATACATCGTCTTGGCACCTGAACACGACCTCGTGGACCAAATCGTAACGCCTGACCAAAAGGCAGCCGTTGCCGAATACCAGAAGCAGATTTCATTGAAGTCTGATTTGGAGCGAACGGACTTGAACAAGGATAAGTCCGGTGTGTTCACTGGTGCTTACGCCATTAACCCAGTTAACGGCGAAAAGTTGCCAATCTGGATTGCGGACTACGTGTTGGCATCATACGGAACCGGAGCCGTGATGGGCGTGCCAGCGCACGACCAGCGCGACTACGACTTTGCTAAGAAGTTCGACCTCACGATTACACCCGTCATCGAAGGTGGAAACGTGGAAGAAGAAGCTTACGCCGGTGAGGGTAAGCACATCAACTCTGGCTTCTTGGACGGCATGGACAAGGACGAAGCCATCAAGACGATGATCGACTGGTTGGAAGAACACAAGGCCGGGGAGAAGAAGGTGAACTACCGTCTCCGTGACTGGATCTTCTCACGCCAGCGTTACTGGGGTGAACCAATTCCTGTTATTCACTGGGAAGACGGCACGATGTCACTCGTCCCAGAAGAAGAATTGCCACTCCGTTTGCCTGAATTGTCTCAAGATGAGATGAAGCCATCAGGTACGGGTGAATCACCACTCGCCAACGCCAAGGACTGGTTGGAAGTAACCCGTGAAGACGGCGTTAAGGGTCGTCGCGAAACGAACACGATGCCACAGTGGGCTGGTTCATCATGGTACTTCCTCCGCTACATCGATCCAACAAACCTAGACGCTTTGGCGGCAAAGGACAAGTTGGACTACTGGCAAAACGTCGACCTCTACGTTGGAGGGGCCGAACACGCTGTCTTGCACTTGCTCTACGCACGTTTCTGGAACAAGGTGCTCTACGACCTCGGGGTTGTGCCTAACAAGGAACCATTCCACAAGTTGGTGAACCAGGGAATGATTCTTGGTGAAAACCACGAAAAGATGTCCAAGTCTAAGGGAAACGTCGTGAACCCTGATGACATCGTGAACGAATACGGGGCAGACACGCTTCGGATTTACGAAATGTTCATGGGACCTTTGACGCAAAACAAGCCATGGTCTGAAGAAGGTGTGACGGGATCACGCCGTTGGTTGGACCGTGTTTGGCGTTTGCTCGTCCAAGACGATGGCAGCCTTTCAGACAAGTTGTCAGACCAGGGCGAAGACGCCATGAAGAAGGTTTACAACGAAACGGTCAAGAAGGTGACGGAAGACTTGGAAGAACTCCGTTTCAACACGGCCATTTCACAGTTGATGGTCTTTGTAAACGAAGCCTACAAGCAGGATAAGTTGCCTCAAAACTACATGGAAGGATTTGTTCAATTGTTGGCACCGTTTGCGCCACACTTGGCCGAAGAACTCTGGTCAAAGTTGACGGGAGCAACGGAATCCATCGCCTACGTGGCATGGCCAACGTATGACGAAAAGGCTTTGGTCGATGACCAAAAGGAAATCATCTTCCAGGTGAACGGTAAGGTTCGCTCAAAGCAAGTGCTTCCTGCAGACGTTTCAAAGGAAGACATGGAAGCTGCTGCCATGGCGGATGACAAGATTCAAAAGTACTTGGAAGGCGCTGACGTGAAAAAGGTTATCGCGATCCCAGGTAAGTTCGTCAACATCGTTGCTAAGTAATTTTTCTTGAAAAATGACAAAGTCAGAACCGGACCAGTCCGGTTCTGGGTACATATTAAAAGTTAGTGCCTCGGGCGCTTTCTAAGCATCAAAAGAAGGAAACGTGATCATGACAGAAAATAATCCACGAAATGATCAAAATGAATACCTAAGCGCCGATGAGCTGCTAGCTAAGCTTGAGAAGAATCTCCAGCCAAGCCACAGTTCAAAGTGGGCCTTTTGGAACCGCGAGAAGCGTGACGAAAACGCGTTGTCTGCCCGCAGTCCAGAAGAACGTTACCAACTTTTCCAGAAGCTCGGAAAAGAGGCGGAAGCAGAAGAGCGCCGTGCAAAGAAGAATACGCAACACCAAGCCACTCAGCAGAAAAGTCAGGCGCCCGCCAAAGCTACAGAAAAAGCATCACAACAGCAGGCACCTCAGCGCCCGGATCGACCACAGCAACAAGTTGAACGCCACGCCGAGCCTGAACATCACGCTGAGTCTTCCCGCCATTCTGACTTTGCCAGTCAAGCCCAGCATTTCGCACACGATGCGGCCAACGCCGCTCAGGCGATGACGACACAGTCAATCCGCAACGTGACGGATAAGGCTAAGAACGGCCTTTCAAAGCTGAAGCCAGGAAAAAAAGCATACAAGCGACAGAACCAAAACGACAGCCAAGCGCTCGTGCGTGGATCCTTCTGGCTGTCCGTTGGTAACATCGTTTCCCGCTTGCTCGGAGCAGCCTTCATCCTGCCATGGTTAGCCATGCTGGGCGCGGCGGCGAACCAAGCGAACGCCTTATTCTCACAGGGATATAACATTTACGGTATCCTGTTGTCGGTTGCGACATTCGGATTCCCATCCGCCATCTCAAAGGTGATGGCCCAGTTGATTGCAAAAGAGGATGAAGATGGCCTCTGGTCTTTGACCAAGCAGTCCCTTCAAATCGGAACACTGCTGGGAATCATCTTCGCCGTTCTGCTTTACGTGGCTGCACCGTTGTTATCAAACGGTAACGCAAACGTGGTGCCAGTCTTGCACTCGCTTGCACCGGCCGTCTTGGTCTTTCCGGCCATGTCCATGGTTCGTGGAATCTTCCAGGGCCACCAGTTGATGCATATCTCAGCCTTGTCTGAGATTGTCGAACAGATTGGACGAATCATCTACCTCTTGATTGCGACCTGGATTGTCTTGGGTGCTAACCCAGCAAACTGGACGGGCGCCGTCGTGCAAGCCACCTTTGCTGCCTTTATCGGGGCACTCTTCGCCATTGCCGTCTTGGCATGGGGATGGGTTTACTACAAGGATCTCTTACACCCCGTTGAAGAGGTGGAAGAGGGCGGTTCACTCGTTTACAAGAAGAAGGCCAAGGCTAAAGCTAACGTGCTTTCCTTCTTGAAACCAGACAAGACGCAGTCAAAGGTCTTGGAGATTTTGAAGGAGTCATGGCCATTTATCATCATTGGGGCGTCGACGAACCTCTTCTTGTTTGTCGACCAGTACTCCTTCTTCCCGCTGATGAAGGCCTTCTTCCACACGGGAGCCGAACAGCTTCAAGTGGAATTCGCGCTCTTTTCTGCGAACCCAAACAAGCTCGTTATGATCGTGATTTCCTTTGCGACGTCAATTGCCGCAACGGCGCTGCCAATCTTGGCGGCAAAGAAGGCCGAAGGTTCTCTCAAGGGAATCCAGGAACAAGTGCAAAACACCTTCAAGTTGACGGCCTTGGTGTTGATGCCATCGGCATTGGGGATGTACGCGATCTCAGACGTGCTCTACAAGTTCTTCTACCCAATTGATGGAACGGCGCAAGCAGGTATCTACCTCTTGCAGTTCTCAAGTATCCTGACAATCATCATGGCCGTCTTCATGTTGTTGGCCTTCGTCTTACAGGCGTTGTCAGCCGGACCGGTTGTCGTGCGTGCCTTCTTCTGGGGAATCCTCGTGAAGGTCGTATTCCAGGTGCCAATGATTTATTTGTTCCAGGGGATGGGGGCGCTCATTGCTTCTGCCTTTGGTTTCGGATGGGCCTTGCTCATGATGCTTGGGTTCTTGAAGACCAAGTACAAGGTATCGCTTGGTAGCATCAAGCAGACGCTTTTGTACGGGTATCTCGCTTCGGCTGCGATGGCCATCGTGGCTTTCTTAGTGTCTGAATTCTCTGCGAACTTCCTTGTCGCAGATAACACGAAGTTCGGGGCCGGATTGGCCACCTTCCTTGGAATGGCAGCGGGAGGGGCCTTGTTGCTCTACCTATACAAGCGTTTCGGTTTGCTGTCACAAATTCTAAACCGTCGCCGTTAAGCGATTAAGAAATAACTATTTAAGTCACCCCTGAGGGTGACTTTTTATTTGTTCTCGAAACGACGGATGAAATAATCGTAACGAAATGCGCTGTAATGCTTCTTCAGACGGGCTTGTCTGTGATATGATTGAAAGAGTGATTTAAAACGATTAAAAGGGGGAAAGTACGATGGGAAAAGCACAAAAGAAATGGCGTAAAGTCGCCTTAACAATCGTCTTTTTCTGCATGTCAGTTGGTTTGCAAGTGACGGGATTGAACTACTTCTTGATTCCAAACAACATCTTCTCTGTTGGTTTGAACGGAATCGCCCAGTTGTTCTCATTGTCTTCAGCAGCATTCTTTAACTTGAACATTCAGACCGGTGTGTTCTTCTTGCTCTTCAACATTCCAATCGGAATTGTTGGTTGGAAGATGATTGGTGGTCAATTTACGGTGCTTTCCTTCTTGAACGCCGTGGTCGTTTCCATCCTCTTGATTCTGTTGCCAACGCACGCCTTTACGACGGAACCACTTTTGGCAACGTTGTTCGGTGGTCTCTTCGTCGGAGCAGCCATCGGTGTGGCCATGCGTTACGGATTCTCAACGGGTGGCTTTGACATCATCGCCATGATTGTTCAAAAGCGTACCGGTAAGTCCATCGGAGCCTTCATGAACATCGCAAACGGTGTGATTGTCGTCTTCGCCGGATTCTTTATTGGTTGGCAAAACGCCATGTTCACGTTGATTGGAATCTATGCGACCGGTCAAGTGGTTGATGCACTCTACACGGGTTACCGTAAGTTGACGGCCTTGATTGTCACGTCAAAGGGCGAAGAAGTGATCGACGTGTTGCACCGTGATTTGATTCGTGGAATTACAATTTTGCCATCATCCGGTGCCTACACGAAGCGTGAATCAACGACCTTGATGACGGTTTTGTCCCGTTTCGAACTCTTCGAAATGCAAGAAGCGGTTCGTTCCGTTGATCCAAAGGCTTTCATCAACTTGCTTTCAACGGTTTCTGTTGCCGGAGAATTCTGGGATGCGGATCGTCAGTTGCAGATGAAGAAGTCCATGGGACCAAAGGCGGTTACCATCGACGCACAGCTCGAAGCGGAGCAGCAGTTGGAAGAGCAGCTCGCCCAGCTGGAAGAGCAAAACAACGCTGGTTTGGAAACAAACAAAGACGGTTCTGATAAATAAGCAAAAGAAAAGGATGCCTCTTAAAGGAGACATCCTTTTTTATTTGAGTTGTTCGAATTCGTAGGTGATGAAGACGTCGTCGTGCGCAATCTCTTTGAAACCGGTCTTTTCGGCCACCCGCTGGCTGGCGATATTTTCGTGTTTTGCCTTCAGCGTGATCCACTCAAGGCCAAGCTTTGAAAAGACGTAGTCCTTCATTTGCTCAACAACCTGCGTCATAATGCCAAGGTTATAAAAGTCTGATCCGAGCCAGTAGCCGATTTCCACGCTCGATTCGTCTGGGTCGACACCGTCCAAGTTGACGATGCCGGAAGGACGACCAGCGATGATGATGGCAAAGGTTAGTGGCTGTTTCCTGTAGACGGTGCTCTTGCACTGGTACAAGTAGTCTTTTGTATCCTGGAGGGTTTGTTCCTTGGCCCAGGGCAGAAATTCAGATAATTCTTTTCGGCTATCCACAATCGCTTGAAATAGGGGCGCAGCGTATTTAACCTGAACGGGTTTGATTTGAACCAAGCCGGCAGGCGAATCAAAGGTTTTCATTTTGCTTACCTCATTCGGTGCTCTTAAAACTGTTTTGTTAATTTAATATTAGAATAAAATGAGAAAAAGTGCAAGGGCGAAGAAAGCCCGGCCTGATAAAGTTTTCACTTGCTATGTAAGGGGTAAATATGTATAATTAAATTTAACAATTCAAGTAAAAACGAACAGATATATCGCTGGAAAATGGCCAGCAGTCTCTACCGCGCCCCAAAAGTCGTGACTATCCGTGAGTGTTTTTTGATAAAGACTTTTAGAAGACACTCTGCGGATCTGGTAAGAAGACTGCAGGGTGTCTTTTTGTTTGCGATGTGTCTGCTTAAAGGAGAATCATGGCAGCATTTCAAAAGAAAAACAAGTTCGTGCCAATGGGCTTGACCTTTGATGACATGGCGATGGAGAACCACTCTTCAAGCATTTCAAAATCAGACGTTTCATTGAAGACGGTCTTAACACCGTCACTTCGATTGAACATTCCACTCTTGTCTGCCGCCATGGATACGGTGACGGAAGCTCGCTTTGCAACGGCGCTTGCTGAATTCGGTGGAATGGGTGTTATCCACAAGAACATGACCATCGCCGACCAAGCAGCTGAAGTTGAAAAGGTTAAGAACACACCGGTTGATTTGGAAAAGACGCCAAACGCTGCAACGGACGACCAAGGACGGTTGATTGTTGCTGGAGCGCTCGGGGTAACGAATGACACGGTTGACCGCGCAACCGCTTTGGTTGAAGCGGGTGTTGACGCTGTTATCTTGGATTCAGCACACGGTCACTCAGAAGGTGTTTTGCGTAAGGTGACGGAAGTTCGAAAGGCCTTTCCTAAGTTGAACATCATCGCCGGAAACATCGCGACTGAATCTGGTGCAGCAGCCCTTTACGATGCTGGTGCCGACGTCGTTAAGATTGGAATCGGACCTGGTTCAATCTGTACGACCCGTGTTGTTGCCGGAATTGGTGTGCCACAGTTGTCAGCCATTCGCGATGCTGCTAAGGAAGCCTCAAAGCGTGGCAAGGCAATCATCGCCGATGGTGGTGCCAAAACACCAGACGACATCTTGAAGGCCATCTCAACGGGCGGTAACGCTGTTATGCTTGGTTCCATGTTCTCCGGAACGAAGGAAACGCCAGGTGAGGTCTTTGAAGACAACGGAAAGAAGTTTAAGTTTTACCGTGGAATGGGTTCAATCGCGGCCATGGAAAACGGTTCAAAGGACCGTTACTTCCAAGGTGAAGTGAACGAAGCCAAGAAGATGGTTCCGGAAGGAATCGAAGCCCGAGTTGCTTACAAGGGTGAATTAAAGGACGTCTTGATGCCAATCTTGGATCACTTGAAGGACGGTTTTGCGGAAATGGGTGCCAAGACGGTTCTTGAAGCCATCAAGCATAGCAAGTCCATTAAGAAGACGACGCCCGCCTTTGATTACCAAGCAGCCTTGGTCGAACACAAAGACGAGGGACACGGTTTGGGTTACGACGAAACGCTTTTGGTACCTGCTGCCTCAAACGTTTTGCCTCACACGGTTTCATTGGAAACCAAGGTCGGTCAGTTGACTTTGGCCAATCCATTGGCAGCCGCGGACTTGACTGACAAGCGCGAAGCCGAATTGGCTAAGGACATGGCAGAAGCCGGTGCCTTGGGAATCGTTCCCGCACAAGAAAAGATTGAAGACCAAGTTAAAATGGTACAAGAAGCCGCAAAGGCTTCAAACGACAAGGGGGCCATCGCCGTCGAAGTCTGGTTGGCAGAAGACAGCCAAATGCGGGTTGCCGAACTGGTAACGGCAGGTGCGTCTGCCATCGTTTTGTACTTGCCAAAGGCATTGGATGAGATGACGTTGACGGCCGTTTCAGACCTAAAGGCTGCTTTGGTGGACGCCACGTTGATCGTTGGAACAATCGAAGAAGCTGCGGATGCAGAAAAGCTTGCTGAGGTTGGTGTCGACGCCGTCATTGCTGGCCGCTCCGTGAACTCAAAGTGGGAAGACGATGCGCACTACCCATTCTTGACAACGGTGATGACGGTCGTTGAGGCAATGGCTGGTCAAGACACAGCAGTTATCGCCCAGGGTGGTATCCACTACTCCGGTGACGTGGTGAAGGCCATTGCTGGTGGAGCAGACGTTGTGATGATTTCTGACTACTTGACGAAGGAAGACGTCGTTGAAGACGCTGTCTTCCAGATGGATGGTGGTCTCCGTGCCGGAATGGGTTACACGGGATCACAGAACGTGGAAGCGCTCCGCATGGACGCACAGTTCGTTCAAATCACCGATAATGGTTTGAAGGAATCACACCCGCACGATGTTGAAATTACCAAGAAAGCCCCTAACTACGTCGAACAAGAAAGAGACTAATATGGTAGAAGCAAATGACAAAATCTTAGTACTGGACTACGGTTCACAGTACAACCAATTGATCACGCGCCGTGTCCGCGAAATGGGTGTTTACTCAGAGTTGAAGTCCAACAAGATGACAGCTGCTGAAGTGAAGGAATACAACCCAAAGGGAATCATCTTGTCAGGTGGTCCGAAGTCCGTTTACGACGAAGACGCCTTTAAGATTGACCCTGAAATCTTTGAATTGGGAATCCCGATTCTTGGTGTTTGTTACGGGATGCAATTAATTGCCCGGCACTTGGGTGGCAAAGTCGAAGCCAACCCAGGAAACGGAGAATTCGGTCAAACCGAAATTACGCAAACGGCTCCTTCAAAACTATTTGAAGGAACGCCGGAAAAGCAAATTGTTTTGATGTCTCACTCAGACAACGTAACGGTTTTTCCTGAAGGCTTTAAGGTCGCGGCCGGTTCTGAAAAGACACCAATTGCTGCCATCGCAAACGATGAAGCAGGATTGTACGGTGTACAGTTCCACTCCGAAACAACGCTTTCTGAACACGGTAAGGAAATCATCAAGAACTTCGTGATGAATGTTGCTGGCGCAAAGCCAACATGGTCAATGGCCGAATTCATCGACGAACAAATTGCTGATATCCGTAAGGAAGTAGGGGACAAGAAGGTCCTTCTTGGTCTGTCTGGTGGTGTTGATTCATCCGTTGTTGGTGTTCTCTTGCAAAAGGCCATCGGTGACCAGCTTACTTGTATCTTCGTTGATCACGGTTTGCTCCGTAAGAACGAAGCAGCTCAAGTGATGGAAATGCTTGGTGGTAAGTTCGGTTTGAACATCATCAAGGTTGATGTCCAGGACCGTTTCTTGTCAAAGTTGGACGGTATCACGGACCCTGAACAGAAGCGTAAGATCATCGGTAACGAATTCGTGGAAGTCTTCAACGACGAAGCCACGAAGTTGGACGGAATGGACTACTTGGCCCAGGGAACGCTTTATACAGATGTAATCGAATCTGGTACGGAAACGGCTCAGACGATTAAGTCTCACCACAACGTTGGTGGGTTGCCTGAAGACATGCAGTTCAAGTTGATTGAACCATTGAACACACTCTTCAAGGATGAAGTTCGTGAGTTGGGTGAACAGCTCAACATGGACCACGAATTGGTATGGCGTCAGCCATTCCCAGGACCTGGTCTTGGAATCCGTGTGATGGGGGCCATCACCGAAGACCGCTTGAAGGTCGTTCGTGAATCCGACTGGATCTTGCGTGACGAAATCGCAAAGGCGGGTCTTGAAAATGATGTATGGCAGTACTTTACGGTGCTTACGAACAACAAGTCCGTTGGTGTCATGGGGGACTTTAGAACCTATGAATACACCATCGCTGTTCGTGCCATTACGTCAATTGACGGAATGACGGCTGACTTCGCCCGTTTGCCATGGGACGTTTTGCAGAAGGTATCTTCACGAATCGTAAACGAAGTTGACCACATTAACCGTGTAGTCTACGACATTACGGCTAAGCCACCAGCAACGGTTGAATGGGAATAGAGAGCCCAGTTAATCGGTTTTAAATTAGAGAGAGAAGTAAAAAAAGCAGCACCTAGTAAGGGCTGCTTTTTTTGTTTTAAGTTGACTTGTATCATTATTTTAAAAATTCTATCTTGACCTTGTATTTTTATAAGATACGAATGTATAATGTAACTGACGAGTTACGAATATAACAAGAACATGTTCTGACAATCTGTCTGAACCAACCCCTTTAAATACCGAGTCGATCCAAGCACTTGCGAGGCATGCCCAAGCAACTGCTTGGTTTTTTATATTGGTGATAAATGAATTTGGAGGGAGTTTGGAAATGTTGAAACATTCAACAAATACACGAGTAACAAAGCACTATAAGATGTACAAGGCAAGTAAGAAATGGTTGTTTGCCGGTATTATCGGATTGACGATTGCTGGTAGCGCACAAGGGTTGGCAAACGCAATTAGTGTTCCAATCTTACCACAAGGTATTTCAGCTTCAGCAGACGATGATGGTTCCCGCCCTTACTGGTTCGCCCAAAATACGGACTACTTTAAGCACTATAATGAAACACCAGATAAGTCGAGTGTTCCTAAAAGCACGCAAGAAACATGGGGTCCTGTTAAGACTGGAAACGAACTAGATCGAATTCAAAAAGAAACGAGCTTTACTTATGAAGGTTTGACATATAACAAAGAAAAGAACACCTTTACAATGAAGTTTACTTTCAATTCGCCTACTTTGACGACTAGTGGGGCCGGTCGTACGACGTCATTTGACTTGGCCTTTTCTAAGTCAATGTCTGAAAAGACGAGTAATGTGATGTTCACCGATGCCAACCATAACACCCAACAGTTGACAGCTAAAAACAATGTCTTTAACAGTAGTTATCCAGCTGGTACTGTCGTTGGTGGTA
The DNA here is from genome assembly GCF_018437275.1 of Fructobacillus broussonetiae. Classification (GTDB taxonomy): domain Bacteria; phylum Bacillota; class Bacilli; order Lactobacillales; family Lactobacillaceae; genus Fructobacillus; species Fructobacillus broussonetiae. The sequence goes on from NZ_JAAMFK010000011.1 coordinate 58,877, forward strand.
CGTCAACTTTGACTGTCGATATTCAGCCTGTGAAGATTGTGCAAGATGACCAAGTAACAGGTATGTTTTCATCTGATACTCAAACGATCAATAATCACGCCATTTATGGTTCAGCACGTACTCTGGGATTTCCTCAGTTTGGAAATGCCTTCAACAATGCCTTGATTGATCAGTTAAAGAAGAATACCAACGAAAACATTGATAACAAGCAGCACTTGACTCCAGATCAAAAGAAGGACTTCCACGATAAGGTTAATGGCGAAGATACGAATAAGGACTTCGTTAATGATTTGAACGGTATCAATAATGATGCAAATAACGCCGATAATGTTGCTGCTAAAGCTGGACAGGCCAAAGATGCTGCTAAGGCAGCTATCGATAATGCAGCCAATAATGCCAAAAAGAAGATTGACGGCTTAGACATTCCTCAAACAGATAAGGATAAGGCAAAGAGTAAAGTTGATGCCGATGCCAAGAACGCCAAGGATGATATTGCTCGTATGTCAATAAGTTAGACACTTTTTTTACATCACTAGGTTCGATTCATAGGTATGA
>NZ_JAAMFK010000012.1:2500-4927 GCF_018437275.1 Fructobacillus broussonetiae
CAGGATCCTGTCTAGAGGTCATTGATCTTTCGGTTACGGGATTATCACCCTCTTTGATTACGCTTCCCAACGTATTCACCTAAACCATGACTTGGTAACTCAACGACAGTCCTACAACCCCAGCATGCAAGCACGCTGGTTTGGGCTCTTCCCGTTTCGCTCGCCGCTACTCAGGGAATCGATCTTTCTTTCTTCTCCTGCTGCTAATGAGATGTTTCAGTTCACAGCGTATTCCTTCTAACCGTTATGTATTGGCGGTTAAATAACATTTTTATATGTTGGGTTTCCCCATTCGGAAATCTCCGGATCATAGCGTACTTACCGCTCCCCGAAGCTTATCGTAGTTAGTCACGTCCTTCATCGGCTCCTAGTGCCAAGGCATCCACCACGCGCCCTTATTCACTTAACCACAACTTTTTAAGTTGGATCAGTTTATATGAGTTGGTCATTTTTTGACCTGCGATTAAACCGTTCTTTATTAAAGAACTTGTGTTGTTTCTCGGTTCATTTAGAATCAATTTCTTGATTTAAAAGATTTTCTTGATTATTCAGTTTTCAATGTTCAAGCTTGGCCTTAAAAGACCAATGGAGAATATCGGGATCGAACCGATGACCCCCTGCTTGCAAAGCAGGTGCTCTCCCAGCTGAGCTAATCCCCCATACCCTAATCGGTAGAGTTCACACACTCAAAACTAAACAAAACTTTGTAACAATTCAAATGGCCATTTAAGGCACTGTAACGTTCCGGTTATCCTTAGAAAGGAGGTGATCCAGCCGCAGGTTCTCCTACGGCTACCTTGTTACGACTTCACCCCAGTCATCAGTCCTGCCTTAGACGGCTCCTCCCCGAAGGTTAGGCCACCGGCTTTGGGCATTACCAACTCCCATGGTGTGACGGGCGGTGTGTACAAGACCCGGGAACGTATTCACCGCGGCATGCTGATCCGCGATTACTAGCGATTCCGACTTCATGTAGTCGAGTTGCAGACTACAATCCGAACTGAGACGTACTTTAAGAGATTCGCTTACCCTCGCGAGTTCGCTGCTCGTTGTATACGCCATTGTAGCACGTGTGTAGCCCAAGTCATAAGGGGCATGATGACCTGACGTCGTCCCCGCCTTCCTCCGGTTTGTCACCGGCAGTCTGTCTAGAGTGCCCAACTGAATGCTGGCAACTAAACATAAGGGTTGCGCTCGTTGCGGGACTTAACCCAACATCTCACGACACGAGCTGACGACGGCCATGCACCACCTGTCACTTTGCTTCCGAAGAAGACAATGTAATCTCTTACATCTTCAAAGGATGTCAAGACTTGGTAAGGTTCTTCGCGTTGCTTCGAATTAAACCACATGCTCCACCGCTTGTGCGGGTCCCCGTCAATTCCTTTGAGTTTCAGTCTTGCGACCGTACTCCCCAGGCGGGATACTTAATGCGTTTGCTTCGTCACTAAAGGGCGGAAACCCTCTAACAACTAGTATCCATCGTTTACGGTGTGGACTACCAGGGTATCTAATCCTGTTTGCTACCCACACTTTCGAGCCTCAACGTCAGTTGCAGTCCAGTAAGCCGCCTTCGCCACTGGTGTTCTTCCATATATCTACGCATTCCACCGCTACACATGGAGTTCCACTTACCTCTACTGCACTCAAGTTCGACAGTTTCCAAAGCCATTCCACAGTTGAGCTGTGGGCTTTCACTTCAGACTTACCGAACCGTCTGCGCTCGCTTTACGCCCAATAAATCCGGATAACGCTCGGGACATACGTATTACCGCGGCTGCTGGCACGTATTTAGCCGTCCCTTTCTGATATGGTACCGTCAATGCAGGTTCATTTCCTAACCTGCCCGTTCTTCCCATACAACAGTGCTTTACGACCCGAAAGCCTTCATCACACACGCGGCGTTGCTCCATCAGACTTTCGTCCATTGTGGAAGATTCCCTACTGCAGCCTCCCGTAGGAGTTTGGGCCGTGTCTCAGTCCCAATGTGGCCGGTCAGTCTCTCAACTCGGCTATGCATCATCGTCTTGGTGAGCCTTTACCTCACCAACTAACTAATGCACCGCGAATCCATCTAAAAGCGCTGCAAACGCAGCTTTTAACATTGATCCATGTGGATCTGTGTTTTATCCGGTATTAGTTCCTGTTTCCAAGAGTTATCCCAGTCTTAAAGGTAGGTTATTCACGTGTTACTCACCCGTTCGCCACTTACTTGAAAAGTGCAAGCACTTTTCGCTGTTCGTACGACTTGCATGTATTAGGCACGCCGCCAGCGTTCATCCTGAGCCAGGATCAAACTCTCATGTTGAAGTTTGAAGATTGCTCTTCGATTAAACTGACTATTTGTTATCTATCCGATAACGCCTATCCGTTTATTGTTTGTTACGAATTGACTTCGCAAATTTGTGTATGACAGTCAATCAATGA
>NZ_JAAMFK010000013.1 GCF_018437275.1 Fructobacillus broussonetiae
CTTGGGATAATTATACAGTGGACGATGCATAAAATCTGTCCATTTTATCAGCATACGAGCATATCCTCTGGTTTCCATTTGCTGCCTGAAGATATTGTGCTGTCTTTGGTATTAAGATTCTGCCAATTCACTTTAAAAGTTACTGTTCCTGATACATAGCCTAAAGCTCAATTAAATCTATAAGAAAATTCATTAGGCAGAGAATCCATAGATTTTATGATAAATGGAACAGTGTTATTTTTAGCGTTATAGGAATTATCATCATTTTCATCAGTTGAAGTTTCGAAACTGATATCTGAGCTAGTTAGTTGACCGGAATCGCTATCTATACCAGCTGTTTTTACAATATTTTTGATATTATATGTCTGATTATCAACAGCTGGTTTTAATAAATTGATAGATCTTGAAATTGTTTGATCATAACCCTGTGGTGGATTATTAAAGCTAGGTTTAAGTCCGGCTAAGGGAGTAAAGTCAAAAATTTTGTTGTTATTTCCCTCCCAGTATGAAAGATTAGGAAACTTTTGAGTTATATTGGATAATCCAGAGACATTTTCTATTTGATTGTTTGAAACCTTAACACTTTCTAGGTTTGGAATATCAATTGTCTTTAGAAAATCAAGGTTCTGAATGTAATTATTCGAAAAATCAATTTCTTTTAAAGAATTAGAAAAGACATTATTAAACATATTTCCGATTATATTAGAATTTGTTATGCCAACTTTTTGTAAATTAGGTAATTTTTTTGTTAAATCAGCAAAAACTGTTTTTTCGGGAACAGATACATTTACAAATGTTAATTCTTCCAAATTAGTTGCATACTCAATTCCGTTCCAAGATGATAAAGAGGCGTTAGATAAAGAAATTTTTTTGATCCTTAGTAAGTCATCTTTCGTAAACGATGCATTTGAATCAATTCCTAGACTATTTCTAAATGCAGATTGAAGATTCTTATCTGGCATCCAAGCATCAACAGAGTCAGATTTACTTGTTAAACTTGTTTCTGTGACTTGATCTGCAGAAGCGTTAAAGTTATTTGAACCAATACCTACAATTGAGCTAATAATTGTAGGTAAAAGTACAACGGATGATTTTTTTAAAAACTGGTTCATATGAAATTCCTTTAAATCTGCCAATTAATAACAATTTACAACTATTAAAATTATAACATTTTTAATCTTTAGTATTCCTCCATCTCAATAATGGCAGTAGTTTTTCGCAGAACGCCTCCACTTAGGTAAACGAAAAACGTTAATTTTGGTAAGTAACATTATGTTAAGTAATAAAGAGCGTTGGTTTGTAATGAGGTTCTTTATTGGAGGCGAGTGAATTTCTTTTTTACTGAGTATATTTGGCAACGTGTACTAGATATTGATAAAGATGTTTATTTGATAAAAAGTTTTTGTATCTTATTTATTGATTCAATAATTTCTAAATTTTTTTGGGGGTTGTTGATTGTATATAAAATATAATTAAATGTCAGTAAGTACATAAATTGTATTTCATAATCTGTTGGAACTGATTTAATAGTCGGATGTTTATATTTATTATGTAAATATGTTTTTTTAACTATACTTTTAATTTCATTTTTGAACTTATCAGAAAAGCGACTGGGTAAATTTAAAATTATTTTTAAATTTGAACTTTTGTGAATCAATAAGTCTGATAATTCGTTTAAAAAATCAGAGATATCGTAATAGTTATATCGATTTTGATATATTTTACGAAAATAGGCCACATGGTCTTCAACAATGCCATCTATTATTTGGTCCTTATTTTTATAATAATTATATAAATTTGAACGACTAATGTGTGCCTTTTGAGATACTTCTGTTGCCGTTATTTTTTCAAAATGATTATTTTCTATTAGTGATAGAAGACTATTTTTTATTTTTTCTTTGGTTTGGTTTTTCTGCATAATTAATTTCCAATTATGGACACTTAGTCTATGTTTGTCTAATAATATATATTTTTTTCTTGTTATCATGTCATCATATTAAAGTATATAGGAGATAATTATGTACACAATTTATACCAAAAATGAACAGTTTAATTTTCAAATTAATAGGTTTATGGAACCTTATAAGAATAATCAAGCGATTCAAACTAAGATTATTGAATCCGTGAAACCGATTCAAGATCTAGAATCCTGGTATAAAGTTTGGAATGGATTAGCAATCCATGAGTTAAATAATAAAAATTATGGCTTAGCTTCTGCTTATTATCAGCTAGCCGATTTTTATTTGTTGGAAAGCGATTCAAGAAAAAAAAATACCTACAATAATTTTAAAAACAGTTTTTATCAAAGTATTGATACTAAAAATATTAATTTTGATCACATTCCTTATAAACAAGGATACTTACCGGTTGCTTTTTTTAAAAATGAAAATGCAACTAAAACCTTAATAATTCACGGTGGATTTGATTCATACTTGGAAGAGCTAATTCGTTTAGTTATTTCTTACAATTTTTTGACAGAATTACAGAATTATCAAATTATTTTGTTTGAAGGTCCAGGTCAGGGAGAAGCATTGAGGTCTGGATTATCTCTCGAATTAGAATGGGAGGAGCCTGTTTCTGCTATACTGGAATATTTTCAAATTAATGAAGCTGATTTAATGGGTATGTCCTTAGGAGGATTTTTAGCAGCTAGAGCGAGTGCTTTTCAAAAAAAGATTAAGCGAGTTGTGCTATTCGATATTATGTACGATATGTCTAGATCTTTAACAATGAAATTACCTAAGATGTCACAATTTTTGAAGGAAAATCTATCCCCAGAAGAATCTAGCAAGTTAAACGTAATCGTCTCTCAATTGCAAAAGAGCGATTCATCAATTAATTTCATGGTGCATAAGGCTAAAGATATCTTTCAAGTAGATAATAATAATGAGCTGTTTACAAGATTGAGTAAGTTTAACATGAACAACGATTGGGATAAGATATCACAAGATGTGTTGCTTTTAGTCGGAACTAAAGACATGTATGTGCCATATACGGATTTATATAAAGAAATGTCTTCAATGAACAATGCACGCTCACTAACTGCCAAATTGTTCACTGAGAAAAGTGGTGGTGAACGACACTGCCAAGTTGGCAATAAAGAATTGGCAATGTCTAAAATTATAGAATATTTGAGGGAATAAAATTTTGAGTGTAAACAAAAAAATTATACAATCAGAAAACGGAGTTGCCTTGTTACTATTCATCGTGTTATATTTTGTTGTTTTAAAATTTAACCTGATTCTATTTCTGATATTTATATTAGTACCAGATATATTTGCAGCTGGTTACGTATTTGGAAATAAAGTGGGTTCTATTACTTATAATCTAGCACACTCCTTTATTCTTCCGACAGTGATAGTTATCATTTTATTATTAACAAGTAACCATATTACTCTTATAGAAGAGATAGATATTATTTGGTTTACACACATTTTTATGGATAGAGCACTCGGATACGGACTTAAAGAAAGTAGAGGATTTAAGTATACGCATTTGAATAACCTGTGAGGGAAAGAAAAGACTATGATGCACGCTATGTTAACTGTCAATAAAGTACAATATATGTATAATTTGCAATTTTTTTATCAAGAATTCAGTCGTTGATAATATTGTCTTTTCTAAGTGTCTGATTACCCAGCATAATTAGCCAAAGAATTAAAAAAAGCAACGTTCGAATTTGAACGTTGCTTTTTTCATTTTAATGTAATGTCTTTATATCTATTTAATCGAATAAATTAAACACTATTTCTGTAAAAAGAAGTAGTGCGAAGACAATCAGTGAAATTTGGTTGTATTTTATAAAATACCCGTGTTCAAGTTTTTTTATAGAAACAAACACTTATATTTTAATAACACAATTTAAATGTGATTTGAGAATTTAGCTAACAATGTGTCAATTGTAACTGTGAAGAAATTAAACTATAATCGACTAAGAAATATAAATATGACGACAGTTGTAAGGAAATGTATTATGAAAAATAAAAGAAATTATAAATTATATAAATCTGGGAAGTTCTTGCTCACTGGCTCAATTGTTCTTTCAGCGACTTTATTGTTGTCGACATATCAAGCAAATGCCAGTGATGCAACAACAGGAAGTATTCAACAAGTAACGGAGGGGGCTGATAACCAAACAACTGGAACATGGGGAACAGCTACTTTTACCTTTAATAAAAGTACAGGTATTTTAACAGTTAATAGTGGAACTATTACAACAAACAATAAGCCCTGGGAATCGAATGGAACATTCAACGGCAATGATATTAAGAAAGTCCATATTAGTGGAAATGTTGTATCCCCTGAAAATGCCTCAGGACTGTTTGCCAATTTGTTCAATCTGCAAAGCTTTATCCTTGATAATGGAGCAAAATTTGATACAACTCAAACTACAACAATGGATAATTTTTTCCTAAACGATACTGCTTTGGTAACGGCTGATGTAAGTACATTTGATACAAGTAAAGTAACGAATATGCAGGCGTTTTTTTACAGGAATTTATCACTAACCACAATCCAAGGCATTGAAAATTGGAATGTTCAAAATGTTAATAACATGGCCTTAATGTTTACACATACACATAGCTTGAATAATTTGTCTGTAGCCAAGTGGAATGTTTCAAACGTGAAGAACATGAATAAGATGTTCTGGGAATATGGGGGTGTTGATGGATCAGCTGAAAAGACTCTCGATATTTCTGGAGAGTTTGCTAAAACGACAGGCAATGTCACTGATATGAGTTATATGTTTTGTGGTTCTGTTAACCTAGTAAAAATTGAGGGAATTAGTCAATTGGTGACAGAATCTGTCAAAGATTTTTCTTACATGTTTAATGGAGATACTTCACTAGCAGGAATTGATGTTTCAAGATTCGACACAAAATCAGTTGAAACATACCAAAATATGTTTAGTTGGACAATTTCAAATAACGAATTGGACTTAGCTAGTTTTGATACGCGTGGTCGAAATACAACAGATATGCTGTCAAACCTTTACTATGAATACGGAAATACCACATATGGAACAAGTAAAATTACACTTGGTGATAGGACCATTCTGAATTCAACGGTTGGGCTTCTAGATCCTGTGGTTGGTGATTTACGAACAACAGATTCTAAGAGAGTGACCTCTGCTAATTGGCGTAGTGACGACAACGATCTCAAAACGGGTGCACAATTAATGGACAATAGTGCACATGCAGGCGTTTGGCAATGGGACACTTATTCTGCCCCTATTGCTACAACAGATACCAAGATTATTAAGGAAACGATTCACTATCAGTATCCAGATGGCTCAGAAGCCGCAGACACTTATACCAAGTCACTCACCTTCACTCGGACTAAGTACACCGATGCTGTTACGGGTGAAGTTACCTATGGTGCTTGGTCAACTGATCAAAGTTTTGAAGCTGTTCAAAGCCCATCTCTGAAGGGCTATACGCCTGACCAAGCTGAAATTGACGCTCAAAGGGTTAATGGTGATTCACAAGACTTGAACTTCACGGTTAAGTACACCAAGAACGCGCCAACAAACCCTGATAACCATGACAATACGACAACACCATCAACTCCTGGTTCAAATGGAACTAATACAGGTTCGTCAGAGACAACTACAACGCAGACAGATGGAAAGTCACTACCATCTAAGCAGCATAGTGCCAGTCGGGTAGAAAAAAACAACAATCTACCAGATACAGCTAAAAAAGAGCAACGTTATAGTATTGCGGGCCTTCTTGGTGTCTCGGCAATTCTAGGCTTGTTTGGACTAAGCAATCGTCGTAATAAGAAAAATTAATTTTTGTCAATGTTATACTGTCAATAAACACAATAAGAAAAATAGACAATTTACATTATGTTAAAAAAAGAGACCGCCTAGCCAGTTGCTAGGCGGTCTCTTTTTTAGTTACTGTGACAGCTCTTGACTTGCGGTAACGCACATTATGTTAACTAGCGGTATTAATCAACGATTTCACCATCGATAATATCATCTTTTTTGCGATCTTGCTCATTGGGCATGATGATCCAAAGAACTAAGTAAACAATAATTCCAGGAAAAGGGGTTAAAGAAAGAATGATAAAAATAATTCTTAATACATTGGCATTCCAATTGTAGTGTTCAGCAATTCCACCAAAAATACCGGCGATCCAACGATTATTTTTTGATTTTGTGATTTTCATTCATGTTCCTTTCTGGTAAAAAAAATAGTAATGACAAACAATTAGTCATTCTTGTGAAAACGTTTGCTTAAGCCAAAGAAACTAAGCGCAGCCGTAATACCAAGCAGACCCGCCATGCTGTAATGTTGTTCTTTTTTAGCTGTATCCGGTAGTTTATGGTACTTTTCTAAGCGACTATCATGCTGTTGTTTCGATGGCAACGGCTTTCCATCTGTCTGCGTTGTAGTTGTCTCTGACAAATGTAAATAAGTTCCATTTGAACCTGAATCGGATGGGCTGTTGCTACCATCTTGTTTATCAGAATCGGTTGAATCCTTCATGTACTTAACCGTGAAGTTCAAGTCTTGGGAATCACCATTAACCCTTTGAGCGCCGATTTCAGCTTGGTCAGGGGTATAGCCCTTCAGAGATGGACTGGTGACAGCGTCGAAGCTTTGATCGGTTGACCAAGCACCATAGGTCACTTCACCCGTAACAGCATCGGTGTACTTAGTCCGAGTAAAAGTGAGTGATTTGGTATAAGTGTCCGCTGCCTCTGTCTCGTCAGGGTACTGGTAGTGAATCGTTTGGGTGATTGTCTTCGATTCTACTGCGGAGGAAGACACTTTAATCTTTGCAGAGTTCCAAACATAATCGCCATTTGCCAACTGACCTGAAAATTGAACAATATAAACACCAGCAGTACTGAAATTAAACGACGTTTGGTCTTTAGCCAACAATTGACCATCATTATTAAATATAAAAAAATGTGGGTTTTTATATTGACTATAGTTTTCCACCAAAGTATTCAATTGCATTTTACCATCATCAGTAGAACGACTAATATCTTTCATAGACACATTAGATTGATTACGAAAAACGCCCCATAAGGTACCCCAACCAGGATGCTGTGACACAAAAGATGATCCATTGACCAATTCTTCTCCGCTCTGTTGATTTTTAGCATACAGGGTAAAGTCAGAAACCATTGATATATGATACTTACCATGAGAACCATCATCACTGTTTCTGGCAGGTTCTAATGAATAAATTACGTAACTACCTTCAGTTACTGAAGCACTTGATAAGTCCACATTGTATGAACCGTCAACATTTTTTGTCGCGTTGAGAGGTGTAACAGTGTTTCCTGAAACAAGAGCGGCATGAGACATCATAAATGGATAATCATTTTTAAGTCCATTTTGAGGAGATACTTGTAATATGGAGTACTTATATTTAGGGTTTAAACCTACTCGGTAAGATGCTTGTGTAGAATCGTTATTGAAAATATGGCTGTTGTCATCTACTGTCAATTGGGTAATGCCGGCATTCCTTAGATTTTCTTTAACAATTTCATTATTTAAGTAGGACGGAATACCATTCCCCAAACTCGATACAATGTCTGAAGAATAAGTAGGTGTTTTACTGTTATCTCTTTCTGAAAGAGAGTCAGCAGATACTAATAAATGAAACGATTTCGAAAAGTCAGTAGTATTACTAAATATTGATCCAGCCCCCAGTATTAAGAAGGAAAATAATGAAATGTGAATCCAATTTTTCTGGTTTATTGCCATAATGAAGCTCCTTTTGATTTTAATTTTATCTTTTTAGTGATTATAGCATTCAACTATTGTTTTTTATGTCCTACGTATAAAATAATTAGAAAAAATTTTTATAATAGGATTTAATTGCTGGGGGTGCGTCACCTATGAAAAATACGTGTCCACAAGTTTTTTGGTATGTTCATGCTGTTAGTTTCCTTTGTTAATTTTCAATTTTTTGTTCCGCTATTAGTTGTAGTTGTTGTGCTTCATCTAACAATTTACTTAAATTCTCTATTTGTTGGTCTTTGCTAGCAAACAGTTGGTCTCTTTGTTGCTTTAAATCTTCTATTTGTTCGATTAAATAGGAATTTTCAGACGTTTTGTCTCGGATATTTTGTTATAGGCATTAAGCCAGCATCCAAAACCGGCTTATCTGAACAGTGATATGAGGAGCGAGTACACGAGTAGTGTCTTTGAAAATTTACTGGAGACAAATCGCATTCGCCACTCCTATTCCAAGAAAGGCCCCCCCGATGACAATGAGAGAATCGAGGCCTTTCATTCAATTTTAAAGAGAGAATTGATTTATCCAAATCGATTTCAGAGTAGATTTGAGATAGTGGGTTAAATTTTGCTTGTATGCGAGTAGAATTAAAGTAGCTAAAGATAGTATCAATTCACTAGTATATGCAAATTGATACTATCTTTAAGAAAACCCAGTATAGGTGATAAGTATGAAAAAAATAATCTTTACGATTATGTTATGTATTTCATTTTTTGGTTTTTTATCAATGCATGTAAGTGCTGATTCAGACACAGTAACTGTATCTAATAAAGCGGAATTAAAAAAAGCACTATCTAACAATACCTTAAATATTCAACTATCAAACGATATTCACTATGGTGACTCTGACTCTTTTTACATACAGTCTAACGTTAATATATTCGGAAATGGACACTCTATGCTAGATGACGGATCAAGCCAAACTAATTTTGCCGCTGGTTTCTATCTACAGAAGGCGAACTTAAAAGTTAGCTACAATGATCTAGTGTTCGGGGACAGCACTCACATTCAAACTTGGGGAGGGATTCTTCAAAATGCCCTCCAAGTGGACCTAACCATTAATAACGTTAATTACGTGGGGTCTAGTGCTGCACAACCATTTTATTTGTCAAACAATTCTACTGTTACTTTTATAGGTAAAAACTACTTTTCAAGTAGTATCGGTAGCGGATCTGGTCAGGAATTTATGGAAGGAGGACAGATGATTTTTGCTGAAAATAGTGTAACTCAAATTGACCACTATACTAGTACATCCACATTGTCCTTTTATTGGCCTAAAAAAACAGGATCGCTTGATATAAGAAAAAATGCTCAAGTCAAAATCAATACCAATAAGAAGTATTTAGTTTATGGAAGTAATTTGAATATCAACTTAGATGAAGGTGCAAGTCTACTTTTGAATAATTCGAGTTATGGTATGACTATGACGAACGGGTACAAAACTTCCATATCATTGTTAGACAGGTCCTATTTTCAAGCAGTAGGTAACGGCAGTTTTGGGAATCAATACAGAAATGTAGTTAATTTTACTACTAACAATCCTGCAGGAATTGTTTTTAAAAACACTCAGAAAACTGGTGTTTTTTATAATAATGTCACACTGAATAGTAGTGGAACATATCCGTATTCATTCAAGTATGACAATAACGGGGTTCCAAAAATAATGGCAGCCCCTTTTAAGACCTGGACTCTGAACAATGGATTGTTTGGATCCAATGGATCCGAGGTAAACTATCGACCGGATGTCACATTTTTAGGTAATGTTAATTCCAATGTTCAAAATAATCCGATAGTTAGTGAAATTAATTTTTCAGATCTTGGTATTACCGGCCCATTTACTTATAAAGGAACTGATTATAAAATTTATAATCAGTCTTTGGTATCCGATGTTGATTCCGAGAAGTCCCAATCAACAATTTCTAATGATAAAACTTCTGTTTACAATGGGTATGTTACCAATGGTTCCGCTACCATTAATGAGGTGCCAGCAGGAGATTATGTTATCTATCTAAGGTCTAGTGGAGAGACAAGTAGTGGTATTGTCTACTCCAATTGGGTTGAGAAGAAGGTGACAGTTAAAAAAACACTCTTGAGTATTACTGTCCCAATTGAAACAGCGTTTGCTATTTCCGATAATAGTCCCTTTGTCTCAAACGACCAATACCAAATTGTAAATAATTCTAACTTTCCTACTTCTTATCATATTGGATCGGTAAGAAATCAGGAATCATCAATTAGTTTAGTAGAACGTATATCCAGTAATACACCGAACAATTCACTTTACTTAGCTATAAAGGATACCCTAAATAACATACTTAATTTTGTTACAATAGTTGGGGGGCAGATATCAGTATCAGCATTTGGTGGAAAGAGTATATTTAATATAGTTGGTCAATACAAAGGCCCAATTAGCTATAGCCATGTTGATTCATTTGGTTATATAATGAATCTGGTTTTTCAATAGAAAGGTGCAAAAATGGTTCGAAATAATATGGAAGAGGCTCCCTTTCTTGATGGTCGTGATGACGAGCAAAAGAAAAAGAAAAAGAAAAAGAAAAAACGTATACTTTGGTTGTTATTAATACTATTACTTTTATTTGGGGGTGGAGCGGGCTATCTACTTACCCAACACCATGATGGTGTTAGAAAACATCGAGTTGTTGCGGGAAGTTTCTTACCGAATAAAAAAGATGCAAGCAAATTAACTGATGAGGAAGTAGGTGAGTATGCCCAAAAAGCAGTAGACGCCAGTAAATTTCAAATGATTATTAACCCAGATGTTAATGTTGATAGTAAATCCCTGGATAGTGATATGACAATTGAAAATCCTAATAACAATGCTTATCCAATTGCTGTAACGGTAAAGCTTAGTGATGGAAAATTAGTTTACTCATCCGGCGCAATAGATGTTGGTTACGGGGTGAAAAATGCCAAGCTTGATAAACCATTGAAAGAAGGAAATTATTCCGGTACGGCCACTTTCAAAATTTATGATGCAAAAACCTCAAAAGAAAAAGGGACTGTTTCAACAGCAGTTAAATTCACAGTAAAATAAAAAGGACAGGTAATAATTATGAAAAAAAACATGATTTACACAGCCATTGCTAGTGTTTTATTGGCAAGTATTCTGGGATTTGGATCAGTTGCCCATGCAGATGATGCTAATACTGGCTCTGCAGTCAACGTAAATACTCAGACTTATTCAGATGGGACAAACAATGCTAACGTTGCTGTTAATGGAACATTAGGTGCTGACAATACTAAACCCGACAGCAACATTCCTGAAGGATCAGATAAGTGGATTAATGTAACTGTAGATACTGCTACAATCTTTTACAATACTTCAACTGATACTAAAATCATTGCTCCAACATATCATATTACTAATAATTCAGGACGCCCAGTTAGTGTTAAGGTGAATAGTTTCACACAGAATGATCAAAAAGACATTAGTAAAATTGCAGCATTAAATGTTGCAATGAAGCGTACTGATGGTGTTGGTACTTCAACTAATCTTATTACTTCTGGATCACTGTCAAATGTTTCACAGGATTCTTCACTGCAACTAGCTAATGTTAATGGTAATTTAGCAAAGGGTGATACAGCTGTAACAGGTAATAATAAGGCAACATTTACTTATAATGGAGCAGTTTCCCAGAAGTTGACAACAGAGATTCAACCATCATTTACAATGAACCTTCTATTTACACCAACATCTTGGTAATACACACTACTTGTAAGTAACAAAAAAACACCATCTCCGGCAAAAGAAATAGTGTGGAAACGATCAGCGAAAGCTGATCGTTTTTTATTTATTAAATAGACGATTCCGAAAACCTTTCTTCTGATCTGAAAATGGCAGTAATTCTTGGTTTTTGCTTTCTAATTGTTTTTGAAGTGTAGTGATCGCAGTGAGAACTTAAACGTAATTTCTCATCAATATGGAGAATTTTCATATAGTCAGGAAAGGTATACAGAATCGTTATCAATACTTTTGAAGGTATTTAACGATGTCATTCAAAAAAATCATTCCCCATGTTGGCAGAATATGCATTATTAATTTCTAAATGCTATAAGGCGGATTCTATAATTAATTCGAACGATACAATTGAAAATAAAAGCCCAAAGAATTCTTTACAATGGTAGCTGCTAGAAAAACCAAAAGGAGAATTTCTTTGAGCCATTTAATTTTATCATCTTACGACCGTGGTGCAATCGAAAACGTGCATCAATTAGGCTATTCCATGCAAAGGATTGCGGATGATCTTGCTTTTGCTCGTATGCTGATAAAATGGACAGATTTTATGCATCGTCCACTGTATAATTATCCCAAGAC
>NZ_JAAMFK010000002.1 GCF_018437275.1 Fructobacillus broussonetiae
AGCTCTTTAGCGCCAAAAGTAGTTGCCGGAACGCTGGCTGCGAGGATAGGACGACGCGATGCCTGTACATATTAGAGAGGAATCAGCATTTTGCTGGTTCCTCTTTTTTTGTGTCCTAAACGATCCAGGCTTGCTTTACTTATATAGGGGTCTAAGGGTTGATTGAAGACAAATGAAAAGGACTGTGTATCAGGGGTCACTGCTTGGAATTTCCTCGATTCTGTTCATAAGGTTTTTTCACGTAATTTTACAACAATAGACTAGACAATTGCTTCGATTCTTTGTAAACTAATTGGTGTAGAAATACACGGTGTCGTGTCGATAGCAAAGAGGAACCACCTGTTCCCATCTCGAACACAGAAGTTAAGCTCTTTAGCGCCAAAAGTAGTTGCCGGAACGCTGGCTGCGAGGATAGGACGATGCGATGCAAAGACTATTAAACAACGGTTGTACCAAGGGTACACTGTTGTTTTTTTTATTATTAACGTTTAAAATATAGTAAATAACATGTTTTAAATGTCTTTGAACCTGTCGGTGAAATTGAGGTGATTCATATGGAAATGGAACGAATTAACGATAACACCATCCGGGTAATGGTCGAAAATGAAGATTTGAAGGAACGCGGCACTTCTATCCGCGACCTCCTTTCAGACCGGAATAAAATTGAATCTTTCTTCTACAACATCCTTTCAGAACTAGACACTGACGACGATTTTGTCGACAACGACAAGGTATCCTTCCAAGTCCTGCCTAATCAAAACGGGTTAGAATTATTTATTTCCCGTTTGGACGAAGAGGGGGCCCTTGGTGATTTACTCGCTTCACTTTCAGAACGTGAAGATGATCAGAATCAAGGTGAAATGCCTGCCATGGATGACTTGTCACTTGAACAAAAAACTGCCTTGCAAGGTTCTGACGGTGGGGAAGTTACTAACGAAAAGCCAATGAGTGGCCGAATGGACACTGTTGTGCTGGATAACTTTGAAAACTTGCTTGCCCTTGTTGCGCTATTGGAAGATTTCCAAGGTCACTCATCGGCATACCGTTATAACGGTGCTTACTATTTGGTCCTTGATTCACGCTTCCTCGACATGACGGCAGCAGAATTGAATGCCATGTATGCCACTCTGATTGAATACGGTCGCTTTGCTAAGCAAGGCGCCACCTACCTCTCTGAGCACGGTGATGTGTTGTTTGAAGAGGGTGCCATTCAATCATTGAACAAAATCTTTGCTTCAGCCGAATAAGTTATGAAGGAATTGAGTAATTCCGGTATAATGGCTGTATTATCTTAATTGGAGTTACTTTCTATGCAAATCTTTAACTTTATTTCCCTCATCTTATTCTTTATCTTGCTTTTCTATCTTGGCTCTGCTGGGCTATCTAACTTCTTGGCTCGTCGTCGTGGAACGGTTTTGAAGGCCAACGCTTTCATTGAAAAGCACAACGAAGAAAACGGGCAGTTGATCGATGTCCGCGAAAAGGAACCATTTAAGCGTTCGCACTTGAAGGGTGCACGCAACATGCCATCAATGACTTTGAGCCAAGGTAAGTCCGGTTTACGAAAAGATATGCCGATCTTTATTTATGGCGAAACACTTGGTTCTGCCGCTGGTGTGGCAAAGCGCCTTCGCAAAGAAGGTGCAAAAAAGGATATGCTCTTCTTGATGGCCGGTGGTTACCGTGCCTTCCAAGCGAAGCAAAAGCGTTAATTTGGCGCAAAAAAAAGAATCGCCAGAAGCGATTCTTTTTATTTGACTTCAATTTATTAGAAACGTGATTGGTGAGCCGCCTTTGAGCGACGAACGGCAGTCTTTGAAACGTCTTCGTATTCTTCGTCTGCCTTTTCAATAGGGGCGATAACCGCCTTCTTGTAACCAAATGCGGAGACCGCGGCTGCGATTACTGAGCCGACGACACCTGTTGCTAATCCTGCTTTAAATCCTTTAGCCATCATTTTCTCCTTTAGTAATTCACGTCTATTATCGTTGATTTTCCGCCATTTGTAAACGGCAATCAGCAGAAAAGAGTCTTATGTCTAAAATCCCAATCATTGTCATCGCTGGTCCAACGGCTTCTGGTAAGTCCGACTTAGCCATGTCTTTGGCAGAACAATTTAATGGTGAACTGGTATCTGCCGACTCGCTTCAAGTTTACAAGAACTTAGACATCGGTACCGCGAAGGCAACACCAGCTGAGCAAAAACGTGTGCCACAGCACTTACTTGATTTAGTGGACGAAACGGCAAACTTTTCCGTCGCCGATTTTTTGACAGAAGCCGACAAAGCCATTCTTGCTATTCATCAACGTGGTAAGTTGCCAATCGTTGTTGGTGGAACTGGTTTTTATGTGAAGGCGTTGCTTGGTCAGCAAGCTTTGGAATTCGGTGAATCAAATGAAGAAGAGGTCAAAAAAGACAGCGCGCTACCCCTGGATGCATTGGTTGAAAAGCTAAAGAAACTGGCCGACTCGGATTTCGTTTCCACTGTTGATCTGAATAACAAGACCCGCGTCGTGCGAGCTATTCAAAAAGCGAAGATGCAACCCCAGGAGAAGACCGTAGCGCGTCCTGAATACGATGCGCTAGTATTGGCGCTCGATTGGCCAAGAGAGGTCCTCTACGGCCGAATTAACCGTCGTGTGCAATTGATGATGGATGCCGGGCTGGAAGAAGAAGCACGTTCATTGTACGAGCTTGGTGGATCAAGCTTGCAAGCGGGCAGGGGAATCGGCTACAAGGAGTTTTATCCCTACTTTGGTGGGGATTTGACTTTGGAAGAGGTCGTGTCAGCCATTCAACAGGACTCCAGACGATATGCAAAAAGACAGCTGACGTATTGGCGCCATCAAATCGCTGGGTTACAATGGATTGACGGGCAAGATGCATGGGCACTTGCCAAAGAAAAAACGAGCGCTTTTTTGAACGAGCGTGTCTGACAGGAGATAAAAATGGATTATTCACAAGCATTGTTGGATTTGCGTGACGGAAAAATTGATGAAATTAACGTGACGCCAGAAACGTTCTCAGACTTTCAAAAAGCCTGGTCAGAGTTTCCATACCAAAACACGGTTAAAGGCATTGCCCACCGTGCTGGAAAAGTGACGTACGTTCGTTCAAAATAGGGTGTTGCTAGCATATATTTGTGCTACAATATTAGCAAGTAAACTAAAATATTAAAATATGGTCAGTCATGGACTGACCCCTAATTGAGAGGCAAGACTGTGGCATTATCATTTGGACAACATAACGTTGGTATCGACTTGGGTACGTCAAACACGTACGTATACGTTGAAGGTAAGGGAATTGTTTTGCGCGAACCTTCAGTGGTTGCAAAGAACACGGAATCTGGCGAAATCATCGCCGTTGGATCAGAAGCACGTGAAATGCTTGGCCGCACGCCAGCATCAATCTCTGCTATTCGTCCAATGCGTGATGGTGTGATTGCTGATTACGACACGACCGTTGCCATGATTTCATACTACTTGAAGAAGGCATTGGGTGGCCGTGTTGGTAAGCCATTTGTAACGTTGGGTGTTCCTGCTAAGATTACGGCCGTTGAACGTCGTGCCGTTATCGACGCTGCTCGTGTCGCTGGTGCACGTGATGCTTACGTATTAGAAGAACCATTCGCAGCAGCCATTGGTGCTGGTTTGCCAGTTATGGAACCAACTGGTTCAATGGTTGTGGACTTTGGTGGTGGAACGACTGACGTCGCTACGATTTCCCTCGGTGGAATCGTGTCATCACGTTCAACGCGCTTTGCCGGCGACAAGTTGAACGAAGCCATCATCTCTTATGTTCGTAACAACAACAACTTGGCCATTGGTGAAACGACGGCTGAACGTTTGAAGATTGAAGTTGGAACGGTTTCTTTGCAAGATGCAAAGAACATGTCAGCTTCAACGGCTCGTGGACGTGACTTGTTGACTGGCTTGCCAAAGACTGTGGAAGTACCAGCCATCGACATCGCACAGGCCATCCAAGACCCCGTAAACGAAATCGTGAACGCCATTCGCGAAACGTTGGAAGCCACGCAACCTGAAATTGCAGCCGACGTTATCGATCACGGAATGGTCTTGACTGGTGGTGGAGCTCAACTCCGCGGTTTGCCAGAAATGATTGAAGCTGTAACGAAGGTTTCCGTCATCGTTGCTGAAGAACCAATGGACGCCGTTGTAAAGGGTGTCGGAGAATCACTGAAGTCATTGGACATCTTGCGCCATAACTAAACTTTGTCAAAACATGAAGCGTAGCGCTTGCGCTACGCTTTTATTTGTCAGAGAGCAAAAGGAAGTATTGTATGCGTAAAATCTTTTCATCCAGGACGTTGGTCCTGTTAATGGTTGGTTTCTTGGTCGTCGTCGGATTGATTGCCGGGTCCAACTGGTGGGCGAAGAAAACGAATAATCCACCATTCTTCCAGCGAGTGGTGAACGATCTGTCCGGTGGTATGGCCAAAGTCATTTCCGTACCATCCAACGCCGTTGGTCACCGTGCCAACTCCTTGGCGAACTTACTAAACACCTTTTCCGAAAACAAGGAACTGAAGGGCAAGTTAGATGGTTACGCTCAAAACAAGGTGCGTTTGCAGACGGTTGAAGAAGAAAACGAATCATTGAAAAAGCAGTTGGGCTTGAAGAAGTCTTTGACTGACTACGAAACGATTCCAGCCGTGACAATTTCACGCTCACCAACCACTTGGAACTCTCAGTTGGTCATCGACAAGGGAGCCCGTTCTGGTTTGAAGAAGGGAATGCCTGTTATGGGTGATTCTGGTGTCATCGGAATTCTTTCCGAAGTAAATACGGTGAACGCCAAGGTTGCTTTGATTTCTGATACCTCTGAAGATTCAAACCGCTTCGCCATCACCGTTCGCTCCGGATCAGGAGACGTGAACGGAATTGTGACGGACTACGATGCCGACAAGAAGATGTTGGTCATGGGTTCAGTGCCAAACTCCGCTAACCTAAACAAAGACGACACCGTTGTGACGTCCGGATTAGGTGGTAAGATTCCTTCTGGATTGCTCGTTGGTAAAATCGCGGATGTTACTTCTGATTCCTATGGTTTGTCGAAGAAGATTTACATTCAGCCAAGCTCTGACTTATCCAAGATTTCAAACGTCTTGGTCGCAAAGAGCAGTTTGGAGTCCTAAATGGCAAGTTGGCAATTTTTCCGTTTAAACATTGCTTTCCCTTTGATTCTTGTGTTGCTGTTCCTGTTGGACGGTAACTTGATGGCTTCTCTTGGAAACTTCTTGTTGCGCGGTTCACTCCACGCCGTACCGATGTTAACTTTGATTTGGTTCTTTTACGCCATTCAGTTTGGCGTAATGGATAAGATGCCATTCTACGTTTATGTGGTTATCATCGGTGTTTTGTACGATATCTTCTACACGGGTATTTTTGGAACCTACACGCTGTCATTCTTGGGCGCATGCTTTGTTATGGAACGACTGCAACCATACTTTGATAGTCGGATGATGTCGGGGCTTTTGCTCTTCTTGATTGGGATGCTAGTCTATCTGGCCGCCACCTATTTTGCTGGAAAAATCATTGGTGTCGGGCATGAATCACACCTGGCATTCTTCATTTTCCTATTGCTGCCAACGTCTGTGTTGAACTTGGTACTAGCAGCAATCTTCTATTATCCCGGATGGTCCTTGTTGCAACGCTTGGGATAAGCTTGCACTTTTACGGATTGCCCGTTATAATTAAGCATGATTTAAATCGTTGACTAGGCGAGTAGCAAGCGGATTCTTTTCAGGAAGCTCACGGTTATTGGAAGTGAGTAAGAACCGCTGGTGAACCACCCCTAGGAGTGCGTTGGTGAACCTTTAGTAGCCATCGTCGGTCGTGCCCGTTACGCACAAACGTTTTTATACGTTATGAGGCCTATTTAGCGATGGATGGGCAACTATGAGGTGGGACCGCGTCTTTTCGCCCTCTAAGCAGCAATGCTTGGAGGGCTTTTTATATTAATTTTATTTTGGAGTATTTATGGCAAATCTAATGAGCTTTCTACCCGGTGTTTTAGCCGGATTAAAGATGACTTTGGGCGTCTTTTTCATTACGATAATCGGATCAGTACCGTTGGGAATCTTGGCTTCCCTTGGAATGAAGTCACCATACTTCACCATTCGTTGGTTGGTTAATGGCTACATCTGGATTATGCGTGGAACACCACTCTTGCTCCAGTTAATTTTTATCTATTATGGTTTAGCAACCGTTGGCTTGCCCTTCGACCGTTTTGAAGCCGCAGCCTTTGCCTTTATCATCAACTACGCTGCTTATCTTGCAGAAATCTTCCGTGGTGGTTTGCAGGCTGTGCCACAGGGACAGTTTGATGCGGCGAAGGTTCTCGGATTATCAAAGACCCAGACTTTCTTCAAAGTCGTTTTGCCACAGGTGATTAAGATTGTCGTTCCATCCTTTGGTAACGAAGTCGTGAACTTGGTAAAGGATACGTCTTTGATTTACGTTATCGGATTGGGGGACATTCTTCGAGCTGGTTCAATTGCGGCCAGTCGTGAGGTGACCTTGCTTCCATATTTGTTGGTTGGAGTTATCTACTTGCTGATGACGGCCATTGTGACATTAATCCTACGCGCATCTGAAAAGCGCTTGAACGTTTGGAGGTAAAAGATGATTAAAATTGAAAACTTATCCAAAAGTTACGGCGAGAAAGTCATCTTCAAAGACCTTTCGATGTCACTTGAAAACGGTGAAATTCTGGCGGTTTTAGGTCCCTCTGGAATTGGGAAGACGACCTTCATCAAGACCCTAACCGGATTGGAAGAAGCACAGTCCGGAACGGTTAACTTAGATGGAAAGGAACTCCAGGTGGGGGACAGTGAATTGACGGCCAAGATTGGCTTGATTTTCCAG
The DNA here is from genome assembly GCF_018437275.1 of Fructobacillus broussonetiae. Lineage (GTDB taxonomy): Bacteria > Bacillota > Bacilli > Lactobacillales > Lactobacillaceae > Fructobacillus > Fructobacillus broussonetiae. The sequence goes on from NZ_JAAMFK010000002.1 coordinate 6,889, forward strand.
GACTTCAATTTATTCCCACACTTGACCGTGAAGAAGAATATTACGTTGGCTCCAGTTTTGACCAAGACGATGTCTGAAGAAGAGGCAGCCGCAAAGGCTGATTCACTACTTGAAAAGCTTGGTTTGTCGGAACAGGCGGACCTTTATCCTTACCAGCTCTCTGGTGGTCAAAAGCAACGTGTTGGGATTGCCCGCGCCTTAGCCATGAACCCTCAGGTCATTGCTTATGATGAACCAACTTCTGGATTGGATGAAAAAGCAACGAAGCAGGTGGCTGATGTCATGCTCGCGCTTAAAGAAGAGGGCGTTGCTCAGTTAGTTGTGACCCACGACTTACCTTTTGCAAAGGATGTTGCGGATCAAACTTTTGATTTTGAAAAAGAGGTAAAGCGCTCGTGATTTCAAAGAAGAGAAAAATCATCGTAAATAGTGTGGTGGCTTTCTTCTTTTTTGTTGGGGTAATCTGGGCCGCCATCATCGTAGCAAAGCCCGGTCAAATGTCAGCTCGAGAGGATCAATGGAGCCGGATTCAAAAAGAAAAGACCATTACCATCGGCCTTGACGATACCTTTGTTCCAATGGGCTTCCGTGATAAGCAGGGAAAGCTTGTTGGTTTTGATATCGACCTTGCTGAAAAGGTGTTTGCCAACCTTGGCATCAAGGTCAAGTGGCAAACGATTGATTGGTCCATGAAGGAAACCGAACTAAACACTGGAAACATTGATGCTCTTTGGAATGGTTACACAAAGACACCTGAACGTGCCAAGCAAGTCGCCTTTTCAAAGAGCTACCACGAATCAAACTTGACGCTCGTGGTAAACAAGACTTCTGGTATTCACCGTTTCTCTGATATGACCGGAAAGACGCTCGGCATCCAAACGGGTTCATCTGCTGAAACGGACTTGAACACTCACCCCGAAATTTTGAAGAATTACCTGGCTGGTCAACAGGCCGTTGGCTACGATACCTTCGACAAGGCCTTCACTGACTTAAACGCCAAGCGCCTCGATGGGTTGCTTGTAGACGAAGACTACGCTCGTTACTACATCGAACACCAGGCTAATCCTGAAAACTACGCCTTGCTGCGTGGTGGCTTTAAGCCTTCAGAAGACGTCGTTGGACTTCGTAAGGGTGATAAGGGATTGCAACAGGCCATTAACCGAGAATTGGATCGTCTCCAAAAGAACGGCTTCATTCGCAACCTTGAAGCACGCTGGTTTGGTCCTCAACCAGATCTTAAAAAGAACTAAATTTGAAACAGCTGTCATTGTGTTTTCAATCGGACGATTGGACCAAGGCGGCTTTTTTAGGAGAAAAACACATGTTAGCAAAATGGCAAGAACAAGGCTTTTTAACAACAGTGAACGATAGCCAAAAAGGAAACGTGAACACGGTCATGGTGGCCTTTGCTCGTCCCGCTAAGAAGGGGCAAACGACTGAACGCGCCCTTTTATCCTACCTGCTGGCCGTCTGCTCCAAAACGTATCAAAACCAACAGGAAGTGTCTCAGAAATTGATGGACCTTTACGGCGCAACATACGCCGTCAAAGTATTATCGTATGGGGATCAAAATCTGCTACTTCTTTCATTGACCTTTGTTAAAGAAGAGCTTTTGAAAGATGAAAACTTGGTTCAAGCGGCCTTGGACTTCTTGAAGGATATGCTTTTTGGCTTTGATTTGGACCTGTTAAAGTCAGAACCGGACATGGTTGAAGCGGAACGGAAAAATCTAAAACAGGCCATTCTATCCCGTTTGGATGATAAGGTGCAGCTAGCACTTGATGAAGCACGTAAACTCGTCTTCGTCGATAAGAGCTTGCAGGAAAGTATCTTGGGGGATGTGAAGACCTTGGATTCTTTGACACTTTCTGATTTAAAGCGGGCTTACGAGGACATGCTGACTGAAGATACCCGTCTCTTTTCTTGCTCTGGCTCCTTAGATAAAGACGTGCTTCAGCAGAATCTGAGAACTTGGCCAGATCAAGAAAATGAACAGGCCGTTCGCTACGCTGAAAAAGGGGAGTTAGCTTCCTTTTCATCGAAAGCCATCGAAAAGGAAGGCCTCGGACAAGCGGCCTTGATTATGAACTATCAGCTCCACTTTAACCAAGAGGAGCTTGGGTCACTCGTCGTGTTGAACGCGCTGTTCGGTGGAACGGCAGCGAGCCGACTCTTTCGTGAAGTTCGCGAAAAGCAAAGTCTCGTCTATAACATCTCATCGCGTCTTCAAGCCGATTTGAACCTGATGACGGTCGTGGCTGAATGTCCTAAGGACAAGGTGGATAAGGTTAAGGTTTTGGTTAACCAAGAGTTGGATGACTTAGCTAATCAGAATATCTCAGATGATGAGTTGAATCGTGCCAAGCAGGCCGTCTTGAATGATCGCCTCATTCGTCTTGACTCACCAACTTTTGTGAATCTGGAAGCGCTGCTCAAGATGCTTCAGAAAGAACCGCTGGATAACGAACAACTTCTGAATGCTGTAAAAAGTGCTAGTTCTTCCTCATTGGCAGACTTAGCCACCCGGATTAAGGCACAAAGTACATTTGTTTTGTCTGGAAAGGAGGCCTAAAATGACCCTTACAACAGATCAATTTACGTTTAAAACAGCGGACGGCCTCACGGTTAACTTGATTGAAAAAACTGGCTACAAACAAGTTATCGGTGCGATTACAGCCCGTTTTGGTTCCTTACAAAACGCTTTTGAAGATGAAAGTGGAAAGCTCGTTTCGGTACCTGCTGGAACGGCTCACTTCCTGGAACATAAGTTGTTCGACAAGGAGGACGGGGATGCGCTGGTCGGCTTTCTCGACCGTGGCGCTGATGCGAACGCCTTTACGTCAAACACGGCGACTTGCTACTACTTCACGGCTACCAGCCAGTTGAAGGAAAACTTGGACCACCTGATGACTTTCGTTGAAGAACCCTATTTCACCGAAGAGAAGGTGGCTCGGGAAAAGGGCATCATTGAAGAAGAAATTGCTTCCTACGAGGATGATCCATTCTGGATGCTCTACCAGGGGATTTTGAAAACAGCTTATCCTGAATCAGCGATTGGTGAAGACATTGCCGGCAGCAAGGAAAGCATCGCAACGATTACGCCGGAACTGCTTTACGACGTCTATAATCACTTTTATCAACCGAAGAACCTCGTGCTCACGGTTGTCGGTGACTTCGACCAGACGGAATTGAAGCACTTTATTGAACAAAAGCAGGCATCTTTTTCTAAGAAAACATTACCGCTTATCAAGTCAGAACCGTCCCAGGCCGTTTCTTCGGTACCGGGAGAAACCGTGAAGAGCTATCCAATCAGTCAACCAAAGTTGGCCCTACTTGCTAACTTACCTTTCAACACGTTCCCGCTTTCTGGAGAAGACCGTGTGAAGGAGCGCTTAATGGCCGAATTCGCCTTTGACCTTATTTTCGGGGAGCAGACGGATTGGTACCAAAAGCAGTATCAAAACGGCGTGTTAGGTGATGATTTCGACTACGAAATCGAAAGCAGCGGTCCCTACTTTTTTGTTACCTTCTTTTCGGCTGGAGAAAATGTTGACCAGCAGATTGAAACCATTCAAAAGCGGTTGGCGGAAGCAAAAGACGTCATTGCCCGGTCCGAATCGGACTTTTCTAGATTAAAGAAGGCCTTAATAGGTGAGAATTTAATCGCTTCAGACCGGCTTTCTAAGCTCGCCCTAGACGAGGATTTAGCCTTGTACGGTCTAAGTTACTCTGATAAAATGAGACTAATAACACAGTTTTGTTTCTGTGATATCGAAAATTACGCTCAGCGGGCCTTTAACGAGGTTGCGTTGACACGCTTTATGATAAAGAAGTAGAAATATGGTTGAAAAATTAACAAGTGAAGTTCGGGAACAATTAAAAGAAGCTCGCGAAAAGAAGGGCTACTCTTTTGAAGAGCTTGGTGAAATTACCAAGATTCAACCCAAGTTCTTGCAAGCAATCGAAGAAGATGATTCGGATGTTTTACCTAGTCCGTTTTACACGCGTGCCTTTGCTAAGAAGTTTGCCCAGGCCGTTGACTTGAATCCGGACGACCTCTTTGAAGAAGTGGACTTCGATCCATACGTCGCTTCTGATTTGACGTATGCCCACCGTGATGAAGACGGGATTGTTCGTGCCGGTGTAAACTCAACGGAAACGTTTAAGTCACGCTTCCGTGGCTTTATTCCAAAGATTTGGTTGGCCATCATCTTGGTTGCTGTTTTGGCCGTTGTATGGTTTGTGATTACACGTATCTCTGGTGGAAGCAATAACTCTTCTGATGATACGGTTCACGTTGCCTCATCCTCCGTTCCACAATCATCGTCTGTTTCATCATCCTCAGCAAACAACTTGAAGTTGGAGAATCCACAAACGGACAACAACGCCAAGAAGACCACATACAACGTGGCAAACTCTTTGACGCAGGGTCACAAGCTCGTGATTAAGGGTCAGGACAATGGTTCAACTTTGAAGGTGACGGACAACAACAATAAGGTCCTCTTCGAAAAGACAATTGCAAAGGATGCAGAAGAAAGCGTTGATTTGCCAGCTAACACGGCAAACGTGACGGTCTTGGCTGGAAACATCACACACGTGAACATGACGTTGAACAACCAACACGTGGATGTACCAAACTTGCCACAGAACACGACAACTTGGTCTGTCCTCTTTAACTTCAACAAGTAAGGAAGTAAACAGATGAATTTACCAAATAAACTAACGATTTTTCGGATTATCTTGATTCCGGTTTTCATGATTTTGCTCTCATGGCCGGGTGAAGAAGCGGCCGTTTTCATGCCCCTTCCTGAATGGAACTGGGTTGCCGCTGCATTGGTCTTTGCCATTGCTTGCATCACTGACTTCTTGGACGGACAAATTGCCCGTCGCCAAAAATTGGTGACAAACTTCGGTAAGTTCTTTGACCCATTGGCCGACAAGCTCTTGGTCATGACGGCTTTGATTTACCTCACGGCCTTCTTGCAAGTGCCAGCCTGGGTAACGACGGTTATCGTTGTCCGCGAATTGGCTGTCACTGGGTTGCGTACTTTGATCGTTGAAAACAATGGCACGGTCTTGGCTGCTGCTTGGCCTGGTAAGATTAAGACCTTCACGCAAATGTTTGCCATCCTCTTCTTGTACTTGAAGGATTGGCCGTTTGCTCTTGTTAACTTCCCACTCGGGGAAATCCTTTTGTACATTGCTGTGTTCTTCACCGTGTACTCAGGAATCGACTACTTCTGGCAAAACCGCTCGGTTTTTTCTGACGGATTATAAGCGCATTATGCGCTTTTTTCGTTTAAATCTATAGACGAAAAAGAAATGCGAACAAATGTTCGAAAAACCCTTGCTTTTTCAAAAACATATCCGTACACTATTTATAGACGAGAAGGAGTTTTCAAATGGTAGCAAAGAAAACGAGTGACGCAAAAAAAGACGGCCGTCAGGCCGCGTTGAACGAAGCGCTCAAAAAAATTGAAAAAAACTTTGGTAAGGGATCCATCATGACGTTGGGTGACAACCAAACAACCCAAGTTGCCACTTCACCATCAGGTTCCGTTAAGCTGGACGTTGCCTTGGGTGTTGGTGGCTATCCTAAGGGCCGTATCGTGGAAGTATATGGACCAGAATCATCTGGTAAGACAACCATTGCCTTACACGCGGTTGCCGAAATCCAAAAGAATGGTGGAACGGCTGCTTACATCGATGCCGAAAACGCGTTGGACGTGAAGTATGCTGAAGCCCTTGGTGTTAAGAAGGACGAATTGTTTTTGTCACAGCCTGACACTGGTGAACAAGGATTGGAAATTGCTGATGCCTTGGTTCAATCTGGTGCTGTTGACATGGTTGTTGTTGATTCCGTTGCTGCTTTGGTTCCCCGTGTGGAAATCGAAGGTGAAATGGGAGACGCCCACGTTGGGTTGCAGGCCCGTTTGATGTCCCAAGCGCTACGTAAGTTGGCTGGAACGTTAAACCGTACTGGAACAATTGCCATTTTCATTAACCAGATTCGAGAAAAGGTCGGGGTGATGTTTGGTAACCCCGAAACCACTCCTGGTGGTCGTGCCTTGAAGTTCTACTCAACGGTTCGTTTGGAAGTGCGTCGTTCAACGCAAATCAAGGATGGTTCTGATGTCACGGGTAACTTGACGAAGGTCAAGGTCGTAAAGAACAAGGTAGCCCCACCATTTAAGGTTGCTGAAGTTGATATCATGTATGGAAAGGGTATTTCTCAAACTGGAGAGATCCTTGACTTGGCCGTTGACCAAGACATCGTTGATAAGGCTGGTTCATGGTATGCTTACCAAGGTGAACGAATTGGTCAGGGTCGTGAAAAGGCCAAGGAATACTTGGATGATCCTGAACATACAGCGCTACGTGAGGATTTGTACCGACAGGTACGTAACGCGTATGGAATCGGTGATGAAGCCGCTACGGAAGCTGGTCCTGATGAAACGGACCAAGCTGACAAGACAGCTTCAAACGATGACGGTTTGACCGACGAGCCAATCATTTAAAATATATGAATTGAAAATCAAATATATTTAAAAAAAGACGTCTAGGACGTCTTTTTTTGTTATAATGGCCTTGTCCTTTACGACTTTGATTGTTTGTCCGATAAAGATAAAACCTTTGGATGTTTAGGACATTTTTTCTGTTGTTAGTACATCTTTTGCACTCATTGGGAGAAAAAACGCTCATGCAAAGATCGCATCGTGGGTCCATTATTGCGACCCTTGTCGTCGTTTTGTTCGCTGGCCTTTTGGTATTTGCTTACCAACATCGAGACAGCGGGCATAACAGTGCACCGATCACAGCGGTTGGATCAACTGCACTACAACCATTGGTTGAAGCAGCCGGAGAAGACTTCCAAAGGTCTAATCCAGGTACTTCTGTCACTGTCCAAGGTGGTGGTTCAGGTACTGGTCTGTCACAGATTGCTCAGGGAGCTGTTTCTCTGGGAAACTCTGATTTGTACGCTGAAGAGAAGAAGGGGATTGATACCAAGAATTTGGTCGATCACCGAGTTGCTGTCGTGGGAATTGTTCCCATCATGAATCAGGGGACTGGTGTTACCAACTTAACTCAGTCACAGTTAACTGACATTTTCACTGGAAAAGTCAAAAACTGGAAAGAAGTAGGTGGTAAGGACCAAGAGATTGTTTTGGTTAACCGTGCTGCTGGTTCTGGAACTCGTGCCGCCTTTGAAAAGTGGGGCATGAACGGTGCTCACTCAAAGGAAGCGCAAGAACAAGATTCATCAGGTATGGTCAAGTCCATTGTGAAGACAACGCCGGGCGCCATCTCATACGTGGCTTTTGCGTATAAGTCTAACGATGTCACGATGGCCAAGGTAAATGGCGTTGAACCAAGCAACGAAAACGTTGAAAACGGTTCATACCCTCTTTGGTCATACGAACATATCTACACGAACGGTAAGGGCAATGCCCAAGTTCAAAAATTCTTGGAATACATGGAAAGTGAATCTTTCCAGAAGAAGTATGTCGAAAAGCTCGGCTACATTTCCATGAACAAGATGAAAATTGACCGTGACCTAAACGGACACGTTACGTTAGTGCAAAAGGGATAGATCAATAATGGATTTAATCACTGAAAAAATTAAAAAGACGTCCTTATCAACAAAGCAGGATCGCTTTGGAAAGGCCATCTCAATTTTGGCCTTGCTCTTCATTGCGGCCATTGTGGTGATGATTTTTGCTTTTGTCATCACACGAGGCTTTGCGACGTTTACAAGCAATAAAATTAACGTTTTTGATTTCTTATTTGGTACCAACTGGAACCCAAGCGTGGTCGATAAAAAGACCGGATTGCCTGGGGTCGGAGCGGCGCCACTTATTATCGGTTCTCTTGCAGTTACTTTCTTGGCTGCCTTGATTGCCACCCCCTTCGCGATTGGTACAGCGGTCTTTATGACCGAAGTTGCCAAGAAGAGAGGGGCAAAGATTATGCAACCAGTCATTGAATTGCTGGTTGGAATTCCTTCTGTTGTTTACGGTGTAATCGGGTTGACGGTTGTTGTCCCATTCGTTCGTAGCATCTTTGGAGGAACTGGTCTGGGGATTCTTTCCGGAACCATCGTTCTCTGCGTCATGATTCTACCAACCATCACTTCCATGACGGTTGATACCTTGAAGGCCGTTCCACGCCACTACCGTGAATCGGCATTGGCCATCGGTGCAACCCGTTGGCAGATGATTTATAAGGTTATTTTGCGAGCAGCGACACCTGGTATTTTGACGGCCATCGTTTTCGGTATGGCCCGTGCCTTCGGTGAAGCTTTGGCCGTTCAAATGGTCATTGGAAACGCGGCAAATATGCCTGAATCATTGGTATCACCATCCGCCACGTTAACTTCTGTGTTGACGATGGGAATTGGAAACACGGTCATGGGCTCACTTCAAAACAATGTTCTCTGGTCGCTGGCCATGATCTTGTTGTTGATGTCCCTTGTCTTTAATATTTTGATTCGTTGGATTGGAAGTAAAGGAGAGTTGAAGTAATGAACGCAAAGACTGCTGACAAAGTCGCAACTGGCGTTATTTATGCCATTGCCGGCTCCGTGGCCCTCGTGTTGTTTGCCATGCTCGCCTTCATTTTGGTGCGTGGCTTGCCACACCTTTCATGGCACTTTCTAACGAGCGCCGCTCGCTCCTTTGAAGCCGGGGGTGGAATTGGAATTCAACTTTTTAATTCCTTCTACCTCTTGATCTTAGCGATGTTAATTTCATTTCCAATCGCTTTGGGCGCTGCCATCTACTTAAATGAATACGCAAAGAAGAACAGCCTCTGGGTTTCCATCGTTCGAACATCAATCGAAGTGATGTCTTCACTTCCATCCGTTGTTGTTGGACTCTTTGGTTTCTTAATTTTCGTTGTGAAGTTCAAGCTTGGTTTCTCTATTTTATCTGGAGCCATTGCTTTGACGATTTTCAACTTACCAATTTTGACACGCTCAATCGAAACATCATTGAGTCAGATTCCAAACTTGCAGCGAGAAGCTGGTGCGGCCCTTGGGCTGTCTCGCTTTGAAACGGTGATTCACATCATCTTGCCAGCTTCCGTTCCATCAATTGTTACTGGAGTGGTTATCTCAGCAGGACGTGTCTTTGGTGAAGCGGCCGCATTGATTTACACGGCCGGTCAATCAGCTCCAACCTTGGACTTTACCGACTGGAACCCATTCAACATGGCGTCGCCACTGTCCCCATTTCGACCTGCTGAAACGCTCGCAGTTCACATTTGGAAGATTAACTCAGAAGGTATCATGCCTGATATCTCCGAAGTTTCTGCTGGTGCGTCTGCCGTTTTGATTATTGTTGTCTTGCTCTTCAATTTCTCAGCACGGCGACTCGGTCAACTTTTGTACAAGAAGTTAACGAAAGCGTGAGGTTAACATGACGAAAAAAGGTCAAGATTTGAAGCCGGTTTCGGATTTTATCCCCGATAAAGCCCCAGACCGTTTTATCTATCAGATGAACGAAGACAAGCACGAAGTGGCCTTGAAGACCGAAGGGCTTCAGGTTCGCTACGGCGATAAGTTAGCGTTGTCCGAAGGAGACCTCTCCTTTGAACGTTACAAGATTACGTCATTAATTGGAGCTTCTGGTTCCGGTAAATCAACTTTCCTTCGTTCATTGAACCGAATGAACGATGGTGTCGCCAACGTTTCTGGAAAAATCATTTACCGTGATTTAGACATTAATTCAAAAGACATTGATGTCTATGAAATGCGTCGTCACATCGGAATGGTTTTCCAACGTCCAAACCCGTTCGCTAAGTCCATCTACGAGAACATTACTTTCCCTTTGACTCGACGTGGAAAGTACACAAAGAATCAGCTTGATGAAATCGTTGAGACAACGTTGAAACAAGCCGCCCTTTGGGACCAGGTCAAAGACGAACTCGATAAGTCCGCCTTGGCTTTGTCTGGTGGACAGGCACAGCGTTTGGTCATCGCTCGCGCACTGGCGTTAAAGCCAGACATTCTCTTGTTGGATGAACCTTCATCAGCCTTGGATCCGATTTCTTCTGCACAATTTGAAGAAACGCTCCTTGAATTGAAGAAGTACTACACGATTATTATCGTGACGCACAACATGCAACAAGCTGCTCGTATTTCGGATTACACGGCTTTCTTCCACCAAGGAAAAGTCATTGAATACGATTTGACTCGTAAAATCTTTACTCGCCCAAAGGTCAAGTTGACCAACGATTATATTTCAGGTAATTTTGGATGACAGAAGAAAAGCAAAGTATCTTAAAAACACGAAACGTGAAGCTCTGGTACGGAAATAAAGAAGCCTTACACGGCATCGATTTGGACTTTCCTAAAAAGGGAATCACCGCTTTGATTGGACCTTCCGGGTCCGGTAAGTCAACCTATCTGCGCGCCCTCAACCGGATGCACGATTTGGAAGACAACATCACGGTAACGGGTTCCTTTGACTTCATGGGGGAAGACATCTACGCGCCAACAACCGATACGGTTGAATTGCGTAAGAAAATTGGAATGGTTTTTCAACAACCAAATCCCTTCCCATTCTCCATCTACGACAACGTCGCCTTTGGCTTGCGCCTTGCTGGGGTGAAGGATAAGGATGTCTTGGATAAGGCTGTAGAAGAATCTTTGAAGGCTGCCTCCATTTGGGAAGAAGTAAAAGACAACTTGAATAAGTCTGCTCTTGGTCTTTCCGGTGGTCAGCAACAACGTGTTTCCATTGCTCGAGTTTTGGCAACAAAGCCAGACCTTTTGCTCTTGGATGAACCAACGTCTGCTTTGGATCCGGTTTCTGCTCACAACATCGAAGAAACGTTGTTGGAGCTTCGTGACCAGTACGCCATGATCATCGTAACGCACTCACTTTCCCAAGCTTCCCGTATTTCTGACCAAACCGCCTTCTTCTTGAACGGTGAAATGGTTGAAAAGGGTGATACGAGAAAGATTTTCATCGACCCTGAAAAGAAGGAAACGGCTGATTACATTTCTGGTCGCTTCGGTTAAGAAACACTTTGAAGACATAATGCCAGCATGGCGAAATTGCGTTATCCTGGATATGAAAGGACATTACTATGCGTCGTTTATTTGATGAAGAATTAGCAGATTTGGATACGAACTTCACTGAAATGGGGGAACAAGTTGCCAAGACGATTCAGGCAGCCGTTCAATCATTTATTAAGCACGACCGTGAAGGGGCCCACAGCATCATTGATCACGACTACAAGATCAACGAACGCGAAGCTGCATTGGAAAAGAAGACCTTCGAAATGATTGCCCTCTACCAGCCCGTTACAACGGACTTGCGTGAAATTGTGACGATTTTGAAGGCGGTCTCAGTACTCGAACGAATGGGTGATCAAGCGCGTAACATCGCTACGTCAACCATCCGTGTGAAGGGAACAAAGCACATCCACGCGATTGAAGAACAGTTGGGTGAGATGGGTGAACTGGTTGCCACGATGGTTTCTGAAGTCATGTCTTACTACGTGAAGAACGATGCCTTGGGTGCCGAAGCCATTGCCGCCAAGAACCACCAGCTTTCAAACGCTGCTGCAAAGGTTCGTACGGACTCTGTCAACGGGATGAAAGAAGACTCTGAGTTAGTTGACTCAGCGGCTGATTACCTTGTGATTGCTGGATACATTAAGCGTATCGGAGACTACACGACCGACATCGCTGAATGGATTGTCTACAAGCGAACGGGTAAGATTATCGAATTGAACCCAGGTTATAACTACTTTATCTAAAAAGCTGTTTAAAACAAGCGGAATGCCTTGAATTGGGCGTTCCGCTTGTTTTTGATTTAACAGAACTTTGCTATAATGGAAGAAGTAAATATATGAAGGAGGGCCTATGCGTTTTTTAATGCAAGCTGCCATTAACATGGCTGTTTTTCTGGCCTGTGCTTTACTTTTCCCAACGGGCTTCATGATGAACAATATGATGGTTGCAGCTGTTGCTGCTGTTATCTTAGCGTTGTTGAACCAATTGGTTAAGCCAATGCTGCTCATCTTGTCTTTGCCATTATTGGTATTCTCATTGGGAAGCTTCTCACTCGTGATTAACGCAGTGATGCTTGAAATGACAGCGCTCTTCGTTCCTGGATTTGGCTTTGCGTCATTTTGGTGGGCCCTGGTGGTCGCCTTGTTACTGACGCTTTGCAACCTGATCTTCATGGATCAGACGAATATCCATATTAGGAGGCAATAATATGGCACAAAAAACTGTTACTGTTAAAGAATTAGTTGACCACACCCGTTTGACGATTGTCTCGGGTCATGATCATTTGGACCGTGAAATCACCACGGCGGACATCTCCCGTCCTGGCTTGGAGATGACTGGTTACTTTACCTACTACGCACCGGAACGTGTGCAGTTGCTCGGAATTACGGAAACGTCATTTTCCGACCGTATGTCGCATGACGAACTGCTGATGGTTTACCGAAAAATGGCGGATAAGAAAACACCAGCTTTCGTGGTTTCCACCGATTTGCCAATCGCAGACGAATTGAAGCAAGCCGCTGAAGAAGCCCAGATTCCAATTTTGACAACGCGTTTGACGTCATCTCAAATTCTTTCCAACATGACCTACTACCTTGGTGGTGAGTTAGCACCTCGTCAATCCGTCCACGGCGTTTTGATTGACGTTCACGGACTAGGGGTCTTGATTACAGGGGATGCCGGGATTGGTAAGACTGAATCCGCTTTGGAATTGATTCAGCAAGGAAAGGCCCGTCTTGTTGCTGATGACCGTGTTGATATTCACCAAGAAGATGAACAGCGTTTGATTGGACAACCATCATCCGTTTTGCAAAACTTGATGGAAGTTCGCGGTGTTGGAATTATTGATGTGCAACAGGTTTACGGTGCCGTATCCGTTCGTTCCCACGCGTCAATCCGCTTGAACATTCACTTGTCCAACGGAAAGATTGGTGAACAAAACTTTGACCGACTCGGTAACGAAAACGAAACGCTGGACATCCTTGGCGTGAAAATTAAGAAGATGGTCGTGCCGGTTACCTCCGGACGCAACACGGCCTCTGTTATCGATGCTGCCGCCGTTAAGTTCCGTACTCAAAACATGGGATACGATGCGCTTGAAACTTTGCAACAGCGTATGGATGCCGAAATCTTAAAGAATCAAAAGACTGATGAAGAGGATAAAAATCATGACTAAAGTCGCCGTTTTAGGTGCAGGTTCCTGGGGAACTGCTTTGGCCAATACCATGGCAAAGAATGGGAATCAGGTGGTGCTCTGGTCCCACAAAGAAGTACAAGCAGCTGAAATTAATGACAAGCACAGCAACGAAAAGTACTTGCCAAAGGCTAAGTTGGAAGCAAATCTTCAAGCAACTGCCGATATGGCTTTCGCCTTGGATGGCGCAGACATCGCCTTAGTGGTTGTTCCAACAAAGGCCATCCGGGAAGTTGGCGGTCAGTTAGCTGATTGCTTGAAGGCGTCAGGACAAAAGGTTATCTTGGCACATGCCACAAAGGGATTGGAACAAGGTACGCACATGCGCATCTCACAGATGTTAGAAGAAGTTGTTCCTGCTGAATGCTATTCAGGTTTGGCCGTTATTTCCGGACCATCCCACGCCGAAGATGTGATTAAGTCAGACTTAACTGCTATCTCAATTGGTTCAACCGATGTGAAGGCAGCACAAGCATTGCAGGAGGCCTTGGCTAACGAGAGTTTCCGTCCTTACACGAATTCAGACCTCGTTGGGTCCGAACTCGGAGGGGCCTTGAAAAACATCATCGCCATTGGATCAGGAATGTTAATTGGTAAGGGGTACGGTGCAAACGCGCAAGCCGCTTTGCTGACCCGCGGTTTGGTTGAAATTCGTCAGGTTGGAAAAGCCCTTGGGGCAAACGCCGAAACCTTCCTTGGACTGGCTGGTATCGGTGATTTGATTGTGACAGGGATGTCACCCAACTCACGTAACTACCGTGCTGGACGTTCTCTTGGTCAAGGAAAGGCCCTTTCTCAAGTGGAAGAAGAGATGGGGATGGTTATTGAAGGGGTGAACACGGTGAAGGCTGTTTACGACCTGCAATCAAGTTTGAAACTCGACTTGCCAATCACTTCTGCCCTCTACCGGGTCATCTACGAAGAAGAGTCAATCGACTCTGCCATCAAGGATTTGATGACTCGTCCATTGAAGGCTGAAGATTAATCAAGACTTTGTTATAATAGACAAGAATGATTTTGGTGCAGATTTGTACCTTTAAGAAAGTAGGATAGAATGAAACCTGTACGTAAAGCTGTTATCCCAGCCGCTGGGTTGGGTACGCGTTTCTTGCCAGCCACGAAGGCATTGGCCAAGGAAATGTTGCCAATTGTGGATACGCCAACGATTGAATACATCGTGCGTGAAGCAATCGATTCTGGAATTGAAGACATCGTGATCGTTGACGGTAAGTCAAAGCGCTCAATCGAAGATCACTTTGATTCAAACCCTGAATTGGAAAACAACTTGCGCGAAAAGAACAAGTTGGAATTGTTGAACCTCGTTGAGGAAACGACGGACATCAACATGTACTTCATTCGTCAATCTCACCCTAAGGGATTGGGAGACGCTATCTTGACTGCTAAGAGCTTCATTGGCGACGAACCATTTGTTGTGTTGCTTGGTGATGACTTGATGCAAGACGAAGTACCTTTGACAAAGCAATTGATCGAACGTTACAACGAAACGGGTGAATCAACGTTGGCCGTTATGGAAGTTCCTCACGACCAAGTTTCATCATACGGCGTGATCGACCCAGCCGCTAAGGTAAAGGACGATGGTTTGTACCGCGTGAAGTCATTTGTTGAAAAGCCAGCTCCTGAAGATGCTCCTTCAGACTTGGCTATCATCGGACGTTACTTGCTCACGCCTGAAATCTTTGAAGAACTCGAAAACACAAAGCCTGGTAAGGGTGGCGAAATCCAATTGACGGATGCCATCGATACCTTGAACGATCGTCAACATGTATACGCCCACAACTTCAAGGGACGTCGTTACGATATCGGTTCAAAGATTGGTTTCTTGCAAACCAACATCGAATTCGGATTGAAGCATCCTCAAGTTAAGGATGAACTCCGTGCATACATTAAGGAAATGGCTGCAAAGCTCTAATCCTAATAAAAGAAGAGAGGTATATACCTCTCTTCTTTTTTATTCGACAACTTTTTATAATAAGGTTAAAATAGAGAATACGAAATTCATTTTAAAGGGAGGCATTGTCATGTCAGAAGAAAAGCAATACGATGTCATTATTATCGGGGCTGGACCAGCTGGTATGACCGCTGCCACCTATGCTTCACGTGCCGAATTGAAGACGATTATGATCGACCAAGGAATCTACGGTGGTCAGATGAACAACACGGCCGAAGTTGAAAACTACCCTGGTTATAACAACATCATGGGCCCAGATTTGGCTGAAAAGATGTATGCCTCTTCAACGCAGTTTGGAGCCGAATACACCTTTGGAACGGTTTCATCAGTTGAAGTCTTGGATAACCAAGAAAAGATTGTTCACACGGACATGGGGGACTTCCAAGCACCGGCTGTAATTGTTGCGACTGGTTCAGAACACGTGCACCTTGGTGTCGACGGTGAAGAAGAATACCAAGGAAAAGGTGTTTCATACTGTGCCGTCTGTGATGGCGCCTTCTTTAAGGGTGAAGTCGTAGCCGTTGTCGGTGGTGGTGATTCTGCCGTCGAAGAAGGTCTCTACCTTGCGGATGTTGTTGATCACGTTACGATTTTCGTCCGTGGCGACAAGCTGAAGGCGCAGCCAATCTTGCAACAACGTGCGATGAAAAAGGATAACATCGAGTTTGTCTGGAACACGGAAGTGACAAGCATCAACGGTGATGGCGAAGAAGTGAAATCTGTTAACTTGCACAATAACAAGACGGGTGAGGATTCGACTTTTGAAACAGCCGGTGTATTCATCTACATCGGTTTGAAACCAAACACCGAAAAGATTGCTGATTTGGGCATCACCGACGAACAAGGTTGGGTGATTGCTGACAAGTCCATGGAAACAAAGATTCCTGGTGTCTTTGCGGCAGGGGATGTCTTGGTTAAGGAGCTCCGTCAAATCACCACAGCAATCGGTGACGGTGGCCAAGCAGGGCAATCGGCATACAATTACGTATCAGCTATAAAGGCTCGTTAAAACGTCTAATATCGCTTTTAAAAGCAAATTAAAAAGCCTCGGCTCATCTTACGATGAACCAAGGCTTTTTTTATTCTCTTACTTTTGAACCTTTTCACAGAATTCCAAAGTCATACCGTCTGGTGTGCGGACGTTGAAGAACTTAATGCCGTGTTCCCAGAAAGGCAAGTGTTGAACTTCTTTGTCCATCACATCCAAGCCCATCTTCTTGGCTTCTTCAAAAGCTTTGTCAGCATCTGACGTGTTCATTGACACGTGGTTGATAGCACCAGGTGCTTCCGTTCCTTCATCGGACAACCAAGTCTCGATGATCAGGTGTCCGTATTGCATGAACTTAACTGGTCCGGCAGAAAAGTCACCAATCTTTTTAAAACCGATGCTCTCCCAGAACTTTTCGGCGCGGTCCAAGTCCTTTGTTGGAACACCAACGTGTTGAATATCGTCAAAGTAATCAGTTAATGCCATGTTGCATTCTCCTTTTTATACTGACAGGGGGAAGTTTACTCAACTTCGATTCCCTGGTGTTTCAGGTTCTTGAAGACCTTTGTATCAGCCCATCCAGTGATGTTTCCCTGGAAAAGGAAGGCAAAGATCGTACCCAAACCGTAGTTTGAGAAATCAGGAACCGCAATTAATGCTACCACACCAATGATTGTTGGTGGAATATAAGATACCCACATCGCTAATCCGGCACGACCGTTGAAGTACTTGAAACGCAAGATCTGCATCAAGTCATCTGCAGGGTGCAACACAACGTTGGTACGTTGGTAGATTGAGATGGCGATGGCAATCATTGAAACACCTACGAAGTTCAAAAGAACATACAAGATAACCATTGGCCATCCGTGTGCTTCAGGCATCCATTGGTTGAAAGCGTTTGAGAAAAGACCAATCAAGAATGAGAAGGGCATGATGAAGGCGATGTTTCCAAAGAAACGAAGCCAGTCAACTTTGTGCTCCAAAATCATGTTCATGATGGCAATCAAAACACCAACGGAGAAGAAGACAAGGGACAAGCCAACAGAGGTGTTTCCCATAAAGGAAATGTTCCAACCGTTTTCAGCAGCAGTCCAATAAGCAGACCCCAAAAATGCGGGGTGAATCTTTTGACTCGTAGCAATCGTCAAAACGTTTCCCATGGCGTTAATCACCAAAGAAAAGGCGAAGTAGGATAGGGTGGTTCCCCATCCTAACGTACGGGTGCTATTTTTCATAGGTTTTAGGCCTCTTCACCACCGACCTTAACAACGGCCTTTGAGACAACGCCCAACTTACCGTTAACAAAGTCGTCAACTTGTGACAATTCAAGTTCGTGTGACATCAATGGCTTGATGTTCAACTTACCAGATGAAAGCAATGCCAATGAGTCTTCGAATGCGTTAGGGTTGATGAATGAACCTTGGATCGTCAATTCCTTTTGGAAGACTTCGTAAGTGTTCATTTCGAAGCGGGCGTCAGGACCACCAACACCGAACATCAAAACTTGCGCACCACGTGCGGCTGATTCGATGGCTGATTCTTGCGTTTGTGGCAAACCAACGGCTTCGATAACGATGTCGTATGATGATGCAGGAATCTTGTCACCGTTCTTCGTGTTGTAAGTGTTTTCTACACCGAACAATTCCTTGTTCATCTTCAACTTTTCGTCAACGATTCCGGCCAAGTCAACTTGGTGGATACCGTAAGCTTGCAAGATTTGGACGAACAATTCACCCATGAATCCGTCACCGATAACCAAAGCCTTTTGGTATGGTGATGGCTTCAACAACTTCATACCGTGGATGGCACATGAAATTGGTTCAACAATGGCAGCTGACTTCAAGTCAACGTTGTCAGGGATTGGGTAAACAACTTCGGCTGGAGCAGTGAAATATTCTTCGAATCCACCGTCGCGGGTAACACCAACGGCTGAAAGGTTTTCACAGAGTTCTGGACGGTTCGTGTGGCAGAACTTGCATTGTCCACAGTAGATGTTTGGGTCGATTGACACGCGGTCACCAACCTTCAAGTTGGTAACGGCTGATCCGACTTCCTTAACAACACCTGAGTTTTCGTGTCCCAAAACGATTGGTGGAACGGCATCGGCTGAACCAGGTTCACCAGCGTACAAAGCGTGGTCAGTTCCACAGACACCTGCGTATGCAGTGTGAATCAAAACTTCGTTTCGCTTTACTTCTGGCTTGTCAATGTTCTTGACTTCTAATTGCTTCTTTCCAGTTAATACAAGAGCTTCCATGTATTTGTCCTCCAAATATCCTTGTTCTATATTACACAATATATAATAAACAATGCACAAAGTATTGTCAATAACTTTTATAAAAAATGCACAAATATATTTAGAAAAGGATTTTGTTCACTTTTTTCATATATAAGAAATGCACAATCAATATGAAAAAACTTTCTTTTAAGGCTTTTGATGGAAAAGTCAGACCCGACCCCCGATGCTTTTTTAGCAGTTCTAGGTTAAAAGAGATAAAATAGAAGAGGCACATTTATAAGGAAGAAGTTTAAGATTGAACAAGAAAGAGGAAATCGGGCTGAATTTAAGCAGGCATTAGCGTAAAATGGTCATTAGTAAATGATGTTTACTGCTTATTAATGGAAATGGCACCCGGAACGGGTGCGACTTGGGCAACACAGTGACCTTATTTATAAAAGACGATTTGGGAGATAATGCTTATGGTTGAGTCCTTTGCAGCAGTTACAACTTGGATGACCCACATCGGGTCAACGTCAGCGAACTTTTCAGTTGTTGAACTGGCGATTTTATTCCTGTTGATTTTGATTGAAACCGGCGGAATTGTCACGGGATTCATTCCCGGTGACGCCCTGGTCATGACTGCTGCTGGGCTCGCGGGACGACACCACGAACCATTCGAGTTCGTTGCGCTTGTCATCCTGTTTTCGTTGGCCTCTGCCATCGGGGATTCCATCAACTACTGGTTTGGTGCTTGGATCATCAAGCAGGTCGACAAGATCCCTTGGGTAAAAAAGCACTTAAATGAAGAAATGACGGAGAAGATTACCGCCAACTTTAACCAAAAGCGCTGGCAACTCTTCATCATTCTTGGTCGTTTTGTTCCTTTTGTTCGAACGATTGTGCCACTTTCTGCTCACCGTCTGCACCTTCGGTTTAAGACCTACGTGCACATGTCAATCGCCGCTTCGACGCTTTGGGCCCTCACGATGGTGACCATCGGTTACTTCTTTGGCCACCTTGAATTGCCAAAAGAGTTAACGATTTCGGTCATTGTTATCGCCATCATCGGAGCTGTTTTGACACTTCGCTCCAAGCGATTCCGTCAGGCCATCGTTGACCTCATTACTAAGCCAAGCCAAGAAAAAGGAGAATAGCATGACTTATCAAGAAACCATGAACGAATGGAAGCAGGCCAAGCTGCCAGCTGATTTGGAAAATGAATTAAAGGCATTGTCTAATGAAGAAGCAGAAGAAGCCTTCTACCAGGACATGGCGTTCGGAACGGCAGGAATGCGTGGCCACATGGGTGTTGGTACCAACCACATCAACGTGATCACGGTTGCCAAAGTCACAGAAGCCCTTGCGCAATACATTGACCAAGCCGGTCAAGAAGCAAAGGACCGCGGGGTTGTCATCGCCTTTGACTCCCGTCACCACTCAGAAGAATTTGCAAAGGAAGCCTCACAGGTCTTGTCTGCCCACGGCATCAAGGTTTATCGCTTCAGCTCTTTGCGCCCAACACCTGAATTATCATTCGGTGTTCGTCACTTGAAGGCCTTTGCCGGAATCATGATTACGGCTTCCCACAATCCTAAGGAAGACAACGGATACAAGGTCTACGGTGAAGATGGGGGACAGATGATTCCCGAAGCCGTGCAAGCCGTCATCGACGCGCGTGCCGCTATCAAGGATCCATTCAACATCGAAAAGGACGCCTCTGAAAAGACCGTCGAAGTCATGGATGCCCTCGTGGACGACCCATACTTGGCCGAAGTAAAGACGATTTCTGTTGATACTGATTTGATTAAAAAAGAAGGTTCTGCCTTGAAGTTCGTGTACTCACCACTTCACGGAACCGGACAATACATTGGGGAAAAAGCCTTGCAACAAGCCGGCTTTTCCAACTACACCGTCGTAAAGGAACAAGCAGAATTAGACGGGGACTTCCCAACGGTTAAGAAGCCAAACCCTGAGGATCCAGCCGCTTTGTCATTGGCCATCGAATACGCCAAGAAGGAAGAGGCTGACCTCGTGGTTGCGACCGACCCCGACGCCGACCGCATGGGTGCCGCTGTTCGCTTGAAGGATGGTTCATACCAGGTCCTTTCTGGAAACCAAATCGCCGCTTTGATGGTGAACTACTTGCTCACCGCCAAGAAGAAGACGGGCGAATTGCCTGACAACGGGGCCATCGTTACGTCAATCGTTTCATCCCGCTTCGTTGCTGAAATCGCGAAGTCATTCGGTGTCACGACCTTCGATGTTTTGACTGGATTCAAGTACATTGCCGCCATGATCGACCGCTTCGAAGAAAAGAAGGACTACCAATACCTCTTTGGATTCGAAGAATCATTTGGTTACTTGATCAAGCCGTTCGCCCACGACAAGGACGCTATTCAAGCCCTTGTTTTGTTCGCTGAAATGGCTGCCTTCTACAAGGAAAAGGGTCAGTCATTTGCTGACGGCTTGAACGCCTTGTACGAAGAATTTGGTTACTTCGAAGAAAAGACGATTGCTTACAACTTCCCAGGCGTTAATGGCCAACAAGAAATGGCCGACGTCATGACCAAGTTCCGTAATCAAAAGTTGGACGAAGTTGCTGGCCAACTTGTCTTGGCAACCCAGGATTTTGCGAGCCAAACGCAGTTTGACCGCGACGGTGCCGAAAAGAAGATGCCACAACCAAAGGCCAACGTTTTGAAGTACTGGTTGGCCGACGGTTCATGGATTGCCCTTCGTCCTTCCGGTACGGAACCAAAGTTGAAGCTCTACTTGGGTGTCGTTGCCGACTCCCAAAAGGGTGCCGACGAAAAGCTTGCTTCATATGAAAAAGAAATGGAAGCAAAGGTTCAGGGCTAAGCATTAGTTAAAACTTGATATAATGAAAAGAGTGATGACGAATCACTCTTTTTTAATGCAAACGAATTGCAAGAAAGAAAAGCCTTTGCTATACTAGTAAGAGGCAATAAGCCATATTAACGGTAATCCGCTGTGCGTGAGTCGATTCGGCAAGCATATGATTGGCGATTAGGAGAATGACACATGCGTCAAAACATTTTGTTAGAAAAAGTAACGTCTTCCCAATTGCGGAACGATGTTCCTGAATTCCGCGCTGGTGACACGGTTCGTGTCCACGCCAAGATCGTTGAAGGAACTCGCGAACGTGTACAGCTCTTTGAAGGAGTTGTTATCAAGCGTAAGGGTACTGGTATCCAGGCTACTTACACTGTTCGTAAGATTTCTTCAGGTGTTGGTGTTGAACGTACGTTCCCACTTCACTCACCACGTGTTGAAAAGATTGAAGTAACTCGCTACGGTGCTGTTCGCCGTGCAAAGCTTTACTACTTGCGTAGCTTGCAAGGTAAGGCTGCTCGTATTAAGGAACGTCGTCGCGACGTCTAAGTACGTGCTTAAGTCTCCACTGTTTTGTGGGGACTTTTTCTTTTGATTAATTTTTTTAGAAAGGGGGAGTGTTCATGGAAGAATTTTTGCAAGCAAAAGATAACCGTAAAATCATTCACGTCGACATCGACGCCTTTTACGCGCAGGTCGAAATGCGCGATGACCCGACCTTGAAAAAGCTCCCCCTGGCCATTGGGCGCGATCCCGATAAGCATCACGGACACGGTGTTGTCGCAACGGCTAACTATGTCGCTCGAAAGGCCGGCGTCCACTCCGCCATGGGGTCGATTGAAGCCAAGAGGGCTTGTCCTAACCTGGTCTTCGTCGCCCCGGACTTCGACAAGTACCGGGCCATCTCTGCTCAGATTCACGCGGTCTTCCACGAATTCACGGACATGATCGAACCCGTGGCTCTGGATGAGGCCTACCTCGACGTTTCTTCCAACAAGATGTCGGCACCAACGCTTGCTGCCAAATTGCGAAAGCGCATCTGGGACGAGACGCATTTGACCTGCTCCGTTGGGGTTTCATATAACAAAGTCCTCGCCAAACTCGGCTCGGAACACCACAAGCCAAACGGTGTAACGGTCATTCCGCACAACTTGGCCCAGGAATTTGTCTGGGAATTACCGATTAAGGACTTCCGCGGCGTCGGGGCTAAAACCCTTGAGAAGTTTGAGAAGCTCGGCATCAAGGACGGCCGTGACCTCTATGCGATGTCGCAGGATGATTTGCGCGTTTACTTTGGTTCCTTCGGGGATGTCTTGTACTGGCAGGCCCGGGCCACACACTTCGGGCCGGTCAAGGACCGGTCCGTTCGGCAGTCGGTCGGTAAAGAGAACACGTTCGAATTTGCGCTCCACGACAGACAAGCCGTTGAAGTTGCTTTTCGGGAACTCGCAGAAAAGGTCGTCGCCAATATGGAGAAGCGCAAGCTACTCGGACGGACGCTAACGGTCAAAGTGCGCGACGACGACTTTCACACCAGCACAAAGGGGATTACGCAAAGTGTTCCCTTTGAACTCGATTCCGCCTTCATGGTCCGCCAGGCGATGCTTATCTTCGACGAACTTTATCCCGAAGAGATGAGCATTCGACTCCTTGGCTTGACCTTCTCCAACATCGAGGAGCAAAAGTACCAGGCCGTCTCTCTCTTTGACTAAGAGATTGGCTCTTTTGTTGCACTGCTTTCCCCGGTATAATAGAAAGTAGACGAATAGAACAGGAACAATACCATGGCTCAAATTCAAGCAGACATTTTGGCGCAAATTAAGCGCTACGACACCATCATCATCCACCGCCACCAACGCCCTGATCCCGATGCTTACGGATCACAACTTGGTTTGCAGGCCATTTTGAAGGCTTCTTTCCCCGAAAAGAAGATTTACGCGGCTGGCAAGTCCATTCCTGGTTTGGAATGGATTGGGGATGGCAAGGCCATTGCCGACGATGTACCCGACTCCGCCTACAAGAAGGCGTTGGTCATCGTCGTCGATACGGCCAATGACCCACGCGTTGACGACCAACGCTGGCGTGACGGGATGGAAGTCGTTAAGATCGACCACCACCCAAACGTTGAACCATTCGGTGACTGGCAGTGGGTTGAAGACGAAGCTGCCGCAACGTCTGTGATGATTTACCAGTTCTTTGAAATGTTGAAGGACGAAGGTTTGGTCATGACAAAAGAAGCCGCCCGTTACCTCTACATCGGTATCATCGGTGACACCGGCCGTTTCATGTATTCCTTGAACCAAGACGTCTTTGACGTCGCCGGTAAGCTCGTGTCCTACGGCTTCGATTACCAAAAGATGTACACGCAGATGACCACTTTGCCTGAACCAGCCGTTAAACTGTCTGGTTGGGTGATGCAAAACATCACGGTCTTGGATTCCGGCTTTGCCTACGTGGTTTTGGACCGTGATTTGCTGGATTCCTTCCACTTGGGGGATGCCGGTACTTCTTACACGGTTTCGATCCCTTCACGGATTGATCGCGTCAAGGCCTGGGCCATCTTTGAAGAGCAGGACAACGGCGACTACCGCGTCCGTCTTCGTTCCCGTTCGATTGTCATCAACACCATCGCACAAGACTTCGATGGTGGGGGACACCCACTTGCATCCGGGGCTTGGGCCTACGGTAAGGAGCAAATCCAAGAGGTCATCGACCGCGTGGATACCGCCCTTAAAAACGATAAGAAATAAGCTGCTTGGTTCGGCCTTTTTGGTTGGATGCGCGTTGGTCTTTTGACCGGTGCGGGTCAGATCGATGTAAAAGTCAAAACCGTACCAGCATGATTAGAAAGTTGAGACACGATGTCAGAACAACAATTTGGTGAATTTAATTTAAAGCCCGAAGTGATTTCGGCCTTGAAAAAGATTGGCTTTGACAAGCCAACGCCAATTCAAGCGAAGTTGATTCCAACCATCCTCCGCGGTGGCGACGTGGTCGGCCAATCCCAAACGGGATCCGGTAAGACGCACACCTTCTTGGTACCGCTCTTCGACCACTTGGAACCCGAACAACAAAAGACACAGGTCGTGATTACCACGCCTTCCCGTGAATTGGCCGCCCAGATTGCAAAGGCTGCCCGCCAGTTCGCTGAAGCCATGGGCTTGGTCAAGGTTTCCATCGCCGAATACGTCGGTGGAACGGACAAGAACCGTCAAATCCGTCAGTTGGAAAAGCACCAAGCACAAGTTGTCGTTGGAACACCAGGTCGTTTGAACGACCTCGTGAAGTCCGGTGCCTTGGTTGTGAACCAAGCAAAGACGCTTGTCGTCGACGAAGCGGACATGACCTTGGACATGGGCTTCTTGCCCGACGTGGACTTCTTGGCCGCTGCGATGCCAAAGGACTTGCAGACCTTGGTCTTCTCAGCCACGATGCCTGAGAAGTTGAAGCCCTTCTTGAAGAAGTACATGGACAACCCAACCTTCCAGACGATTCCAACGTCCGCAACGATTGCAGACACCATCGACAACTGGCTGATTTCAACCAAGTCAAAGGACAAGGAAGAAGTGATCGACCGTTTGCTTAACATCTTTAACCCTTACTTGGCCTTGATTTTCGCCAACACGAAGGAACGTGTGAAGGAACTCGCCAACCACTTGCGTAGCGAAGGCTACAAAATCGCCGAAATCCACGGTGACATTCCACCACGTGAACGTCGTCGTGTGATGAAGGGCATCATGAACCTCGATTACCAATACGTCGTGGCCACTGATTTGGCCGCCCGTGGAATCGACATCGAAGGGGTTTCCCACGTCATTAACGACGGGGTGCCCGGCGAACTCGAATTCTTCGTTCACCGTGTCGGACGTACCGGACGTAACGGACTGCCAGGTACAGCCGTTACCTTGTACGGACCAGATGAAGAAAAGAAGATTGAAGAGCTTGAACACCTTGGAATCGAATTCAAGAACAAGCAAATCAAGAAGGGCGAAGTCGTTGATGTGAAGGACCGCAAGGCCCGTTACCAACGTCAAGCCACCACCAAGAAGCTCGATCCAGAAATGGTCGGGATGGTGAAGAAGAAGAAAAAGAAGGTCAAGCCTGGATACAAGCGCCAAATCAAGAACAACTTGAAGCGCAAGGCCCAGATGGACCGTCGAATCGAAGCCCGTCAAGAACGTCGTAACACGATGCGTAAGAACAAGCAAAACGGTGGCAACTAATTGATTTAGGCACTTCGGTGATAAAGATAACTGATAAAAAAGCAGGCGTTTTGCCTGCTTTTGTTTTAGCGGTCAGCTTGTGAGCTAGCGTCGCTGTTCTTTTTCTTTTTGTAGTCGAATGCCAACAGGGAGTTGGTGATCGATTGTTCAACGGAGATGGCGTCATCTTCGTCTTGAACCGGCGCGGTTTCTGCGGCATCCGCGTGAGCTGATGGCTCAGAAGGTGCCGGTGCCGGCGTTGCCTGACTAGCTTCTGTTGAAGCAGTTGGATGTGCCGTGGCGGCTGTTGATGAAGAGGCCGTTTGCTTGGGCGCTTCGTATGAAGCAAAAGCGTTTGCGTCGGCGTCAGCCGAGGCAGTCGTAACCGCCTCAGTCTTTGCCGCCTTCACCTGTGATTCCACCTGGCGACCGTGCATCTGGTCCAAGAAGTAATCGCGCAGCGCCACCTGATCCGCTGCTGAACGCGACGTAATCTTGTGCTCGCCGTCAATCATCACCGTAATCGTCACTTCGTGCTTACGCGTTGCTAATTCAAAGTAAGCTTCTGAAACCGCCTCGTTTTGAATCTCCACCTGTTGCGCCAAAAATCCCGCTTCCAACGAGAAGTCCGCCTGCGGGTTAATCGCCAAGCGGTCGTTTACAACCGGTCCTGACAGCACCCAACGCTGTTCGGATTCACCCTGGTATGAAATCTCCAAGTCACCAAAGGCGGCCTTTAAAAAGAAATCCTTCAGGTTTTCAATTGTCTCCTGTGGGAACTGCCGGGCAAGGTCTTTTCCCGCCCAATACGTGATGTTCGCATAGTCATCGGTCAAGAGGTTCTTCATGAGCCCGTCCCGCAGCAACAAAGATGCGAAGGCGTTTTCCGTTCGATTTGAACCGATGGTTGATTGTGATTGCGCTTTTGACATATAATGGCATTCCTTTCTTGGATATATTATAACAAAGTTAGGCGGATTAGACCGTCTTGTCTTGCAATTTTTGCACTTTAAACGAATAATGATAAGTATGAATAATGTAAATCACGCAATTGGATTAATGGACTCAGGAATCGGTGGTTTGACCGTCTTAAAGGCGGCCAAGGCCCTTTTACCACACGAGTCAATGGTGTTTGTCGGGGACAACGCCCGCAACCCATACGGCCCCAAATCACCCGAAGAGGTGATTGAATACGCCCGACAAATTGCCGGCTTCCTCGTGGAAAAGCACCAAATCAAGGTGCTTGCCATCGCCTGCAACACCGCAACGGCCTGCGCCTTGCCCGTCTTACAAGACGAGCTGGACATCCCGGTCATCGGTGTCATCGACTCCGGGGCCAAGGCGGCGGTTGAAGCGAGCCATAACGGTCGCATTGGCCTGATTGCCACCGAGGGAACGGTTCAGTCCGAAAAGTATCAACAAGACATCGCTTCCCTTGATCCTGAGGCCCAAGTTTTTGCCCAGGCGGAACCGGACTTCGTGCAGTTCGTTGAAAAGAACACTTACAAGAGTAAGGAAAGCAAGCAAGCCGTGCAAGAGCACTTGGCTGCTTTCAAGGATGACAACATCGACACCCTGATTCTTGGCTGCACCCACTTTCCATTGTTGACGGATGCGATTGCTTCTGCCGTTGGGAAGGATGTCGCACTCGTTGACGCCGGGGCGGCCACCGCGACGGATTTGGCCGACTACCTGAAATCAGAAGGCCTGCTGCGGAAAACAACCATTCCACAACCAACTTATCAACTGTACACGACTGGTCCAGTCGATACCTTTGCTGAAATTGCCAACAACTGGCTCGGCAAGGGTGACTGGAAGTACAAGCACCTACCGGTTGATGTGTTGACCAAGGAAAACGTGGATTGGTGTCGAGAAGAATAATTTGATTGCCGGATGAATACCGCATCAACGTAAAAATAAAAGATGACCAAACGGTCAAAAGGAGCCAGTATGACTGCTTTAATTATCGCCAGCAAGAACGCCCACAAGGTGGATGAAATCAAGGCCAGCTTGACGGCTGCTGGAATCGATTTGGACGTGAAATCCCTAAACGATTTGGACAACGTCCCTGAAATTGTCGAAGACGGCACGACCTTTGAGGAAAACGCCGAAAAGAAGGCAAGGGCTATCGCGAAGGCTTATCCTAACGCCCTGGTTTTGGCCGATGACTCCGGTTTGACCATACCTGCCTTAAATGGTGAACCCGGCGTTTACTCCGCCCGCTACGCTGGTGACCACGACGATGCCGCCAACAACCGTAAGGTTTTGGAAAAGCTGTCTACCAAAGTCGGCTTCGACCGCGCTGCCTTTTTCACCACGGTCATGGTCCTTGTCGGACCAGACCGAGACAGCTTAGTCGTCGAAGGACAAGTTCCTGGTCAAATCATGGAAAGCTGGGACGGACAAGAAAGCTTCGGTTATGATCCCATCTTCTTCTACGAACCCGCCGGCAAGACTTTTGCAGCGATGACGATGGAAGAAAAGAACGCCGTTTCTCACCGTGGACGTGCATTGAAGAAACTAATCAACGAACTGCCACAGTGGTTGGCATGACGTTTTAAGCCCGACTCGCAAGAGACGGGCGTTTTTTTATAAATAAAAAGGACCAACCTACTCGCTGAAAAAGCCATCGTCGGCCCGTCCAAATTCCCCCGAAAATACGCTATAATAAACCTAATGACTGAAGAAAATCCACAATTCAACGCCTGGTTCGAAGGCCAAAACGAGACCGACGAACTTTTGAAAAACGCCTCCGCCAACGAAGAGGAACAGTCCTCCGAGCTCTCCCTTCGCCCCAAAAAGCTCTCCGAGTACATCGGCCAAACGGCCCTCAAAGAGGAACTCTCCGTCTACCTCAAAGCCGCCAAAATGCGCGAAGAAGCCCTCGACCACGTCCTCTTATTCGGACCTCCCGGCCTTGGTAAAACCACGCTCGCGATGATCATCGCAAACGAACTCGGCGTCAACCTGAAGACCGCCTCCGGTCCCGCCATCGAAAAGGGCGGTGATCTCGTCGCCCTGTTAAACGGCCTCGAACCCGGCGACGTTCTTTTCATCGACGAAATCCACCGTCTGCCCATGAACATCGAAGAAATGCTCTACTCCGCGATGGAAGACTACTACATCGACATCATGGTCGGGCAGGGACCAACGGCTCGCGCCGTTCACTTCCCACTGCCACCGTTCACCCTTGTCGGGGCCACGACCCGTCCCGGGATGCTTTCCAAGCCTTTGCGCGACCGTTTCGGCATCATCAATTCTTTGGCCTACTACGAGCCCGAAGACCTGGCCGAAATCGTCGTCCGCACCGCTTCCATCTTCGAAGCGCCGATCACTAAAGAAGGGGCCTTGGCCGTCGCTTTGCGCTCCCGCGGTACGCCTCGAATTGCTAACCGCTTACTAAAGCGTGTTCGTGACTTCGCCCAGGTTTCCGGCAAGGACCGCATCGAACCCGACTTGGTCACGATGGCCTTGGACAAGTTGCGCGTCGATCAAAAGGGCTTGGACGACACCGATCATAAGCTCCTTCACTTCATGATTGACTACTACAAGGGTGGTCCCGTTGGGTTGGGAACAATTGCCGCGAACATCGGTGAAGAGCAGGACACCATCGAATCGATGGTTGAACCCTACTTGCTCCAGCTCGGCTTCTTGAAGCGGACGCCACGCGGGCGTGTGGTTACCGAAGCGGCTTACGAGCACCTCGGCGTACCATACGATCGAGGAGATTAAGTATATTATTTTGACACGATTTTTCGGCTTGAAGCTGACATCCTGTTTTTGGTGGCGTTCTGTTGAACACAAACTTTCGTTATTGTGTTTTATCATGGTGGCGCCATTTCTATTTCTAAGACAAAAAGGGGGCTAACATGTCTCAAACACCACACTATCAATTAAGCGATTTTGACTACGATTTGCCAGAAGAGCTGATCGCCCAAACACCGTTGAAGGACCGTTCTTCCTCCCGACTGTTGGAGCTGAACGCGGTAACCGGGGAATACCACGACAAGCACTTCTACGACATCTTGGACTACTTGAATCCGGGTGACGCGCTCGTGATGAACAACTCCCGCGTGCTGCCCGCCCGTTTGCACGGCATGCGCCCAACGGGTGGCCACGCCGAGGTGTTATTGCTTCGTCAAGAAGAGGGTGACGTCTGGGAAGTGCTGGTCAAGCCAGCCAAGAAGTCACCTGTGGGATCAACGGTTGTCTTTGGGGATGACATCAACAACCCCGTCATGACCGGAACCATTGTCAAAGAGCTCGACCACGGTGGTCGCTACATCGAGTTCCACTACGAGGGCATCTTCATGGAACGTCTGGAAGAACTGGGTGAGATGCCACTGCCTCCATACATTAAGGAGAAGTTGGACGACCAGGAACGCTACCAGACGGTTTACTCCAAGGTCGACGGTTCCGCCGCAGCCCCAACGGCCGGCTTGCACTGGACGCCGGAGCTGCTTCAAGCCGTCGCGGATAAGGGCGTCGAACTCGTGGAGTTAACCCTCCACGTTGGTTTGGGCACCTTCCGTCCCGTCGAAGAAGATAACATCGAGGACCACGAGATGCACTCGGAGTTCTATCAGTTGTCAGAAGAGGCGGCCGAGAAGTTGAACCGGGTTCGGGCAAATGGTGGCCGCATTGTTGCCACCGGAACAACGTCAATTCGTACGTTGGAAACCATTGGGACAAAGTTTGATGGTGAGTTGCAGGCCGACTCCGGTTGGACCGACATCTTCATCAAGCCCGGTTACAACTGGCAGGTGGTGGACGCCTTCATCACGAACTTCCACTTGCCAAAGTCCACCTTGGTCATGCTCGTGGCAGCCTTCACTGGGCGTGAGTACATTCTGAACGCTTACAAGCACGCCGTGGATAGCAAGTACCGTTTCTTCTCCTTTGGGGATGCGATGTACGTGCATAAGTGATTGTTTCCGATAAAAAGCGTGGTTGTCGCCTGATAAACAAAAAAGGCTTAAAATCAGTAGCTAAGACCATATATATGAAGAACTTATATGAAATCCTAAGAACCTCTATTAACGTTTTTTCTGCTTCAATTGCTTCAAAATTGCTTCAAGGTTTGGTGTTGTTCAAACTGTTCAACAAATCTAGTGTTTTAGAATTATCAGCTTCTCTTTTTTCCTCAAGTAGGTGACTATAAATACCTAGCGTAATATTGACGTTGGCATGTCCCAGTCGCTCTGAAACATAATGGACTGACACATCGTTTGATATTAAATAACTTGCATGACTGTGGCGTAATCCATGCATAGTTACAATCTTTGAATTATCTTTCTTTAAGAAAATAGAGAGCATGGTATTACAAGTATTATTGCTTGGAGGAAACCCATTTCTAGTTTGAAAGACAAAGCGATCACCGTATGTCATTTGAGAAAATATGTCATGCAAATCGCTTGGTATTGAAACATCTCGAACAGAGTTTTCCGTCTTAGTTGTTTTAAATTGATGTTCGACCGTATCCCAACTTTTCGTGACATGAATGATGTTGTTGTCTAGGTCGATGTCATCGTTCGTTAAACCGGCAATCTCGGCGTATCTAAGTCCTGTGTATATGCCGGTCAGTATCATTAAAGAAGACACGCTACGGCTCTCTTTGGAGCGTTTAATGAGCCTGTCGATTTCATCGTTTTCAAGAAACTTAGTATCGACGGGCTTGCTTTGTTTACCTGCAATCACATGTACGTTTCGAGTGAAATCTTTATGTATTAAATCTTCATCTACTGCATACCTTACAAAAGCGGAAATCATGGTTTTAATTCTTACGACAGATGACTTTACATGGCCTTTTGAGTAAGTATTGATTAACTTTTGAAAGTCACTAGCCTTAACTTGATTTATCTTTTTATTTCCCCATTCTTCCGTTATGAGGCGTATGCATATTTTGAACCAATTTTTGGATTGCCAAGATAACTTGGGTTCTTTAAAGACTTCATACCATTTAATATATTCGTCAACAAAGAGGAGGTTATCATTTGATAGTCCTCCTCTATTTTTTTGTTCTTCAATGGAAATAGCCCATTTTTGAGCTTCTGTTTTAGTAGAAAAACCAGACTTAACTTTTCTGGTGTACTTATCATTAGTCTTATAGCTAACTGCTGCAGCCCAAACTTTACCTCGTTTGTAGATACTAGCCATGTTTTTCCTCCATTTTGGTACAAATAAAAAGGCCTATGGCCTTTCAGTTTTGTTTAATAGTCTCTAATTCAAAGTCTTCAGGAAATCCAAGAGACACTAATATTTTTTTACTATCAATAGTCTTTAGGTTGTTATTTAGATACTTTATACGTTTGATAATCGTGTTATGAAGAACCGCATATTCTGTTTTACTTAAAAAACATTGTAAACTTACTAAAGTTGAGTAGAGTTTTCTTCTTTCAGTCTCTTTTCCTATTTGATTAGGTTCGTGTAGTTTTTTGAAGTAAATTGAATCCGATCTACAAGAAAAATCTAATAGTCTATTGTTATGAGCGCAAACGTTTCGTGTCTCATGAACGTTTTTAATCAAAGAAAGCATAGTTTCAGTATTAAAACGCTCTTCTAAAGTAGGAACGTTTTCATTTAAGAATCCAGACAAATCTTTTGCTATCTTATTCTGAACAGAAGTCGTGACATTATTTATTAAATTTTTTAGAGTGCCAAAATCAATGAAATTTATCAGCACCCAAATTGGAACATCGTTATACTTGTGAACGTAATGATGAACTGGGTTTTCCTTATATTTCTGATTATTTTGTAAAGTCTTAGATAGAAGTGAGATAGTTGGTACAACGCTTAATGTTTTCTCTGGGGCGTAACAATTAATGTCAAGGTAAGCATAAGGAACGTTTTCATAGGTTTCGGAGAAACGGTATGAAAATATAGATTTAAGATGTTTTTCTGCAAGCAATAGACTGTTAAATACAGTTCTTTTTAATTCTGATTCAAAAAAATATAAACTAGTTATTTCATCGAACGTAGTTCCGTCTAAATATTGATCGCTATTTTCTTTTTTAAAGTAAATGCTATATCCATTTATGATGTTGTAATAGTTATTTGAAAGAAGATATTCTTTTGCTTTTTCTTCATCAATAATCGTTAAATTTCTATCTTTTAAGATATTGACTTGTTCGTCTAACGTCTTAAATTCTTTTCTTTGTATTATTTCATCCAACAAAAAACACCTCCGTTCGATATAACGAACGGAGGTGTTAGTCGCAGAAGTCCTCGTAAGGATACCACCGCTTTCTCTAAGTTCATTATATATATTTCGTTAATTAGTTGTCAATAAGTTGCGCAACATTTTGCGTAATTAATTGAGCAAGTATGTACGCCCAAAAGGGCATGTTAAAAGTAAACGCTGCAGTTAGTTGTGCTTGCGCAACTCTGATAGTAATTCTTTTTGAAGCTGTATGTTTTCGTCCACGAGAGTATTGTTTTTATCTTGTAGTTCCTGGATTTTAATAGCGTCTTCGTGCGCTTGATCATATCCCCATTGCTCTTCTTTGTTCTTAGTTAGATATTTGTTAATCGTTGTGATTACATAGAAGACGATGTAAGAAATGAAGACAAGGGTGAAGATATCTTGAACGACGGATGAAAGTGATGACAGTAATGAAGTGGCCGAGTGCGTACCATTAAAGTCAAAAATCCAAGACCAGGTATAGCTGATTAATTTTGAAATAAACTTAGTTAAACTTTTGATAACATCAGAAAAGCTGTAGCCTATAACAATGGAAATAACAAAAGTCAGCAAATATGGAGCAAACATAAACTGTTTAAACTGCTGAAACTTTGAAGAGGTATTATCGAACATCTCCTCGGTTTTGTTTTTAAAATTATTTTTTATACCAACAATCTTTTCTCTATCAATTTTTTTATTCATGCTCTTCCTCCTATTATTGTATGTACGCCCCAGAAGGGCATGGATTAGTTACCAAAAGTTGTATTCTTAACACGCCAGTCTTCAAGTTTAATGCTGACCCAGAATCCGTAAATTCCAATCGTAATAATCATAAAGAAAAGCCATTTAATCCAGTTACCAAAAAGTCCCATAGCTGTTCCGTTGAACTTTAAGCGACGTCCTTCGATAACTGTATGATTAATCTTCCAACCATATACCCAGCACAATGCTAGTGGGTAGAGAATACCAAGTGTACAGACAGTTACGATACTACCAAGGATATTCCAACCGATTAAACTGAGCAATCCACCATCAAAAAATGAATTGCGACCATACTTCATCTCCATTTCTTTCTCCTCTCAGCTTTTAACGTGGTTCGGTTATTGCACGTATTATGTACGCCCAAATGGGCTTTGCGTTAATAAACAATAGTTGTTTTTGGCTTTTCTTGAGTTACTGTCTTTCCCTGATATAGGATAGCGCCAAGTCCATCATCTTTGCTTTCATCTGCCTTATAAACAGTCGTAACTCCGGTTTGATAGTCGTCAATTCGATACATTTTTACGTTACTAATAGTTTCTGAATACATCATATTACCGTTTGACATCTGTGTTCTTGGCACATAACTTGCTTGCTCTGCAAGTTTCTGAGTAGATTTAGACCCAAAATACTGGGCTGCTGATTTTTCACTGTTTAAATCATCTGCTTTTTTCTGCTTGTCATTACTGTTTTTTTGATTGACTTGTTGTTGGATAAACTTAGGACTTCCGCCCGTCAATTTGCCGTCAGCGAAGTAAAGGGTATTATTTCCATATGTCATGGCACGATCATTTTGGCTTGATGGCTTTCCTAATTTATCTGAAACTTCTTTTTGAGTCATTCCTAACTTTATGCTTTTGAAATCATATCCATCAGATTTTGTGCTTACTTTTTTAGTATTATCTGATGAATTTCCAAAAGTTGGAACGGCCGTTACTCCAAATATTAACAAAAATAAAAATGTTCCAATCACCGATGATAACAGTTGTTTTTTGGTTACACTTTTAGTTACAAAAAATTTAAAAGCCGATTTGATGGTTAAAAATAATCCAATCATGAATAAGAAGAAAAAAACAATGCAAACAAGCGCGATGAAAAAGGTAAACATATAAATACTCCCCGATAATTTAAAATGATGATTGCTGATGAACTAACTTACCAATAATTTGAATAGGAGGCTGTCCATTATTGACGTCTTCTTTACTATACTCGAAGGGTTTGAGCTCTTCCCTCAACCAACTATCTGGTTCGAAGCGAAGCCTGTCAGGGTACTGGTAAACATGTTTGATAGTTGCAGACTCTCCATTAATAATAACCCCGCAGATGTCGCCATTAGTAATTTCGGATGTATCAATTTTTGCAAGAATAGCAATAGCACCATTGGGCACAACCTTGTTCATACTTTCTCCGTTAACACGAAGTCCGATTAAATTGTCTTTGCCATAACGTTCGACAAGGTCGTCGTCTATTTTTACGTGTCCCTCAATATCTTCCTTAGCTCCTTCGGGATATCCAGCAGAGATACGACCATAGATAGGAATAGATACAGTAGATGGCTTTGAACTAATGGGTAACTCGTTGGGAATGTTTTGAACAATTCCAGCCATTTTAAAAACAACACTTTTATCGACTCTTAATCCATGTGCAATTTTTTCAAGAGTACTAGGCTTAGGAATACTCCGACGAGCATTTTCAACTTGAGATAAGTATGGTTGAGATATGCCGGCTTGTAGCGCAGTTTGACTTATGCTGAATCCTTTTTGTTGACGGAGTTCGCGTAAATTATTTCCGAACTCTTGATTAGATACTTTCATATGATCCCCTTTGTTACTAATAGTATATATTAGCTTTTGCAAAAGTTAATAACATTGTTATAAAAAAGTTATTGCAAAAATATATAATTAGTTATACAATAAATACATAAGTTAAAGAAAGGAGGGAATAATAGCGGTGAGTTGGAAGATTAAAGATACTGAAAACTGGCAACAATTATTGAGTAATCACGGATACAGCGAGTCTTCTTTGGCTCGAGATGTTGGAGTAACATACCAGTCTATGTGGAGATATCGAAAAAAAGGTAAATCCATGAGACCTGAAAATGCCCGAAAAATTTCCAATTTGCTTGGTGGAAGTATTAAGGATTTTTTTTATCAATAAAGTATTGCAAAAGTATATAAATAAAAGGAGAAACAAATGAACGAAGTAAAAGCTTTCAACTTTGAAAGTAATGAAGTGCGAACTGTACTTATTGATAACGAGCCTTGGTTCGTAGGGAAAGATGTGGCAGAGACCTTGGGATATTCCCAAACTGCTAAAGCAATTCGAACGCACGTCGAAGTTGATGACAAAGGGGTGTCCGTTTTGGACACCCCCGGAGGAAAGCAACAGATGACTGTAATTAATGAGTCTGGTGTGTTCGCTCTTATCTTTGGTAGTGAATTAGATAGTGCTAAGCGTTTTAAAAAGTGGGTCACGTCAGAAGTCCTGCCAAGCATTCGCAAGACTGGTAGCTACTCGGTACAAACCGACCCAATGGCTATCTTAGCGACAACGTTTGAAGCATTGAAACAACAAGAAGACAAACAGGAAAAGCTTGAACAACGTTTGAATAAGTTCGAAGCCGACCAGGAAATCCGAAGTTGGGAACAAGCAGAGCTATTACAGCTTCGTCGCAATCGGGTGTTTGCGGTTCTTGGTGGTAAGTACAGCCAAGCGTATAAGGAGTTGTCTAGCGAAGTGTTCCACGCCATCGCAAAGGACTTCAAGCAACAATTCAGCGTGCCACGTTACAACGCATTACCACGAAAGTATTTTGCAGAAGCTAAACGGTTCTTGAGTTTGTGGGAACCAAATAACTTGATGGATCTAGCAATTCGTGGTGCTAACCAAGACCAGACGGCGTAAAGGGAGAGACATGGAAAGTAAATCGCAATTAGAACAAAAGAAAGAAATATTGAATTCATTAAATCGATATTTTGAAAATTGGAATGTTGACGGATTAAGGGTTCAACGAAAAATGGACAAAAAAAATAAGCCAACCAATAAGGTTGACTACATTATCTCAATGTCACGAACTGGGAAGAAGTTAGAAAGTCCGCAACAAGAGCTATCTAAAGCCTTAGATAACATTAAAAATATGTTCGATAGTATCGATGTAAATAAAAAGAGCAGTGCTGATACACTACTCTCCACTTCTGCAAGAATTATGCATTTAGCTAAAAAAGTTAAAGAATACCAACTAGAGATAGACGCAAAAGAGACAGACGATAAGGCTGACTCAAATGTTATTCAGGAAAACTATTTTAGAGGTAGGAACTTTAATGGTGACCCTGAACTAGCTTCAATTCTGAATGAATTGGCTAAGCGAATTACAAGTCGTTAAACAAGTTGCGCTTGTAATCTGAATCATAACTTGAAGAAAAGTCGTGGACATCAAGTACAAAAAAATCATGGGGAGGATTCATCTCTAAAAATTCATGAGAAAAATCATTTAATGACATTTTTGTTTTGATAACAATTAGTTCACCGGTTAGCTGAAGCCAATTTCCTTGTCCGACCAAGTCCTCAAGTAAACCACGAGACTCAATGCTTTTTTCATCAGACCCATTCAAAGGCATATTAAAATACACAATAAATTTATTCATAAACAATCTCCTTTCAATTTACTAGGCACTGCAATGCCACTGGTTAAAGGATACCAAAAACAGAAAGGAGCAGAGCATGAAAAAAGAAGATGAAGAGTTCCCGGAATGGATGAATCCAGTATTATTCGTTACTAGTTTTTTTACTGGAGTTGTATTAGCCATTTTATTAACCTTGCTAACCAGTTGAATATATTCGGCAGTGATCCCCCTATGAATCCGAGTAGCGCAGGGACTCCGATATTCCAAATTATTTTATTTTTATTAGTTATTTTTTTCAAATCAAAATAAGTTTTACCAGAAGTTGTTGGATAATACAGCGCTTTAGCTATCGTGCTCACATATCCATTATTTAATAATTCTGATAATGCGGTTTCAGTTTCTGCTTCATTGTGAAGTGGTGATTTTCTGAATATCTCACCTTCTGAAATGTGAACATTTGATGAATCAAAAGAATCAAACTCATTATTTATAAATTTTTTTAGCAGTAACTCAGCGTTTTTTGTAAGCATTATAGTCTCCGTTTTTTATTGTGACGAATGTTTGTAACTAAAGGATACCAAAAGAAAGGAGGTTCCGTATGGAAGCTGTAGGAAGTGAGTTCGACCCGTCGAGACAGTACACACAAAAAGAAGTGTGTGAAGTTATCGGGAAAATGTTAGGAAAGAATCGCCCGATTTCAAGTAAGTGTTTTCGCAACTCGTGGCGAACGAAAAAAGGTTTTCCAAAACCAATAATTGAGCACGGAACGTACAAGGTGTGGTCTGGTTTTGCATTGCATAACTGGTTTCACAAGAAAGGGAATATTTAGATGACGAATAGCATGTTTTGGAATGAAGTAATCAACTGGTTTTTCCTAATTGGATCAACCGGTGGATTCATCTATATTGTGACCCTATCGCTGGATAAGAATCCCTGGTTTGGTGACAACGACGTGGATCGTGACATTGCACATAATGAGCGCAAGAAGGCTCAACGATTGTTTAAGGAACAGAAAAAAGCTCTCAAGGCAGCAACCAAGAGAGCTTAGGCATAATGTTTCCACTAAGAAAATTATGCCTCTAGTATATCACGGAGGATATATGAACGATAAAGAAATCATCGTTATGCAGAGCGAAATAATTGAGCGACAGCAAAAAATAATTAGAACGCATAACGAACGTTTAATAGAAAACGCTGACGCAGATGAAATTGCAGTAATTGGTTTCTCAGGAGGTGATGATGACGATTGAAAACAGCATGATAATCGGCGCTGAAGAGGAAGAATACCGAAACTCGATGAATGACAAGAATCATCATGACATATACGACGAAGACATGGCCTGGTGGTATTACAAACAAAAAGGAGCTATTTAAATGGCATATCAACAAGCAGACCAACAATCAGTAATCAAGCGACAAAAGCAATTAACGCAGCCTAAGGTTGTTGAACAATTTAGCAAGTTACTAGGGAATAAGGCAGATAACTTCCTGGCCGGACTTTCAAATGCGGTTGCACAGTACCCTGACCTAGCAAATACAAACCTAACAGACTTGATCACGGTGGCTCAAAAAGTGGCGACCCTTAACCTGTCACTAGTTAGCGAACTGGGACAAGCCTATATCATTCCGTATAACAACCATGGCAAGGTACAGGCACAGCTTCAACTTGGCTATCGAGGAATTATCCAACTTGTCCAGAATACTGGCAATATCGGACGTTTAGGTGGTTCTCCAGTATACGTTGGTAATAAGCCTCACTACAATTTCGTATTCGGCGACTTTTACATGGAAAACGAGGACTTTAACCCTTACACATCGGACGATGACAATGATAAGAAGGTAGCAGGTTATGTTGCTTACTACTATTTGAAGAACGGCGAACGAGTTGTTAATTACTGGCCAATTGAACAAGTAGAAGCACACGCCAAGAAGTTCTCTAAGTCATACAAGGGAAAGGGTACAAAAGGGTACACGCCTTGGTACAACAACTTCGACGCTATGGCCATTAAGACCGTCATGAAGGACCTACTAAAGTTTGCTCCTAAATCATCAGAATCAGAAGTTCTCATCGAACAAGACAACCGAGCAGAAAGCGAAATGATTGATGTCACTGATACTGAACAGCATGAGCAGCCAGAGGTAATTGAGCACCAAGAAAGTAATGAACCTAATCCAGAAGTGGAAAAGGCGGAGACGGTCAATACCGATGAAGTTCACCCTTGGCATAAGGAACAACAATCTAACGATGATATTGAAGTGCCGTTCGAGGAAGAAAGCGCTCAAACTCAATCAGAACAGGGTGCGATGTTTGAAGACTTGCAAGAATTAAAGGACTTGAAATAAGGGGAAAGAATTATGCCAGAACAAAATGAAGCGTTGCCGGTTGTTTTTTACGAAGCAGGCGAAATCAAAGGATTAGACGATGTGATGGCGTACATTCAATCGTTTAAGTTCCCAGAGGACTTGACCGACAAAGACAACTTCCGTTTTGTGACTAGCCAGCGGGCTAACATCAATAAGTTAATCAAAGAAGCGAAAAAGCTGGTTAAGAAAGGCAAAAAAGAAGCTGCCGATAAGTGGGAAGCAGAAAACCATAAGGAGCTGG
This sequence comes from Fructobacillus broussonetiae, assembly GCF_018437275.1. Classification (GTDB taxonomy): domain Bacteria; phylum Bacillota; class Bacilli; order Lactobacillales; family Lactobacillaceae; genus Fructobacillus; species Fructobacillus broussonetiae. Next base: position 46,503 of record NZ_JAAMFK010000002.1, read on the forward strand.
TACTTCTTGAAACGATTGAGTCCCTGGAAGCAGACCTTGGCGAGTCAGTGTTGGCCGAGCAGAACCAACGCTTGGCCGGCTGGCTTCCGCAACTTGAAGAGGTCATTGAGGAGCAAAATCGTCGACGCGAACTAGACGAAAACCACAAATTGACTTCAACTAAGTGGCGACTGCTTGGATCATTCACACCAACTGGGAAACTAAAGAACTCGGTTGTTAATGAAATTGTCAAGGAAGCAGACTTACAGAAGTACAAGCAGAACGAAAAACCAAGATTAACAGAAAAGCAGGTTTTTGTACGCGGAATCAAGTCAAAGCTAATTTCATCTTGGGGACAGATTGACGATGATGGCGTTTATTCTGGTTCGGAAGTTAAACAACTGATTGACCCAATTAGGCAGTACATTTTGGATAACAACAAATAGGAGGAACAATCATGATTAACCGAGTTGTATTAATTGGACGATTAACCCGTGATGTAGAGGTTAAATATACGCAGTCAGGCATTGCGGTTGGTTCGTTTAACCTAGCCGTTCAAAGAGGTTTTAAGAACGACAATGGAGACCGTGAGAGCGATTTTATCAACGCAGTTATCTGGCGTAAGGCGGCGGAAAACTTTGCCAACTTCACTGGCAAGGGAGCGCTTGTAGCTATCGAGGGACGGCTTGCTACTCGTAACTATGAGAACCAGCAAGGTCAGCGTGTCTATGTAACGGAGGTCAATGTCGATAACTTCTCATTGCTTGAGAACAAGGCAGAAGCCGAGAAGCGCCGTCAGAATAACGGAACAAGCGGAGGTCAGCAACAAAAACAACAGGCTTCCGATAACCCATTCGCAGGTCAGCAGGGTGTGAACATCTCTGATGATGACTTGCCATTCTAGAAAGGAGCTTCAAAAACCAATGACTAAGAATGATCTACTTGCCTCAGAATAGAAGGTGTAGTGATGACTAAGATATCTAAGTATAAGAAGCAGAAATACACAATTCTGTCTAATCAGGTACTTCATGATGACAGGCTGTCTTGGAAAGCTCGTGGAATATTTGGCTATTTGTACGCACAACACAACGACTGGGACTTCTACGAAATTGAAGTGATGAAACACGCTACTGATGGAAGAGCTAGTCTCAGAAGTGGTCTTAAGGAATTAGAAGAACACGGATATCTAAAGCGCAAACGAGTTAAAGATGATAAAGGACATTGGGGTGTTTCTGAATGGATAATCAACGATGAGCCTATGTTCGATTTTCGTACATACGGTAATCGTACATGCGAAAATCAAACACTAACAAATACTAACTTAACAAATACTAATAATAACAAAGGGGGGGAGACAGAGAGTGTATATACGACAGAACAATTCTGTGATTTCTTCCAAGAAAAAATAGGATTAATTCCAGATCAATTCCTATTTAAAGAGCTAATTGATAATGGTTATTCAATCAATAATTTAAAAGATGTCGTTAACATGGCTAAGTCATGGACGAACCCTAAGAACTTAACGCCATCCAGATTGTACGCAAGAATCGATCAGTATCTAACGCAAGCTCATGAGATGGGATACTTCGGAGGAATAACTCCTGAAGAACGTTCATCAATGGAAGCTAATGAAAAAGCAAAACGATTAGGAATTGATTTTAACTTTCCAAAAATGGAGGGGTTTTAAATGACAGTGTACAATGCAGTGCTTCAAGGATGGTTCGGTCCAGAACCTGACATCGCATTGGAAGTGAATCCTGCACATCATCGTGATTTGCTTGAAGCTCAAGGATTAGTCAATCGTGATGGTTTGAATTTTAACGGAGAGGATTAGATGGCGGAAACGATAAAGATTGAGTTTGACATCAAGCCACAGCAACAAGAGCGTCCTCGTATTGGTGTAAAGAAAGTTCTTAGCAAGATGGGATACTACAAAAATAAGAACTATTTGTATGATCCGGTAAAGACGGTTAACTACAAAAAGAAGGTGGTGATAAATTTGGGATATACGGTGGATCAGTTATTTACTGATTATTTCTCTGGAACAATTGAAAAGCAGATTGCTTGGCGTAGATTTGAGTTGCGTTTTGATAACCCTGTTCGTGATGAAAACATTGGCGGTGGGAAGAAGCAAAATGAAATTAGCCGGGCGCTTGATAATCAGATTATTAGGGAAGAGTCAGACCCCGAAATTATCCAGTTAACTATCCGGTATGAGTCGGTTAAACAGTTTATGCAAACAATTGACCAACAGATTGTCACAATACTTGATTATCATTATGACAAGCAAAAGCACTATACGTGGCCTAAAATTGCTCAAATGATGTACAAGTCGAAGAGCCAGTGTATTCGTGACGTACAGCGTATAAAGGAAAAGTATTACAATTCTCATTGGTCACGACCTGTGGAAAACTTGACCCTCTAAAAACATGCGACTATCATGCGACTTTTTGCCTTAAAAAACGTGTTATATTTGTATTGTGGTTATTTCAGATAGCCAAGGGAATGAGCAACCCATCTCCAAATGGTGTCTTGTCATGAGTGCTTGCCTTTCAATTTATCGCATTGGTTAGCTCGTTCCCGTTATGAACAAAGCCAAGTGGCCCGTGGTTGCCTGCAAGCGGTTGTTAAATCAACGCCACGGTTAGAAATATCGTTACGGGTGCGACTCCCGTGTTGTTCTTAGCTTGCGATGACTAGTTTCTATACTAACTAAGAGCGAGCATATGTGACCATTTCCTGGTGGTTGTGGTCACGGTACATATGACTGTTTTCATTTTGGAAATGGTCATTTTTGACATTAAATGACAATAAATGAATATTTGATATATAATTGAAATGAATAAAACTTATTGGTTAGGAGATGTTGAGATGGATGCATTCACATCACGAGTTCGACGCACCATTGGAATTGATGGGTTGATTTCTACAGTTGTCGGGGCGTTTATTACTATTTGGCCAGAAAAGAGTGCCAGCTTTGTTGCGGGTATGATTGGATTTGCTTTTTTCGCAATTGGGGTCTCTAAGTTAGTAATTTCTATTCGGGATACAGAACAAGGTCGCTCCAACCGTATTATCGGTATTATCATGTCAATTCTTTACATGGTGGCAGGTGTTTTGATTCTTATCGATCTTGAAACGGCGGCCCTATCACTTCTGATCGTAGTGGGAGTCTTCACTGGTTTGACCTGGGCTGTTGAAGGAATTGTGCAAATGGCAATCATTAATCGCTGGGGAAGCAATCGAGTATGGCCGTTCATTTCAGCTTTGATCAGTTTGCTAGCTGGATTGACGTTGGTATTTAGCCCATTCTTCGGTGGATTGCTATTGTGGGAATTCCTCGGAATTATGCTACTAGTAGTTGGTATCGTTAAGCTGATACAGTTCGCTACCATGCGTTAATAAATACAATTAAATAATAAATAATAAAACCACTAGTTAGTTCAGTCTAACGGTGGTTTTTATTTTGGAGGCGAAAAATGAAAGATTATTTGAAGTTTAAGGTTACTAATACAATGGCGCACATGGCTAATGCGGCTGCTTACTTATTACTAGGCGGCCTGCTTGCCGGAGCAACAGGTATCATGATCATTGGCGCTAAGATGTTGTGGTTCGGGGTAAGATTGTAATACAAAGAGAGTTGTTAATAATTATGAATAAAGCAGCTAATTATACACAAATTGGTTCTTCTTTTGATTTGATTCCTGTATCCTTATCTTGTAAGTTGATAAACAGGAAGGAATACAAAGATATGGATGAACAAACAATGCAGTTAACAGCAAAGCTTGCTGAAATTACTGTTAGGAACACTGCTTCTGCAGTAATTGAAAAAATTAAAACTGTTAAGGCGAAAAAGAATGATCAAGAAACAATTGCTGAGCTAACTGAAATTATCCAAGATTTGATCGATGATAAGCAAAACTTAGTTTTAATTTCTAAGGGATTAGAAAATGAGTTAGTGTCTCAGAAGTTAACCGATGAGGATGTGAAAAGTATTAGTGATACAATCTTGCCAATCATCATCAAGTTTGCGGAAGCTAGTGACGATGGGGGGCAATTGGTTGAAAATATAAACTTAATTAAGCCACTAATCTCCAAAGAAATGTTAACCATAATGCAATTGCTAGGGTTTAATTATAAAAAAGCTATTGGAGAACCATTAACTCAGCTCTTAAATAATAAAATTAAGTCATTTGAAATTAAAGAGAATGATGAATTACAATTAGCTGTAGTACAAAGAGATACAGAATATTATAAGCTGATGCAAAACGAAAAAGCGATTCAGAATATTAAAGATTTTAAACAGTAAAGTAAAAAGACAGCTCAGGCTGTCTTTTTTAGTGCATATATCAAAAAGAAAGGAGGAGCTACAATGACATGACAAAACGTGATGAAGCTAAGCAAGACTACTTAGCTGGTATGAAGTACAAGGAGATTGCTGAGAAGTATGATGTTAGCTTAAGTACAGTTAAGTCTTGGAAGTCTCGTTACTGGTCAGATGAAACCAAGGTTGCAACCTCTAATAAAAAAGTTGCAACCAAGTCGCAAAAGGTTGCAACAAAAAAAGAGCTACATCCAGCTATTCAAGAGTTGGAAGATAGCAACCTAAATGACAAGCAAAAAGCCTTTGTTAGCGAGTATGTGAGACTTGCTAATGCGACTCAGGCTTACATCAATGCGTATGATGTTGACTACAATATAGCCAAAACAACAGGGCCACGATTGTTGGAAAATGTTGGAATTAAAAGTGAAATCAAACGTCTGCGTCAGGCTCGATTAGCAGAGCTCGACATAGACGTTTTTTCGTTGGTCGATGATATGGCCAAAGAGGCCAAGGCTGATATTGGATCGTATGCCGATTGGGGTTCTGATGAGTTTCAATACAAAGATGAAACCACCGGTAAAGAGCTAACAGGACACAAGTCTTGGGTTGCCTTAAAAGATAAGTCCAAAGTCGATACTAAGGCTATTAAGAAGATTACTGTTGGCAAAGATGGTCCAATTGTCGAATTACATGATCGCAATAAAGCTCGCAAGGAACTATTAGAGTATTTGAACGGCAAGGGTGTATTTGATAGCGGGACTAGCAATGGCGAAATGATAATTAACATGGACTCATTCGAGGGGAAGGGAAATGGCAACAATTAACATTAACTTTCATCACTCTGTCGACAAATCTTACTATCCATTGTTTTCTAGTCATGATCCATTTGTGGCAATCAAAGGGGCCCGTGGTTCTGGTAAGTCGTGGGCGCAAGCATATAACGTTATCTATGAGATGTTGAGATTGCCATATGTTAATTGGCTTGTCATCCGTCAGTATCAGAATACCAACAAGGAATCGACATATAACACATTGAAGAAGGTCATCAATCTACTAGGGTTGAGTGACCTTTTTAAATTCACGGTTAGTCCGCTTGAAATCACCATGAAATCAACTGGACAAAAGATTTACTTTCGAGGCATGGATGACCCTTTGAAAATCACGTCTATTAGTGCTGAGAATGGCTATTTGTGCCGTGCCTGGTGGGAAGAAGCATACGAACTAAAGAGTAAAGAGGATTTCCAAACTGTTGTTGAGTCGTTGCGTGGCCAGTTGCCTGATGGTGGCTACTACCAGCATATATTAACCTTCAACCCATGGTCGGAACGCCACTGGCTAAAAGAAGAGTTCTTTGATGAAGAGACCAGGCGCAATGGCGTATTGAGTTTTACCACAACTTACAAGAATAACAGCCACTTGGACCAACAATTCATCGATAACATGATGGAGCTTAAAAAGCGCAACCCTAATCGAGCCAGAGTAGCTGTAGATGGCGAATGGGGTATTGCAGAAGGGCTTGTCTTTGAAGGCCTATTTGAGCTTGAGAACTTTGATATAAGCAAGGTTCAGGGTCGTCACATTATGGGGCTCGATTTTGGGTTCACTCATGACCCGACCGCCTTTGTTAAAGCGATAGTGAAAGACCATGATATATACGTCTATGACGGCTTTTACGAAACGGGGATGTTGAGTTCACCAATGGCTCGCAAATTAGCTCGTAGTGGTGCCTTGAGGGGCAAGGTGTATGCCGATAGCGCAGAACCAAGAACAATTGCTGAATTGCAGTCACAAGGCCTTAAGACGATTGTTCCTGTGGGCAAGGGTAAAGACTCGAATGTACAGCGTATGGAGTTCATGAAGAACTTTAAATACCACATTCACCCAAGTGCTAGTTTCTTAGTTGATGAAATGAGTACATTCGCTTATCAGAAGGACAAGTTCGGAAAGTTCTTGAACAAGCCAGAGGATGGTAATGATCACGCTATTCAAGCATTAGGTTATGCCCTAGAGCCAATCATTTTTACCAATAGTCAAGGAAAGTACATGAATTATCGAGAACGTGTTAAAGCAGTCAACGATTTGGGATTGCGATAGGAGTAGTATATGGAAACACTAGAAGCAGACAGTAGCTATCAAACTAAGGCGGAGCGTTACTTGCACCATGCGTTAATGCAGTATCAAGAAGACCTTAACAACTTAACGCCAAAACGTGTGGGCGAGTTCATCAAGCACCATTACAACAAGCAACGCCCACGATTGCTTAATCTGGATAGTTATTACAAGGGTATTAACACCAAGATTAACAGCGAAGCGAGTCGTCGTATTGATGAGTATGGTGCTGATGTACGATTAGGTCATCCATTCGCTCAAGAAATTGTCGACTTTCACACCGCCTTTTCGGTTGGTAACCCAATTCACATTAGCGTTGATCAAGACCACAATGGCCAAGAGGATGAGCACCAACAGTTAGACAAGATTAACCATGAAAATGGTGTGGATTCACTCTTTTATGACCTGTTTAGCGACATGTCGAAGTATGGGCGAGCTTTTGCTAATGTCTACCGTGATGGGGATGTCGAGAAGATTACTCGGCTTAGCCCTACTAACACGTTTATGATTTACTCAAATGATGTTGACCCAGTACCGATTATGGCCGTTCGTTATACAGAACAGTCAAAGATTGATGACGACCTAGACTATCAACCATATGTGATTGAGACGTGGACAGATAGTGAATACACGATTAGTGAACCTGTAGCAATTGCTGATGGGACAGTTGTTAATGGGTACAATGTGGCTAAAACGGACAAATTATCCACTCTTCCAGTTGTTGAATTTTGGAATAACACGCAACGGATGGGCGACTTTGATGGTGTCATTAGCTTGATTGATGCTTATGACGCTGCACAGTCTGACACGGCTAACTACATGCAGGATAGCAACGATGCCATGCTTGTTATTAAGGGTGACATTGATGATTTGCTAGAGGGAGCAGACCTAGCTGCTGATCCAGAGGATAAAGAGTATCTGGAAAAGCTGGCCAAGGAAAAACAAGAGCTTGTTGATAATATTCGTAAGTCACGCACGCTCTTTTTGAAGTCTGGTATCAGTGGAACTGGTCAACAGACGACAGTATCTGCTGATTACATTCACAAGCAATATGACACGGCTGGCGTTGAAGCGTACAAGAACCGCCTGTACAAGAATATTCACTCATTCTCTCGCACTCCTGATGTTTCGGACGAAAACTTCGCAAGTAATGCCTCTGGTGTGGCAATGCAATATAAGCAGCTAGGTGTTATCCAATTAGCAAAGACAAAACGACGTTCATTCTCTAAGGGATTAAGTGAAATCTATGGCATTGTTGAAGATTTAGAAAAGGCAGCTTCTGGTCCATGGAAGTTGAACTTTCAAAACATCAACTTCATGTTCACTGACAATTTACCAACTGATGATGTGGCTACTATTCAAGCATTGCAACAATCAGGCGCTAGCTTCCCAAAGGAATACTTAGATCGTTATGCACCAGGTATTCATACTGATGAACTTGAAACCATGCGAGAGCGTGAAAATGAGCCTATAAATGCCATGCAAGAGGAAATGAAACGCTTGCAAGATAAAACCTCACAGCTAGGTGATGAAGATGACGATGAGTAATCATGATTTAGGACTACAGTTTTCCAACCAACGAGCGAGAGCTGATAATCAATCAGTTAAAGAGCTTAACAACATGATTGCCAACAATCAGCAGGCTTTCTTGGCGTGGTGGGGGAGCTTTAATGATGAATATGATGACTTCGACCAGGCAGACTACTCACAATATCCAGATAGTGAGTTGGTCAATGAGATAGACCATTACGCTATCCAAAATGGTATTAAGACGGTACAGGTTAACAACGTTGATCAGTTATTAGAGTATGCACTGATGGTGTTTACTTCGGTCATCGCCTTAAAGGAAATTAGTTATGTAGGCAATTCTTTAAAGGAAGAGGCCAAAGTAACGGCCGATTTTGGACGAAAAGTATATGACACGGCTGTACAAGAGATTACTCAGAAAGTCATTGACCAAGGTATCAAAGGCGTTAAATGGTCTGACCGTATTTGGAGTAATCAAACACGGCTACGGACTGATATGTCCAATATCTTGCGTGAGTCTCTACTTGATAGTCAGAACCCTACGACCTATACAAAGCAGATTAAAGAACGCTACGGTGTGTCAAGGTATGAGGCGGAACGTATCTTGCGTACAGAGGGTGCTAGAGTATCCGCTGAACAGCAAGTAAAGTCGATTAAGTCTGCTGGGTATAAAAAGCTAGAATGGGTGGCGGGCGCTGGTTCGTGCCAGCTATGTATGGAATTAGATGGAAAACAGTTCAAAGCAGCGAGCTTTGGTTCTGGGCGCTATGTAATTCCAAAGCATCCTAACTGCCGCTGCTCGGTAGTAGCGGTCGACGAATCGGACACAACAGTATACGAAGATTAATAAGCATTCACTCAATTGTGAGTGCTTTTTTAGTACATACATCGACCTGGGAAGTCGTTAAAAGCACCATAACAACGGAGTAGCGAGTGGAGGGTGTGCCATTAGGTGGAAACTGTGCAAGCTACTGTGAATTTATGTAGGAGGACGACATGTCGCAAGAAGTTGATACGCAAGTTGACCAAGAAACCGAAGTACAAGGTGGGGAGGGCCAACAAGAAACACAAACTCTGTCGCAAGAGGAGGCTAACAAATTAGCTGAACAAGAGGCAGAACGTCGAGTGGCGAAAGCTCGTGCTAAGTGGGAAGAAACCATGAAGGACAAGCTCGAAGAAGCGAAGTCAGAAGGCGAAAAGTTAGCCAAGATGAGCGCACAAGAAAAGGCAGATCAAGCAGCTAAGAAACAGGCAGAAGAAATGAAAGCCCGTGAAGAAGCGTTGAATAAGCGTGAGCTTACTGCCAGTGTGCGTGATGAATTGGCTGATAAAAACTTGCCGAGTGACTTAGCTGAAACACTTGTTTCAATTGGGGATGCTGAACAAATTAGCAAGGCGATCACGACCCTTGATGGGTTGATTGCTGAACGAGTTAATCAAGAGGTTAACCAGAAGTTGCAAGGCTCTGGCAAGCCAAAAGGTGGTGCTTCGTCACTAACTGATGAAAATGACCCATTTGCCGCTAAGGCAGCAAAGTATAAATAAAGGAGGCCTAAAATGGCTCAAGAACAAATCTTTAATAAGAATTTTGCTGGAATTATTACGCCAGCTTTTCGTGCGTTGTCCGCATTTCAACCAGCATTCGGTGACTTGCAAACCAAGGATGGCGTGACTGAAAACGCAACCATGTTCTCTATCAAGTCAAATGACTTGCCAGCACAACTTGGTAACTATGATACTGACGCAAATACTGCGTTTAATGATGGTTCTGATAACTCTAACCGCTTTGGTAAGCGTAAGGAAATTATTTACAAGGAACAAGATGTTCCCTACGATAGCACTTGGGCGTTCCGTGAAGGTCTTGACCGCTTCACTGTAAATGCAGACCTTAACTCTGCCGTTGCCGAGCGTTTGGACTTGCAATCACAAGCAAAGGTACGTTTGTTTAACGCATTGTTTGGAAAGAAGTTGACGGAAAGCGCCTCTGATGACCTGGGTTCTGTATCTGACGTTGTCAAGTTGTTTGGCAAGGCTTCCCAAACATACACGGACATGGAAATCATGACACCAGTACGTGCGTATGTTGATCCAGAAACGTACAACGCTATTGTGGATGCTCCAGCAACTACGACTGCTAAGAACTCTGATACGAACATTGACACAAATGGTGTAGTGATGTTGAAGGGAATTCGTGTTACTCAAGTTCCTACTCAATACATGAACGGTGCTAAGGTTATCTTCACGCCTGACAACATTGGTCGTGCATTCTTGGGAATTAACATTGTTCGTACGATTGAATCAACTGACTTTGCTGGTGTCGAATTGCAAGGTGCTGGTAAGTATGGCGTATGGGTGTCTGACTTGAACAAGAAGGCCATCTTGACGGCTGGAATGGCCAAGGGTTCATCTGCTTCAACAGGCAAGTAATTAGTTGAAAGGGGGCTAATATGAGTGATTATTCGAAGCTCTTAGACCCTAAGAGTACAGTTGATGAAAAACTTGAAATCATTGAGAAGAATGTGAAAGCTCGCTTGTCTGTCTTGCTCGGGCTGAAGAATACAAACATTCCTGATCAGTTTGACTACATTGTGGATGAAGTAGTGGCTGCTCGTTTTTCTCGTATTGGTAATGAGGGGATGAAATCGTCTGGGCAAGATGGGTTAACGCTTGTCTTCCAAGAAGATGATTTTTCTAAGTTCAAGAATGAGATTGACGAATACCGCACCGGAAACGTTACTGGCCGGCAGAGAGGTCGGGTGATGTTCCTATGAACGCAGCTACAAAGGTTGCTTTGTATGTCAAAGTCAAAGGAACACAAGACCCACGAAATCCAAGTAAAAAGGGCGATGACGAGTTAGTAGCTGATGTCACGGTTAACGTGACCAGTTTAAGTGCTGCTAAGTCATATCGGGAGTATGGCGTTGTCTCTTACGGAGAAAAGGTCATACGCTCTGTTGGCACACTACCATACTTTGATTACTGTTTGATTGATGGCAAGAAGTATGTAGTGCAAGAGCGACAGGCAGTTGGGATTCGCTCGTCTATCCGAGTAAAGGAGGGATAATGTCATCTGGAATGAAAGTTGTAGGAGCTGATAAGTTCATCTCTGGTCAGCATAGATTGATGGCTGCCGTTCCTAAACAGGTTGAGGCGCTTATTCGCTCTACATCTGCTAGTACACAACAGCAAGCACAAAGGCTTGAACCAGTTAAAACTGGTTTCTTAAAGCGCCAGACGAAAGTAACTGTTACCAAGAATGGATGGCATATACGTGGAGTTGTTTCTGCTGATGCATACAATGGTAAGTTTAACTATGGATATGCTCAGGAAAATGGGACTAAGTATATCAAGCCGAAACTTTTCATGTACCAAGCATTTGAAACACATAAGAACGTATTTATCAGCAATTTAAAGGCGGTTCTTCATGTTTAGAGCAAAGCCAGACTACGAACTTTACAAAAATATTGGCGGTTATCTGTACGACGAGTATGGAGACCGCTTTTTTAATACAGTCCCAGAGCTACATGATGAAAACTTTGACACCCCTCTTATTTGTATTGGCGACTATTCAATGGCCCAAGATACGCCCACTAAGGATGTTCTGCGGTCACGCCCATCAATCACAACTCACTTGTTTGTATCGGCTGATGTTGGGGATGGAAGGGATCAATTAGAGGAAATCATGTCTAGGGTATATGCATATGCTCTTGGGCTTAACTTAGTAGGAGAATATCAAGTTGCTTTAGATACTAGATACACCGTTAATTCTGTGTCGTTGGAACTAGAAGACAATTTGAGACTACTACACGGAACACTCGATTTAACATATCGAGTCAATTAAGGAGGAAAAATGGCAGACTTGAAAACCATGTCTGGTGGAAAGGCACTAGTATTTGCCCGTATTGAAGAGGACAAAGCGAATGCTAGTGGAGTGATGGTTGCTTACCAGACAACTTATTCATATAAGCGATCCAAGGACTCCAAGACCGAAGATACTAAGACCGGAAAGGTATTGAAAGGTGGATCGGTAGAGGCGACATTCTCTTTGGAATTGTTGGCCTCAAAGCAAGAAATCGTTACAAAGCTTGACAATGCCTTTAATGATGGCAAGAACGTTCAATTCTGGATTGTCTACACAGATACACCAGGAACTAAGACTGGCACATACGTTGCCCGTTCAATGACGGCTGTGATGACTTCCGTTGAAGAAACAGGCGACTCAGATAACTCAGTTTCTTTGAAGATTGAGGCATCAGTTGAAGGTGGTTACGCAGCTTCTGGAGAAGTACAGTTGAACCTTGATGATGACAAGGACAAGGGAGTTCAATTCATTCAGCTTGGCAAGGTAACTGAAAATGAAACGTCAAATAGTTCATCGGCACCAACGCCAACAAAGTAAATGACCATAGCGACAACGGCTAAACGTTCAAATGGGGTGAGAGGCCCAACGTTAGACAAACAGAAAAATAGGAGATTAAACATGGAATATACAGTAAATGGTAAGACGGAAGAATTTTCTTTTGATATGAAATTCATTCGAGAAATGGATCGTATGCACAAGATTAGCCGATTTGGAATGGATATGGCAGTTGGACTGCAAACTTCTTTAAACGCTTTTCTAAACATGGACTCATTAACGGCATTGTCAGACATCTTGCTAGGCGCTAACCACGCTGCTGGAGGAAATTTGAAGACAAGCGATATCGATGCATTCTTTGAAGATGAAAATACTGACTTGGATGCTGTCTGGGAGGAAGTAGCTAAGACACTTGAAGAAGGAAAATTTACGAAGCGCCGGGTAGCAAAGATGCAAGCCGAACAAGCAGCGCAATTGGCAGCCCAGAAGGCGATGATGGAAAAAAATTAGATAGTGAGAGTCGCTATCATGAATTAATTGTTAATGGCCTTAGATGGTTCAATGTATCGCGAGTAAGCGATGTTGAACAGATGACACCAGCTGAGTATGAATTGCAAGTTGAAGCTTATGAGTTGCGACAAGTAGATAAATCTAGGGAACATTATGAAATTGCCTGGGCCACAATGAAGTCTCAGCAAACCACGGCCAGCGGTAAAGATTTGAAATATAACACATTTGAAAAGCTCTATGAAACTGATGCTAAAAAGATGATGAAAAAGATTAAATCACGCTACAACCCAGCCGTAGTTCAATCTGATGTAGATGATACTGAACAAACAGACATGAGCTTACTGGATAAGCTAGAAAGGAGGTTAAATGGCTGATAATTGGCAGGTCACAGCAATATACGATGCCAATGTTGCTGGATTAATGGCTGGAGTGCAGTCTGCAATCAATACAATGGATCGATTTGCGGATAGTGCCAAAAGCTCTATGGGAAACATTGAAAGAACAATGAAGCCTATTGGAAAGACCATGTTAGCTGCTGGTGCAGCAACAACTGCATTGGGAGTAACCTCTTTGAAGGCTTTTGGAACGTTTGAACAAAGCCTTAATCAAGCGGCAGTTATCGCTGGAGGGACTTCCAAAGATATTGGCGGTTTATCTGACATGGCCAATAAAATGGGAGCTGATTTGCCTCTGAGTGCTCAAGCGGCAGCGGAAGCAATGGTTGCGATGGCTCGTGATGGAGCTTCTATTAGCACAATCAAGGAAGAATTCCCGTCTATTGCTCGTGCGGCTACTGCTGCTGGGGAAGATTTGCAAACGACTGCTGGTGTAGTTCAGCAATCAATGAACATTTGGGGCAAAAGCCTTGATGGTTCATCACAGGCAGCCGCTATTCTGACACAGACAGCCAACCTATCGAATGCCTCTATTGGGTCTATGCAACAAGCATTGGCTACTATTGGTGGTACGGCTTCTAACGCTGGTGTGTCAATGCAGGACACTTCAACGGCTATTGGATTGCTTACTAATCGTGGTTTTAGTGCAGCACAGGCTTCACAGGATTTGAACCACGCAATGCTTATGATGCAAGCTCCAAGTAGTGTCGCTGCCAAGCAAATGGACGCACTGGGGATTTCGTTCACGGATGCCCAGGGAAACATGAAGCAATTCCCGCAGATATTGTCTGAAATATCTCAAAAAATGGACGGAATGAGCTCTAGTGATAAAGCGGCAGCATTGAAGAACATGTTTGGAACGTCTGGAATGGCCGCCATTCTTCCACTTCTTGACTCAATTAATGACAAAACTGGTAACACGACGACTTCATGGGATGCTTTTTCAAAGGAAATGCAAAAAGCTTCGGCAAACGGACAAGTATCTACTGACTTTTTGAACAATCAAGCAACTGAAATGCAAAAGAATATTGGTTCTAAGATTGAACAGATTGGTGGAAACTGGGAATCTCTTCGGAACAAGTCAATGTCAAGTAAGTCTGGCGTTACTGGTTCAATGATTGATATGACAAATTCAACCATTCAATGGGCCGAGCAAAGTAGTAACCCTATTGCTAAGGTAACACGAGGGTTTGTTGGATTATCTCCAGCCATAGGCCCCGCAGTAACCGCAACCGGAGGTTTCTTAGTTAATGTTGGCAAGATTGGTTCGGCGGTATCTGGAACAGTAAAAGTAATGTCAGGGATGACGAAGACTATTTTCGGACTTGTTGCTAAAATGTTGGGGCTTAGCGGTGCTAATACTACTGTTGCCACAACTTCTGCACCGGCAGCGGCTGGTACAAAAGCAGTCGGAGGGGCTGCTAAAACTTCCGCAAAAGATATGATGCAGATGGGGCTGGCAGTTCTTGAAATTGGAGCTGGTCTTGCCTTAGTAACAGTCGGATTTGCTGCTCTTGTGTTATCGATTACTCAATTAGCTAAGACAGGTACAGCAGGAATAATTGCTCTTACTGGCGTAACTATTGCAATATCTGCACTAGTTGCAGTATTTGCGATATTTGGTCCGGCCCTTAGTGCTGCACTTCCAGGAATGATAGGACTTGCTGCAGTGACAATATCATTTGGAGCGGCTATTTTGATGGCTGGAGTAGGAGTTGGAATTGCAGCGGCAGGAATTAGTTTGTTAGTAAATTCTATTTCTAATTTGATAATTGTTTTGAGCACCGCTAGTACAGCGAGCCAAAATATTCAAATGATTATGCTTGCAATGGGGCAGGGCTTCGCTTTAATGATTGTTGGATTTTTAGCAACAATTACTGCAAACGCACCACTCATTGTAGCTGCATTTGTAAATATTATTGTTCAGTTCGTGCAAACACTGGCAACAAACACCCCTATTCTTATTCAGTCGTTCATTAATATGTTGATCGGCATGATGAACGGGATTGCGACACAGGCACCACAACTTATTAATTCATTTGTTAATATGATTGTTAATATTTTAAATGCCTTGACTGCTAATGTTCCTAAGTTTATGGAAGCAGCAGTTAATTTTGTGGTTGCGATGATCAATGGATTAGCAGATAATGCTGACAAACTTATTGATGCAGGTTTGAATTTATTAATTAAGACGGTTCTTGGAATTACCAATAACCTTCACAAATTGACTGGTGCGGCTATCGAATTTGTAGAAAGATTGGCATTCGAATTAGGGTATGCTGCTGGACGATTATTAGCATCTGGTACGACGCTGGTTGATAAAGTTATTGATGGATTTAAGAGTGGATATTCTCAAGGACATGGATTAGGGTCTGGATTTGTTACTAAGATTGCTGATGGAATTAAGCCATCATCTCTTGTAAAAAATGGAAGAGCTATTATTGATGGATTTATTGATGGAATAAAGGGTGCATGGGAAAGCGGTAAGAAAATTTTATCGGATATAACTCATGCAATTCCAAAATTAAAAGGACCTTATTCTTATGATAAAGTATTGCTTAATCCGGCAGGGAAAGCGATTATGGATGGACTTAATAAAGGAATTTTAAGTGGATTCGAAGTAGTCAAGTCGAACCTTTCTGGAATGGCTAATATCATTGAACAAAAATTTGGAAATCCAAGTCTTGAATATTCAATGAACCCAGTTTTGTCAGAAGATTTAAGCAATTTGCAATCTGGAAATATGCAAGTTAACGGTAAAATCGGGCAAACTATGCAGATGCAATCAGACAGTTTAATTAGCAATAAGCTTAATGACGTCGTTGAAGCCGTTAAAAATGGTCATATTATTTCCATGGATAGCGGTAAGTTAGTTGGAGCGACCGTTAATGATTACGATGGTGCTCTTGGAAGTATCATGACAAATGATCGGAGGAACATGCTATGAGTTCTGAGTACATTCAATTTGGTCAATTTAATTCATCAGATTATGGATTTTATTTACTTGAGCGTGAGGCCCCAACACCAGCAGAAAAAGTAATTACCGAAAACTTGAGTTATGCCAATGGTATTTTGGACTTTTCGAGTATCACAGGTGAGCGCTTTTATGATCAGCGAACGATTACTTATCAATTTAGAGCCTACAAATTGCCATATAGTGAACGTAAGTTGCTGGAAAACAAGGTAAAGAGGTTGATTATGTCACCATTTGACCAACGTTTATATGATACTCATGATCGTGGTTATTACTGGGTTGGTAAAGCCAAAAGTGTCAAAGTTGATGATGATGCAACTTATAATACTCTTACCTTAAGTATCGAATTTGACCTTTATCCGTTTGCTATCAAAAACAATAGTGGCATTGATAACTATGACGATTGGGACACCTTTGATTTTGCTAACGACTTTATTCAACCGTTTTCATACGAAGTTGACGGGCAACGTGAACTTGATTTGATGAACATTGGCGAGAATAGCTTAAGTCCAACGGTTGTGACGAGTGATGTTATTGAAGTAATTAAAAACGGGCAGTCATATCAGTTCGGCCCCGACAAGGCAAAGGACTATTTGTTCTCTCTGGAACGGGGCAATAACCATGTGATGATTAAAGGCAAAGCAACGGTTCGATTTGTCATCCAAAGTGAGGTGTTGCTCTAATGTATCGAGTAATTGTTTATAAGAATGCTGGTGACCCAGTGGGCGATGTCCTGCATGAGCCACGTAACTATGGTAACAAGGCGATTTCTGGTGAGTTGGATATGCAATTCAATGGTGTATCAACAGCCTCCTTTACAATTACAATGCAAAACAGCCTCTATCGTCAGTCAGAAGCCATTGCGAACCTTGTTAGGGTGATTGACACTAACACAGGTAAGGTCGTCTTTGACGGCCGTGTGGTTAAGATTGATGGGGCCTTTAGTGGTAGCCATACCCAAATGTTACAGTGTGAGGACTGCTTGGCCTATTTGCACGATAGCACGCAAGTGTATCGCAAGGTCCAAAACACGAGTATTCGGGACTTTTTGCAGATGATTGTAGATGAACATAATCGGCAAGTTGAGCCCCACAAGCGTTTCCAGTTAGGTCGTGTAACCGTCGTTAATAGTACGGACAATGTCTATCGTTATACGGATGATGCTCAAGATACTTTTGACACCATTAAAGACAAGCTAGTCAGTCGCTTAGGAGGGTTTTTAATTTGGCACCGTGACGGAAATGGCCAACTGGTGTTGGAATATTTAGCCAGCGTTGGCGAACATATTGACACACCAATCAAGTTGGGTAAGAACCTCAAGAGTGCTAAGCGTGAGTATGATGTCCGGGACATTATTACTCGACTAGTCCCAATTGGATCGCCAATTGAACAAGGACAGACCGAACAATCCAGTGATGATACGGCCGCTGCACAACCCAAAACGACCATTGAGACCGTCAATAATGGTGTTCGATACTTAGATGACACGGCCTTGATTAGCCGCTTTGGCATTATTCAAAAAGCAGTCGAGTGGAACAACGTGAAGGTGCCTAGTATCTTGATGAGTAAGGGGCAAGAATACCTGCAAAAGCAACGAGTTGGTCTCTTGACATGGTCCGTTGAAGTGGTTGATATTTCGCTTTTAGACCCAACGTATAAGTCTTTTGAAATGGGCAACTTTTATCCAATTCATGACCAATTCTTAGGACTGGTAGAAGACTTACAGGTTGTTGCTAAGAAGTTAGATATTACCCAGCCGCACAAGATGTCCTTAACGATTGGCACAAAAAATCGAACCTTATCACAGTATCAGCTCGACTATCAAGCGGCCATGCAGTATGCCGAACAACAAAGGCAGAATGCCCAACAAACGGCTAATGATTTGAAGAACCGGATCAAGGAGCTATTGACAGTCACCAACCGTATTCCTGAACAGGATAAGGAGATTGCTGATTTGCAAAACAGATTGAAGGAATTAGAAGCGCAACAGACTCAGTATTTTGATGGGGTCATTATTGACGTGTCCGAGTTTCAGGGTGATATTGATTGGTCAAGAGTAAAGGCTAGTGGTCTAGCATTGGCCATTGTCCGAGTGCAGTACGGTGCTAATCGGGCTGATTTGAAATATCAACAGAACCTGTCTGCATTAGGAAATGTAGGCGCTAATTACGCCGTGTATTCCTACATGACTGCTAGTGATACAGCGAGTGCTGAAAGAGAAGCAGAGGCGCTTTATACGAGAACACAGCAAGCAAGTAATGGGAAACAACCTCGCTTTTACATGATTGATGTGGAAGAGACCACGGGAAACGATATGCGGGGCATTGTGGAGGCCTACATGAACAAGTTGAATAGCTTAGGAGTACCTGATAACAAAATCGTCCTCTATATTGCTAACCACTTGTACAGCTCGTTTAATCTTAACGTCGGTCGAGCAGGTTCAATCATGATACCGGCTTATCGCTCAACGCCGCCAGACCATGGTTATGATTTGTGGCAATACACTAGCTCTGGTTCGGTTAGCGGAATTAACGGAAACGTTGATATGAGCAAAAATTACTCTGACCGCTTCAAGAATCAATACTTAAGAAAGGAATAATTTATGGCAAACGATAAAGGTTTCGTGGATATGACACCGCAGGCCGGAAATGGTGATGATTACCGTGACCCAACGCACATTCCGAGTGAAAACGAGTTCACGAATGACATTAATAATGGCGTTGTTGATAAAAACAGCCGTACGTTAGCCAAGTGGTTGCGTGAAAAACAATGGGGAGTCGATGTCCGAGAGGCATTGGCTCTTTTTGTTGAGTGGCTAAGCACAAAATGGCACAGCAACAAGGAACTGATTGATAAAAACTCTGATCGTCAGTCGCAAGTCGAAAAGCGCCAGACAGATTTGGAGGGTCGCTTCACTGGTGTGCTGAGTGGTGCAACTCAGGATAGCGAGGTTATTGACGCGCGAAACAGTGAAACATACGGCAACTTTGACGTATTAGACAAGCGGTTCGAAAATATCGAAAACCTATTGTCTAAGTATGTGCCCCAAGGATTCGAAGTAACCATCAAGCACAATTTAGGACACATGCCTACCGTCGATGTTTTCACTTACGATTGGGCTATCGGTACAGCTCCTAATGGATTTGGGACTGAACCAGACGGCTTATTTGGTGGTACAGATAGAGCTTCTGTCATTCGAAACGTGATTCACTTAGACGCCAACACGGTTAAGGTTATCTTGCCACTTGATTATAAGGCGGACGGGGAATTAGAACGTCACGGGAACGACTTTTATTTAATTGACGGGATTCGAACAATCGAGTTCCGCCTAAACTAAGGAGGAAAAAATGAAGCATATTTTTAAAGGTATGTCGAACGAGAGTATCGACGTCATCAACAACAACTTCGATGAACTAGATGACCCTAATCGTGACCAGACGGTCAACGACCTGACGGTTAAGGGCCGATTCAACGGGAAGGCCTCAAAAGAAGTTGTGCAAATGGATTTTGGACCTGCCATTTTTTGGCGTTTCGGGCCCTTGGTGCAGATGTATGTCAGTGTTGAATACAAGAACATGTACACATCTCCTTGGGGTTATATGGGTGGCTTCTTTGTTCCGGCTGGGTATCGTCCGGTTGAGAAAACGGTTGTTGACGTTATTAACGACCATAAAACAACGCAAGCCACAATCGACTTGAACGGTGCATTAATGGCGACTGATTCGGAATACAATTCCAACACAACGTTAGAAATCCAAGGAAGTTGGATGACGAATGACGATTATCGGAATTAAGGAGGAAAAAATGAAGTGGTATTTTAAATATAATCCAGAGACGTCTGCGCTAGTATCTGGTGCTGTTTGCGCAGAAGAGCAACCAGAAAACTCAACAACAGTTGACCCGGCATGAACAATGTTCCCTGTATACGTACCAGAAACTGATTCATGGAAATCTGATGAAGTTAAGCTTGCTGAATGGAACGCACAGGTCAAGAAGCAAGAAGAAAACCCACAACCAGATTTGCAAGCGCAGATTGCTGACTTGTACGCACGACAGCTACAGCAAGAAATGAAAGGACTTTAAACATGGAACTTTCAAAAACAGGAAAAACGATTAATTACTTCTACAACAACCAGGGATGGACGTTGAAACAAGTAACAAACACTGTAAAGGCAGGATGGATCTCGAAAGAAGAGTTCCAAGAAATCACCGGTATTAAATATGAAAAGGAAGGAGGTGAATGAGATTAATGATGTACTAATCGCCTTGTGCGGGGCTGTTTCCGGTTTAGGCGTTGCTTGGTTTTCGTTTAAAGGAAAGCACGAGGATAGCCTAACATCGACGATGAAAGAAATCCGGAAAAGCAATCAACAGTTACTAGAAGATTACCAAGAATTGAATGGCAAAATCAGCGAACTTCTTCTGTTAACTAAAGAAATGAGTGTGGAGTTAAAGCTCGCAGGGGGCAAAGACTACAGCGCTGAAATTGACAAGATTATGCACAAGGCCTAAGAGGTCTTTTTTTATTGGAGGAATAAAGATGAATTTAACTGATACATTGGTGTTATCAGTGACCATTTTGGCCATTGCTGCACCAGCAGAACACGCCTTGGTTCGCTGGTTGCGGACTAAGACGAAGAACGGCAATGTACAACTGTTGCTCACATGGGCAGACCAGGCCGTGGCTTTGCTTGAAAATAGCGACTTAGCAGGCAATCAAAAGAAGCAACAAGCCATTGACTACTTGGCAACACGATTAGCTGCTAACAAGTTGACGGGCAAGTTTTCAAAGGAACAACTATCAGCCGTGATTGAACAAGCAGTGGCTCAACAAAACGCCACGAACAAATAGGAGGAACAAACATGACAGTTTCAGGATTGGCAACGCCATTTGGATTCCAAGACTTCCCAAACTTCACGCAGGGACGGAATGCAAATGTTAATAAGATTGTGATTCATCACATGGCCACAACGAATTATGACTCCGTCCCAGGTATCTGGAAGACCCGAGAAGCTTCGGCACATTACGGTATCGGGCAAGACGGACAAATCCGAGCATACGTCGATGAAGACAACACGGCATGGCATGCTGGACAGTGGGCAGCTAACTCTTCATCAATCGGTATTGAACACGCTAACACGTCGGGTTCTCCTGATTGGGGTATCGCACAGGCAACAGTTGATTCATCAGCTAAGCTGGTCGCAGATATTGCAAAGCGATATGGTTTCGGTAAGGTAGTGCCTTATCAAAACCTGTTCCCCCACTCCGAGTTTATCGCTACCGGTTGCCCAGGAAACTTGAAGGAAAAGTTGCAGGAAATTGCGGACAAGGCTAACGATATTATGGCCGGCGGCAATGGAGATGTAGCACCACAGGCGGCACCAGAATCAGGGCAAACGCCACAGGAAGATAACCGTTCGGCAGCGATTAAGGAGTTTCAAGACAAGTGGAAGGACCATTGGGCATTGCGTGGGCCATTCCGCATTCGTACTTGTGAGAAGCAGTATGGCATTTACCAAGTCCTGACCGACGACTTAAACGTTGAACCTAACTCTTGGTACTACAACGGTATTCCGACGGGTTTGCTGAAAGATGTTTCTGATCCACAAGGTCGCTCATTTGAAGATGGTGCGATGGTTCGCTTCAAGGATGATGTCAACTTCGGAACGATTGATGCATACGATACAAACGCTAACGCAGTTGGTATTCTATTTACTGGATACAAGGACATGATTTGGTTCGATGCCGACAAGTTGTTAGCGCACGAATAAAAAAGCCCTTCGGGGCGTACATAAGAAAATATAAAAATAAAGCGGGCCAAACGAACATAAAAAGCACTATATTTAATACATTTTTGATTAAAAACACACTAATACAGGCGTTTGTAGTAGTGGTCCAAGTTAGCACCGTGGATTCAAGGTGCTAACTTTTATTTTGATTTCTATTTTGAAAAAACGCCATTTTGGCAAAATAGGGCTTCGGGCCTGTACATAGAGTTTCTTAAATATCATTAAGTTTCATCAATTTTACCTAATTATTCATAATTATCCGTAATTTGTACTAATTTTGCGTTAAAATGAATTGAGCAATTTGATTAACCGGAAAGGAATAATCTTATGACGGTAAAAGTTTTAGAAGATAAGTTTGATGTTGCAAGCCTTTTAATAGATAAAAGTTTTAAAGAAAATATCGAAATGACCCCTAAAAAGCTTCAAAAACTAATGTATTATGCCTATTCATGGGGGCTTGTTTTTCTGAACGAAACTAGTGAAGATTTAAATATTAAATTGTTTGATGGTGATTTTGAGGCATGGGTTCATGGACCTGTAGATTCAGAATTGTATTCGAAATATAAGAAGTATGGCTATCAGCAAGTAGAGCAAGAAAATGTAGACATTTCTTTAAACGCTAAGATTTCGAAACAAATAGTAGATGAAGTTTTTAGAGTTTATGGTGAATTCACTGCTGATCAGTTAGAATATCAAACTCACCAAGAGGAGCCCTGGCAACAATCTCGCAAAGGTCTCACCCCAATAGCTGCGACTAATAACAAAATTGAGGACGCTACTATTTTTGACTTTTACGGTAGCCAATTAGCCTAGGATTATGGGAAGAAGACAATTAAAAAGAGCTATAATTCCTAATCAATCAATAAATCAAAATAAAGGACCTACAGTACCGCAAGCAAACATAAAAAAACCTCATTTTGTTTTTAAGAGCCAATACAATTGGTTAGGATCAGTTAAATATAAGGGATTTACAAATTATTATAAAGATTCTAAAGAATTTTCTAAAATAGTTGTAGATGCTGTTCATGAATTAATACCAACAATATATGAATGTGCTGATCAATTATTTAAAGGTACACCACAGAAAACTGTACTTAATCATTCACACAAAATTGACGATAAAACAATTGGTTTAGTGAAGAAAATTGCTCAAAAAAACTTTATTTCGTCCGAAAAGATTGAAGATGATATGGTTTGGTGGCAACTCGGGGGAAGAGGTTCAGTCCGTATTATTGGAGTTTATGTAGCTAGCGATAACGCTTTTTATCCTCTTTTTATTGATCCACATCATTTAATTTATCCAAGCAAGGATCATAATCAGAAAGATTATCTTAAGTTACGTTATGGATTTTAAATATTAACTCGATAAACTTAGTGATTAATTATTTTGTGATCTGCTTAATTGCAGGTCTTTTTTGTGTTCAAACATAAATCAGCAGTAAGTGATGGTTGTACATGATAAGAAAAAATTCTGGGATAAGTATATAGTGGGCGGTTCTTAAATCTTTTTAAGTTAATTGATTTCGCTTTGTTATTGAAATTTTGCTAGACTTATTAAAAATGAATTTTGGAGAATAAAATGTCTGAAGTGATTGAAGTGAAGCACCCACTGGTTCAACATAAGTTGACCATGATTCGAAACGAAGCAGTCGGCACGAAAGACTTTCGGACCCTCGTTGATGAGTTGGCCATGTTATTAACCTACGAAGCTTCGGCCGATTTGCCACTCGAGACCGTTCCAGTTAAAACGCCGGTTCAAGAAACAAAGGCGGCTTCTTTGGCCGGTAAAAAATTGGCAGTGGTGCCGATTTTACGTGCTGGACTTGGAATGGTAGATGGCATTTTACAGTTGATTCCCGCCGCCAAAGTCGGACACATCGGAATGTACCGTAACGAAGCGACTCTTGAACCTGTTGAATACTTTGTTAAATTACCTGAAGATATTGCTCAACGAGAAGTGTTGCTAGTTGACCCCATGTTAGCAACTGGTGGATCAGCTAAGGACGCCATTTCGGCGTTGAAGTTACGTGGCGCAACACAGATTAAGTTGATTACACTGGTTTCAGCTCCTGAAGGAATCCAAGCGGTTCAAGAAGCTCACCCAGATGTGACAATCGTGACAGCGTCCATTGACGAAGGTCTGAATGATGAAGGCTATATTGTTCCAGGACTAGGTGATGCAGGCGATAGACTTTTCGGGACACATTAAGAAGAGTGAAGCCAAATCGAATTATGAATGTAAAGAATACTTCCAAAAGAAAACACCCTTATCTCGTGATTGAGATAGGGGTTTTTTTGTACGTTTGCTTCATAATTGCTTCAAAGCGTTTATAAATGCCTATGCACCAGTGCTTAGAAATTCAATGTACGTGCACAAATAATTCTTTTAAAAAAGCAGGCTGTGATGCCTGCTTTTTTTAGCGGGATATAAGGCGATTAGGTGCGGGTGTGGCCTGCTGGCTTTTCGGTGTATAAGAAGCGGGGGCGAATTGCTTTTTCATCACGAAAGATAGCATGGGACACCGGCGAAGAAAGGGGAGCGCGTGCTATAATAGTCCTATGAAAAAGTACGAGACAACAGATCCAAAACAGACCCAAGCACTCGCCAAAAAGATGGCTGATTTGGCGGAAGCCGGCTTGGTTATCACCTTGAACGGGGACCTCGGGGCCGGTAAGACGACCTTCACGAAGGGCTTTGCCGAAGCGCTCGGCATTGAAGACCGCGTGAAGAGCCCGACCTTTAACATTTTAAACACCTACGAATCCGGTCGCATTCCGCTCTACCACTTTGACGCCTACCGCCTGGAAGAAGCGGGGGCTGCCGACCAGGGCTTTGAGGACTACCTCGGCACGGACGGCGTGACCTTGATCGAATGGCCGCAGTTCATGAAGGACCTGCTACCAAACGACCGCCTCGTCATGACCTTTGAACGCACCGGTAAAGGCGATAACGACCGCGTCATTTCCGTGACCGGGCTTGGTCGCTTCGAAGCACTCGAAGGGAAGCTGCCAGAATGAGCGAAGAGAATAACGAAGAAGTGACGTTGTCATACAGCTTGCGTTCGCTTGATTTGAATCATGCCAACGATGCGCAGAACCTGCTGTCCGTTTTGCACCGTGAATCCGATACTTTTGCTTTGGCAAACGAGCTCGCCCGACAGACAACGGAGTCAGTGGACGAAGATCAGTTGGACGCCGAGCTGGAAGAGATGCCCCAGAAAACCTGGTTAATCTGGGCCGAGGCACAGGCGGATGACGGGGGTGAGCCCTTGGCTTATCCCGTCGGCATTGGGTCAATTTCTGCCGGCGAGGTGGGAATTGCCATTTTGGCCGACTACCAGAACCAGGGGCTTGGTCGTCTAACTATTCAGGCCATGACCGACTGGGCCGAAGATGTCGGTTACGACAAACTCTGGCTGGACGTCGATGTTGAAAACGCACCGGCTCGTCACTTGTACGATGAACTCGGCTTTGACGTGCAGGCTGGACAAGAGCAGCAGGTCACACTGGACACCGGCCGTACCGCCACATTGGAGCGAAGGGAGAAAGCCTTAGTATGAATTTTGTAGCCATCGATTTTGAAACGGCTTCGGCCAAGCGCCACTCCGCCGTTTCACTCGCCTTGGTCGTTGTTCGAAACGACCAGATTGTCGACCAGTTTTACAGCTTGCTGAAGCCAGACACGGCCTTTTCGAACCGGAACTCACAGATTCACGGGATTTACGAAGAAGACGTCGCTAACGCGCCAACCTTCAAGGATATCTGGCCCACGATTGCGCCGTTCTTCCAAGAAGAAAAGATGGTGGTTGCCCACAACGCGACCTTTGACGTTTCCGTTTTGAAGGCCTGCCTGGACTACTACGATTTGCCAGACGCGCACTTCCAAGTGCTGGACACATTAAAGACGTCTCGTAAGTTGATGCCTGATTTGGTGAACCATAAGCTAAACACGGTTTCCGACGCTTTGGACATCTCGTTAGAAAACCACCACAACGCCCTGGCGGATGCCATTGCCTGTGCCGAAATCTTGATCCGACAGGGTCAGATTTTCGGCCTTGCCCCGCTTAAAGAGGCCGTTCGATACAAATAACCTTTTGATAAAAAAAGCGCCTCGCATGATGCGAGGCGCTTTTTGTTTTTATATTTATAAGACAAACTTACATCTCAATGTCTAATTCCAACGGCGCGTGGTCCTGTCGTGCACCCGTATCCACCACCTGGATTTCCTGAACTTTATCTGCGATTCTGTTCGATACCAAGTAGTAGTCAATCCGCCATCCCGAATTATTAATCTTCGACGTCTTCGAACGCTGTGCCCACCATGAGTAAATCTCCGGTTGGTCCGGGTACTTTGCACGCAACGTATCCGTGTATCCCGCGTCCAGCAGGTGTGTGAACTGCGAGCGCTCCTCGTCCGTAAAGCCTGCCGAGTGGTGGTTTTGACCCGGGTGCTTCAAGTCAATTTCCTCGTGGGCCACGTTAAAGTCACCCGAGAAAATCACCGGCTTCTTTTCGTTCAACCCGTTAATGTACTTGCGGTAGGCGTCATCCCACAACTGACGGTCATCCAAACGAGCGAGCTCACCACCCGCGTTTGGCGTGTAGACAGTTGAGACGAAAAAGTCTTGGAACTCAGCCGTCACGATACGCCCTTCCTGGTCCATCTCACCCGGTGCACCAATTTCAGGTGTCTCCACGTTGATTGGTTCTTCCTTTGTTATCAACATCGTTCCCGCGTATGACTTACGGGCCGATGATGAATTCGTGTAGATGTGGCAACCAGGAAAGAGCTCTTCCAAAGCCGCTTTTTGCTTCTTCGTGAGCCCGTCGACCTTCAACTTTGTTTCCTGAATGGCCACCACGTATGGCTTCTTTTCAGCAATCTCTTTGAGCACGCCCCAGGTCATCTCCCCACGGGGTGACTTGTGCTCAACCGCTGCGTTGATGGAATCGATGTTCCAAGAAATCAGTTTCATTTTATTATCCTTTATTCTTCCTTTTGTCTGACTTTATGATTCTTGATCGGCCAACTTTTTCATAAAGGCGGGGATGCCTTTTGCAATTTCACTTGGCAAAGTCACGTAGGCCCGCTGGCTCAGTTCCTCTGCAATCGCAGAATGAGAGTAAACAGCGGCTAAGACAGCTGATCCGCATGGGGTGAACTGAGCGGTGAAACCGGCCACCATGCCGGCTAACGTATCGCCCATTCCCCCAGTGGCCTGGTAGGGACCACCCACGGTCAGTTCAAAACAATCATGGTTCCAGTATACCTGGGTGGCCTCTGATTTCAACACCAAAATGGCTGAAGATGATAGACTTTCTAGTGCTTTTTGATTCTTTTCTTGGTCTTTCTGGTCGGCAATCTTAACGCCTGATAAGCGCTGCCATTCCATCTGGTGTGGTGTGAGTACGGTCGCTACGCCCTCTGGCAAAGTCAACCCCGCACCAGCCAACATTGTTAACGCGGACCCATCCACAATCAGCGTTTGCTTGCGCTCACCCTGCTGCAAAACGCCCTCCAGGGCCGCAAAGGTCGCCTTCAAGACAGCAAGCTCTTCGCCGATCCCGGACCCGATGAGGACAACGTCAGCGCTTCTTACCTGATTCTCCAGTTCCTTTTTGTAGTCGGTTACCATTACTTCTGGAAGCCGTGCATGAAGGGGCGCCTTGTTATCGGGATGGGTCGCAACGGTGACAAGCCCAGCCCCTGAGTAGACGGCGGCCTGCGCGTTCATGATGACCGCACCACCCATGTTTTCGTTACCACCGATAATTAAGACCCGACCGTACTTTCCTTTATAGGAATGTTTGTCTCTTTTTTGTACAACAGATTCTGCGATATTTTTCGTGATTTTGATCATTAAAAATTTCGTCCTCCTACTGAGTATTTTACGCTTAAGTTGTGTATAATAAAAACAAAGATTAAAGAATTATGATAAAAGTCGACGACGGCTTTGGTGGATGAAAAGCAAGGCCCACTTAAGTGGGATAGCCTTCATCGACTGATCCGCTTTTGACTTTTCCGACGTGAAAGGGAGGTTTTCAAATGGTAAATTGGCAAGCAAAGGCAAAGGAAGAAGAACAGGCCTATCTGAAGGATTTGGCGGACTTCTTGGCCATTGCCTCCGTTCGTGACGACAGCAAGGCCACCAAGGATGCGCCGCTCGGCCCTGGCCCAAAGGCTGCCTTGGACCACATCTTGTCCTTGGCCGACCGCGATGGCTTTGCAACAAAGAACATCGACAACGTTGTCGGCTACATCGAAATTGGGCCAAAGGACAGCGACGAATACGTGGCGTTACTCGCCCACGTCGACGTCATGCCGGCTGGTGAAGGTTGGGCGACCGACCCATTCACGGCTGTCATCGAAGACGGCAAAGTAATCGCCCGTGGTGCATCTGATGACAAGGGACCCGGTTTGGCCGCTTACTACGCCTTCAAGATGATCCGCGACTTGGACATCCCGTTGAAGCGTCGCGTCCGTTTGATTTTTGGTACGGACGAGGAAAACGATTGGACGGGGATGACGCGTTACTTCGAGGTTGAGCCGGCACCGGCCTTCGGATTCTCACCCGATGCGGAATACCCAATCATCAACGGTGAAAAGGGAAATGTACAAGTTGATCTCCGGTCCGCCGGCGCGAATGGTTCAGCTGCCAAGTTGCTCTCATTTGAATCTGGGATTCGCACGAACATGGTGCCAGGTGTGGCCCGAGCAAGCATGTCCGGGGTGGACTTTGCCAGTGTTAAAGAAGACTTCGAAGGTTACTTGAAGGACCATCCACAGGTGCATGGATCGGTCAAAGCCGAGGGCGATGTGATTTCCTTCGAACTGATTGGAAAGCAGGTTCACGGTTCACTGCCTGAAACCGGTGAAAACGCCGGTACGTACTTAGCTCACTTCTTGGAGCAGTACGAATTTGGAAAGGACGCCGCTGGCTTCCTCGCATACCTCGGGACTTGGTCACACGATGACCCAACTGGTCGACAGCTTGGCGTGGCCTTCACTGATGACGTGATGGGTGCCTTGTCCATGAACGTTGGAATCATGACCTTTAAGGCCGACGAAGGTAGCCACATTAACTTCAACTTCCGTTATCCAAAGGGCATCAGTCCAGAATTCATCTTGGAAAAGTTGGATTCGGCCATGCCTGCTTGGGACTACGAATCAAGCATTGCTCGTCACGCTCAGGTGCCACACTACGTCGCACCAGAGGATCCGGTCGTTGGTACGCTGCTTAACATCTACCACGAACAGACAGGATTGCCTGCACACGACCAGGTTATCGGTGGTGGAACTTACGGTCGCTTGATGGAACGTGGGGTGGCCTTCGGAGCTTTGTTCCCAGACTCACCAGAAACCATGCACCAAGTCAACGAATTTGCCTTGGTTAGCGATTTGGTTCGTTCAATGGGAATTTATGGTCTAGCCATTGTGGAATTGGCCAACTTGAAGGATTAAGTGAAATAGAAAAAGCACTTGGAATGAACCAAGTGCTTTTTTTGTTTTTTAAACAATAAAATTGAAGGTGTATAAAAACGCTTGAAAGCCCTAAAATAAAGGCTTCCAAGCGTTTTTAAATCTGTTATAATTCCGTTGGATAGACGAGCGACGCGGTTGCGATTCCTTCACCAATGAAAGGAGGGCCATTATGGTTTTTCTTGAAAATTTGGTAGAAAGGAATCTGCCCAGTTGGAACAATTAGATTCCCTGCTTGATCATCTGGTTGACTTTGGTTGGCTTCTCTTAGCCTACCTTGTGTACCGCCAGAAGAACAAAAAAGATAAGGATCATTAAGACCAATTAAAAACCACGCCTGCTCTTGGATGACCGGCGTGGTTTTTAATTAAGCCACTAAAGGAATCGCAACCGCATTGCGGATCTATCCAGAAGAGTCAGTCTTGCAGGACTGGCTCTTTTCTTTATTCAGTATACCATGAATTGTAGTGCTGATTATTCCTCTTTTGAATTATTCTTCTTTTCTTTAAACACGTAAATCTTTGCCAAGTAGTAGTTTGGAATCAACAAGATGGCGTTACGGGAAATGTTCACGTAGAAGTCATCGAAGGAGAGGAGTTGAACCCCAATCCACATTAAGACGAGGCCAAGCCAAAAAGTGACACCACGTGAGAGGTAGTACTCCACGATTTCTGGAATCAGCTTCCAACCAGAAACCTTTGATTCAAAGACCCACTTACGGTTGGTAACGTAGGCGAAAAGAACGGCGACGGCCCAGGCTAAGGTGTAGGAAATCGAGTAATTGGTAAAGCTAGAAAAGAATCCGTAAGAAAACATGTTAACCAAAAAAGTACCGAACCCTAATATGAGATAAATGATAATTTTATTGTATTTTTTTAGAAGTTCTTTCACCATAACCATTCTCTCTCCAATGACACTTTACAAGTATGATAACAGAAAAAATAAACCTGGGATTAAATTGTTCTTCTATGAAGGAGAAAAGCTAGAAATTCGTAAATTTAAAGGCTAGAAACCTTGTTATAATAAGTAAATTGGTCTAAAATTAATAAGTACTAAATATTGGAGGATTTCATATGTCTAAATGGACAGCAGCTGCGGATGCAAACCGCGGTACTTTAGAATTTTCAATCGCACAAGCCGATGTACAAAACGGTTTGAAGGCCGCCTTTGAAAAGAACAAGAACAAGATCGCCGTTCCTGGTTTCCGTAAGGGTAAGGTGCCAATGTCATTGTTCTTGCAAAAGTTCGGTGAAGAAGCTTTGTACCAAGACGTGATGGATATTGTTTTGCCAGCCGCTTACCAAGCTGCTGTTGCAGAAGCAGGTATCACTGTTGTTGGTCAACCTGATATCGCCCCTGTTTCAATGGAAAAGGGTGCCGACTGGGAAATGAAGGCTGAAGTTGCCGTTGCCCCAGAAATCAAGTTGGGTGACTACACTGGTCTTACTGTTGAAAAGCAAGACGCATCAGTTTCTGACGAAGATGTAGACGCTGAAATCAAGCGTATGCAAGAAAACCAAGCTGAATTGGTCTTGCAAGAAGAAGGAACGAAGGCCGAAAACGGTGACACGGTTGTCATCGACTTCGACGGTTCAATTGATGGTGACCACTTCGAAGGTGGACAATCAAAGGACTACTCACTTGAACTTGGTTCAGGTTCATTCATTCCTGGCTTCGAAGAACAATTGGTTGGTCACGTAGCCGGCGACGACGTTGACGTTAAGGTTACGTTCCCAGAAGAATACCAAGCTAAGGATTTGGCTGGTAAGGAAGCTTTGTTCGAAGTTAAGCTTCACGAAGTTAAGCGCAAGTCATTGCCTGAATTGGACGATGAATTTGCCAAGGATGTTGACGAAGACGTTGACACGCTTGCCGAATTGAAGGAAAAGACGAAGAAGAAGTTGCAAGACGCACGCGAAAGCGCTGCTAAGGATGCCTTCGAAGACGCAGCTGTTGAAGCTGCCGTTAAGAACGCCGAAGTTGTTGGTGGTGACATTCCACAAGAAATGATCGACGAAGACGTTAACCGTCAAATGCAACAATACCTCGGTCAATTGCAACAACAAGGTATCTCACCACAAATGTTCTTCCAAATCTCAGGTCAAACTGAAGATTCATTGAAGCAACAATTTGCTGAAGGTGCTGATACGCGTGTTAAGACGAACTTGGTCTTGGAAGCAATCGTTAAGGCTGAAAAGTTCAACCCATCAGACGAAGAAGTTGCTGCTGAAGTTAAGGATTTGGCTTCACAATACAACATCTCTGAAGAACAAGTTAAGCAATCATTGTCAGATGCTTTGTTGAAGCACGACATCGCCATGAAGGCAGCGGTTGAAAAGATCGTTTCTTCTGCTAAGGCAAAGTAAACGAGATTAAAAGCCCCTTGCGGGCTTTTTTTCTTAGCTTGACTTTAACTGAAAAAAGTTGATTATTATAAGCAAGTACTTTTAAGAATCGCTTACATGCATTACTGGAAAGGATGGCATATGGCAAACGAAGAACAAGGATCAATGGTCCACTGCTCCTTTTGTGGCAAGGGCGCCGATGAGGTTAAAAAGTTAGTTGCCGGGCCAGACGGCCTCTTTATCTGTAACGAGTGTACGGATCTAGCCGAGCAAATCATCAAAGAAGAGATGGCAACGGAGGCAAAAGAAGAACAAATCGACTTGCCAACACCAAAGCAAATCGTGGAATCACTCGGTGACTACGTCATCGGTCAAGACGATGCGAAGAAGACTTTGGCCGTTGCGGTTTACAACCACTACAAGCGTGTGAACGAAAACGCTTTGAAGACAACGGATGTTGAATTGCAAAAGTCAAACATCGCCTTGCTTGGACCAACTGGATCAGGTAAGACCTACTTGGCGCAATCACTGGCTAAGATTTTGCAGGTGCCTTTTGCCATCGCCGATGCCACGACCTTAACCGAAGCCGGTTACGTTGGTGAAGACGTTGAAAACATCTTGTTGAAGTTGCTCCAAGCAGCCGACTTCGATGTTGAACAGGCCCAACGCGGAATCATCTACGTCGATGAAATCGATAAGATTGCCAAGAAGTCTGAAAACGTCTCCATCACCCGTGATGTTTCTGGTGAAGGTGTGCAACAAGCACTCTTGAAGATGCTGGAAGGAACGACCGCTTCTGTTCCACCTCAGGGTGGACGTAAGCACCCAAACCAGGAAATGATTCAAGTGGATACGACCAACATTCTCTTCATCGTTGGTGGAGCCTTTGCGGGCTTGGACACGTTGATCAAGGAACGTTTGGGTAAGCGTGTCATTGGATTTGGTTCTGCTACTTCTGCCAACGCCAAGGCCTTGGAAAAGGACAACGTGTTGCAAAACGTCGAACCAGAAGACCTTACGAAGTTTGGCTTGATTCCTGAATTCATCGGTCGTTTGCCAATCATTACCGTCTTGGACGAACTGACGGTTGACGATTTGACGCACATCTTGACCCAACCTAAGAACGCTTTGGTTAAGCAATACAAGGCCTTGTTAGGATTGGATAACGTGGATTTGGAATTCCAGCCAGCGGCTTTGAAGGCGATGGCTGACCTTGCCATTTCCCGTGGAACGGGAGCCCGTGGCTTGCGTTCCATCATCGAAAACGTGATGAAGGACGTCATGTATGAAATTCCATCACGTGATGATATCGAGAAGGTGGTCATCACAAAGGCCGCCGTGGAATCCGGTAAGGAACCAAAGCTTGTCTTGAAGAAAGAAGAAAAGGATTAATTATGGACGTGCATAATGTCGAAATGGTCATGTCGGCCGTTTCCCCAAGTCAATATCCTGAAGATGGCCGTCCGGAGTTTGCTCTGGTTGGTCGTTCAAACGTCGGTAAGTCATCATTGACGAACACGTTGATCAATCGTAAGAACTTCGCCCGTACTTCCGGACAACCTGGTAAGACGCAAACCTTGAACTTCTACACCGTCGAAGATGCTTTGTACTTCGTCGACGTTCCTGGATATGGTTATGCCAAGGTTTCGAAGAAGAAGCGGGAAGAATTCGGTCAAATGATTGAAACGTACATCACGTCTCGCAAGCAGTTGCGCGGTGTCATCTCATTGGTTGACGCCCGCCACAAGCCAAGCGAAGAAGACATCATGATGTACCAATGGTTGGACTACTACAACATTCCGGTGTTGTTGGTGGCCACGAAGTCTGACAAGATTGCCCGTGGAAAACTAAACCAGTCAGAGTCAGTTATCAAAAAGGCGGTTGATTTTAACCCCGAAAATTCTGACTTCTGTTTCTTCTCATCCGTGAACAAGTCCGGTAAGGACGAAGTTTGGAACTGGATTGAGAAGAAGATGACGGAATACTAGTTCGGGTCTGACTTTTATAAAATACAAACTATACCATTGACGAACATAACCTCCTGAGTACAATAGTACTTAGGAGGTTTTTTACATGGCAATGGATACAGCAATTTTTGCAGGTGGCTGCTTTTGGTGCATGGTTGAGCCCTTTGACTCCCTTCCGGGAATAAAAAAGGTTCGCTCAGGATACACCGGGGGTCACGTGGAAAACCCAACTTACGAAGAAGTTTGCTCCCATACAACGGGGCATACCGAAGCGGTAAAAATCTGGTTTGACCCAGATAAGATGCCTTACAAAGATCTCGTGGATTTGTACTGGCAAGTGGCCGACCCAACGGACGCCACCGGTCAGTTCGCCGACCGAGGGGACACCTACCGCCCTGTGATCTTCGTGAACTCAGAAGAACAACGCAAGGTGGCCGAAGAGTCCAAGAAGGCCTTGGAAGAGTCTGGCCGTTTTGACAAGCCAATTGTCACGACCATCGAGGATGCCAAGCCATTCTACGAGGCCGAAGAGTACCACCAGGACTTCTATAAGAAGGATCCTTTCCGCGAAGCAATGATGATGGTACCGCGCAAGCGTTACCAGGCACAGTATTGGGGGGATAAGTAAGATGACTGAATACAATAAAGATGAATTGAAGAACCGTTTAACAAAGGAACAGTACGAAGTGACGCAAAACGCCGCGACGGAACGCCCGTTCACGGGTAAGTACGACCAGTGGTGGGACGATGGTATTTTCGTAGACGTTGTGTCCGGCGAACCGCTCTTTTCATCAACGGATAAGTACGACTCTGGTTGTGGATGGCCCGCCTTTACGAAGGGTATCGACGACGCGGACTTGAAGGAAGAAACGGATCACTCCTTTGGCATGACGCGGACGGAAGTTCGCTCAAAGGACGCCAATTCCCACTTGGGACACGTCTTCCCAGACGGTCCACAGGACAAGGGTGGTATGCGCTACTGCATTAACTCTGCGGCGCTTCGCTTCATTCCAAAGGCTGACCTTGAAAAGGAAGGCTACGGTAAGTACTTGAAACTCTTTTCATAAAATAATCTAGACGATCTCAGAGTCGGCCCGTTTAGGGCCGGCTTTTTGTTTGGAATGAACTGCCTTTGTTTGGCAGTCTTATGTTATGCTGTAGAGTAGAAAACCCAATCAAAAGGCTGCGCTCGTTTTGCTTTTCTTCGAACATCATAGCGTGGTACTGGGAGAGAGAACATGACTGAGTTAGATAACGAAAAAACGGTTGATTTGGAAGCAAACAATCAATCAAAGCAAGTGCAAACAGAACAAGAAAATGTAACGGATAAGCTTTCACTCAAGTGTAAGGTGATTTTTTGGACAACGGCGATTCTCTGGGTGCCCGTTCTCATCGTAATCTATTGTTTGATTGCCACTTTGGCCCTTGTGACCTGGTGCTTGCAGCTTGCCTTAATTGTGACGGCGGCCTTTGTTGGCATCGCCGGGGTGGTTGTTTTGACACAGGCCTTCTGGGGAGCACTTTTCTACATCGGAATGGCCCTGATGGCATTAGGACTTGCTGTTTTGTTCTTGAAATTAACGATTTGGGTGACGACAAATGTCGTTGACTGGTTCAAGGTAATCACGAATTCGTGGTTGCGCTACATTCGAGAGGAGGCCTAACATGTCTCGAAAAATATGGGTAGGCCTGACGCTTGTCGTGCTCGGCCTTGTCATGAGTGGAATTGCTTATTCTCAGGAAGGAATTCCTGGTCGGATTTACTGGAACGCTGGTCCGGTGTACCTGTCTGATAAGGAAGATAAGGCGCAGGCGGACGTGACGCCGGACGCCGTTGCGTCGATGAAGCAGACGGTTAAGAAGGTGCAAGTTTCTTCCAAGAACGCGGATATTACTGTGAAGAAGGGGGAGCACTTTGCCGTAATCGTGGATCGTCCCGAAAAGCCTTACCTAACCATTTCAGCTACGGATGGTGTGGTGAAGGTGACGGGTGAAGAACACGTTGACTGGTCACTTGGTGTTGGAAACGCTGGCAACCACCACATCACGGTTTATGTACCAAGCGATGTGACGCTTGAACAGTTGGATTTGGTGAACTTAAACGGTGACATTAAAGTGGATAATGTGAAGGTTGAGGAATTGCTTTTGCAAAACAGTGCTGGGGATACGACTGTAACGAACAGTAAGGTCAATCAGTCCGGCTTCTCATTGAACCGCTTCGGTGATATTACCTTTAGGAAAACGGCTTTGCCAAAGGTCAAAGCCTTCAGCCGTTTCGGTGATTTGAACATCAGCTCTTCATATCAAAATGTGCCTGCTAAGGATGCGGCCTTTAGCTTCTCCAACAACGGTGGCGATATCACATTACAATAGATCATTTTTTGAAACAGAACCCAAATCGGTCGATTTGGGTTCTGTTTTTGCCTATTTAGGACACGGCTGTTGTTTATTCGCATGGGGCGGATGATAATGATAAAGAAAAGAGGGGGGAGCCCTGACGGGGATGGTTCGGTTCGGACTTGGGTAGCCACAGAAAAAATCCGTAGCTCGTGATAATGAGGCGTGCGCTTCGTGTTATTTGGTAGGGAGCAAAAGAAGGGAGGTTTTATGACCGACATCTACCAAATGATGACGCTTGCTTCAAACTTTGCAACGGCTGGCGGCTTTGGCTTCGTGGCCAAAAGTTACATCAGCGATAAGAAAACCCGAAAGGAGGATCTAAAACGCGCACGCTTGGTGGCAACGATGACGATGATGGAGACGTATAACAATCACCTTTTTCAAGAGATGAAAAAGTGCGATGAGAAGTACAGGGAGTTGTTAATGAAGAAAATTGGAGAATACGAAGGGGTTGCGTTTTTTAATGAGTCTGACTTGGACAGTGTGAACTTAAATAAGCATAACGCTAACTTCGTTACTTCTCTTAAAATCGAATGCCAGCAAAGTTCTGGAATTTTGTTAAAGATGAATAAATTTGAAAAGATGGCGGTTTTGATGAAAATGAATATGGTTGATAATTCAATTTTGTTACCATTCTTTGGCGAAAGAATATACAGTTTTATTCAACACTATCATCTGTCATTGGATAAAATTCGAACAAGTAAAACAACGTACACCAATACTGCTTATTTAGAAGAAATATTAGCTAAGTATTGTGAAGAATAAAAAGGAGATTTTATGACAATGTCTGATAAAGAACGGCGTCAAGCCCTTCAAGAATTTTTTGACAGTGATCGTTGTAAAGAAAACGTTGAAAGGTGGACTGAAGAAATCAACGAAAGAATTGAGGAAAATTGGAAAAAGCTTGAGAAAGAACAAGAAGAATACATCATTCCTGATTATCTCCTCGTTAAGAATCTTCTGGGGTTGTAAGCCACGTCCTTGCTGATAATTGCTAAATAAGAAGGAGTTTCAAATGAGAAGTGAAGAAGAAATCAAAAAAGAATTTCTAGAAGGAATTACTGGTCCAGAATATCGTGATCGAATCCTTCAGCGAACGCGTGAGTTAGATAAGGAAATTGAAGAGAATTGAAAAAGACTTAAAAAAGAACAAGAAGAATTCATCATCCCAGATGAATTCCGCATCAAGAACCTCCTCGGTCTTTAATTTCACGTCGCTCACTGACATCCTCCTGCCGAAATCGAATCTTTGCTATAATGGGGGTAATACATTTTCAAGCTGTTCGATGTAAAAGGGACAGCACGGTAGGAGAACATGGTTAAAGCAAACTTAGTCAAAGAAAATCTGACGGGCGACAACATCGGAGTCTTTTTCGGAACGCTGGCACCGATGCACATCGGTCACCAGGCTGAAATTTACAAGGCGGCAGCCTTGAACGACGGTGTTGTGGTGATTACTTCTGGTTACACGGGTGACCGTGGGGATCAGATTGGGCTTCCCGTTGAGAAGCGTTTCCGTTACTTAAGAGAAGCGTTCAATGACGAAGAAAACATCAAGGTCGATTACATCAACGAAGACGACATTCCGCAGATGCCAAACGGCTGGCAGGAATGGACGGACCGTTTGACGGCCACAATCAAGCGAAACATCACGAACCCAAACGCAAAAATTACGCTCTACACGGGTGAGGCTGATTACAAGGAAATGCTTGAAAAGCTTCTTCCAAGCGATGGCCACTGGGGTGTTTCTTTGATGGACCGGACCATCCTGAAGGTTTCAGCGACCGCCGTGAGAAACGACCCACTCGGTAACTGGGACTACATCAACCGTGTGTTCCGTCGCCACTTCGCTAAGAAGATTCTGGTCGTGGGGGCACCACAGTCTGGTAAGTCTACCTTGACCCGTCGCTTGGCACGTACGTCAAACTCACCGTTCTCCGTTGAGTACTCTAGATCCTACCAGGAGAAGTCCAACGTCTTCGATTCTGAATTGTTGATTAAGGACTACATGCGGATCATTCAGGGGCAATACGATGCCAACTCCGCCGAAATCAACTCACCAGCCAACAACGGGTTGACCTTCTTTGATACCGATGCGATGGTGACGATGGCCGAAACGAAGTCTTGGCTCCAACAAGACGATGCCAAGAAGTTGAAGGCCTTGTTCGACAACACGATTCGTGAAGAAGAGCTCGATTTGATTCTGGTCATTCCGGCCGAAGTGGCGGTTCAAAACGGGATGGATGAAGAAGCATCCAAGACCTTTGAAAAGCATCTCTGGCAGGTGATGGAAGAATACGGTTTTGAAGATAAGGCCGTGGCCTTGGACCGCAAGGGCGATTCAGATGACCCAGCCGGTTACTACGCCCGCTATTTGCAGGCCTTAGAAATTATTGAAGACAAAGTTGGGGTTAACCTGACGAAGGTATAAGCAAAAGAGCTTGCGCGATTGCAAGCTCTTTTAGACTTTGAAGAGAAAGGAGCAACCATGGATAAGCGCTACGCCCAAGTGGTGGTCGACGTACCAACCAAGCAAACAAATCGGCCATACACCTACGAGATTCCGGCTGAACTGCAAGATGACGTTCAGCCAGGAAAGCGCGTCTTGGTTGCTTTTGGCTCCCGTTCTGTGCTTGGCTACGTCGTGGCAATCGATGTTGATTTGCCAGAAGAGCTCGAGCTTGATCAAATTAAAGATATCTTGACGGTCTTGGACAGTGAGCCGGTTCTTTCAAAAGAGCTCCTCGAGCTGGCCGAAGAAATGGCGCAGAAGAATTTCTCTTTCTGGGTGGAATTCTTGGCCCTGATGTTGCCGGCCGCGCTCCGTGCTTCCTACCGTAAAAAGTTGACGGCACAGCCTGGATTGTCAGACGAGGACCGCGTGGAATACCTCGAGGGGCAGCAGGAACGTTTGGTGAAAACCAAGGACTTCTCAGCTAAAGGTTGGCGTGCCATCTCAAAGCTCCAGAAAGAAGGGAAGCTGCTGGTCGAGAATCAAATAGAGGATAAGTTGCGGGTCAAAACAGAACTTGCATACCGCGTTCCCGCCTCTTCAGAACAGCTGCAAGATGCCGCCTCCAATCTCAGCAAAGCGGCCAAAGTGCAACAGAAGATTCTTGCTTTTGCACAGGAACACATCGGCCAGACCTTCTCAAAGCGGGATTGGGTGGCTCAGTTAGATGTTGCAGCAGGGGCGCTCAACACTGCTGTTGAAAAAGGAATCCTTGAAAAGACCGCGGTCGAGGTGAAGCGCCGTCCGGACGCGGCGGGTAACATCAAAAAAGACACGGTGAAGGTACTAAACGACGAGCAACAAGTCGCCTACGATGCCATCACGACTGCCATTGAAGGAAACCAGGATAAGACCTTCCTGCTCGAAGGAATCACTGGTTCCGGTAAGACGGAAGTCTACCTTCAAGCGGCTCAGACGGCGATTGACCAAGGGAAGCAAGTGCTGTTCCTCGTGCCTGAAATCGCGTTGACGCCACAAATGCAAAAGCGAGTCGAAGACCGTTTTGGGGACAAGACCGCACTCTTGCACTCTGGTCTTTCAGCCGGTGAACGTTACGATGAGTGGCGTCGCATTCAAGAGGGAAAGGTGCAGGTTGTCGTTGGTGCACGTTCCGCTGTTTTCGCACCGCTTAAGAACCTGGGGCTCATCATCGTGGATGAGGAGCACGAAAGTTCATACAGCCAGAGTGAGAACCCACATTACTCAGCAAAGGAAGTGGCGCTTTGGCGCTCTTCCTACCATCACGCACCCGTCGTGCTTGGATCGGCGACACCATCGTTGGAGAGTCGTGCCCGGGCGCAAAAGGGCGTCTACGACTTTCTCACCTTGAGCAAGCGGGCCAGTGAAAACGCGACCTTGCCAGAGGTTGAAATCGTTGATATGCGCCAGGCCATGCAGGACCTAGGTGACACGAATTTCTCAGAAGAGATGTTGAATAAGTTGAAGGCGCACCTTGAGAAGGGGGAGCAGGCCGTGTTGATGCTAAACCGGCGTGGCTTCTCATCCTTTGTGATGTGTCGTGATTGTGGTTATGTGCCACGTGATCCGAACTGTAACCTCGCGATGACGCTGCACATGGATACGCGAACGTTGAAGTGTCACTACTGTGACTACCAGACGGCGATTCCGCAGATTTGCCCGGCCTGCGGTGGAAACCGAATCCGTTATTACGGAACGGGAACGGAGAAGGTGGAAGAGGAGCTTTCGAAGCTGCTGCCGGAATATCCGGTGATTCGCTTGGATCAGGATACGACGCGGAAGAAGGGGGCCATGGCGAAGGCCTTGGACCGCTTTGGTAAGAAGGAAGCGCAAATCTTGTTGGGAACGCAGATGGTTGCCAAGGGATTGGACTTCCCGGACGTGACCTTGGTTGGCGTGCTGAACGCTGATACGGGTCTGGGACTGCCGGACTTCCGGGCGTCGGAGAAGACCTTCCAGTTGCTGACGCAGGTGGCGGGAAGAGCCGGACGTGCGAAAACACAGGGAGAGGTGGTTATTCAGACCTTCAACCCGGATCACTACGCGCTGACGTTTGCAAAGCACCATGATTACGAGGGATTCTACCGGCAGGAGATGAGTATTCGTCACGCGGCGGAGTTCCCACCGTACTACTACGCAATCCAGATTCAGTGTTCGCACCCGGATGAGAATAAGGTGGCGTTGCAGACGGCAAAGATTGCGGCCTGGTTGAAAAAGCAGCTGCCGGAGGACGTGCTGGTGCTGGGACCGTCGCCGAAGGCGATTGCGAAGCTGAAGGGAAGGTACTACTTCCAGATGCTGTTGAAGATGAAAAAAGAGGACGAGGCGGATGCGGTGCTGACGGATTTGGTGCAGCGCTCGCAGAACGCGGAGAAGGACTTGCACTTGGAGGTAAGAAGAAATCCGGTCTCGTTCATGTAGAAAAGAGGGCGGCTGTGCAAGGTAATCTTTATGGGAAAACGCGCGCCATCCTGGCGCGCTTAACACCGCCAGCTAACGACTAAAATGGCCTCAATATCTTGTTAAGAAAAAGCGCACCGGCAGGTGGGCTTTTTCGTTTTTCCATGAGTTTTAACGCTGAATTAATAAGCATCAGCCAAACTAGAATCGGCCTCGTCAAAGCCCAATCTAAGCGCTTTTGCTTAGAATTTGTTATAATAAGATTAAATACCGTTTTTAGAAGAAGTGAGGAATCAGCACATGGTCGAATCAATTGTCTTTATGGGAACCCCACAATACGCCGTGCCAACACTTAAGGCACTGGCCGCAGATGACCGCTTTGACGTTCTAGCCGTCGTCACTCAGCCCGACCGTCCCTTCGGTCGCAAGCGCCAGTTGAAGGCCAGCCCCGTCAAGGAAGCTGCCCTTGAATTGAACTTGCCCGTTTTGCAACCAGAAAAGATTTCTGGCTCCGACGAAATGCAGCAAGTGATCGACATGGAACCGGACTTCCTGGTCACGGCCGCCTACGGTCAATTCTTGCCAGAAAAGCTTTTGCAATCCGCTAAGTACGGTGCGGTAAACGCCCACGCCTCACTCCTTCCGAAGTACCGAGGAGGGGCGCCGGTCCACTACGCCATCATGAACGGGGATGCTAAGACCGGTATCTCGTTGATGTACATGGTGAAGAAGATGGACGCTGGTGACGTGATCGACACGGTTGAAGTGCCCATCACTTCTGACGACAACGTCGGTACGATGTTTATGAAGTTGGGGGATGCAGCCGTCAAGCTCGTGACCGAAAACCTGCCAGCCATCGCTGCGGGTACGGCCAAGGCCACGCCGCAAAACCCAGACGAAGTGACGTTCTCACCAAATATTTCCCGTGAGCAACAACAACTAAACTTCGCCGCCGAAACGGCTCAGCAGTTGGATTGGCACATTCGTGGTCTTTACCCAACGCACCCGGCCCACGCAACCGCTAACGGCCAGGCGATTAAGTTCGTGAAGGTGAGCCCACTCGACGAAAAGACGGACGCCAAGCCCGGAACCATCACGTTGAAGGACAAGAAACACCTCCACGTGGCCGCCGCAGACGGCACGCAAATTGCCGTGGAAAAGCTGCAACCAGCAGGTAAGGCCGCAATGGACGTGACGGCCTTCTTGAACGGGGCCGGACAGCACCTTCAGGCTGGCGATTCATGGATTGACTTAGGAGAAGCCCATGGCTAAGAAAAAAACGCATTCAGACAATCCTCGGGTTTTGGCGGTGATGACGCTTGCCAAGGTCAAGGACGGTGCGTACTCAAACTTGCAATTGAATCAAATTATCAAGGCAAATCCGCTAAAAGATAACGATAAAGGCTTGCTCACAACATTGGTTTACGGAACAATTCAGTACCGTTTGCTATTGGAATTCTGGCTGGCACCCTTTATTAAGGGGAAGAAGTTGGATCCGTGGGTGAAGGAATTGCTCCTGACGTTCTTGTTCCAGTGGCAGAAGCTGGACCGGATTCCAAAGCACGCGCTGTTCAATGAAACGATTGAGGTGGCGAAGGTGCTGGGGCACGCTGGAACGGCGAAGTTCGTGACGGCATTGTTGCACAACATGGACCGTAAGGGACTGCCGGACGTGTCAAAGATTGAGAACCCGGTGGATAAAATGGTGACGGAATACTCGTTGCCAAAGTGGTTGGTGGAACAGTTGACGGCGCAGGTTGGTAAGGAAAAAACGGCCAATATCTTGGCCTCCCTGAACCATGCCCCCGAGCAAAGTGCTCGCATCAACACAACCAAAGCGACCCGTTCCCAAGTGACTACGTCACTTGAAAAGGAAGGCTACAGCGTGAAGGACGGTTCCGTCTCGCAGGATGCACTCGTCATCTCTGGTGGCCACGTGGCTTCCTCACAAGCCTACAAGGACGGTCTTTTGACCGTCCAGGACGAATCCGCCATGTTGCCGGTGGAGGCCTTGCAACTCGATGACTCCGTGAAGTCCGTCTTGGACGCTGCCGCTGCTCCAGGTGGTAAGACCGGCCAAATCGCGCAGTACTTGGCAGACGATGCCAAGGTAACGGCACTGGACATTCACGACCACAAGGTCAAGTTGATTGCCCAAAACGTTGCCCGCCTGGGTGTGGCCGACAAGGTTAACGCCATGGCGCTTGACGCACGGAAGGTGCCCGAACACTTTGAAGAAGGCTTCGACCGCATCCTGGTCGACGCCCCTTGTTCAGGACTCGGGCTCCTGCGTCGTAAGCCAGAAATTCGCTACGAAAAGACGTTGGAAGACGTGCAACACTTGGCCAAGTTGCAGCTCGATATTTTGTCAGCTGCAGCCAGGAAACTGAACAAGGGTGGTAAGCTGGTTTACTCAACTTGTACCATCCTTGATCAGGAAAACGACGGGGTAGTCGAAGCCTTCTTGAAGGAAAACCCCGACTTCGTGCAGGAAAAGACTGAAACGAAGAAAAAGCTGAAGGATGATCGAAAATCCTTAGCCTTGAAGATTTACCCGGATGATTATCAAACTGATGGCTTTTACATCGCCACCTTTCGGAGAAAGGACTAACAGTTATGGCAATTGCCTACCAAAGTGACAAAGGACCAAAACGAGAAGAAAACCAAGACGCGGTCGGCGCTTTTTATAACAAAGCGGGCGAGCCGCTTGTTTTGGTGGCTGACGGCGTCGCCTCACAGGTTGGCTCAAAGAAAGCTTCCGAGCTTGTGGTGTCAACGCTTGGTCACGCTTGGGAACAGGTCGCCTTTCACGACGAGCAGACCGTAAAGGACTGGCTCGTTCACCAAGCGGACCTGGCGAACCAAGCCATTCTCTTAGCGGGACAAAAGAATCCAGAAATCGACCACATGGCGACGACACTGGTTTTGGCTGTCTCCTTAAACGGTAAGTTACTGGTGGCAAACGCCGGGGACTCAAGGGCCTACCTGCTTCATGATGGGAAGGCCCGTCTCCTGACATTTGATCACACGCTTCGAAACGAGTTGGAGCGTAAGTCCGGCCAGGTCTACGAAGAATCGTTACCGGAAGCCAATTCGCTGACCCGTTACCTGGGCGTGAATAAAACGGTCAACCTCGAGTGGACGACCTTGGTGCCGGATAAAGACGACTGGCTCTACTTGACGTCCGATGGCCTTTCAAAGGTGCTTTCGGTTGACGAACAAGTGGACTTGATTCAGCCTGGTGTGAGCCGGCCTGGAAACCAACCGCAACTTGGTTCCATTTTGGATTTGTCAGACCGACTCGCCGTACTGGCGAAAGCGGCCTTGGCACGACGGGTGCCGGATAACATCACAGCTTTACTCATGACGGACTTGCAAAATCCGAAGCAACGGGTGATCGCCCAGGACGAAGAGAAGGTGAAGAGCCGAATCGACTGGGTCGGAACGGAAGAAGCGATTCAAAAAGAAGAAACACTAAAAGCAGATAACGA
The DNA here is from genome assembly GCF_018437275.1 of Fructobacillus broussonetiae. Lineage (GTDB taxonomy): Bacteria > Bacillota > Bacilli > Lactobacillales > Lactobacillaceae > Fructobacillus > Fructobacillus broussonetiae. The sequence goes on from NZ_JAAMFK010000002.1 coordinate 91,042, forward strand.
AAACCAGCAAGGGAGATTTGACTGATGGAAAAAGGCACAATGATTGATAGCCGCTACGAAATCGTCCGCCAAATCGGTGGCGGTGGCATGGCGACGGTGTACCAAGCCTTTGATACCTACTTGAAGCGCGACGTCACGTTGAAGATGATTCGCTTTGATATCAAGGACCAACCGGAGGCCTTGGACCGTTTCCAAAAGGAAGCAAAGGCGGCCACGACGCTCTCAAACAACCACATCGTGCAACTCTACGATGCCGGGGAAGAGAACGGCACGCCTTACTTGGTAATGGAATATGTTGATGGAACGGACTTGAAGACCTACATTAAGGAACACTTCCCAATTCCTTACCAGGAAGTGGTCGACATCATGGAACAGGTCTTGGACGCGGTGTCAGCCGCTCACAAAGCCGGTATCATTCACCGTGATTTGAAACCGCAAAACATCTTGATTAACCAGGATGGTCAGGTGAAGATTACCGACTTCGGTATCGCGCTTGCGCAAAACAAGTTTGGAACGGCGATGGGCAACGAACCGGTCATCGGTTCCATCCACTACCTCGCACCCGAAGTGACCCGCGGTCAAGTGGCTTCTGAGAAGTCCGATATCTACGCACTCGGTGTGATTTTGTATCAATTGCTCACGGCTCAAGTGCCTTACCAGGGCGACTCAGCCGACCGCGTGGCCTACCAGCACGCTGAAGTGCCAATGCCATACGTGAAGGACTTCGATCCGGACGTGCCACAGCCCCTTGAAAACGTCATCTTGCGTGCGACGGCCAAGGATGCGACGGACCGTTACTTCTCAACGGAAGCGATGGCAGACGACTTGAAGACGTCCTTGTCAAAGCGCCGTGCTTCAGAAGGCCGTTTCGCGCCAGAAACCTCTGACGAGACCAAGTTGGTGACGCCGGACTGGACGACCCACCCATACGTCGAAGACGAGCCGGAAGAAACGCCGGAAACGCCAAAGGACGACGTGAAGTCACGTATCGTGGAATACGGGAAGAAGGGCTACAGCGTCAAGGAAATCGCCGAACAGGTTGACCGGACGCCAAAGTTCGTTCGTCAGGTACTGGACGAAAACGGCATAAAATATAAGACAAAAACGAAGTGGTTTGTCTTTGGCTTTATCGTGGTCCTGATTCTTGCTGGAATCGGTGCTTACGGTTACGGCTCAAGCAACTACGTGAAGATTCCGGACGTGACGAACATGTCGGAGTCATCGGCGAAGGATAAGCTCGAAAGCGCAGGCTTCGACGTCTCAACGACAACGACGACGTCTAAGACGGTGTCGAAGGGTGATGTTGTCAAAGTCAAACCCGGATCGGGCAAGGTCGTGAAGAAGGGTTCTTCAGTGAAGTTGGTCTTGTCTTCCGGGAATGAAACGGTTCGATTGTCAGATTACACCGGACTTTCCTACTCAGAAGCCGCAGGTCAGCTAAACAAGCTGGGCATTACGGTGAAGAAGAAGAAGGAAAACAATGCCGCACCAAAGGACCAAGTGCTTGAACAGTCCAAGGATGCTGGATCAGAAATTGACCCTTCTGAAGAGGAAGTGACGTTGACGGTATCAGACGGACCAAAGACGGTGAACTTGCCAGACTTGACTGGTAAGTCACAGCAGGACGCCATTAACTGGGCAAACCAAAACCAGGTAAGCTTGTCCTTCAACGTTAAGGATTCTGCTAAGCCATACGGAACGGTCCTGTCACAGTCACCATCCCAAACGGATAAGTTCAGTATTGACCAGACCTTGCAGTTGACGATTTCATCTGGAAACGCAAGCTCTTCCGATAGCTCAACGAAACAGGCATAAAAAATTATCACAAAAAGACGAGACAGAAATGTCTCGTCTTTTTTGTAATTACTCAAAAAAGATAAATTAAAATTTGATCATTACAAAGTATAGTCACGGATGTAATATAAAAATGGTGTAATTTTATTAAAAACACTTGTTTTTTATAAAAAAAGCGGCTAATTAGAGAAAAATTACACTGTAATTACATTTGTAATAGAAAATAACAATTTATTACGTTTTTTAATGTTGATTTAATCTTCTGATAGAATGTGATTGTTATGTGCTAAATGTAGCAAACTTCAGATTTTTTTAGGGAGAGAAAAAATGCGGAAGAAGATGTATAAAGTTGGTAAGTTTTGGGTTGCAGCGACCGTTGGAATTTTAGTCGCATCTGCTATCCAAAACATGGATGTAAGCGCTGAATCACATGCGCCTGCACAGTATCAAGGCTCTTCACCAAAAACTAATCCTCAAATTGAAGATCAAACGATTAGTGGTGTTGATGGGGATTATGTTAGCCTTCCAGATGGAAATCAACAATTTATTCTTAAGGATACGAACAGTCCTGTTAAAGGTTTACGTAAAATTGATGGAAATTTGCAGTATTTTGACTTGGATTCTGGAATTCAAGTCAAGGGAGAATGGGTCACAGACAAAGGTGAAAAATACTATTTTGAGAATAATAGTGGAAATGCTGCTGTTGGAACCAAAGTAATTAACGGTAAAGCGTATGGTTTTGATAAAAAATCACACCTTGTTAAAAATGATTTTGTAAAAAATTCTGATACAAGTATTTTTTACTTTGATGAAAACGGAAATACTATCAGTGGGCTGCAAAGTATTAAGGGAAAACAATACTTCTTTTTGGATTCTGGGGAAGTATTGAAGGGAGGAACAGAAGCAAAGACGATTGATGGCAAACAGTATTACTTTGATGCGGAAGATGGACACGCTACAGTTGCCAATGATAGCGCTTTTGAAGAAGGATTAACCAAGGTTAATACCGACTTCACTGTTCACAATCAAATTTTTGATACTAATGTCAAATCTATTGATAACTTCCACGGGTTCATCACACCAGATTCATGGTATCGTCCTAAAGAAATCCTGAAGAACGGCGATTCTTGGATAACAACTAATGAAAATGACCGTCGTCCGCTTCTAATGGTGTGGTGGCCGGATCAACAAACTGAGACCAACTATGTTCAGTTTATGTCAGAACATGGACTTTTGAGCAAGACTGATTTAAATAAAAGTGATTTAAGCCAGGAAAGATTGAATGAATTGACAAAAATCATTCAAGTGAATATTGAACGTAAAATTGATTCTGAAAAATCTGTGGACTGGCTGCATGCTTTAATGAATGAGTTTAGGGGGAGCCAACCAAACTGGAATATAGATAGTGAGAAACCAAATCCAAATGATAGCTTACAAGGTGGTACGCTTGCTTTTCAAAACAGCGGAATGACACCAAATGCTAATTCACTTTATCGACTTCTGAATCGTGCACCGTTGAATCAAGATGGAAAACACGATGATAAATTGGGTGGATTTGAATTTTTGTTAGCCAATGACGTTGATAACTCCAACCCTGTGGTGCAAGCAGAACAACTTAATTGGTTGCATTATCTTCTCAATTTTGGAAAAATCACAGCAAATGATAAGAATGCAGATTTTGACGGAATTCGAGTAGATGCTGTTGATAATGTCGATGCTGATTTACTGCAAATTGCAGCAGCTTACTTTAAATCAGCCTATGGGGTGGACTTGAATGATAAGAATGCTAACCAGCATATTTCGATTTTAGAAGATTGGAGTTTTGATGATGCTAAGTACGTCTTTGATAAGGGAGCTGACCAGCTCACAATGGACTTTAAACAACAGGTTCAAAGTACTTATTTCTTGTCACAAAGCCCTAAGTTCCGATCAAGTTTAAAGCGATTTTTGGAGTGGTACAATGTTGATCGCTCGAAAGATAATACTCAAAACAAGGCCATACCCAATTATTCATTTGTACGAGCTCACGATAGTCAAGTGCAAGAAATTATTGCCAAAATTATTGTTGAAATGTATCCAAATGCTGACGGTTTGAAGCCAACTATGGAACAAATCAGGCAAGCTTTTGAAATCTATAATAAGGATTTAGCATCGACTAATAAAAAATATACTCTTTATAACATTCCAGCAGCTTACGCAATGCTACTCACTAATAAAGATACCGTGCCGCGTGTCTATTATGGGGATTTGTATACTGACGATGGCCAGTATATGAGCAAAAAAACGCCTTATTTTGATGCCATTTCTCAACTGTTGAAAGACCGTGTTAAGTATGTGGCTGGTGGACAAACATTATCGATTGGTACAGAAAATAGTGATAATACCAAAAGCCATGAAGCTGATTTAATGACTAGTGTTCGTTTCGGTAAAGGGTTGATGAATGTTAATGATACAGATGATCAAATTCATACTGATGGTTTGGGATTGATTTATCAGTAACAACCCTAATTTCAAGTTAGGTAATGGTGAGAAAGTTGTGTTGCATATGGGAGCAGCGCATCGTAATCAAAAATTCCGTGCTGCATTGCTTTCTACGAAGAATGGGTTAAAGATCTATTCTACGGATGACGGAGCACCTGTCATGATGACTGATGATAACGGTGATCTTATTTTTGATGGGGACATTGTCTTTGGTGTATCTGATCCTCAAGTTTCTGGATATTTGGCTGTTTGGGTTCCGGTGGGCGCTAATGAAAATCAAGACTCACGAACACAGAGTTCAGAAGAAAAATCTAGTGATGGTAAGACTTTTCATTCAAACGCGGCTCTTGATTCACAATTGATTTATGAAGGTTTTTCAAACTTTCAAGCAATGCCAACGAATGCTTCAGAATTTGCGAATGTGAAAATTAAGGAAAATGCAGATCTGTTCAGAAGTTGGGGAATTACTTCTTTCCAATTTGCTCCGCAGTATCGATCAACGACAGAAGGATCATTTTTGGATTCGATTATCCAAAATGGATACTCATTTAACGATCGTTACGATTTAGGTTTTAATTCTGCAGATGGAACTCCTAATCCAACAAAATATGGAACAGATGAGCAGTTAAGAGAAGCAATTAGGGCGGTTCATCAGCAAGGAATTCAGGCTATAGCTGATTTTGTTCCTGACCAACTTTACGATCTTCCTTTGGAAGAATTGGTCACGGTAATCCGGACAGATAGCCTTGGTAAACAAAAGCAGGACTCTGAAATTAAAGCTTTGCTATATATTCTTCGTACTATGGGGAGTGGAAAAGATTACCAAGCTAAGTTTGGTGGTGCGTTTCTTGATGAGTTAAAGGTGAAATATCCTGAATTGTTTGAAATTAATCAAATTTCAACTGGAAAACCAATTGATGCTAGTGAAAAAATTAAGCAATGATCAGCCAAGTATCTAAATGGAGTTAATATAAGTGGAAAAGGTGCTTATAACGTTCTAAAAGATTGGGCCATGAATAAATATTTCACTGTGAATTCTGACGAATCATTCTTACCTAAGAACTTGATTAACCAAGAGAGTAATACTGGATTTACATCGGACTCTGGTCATATATCATATTATTCTTTGAGTGGGTATAAAGCTAAGCACTCTTTCGTTTTGTGGAAGGGGAATTGGTTCTACTTTGATGATGACGGTTATATGGTAACGGGAGAAAAAGAAGTTGACGGAGAAGTCTATTTCTTTTTGAAAAACGGTGTGGAACTTCGAAATCACTCTTGGGTAGACCATCAAGGTCAACTTCGCTATAGTGGGCTTCAGGGCGTCTCAAAAATTGTTTCGAGAACTATTTCTGGTAAAGATGGGGACGGAACGTTCTTTTCAAAGGAAGATGGAAATCAATACTTTATTCTGAAGGCAACCAATGAACTTGCTAAGGGATTGTATGTTATTGATAAGAATATTCAGTTCTTTGATATGGAAACAGGAGCTCAGGCAAAAGGAGTATGGAAATCCTTTAATGGTAATCGTTACTATTTCGCATCCGGATCAGGAAATGGTGTAAAGGGTGTAGTAGAAATTGATAAAATTTTCTATTTGTTCGGGGATGATGGTAAATTCGTTGGTTTGATTAGTGACGTTGATCATCCAACGGTTCATCCAAGTAAGGATGGATTAGAAAAGATTCCGTTCTTACCAGAGTCGAGCCAATACAAAGCATACGGTGATGGCAGCCGATTTAAGTTTGAAAATAATGGAAGTTCAAATACTGGTCTGTTCCGCGATAAAGATGGTCATATTCGTTACTTTGATGATGTGAGCGGTTACCAGACGAAGGGGCAAATTCAAAAGATTGATGGGAATTATTATTGCTTCGATAAGAATTCTGGAGTTGGACGCTTGATTAAAAACGTCTCAGGAGGTCATTTTGTCATCAATCAAGAAAAGACTAATCATGAATCAGTCTCTTATGTCGATGCTCAGGGCGTAACTGTCAAAGGGTTAGTTCAGATTGATGGTCAAGTTTACTATTTTGATTTAGAAAATGGTATTCAGCGTAAGGGTGTATCTGTTCGCATATCTGGTCAGGAATACTACTTTGATGGAGAAAATGGAAGCCTTGATGATGTCCGCTCACAACAAACTCACAACGGATGGGTGTTAGACGAAAAGGCACAACGTTTCTATTTTGATTCTAAAAGCAATTCATACTGGACAGGAAAACATAGTGTGGATGGGCATGAGTTCTTCTTTAGAGAAGACGGTCATTTAGCTTTAGGTGAGTATGTTGCAGAATCAAACGGAACATGGTCTTATTATGCCCGAGAAACGGGTTACAAGGCCTATGGAGCGACTAAAATAGACGGTTCATATCGATTCTTTGATAAGCAAGGTATTCAAGTTAAAGGGGATTGGGCTCAAGATGATCAAGGCCGCTGGTCGTACTATGATGCTGATCAAGGAAAGCGCTTGATTGGAAATCAAACGATTAAGGGTAAGGATTATAAGTTTGATAAGGATGGAATTCTGATTGCGGGGGATGCTCCGCTTCCGGATAATCCAGTCAACCCGGATCAACCGGTAAATCCCGATAAGCCAGTGAACCCGGATCAACCGGTAAATCCTGACAAGCCAGTGAACCCAGATCAACCGGTAAAACCTGATAAGCCAGTAAACCCAGATCAACCGGATAAGCCTGCACATCCTAGTGCAAACAACGACACCGCTCCGCATAATGTTTCTTACCCATTGGATGGTGCACGTGATGCAAATAATAGTGAATTGAATGTTGACGATAAGATTATTTCTTCAAATGATGCTTCAAATACTATTCCTGAGAAGGTAGATGCGCAGAGCAAGAAGAGTTCTGAATTATCAAAGAAGGCAACTAATCAACCTAAGCTTTCACGCGTAAAGCGTTCTCAAGAAAAGCAGAATGACGAAGCGTCTAATGGATTCTTCCATAAAGTTGGTCATTCAATCAGTGATGCTGGTAAAAGTATTGGCCAAGTTTTGGCAAATACTGGTAAAGTCGCAGGAGGTTTCTTTGTCGATGCTGGTCGTACGATTGGTGATGTCGCTCATACAGTAGCTGATGCTGTATCAGAGGCAACTGATACTGTTGTTCAAACAACGCAACATATTTGGCACAAGGTTACTGGTTTCTTTAAAGATTGGTTTATGTAATCTCTAAAAAATCACAGTAATCCTCGATAAAGAAAAGCAGCTCGAGCATTTTGCTCGGGCTGTTTTTTTATTCCAAATCGAGATGAGTTTTTGAAGAGCTTTTTGCTATTTTAAAGTTACAGCTTTGAAATTTTTTAGAGCTATACTGGAAGAGAATAAAAAGTTGCGTTTTGTACGCATAGAAAGGATAAGAGACAACATGCCTCATATTCACGTTAAGAACCATAAACTTTTGTTAGCGGCAGGTCTTGCTTCTTTATCATTCGGTGGAGCCACTACGCTATCAGCCACGACCGGGTTTGACTTTACCAGCATTCATCTCGTTCAAGCAGACGATGGTGTTCCGGAATCGACAGACACTGATAAATACAAGGTGCGAACCATCGCTTTCATCGATGAAGACGACATTAACTATCCGTCAATTCAGCCCTTACAGTCTCAGTACATTCACTTACACAACGATGGAACGGATAGCAAGGCAGATTGGCACCGAGTGTCTACAAAGTGGGAAAACGATTTGAAGGAACCAAATCCTAAAATGTATGATTTCGATGAAAAGAAATCGGACAAAATGGACAAACGTATGCCGGAAAATTTGACCGATTGGCACTACAAAGTTGCGATTAATAAGTATTACAAGCACCACATGACCAAGGGCGTCACCGCAAAGATGGTCCCTGATGGTCAGAAACTTGATTTGGAGCGCAAGGCTGTTCGTACGATTCGTTTGATGGACGGCAAGAACGTGAAGGAAACGATAACACAGACAGCCACGATTGCGCGAACGGCGACGAAGGATGAAGTGACGGGCAAGCTGTCGGACTTCACGGCTTGGAAGGTTGAGGGCGCAGGTTGGTATGCTGATAGCTATAAGCTTGATGGGTACAAACGAGTTTACGTGCCGGCAAAGGATGCGCTTCTGTCGATGGCTGATCGAAGTGATGAGTTCCAATTGGTGAATGCGCCTAAAAAGGTCGTTGATGTGCGCGAATTGGCATCGGATGAGACGGGTGACGCACCGGTTGCTAGCCTGGAGGTAGCAGACGAAGAGATTGTTACTCAAGCTGCTCAGGAGATGCTTGCTGTTGGGCACCGTCAACCGGAAACGGGTAAGCGAGCTGCGTTTAATTTTGCCATGTTGGCCACTGTGGTGGCAATGACGGCTGCAGGATTGGCATTTGTCTTTTATCGTCGATGAGAATTTTCCGATGAGGAATAAGTGCTTGCCTTTGGGAGAGAAGGGATTATACTGATTTTGGTGGACCGCTAACGCGGTGTCCGCCTTTAGTTCTTATAAGACACTAAGAACCGCAGCTCGGGAAAGCTAATCGCGGTTCTTTTTCTTTTGCTCGAATATTCTGAGTTGGAATTTTCGTTTTCGAGGAAATGAATTATAATGAAATAGAAAAAGGAGCTAGCTCCAACTAGCTCCTCAGGCGCTGCCGCTAACGCGGTGTCCGCCCAGTTACTTTGAGTTACAAAGAACCGCAAGCGGGTAAGCTATTCGCGGTTCTTTTTCTTTTGCTCGAATATTCTGAGTTGGAATTTTCTTTTTCGAGGAAATGAATTATAATGAAATAGAAAAAGGGGTTAGCTGTAACTAACCCCTTGGGCGTTGCCGCTAACGCGGTACCTGCCTTTAGTTCATATGAAACTTGAAGAACCACCAGCTGCGGAAAGCTAATCGCGGTTCTTTTTCTTTTTGTCTTTATAGCGATCGAGTTGCCCTTGAACAAACTCAAAGAGATGTAAGAACACATCAATCGCTATTAAAGCATACTCGAAAAAAACTTGTCCTTCATTGCTGAAAGACGCCCTCCTTTCTTTGAAGATTTTCCTGATATGTTTTACCATAAAAAACCTCCTTTTCTTTGAAAGGCGGGCACCGCGTTTTGCTTCAACGCCAGCTAAATTATAACTGCTGCTGGGTGCTTTTAATAGCTGATATTCTCAATTTGAATGGCTTTTTGCGATGTTGTATATAATGATTGAAATTGTCCAGGAACGGCTTACCGTTACTGGATTTTTTGTTTTTTCTAAGGTTGGATGAATGGTTATCATGCTATAATATAGGCATGAAAACAGGACGGATTATAAGGTCATTGGCCGGATATTATGATTTAGAACTGCCAGACGGCAGCATCGAGCGGACGCGTGCACGTGGTCAGTTCCGTAAGAGCAAGCAGAAGCCCCTCGTGGGCGATTGGGCCGATTTCGAGTCCGAGAACGGGGAAGGACTTATTTGGAAGCTCCACGACCGCAAGAACGACCTTGTGCGTCCGCCAATCGCAAACGTCGACCTCGCCATTGTTGTCACGTCTGTGATTGAACCAGCTTTTTCCCAGAATCTTTTGGACCGGCAACTGGTTGCCTTGGAAGCCGCTGACGTTCGTCCTGTCCTTTACTTTTCAAAGCTGGACTTAGTCGATGACGACAAGCAAGCGGCTTTCAAAGAGCAAGTTTCCCTCTATCAAAAGATTGGCTACACGGTCATTTTCTCAACCGATGACCTGAAAGCGTCCTTCACACCCGTTTTGAAGGATCAGGTTGTTGTCGCCATGGGACAGACCGGGGCCGGGAAATCAACGCTCTTGAACCAGCTTGCCCCTGAATTGAAACTAGCGGTTGGCGAGGTGTCCCAGGCGTTGTCTCGTGGAAAGCACACGACACGCCAAGTATCATTGATTCGTGTCCCAGAATACGAGACGTTGATTGCGGATACGCCTGGTTTTTCATCCTATGAAGTTTTTGACTTTCCCGTCGAAGAACTCGGCGATTACTTCCCAGAAATTCGCGAAGTGGCACCAAATTGTCGCTTCCGTTCGTGCTCGCACATCAACGAACCGGGTTGTGCGGTCAAAGAGGCCGTGGAGCTTGGCAGCATTAGTCGTGAGCGCTATAATAGTTACGAACTGTTTTATCAGATCATTAAGGGAAAACGGCCGGTTTATCAAAAGAACTCGACCAAGTGGCGACAGGATCGCTTGAACTAGTCCCACACCCTTGCAGTAGTAGAAAGAGGAATCACATGGCAGGAATTATTGCCCCATCCATTTTGAGTGCAGACGTGACCAAGTTAGGTGACGACGTCAAGTTAGTTGAAGCAGCAGGTGCCAAGTACTTGCACATTGATTTGATGGACGGATCATTTGTCCCATCAATGGCTTATGGACCAGCTTGGGTTAAGCAACTTCGTCCAATGACGGACTTGTTCTTGGACGTTCACTTGATGGCCGTTCACCCAGAAAAGCACGTGAAAGAATTGGCGGAAGCCGGTGCAGACCTTATCGGTGTGCACGTGGAAGCAACGCCACACATTCACCGCGTTTTGCAAATGATCAAGAAGGCCGGCGTAAAGGCTGAGGTTGTCATCAACCCAGGGACGCCTGTTTCTGCTATCGTTCCTGTTTTGTCAATGGTTGACCAAGTCTTGGTTATGACGGTTAACCCTGGTTTTGGAGGCCAAGCCTTCTTGCCAGAAATGACGGAAAAGATTAAGGAATTGTCTGCCTACAAGCAAGAACACGGATTGGATTTTGACATCGAAGTTGATGGTGGAATTAACGACAAGACGGCGCCAATGACGGCTGCTGCCGGTGCCAACGTTTTCGTTGCGGGTTCATATGTCTACGACAAGAAGGATCCTGCCGCTAAGGTACAAAAGCTTTTAGATTTGACTAAGTAAGATGAGCCGAGCGGTTTCGCTCGGCCTTTTTTATACGAAAGGTTTAAAACGATGGGAAAGCGAATCAATGTTTTAGCTGGTGGACCAAAAGAAAAATGGCCAGACGATATCTTTGAACAAAACGGCGACTGGATTGGTGCTGATCGTGGTGCTTACCACTTGTTAAAGGCGGGCTTGCCGATGGTTGCGGCCGTTGGGGACTTCGACTCCTTGGATGAAGGAGAGAATGTTGAGCTGCACGATTACTTAAAGGATGACCAGATAAAGGTTTACCCACCAAAAAAAGATTACACGGATACACAGATTGCACTGCTCGCTGCTTTCAAACACGGGGCGACAGACATTGTGCTTTATGGAGCGACCGGTGGCCGCTTGGATCACGAGTTGTCCAACTTGACCATCCCAACCCAAGATGAGTTCAAACATTTGGCTGGACACTTGTCGATTGTCGACAACCAGAACACGATTACCTACTTGGATGTTGAGCATCAGGTTGTGAACAAGCAACCAGGATACAAATACCTTGGCTTTATGCCATTAGGTATAGTTGATAATTTTAAGATTATTGACGCGCTCTATCCTTTGACACTAAGTGTAAACAGCGGTAAAATGTATTCGTCGAATGAATTTGTTGGCGAATTGGTACACACTGATTTTGACTGTGGTATCGTACTCGTCACGCAGAGTAATGGATAGGAGGATTGTATGGCATTAACAGCACTACAAGATGCAAACTTCGAGGAAAAGACAAAGAGCGGTGTTTCAATCACCGATTTCTGGGCTGAATGGTGTGGTCCTTGCAAGATGCAAACCCCTGTTCTAGAAGCTTTGTCTGACGATGCCGCCTTTTCCGGCATTGACTTCTACAAAGTTGACGTCGAAGAAAACAAGCAAATTCCTGCTGATTTTGGAATCCGCGCGATCCCAACTTTGATTGTGATGAAAGATGGTCAAGCCGTTGAGCGTTTGACTGGCTTCCACAATAAAGAACAACTTAGCGAAATTTTGCAGAAATACGCCTAATATCTTGCCAAAGTTAAAACCCTCTGGTAAAATACTGTATTGTTGATAAGAAGAGCAGGCACGTGTTGCGGCTCGGATAGGAGGGTCAGACATGGCAAAAGATGCAATTAATGGTGCACGCACCCGCTTTGGTAACCAACGTTCCCACGCCTTGAACTCAAGTCGTCGTAGCTGGAAGCCAAACTTGCAAAAGGTAACGGTTAAGATTAACGGTTCCGCACCTAAGAAAGTTTACTTAACGGCACGTTCATTGAAGGCTGGATTGAAGAACGGCTCAATCGAACGCGTTTAAAAACCACTCCACTGGGTGGTTTTTTTATTTTTCATGGACTTTGAAAAAAACTTCTCGAACTTGGGACTTTTTTAGAGCCGTGGTAAAATAGAGATAAGTATTTAGAAAGGAAAGTGGAGCGTTTTTTATAGCTTCACAAGCAATAGAATGGCAATTAAGATTCGAACAAAAAACGGTGATGTCACGGTTGAAAACGATGTCATTGCTTCCGTTGTTGGTGGGGCGACCATCGCCAACCCTGGAGTGGTTGGAATGGCTTCTCGCTCACTCCTGAAAGATGGGGTAGCCCAGGTCTTGAACCGTGAAAACTACGGCCGTGGTGTCGTTGTTTTCGAACAAGCTGCTGGACTCTCAATCGATGTTTACATCGTCGTTCAACACGGCATGAAGTTAGCTGATATTTCAGCTTCTGTTCAAAGTCGTGTTAAATACTACTTGAATGCTTACCTGGGCCTTTCTGTCCCTGAAGTGAACGTCATTGTTCAAGGCATTGCAACCGAGGATTAAAAATGACTGCAGAAAATAACTCTACAATCACGCCGCTTTTATACGGCAAGATGGTGAACGCTGGTGCAGCCAAGTTGACTGCCAACGCAGAAAATATTAACAAATTGAACGTTTTCCCTGTTCCTGATGGGGATACTGGAACAAACATGGCTTTGACCATGGCTTCCGGTGCTGAATACGAACGTGAATCCCAAGAAGAAAGCGTTGGATTGTTGTCAAAGGCAACGTCTAAGGGACTTTTGATGGGAGCCCGCGGTAACTCTGGGGTTATCTTGTCTCAGATTTTCCGTGGAATGTCCAACTCAATGGCCGAAAAGGCTGAATTGTCTGTTCGCGACATGGCCGACGCCTTGATGGAAGCCGCAAAGGTTGCCTACAAGTCCGTGATGAAGCCAACCGAAGGAACGATTCTGACGGTTATTCGCGAAGCCGCTGCCGAAGCGGATCGCTCAGCATCTGCTGGCGATGACATGCAAACCATGTTGGAAAACGTGAAGAAGGCTTCCCAAGTGGCTTTGGATAAGACGCCTGACATGTTGCCTGTCTTGAAGGAAGTCGGCGTGGTCGATTCTGGTGGACAGGGATTGGTTATGGTTTTGTCCGCCTTCTCTGACGTGGTTTCTGGAACTTACAACGAAGACGACTTGCAAGCACCTGACAACGCGGAATTGGACCAAATGGTTTCAAAGCTGCACGCCGGCGCCCAAGCCGATGATTCCTTGAATCCAGAAGACATTAAGTACGGTTACTGTACTGAAATCATGGTTGACCTCGCAACGGGTACAACCTGGGACGAAAAGTTTGATTACCAAAAGTTCTACGACTACATCGCAGAACGAGGTGACTCACTCTTGGTCATTAACGACGAAGACGTTGTTAAGGTCCACGTCCACACGGAAGACCCAGGTGCAATCATTCACTGGGGAACGGAATTTGGTTCATTGCGCAAGGTGAAGGTCGACAACATGCGTGACCAACAACAAGCCGTGATCGATAAGCAGGAAGAAGAAAAGAAGGCTGAAGTTTTGGGCGCAGCTCAAAAAGAAGTGCCTGAAGTTGCTGTCTTCGCCGTTGCTTCTGGTGACGGAATTGCCGAACTCTTCGAATCACTTGGTGTCTACAAGGTGATCACTGGTGGCCAAACGATGAACCCTTCAACGAAAGACTTCGTCGATGCCATTAAGGAATCCGGTGCGAAGAAGGCGATTATCTTGCCTAATAACTCCAACATCTTCTTGGCTGCTGACCAAGCAAAGGAAGTTTCTGAAGTTCCTGTAACGGTTGTTAAGTCTCGTTCAATCCAGCAAGGATTGACGGCCATGCTCGGTTACAATCCTGAAGCTTCATTGGAAGATAACAACGAAGCCATGACCGAAGAATTGGCATCCGTTGTTTCTGGTGCCGTTACCCAAGCCGTTCGTGAAACGACGTTGAAGGGTCATGACATCAAGAAGGGTGACTGGCTTGGTATGAAGGATGGCGAAATCGTCGCTGTCGGCAAGCAGTTGATTGAAACTGCTGAAGCCTTGTTGAAGATGATGTGCGATGACGATTCAGAAATCGTGACGATCATCTCTGGTAAGGACGCTAAGCAAAAGGATGAAAAGGCTTTGGAAGAGGCTGTTGAAGCCATCGACGAAGACCTCGAAGTGGAAGTTCACCAAGGTGGACAAGACCTCTACCCATTCTTGCTTTCAGTTGAATAAAAGTTAAAGAAAAAGACGAGCCGGTTGGATCGTCTTTTTTGTTTGTTTTTTTACCAAAATAAAAGTCAGAAGCGAACTTGCCTCTGACTTAGTGTTTGAATTGTTAGGCGATTGCTGAGATAGCAGCGTAGATAACAGAACCAGCCATGACGATCACCATGAAGATGGACATACCAAGTGTCCACTTTTGGTACTTCGTCTTCTTTTTCTTTTCGAACTTAGGCATTGGCTTTTTGTCCAATTGACGGTTCACTTCGTCTTCCAATAATTGGTCAACGTCTGTTTTTTCTTGTGCACTTTGTTGTGCTTTTTCAATTTGCTTCTTTTTCATCATCGCTTCTCCTGGTTGTGCTAGAGCTATTTTAACACAGGCGATTCCAAATTGAAATTTCAAGGCGGTCTTGGTAGAGTAATTACGAGGTGACAAACATGGTTTGGTATTTTTGGGCAGCGATTTGGCTTGCCGTACTCTTATTTATTATGATTTGGCGTTTCTTGTACCGCGCCTTTCCAGCAGTGACGTTCATGGATTTAGCCACTTTGCCAACGTGGTTCTTCTTGAACGAAATCGAAGGAGCTGCCTTCTATCGCTCCGACGTACTCTTGCTGATTGTTATTTTACTGATTTGGGGTGGCGTATGGTCCTTCCTTACTTTGGATAAAAACGACTTAAAAATAACGGACTTTATCCACCGTTTTTGGCAGATAAGTGGGATGGTAGCGAGTGGATTTGCCATTCTAACCATCCTAATGGCCATTTTCTTCGCAAAATAGGTAAAAATTGGAAAAAATCCCCACCAGGGCTAAATGCTGTTATATCAGCATTTAGCCCTTTTTCTTTAACAAATTTTAAAGAAATGTGGAGAAAAAGTGGTGGAAAGTGGGGGATTGTGGTAAATTATTAGTAAGTAATCCACAGGAAAGGAGGAGTGGGCCATTATGTTCATGGGAGAGTCATCACACAACCTCGACCCGAAGGGCCGGCTCACGATTCCTGCTAAATTTCGTAATCAATTAGGGGAAACTTTTGTGATTGCGAAGTGGATGGAACATTCCTTGCGTGCGATGCCAATCGACGTTTGGAATAAGCTCGAAGAGCACTTAAATAATTTGCCAATCGGGAAAAAAGACGCCCGGGCTTTTAAGCGTTTCGTAATGGCCGGCTCCATGCAGGCTGAGTTCGATAAGCAAGGTCGTGTGATTATTGCTTCTAATTTGAAGGATCACGCGCAGTTGGAGAAGGAAGTTGTCGTCACAGGTGTCGGTGATTCCTTTGAAATCTGGTCAGCTGACAACTGGAAGGCTTACACCGAAGAAACTGCGGAGAACTTTGACGACATCGCTGAGGGCTTGGTCGACTTTGACTTTTAAAGTCCCTGTGATGGCTGGTTGATTGAGAAAAGTGAAAGGAGGAATCAATATGACATTTGAACACGTGACCGTCCTCCAAAAAGAAGCCGTTGACTTACTTAATGTAAAAGAAGACGGAATCTATGTTGACGCCACACTTGGTGGCGGCGGACACACGGGCGTGATTTTGTCACGTTTGACCACCGGAACACTTTACTCTTTCGACCAGGACGAAACGGCCATTTCCTTTAATAAGGAACAGTACAAAGATGAAATCGCCGCCGGTAAGCTCGTCTTAATCTTCAACAACTTCCGAACGTTGAAGGAGAGCTTGGCCGAGCGTGGCGTTGATCACGTCGACGGTGTCTTGTACGACCTTGGCGTGTCATCCGTTCAATTTGACCAAGGGGACCGTGGCTTTTCATATAACCACGACGCCCCGTTGGACATGCGAATGGATCAGCGTCAGGAATTAACGGCAAAGACCATCGTAAACGATTGGCCTTTCGGTGACCTGGTGCGGGTCTTAACCCGCTACGGAGAAGACCGTTTCGGTAAGGCAATTGCTCGAAAGATTGAGCAACACCGTGAAAAGGCACCGATCGAAACGACCTTTGACCTTGTCGAAGTGATTAAGGAAGCCATTCCGGCTCCTGCACGTCGGCATGGTGGTCACCCGGCGAAGCGTTCTTTTCAGGCGCTGCGCGTCGCCGTTAACGACGAGCTCGGCGCTTTGGAAGATTCACTTGGTCAAGCTTTGGAACTTTTAGATGTCGGTGGCCGTATCTCGGCCATTTCCTTCCAGTCCCAAGAAGATCGCTTAATCAAGCAGATGTTCAAGGAAAAGACGGCTGAACCGGAATTGCCTCGTGGCTTGCCGGTCATGCCCGATGAAATGGCACCCGACTATAAGCTCTTAACTCGTAAGGCCATCAAGCCTTCCGAAAAGGAGCAAGAAGAAAACCATCGCTCAGCCTCCGCGCAACTGCGTGGGATTGAACGAATCCGTCTCTCATAAATTCGACGTTTTCAAATCAAGTACCACCGCCCCGAATAGTTGACGGGCAACCCAATGCATTAAGAAATTAAGTAAAGGAGAGAACCATGGCACAAAACGCATACCGCTACCAGAATCCTGCAACGGCATTACCGAAGCAGAGTGCTAAGCCAAAAGCAAAAGTAAGAAGACGTTACGAGCCGGCGGTTTGGACTAAAAAAGAACGATCCCTGGTCGTGGTGATGGCGGTCACGGTTCTCTTTATGATGGTCGCCACTGTTTGGACAACGGTTTCCATGCAGCGAGTCGATGCAAGAAACCAAGCAGTCAGCCAAAAGATTAATAAGGTAAAGGAAGAAAACGATTCCTACCGTGGTGATATTCAGGCAAAGATTAACAAAGACAACTTGGAAAAAGTTGCGAAGTCGTCCAACATGGAACAAAGTACGACGAACGTTCGCAACGTAAATCAATAAAATGAAACAAAGTAAAAGACGACAACTCAGTAAGAAAATCACTGGTAATGCGAAAAAGTTTGGTCTCCTATTAGGCCTCTTTGCTACGGTCATTATCATGGTTATGGGTGGTCGTCTTTTTCAAATTGCCGGGGTAAAGTCAGTCAATTCCCACAACTTATCAGCCGCCACGCGGCTGACTTTTATGCAAAAGTCGACCGTGCCCGCGACCCGTGGGCAAATTCTTTCGTCAAACGGCGAAGTCTTAGCCGATAACTCAACGGTTTATGACATGTACGCTGTTTTGGACAAGAAGCAGAAGGTTAAGGGACAACCTGACTACGTTACCGATCCGAAGAAAACGGCAGAACAGTTGGCACCAATTTTGGATGCCAACCAAGATGACCTCTATAAGCAACTATCTTCCGACCGCTTGCAGGTTGAATTAGGGACAAAGGCTAAGAACCTTTCCGTTGACCAGTACAACAAAATCAAGGATTTGAAACTTCCGGGAATTAAGTTCACCGCACAGCCTGCCCGTTATTATCCAAATAATCGCATGGCTTCCCACTTGATTGGTTTGACGAACTCCGTTGCAAACAACGTTGGTCAAAAGACCTTGAACGGTGTGCTTGGTGTGGAATCCTTCAAGAACACAGCCCTTCGTGGTAAGGATGGTTTGACCACCAGCCTTGGTTCTGAAGTTGAAGATGCTAAGAAGAACCAAGTTAAAAACGGGGCAAACATTACGCTCACGATTGACGATAAATTGCAGGCCACGCTTGAAAACCGGATGGACGTGTTGTTCGCCGGTACGGAAGCGAAGTCCGCGGCAGCTTACGTCATGGATGCCAAGACCGGAAAGATTGTCGCTGCCACCCAGCGACCAAACTTCGATCCGAACACGCAGGACGGCTTGTCTGACGCCTGGGAAAACCAGCTAAACCAAGCGGCCTTCGAACCAGGTTCTACCATGAAGACCTTTACCTTGGCTTCCGCCATCCAGGAAAAGAAGTGGCATCCGGATGATACTTACAAGTCCGGTACACTCGACATCAACGGCCAAAAGGTTGTTGATTCCTTTGGTCAAAACGAAGGTGTTTTGACTTATCGCCAGGCCTTTGAACGTTCCTCTAACGTTGGTTTTGCGAAAACGGAACAAGCCCTTGGTGCGAAAACTTGGAAGTCCTACCTTGAGAAGTTCCACTTCTTGAAGAAGACGGGAATCGAATTGCCAAACGAGCAATCCGGTTCGATGTCATTTGATCAGCCAATTGATCAGGCGAACACCTCTTATGGTCAGGCCATTCGTGTCACGCCGGCTCAGTTGTTGCAAGGTTATTCAGCCTTTGCCAACAAGGGTCAGATGGTTAAGCCTTACGTCGTTTCAAAGGTTTCGGACCCAACGACTGGTAAGACGATTTCAAAGACGAAGACCGAAAAGGTTGGCAAGCCTATTTCTGAATCAACGGCCAACGAAGTGCTGAAGAGCATGGAAGGGGTTGTTAACGCAGACGACGGTACTGCCAAGCCATACTCTATGGAAGATGTTGGTTATCAGGTGGCGGCCAAGACCGGAACGGCTCAGATTGCCGAAAAGGGGAAGTACCTTGAGGGGTTGAACAACGCCATTCACTCCGTGATGGCCATGGTTCCGGGTGACAACCCACGCTACATCATGTATATTGCGGTTCGTCAGCCAAAGAAGTGGCCGGACGCCAACATTCAGATTTCTTTGAACAAGGTTTTCCGTCCAGTGATGTTGCAAGCTTTGAACGATCAGGATGCACCGGTTAAGTCCCAGACGAAGACGGTCCAAATTCCTGACGTTCGTGGTCAGTCCATCGCCGAGGCTGAGAAGGCCATGACGGACGCCGGAATGCGCGTTTCGACCATTGGTTCTTCTGGTAAAGTCTCCGCGCAGTCTTTGAAGGGTGGCCAAACGGTTGTTAAGGGGCAGTTAGTTTTGCTTACTGCTAAAGGCACCGTGAAGGTGCCCGACTTTACCGGCTGGACAAAGAACGAAGTGCTCGGATGGGGTAACCTCACGGGTGTTAAAATAGAATTATCTGGTTCCGGTTACGCCGAGAAGCAATCCGCAAAGGGTGGTTCTCAGATTATCGGCCACAAGAAGCTTTCGGTCACGTTTAAAGAGAAGGAATAAAGCATGCTGTTATTAGAATTTTTACTTGGAATGGTTTTGACGGCTGTCATCATGCCGACCGTTATCAAGAAGCTGAAGCAAAGTAAGGAACAAGCCGTAATCCGTGTTCTCGGACCGGATCACCAGCAAAAGGCAGGAACGCCGTCCATCGGTGGTGCGGTCTTCGGATTGGTTACCATTTTGGTTGTCTTCCTTTTGCCAAGTACTTACACGAGCAATCGCCAATTCATGGCAACCTTAGCTTTGATTATTGGTTTTGGTTCATACGGTGTTATCGGTGCCATCGATGATATTTTGAAGATGATACGACACGCTGACGATGGTTTCGCCTTTAAGCCAAAGCTTTTGGCCCAAACGATTTCTGCCATCGTTGTAATGGGCTTACTTTTCGCAACGGATGTTCCAATGGGGATTGAGTTGCCATTCTTTGGTTACCTCCACTTGGGCTGGTTCTTCATCATCTTCCTCTGGTTCTGGTTTGTTGGTTGGTCCAACGCCACGAACTTGACGGATGGTCTGGACGGCTTGCTCACTGGTTTGGCCATCATCGCATACGGTGCTTACACCATCATGGCCGTTCGTGCCGGTGTTAGCTCCATCGTGGTGTTCAACGTTGTCTTGCTTGGGAGCCTTGCTGGTTTCCTTTGCTTCAACAAGCCAAAGGCTAAAATTTTCATGGGTGACACGGGTTCACTCGCACTTGGTGCTGGCCTGGCAGTTGAATCCATTCAACTCCACGCCGTCGCCTCACTCTTGCTCGTCGGCTTGATTTTCGTCATTGAGACCTTGTCTGTTATCATTCAGACAATTTCTTACCACTTCTGGAAGAAGCGTATCTTCCCAATGGCGCCAATCCACCACTCATTTGAAAAGTTTGGTTGGAGCGAATGGCAAATCGACATTGCCTTCTGGGCAGTTGGTTTGATCACGGCAGTGTTGACGGTAATGCTCTTTTAAAAATAAATTGATTGAAGGTATCCGTTGACCATTTGCTGGCCAACAAGGATACATTTAAGGTGTGTCGTCTTCTTGACGAACACCGTACATAGACAAAAATAAGGGGAATGTTCATGACGGGTTTGGATTTTAAGAATAAAAAGGTCTTGGTTCTTGGATGGGCGAAGTCTGGAAAGGCCGCAACGAAGCGACTGTTAGAATTAGGCGCACACGTTACGGTTGCCAACCGTGATGCGATTGAAGAAGACGATGAAGTGAAGGCTTTGAAGCAAGAAGGTGTTGCCTTCATCGACAATGATAAGGGGGAGGCACTTGCCGCTGACACAGACGTGCTGGTTAAGAACCCTGGGATTGCTTACACGCACCCAATCATTGAAAAGGCCATGTCACTCGGCCTCCCTGTTTTGACGGAAGTCGCCGTCGCGCTTTCTACTTTTACCGGTCGTTTGATCATCGTCACTGGTTCAAACGGTAAGACGACCACAACGACTTTGCTTGGTCACATGCTTCAACATGATGACAAGCAGGGCCGTGTGGTGATTGCTGGTAACATTGGAACACCGGTCTGCCAGGTAGTGGGGGACATGACAGCAAAGGACACGCTTGTCCTTGAATTGTCATCCTTCCAATTAGTGGGAATTCCGCACATCGCAGCAGACATCGCGGTCATTACGAACGTCTTTGCCAACCACTTGGACTTCCACCAAAACCGTGAGAACTACTTGGCTGCCAAGGAACGTGTGGCGCTCGGTCAAAAGGCCGGCCAGACCTTGATCTTGAACGGTAATGGACCGGACACGCCGGCCATCGCAAAATTGACGGCTGGTACGGTTTTGACTTTTAACCCTGACGACGAAAAGGCCTACGCGCACGAAGACGCCGAAGGAAACGTCGTCTTGAACGGTAAAATCTTGATGCCTTTTGAAGACGTGAAGTTGGTCGGACGACCAAACTTGGAAAACGTCTTGGCAGCGACCGCAGCTGCAAATGTCGCCGGTTGTGACTTTGACGCCATGAAGGCCGTGCTCACAACCTTCGCCGGAGTCAAGCACCGACTCGAATTCTTGTTCAAAGAAGACGGCGTGATTTACTACAACGACTCAAAGGCCACGGACATCGAAGCAACGCAAGCAGCCTTGTCCGCCTTCAAGCAGGATGTGATTTTGCTTGCCGGAGGATTGGATCGTGGGGATGACCTGGACCGCTTGGTTCCGGACTTGAAGAATGTCATCCAAGTGATTGCCTTCGGGGAAACGACCGACAAAGTCGTGGCGATGGCAAAGGAAGCAAACGTGCCCGTTCAAGTTGTGAAGAACGTTGAGAAAGCCGCACCGGTTGCTGTTCAAATGGCCAAGCCTGGCCAAGTGGTACTGCTCTCACCAGCAGCCGCTTCCTGGGACCAGTACCCCAACTTTGAAATTCGTGGTGACAAGTACGTTGCCGCATTGAAACAAGCTTTAGGAAAGAAGGACTAAGTTCATGAAGGTTATCTTATCTGGTGGTGGAACGGGTGGACACATCTACCCAGCGTTGGCATTGGCCGACGTCATTAAGGAAAAGGAACCCGAAACAAAATTCTTGTACATCGGATCATTCCGCGGGGTCGAAAAGAATATCGTGCCGAAGACGGGGATGCCATTCAAGCAATTGGCCGTCCAAGGATTCGCCCGTTCACTTTCAATGACAAACTTCAAGACGGTTTGGTTGTTCATGAAGGCGGTTAAGGAAGCCAAGAAGATGATTGCTGACTTCCAACCAGACGTTGTGGTTGGAACCGGTGGTTATGTTTCTGGTGCCGTTTTGTATGCCGCCCAGAAGATGGGCATTCCAACGGTCATCCACGAACAAAACTCCGTTGCCGGAATCACGAACAAGTTCTTGGCAAAGGGTGCCACAAAGATTGGAATCGCCTTTGAAAACGCGCGTTCCTTCTTCCCGGCTGATAAGGTCGAAATGATTGGTAACCCACGCGCCCAAGAAGTGGCCAAGATGTCATCGGACTTCTCATGGACCACTTACGGTTTGTCAGACGACAAGAAGACCCTGCTCATCTTCGGTGGTTCACAGGGTGCACCAGCCATTAACTTGGCAACCTTGGAAGCCATTCCTGAATTCAATAAGCGCGACTACCAAGTGGTTTTGGTTGCCGGACCAAAGCGCATCGATAACTTCATGAAGATGTTGAAGGAACAGGGCAAAACGCTTGGTGACCACATCAAAGTGTTGCCGTACATCGACAACATGCCAGCCGTTATGCAAAAAGCTTCTGTCTTGGTATCTCGTGCCGGTGCCACGTCAATCGCTGAATTGACAGCCCTTGGTTTGCCTGCCATTTTGGTGCCATCACCATTTGTTACCGGCGACCACCAAACAAAAAACGCCAACTCACTCGTTGAAGTTGGTGCTGCCTTGTCCATCAAGGAACCTGAATTGAACGGGGAATCCTTGGTGAAGGCGGCCGACGCTTTGCTGTTGTCAGACGAACAAGCAGCCGTCATGGAAGGTCAGTCTAAAAAGGTCGGGATTCAAGAAGCCGGTGACCGTTTCTACAACTTGTTGAAGTCCGTCATCAAATAAGGGGAGTAACTCGTGCAAGAAGAGAACATGACAATGGAAAAGAGAAATCCGTTGACCAGTGCCTGGTGGGCCCTGGCTTTTTTTGCTGTTCTCGCCTTGCTTCTGCTCATCTGGCAGCCCTGGGTTAAGATTCAAAAGGTGAACGTTGATTCTGGTAACATCCCAACGGAAACCATCGAAGAACAGATGGGCGTGAAGAAGGGAAGTTTCCGCTATCAAGTCTTTGGTCAAAGCCGTTTCCTCTCAAACCGCGTGACGCATAAAAACGCGAAGGTGTCTCGAGTGACGATGAAGCTCTCGGGTGACACCTTGAATGTTACGGTTGCCGAAAAGATTAACGCCGGTTTCATTCAGGAAAAGGATAAGTGGTACCAACTGGATTCAAACGGAAACCGTCAACCGGTCAGTGAACCGGATGGTCGTGGCCCTGTTTATTCTGGTTTTAAATCCAATGAACGTGTGCGAAAAGTTGCCAAGGCCATCTCTTCTTTGGATCAGATCATCCGTCAAAATATTGGTGAGGTGATTTTTGCACCGGACGATAACAACGATGAGAAAATCATCCTGGTCATGAACGACGGAAACACGGTCTACGCCAGTCAAAAAACAATGGCCAACAAGATGAAGTATTACGCCGGAATTGCCCAGGCAATGGACAAGCCGGGAGTCATCGATTTGCAGGTTGGTTCATATTCTTACACGTATGGAAATAAATAGGTGATTTTTTCCAATTAATTCCATTGGAATCCTACCGGACAGGCGTCCAATATGTTAAGATTATCTTTAGGTTTAGTTTCAAAAATTTTATTTTTAAAGGGGACAAGTGCATGACCCAAAATGGCGTGATAGTTGGATTAGATATCGGCACAACCATGGTGAAAGTGGTTGTGGCACAAAATAACGGTGGCCGATTCAACGTCATTGCAACGGGCTCTGCCGCAGGAGCTGGTTTAAAGCGTGGCGTCATTGTTGATATCAATCAAACCGCAGCAGCAATTCAGCAGGCTGTTTCACAAGCAGCCGCCAAGGCCAACCTGTCAATTGACGAAGTTGTCGTTGGTTTGCCTGCCAACCAGGTGAATATCCAAAAGATTTCCGGTTTGGTTTCGATTGAAAATCAAAACAAACAAATTACTGGTCAAGACGTTGTGAACGTAACGAACCAGGCGTTGAATTCCCTTTCACTGGCCGACCAAACGCCGGTCGAATTCCTGCCTTCACAGTTCATCGTCGACGGCTTCGACGGCATCAAGGACCCAACCGATATGATTGGTGTTCGCCTCGAAGTTCAAGGGCTCGCTTACCTTGCACCAAACAAGGTGGTTTCAGGAATTAAGACGGCTGTTAAAAAGGCCGGCTTGACCATCAAAGCGATGGACCTTGCCCCAATGGCTTTAGCACCGGCTTTCTTGTCCGATGCCGAGCAAGACTTTGGTGCCATCTTGATTGATTTGGCCGGTGGCCAATCAACCGCTTCTGTCATTCATGACCACAAGGTCAAGTACATGACGGTCGACTACGAAGGTGGTGTGAACGTGACCAAGGATATTTCCACGGTCTTAGGAATCGCCAACCAAGAAGCCGAAGCGGTCAAAATCAAGTATGGTTCAGCTGATCCAGCCCAGGCGTCAGAAGAACAAATCTTCTACGTTGATGCGGTTGGCCTTTCAGAAAAGAAACCAGTTGACGAAAAGTACCTCGCTTCCATCATGGAAGCCCGTTACGATCAAATCTTTGATCGACTTGACCAACAGCTTGATGAAATCGGTGCCGATGATTTGCCTGGTGGCTACATCATTACCGGTGGTAATTCCGCTGTTCCTGGACTTTTGGCAAAGGCGCAAGAACACTTTGGTCAAAACGTCCACATTGCCCGTCCAAACCAAATCGGTTTGCGCCACCCATCCTTTGCACGAGCGTTGGCCTTTGCTTCTTACGAAGCTTTCCAAACGGACTTGCAAAAGACGGTGAAGGCTGTCTTGATGGGACAATTAAAAGAATTCAAGCAAGAACAAGCACAAACGTATCACCAACCTGAAAAGGGTGAAAACCTAATTGAAACAGAAGTTGATGACGGTGCTTATCTTGATGAAGAACAGCCACGTGAAGGTCTCTTTAAGAAGATGAAAACTTCTTTGACCTCATTATTTGCAGAAACAAACGACGAAGACTAACCATTCCAAAGGAGTATGTTCATGGACTTTACAATCGACGAAACGCAGGCATCAACCGGCGCGGTAATTAAGGTCATCGGTGTTGGTGGTGGTGGATCAAACGCCATTAACCACATGATTGAAGATGACATCCAAGGAGTGGACTTCATCGTGGCAAACACGGATGTTCAAGCCCTTGATAAGTCATCAGCCAAGCAAAAGATCCAAATCGGACCTAAGTTGACTGGTGGACTCGGAGCCGGATCAAACCCAGAACGTGGTGCGAAGGCTGCCGAAGAATCAACTGAAGAAATTGAAGGCGCTTTGAAGGGTGCCGACATGGTGATTATCACGGCCGGAATGGGTGGTGGAACTGGAAACGGTGCCGCACCGATTGTTGCTAAGATTGCCAAGGACATGGGAGCCTTGACGGTTGCCGTTGTTACCCGCCCATTTGCATGGGAAGGTCCAAAGCGTTCAAAGTACGCAACAGAAGGGTTGCAAGCTTTGTCTGAACAAGTGGATTCATTGGTTGTGATTACCAACGAACGCTTGAAGGACCAAATCGATTTGAAGTTGCCAATCATTGAAGCCTTCCGCGTTGTTGACGACGTGGTGGCACAAGGTGTTCGTGGAATTTCAGAATTGATTACAAACCCTGGATTCATCAACTTGGACTTCGCCGACGTGAAGACAGTGATGGAAGATGCTGGTCCAGCCCTCATGGGTGTTGGAACGGCCACAGGTGAATCACGTGCCGTTGACGCAACGCGTTCAGCTATCTCTTCACCATTGCTTGAAGTTGATATGACGGGTGCTTCAGAAGTGCTTTTGAACGTGACGGGTGGTGCAGACCTCTCCGTCTTCGAAGCACAATCTGCCGCTGACGTGATTAACCAAGAAGCTGGTCGTGACGTGAACGTTGTCTTCGGTACTTCCGTTGACATGGACATGAACGACGGTATTCGTGTGACGGTTATCGCCACTGGTTTGCAAGACGGTAAGAAGCAAGGCCCACGTCGCCAAGCTGAGCAAAAGGTTGAACAAGCCACACCAAAGACGGAAGGCGCTAACTCACAAGCTGGCCTCTTCTCACGTACGGAAGGTGAAGCAAAGCCTGCTGATTCTTCTTCAAAGAATGATCCATTCGCTGACTGGGACATCACAACAAAAGAAGAACCAAAGCAAGCCGAAGAAGAACAATTCGATGGCGTTCAAAAGCAAGCCTTTGACCCCGTTGAACCAATGAATCAAAACATTGACTTAGATTTGTCAACGGAAGATGACGACCAGCCACCTTTCTTTAAGAAGCGCTAAGAAGGAGTTTTCTCATGGCATTCGATAAGATTAAGACCCTCTTTTCAGGGGATGATGATTACTACGAAGACGAATACGAAGAAGTGCAAGAAGAACCAGCACAAGCCACTGCTCCAAAGCCTCACCAAATGACGGCTGTTAAGAAGCAAAAGCAAGAGGCTGCCCGTCCGCAAACGACGGCTACTTCACGTATCGCTTTGTTTGAACCAAAGGTATACGCGGACTCACGTGCCATCGCTTCTCAAGTCATTGAAGGTGATGCGGTTATCGTGAACTTCTCCCAGTTGGAAGAAGATCCTGCCCGTCGTATTCTTGATTACATTGGTGGTGCAGTTTACGCTGTGAACGGTTCAATGGAACGTATCGGTGAGAAGATTTTCTTGCTCACGCCCGATGCATACGAAGTTGCCGGTTCAATGAGCGAAAACTTGGACAACCAATCACGGTACTAAACTATGATGTTAAGCCCAATCATCACTATTCTGTTATATGCGATTCAGTTTTACACGTACGCATTACTCATCTTTGTCTTGATGTCTTGGGTACCACGGTTGTATTCAACCTGGTTCGGTCGTGAGCTTGGAAAGTTGATTCGCCCATATTTGAATCTCTTTTCTTTTATTAAGCCTCTCGGCTTCTTCGACTTTCGACCACTCGCGGCGTTGATTGTTCTTCAACTCATTGAAACTGGGTTGACGATGTTGGTTTCCTGATGGCTGAGTTATCCAAAGTCGGCCAACATTTTGATCAAGAAGAACAGCCCTTCGTTGCGAAAGCGCTCGATTGGATTGAACGGGCAAGCCAGGATTACACGCTTTGCCTCACACCATTTTTAAATCCCAGAGAACGGCACATCGTGTCGATTCTGCTTGGTGATCGAGAAGATGTGAAGGTGAGTGCTTCTGGCATTTTTGCCCGGGCAGAAAAAGAACGCTTGGTGATTGCACCATCCTTCATGGAAATCGGTGAAGCCGACTATGAAATGGTACTTCTGCAAGTCACCTTCGCTAAGAAGTTTGTAACGCTCCGGCATAAAGATTTGCTCGGAGCGCTTTTATCAGCAGGACTCGAAAGAACCGTCTTTGGTGATATCGTGACCGATGACAATAAAGGGCTCGCCCAAGTTGCCATTGATAAAAGGCAAGTTCCTTATGTAATGTCTCAGATTGATTCAATCGGTAAGGTAAAAGCCGACTGGACGGAAGTCCCTTTCGATGATGCGTTGATTAAGGAAGTGGAAGGAAAAGAAGAATTCTTGCTCCTTTCTTCCTTACGTTTGGACACGGTTGTCGCAACGGCTTTCAACCTCTCACGGCAAGAAGCAAAAGACTTGATTTTAAGCGGTTTTGTTGCCGTCAACTGGGCTTCATCCGACCGATTAGACCGAATCATTCGGAGCAAAGATGTGATTTCTGTCCGGAAAAAAGGACGAATTAGCCTCCAGAGCTTGGCAGGACACAGTAAAAGGGATAAAATAAAGGCAGTTTTTCAAATCATTCACCGTTGAGTAGAATGAAAGGGAAAGGAAGACAAGATACATGGCATTAACACCTGATGAAATTTTGAACCACGAATTCACTCGCAAGGGATCGCGTGCATACGTTGCCCGCGAGGTCGATTCATTCTTGGACGAAGTGAACAACGATTACCGTTCACTCATCGCTGACTACGAACAATTGCAAAAGCAATCACGCCAGCAACAAGAACGTATCAACGAATTGGAAGGTCAAAAGGACCAAGTGAACGAATCAATCATGTTCGCTCAATCCGCTGCTTCACGCCTCCGTTCTGAAACGGAAGAAGAAGTAAAGGCCCAATTGGACAAGGCAAACCAAGAAGCAAAGGACATCGTTGATGAAGCCCGTCAAAAGGCTGAATCCGAATCAAAGCGCTTGGCTCAAGAAAACGTTGACTTGATTGACGAACAAAACCGTTTGCGTGAAAAGGTTACGTCATTCAAGGAATCATTCCTTGACTTGATTGAACAACAAAAGGCACTCTTGTCAGAAGACAAGTTGTCAGAAGCTGTTCAAGCCTTGCCAGCATCAGAATTGTCACAAGGTGTTTTGGACGAAGCTGCAAAACAAGAGGATGGTGAAAAGGCTTCTTTGCCCACGGACTTGGATTCCGTCCCTGACTTTGCAAAGGGCCCAATCCAAAAGAAGGACAACCAGG
Organism: Fructobacillus broussonetiae; assembly: GCF_018437275.1. Lineage (GTDB taxonomy): Bacteria > Bacillota > Bacilli > Lactobacillales > Lactobacillaceae > Fructobacillus > Fructobacillus broussonetiae. The sequence goes on from NZ_JAAMFK010000002.1 coordinate 119,862, forward strand.
AAGACGCTTCTGAAGCTGAAAAGCCTGAAGACCCAACGGTCGTTGTTTTCCCTGACTCAGAAAAGAAATAAGTAATTAAACAAAAGACAAGTCAAAACTTGGATATTTGAAGCGAGCCACGTCCGGTGTAAGGTGGTAAATCCCTGCAAGTTGCGGTATCACTTTTGTTAACCATCGGCTGAATCAAGTAGGCTGGTGCGGTTAAACCCGTTATCGTTTTTCGAGCACTGATTCACTTCAGTGGAAGAATAGGTGGTACCACGTTAATTCGTCCTGTTTACCCTTTTGGGTAAGCGGGACTTTTTTATTTAGTTGAAATTTTAGGAGAAGAAGATGAAGTACAAAGACACCCTAAACATAGGAAAAACAGACTTCCCAATGCGCGGTTCTTTGCCAAAGACGGAACCAGTTCGCGAAGCAACTTGGTTTGAAGAAGACCTCTACGGTCAACGTTTGGCTCAAAACGAACAAAAGCCTCACTTTAACTTGCACGACGGCCCTCCATACGCCAACGGTAACATTCACCTTGGTCACGCCTTGAACAAGATCACAAAGGATATCATCGTCCGTTTCAAGAACATGAACGGTTACTACGCACCATACGTTCCTGGTTGGGATACGCACGGTTTGCCAATCGAACAACAATTGACGAAGGCCGGACAAGACCGTAAGGCCATGCCAAAGGCTGAATGGCGTAACTTGGCCAAGGATTTTGCCTTAGAACAAGTTGCTAAGCAAAAGAAGGACTTCAAACGTCTTGGTGTCTTAGCTGACTGGGACCACCCATACATTACGTTGCAACCAGAATTCGAAGCTGCTCAATTGCGTGTCTTTGGTGACATGGCTAAGAAGGGTTACATTTTCAAGGGGGCCAAGCCGGTTTACTGGTCATGGTCATCTGAATCAGCCTTGGCCGAAGCCGAAATCGAATACCACGATTTAAAGTCAACATCACTCTTCTACGCCAACCAAGTGAAGGATGGAAAGGGTGTCTTGGACAACGACACTTACCTTGTTGTTTGGACGACGACACCGTTTACGGTGACCGCTTCACGTGGTGTCACGGTCGGGTCTGACTTTGACTACGCCGTCGTAAAGCCTGAAGGTTCTGACAAGAAGTACGTTGTTGCTAAGGAACTTTTGGAAAACATCGCCCCTAAGTTTGGTTGGGACAAGTATGAAATCCTTTCTGAACACAAGGGTTCTGAACTAGAAAACATTACGGCTTACCACCCATGGGACAAAGACGTTTCGGAATTGGTCATGGTCGGTGACCACGTAACCCTTGAATCCGGAACTGGTTTGGTTCACACGGCCCCTGGTTTTGGAGAAGACGATTACAACGTCTCAAAGGAGTACGGCCTTGAAATCGCCGTGACCGTTGACGAAAAGGGAATGATGACCAAGTCAGCTGGTCCTGACTTCGAAGGTCGTTTCTACGACGACATTGTCGGAACGGTTATCACGAAGTTGCAAGAGGCTGGTCTCTTCCTTGCAAAGGAAAAGATCACCCACTCCTACCCATTTGACTGGCGTACGAAGAAGCCAATCATCTGGCGTGCCGTTCCACAATGGTTCGCGTCAATCGATGACTTCCGTCAAGACATCTTGGACCAGTTGGACGATGTCAACTTCTACCCAGCTTGGGGTAAGAAGCGTTTGGGTAACATGATTGCCGGGCGTGGTGACTGGGTTATCTCACGTCAGCGTGTCTGGGGTGTGCCACTTCCAATCTTCTACGCCGAAGACGGCGAAGCTATTTTGGATGCCGACGTCATCGAACACGTGGCACAATTGGTTGAAAAGCATGGGTCTAACATCTGGTTTGAAAAGGATGCCAAGGACCTCTTGCCAGAAGGTTACACAAACGAACACTCACCAAACGGCATCTTCAAGAAGGAAGAAGACATCATGGATGTCTGGTTCGACTCTGGTTCATCATGGAACGGTGTGCTCCGCACCCGTCCACAGTTGGACTTCCCGGCCGACCTTTACTTGGAAGGATCCGACCAGTACCGTGGATGGTTTAACTCATCACTCATCACGTCTGTTGCCGTAACGGGACAAGCGCCATACAAGAACTTGCTCTCCCAAGGATTTACTTTGGACGGTAAGGGAAACAAGATGTCCAAGTCCCTTGGTAACACGATTTCACCAGCTGAAGTTGGTGACCAACTCGGTGTTGAAATCCTCCGTTTGTGGACGATTTCCGTTGATACGTCACAGGACATGCCGGTTTCTCAAGAAATCTTGAAGCAGGTGGCGGATTCTTACCGTAAGATCCGTAACACGATGCGTTTCTTGTTGGCCAACACGTCTGACTTCGATTACGAAAAGGACGCCGTGCCATTCGAAAATCGCGCTGCTCACGACCAGTACGCAACGGTTCTCTTAAACGACCTCGTTGCTGGTTTGGAAGACGCCTACGACAACTACCGCTTCAACGACGTTTACTCAAAGTTGATCAACTTCATCAACGTTGACTTGTCCGCCTTCTACTTGGACATCGCCAAGGACGTTGTCTACGTCGAAGCACCAAATTCTGAACTTCGCCGTTCAATGCAAACTGTCTTCTACGAGACGGTTACGGCTTTGACGAAGTTGATCTTGCCAGTCTTGCCACACACGGCCGAAGAAATCTGGTCATACTTGCCAGACGATTCAACGAAGTTCGCCTACTTGCAAGACATGCCTGAAGTAAAGACGATTGCTAACGCCGAAGACATCAAGGCAAAGTGGCAAACTGTCATGGCCATCCGTTCTGCTGCTAACAAGGCAATCGAAGGAGCACGTTCAGAAGACCTCATCGGAAAGAACGCCGAAGCAGCCATGACGATTTACTTGGATGCTGATCAGAAGAAGACATTGGAAGACTTGAACGTCGACTTGCGCTTGCTCTTGATGGTGTCACAGTTGACGATTGAAGACGCCGCAAAGGCACCTGCCGATGCGCGCCTCTTTGACGACATCGCCATGGTTGTCGAAAAGGCCCGCGGTGGCTTGTCACCACGTGACCGTCGCTACCACGAAGACTTGGGTGCCGACGCTGCCTTCCCTGAATTGGCTGCATACGAAGCAAAGATCGTTCGCGACTTTTACCCAGAAGCCTTGGAAGAAGGCTTTGAAAAGTAAAAAAATGATTTTGGTCTTAAGCTAAAGCGGTTAAAGGAGTCGGCCAAATGGGCCTGACTTCTGTCGTGATCGCGGTTTGCGCGGTTCGCTTTTGACTTTTGGAAAAAGCGCCGACAGGCCGAAGATTAATCAAAAATAAAAACCGTGTCAAGTAAAAAGGCTTGACATGGTTTTTGCTATCTGGCATACTATAACAAGTAAAGAAATTCGGAGGAAATTAATTATGTCTGTAAAGATTCGTTTGAAGCGCATGGGTGCTAAGAAGCGTCCTTACTACCGTGTTGTTATTGCTGACTCACGTTCACCACGTGATGGTCGCTTTATCGAAACTGTTGGTACGTACAACCCAGTTGCACAACCACAAGAAGTAAAGTTGGACGAAGAAAAGATCATGTCATGGTTGGCCAATGGTGCACAACCATCAGACACTGTTCGTAACTTGTTGTCTAACGCTGGTATCATGGCAAAGCACGCCGAAACGAAGTCAGGTAAGAAGCCTGCTTCAAAGAAGGCCGCAAAGCCAGCCAAGAAGGCTGCTGCTAAGCCAGCTGCTAAGAAGGAAGCCGCAGCTTCATCTTCAAAGCCAACGACTAAGAACACGGTCGCTGAAATCAAGGCTTACTTGGATGCCCAAGGAACGAAGTACACGTCATCAGCTAAGAAGGCTGACTTGTTGGACTTGGTATAAGCTAACTTTTAAAAACTACCCTTTGGGTAGTTTTTTTGTTTTGGCAAAGTCAGAGACGGAAGAGGCCCTTTTTTTAGTGGTTTAGACCAAGAGTCCTTTGCGTCATTTTACTCGGTTTTCGAATAAGAAAATTTGCTATAATAGGTGCTATGGATAAGACAAATTACTTTAAAATTGGAACCATTGTGAACACCCACGGTATCCGTGGTGAACTCAAGGTAAAGGCCATCACCGACTTTGCAGAGGAACGCTTTGCAAAGGGGGCCGTTATTTACCGGAAGGACAATTCCGGTTACATCAAAGAAAACATGGAAAAGGCCCGGATGCACAAGGGAATGTGGTTGATCACCTTTGCCGGTGTCACCAACATCAACGACGTGGAACCCTTTAAGGGACAAGACCTCTTTGTTTCAGAAGAAGATCGCGACGATTTGGAAGATGGTGAGTACTATTACTCCGAAATCATCGGCTGTGAAGTACAAGACGAAGAAGGCGAGGTAATCGGTACCGTGAAGGAAATCATGGAAACGGGTGCCAACGACGTTTGGATCGTCAAGCGCGCATCCGGCAAGGACGCCTTGATTCCAGTTATTCCTGACGTTGTCAAAGACGTGAACGTGGAAAAGCAAACCATCGTGATTGATGTATTAGAAGGGCTGTTAGATTAATGAAAATCGACGTACTCTCACTCTTCCCGGACATGTTTGCTCCAATGAAGCAATCCATCATCGGTAAGGCCATCGACAAGGGGACCTTGGACTTTGATGTCACAGACTTCCGGGATTACACAACAAACAAGCATAACAATGTCGACGACTACCCATTCGGTGGTGGTGCCGGCATGCTGCTTACGCCGCAGCCAATCTTTGACGCTATGGAAGCCGTCAAGGATAATTCCGCTGATGGCAGCACCGGCCACGTGGTTCTTTTGGACCCGGCCGGTAAGAAGTTCGACCACACGGATGCCGAACGCTTAGCCCAGTACGACCACTTAACTTTTATCTGTGGTCACTACGAAGGCTACGACGAACGCATTAAGACCTTGGTCGATGAAGAACTCTCACTTGGTGACTACGTGTTGACCGGTGGGGAGCTCGGGGCCATGGTGATGATTGATGCCACCGTGCGCTTTATGCCAGATGTTTTGGGAAACCGGGAATCAGCCTCTGGTGATTCCTTCCAGGACAACTTGCTCGAGTACCCGCAGTACACGCGTCCCGCCGACTTTCGTGGGATGAAGGTGCCGGATGTTTTAATCTCCGGTAACCACGGTAAAATTGCCGAATGGCGGATGAAGGAGTCTTTGCGTAAGACCTACCTTCGCCGTCCCGACTTATTAGAAGGCCGCCCTTTCTCAAAGGAAGAACGCGACCTGTTAGATGATATTAAGACTGAAGAAGCAGACGACAACGAATAGTTGCTTCTTCTTGGGGGATGAAAGATGGAATTAGAATTTTTAGGGACCGGATCCGGTCAGCCATCCAAATTTCGAAACGTGGCAAGCATTGCCATGAAGTTGCTTGACGAGCGAAACGCCGTCTGGCTTTTTGACGTTGGGGAAGCAACCCAGCACCAAATCTTGAAGACGACCATTCGTCCTCGAAAAATCGAAAAGATTTTCATCTCTCACTTACACGGTGACCACATCTTTGGTTTGCCTGGTTTGCTTTCTTCTCGTTCCTTTCAAGGAGCAGACAAGAACGAACCGTTGACCATATACGGACCAAAGGGCTTGAAGTCATTTGTGAACACCGCCTTGCGCGTTTCCGAAACGCACTTGTCCTATCCGATTCACTTCGTTGAGATTGAAGAGGGAACCATCTTTGAAGATGACACCTTCAAGGTGATTGCCGAACCCCTTCGCCACCGCATGGAGGCCTGGGGCTTTCGTGTCGAAGAAAAGCCACACGCCGGTGAGCTCTTGATCGACAAGGTCAAGGCTGACAACATTCCGGCCGGTCCTGTTTACGGTCAGTTGAAGGCCGGTCAAACAGTGACCTTGGACGATGGCCGCACAGTGAATGGAAAGGACTATCTCGGTCCCGCCCAACCCGGACGTGTCGTTGCGATCATCTTCGATACGATGCCAACCGAAGGCGCTAAGATTTTGGCAAAGGACGCCGACGTCTTGGTGCACGAATCCACTTACGGTATTTCAAAGGACGAAGGCAAGATGGCCCGCGCCCACGGTCACTCAACGACCCGTGACGCTGCCAAGCTCGCCAATGACATGGGCGTGAAGAAGCTGGTCTTGACCCATGTCTCCGCCCGTTACATTGGTCCGTTGTTAAAGAAGTTTATCACGGATGCGAACAAGCTCTTTTCAAACACCTATGTCGCCCGCGATATGGACGTCATCGATGTGCCGTTTACAAAGGAGTCACATGAGTAGAAAGTGGCAAGAACAAGCAAAGCCAGACGGTCAGAAGATTCAAGCGTTAAAGGACGCTTTGAACCTTGGCCCCGTAACGGCAGGCTTCTTGGTGCAAAAGGGCATTGATACGGTGAAGAAGGCGGAAGCCTTCTTACACCCAAGCTTTGACCAGTTGCACGATCCAGCTGACTTTTACCAAATGGACCAGGCGGTCGAACGAATCCAAGAGGGTGTTTTCTCTGGTGAAACTATTCTGGTTTACGGAGACTACGACGTCGACGGACTGACGTCCACGACAATCATGACCGAAGCGTTGACCTCCCTTGGTGCCGACGTGGTCCCATACATTCCAAACCGTTTTGAAGACGGGTACGGTCCCAACCAGGAAACGTACAAGCGCTTGATTGAAGAAACCGGCGCAACGCTGATCATCACCGTTGATAACGGGGTGTCTGGGAAGGAGCCAATTGCCTGGGCAAAGGAGCAGGGCGTTGACGTGGTTGTCACGGACCACCACGCGCTTCCTGAAGAATTACCCGATGCGGTTGCCGTCGTGCACCCCCGCCACCCGGAAGGAAACTACGGCTTTGATGACTTGTCAGGGGCCGGCGTTGCCTTCAAGGTAGCCCAGGCCGTCTTGCAGGACGGGATGCCCGCCGAAGATTTGACGGACCTGCCAACCGAGTTCTTTGACCTCGTGGCCATGGGAGCGATTGCCGACGTCGTGTCGTTGACCGACGAAAACCGCGCCTTTGTGACCTGGGGACTAAAGGAAATTGAAAACAATCCTCGCCCTGGAATCGCGGCCTTGCTGAAGTGCGCCAAGCACCAATCAGGGGACCGCATCCTTGCTGAAACCGTCGGCTTTAAGCTGGCACCCCGCCTGAACGCCATTGGCCGTTTGGGGGATGGAAGCCTTGGACTCAAGTTGCTCATGACAAAGGACCCAGAGGAAGCCAAGACCTTGGCCAAGCAGGTCGAAGAAATCAACGACCAACGTCGTGAGATTTCAGACAGGGTGTTTAAGGAAGCAAAGGCACAGGCCTTGGCCCCTGAAAACGCTGACCAACCCGTCCTCTTTGTGGCCGGTGAAAACTGGCACCAGGGAATCCTTGGAATCGTAGCGGCCCGTTTGACGGACATCGTTTCAAAGCCGGTGGTCGCCCTCACAAACGTGGATGGCCTCTACAAGGGCTCAGGACGTTCCTATGGCGATTTTGATCTCCATGCCTTCCTGGGAGACTTCCAAGACGATTACGCCTCCTATGGTGGCCATGCGGGCGCTCTCGGGATTGCCATCGAAGAAGGCAAGCTCGAGACGGTTCGCGCACGGGTTAAGGAAGCTGGTGCGGGTCTGACTTTTGAAGAGGAACCACTGGCAGTGAACTTGATGGTCGAGCCTTCGATGTTGACCAAGAACTTCTACGAACAGCTAGAAGTCTTGGAGCCGTTCGGTCAGGGCAACGAACAGCCAATCCTTGGCTTGAAGCACGCGGCCTTGACCGCGACCGGAACCATGGGGAAGGAAAAGCAGCACTTGAAGTTGGCCTTCAACGGGGGACAAGGTCCGGTTGAAGCCCTGGTTTTCAACAACGCCGATGTGGCGGCCGAAGGTGAGGGCCAGAAGCAGGCCGACATGGCCGGTAAGCTCGGTGTGAACACCTTTGCCGGACGGACGCGCCTGCAACTACTGCTAGAAGACGTGGCCTTCCCGAAAGCGGGTTCAGGCGCTGATAACGGGGCAGCACAAGAAACGAACGCGCCAAGCCCCCAAGCTGAAAAGTCTTCTGGCCAGGCCAATCAAAAAAAGGCCACGACCCAGGCTTTGAAAGCAGGTCAGGCCGAGTTCGCCCTGGTCTACAAGTACTTGTACGGACACCAGGAACTAAACCTCGTGGAAAACCTCAATCGGGTTTTGCAAGAGGTCAAAATTGAAGAACAGCAATTTAAATTAATGATTCAGGTCTTTTTGGACCTCGGATTTGTTAAAATGGAAGCTGGACACGTCTTATGTCTCAAGCAAGCGCAGAAAAAGGCCTTGTCTGAGTCAAAGACATACCAACGTTATTTTGCCGGTTAAACCGGTTAGAAGGAAACACTATGACTAAGATTGATTTACATGACTACGTGGCCTCCGTTCAGGATTATCCTGAACCAGGCGTGACTTTCCGTGATATCTCACCTTTGATGGGAGACGGGAAAGCCTACAAGGCAGCAATCGACCAAATCGTGGACTTCGCTGAACACTTGGACGTTGACCTCATTGCGGGGCCTGAATCACGCGGATTTATCGTGGGTTCACCACTGGCTTACTCAATGGGCGTTGGCTTCGTGCCAGCTCGTAAGGTTGGTAAGTTGCCGCGTAAGGCGGTTTCAGCCTCATATACTTTGGAGTATGGTGGCGTGAATACCTTGGAGATTCACGAAGACGCCATTAAGCCGGGGCAACGGGTGATGATCGTCGACGATTTGTTGGCAACGGGTGGAACGATTAACGCCACGCGTAAGATTATTGAAGAACTTGGTGGTGTGGTCGCAGGTGTGGCCTTCATCATCGAGTTGGAAGACTTGCATGGTCGCGAAAAGATCATGGAAGCAGGCGATGTGCCATTCTTGGCATTGATGGAATACTAATTTAAAAGGATTAAGCGTTTAGGGAGTCGGCATGGACAACATCATCACAACCGTTATTTTAATTAACTCGGTGTTGGCCATTTTGACCGTCTTCCGCGAACCGCGTGATATTGCTGCGACATGGGCATGGATACTACTGTTGATGTTCATCCCGGTCGGAGGCTTTATCCTGTACTCCTTTGCGGGAAGAAAGCTGCCACAACGGCGGCTTTTTGCGTATCAGGACCAGGATGCGTCGGAGATGGATGGCTTGATTCAGCAATTGGTTGGAAAGGGGCCTGGACCTTCCGTGGAAAAACGCGCTGACGCGCTTCCAAGGTCCGCACGGTCGTTAGTCACACTTTTCCAACGGATCAACCAGACGCCGCTCGCCACGAACAATAACGTGTCTGTGTATACGTCCGGCCAACGTTTCTTTGATGAGCTCAAGGAAACCCTGCGCAATGCCAAGGAAACGATTAACATCGAGTTCTACACCTTTTACGCGGATGAGCTCGGTTGCGAGATTCGAGACATCCTTGTCGAGAAGGCCAAAGAGGGCGTGGACGTTCATGTCCTGTACGACTCCTTAGGCTCCGTCGGGACGACGGGCCGTTTTTTCAAGCCCTTGCGTGAAGCCGGTGGACACGCCAGCTCCTTTCTTCACCGTCGCTTTAACCTCATTAACTTCCAGTTGAACTTCCGTGATCACCGCAAGATTGTGGTCGTTGACGGTCGCATCGGTTTCGTCGGTGGGTTCAACATCGGTGACCAGTACCTCGGTCGCAAGAAGAAGTTTGGTCACTGGCGCGACACGCACCTGAAGGTGTCTGGTTCTGCCGTTTACTACCTTCAGTCCCACTTCCTCTTGGACTGGAACGCGTCGGCTGTGAAGGAACCGATGAACGTCACCAGGCGCCTCTACTTCCCAGATTTGGATGAGCGCTTGCAGGGCGACACGGACATGCAAATCGTGACGTCCGGGCCCGATTCGGACGACGAGCAAATCAAGATGGGTTACATCCGCTTGATTCAGCTCGCTAAAAAGCGTTGCTGGATTCAGACGCCTTACCTAATTCCGGACGATTCCACGATTGATGCGCTTCGAATCGCCGCCAACTCTGGTGTCGACGTGCGCATCATGGTGCCCTGCATGCCGGACCACATGTTCGTCTACCGCGCCACGCAGTACTTTGCGTCGCAACTGGTAAAAGACGGCATCAAGGTCTATTACTACCAGAACGGTTTCCTCCACGCCAAGACGATGGTGGTGGACGACCAGCTGGCCTCGGTTGGATCCGCCAACTTTGATTTCCGTTCCTTCAAGTTGAACTTCGAGGTGAACGCCTTCTTGTACGACCAGAAGGTGACGGAAACGTTGGCCGAACGCTACGAACATGACATTCAGCAGTCGGTTCTACAAAGCGAGGAGAGCTTCCAAAAGCAATCGCGCTGGATGACCTTCCGCCAGTATGCGTCACGCTTGCTAGCACCAATTCTATAAAAGATTCAAATACTGCCGGCTTCCGCCGGAAAACAAAAAGACCCCCGCGACATGCGGAGGTCTTTTTTTAATCGCCTTACTTGGCGCTGTAGATGGCGTCTTTGAAAGAGTCGAAGTTGTGGTAGTTTTGGTTCAGCACGTCCGGTTGATGGTAGTCGGCGTTCCGCCAAAAGGTACTTGAGTTCGTCGCGCCAAATTCTTCCCCAATCACGATTAATTCAAAGGGGAGGCCGGAGGAGCGAAGTTGCTGCAGTATCTGCCAATCCACCTCGTTTTCGTTTGGCACCCAGGCCATCAAGAAAACGGGAAGGGCGTCTTTGTCACCGGCCTTGACCGCTGCGATTTCTTCTTCCACCTTGTCGTCAACGGACGCCTTGGTCACGGCTGTCCAGGGGGTTGCCAGCTCAATGTCTTGGCCCTCCCAGTCGAGCGTGTCAACGGGTTCGGCCTTGACGCCAATGGCCTGCAGACCGGCGGAAAGGGCGGCGTTTCCTGAACAAAGCTCAACGAGTGGTCGCCCGTTCAGATAGTCCTTTAAGTCGGCTAAAAAGTCCTGGTTTGGCAAGAACCAGATGCCGTGCTCGATCACCAATGTCTCACGTAGATCCGACATCACCTCGTCAAAGGGGAGCCATTCCGGGTGGTGCATCAGCTCGTCTGCCGAATAGTCGATTCGAGGCACAGGGTGCATGGGCAATTGGCGTTTCGCCAGCCCCGCGAGGATGCTTTTAATTGTGGTCGTTTTTTCCAAAATTTCTGATTGGGAAGCGTAGCGTTTTTGGAGGGCCAGTAAATCCTTACTCGTTATCATAAAAATTTCCCTTCTTGTCACTGTTTCGACACGGTCCTCTGGTAAAGTAGATACAAAAGCTTTTCTAGGAGTAGTATACCATGGCCTCATTTTCACTCACACAATCCAGCTGGGACCAGGCCTTAGGCGCCTTGCTTCCAGCCGATTACCAGTCCCGTGCCGACGCCTTCTTAGACCAAGTTTATTCCGAAGAAACGCCCACCTATCCCGAACGAGAAAACGTCTTCAAGGCCCTCCAAGCCTGTCCACTCGAAGACTGCGAAGTCATCATCTTAGGCCAAGATCCCTACCACCAACCCGGGCAAGCCCAAGGCCTTTCCTTTTCGGTCCCCGACGGCATGAAAACCCCGCCTTCCCTTCGTAACATCCTACAGGAGTTAGGCGATGACACTGGATCCATCAAACTCGGCCAGGACCTCACGCCCTGGGCAAAACAAGGCGTCCTCTTGTTGAACGCCGTTTTAACCGTCAAGGATTCTTCTGCCAACAGCCACAAGGGTCAAATCTGGGAAGAGCTCACCGACGCCGTCATCAAAGCGGCCACCGCTGATCCCCGCCCCAAGGTTTTCATCCTCTGGGGCAAGTCCGCCCAGGCCAAAAAGAAGTTCATCGATACTGGTAAAGACCTCGTTTTAGAGTCCGTTCACCCAAGTCCCTTGTCCGCCTACCGCGGCTTCTTTGGTTCCAAGCCCTTCACCGCGGCTAACGCATTCTTGGAGAAGCACGGACAACGCCCAATTGACTGGCTCAGATAGCACAAGAAGCACCCGCTTTTTGTTATAATTTTAGAGTACGAAAAAGACATTTTTATTGAGAAGGAGCCTGCACATGGCATTATTTGATGAATTGAAAAACAAGGTCGCCGGGAAGAACCTCCACTTGGTTTTCCCAGAAGGTGACGATGCCCGCGTCTTGAAGGCCGCCGTTCGCCTGGTTGACGATGGCTTGATTCAAGCCACGCTTCTCGGTGACGAAGAAGCCGTTGCCCAAGTGGCTAAGGCCGAAGGCGTTTCCTTGGATCAGCTCACGGTCGTGAATCCAGCGAAGATCGACGCCGACCAAAAGAAAGCAATGGTTGACGCCTTGGTTGAACGCCGCAATGGTAAGACTGACGAAGAAACGGCCGCCCAGTGGTTGCAAAACGTCAACTACTTCGGAACCATGATGGTTCAAATGGGCCAGGCTGACGGTATGGTTTCCGGTGCCGCCCACGCAACTGGTGACACGGTTCGTCCCGCCTTGCAATTAATCAAGACGGAACCGGGCTCAAAGCGCATCTCCGGTGCCTTCTTCTTGCAAAAGGGCGACCAGCGCTACGTCTTTGCTGACTGTGCCATCAACATCGAACTCGACGCCGAAACGATGGCGACGGTTGCTATCCAATCCGCGAAGACCGCCAAGGCCTTTGGCGTTGATCCTAAGATTGCCATGCTTTCCTTCTCCACGATGGGCTCTGCCAAGGGCGAAATGGTCGACAAGGTAGCAGAAGCGACCCGTTTGGCCAAGGAAATGGCACCCGAATTAGCGGATAACATCGACGGTGAATTGCAGTTCGATGCCGCCTTCGTGCCTTCCGTTGGGGAAGCCAAGGCGCCTGAATCAAAGGTGGCCGGTCACGCCAACGTCTTCGTCTTCCCAAGCCTGGAAGCCGGAAACATCGGTTACAAGATTGCCCAACGCTTGGGTGATTTCGAAGCCATGGGCCCAATCTTGCAAGGATTGGCCAAGCCCGTTTCGGATTTGTCACGTGGCTGCTCTGAAGAAGACGTTTACAAGGTCGCCATCATTACGGCGGTACAAGCCTTGGACATGAAGTAAGCTTCTGTCCTGTAACTGGCGCCTGATGAAGGTCATGAAAAAGTCAAAACCGGACCAGATTGTTTAACTCGACCTTTAAGACTTTGGCTTTTAGCCGCATAAAATTCTGAAACAAATCGCTGTTTTTTGCAGCGTTTAAAACCCGGACCCGATGAAAGGAGGCCCTTATGAACATCTTTTTAAATAATGGCCTTTATGATTCAAACTCCGGTGTCGAGCACGCACAGTTTTACCGCTTGCGTGCCCTTAAGGAGGCGGGCGAACCAGTGAAGTTGGTTTACTCCGCACTCCTTCCAAAACTCCATGAACACATGAAACTCTTTGACCTGGAAGAAGAACAGGTCATCAATCTCTTCGAATGGGCCATGGCCGATGATCCGGTCTCGTATTTACGAACGGGTCTGACTGGGAAAACCATCCAGCCCTACAAAAAAGACATCCTCAAGGATTTCACGCAGACGAACCGAACCGTTGTTGAAGTGGCAACGGGTGGCTACACCATCACGCGTCGCAAGGAAAAGGTCTACAACGAGGCCAAGAAGCTCTACATCGTGAGCGACGCCCAGGTTGAACTTTCCCGTGGCGACCGCAAGTTGAGCTGGTCCTACGACCGTTTCTTGGGTGAGAAGGTGATGACGGCCATCCACCTCGAGAATTTTTTTGGAAGCGACTACTACTTTCAAACTTTCGACGAACTCTTGGCGTTCTTCATGGGCGCCTTGGAAAGGGCCTTCGGTCCAGCCACTTACTTCTTAGACCGTGACCGCTCTTTTGATGAATACTTGGTGAAGCGCCAGAAACAGGGGGCGAAAAACAAACTCGTGTCCATCATTCACGCAAGTCACCGGGTCGAAAAGGTTGAAGGACGTCAAATTTACAACCAGTTCTACCAATTCGTCTTGGAGCACGCGCCGTACTACGATAAGATCGTGGTAGCGACTGCGCGTCAGGCGGCTGATTTGAAGAAAGACATTGCGGGCGCCTTTGATACCAAAACGGCGGAGCGCGTCGTTTCAAAAGTGCCGGTAGGCTTTGTGGACGAAAACGAGGGGACGACTCGTGAAATCACAGCGGCCGATAAAGTTGGTACAGCCGATGGGGCTAACGACAGGAACGCCCTTCGTCTCGTGACCGCTTCTCGTCTCCACGAGGAAAAGCACGTCGACCAGCTGGTGAACGCGGTGGATCGGCTGAAACAGGAAGGTCTCAGCGTGCACCTCACCATCTTTGGTCGAGGACCGCAGAAGGAAGATTTGCAGAAGCAAGTCGCTGATGCCGGCTTGCAAGATGCCGTTACCTTCGCCGGTGTCTCCAACGATTTGGAAAACGATTTGGCAGAAGAAGGGGCCTACAACGCTTATGTTTCCGCCTCCTATTCCGAGGGCTTTGGCCTGACCTATCTTGAGGCCTTGCACGCGGGTCTGCCCGTTCTGACCTACGCGAACGAGTACGGCGCTAAAGAACTCATCGACAGTGGAAAAAACGGCTACCTGATCGACTTTTCCACGGAAGAGACGAACGAAGCGCGCGAAAGAAACGTTTCGGGGATGGTCGAGGCGGTTCAAAAAGCGGTCGAAAACTTGCCGGCAATGTGCAAAGAAGCGAGAAAAAGCGTTGCCCGCTACGACCTGAAGCACGTTTCTGCTGACTGGAAAGACCTGTTGAACGACGTAAAGAAGGGGGACAATCATGCAAATTCAGTTGATTGATTCTCTGGACCACAACCGCCTACCGGCCGTTGCCTGGCAGATTGATCAGGTGAAAAAGGGCGTCTCCGACGAGCTCTTCATCGCCACGCCACACGAAAATTCGGTTGGCATCTGCGAGGAACTCGGGTTGCCCTTGGAGAAGGTCGTCGACATGGCGAGCCGTAAGCGCCTGTCGGAGATTCCGGCCGGGGATGGCTATTTCCTTGACGATTTAAAGGTGGCAAACGATGGCCAGCGCGTCTTTGAAAACGATGGGACGGTCAGTTTGGTGACTTGTGGTCGACGAATCGCGAGCGTTGTTTTGTTTTCCGGTTCCTCCTACTTGGTCCAGGCCGTTTCCTGGCTGAACCAAGCGGGTCAGGTGACGCGAAAAGACATCTACCAAAAGAACGGCCAGCTTTTTTGCAAGCAGTTCTACAATCGTGGCAGCTTACTTGAAAGCGACTATTTCTTTGGTGAAGAAAAAGCCGTTGTCAAAGACTATTACTACAACAACCGCCGCAACTTCTCCATCGTCTTTGGCGAGGAGTACCCAAGCTTTGAAGCGGGGCTGCAAGACTACTTGAGCGCAAGCGCCAGCACTGCCGAGGTTGTCGTCACCGATTCCAATCGTCTGAGCACCCTTGGTCAAAACATGGTGCTGGCATGCCCAGATGGCGTTTTTGATCAAAACGGAAAAGTGCTGCCAGACGTTTTGATGATGATGGAAAACGACCAGCACCCGGTGAAAACGATATGGGCGAGCGGGTCTGACTTAACCCGTTTAGCCAGTCAAAACCTACCCATGGATAAAATAAAGAAGCACGATTTTTAAGCCTGATACCCTTCAGGTGTACATAGAAGTAAAGAGAGAAACCGCATGGCTTTAACTGTAATGCCTTCCTGGGGCGATAATTACCAGGTTAAAAAAAGTGACAACGAACAAGCAATTGTCTCCCTCCTTCAGGAGCAAGAAGACCTCTTCTTGTTGATCACATCCTACCAACCAAAGCTTAAATCCAGCTTAAATCAGCAAAAGCTCGGTGGCACGCCTTACTGGACGGCCTTTGACGCCCTCCAACGCGTCACGTTAAAGGACAAGAAACCTTTACAGGTCGACCACCTCACTTGGCCTTCAAACGCCCACTTCATCCGCCTCTTCGACCGCATCGTCGTTTTGGCCGACAACCGTCTCTACGCCAACATCTTCTTCACCTACCCAATGGGTGATCAAATCGACCGCGTGGATTTGATGGAAAACAACGAATTGAAGCAACAGCTCACCATTGATGACCGTGGCTTTGTTTCCCGCGTCGCCCAGTTTGAAAACGGACAACCAAAGGAAATTTCCTACCTGAGCCAGGGTGGCTTCGTGGTCGCAAAGGAACACTTCAACACGGGCGTTGTCGAGGCGCTTTTGCCCGATGGGCAGGAAAAGACCTATTCATCCATGAACGCGCTCATCGACGAGCTCACGTTGGCCTACCTAAACGCCAAGCAAAACAACGAGCTCCTCGTCTTTGACTCCGACCAAAATTGGCGCGTGATCAAGCAGGCGAGCGTGGAAAACGTCGCCTACTGGCTGCCCGAAAGCAACGTGCCCGTTCAAAAGGCCGAACAACTGAAGGCCATGAAGAACGTGACGACCCTGTCTTCTGAGGATAACGGGGCAGCAGACATCCTGCTTTCACCATACGCGGTCGAGAAAAAGCCAGTCGCTCAACCAAAGGATCAGGAGTTGATTTACATCAACCTCGGGGACTTGGCTTTGCCAAAGCAGCAGGACCTTTTGCGTCAGGCCTTCCACATGGCTACGATGGCAGACGACCGCACCTTCATCTTCGAAGGGATGGACGCGAGCCTTGAACTCGCTGGCATGTTGAACAAGATGGTGCAGGAACGAAGCGAAGCCTTTGGCTGGGAAGAGGGACAAGACGCGGTTTTGAAAGCCCGTTTCGTCTTCTTGCAGGCACAAAGCAAAAAGGGTCGAAACAACTACCTGGCCACTTGTTCGGCCTACTGTGACCTTTCCGAATCCCCATCTTTGCAGGCGCTTGCCCAGGCAACGTCCTTTGCCTTGCCAACGCTGACAAAGGGCCAAAACTTCTATCAGCAGCAAGTTTACCTGAAACAAGATGACACGATGAGCTTCGAAGAGACCCTGCTTTCCTTGCTCAAAAAGGCCAAGGATGAAGGCTTCAAGGAAGAGCTCATTGCAAAGCGCGACCAGTTCACGCCTGAAAAACTCGAGGCAGCCTGGAACAACGCATTAAAGATTAAAACAACAGAAGCGGTTAACCGCTAACAGTAATCGAGGGAGTACCGATGGCAAAGACATTATCCGTCTTACAAATTGGATCAACAGACTGGACCGAAGAAGCAGCCGACAGTAACATCGACTGGCGTTTTTGGGACAAAAACGAACTGCCAGTCTTCTTAGCAAAGCAAAAGGACCCAGACGCACTCACGTCTTCATACGTCCTGTTAACAGACGAAGAAATTGACTCCAACCTCTTGGCTAAGCAAGTGCAGGCCTGGCCCGCACACCGGGTCTTATACACCGGGGATGCCACTCGCTTTTCACCAAAGATGCAAAACGCATTGGTGGAACGCTACGCCATTTCCTTGAAGGAAAAGGAGCCCACAGACGTCTTCTTCCGCATTGAACAAGATTTATTCTTGGGGCAGATTGGTTTTCCAACCCGTTTTTCAGAAGACCAGTTCATTCCACAAAACAACTACGCCCTGCACCAAAAGCGCACGGGTCGTTTTTGCTATGAAATCGAAGGGGACTTCGGTGATTCTTACCAGCAAATCGGAACGCTCCGGACATTCCCGGGTGACCTTTCTGCCGGTCAGGAGAACCTGCTTTACGCCGACTACGAAAAGGAAGGCGACGTTTCGCTGGCCTTCTCCTTCATCTTCTTTAAAAACGGCGGTCTACAACAGATGAAGTTGTTTGAAAACCCGGACAAGGAGCTGCTGCCGGCGGTGCGGGCACCAAAGGACTACCTGGACTACCAAATCCTCGTCTTGGCTAAGGGAAAGGGAAAGTTGACGCTGAAAAACTTGCATCAACGCCGTTCCCGCCACGGATTGGGACACTTCTTGCCAGGCGGTAAGCGCATGCTTACCACTGACGGTGAAGAGGTGCTTTCCTACTTCAACCCCGGAACGAAGAAGGGACCGCTCGTGGTTGCCTTTGCCGGTACACGCTTGCACGTGGAAGGCTTCGAAATGATGGGCAGCTTGAACGAGCTCGGCTACCCATACCTGCTCTTCACGGACACGAGAGCGCAGGGTGGGGCCTTCATGGTCGGCCAACAATCCTTTGAAAACTTAGTTGAAAGTCGGATCCGTGAGGCCCAGTTAATGGCCGGTCTCACGAGTGAAGAGACCATCTTCACTGGTTATTCCATGGGTTCTTACCCAGCCATGTACTACGCAAGTTTGTTAAACGCGGAGAAGCTCGTGATTGGAAAACCCATCATCAATTTGGGGAAGTTCACGGGACGCCCTGAATTTGCCCACCATGGCATGAATCACGACTGGACGCTTGACTTGCGCTACGTCTTAACGGGTCGTTTGGACGAAGAAGATAACCAATTCTTGGACCAGAAACTTTGGAAAAACTTCCAAGAAAATAACTTCCGTCCAAAGCAGGTTGCCTGCTTTGCCATGATTCACGACGAATACGACGGTTCTTCTTTGCCACAGCTTGAAGACTACTTCAAGGAAGTGGGCAGTCGCTACGACAAGCACGAAGAGGTTGGACACCACGAAGAAAAGGTGCCTGAAATGCTTGCCTACATCAAGAAGGCCATCAAGAAGCAAGCGAAGAAGGGAGTGAAGTAATGCAGTATCAAATTTACTGGCAACCACAAACCAAGCTCCACGAATTGCAGGGGGCCGTTGTGGACTTCGTGAAAGAAAACGAAGTGCGCTACCAAAACCACTTCCTGCCTTCTGGTCAGCCGATTGCTTCATGCTTTTCGGATAAGAACTACTTCTACGAACGGCAGATGGCCACGCTGCCAGAATTGGTCGAAGGAAAGGCCTACCACACGGTGCTTCGCTCGGAGAACTCAAAGACGATGCACGCCTACTTGGCCTGGGTCTTCTTTGACCAATCTGGTCAGACCATCAAGACCCTCTACCAGAACGGGCCAGAAATGACCTTGACGGTGCCAAGGGGGACACATTCCTACCGCCTCGATCTGCTCTCGGCTGGAAGCGGTGCCTTTACCTTCCAGGAAATCACGATTGCTCCAAAGGTTGATGGCATACTCGTTGATGGCGACCAGGCCGTCACAGAACACCTGATGGCCTACCTGGACATGCCAGAAACGCTGGCCTCAAAGACCCTTCGTGTCATCTTGACCGAGCCAGAACTCGATCGCATTAACTATCCGGTTAACGCTGTTCAGCCATCTCCGCAGGCCGTTTTGTACCTGGCAACGGACCTCGTTCACTGCCAGTCTTACTACGACGAAAAGGTCCTGGGCATCATTAACCAGTCCAAGAAGCAGGCGAAGGCCAAGTACGTGGAATTCGTCGGTTACGGCCCAATTTCTGCTTTGACGGCCTTGCTTTACCGTCGGGCGGTGAAAAACGCGACGGCCGTTTTACCGGAAGGGAAGAACTTGGAGCTCCCAGCAGGGCACCGCACGTTGTCTTATGGCCTCCAAGCCTTCTTGGATGATGTGCCTGGCAAAGTCGAGGAACTGCGCAGCGCCGATGACGAAGTCTTGGTTAACAAGGTGCTCGCCGACAACCCAAGTCCCTTGAAAGCGCCTGAAACCCGCGCTGACCTTCTGTCATCTCTGACCTACCTCGATTGGCCATTGTCAAAGAAGGAAGAAAAGGCCCGGGCAAAGGAAGCAAAGCGCGCGGTCAAGGCCGCTGAAAAAGAGGTCGACGAACAGGCGGTTATCGATCAGAGCGAGTATGAAACAAACGATGACGCCACCGTCTTTGAACGTCGCAAGCACATGAAGGAAATCCGTAAGCAGCAGGCCCAGAAGTTAGTGGACAAGAAGCAGCACACGGGCTCTTCCCAACAACGCCTCCAGGAATTCTTCGTGAAGAACCGTCACTAAAAAGCGATTCAAGCACAGTAAAAGCAGCTTGGTACGGGTCTGACTTATAGGCCTCATCATAAAAAAACAACATAAAAAAGCCATCCGTTTTGGATGGCTTTTTCTTTGCTTTTAAATTTAGAAGTAGGCCTTAACGAAGAGGTCGACTGAAAGGCCCATGGCCAACACGGCGATGATAATCTTCAAGATCTTTTCGGGGATGATGCGAACGATGTGTGGTCCGATCCAGCCACCGATGAAGAGGCCGATGCCCATTGGAATGACGAGACTCCAGTAGATGTGCGATGAGAACATGTAAATCACAGTAGCAATTAAGTTAGCACCACCGAGTGACAGGTTCTTCAAGGCGTTGTATGAAGAAAACGGCATCGTCGTCGTGGCTGAAAGGATGGCCAGGAGCAACACACCACCGGCGGCACCGAAGTAACCGCAGTACATGCCGACGAGCGTGATTCCGATGGAAACCACGACCCGGTAGACGGGTTTGTGATCATCGTCTTCGATGTTGTCTTTTCGGGTGAGGTCCATGTCGGAGTGCGGGTTCTTGTTCACCTGTGAGAGCAACAAGAGACCGGCGACCAACACGAAGAATGGGACGGCTTTTTCAAAAGTCGAAGCCGGTGCAGCCAACAGCAGCCAGGCACCGATGATCGAACCTCCAAGGGTGAAGGGGAGAATCTTAACCAGTTCCTTCTTGTGTTCACCCAGTTCCTTGTGGGAGGAAACCGTTGCGCCCAAACCAGTCATGACAAGCGCCGCCGTGTTCGTGACGTTTGCAAAGAGTGGTGGAATCCCGACCGCGAGCAAGGCGGGGTAGGAAACCAAGGAGGCGAGGCCGGCCGTCGTGGAGACGATTCCGGCTAAGATTCCAATTGGTAGTAGGAAGAGAAAGTGCTGCCAGTAATCTGCCATGATGAAAAATAAAATCCTTATCTGTTTAACTTATAATACTTCAAAACTAAATGTACTTTTTCTAGTATAAAACTGATAAGAGAGCGGCGCAAGGTGTAGTGATTAAAAGGAAAGAGGGCTGTTTGAAGTTGTCAGGGTGAGACGCCCGGCCAATTTTAGGTACAAAAAAACCAGACATCACTGTCTGGTCCGTGTTTTTATATGCCGCTGACAGGAATCGAACCTGCACGGAGAAATCTCCATACCGACCTGAACGGTACGCGTCTGCCAGTTCCGCCACAGCGGCTAAAAACAATAATTATTATATCGTTTGCCGAATGTTCTGACAAGGATAAGTTTCGGACCATCGGTTTTTGTTCGACTTTTCGATATAAAAACGAACAATATGTATAATTGTTCGCTAATATTATACAAAAACCGTTTGTTTGTACCTGTTCAAAGGAGAATATACCGGATATAATGAAATTGTTAGTAAATAAGGAGATTTTGCTATGCCAAACCCGAATCATACCCCTGCTGTTTCGAGAAGTACGCTTTATCAGGATGAACCCTTTAAAACTCGTCCGATTGAAAAGCTCCTTCTCACCCTCTTTTTGAGTGTAGGCTTTGTTACCTTACTCATCGCTGCTTTCTTTGACCAGAACATCACCAAAGCCGTGATGGACCGGTCGTCTGACTTCGGTCACTTCTTCCAAGTGTATGGAACGAAGGGGCCTAACATTGTGTTGTTCGTGGCCTTCCAGCTTCTTGCTTGGTATTCCTTCTTTAAGATGGGAGGCAAGGTGCTGAAGTTCTTCATGACCACTGGTTTCCTCGGCCTTTCCATGGGCCAGATACTCTTTGGTTTGAACGGGTACTTTGGTTACACCCTGGCCACGTTCATTAACGGAACAACGAAGCACGTACCTGATCCAAAGCCTGGTGCCTTCCTGTTTTCCCTCGCGGTCACGGCCGTGATTTCCGTTCTGTTCTACCTTGGCCTTCGAAACAAGAATGACGACGACCTCGAGTATTTAAAGAACGCAGCCATCGTCGGAATCGCTTTGTTCTTCGTGGTTTCCTTTGTCATTGGAGACCTCAAGTTGCACTGGGGACGCTGGCGTCCATTTGAAATGGACGGCAACTTCAGCCAGTTTACGCCTTGGTTCCATCCAAACGGTTCAAACGGCCACGTATCATTCCCGTCCGGTCACACGACCTCGGGTTGGATGATGCTGTACTTGCCGTTTTACTTCACGCGTGACAACCGTTTGTTCCAACGGATTTTTACAACGCTTGGTATCGTTTTGGCGATTACCATTGCCCTGAGCCGTGTGCGCTACGGTGCCCACTGGTTGTCTGACGTGACGGCGGCTAGCTTGATTGTTGGTTCGCTCGTCTTCATGGCGTCCCGCTTGTTGAAGGCACACTTCGTTGAAGAATAGAAGTGAAAACGTTGAATGAAAAGGCCCCCGGTTTGCCGGGGACTTTTTAATTTGTGCCAAAAAGGGCAAAGTCGGGCGATTTCCTAGCAATTGCGCCCTTACTTTGATACAATAAGTAAGATTTTTAATTTTAAGGAGAAGACACAATGTCAGGACACAGTAAATGGCATAACATTCAAGGTCGTAAAAACGCCCAAGATGCTAAGCGTGGAAAGATTTTCCAAAAGCTTGCGCACGACTTATATGTTGCAGCAAAGGCTGGCGGTGCTGATCCCGAAATGAACGCCTCACTTCGTTTGGTCGTTGATAAGGCGAAGGCTGCCAACATGCCAAAGGACAACATCCAACGTGCGTTGGATAAGGCGTCTGGTGCCGGTGGTCAAAAGTTCGAAGAAGTAACGTACGAAGGTTACGGAACGGCTGGAGTTGCCGTGTTGGTGGAAGCATCAACGGACAACATTAACCGTACGGTTTCATCTGTACGTAACTCATTCAAGCACTTCGGAGGTTCACTTGGAACTTCTGGTTCTGTGGCTTTCCAGTTCGACCGTAAGGGATACTTTGCGATCGACCGTGCTGAAAACCCAGATTTGGATGAAGACACGATTTTGGAAGCTGCTTTGGAAGCAGGGGCCGAAGACGTGCAAACTTCAGACGAAGCGTTTGAAATTTACACGGAACCTTCAGACTTCCAAGCAGTTGAAGCTGCGTTGACGGAAGCGGGCTACGACTTGGCCGAATCTGAAGTGACGATGATCGCTCAAAACCCAATGAGCATTTCTGATGAAGACCGCGAAAAGATTGATAAGTTGGTCGACGAATTGGAAGACAACGAAGACGTTTTGGCTGTTTACACGACGGCGGACTAATTTGTTAAAACAAAAAAGCAAAGCCCTTTTCGGGGCTTTGCTTTTTTTATGCCGTGAGGCTTATTTTTTAACGGCTTCTAATGACGCATCGACCAATGTGGCAAGCTTGTCTTCGTCACGCTTTGCGGGGTAGAGGTTAATTCGAACAAGCGGGCCAGCTTCTTTTGCGCCCGTTTCTTGCATTCGTTCTTCGAACTTGTCTAAGGCCAAGCAGTAGTAGCCCTCGTAGAAGTTGTCACCGGAACCAGCGATGCCGTAAACCAGGTTTTTGAGGTCCAAGTTCTTTAAGTCATCGAAGTAGTCCAAGCCCTCGTCTGGCAAAGAACCCTCGTCGTAGGTGTAAGGGACCAAGAAGGCGAGGTCTTTTTCTTGCAAGTCTTCTGGTTCGCTCTGTGACATTTCGGCCTTTTCGACTTCAACACCGGCTTCTTCGAGCTGTTTAACCAGAATGTCGGCAACCGCTTCGTTGTTTCCAGTGATTGTCGCAAAGACCACCGTGGCGGTTAAATTGGATGATGACATGTACTCGCTCCTTTAAGGCGTTTTCTCTATTATAGCAAGGAAGGCGGCAATTGTTGGCCTGGTTTGCCTCTGACTTTTATAAAAGCCATGTCATTAAGGGTGGTTTTTTTAGAACGACTGCCCTATAATAGGGACAAATAACAAGGGGGATGAACCATGGCATTATCACAAAAGCAAGTTGAAGCCTTGCAAAACGTATACGATCACGGCATCTTGGACCACGACGACGTTGCCCGTGAGGCCTTGGCCCAAGTCTTGAAAGACGCAAAGTAAGCAATTGCCAGCGCTTTTAAAACTGTGCTATAATTAATCTAATAAATTGCTGATGAGGACAACTTGGTTAACGAAACCTCTAAAGAGAGCTAACGGCTGGTGAGAGTTAGTGTGGACGTTAACAGAGACTACCTCTGAATGGCTTGGAAGTAAGGAATGAAACCAGGCCCGGGTAACACCGTTAAACGTTTAAGAGTCTGAGTTTATCTCAGAGAATCTGGGTGGTACCACGGTCAAACGTCCCTTGTGCTTTTTTAAGCACGAGGGGCGTTTTTCTTTTTCGTCGCTGCAGCAAGGGCTTTGACCCCTGCACAAAAGGCGCCCAATCTTATCGTTTTTCACGTTTGAATCATTAGCAAGAGAGAAAAGAAAGAAGGCAAGGAATATGGCTGAAATTACATTAACTTTCCCTGATGGGGCCAAGAAGTCCTTTGAAGAAGGCGTCAAGCCAATCGAAGTGGCATCTTCAATTGCCAAGTCATTGGCAAAGAAGTCCGTTTCCGCTAAGGTGAACGGGCAGTACGTTGGGATGCACGATTCCATCACCGAATCCGGTGACTTTGAATTAATCACAAAATCTGACGAAGAAGGCTTGAAGTTGTTGAACCACTCAGCAGCTCACTTGCTCGCCCAAGCCATGCGTCGTTTGCCAAAGTTTGCAAACGTGCACTTCGGTGTTGGACCTGCCATCGAAAACGGTTTCTACTACGACACGGATAACGGTGCCGGGAACCAAGTTTCAGTGGAAGACTTTCCTGAAATCGAAGCGATGATGAAGAAGATTGTGAAGGAAGACTTGCCAATCTTGTCACACGAAGTTTCCCGTGACGAACCTTTGGAAATGTTCAAAGACGATCCTTACAAGATTGAACTCATCAACGACTTGCCGGCAGACGAAAAGATTTCCGTTGCTGTTCAAGGTGAACACGTCGAATTGGACCGTGGTGGTTTGGTACCATCAACTGGTTTGATCAAGCACTTCAAGTTGGTTTCTGTTGCCGGTTCATACTGGCGCGGTAACTCAGACAACAACGTCATGCAACGTATCTACGGAACGGCATGGTGGACTGCAGAGGACTTGGATGCTGACTTGAAGCGCCGTGCTGAAATGAAGGAACGCGACCACCGTAACATTGGTCGTGACTTGGACTTGTTCTTCACGAGCCAAAAGGTTGGTTCCGGATTGCCTGTTTGGTTGCCAAACGGTGCCACAATCCGTCGCCAAGTCGAACGCTACATCGTGGACAAGGAATTGGCCAACGACTACTTGCACGTTTACACGCCAGTCCTTTCAAACTTGAACATGTACAAGACTTCTGGTCACTGGGATCACTACCGTGAAGACATGTTCCCACCAATGGACATGGGTGACGGGGAATTCTTGGAACTTCGTCCAATGAACTGTCCTTCACACATTTCCGTTTACCAACACAAGCCACGTTCATACCGTGACTTGCCACTTCGTATCGCGGAACTTGGTATGATGCACCGTTACGAGAAGTCCGGTGCGTTGACGGGCCTTTCACGTGTTCGTGAAATGACGTTGAACGACGGTCACACGTTCGTTGCACCTGACCAGTTGGAAGAAGAATTTAAGTCCATCTTGAAGATGACGATGGGTGTTTACAAGGACTTTGACATCACGGACTACCGTTTCCGTTTGTCATACCGTGACCCTGAAAACACGTCAAAGTACTTCGACGATGACGAAATGTGGGAAAAGTCCCAGGCACAGTTGAAGCGTGCCATGGATGACATGGGCTTGGACTACTTCGAAGCACCTGGTGAAGCCGCCTTCTACGGTCCTAAGTTGGACATCCAAACGAAGACGGCCCTGGGTGGTGAAGAAACGCTCTCAACCATTCAGTTGGACTTCTTGTTGCCTGAACGCTTCAACTTGACTTACGTCGGTGAAGACGGACAAGACAACCACCGTCCAGTGATGTTGCACCGTGGTATCGTTGGTACCATGGAACGCTTCACGGCTTACTTGATTGAAATCTACAAGGGTGCCTTCCCAACTTGGTTGGCACCGTTGCAAGTACAAATTATTCCAGTTAACGCCGAAGCCCACGGCCCATACGCTAAGAAGATTCAAAAGCAATTGGCCGAAGCTGGGTTGCGTGCTAACGTGGATACTCGTTCTGCAAAGATGGGTTACTTAATCCGTGATGCGCAAACGAAGAAGACGCCATACACGCTTGTCTTGGGTGATCAAGAAGCGGATAATGGCACGGTAACGGTTCGTCGTTACGGAGAACAAGAGACAACTTCAATGTCACAAGATGAATTCAAGCAATTAGTCTTGGATGATGTTGCCCGCTACTCTCGTCCTGACGAAGAACAAGCATAATTTGAAAAACGAATGAAGGCAGCTAGACAACTTGACTAGCTGTCTTCTGTTATAAAGAATCAAGGGGAATAATATGTCAAAGGAAAACCAAACAGTTGACGAACCCAAGGCTTCAAAGGGCTTGCAAAATCGTCATATCCAACTGATTGCCATCGGTGGAACGATTGGTACCGGACTCTTCATGGGAGCTGGTAATTCCATTCATTACGCCGGTCCGGCCATCTTGTTGGTTTACGCCATCATCGGATTCATGATGTTTGTCATGATGCGTGCCATGGGTGAAATGCTCTACCAAGACCCAACGAAGCCAACCTTTATCGCCTACATGACGAAGTACCTCGGAAACCGTGTCGGTTTCTTTGCCCGGTGGACCTACTGGGTGACGCTGATTTTCTTCGGAATGGCCGAATTAACCGCCATCGGAAAGTACGTGCAGTTCTGGTTCCCATCGATGCCGGAATGGGCCATTCAAATCATCTTCTTGGTCGTGTTGGCCGGGGTTAACCTGATTGCCGTTTCACTCTTCGGGGAAATGGAATTCTGGTTCTCAATGATTAAGATCGTGGCCATCTTGGCTTTGATCGTGACTGGTTTGATGATGGCCTTTGGCCACTTCGAAACACCAATTGGTCACGTGGAATTCGGAAACTTCTTCGGACACTTCAGTTTGCTTCCAAATGGTTTGGGTAACTTCGTGAACGCCTTCCAGATGGTCATGTTTGCCTTCGTTGGAATGGAATTCATCGGAATGACGATTGCAGAAACAAAGGAACCACGTAAGATTTTGCCAAAGGCAATCAACCAGATTCCTTTCCGTGTGCTCTTCTTCTACTTGGGTGCTTTGTTCGTTATCATGACGATTTACCCATGGAAGCAGATTCCTGCCCACCAATCACCATTTGTTATGGTCTTTGAATTGGTTGGCTTGAAGGGTGCCGCAGCCATCATCAACTTCGTTGTTTTGACGGCTGCCGCTTCATCATTCAACTCCATCCTGTTCTCAACGGGACGTAACTTCTACTCATTGGCAAAGGAATCACGCGCTAAGTTCTTGAAGCCATTTGCAAAGCAGTCAAAGCGTAACTTGCCGGCAAACGCCATCTTGTTCTCTGCTTTGATTTCAATGGCTTCACCAGTCTTTTCATCAATTCCACAAATCTCTGACGCCTTCGTCTTTGTGACGTCAGCGGCAACGGACATGTTCTTGATGATTTACATCATGATTTTGTGGACCTACTGGCAGTACCGAAAGTCATCGGACTACATGCCAGACGGCTTCTTGGTGAAGGCGCCAAAGCTTGTTGTCCCAATGGCAGCAATCTTCTTCGTCTTTGTTTACGTGACGTTGTTCTTCAACGAAGGATCTGTGATTCCAGCCATTGGTTCAACGGTTTGGTTGGTGGTTTTCGGACTGATTTCATACTTCCAACCAAAGGAAAACGTCCTCGAAAAGTAAGCCTAAGCCTGACCGGGTTTGACTTATGAATCTAACACATACAATATTGGAGACCTCTTTTGGCAACTTTAATTAACTTTATTTTGCACATTGACGCACACATCGCGAACTTGGTTCAACACTTCGGTGCTTGGACGTACTTGATTTTGTTCGCCATTATCCTGGTTGAAACGGGTGCCATCGTGCTGCCTTTCCTTCCAGGAGACTCATTGCTTTTTGCGGCCGGTGCCATTTCAATGACGCCAGCTGGACAAGCTGCGGGATTGAACCACTGGGTGTTCATGGTATTCTTCTTCGTCGCCGCAATGACCGGTGATTTGACGAACTACTTGATCGCACGGAAGGGTGGACGTCCGCTCTTGGAAAAGAAGCCTTTCTCAGTCTTGATTAAGGGACAGCACATCGAAGACGCCGAGGCCTTCTTTAAGAAGCACGGAGGGGTTGCAGTGATCATGGGACGTTACATCCCAATCATCCGTACCTTCGTGCCGTTCGTGGCAGGGCTTTCAGCGTTCAACTTCCGCCGCTTCGTGGAATACACGACGATTGCTGCGTTCTCATGGTCATTTTTGATGACGGGAGCGGGTGCACTCTTCGGAAACATCCCGTTTGTGGCAGAACACTTCTCAGCGATTATTTTGGGAATCGTCTTCGTGACGTTGTTGCCATCCATTATCGCGGTGTTGAAGACCGTTTTGAAAAAGAAGAAATAAATCATAGAAAAACGCGCTTGGCATAACATCATGCCAAGCGCTTTTCTTTTGAGCAAACTTGTTCGATGGAACGCTGCTTGTTACTGTGAGTCAAAAAAGTTTAAAAGGGTGATGCCTGCTTTTATGCTCTAAAATCACGCAATGCCGTTCTTTGTTTTATAAATACGCGCAAGTCAGTTATAATGGGTGAAATGCCTTAGATTGTACAGGTATTGGAATTCATTCCAAACAGAGCGTTTATCCATCTACGGCTCTGCATAAAAACAAAGAGGAGAAATACCATGATGAATTTGATCCTAGCAACTGATGCTTACAAGTTGACGCACCACTTGCAGTATCCACAAAACATCAACAAGCTTTACTCATACGGGGAAGCGCGTGTTGGTGGAAAGTTCCCAACCGTTTCTTGGTTCGGACTCTCGATGATCTTGCACGACTACTTCAACACGCCCGTGACAACGGAAATGATTGACGAAGCCGAAAAGGTCGCCGAAGAAACCTTTGGAACAAAGGCCTACTTTAACCGTTCCGTTTGGGAAAAGGTCCGTGACTTGGGCCACTTCCCAGTTCGCATCAAGGCCTTGCCAGAAGGGCTGGAAGTGCCAACCGGAACCGCGCTTTTCACCATCGAGTCGACAGAAGACTGGTTCGCCACGTCTTTGAACGCACTCGAAGTGATGCTGATGCACGTTTGGTACCCAACAACGATTGCCACAAACTCGCTTTACATTAAGAAACGTCTTCTGCCACTCGTTGAAAAGGCAGGAACGACTGACGCTTTGCCACTGATGGTCAACGACTTTGGTCTCCGTGGGGCCACGTCACTTGAGTCTGGTCAACGCGGAGGGGCAGCGCACTTGCTTCACTTCCGTGGATCCGATAACCTGGCTGCCTCCACGTACTTTGAACGCGTCTATGGCATCCCAGGACGTGGACAATCCATCTGGGCAACGGAACACTCTGTCGCAACCGCTTATGGTTCAGGACAAGGGGAGTTTGATTACTTAAACGCCCAGTTGGATCGCACACCAGACGAAGTACCCGTTTCAATTGTGATTGATTCCTACGATACCTTTAACTTTGTTCGCCACGTTGTGGGTTCAAAAGAAATGGTTGAACGCATTAAGAACCGTCCCGGACGCGTTGTCCTCCGGCCCGATTCCGGTGATCCAATCACCATGGACTTGGCCGTCTTGGACATCTTGGCCGAAATCTTTGGAACCGAAGTCAACGAAAAGGGCTACAAGGTTTTGAAGCATAACGTTGGTTTGATTCAAGGGGACGGTATGAAGGCCGACACCATCATCAAGCTTTACGAAGCTTTGATTGAACGTGGTTGGTCAACGGACAACTTGGTGGTTGGTTCCGGTGGTGGCCTTCTTCAAGAAGGCTTTACCCGCGATACGGAACGCTTTGCCATCAAGGCGGCCTACGCCCACACGAACGAGGGAGAAGACCTGGACATCAAGAAGCAGCCAAAGACGGATCCAACAAAGGCGTCGAAGTCTGGTTTGCTTAAGGTCATCGTCGATGAAGCTGGTCGCTTGCAAACGGTCCCACAGGGAACCCCTGGTAAGGATCTTTTGGAAACCGTTTACGAAAACGGAAAGATCACGCCGGTTGATGGTCAAACCATTCTTGACCGCGCCAATAACAACCTAAAAGAAAAAGACAATCTCGGCCGAGTAAACAGCTAAGTTGCCGCCATTACAGCGCTTTTTAATGCAAATGTAATAAAAAGCGTTGTTCCGGCTTTCTTATCTGTGGTAGAGTTGAAGTAGATAGGAGGCTTTATGTCTGAATGTACTTCGCTCGAATTTTTAGTAGACCAAGTAACAGCTAAGGCCCTTTTTTGCTCAAAAACAGCTTTCGATTAATTTCGGGGGCTGTTTTTTATTTATTTTAGGAGGTTTTTTATGCTGAAAGCAGAACGTGCTCATGACCTAGGTCCTGACTTTGTGACCCGGTTAAATTTGCAAGATCCACACGACTTAAAGCCAGTATCTGGTGGGGATGTCAACTGGGCCTTTTCGATTTATTCCGGAAACAAACGCTACTTCTTGAAGGTGCAACCAAATCAAGATAAGCATTACTTTGATTCAGAGGTTGCTTCTCTTAAAGCCTTGGGCCATTCTGTGACGGTGCCAAAAGTAATTAAGCAAGGGGAGAACCGCGGCTTTGCTTACCTACTTTTGTCATGGGTCTCAAACGGTCCGGCCAACCAAGGTGACTTAGGACGTGCTCTGGCTGTCTTGCACCAGGAAAAGGGTGAAAAGTGTGGCTTTGACCTGTCAAACGAATACGACGCCGTTCCAAAGGATAACACTTGGACGGATTCATGGGCGGAATTCTTTGTTCACCGTCGTCTTGAACCATTAATGCAACAAGCAATCAAGAAGGGCTTTTGGTTAACACAGCGTGGTGATCACTTCGATAACTTGAAGAAGACCATCTTAAACGATGAACACGCCAAAAACGTAAAGCCATCACTCTTGCACGGTGACCTATGGGCGGGAAACTTTATGTTTGATGAAAAGGGTCAACCCGTCTTTATCGACCCAAACGCCTTCTACGGAGACCGTGAATATGACCTTGTCGTTTCAAAGGTATTTCCTGGATTTGGTAAGGCTTTCTACGAAGCCTATGAAAAGGCATACCCATTGGAAGAAGGCTATGAAGACCGGTTTAATTGGTATGAGTTCTACTACATCTTGATGCACTTCGTTCGCTTTGGTGACATCTACGCCCCACGTCTGAACCGTTTGCTCTTGCAGTTCTAAGTGTTTTTTTAAATAAGCGAGTTGACAGGCCCAAGCCAGCTCGCTATACTCTTAGCATTGATGTTAGGAGATTTCGGATGAATACGAATACGAAGAACCAAAAATTTGTGGCAACGACTATTTTCGTTGCCATCATCTTGTTGCAGTCGGCCGTGCCATTCTTAGGATACGTTCCGCTGGGAGCTTTCTTTGTTGGTGCCTCAGCCGTTATTTTGCCGGCAACCGTTTCGTTGGCAGCGATTGTCTTGGGCGCAAAGCCGGGGATGATCGTGGCCTTTTTCTGGGCATCCTTTTCTTTTGTTCGAGCCTTGTTGCACCCCGGTACATTTGGGGCCTTGCTCT
This sequence comes from Fructobacillus broussonetiae, assembly GCF_018437275.1. Taxonomy (GTDB): domain Bacteria; phylum Bacillota; class Bacilli; order Lactobacillales; family Lactobacillaceae; genus Fructobacillus; species Fructobacillus broussonetiae. The sequence goes on from NZ_JAAMFK010000002.1 coordinate 151,233, forward strand.
TTTCAAATCCAGTGATTGCCTACGTGCCCCGGATTTTAGTCGGGTTGATTATCGGACTTGTAGCGAAACGTTTCCTCCAAAACAAAACGTCTAGCCTACGTCTCTTTTCACTCGGGGCCATGTCCGCCTTGATTAATACCGCTTTCGCCATTCTATTCGCTTGGTTGTCGCTTACGATTTTGCCAACAAACGCCTATGGGATTCCAAGTCACAACTTGCTCTTCTGGCTCGTTTCTGTTCTGGCCTTTAACTTCGTTTTTGAAGTGGTGATGAACGGCTTGATTGTCATGGCCGTGGGCCGTGTGCTCGTAAAAAAGAATGATTAACAGTGCGAAAAAGCCATCCATTTCGGATGGCTTTTTTTATTTGGGGCTTTTGCGTGACCTAAACGACATGAAAGGTTGAAAAAGATTGACGAAGGTGTTGAAGAAGGTGATAGTGAAGGTGTAAATGGGGGAGTTGCTGCATGGAAAGGAGAAATCGATGCAGCAAGTAAGGGAAGTGCTTCCCGTGTTGGTTGAACTGGCACAAATTGTTAACCCCTTGGGGATTTTTATTGCCCTAGTGGTTTATCACAAAAACGTGTGTGATCGAGAGGAGGATAAGAAAAGAGAACGGGTATTGCAGTCGATTCTATTCTTGGAGAAGTTTGAGAGCGATTGGCGACAAGAAATAAAGCGATTAAATGACATGTATCTTGCCGAAATTAGGAAAAAGAAACAAGCGCTGTATGGCGATAAATCCAAAGAAAGGATTCATCAACATCAAATAGACGAGGCTGAAAAAGAAATCTATTGGCACGTCGAGGAAAAATTACAGATGAAAAAATATTTTAATAAGTTAGAGTATTTATCTCTGTATCTCAATTACCGAGTCGTTGATATTGAAATCGTCCTGCCGATTATTGAAAAGCAGATCATGGCCTTTGCAGAAACCAGTTTTGAGATGAAAATAAAGGAAAATGATGAAACTGACTATGTACAATTAAAAAAATTAATCGCGACACTAAAGAAAAAAGAGGAGAACAAACATGAACGATCAAGAAAGATTTGAAAGAGATTTAGAAGAGCTTAGGCGTGAAACGGCTATTTTACGAGCTAGAAACGAAAAGGAGGAGAAGGAAAAAGGGCCCGATGGTTATTATTGGGATGCCGTTCGAGAATTTTCCGGTATTATTCTTCGATAACAAAAAAGCCCTTATCCACGATGGACAAGGGCTTTTGCATTATGCGCCAACCCAGACTCGAACTGGGAGCAAAGACTTAGGAGGTCCCCGTTTTATCCTGTTAAACTATAGGCGCAAACTCACATTATTATAACGAAATTCGACCTTGAAAACAATTTTGAAAGATTGTCAGTTTACCTTTCATTAAAATCAACTTAAAATGACGGAACCTTTACGCTTTATTAAGGTTCTTGAAACAAAGATAAGCTTTATCTTTGCTATACTAATTTAGTAAGATAATTAGTTTAAAAAGGTATAAACCCGGCTTTTTTCGGGATAAGATTAAGAAGAATTATTATGAATTTTAAGTGGCCATTTAAAAAGAAGGAACCGTACTCCCTTGGAAACCTGCCAACCTATACCCGGCATCAGGTGAACGAACCAAAGAAGCGTCCGGTGAACTTGAAAATTCTTGCCGGCATTTTGCTTTTCTTGTTGGTTTCTTCATCCGCTTTTGCTGGTGTTGCCTTCTTTGAAAATCGCGATCAAGTTGTGGCAAGTAAGAACAAGGCGGATGGGGAACCGTTGAAGCTGAAAACGTCAGCTCGAAACGCCTTGGTGATTGACGCTCAAACCGGTCAGATCCTTGGTTCAAAGAACCCTGACCAAAAGATTGGAATTGCTTCCCAGAGTAAGATGCTCACCGCCTATGCGACCCTGCAGGGAATTGATGACGGTAAGTTTGAGTGGTCGACGCCAGTTAAGATTACGAAGTCTTCTGACTGGTCTTCCAAAGACATTGATACTTATGCCCACTTGGATATTCACGAAGGCGAAACGTTGACGGTGAAGGAACTCTTCAACGCCATGTTCCTGGCTTCGGCTAACGATGCTTCCTTGGCATTGGCCGATTACGTGAAGAACAAGGACGAAAGCCAGCAGGAATTCTTGCAACGTTGGGCAAAGAAGCTGGACTTGGATGATTCAACTTGGTATAACGCCGCTGGTCAGGTGAACGAAGACGCCTTCGACTATGAAGTAAAGTCCGCTAAGAAGAAGGCGGAAAACATGGCAACGCCACGTGACTTGGCCATTTTGGCTTACCGTATCTTGCAGGACTATCCTGACATCCGTGGTTACTACGAGAAACTTGGTTTGGTTTACTCACCAAACGGTGATACGACAAAGACAAAGATCAAGTTAGCCGAAGGTGGTAAGTACAGCCGCGAAATCAAGGACAAGTTGAACAATCCAAAGGGCCTGACTTTTGAAGGAATGAAGACGGGATCGACACCTGATACGGGTGGTGCCTTGACTGGCTTGATTAAAGACAAGGACGGTCACGAGTTCATCACCGTTGTTTCCGGTGCCGGAAAGTATACGGATTCATTTGAACGCTACCAGATTACGACTGACATCGTGAACCAGGTCGAAGACAACTTTAAAAACGAAGTGGTTAATGAAAAGAGCAAGGTTCCGGGTCAAGGATTAGCAAAGAACGCCTGGGCCGAATCTGGTTACAGCCACTTGGTCGCAAAGGAAAAGCGTAGCTACTGGATGAAGAAGTCCGAAAAGGGCAAGTTGACCTTTGAAACGGTTAAGCGGGCCAACACGGACGAAGTGGATGATGATGCCATTGTGAAGTACGTTGGCCCTAACTTAAAGGCTGACTACTTAAAGGGAATTACAGCGTCCGACTACAAAATCCCATTGACCAACCAAGAAAGTGAAATCCCCGCGGATGAAAATCTATTCTTGAAGCATTGGTTGATGTTTTGGAAGTAAGAGCAAATAAAAAAAGCGGAGCCATCTGGCTCCGCTTTTTGTTTTTATAAAATTACTTTGAAGCGGCTTCTTCAGCACGGTTCTTCAATTCTGAAAGTTGTGAATCCAATGAGTCGGCAGCTTCGTTCTTCTTAGCAGTTGCTTCTTTCTTCACTGCGTTGAACTTTTCCTTACCGGCTTCGCCCAAGTCAGATGCCTTTTGCTTACCGTATGAAACGAAGTCTTGGCCCTTGGCCTTACCAGTTTCAACCATGTCTCCTGCCTTGTCCTTCCAGTCGGCGACGCGGTCGTCGTCCTTCAACAAGAGGTAGGCCAATGCGGCGTTACCAAACAATGATGCACCTAGCAAAAAGTTCTTCATATGAGACACACTCCTTTTCAATTCGTGTTTTGCTTTAACGTTATATCTATTATGGGAGTCACTGTGGGAAAAGTCAACGTGATAAAGGCAAAAAGGCGGGCGGGTCAGGGCTCAAAACTTTCTCTAAAATGATATAATAAAGCAAGTTAAAGTTTTAGAAGGAGTCATTCATGATTAGTTTGAAGTCACCACGTGAAATTGAAGCCATGCGCAAGTCCGGAGCCATTATCGCCGGCATGCACCACATGCTTCGCGATTTAATTAAGCCCGGTCTGGATACTTGGGAAATTGAAACCAAGTGTAAGGCCTACATCGAAGACCACGGTGGTGTTCCTTTGCAAATCGGTTTCGAAGGCTTCAAGTATGCCGTGACGGTCTCTGTTAACAGCGAAGTGGCCCACGGATTGCCTCGTAAGGGCTTGAAGTTGAAGAACGGTGACTTAGTTAAAGTTGATACGGTTGTCGGCTTGGACGGCGCCGTTTCTGACTCTGCTTGGTCATATGCCGTTGGTGAAGTTTCACCAGAAGTTAAGAAGCTCATGGAAGTGGCCAAGAAGGGACTCTACCTTGGAATCGACCAAGCGGTTGTCGGTAACCGTGTTGGTGACATCGGTGCTGCCATCGACAAGTACGTTTCCGATGAAATGGGTTATGGAAATGTCCGTCAATACATCGGTCACGGTGTCGGTCCAACGATGCACGAAGATCCACAAATCCCTCACTTCGGTAAAGCCGGACACGGTTTGCGCTTGAAGGAAGGAATGACCATCACCATCGAACCAATGGTGAACATGGGCGGCTGGGAAGTTGAAACAGACGAAACCCCAGAAGACGGTTGGACGGTTCGTACAATCGACGGTTCATGGTCTGCTCAGTACGAACACACGTTGGCCATCACAAAGGATGGTCCAAAGATCTTGACTTCTCAAGATCCAGAAGAAGACGCAAAGTATTTGTAAGAACGTAGGAGTTAAAAGCTCCCATTAAGAGGTAACGATGGCACTTCCAGAAGCTTTCATCGCAAAATATCAAGACCTACTTCAAGAAGAAAGTGGGCCTTTTTTTGATTCTTTGTCAGGTCAAGTGGACAAGGGCTTTCGCATCAACCCGCTGAAGGCTGACCAGAACCCAGTGAACTTGGACTTGAGTAAGCCCATTGCTTGGTCGAAGTTTGGCTACTTCGGTCAGGTCGATGGAAAGGGCGTGGATCACACGACTGGTCTCGTTTATTCTCAGGAACCATCGGCGCAGTTTGTAGCCGAAGTGCTGGACGCCAAGCCGGGCGAACGCGTGTTAGATCTCGCCGCCGCACCGGGTGGAAAGTCCACGCAGTTGGCTGGTCAGATGATGGGCCAAGGCTTGCTTTGGACCAACGAAATCTTCTTTGGCCGCGCCAAGATTTTGTCTGAAAACATTGAACGCTTTGGTGTTTCAAACGCCATCGTGTCCTCAGCTGACTCCAAGGATTTGGCAAAGATGTTGCCAACATTCTTTGACAAGGTGCTCTTGGATGCGCCCTGTTCTGGTGAGGGAATGTTTCGAAAGGACCCTGACGCCATGACTTACTGGTCAGAAGGCTACCCAGCCGAGTGTGCCGAGCGCACCGAGGGCATCTTGGACAACGCGGTCAAGATGTTAAAGCCTGGTGGGACTTTGGTATGCTCCACTTGTACCTTTGCGCCGGAAGAAGACGAGAAGATGATGACCTGGTTGCTTGCGACCTATCCGGAGTTTGAGCTTTTGCCGATTGATAAAGTCGAGGGCTCGGGCATCAAAGACGGGCGTCCTGAATGGACGGACGGGGATGAGGACATCAAAAAGACCGCACGTCTTTGGCCACAAGACCTTCCTGGAGAAGGCCACTTCGTGGCAAAGCTTCGTAAAAAAGATGACGCGGAAATGGGTAAGGCTGTTAAGGAAGCTAAGTACGCTAAGTTTGGAAGCGAGGAAGAAAGCCTGTTAAAGGACTTCTTAGCTGAGACGGTACCAGGCTTGGACGCACCGATGGACCGTATGGTTCGCTTCGGGGACCGCGTGTTCTTGATGCCTGAAGGCTGCCCAGCCTTTAGCAGCACCAAGGTTAAGATCCTCCGCGCTGGATTGGCACTCGGAACCTTCAAAAAAAAGCGTTTTGAGCCCGACCACGCGTTGGCGCTTGCCATTCATCCAGAACAAGCCAAGCAGGTGTACGCCCTTGACCTCGACAGCGAGTGGGCGTCATACATTCATGGCGAGGCACTCACCAAAAAGCTCGACCTAAAAAAAGGGTTCGTGCTCATCACCGCTGGCGGCAACGGCGTCGGTTGGGCGAAGTACGTTAACGGGCAATTGAAGAACTTTTATCCAAAGGGACTGCGCTTCTAAGCCGTTTTACACGGTTAAAGCAGTTGGTATGGCGTTTGAAGCGGCCCGAAGGGGCGCGTTTTCAAATAAGCCAAGCCCGCAGTCTCGGTTCGAATTCATTCACACTAAAGGAGAATCACATGGCTTTTTCATCCACATTCACCATCAAAAACGTTGGGACTTACTCCATCAGTCCTTCCATCAAGAAGTTCACGCTAATCGATCTCGGCTTCACCCAAAACAACGCCGGGGCCTTCATTTTGAAGCGTTTCCTTCAACCCGATAAGCTCATCGACCAAGCCATTTCATTGAAGATCACCTTCAAGCAGGACCTCTCCGGTGCCAAAGCCGACATCGTCGGCATGGCCGGTGGCCCCGTTTCAATCGGCAAGCAAGACGACGCTTCCCAAATGGAAGAAATCTTGGCCTTCCACCTGAAGGAACTCGTTGAACGAAACGTATTGGAGCAAACTGTATGACAACTTTTTACTTCGTTCGCCACGGACAAACCGAATGGAACCTCGAAAAGCGTTTTCAAGGGGCCCACGGTGATTCACCGCTCCTGCAGACGTCATACGACGACATGAAGAAGGTCGCGGGATTTTTGTCCGACAAGCAGATTAGCCGCGTTTACGCCTCTCCTTTGAAGCGTGCTCGCGTGACCGCTGCCGAGATTCAAAAGGAGCTTCCAGGCAATCCCGAACTCTCGTTGCACTCGAACATCATCGAAGTTGGTCTTGGCGACTGGGAAGGTGAGCTCAAGGCAGACGTCATGAAGAACTATCCCGAAGCCTACGACACCTACCGCAACCACCTCGAAAAGTTCGAGGGGCAGGGCTTCCATGGTGAGGGGTATACCAAGGCCGTTGCCCGATTCCAGCGTTTCATCAACGAAGTGGCCGAAAACCACCCGAACGACGCCATTCTCATGGTTGCCCACGGCTTAATCTTGACCTTCGGAATGTCTTCACTTTTGGGCGTTCCACGCGAGGAGATTCGCTCCCTTGGCGGCCTTTCCAACACGTCCACGACCACGATTGAAAAGAAGCCTGGCGAAGACTTCAGGTTGATCAAGTGGAACGAAACGGATTACTTGAATAAGGAACAGGACGCCAGCACAACGATTTAGGTTGATGGCGAAATCAAGGCATCGCGTGCGGTTTTGACTTGGTCATCAATGTTGCCACTTTTATTGGCTACCGATGGAAAAGTCTGTTCCGGACCGGACCTTTTCCACAATAAAGGATTATAAAAACTGGGAATTTCCCCAGTGTACATAGCAGTTTACTGAGCAGATTCAGTCGATTCTGTTTAATAGCAAAGCACATAGAATGAAGCAGAGTGTATGGCAAAGACGATTTCTGAGGACAATCAAGTAACGGGAACGCTGAAGAACGTGATTTTTTCAGCGTCGGATTCCTATTTCAAGATTCTTTCCGTCGAAGTAAAAGACGACGATTTCGACTGGGATGACGACGAGCTCATCGTGACGGGAACCTTTGCCTCCGTGAAGCCTGGCTCCACTTATGCCTTCTTCGGGCAACTCGTGACACACCCACGCTACGGGCAACAGTTCCAGGCCGCACGCTACGAAAACCAGGTCGCAACCGATGAGAAGGGGCTCGTTGACTTCTTCTCATCCGGTGACTTTTCCGGAATTGGTAAGAAGACCGCGGAAAAAATCGTGGACGCCCTTGGTGAAGACGCCCTGGACAAAATCCTTGCGGATCCAAGTTGCCTCACGGGTCTCGTGAAGCCAAACGTGGCTGAAAACTTGGTGAAGACGCTGAAGGAAAACATGGGCCTCGAACGGCTCTTTGCGCTCGGGCACCAGGTGGGCTTGTCCGCCGACCTCGCCGGAAAGCTTTACGATCAATACGGGGAAGAAGCACAGAGCATTCTGCGCGAAAAGCCATACCGACTGGTTTACGACTTCGACGGCCTGCCATTTAAGAAGATTGACGCCATCGCCCGGAACGCGGGCTTTGACGTGAACGCGCCCGAACGGATTCAGGCCGGTGTTTACTCTGCCATTCAAGGTGCCTGCTTCTCTGGTGGGCACACCTTTTTGACGGTTGAGCAGGCCATGCAAGCCGCCCGAAATACCCTGAAAACGGCCGAGATCGGTGACGGGGATGAAGTGATCAACGGGGCACTCGGTGCCCTGGTGGCACAAAAGCGCCTGAGTTACCACGAAGACGGCTACCAGCCAAAGGACTTGGCCGAAGACGAGAAGATTGTTGCGGACAAGGTAGCGGAGTTGCTGAAGCAGAAGTCACCGGTGAAGGCGACGCAAATGGCGATTGATGAAGCCTTTGTCGTGGCCGACGGGCTGACTCTGGATGAGATTCAAGAACAGGCTGTCAAAGAAGGATTGTCCGCACCACTCTTTGTGTTGACCGGTGGACCCGGAACGGGAAAGACCACGGTCACAAAGACCTTGATTAAGACCTGGGAAAAGATGGTGAAACAGCAGGCGCGTTCTGAGAGCCGGGACCAAGATTGGGTGAAGGAACAGCGTGTGCGCCTTGCTTCACCAACCGGTCGTGCCGCAAAGCGCATGACGGAGATTACGGGTTACGAAGCGACGACGATTCACCGCTTGCTCGGAATCTCGGACGGGGATGACGCGGAATTCGATGCGGAAAATCCACTGTCTGGCGGCTTGCTCATCATCGATGAGGCGTCCATGTTGGACATTGATTTGGCGGCGGCGCTTTTCCAAGCCATCCCAAAGAACATGCACGTGGTCTTGGTCGGGGATGCCGACCAGTTGCCATCCGTGGGGCCGGGAAACGTGCTCTATGATTTGATTCACGCAAAGACGGTGAAGCACGTGGCCCTGAAACGGATTTATCGCCAGCGAAAGGGCTCGTCAATTTCATCGTTGGCCCAGTCGATTAACGCGGGGGCGCTGCCAGCGGACTTCATGGACAAGAAGCCCGATCGATCGACTTTCCTAACCACGTCAGCCCAGGTGCCTTCTGCAGTTGGTCAGGTGCTGAAGTCGGCCATTAAGAAAGGCTTCACCGCGGACCAGGTCCAGGTGCTTGCGCCAATGTACAAGAGTGCGGCGGGTGTGAAAGCCTTGAACCAGATTGCCCAGGACCTGTTTAACCCGGTCGAACCAGGGCAAAAGACGCTGCAGTACGGCGATAACGTGTTCCGTTTGGGTGATAAGGTGCTCCAGCTTGAAAACGATAGTGAGCGAGACATCTACAACGGGGACATGGGTGAAATCGTGGCCGTGCACAACAAGGCCGATAAGGGCGTGGCGGCCGACGCTTTGGTCGTGGACTTTGCGGGCCAGGAAGTGTGGTACACGTCAAAGACGTTGAACCAACTGACACTGGCGTACGCGACGTCGATTCACAAGGCGCAGGGTAACGAGTTTAAGCTTGTGATTTTGGTGCTGGCTTCGCAGTTTAAGATTATGCTGAATCAGAATTTGGTGTACACGGCGATCACCCGTGCCAAGGAGGCGCTCGTGATGGTCGGGGACTACGACGCCTACGACTTTGCTGCGACCCACGCGGTGCCGGTGCGCCAGACGCGCTTGCCGGAACTGTTGGGTGGTGAGAAGGCGGTGGCGGCCACTGCGACAACGGGCTCCGCCCAAACGGCCCCTGCGGGGCCTCACCCCGCCATGCCAACAGCTAAAACGGCCACGCCAACGGCTGACAAGCAAACGACGGCACGTCAGGCAGTGCAAGCAGCGGCTGCCCCATCACAGGGCCAGCCTCAAACTCCACCAACAGCAACAGCGGCTGCCCCATCACAGGGTCAGCCTCAAGCCGCAAAAGACACGCAAACGGCTCCAGCCACCCCCGCCCTTCCCGAAGGTATCCTAACCAAGGACCACCTCGAGCTGGGCAACATCGATCCGATGGTGGGGATGGAAGAGCTCACGCCTTATGATTTTATGCCGGATGAGGGCTAAATCGGCGCGCTTCAATAATGGGGCCGCTTAAGTCAAAGAAAAGTGAGCGATTTTAACAAAGCTCACGCCTTATGATTTTATGCCCCAATAGCCCTCAATCTTTTGTATAATGAAAGCAGTATAGCGAGTGGGTGCTTGCTTGGCATGGAAGCTTAAACCACGGTCGACTTTTCCTAGAAAAAGGGGCCGCCGGCGTGAAACAACAAGCACGTCCGGGTTTGACTTTTAAAGCCACAGCCACCACAAACACTCAACCGATAATTAGAATTCAGGAGCCATTATGACTGCCAATCCAGAATTTCGTCTTTTTGATTTAGGAATGAACCCCGAGTTCACGCAAAAGATTGCGGACCAGCTCGGTGTGCCAGTTTCACCCGTTGACGTGAAGCAATTTGCTGACCACGAAATCTACGAACGCATCGTTGAATCCGTTCGTGGAATCGACGTTTACGTCGTGGCCCCAATCGCGGATCCGGTGAACGACAGCTTCATGAAGTTGATGATTTTCATCGACGCTGCCAAGCGCACGTCTGCTAAGTCCATCAACGTGGTCGTACCATACATGGGTTACGCCCGTTCCGACCGCAAGACGCGCTCACGTGAACCAATCTCAGCCCGTTTGGTGGCCAACATGTTGCAGTCACAACGCGTGAAGCGCGTGATGACGATGGACCTCCACACGCCGCAGGTGCAGGGATTCTTTGACATCCCAGTCGACCACTTGATCGCCATGCCCGCCCAAGTTGACTTCTTGGAAAAAGAGGGCACGGTTGGCGAAGACGTTGTCTGCGTTGCCTCCGGTCCATCAACGTTGAAGTTGGTTCGCCGCTTGGCCGAAGAAATCGGTGCCCACTGGGCCATCATCGATTCCGACCGTGATCCAAACACCGAAGCCCGCGTGACGGGGAAGGTGGAAGGGCTCCACGCCATCATCGTGTCTGACATGATTGATACCGGTCAGACGACCATCAAGGCCGCTTCTGCGGTTAAGAAGGCCGGCGCCTCATCCATTGACGCCTTGACCACGCACCCCGTTTTGTCAGGGGACACGGCCCAAAAGTTGCAGGAATCGGACTTGGACCGCGTAATTGTGACCGACACAATCAATGTGCCAGAACGTAAGAACTTTGATGAGTTGCAGACGATTTCGGTCGCCCACCTCTTTGCCGCTGGTATCCAGCGCGTGATTGAACACCGCTCAATGGCGGACGTCTTGAAGTCGAATGGAACACGAAAGGAAGGATAAATGAACGCATCATTTCACCTTCTTTTTTCACCCGAATGGTCGGTACTTGATGACCAAGCGGGGATGATCACTTCCCAGTACGGGGCGTACTTGGCCTTTGAGTCAAAGCACGCGGGTCAATTGACCTTGCACTTGCATGACGCCTATCCGGACTTGACCTGGACGTTGACCGTCGATGGTCAGGATAAGGAAACGGTGCTTGCAAACGAGGACACCGTGGCCGTGCAGCTACCAGCAGGCGCGCACAGCTACGTGCTGACGCTGAACCAGTGGGCGACCGGACAAGTTGCCTTCTGGCGGACCGGTCTCATCGTAAAAGACCTGAGCTGGTCTGGTGAGAGCGAGTTGGAACCCACCCTGCCACGCGATGACGGCAAGGGTGACGTGGAAGATGGCGCCACGCCTTACATCACCTTCGTTGGGGATTCCATTGTGGCGGGGGAGTGCATGGTTGGCTCTGCCCACGATGAGCACCAACCAACGCAGTCGTTTCCAGCTCTGGTCGCCAGTGCAATGAAGCAACCGTTGAACCGCATTGCATACGGCGGTACGGGGCTTACCACGGCTGCCCCTTTCCAGGAGCCAAAGGCGATTGACGCCTTGTGGCGAGTGGGAGAGGACGTGCCACGACGGCGAGTGCACACGAACAAGGTTGTGGTGGCATACGGTTTGAATGACGGGAATTACGGGGCGGACGCCTCTGATTTCGCATTCGGACTGCGGGTCTACTTGCTGGAACTAGTCAAGCGCTTCCACGGGGCTGACTTTTACCTGCTCACGCCGTGGACCGGTGCTTTTTCGGAAATCTTTGAAGCAGAAGCGGCGCGCTTTGACTGCTTCAAGGTCATCGAGACGAAGGACTGGGACATCCAGACGAGGCCGCACCACCCTGATCCAAAGGACCACCAAAAGATTGCAAATGAATTATTGACGTACCTGAAGGAGGAAAACTAGATGGTTTACCAAGCAGCAGAAGATCGTTACGAAAAGCTTCCATACCGCCGAGTGTCAGACTCAGGTTTGATTGTGCCGGCCGTGTCATTCGGCCTCTGGCGAAACCTCGGGGATACGATGCCTTTGGAAAACTCACGAAAGGTGATGTTGAAGGCCTTCGATTCAGGAATTTTCTCATTTGATAACGCCTTTAACTACGGGCCAAACAACGGAACGGCGGAAGAGACTTTCGGACAGGTTTATAAGTCTGATTTGAAGCCTTACCGTAACGAATTGGTGATTACGACGAAGGCCGGTTACCACATGTGGCCGGGACCTTTGGGTGAGTTCTCTGGGCGCAAGACGTTGATTAACGCCTTGGATACGTCACTTGAGAAGATGAACCTTGATTACGTGGACATCTTCTACGCGCACCGTTACGATCCAAACACGAACTTGGAAGAAACGGCCCGGGCCTTGGACCACTTGGTGAAGCAGGGAAAGGCGCTCTACGTTGGGGTGTCAAACTACAACGCGGAACAGACGAAGGCGATTGCTGAGATCTTTAAGGACTTGGGAACGCCTTTCATCGGTAACCAGGTGTCATACAACATGTTGAACCAGCAGGAAAAGGAATCTGGAATGTTGGACATTTTGGATGAGCACCACGCGGGATTGTTCGCATACGGACCGTTGGCGGAAGGCTTGTTGACCGACCGTTACTTGGACGGCATTCCGGATAACTTTCCAATCCACAAGACGAACGGCTTCCTCTTTGATCAGGGAAAGGACGTGTTGGTGGAAAAGCTGAACGCGTTGAATGACTTGGCAAAGGGCCGAAACCAGACGATTTCTCAGATGTCATTGGCTTGGTTGTTGCAAGACAAACGAGTGGCATCTGTGGTGATTGGAACGTCATCGGTGGACCACTTGGAGGACAACTTGGAATTTACGAAGAACTTGGACTTCACGGCCGACGAAATGGCTCAGATTGAAAAGATTATTAAGGGCTAAAGCCCAAAACAAAAAAGACCGCTCCCTAATCGGAGCGGTCTTTTTTTCACAACGAAGCGATGCACTGCCAGTCCTCACCAGCCAGCAAGGAGTTTGGCGACGACCCGAGGTCGGCTGTTGGCACCTCACGGCCCAATTTGGCGTAGTATTCCTTCCATTCTGGTAACACCGTGCCGTTCGGGCCAAAGGCGAGGGGCGTTTCTTTAAAGATGTCCTCACCCTTAAAGGAAGCCGTGACCAACTGTGAACAGTAGAATCCAGGATCTTCTTGAAAGAAGCCGTGGTTGTAGGGCTTTCCCACCTGAGCGCGGGCAAAAGATAACACAGAAACGATGTCCTTGAAATCCTTTTGGTAGCGGTAGACGTCGATTCGGCCGCGATGCTCTGAAAGGAAATTATCAAAAGTGCCGGTAACAACCCCGTCGTCACCGGTGGCTTCAATCACGTAGATCGCCGCGCTTTCTTCCTTTTCTTCTACATCGACCATTGCAACGTGACTGTAGGTGACATCCTGGCCAGCCCGCTTGGTTGACTCGGCAATTGATTGGTCTAGCCCATCATCGTCGGAACGTACAAAGAGCAGGTTCCCTTTTAAAAGTGATAACATCAGTCCTTTCTCCTTACCAATAAGAATAGCAGAAAATCCGCCTAGACCAGTTGTTAATTTTTGGCCCAGTTCCTCTAGCGGCAAGGGGAAAAAGAGGGTACAATTGATAGATGTGAACAAAGTTGACTAATCTAGATTAATGGAGAGTCTCAAATGGAAAAAAAGCTTACTTGGCGCCAGAACTTACTAATGGTGTCCCTGATCTTCGGAATGTTTTTCGGAGCAGGAAACTTAATTTTCCCAATTCACTTGGGACAAATTGCCGGGGCTGCTTGGGGAAAAGCAACCTTCGGATTTATTTTATCAGCGGTCTTGCTTCCGCTGTTGGCCTTAGTGGCCTTGGGTGTGACGCGGTCGAAGTCCGTGTTTGACCTCATCAAGCCCTTGGGCGAAAAGACGTCCATCGTGTTTGTTGTGATTTTGCACTTGTGCTTGGGACCACTTGTTGTTGCCCCACGTACCGCAACGGTGGCTTACTCGTTTTCACTTGAAAACTGGTTGCCGGCGGGTGCACAGCAAATCGGTTTGGCTATTTTCTCATTCTTTTACTTCATCTTGGTCTACTGGGCCTGCTTGAAGGCGGACAGCATTACGTCCGTAATTGGAAAGTACTTGAACCCAGCCTTCCTGGTTTTGCTTGCGGTTGTCTTCATCTTGGCCCTTGTATGGCCAATGGGTGACTTGCACCAGCACGTGCAAAGCGCTTATCAGTCAAGCCCCTTGTTGTCTTCAGCCATTGAAGGATATAACACGGTCGATGCCTTGGCTTCCCTTGTGCTGGGGGTTGCCATTGTGCACGCCATTGAAAACATGGGTTACAAGAAGCCAGCTCACGTGGCGAAGATCATCGTGAAGACGGGAACCTGGGCCTTGATTGGCTTGTCACTCGTTTACGTTGGCTTGATTCTCTTGGGAACGTCATCCCTTGGAAAGGTTGACCCATCCATTAACGGGGCGATTGCCTTGACGCAGATTATGACGAACTACTTTGGTTCGTTTGGGCACTACTTCTTGGCTGTGATGGGACCAATTGCCGTGTTTACGACGGCGATGGGGGAATCATCATCGTTGGCCCACGATTACCACCGGGCATTCCCAAAGGTTTCGTATGAAAAGTTCTTGGCCTTCGCTGTGATTTTGGCCTTCTTGGTCGCCTTGCTCGGCTTGGACAAAATCATCGAATGGGCGGAACCCGTGCTCATGATCATGTACCCAGTGGCCATCGTTTTGGTTTTCTTGAACCTCGTGTCGCCATGGATTGGACGTAAGCGTCCGCTCTTTAACTGGATGATTGGACTGACGTTGATTGGTTCAATCGGTGACGGTTTGACGCAGGTGCCATTTGCAAAGATGCTCGGCGGATTCGTTTCCTACACGCAAAACGGTGTGACGACGGTTGGTTGGTACCAGGCGCACTTGCCGCTCGCCAGCCAAGGATTCTCATGGACGCTCTTCGCTTTGGCGGGATTGATCATTGGTTCAATCCACTGCATGGTAACGAAGCCTGCCTCGGTTGATGAAAAGGGCATTGCTTAAGATTTGGATTTGAAAAATTTTAAGAAAACGGCGGCTTCCGCCGCCTTCAAAACGCCTAACTTATAATGAACAATTTCTTAAATAAGATATAGAAAAAGCGCTACAGTTTCTTATACTGTAGCGCTTTTTTTGTATTGCTTTTTCAGTTGAAATTACTTTGCGTCAGCTTCGTTCAAGATGCGGTAAGCCAATGATTCGGACATGATCAAATCAGTCAAGAAGTTTCCGCGCAAGGCACCGATGGCTGCCTGGGACTTTGACTTTGAACGAATCACTCCGATTCGCTTGTTAACTGACAAAATCGTGTTCATTGGCAAACCAACCGTCTTATCGGAATCCGCGTTCAAGATTTTCCCGTTGATGTCGTATGGGCGCCCAAAGATCATTCCGGCAATTTCACCCAAGCGAACGTCAGGGAAGAGACGGTTCAAGTTTTGGTTCCAAATGGCGATGGATTCAAGTGATTGAATGGTACCAAGACCAGTCAACAACGTATCCATGTCCTTTGCAACATCAAGGGTGTTCTTGATTGAAACGGCTTCGTACAAACCGTTTCGAACATTGTCATCTGACAAGTAGAGGGGAGCTGGCAAGGTTAAGAACTCACCAGAAACCTTTTTGGCTGCACGTTCAACGATGCGGACGGAACCGGCCGTTGAGTTGTACTTCATGTTTTCACCAACGAACTGGGTGAACTTGATGTGTTCCAATGGGTTTGACGTGATGGCGTCAATCAAGGCGTACATCGTTTCTCCCCAGGTCATTCCAACAACGTGCGTGTCCTTTTCAAGGTGCTTCACAACGAAGTTAGCGGCGTAGTTTGAAAGTAATTCTTCGGTGGCCGTTGCCGTGGCATCATCTTGAATGATGTAGCAGGCCGTCTTTGGGAACTTTTCTTTAAAGACTTGTTCCAATTGAGAATTACGGGAGGCCGTTGACGCGATTTCGATTTTAACAATTCCAGTTTTTACGGATTCGGTCAAGTACTTATTAATTAAGTAGCGAGAGACTTGGTACTTCTCAGAAATCTCTCCGAAAGACATCTTATTTAGGTAGTAGTCCTCGGCGATTTGAGCAAGCAAGCTTGGATCAGTCGTTGGCATAATAATCCTCTTTATATATATTTGTTTTCTGATGAATATTTATGTAACAAAATATTACAGAATGATAAGAATAGTCTACACATTTTTCTATATTTTTGCAATATATATAGTAAATTTTCGATTTATATTACTAATTTAGAAATCGCAAATCTTTTAAAAAATTAAAAAAGAAGTAAAAAGTAACTGTTTTTACAAAAATATCAACGATAATTCTTTACTTCACAAGCGAAATCTTTTACAATGTACTTGTATCTTTTATCAGCAAATAAAAGGAGGCCATTAATGGTTGATATGAACGAAGTGCAACAAATGCACGAAGAACACACTGGTGTTTTGGAAGTTAACGGAACTTTCGATATTAAGACACCATCTGATTTAGGTAAGGCATACACGCCTGGTGTTGCTGGTTTGGCTAAGGATATCGAAGCAAACCCAGCCGACAAGGCAAAGTACACGATGTCAGGTAAGTTGATTCCAGTGATCACGGACGGTTCTGCTGTCTTGGGTCTTGGAAACGTCGGACCTGGTGCCGGTTTGCCAATCGTCGAAGGAAAGGCCTTGATTTACAAGTCCTTTGCTGGCGTTGATGCCATTCCAATGGCATTGAACCAAGAATCAATCGATGACATCGTGACGACGATTAAGACGATGTCACCATCCTTTGCTGGTATTCACTTGGAAGACATCGCGGCTCCACGTGTCTTCGAAATCGAACGCCGCTTGTCAGAAGAATTAGACATGCCTGTCTACCACGATGACCAAACTGGAACGGCCATCGTTGTATTGGCAGGTTTGATCAACGCCGCTAAGGTTGCTGGTAAGGAATTGAAGGACTTGAAGGTCGTTATTAACGGTATCGGTGCTTCAGGTGTTGCCACTGCTAAGTTGCTTTTGGCCGCAGGAATTAAGCACCAAACACTCGTTGATATCAACGGTGTTGTTCGTCCTGACGACGAAGGTTACAACAGCTTCCAACGTGAATTGGCCGACTCAGTTGACCAAGTTCCTGGAAAGACTTTGGATGACGTAATCGAAGGGGCTGACGCCTTCATCGGTTTGTCAGACGCCAAGGTATTGTCACAAGACCAAGTAAAGAAGATGGCTGATAACCCAATCGTCTTCGCATTGGCTAACCCAGTTCCTGAAATTGACCCAGACGAAGCAAAGGCTGCTGGTGCAGCTGTTACGGCCACTGGTTCATCACAATGGCCTAACCAAGTGAACAACGTCTTGGTCTTCCCAGGATTGTTCAAGGGACTTTTGGCTTCAGGTTTGAAGCACGTTGACATGGACCTCCAAGTGAACGTTGCACACGGACTTGCCAACCTCGTTGATGATGTTAACGCCGACAAGATCGTGCCAGGCGTATTCGAAGACGGTGTTGTTGAAGCGGTAACGAACGCAGTATTGGACTACGCAAAGAAGGCTTAATTAAACATGGCTGAAACGATTCAAGAACTCTACCTCCACAACCCAATGATTAAAAAACGTTGGGAGAACTTCTTGAAGGACCGTGGTATCACGGTGTTTGCTGATCAGGAAGTTGACACGATTGATCAGACAATTGGACTTTTTGATGAACAGGACAACCTGGTTGGAACTGGTTCCATCGCGGGTAAGACCATCAAGTACATCGCCGTTTCTGACGATGGCTCAGGTGAGTCTGGTTCACGCTTTAATCAACTGGTTTCAGCCTTGGAGATGAAGCTGGCAGAAGCCGGTCATTTTCAAATCTTTGTCTTTACAAAGCCCCAGTACGAAACGAGTTTTCAGCACGTCGGCTTTAACACCTTGGCAAAAACTGATTACGGTCTGATTCTTGAAAAGGGAACGCCAAACATTGACACCTACCGCAAGGGCTTGCCCCAAAAACCGGAAGGTGCCAAGAGTACGGTGGCCATCGTGATGAACGCCAATCCCTTTACGAAGGGACACCGGTACTTGGTTGAAAAGGCAGCAAAGGAAAACGACTGCGTGTACGTCTTTGTTGTGAACCAAGACGTATCACTCTTTACCACACAAGAAAGAACGCAGCTGGTTGAAGAAGGAACGAAGGACTGGGATAACGTGCTTGTCGCCAACGGTGGTGACTACATGGTTTCTTATTTGTCTTTCCCCGCTTACTTCATTAAAGACCAAGACAACGCCATCAAGTACCAAACCGCTTTGGATGCTTCTTTGTTTAAGAACCAGTTGGCAAAGCCACTAGGTATCCAAACGCGTTATCTCGGGACGGAACCAACGTCTCACACTACTAATCTTTATAACGAAACGCTCAAAACCATCCTGCCACCTGAAGTAGATGTAAAAGAAATTCCACGTCTAACTGCCGGTAGCGGGCAGAATGTGGTTTCGGCAAGAGAGGTCCGGGCTTTGATTAAGGACGGTTCCATTGAGCCTTTGGCACAGTATGTGCCTGAGACAACGGCGAACTTTATCAAAGAAAACCTTGACTTGTTGCAGAAGCGAATTTTGAAAGGACAGAAAATCAATGGAAATTAAGCAAACAGCCATGGCTGGTACGCTGGAATCATCTGATATCCAAATCGTATTGAGCCAAGGTTCAAATGGCATCGAATTTGATCTTACGTCAGACGTAATGAAGCAATTCGGTGACGACATCAAGCAAACAATCGAAGATGTCTTGAAGGCATTTAAGATCGACTCAGCCATGGTAAAAGTGGTTGACAAGGGGGCTTTGACGCCTGTCATTAAGGCACGTGCCATCACGGCTTGCCAACGTGCCTTGGACATGAAAGATCAACCACAATGGGAGGTGCTCTAATGGCTGCAGATGAACGACTACGCCGAACAATGATGTTCGTTCCTGGTAACAACCCAGGTTTGATTAAGGACGCCGGAATCTTCGGTGTTGACTCAATCATGTTTGATTTGGAAGATGCCGTTTCAATGACGGAAAAGGATTCAGCCCGTTACTTGGTCTACGAAGCATTGCAGACTTTTGATTACGGAAACGCTGAATTGGTTGTTCGTATCAACGGATTGGACACGCCATTCTACGAAAACGATATCAAGGCCATGGTTAAGGCTGGTATCGACGTTATCCGTTTGCCAAAGACGGAATCAGCAGAAATGATTCACCAATTGGAAAAGTTGGTTGAAGATGCTGAAAAGGAATTCGGTCGCGAAGTTGGTTCAACGAACTTGATGGCTGCCATCGAATCAGCTATGGGTGTCGTTAACGCCTACGAAATCGCTTCAGCTTCTGATCGTATGATCGGAATCGCTTTGTCAGCCGAAGATTACACGACTGACATGAAGACGCACCGTTACCCAGACGGAAAAGAATTGGAATACGCACGTAACGCTATCTTGCACGCTGCCCGCGCTGCTAAGATTGCTGCCTTCGATACTGTCTTCACGAACTTGGATGACATGGAAGGCTTCGTTCGCGAAACTGAATACATCAAGCAACTCGGATTCGATGGTAAGTCATTGATTAACCCTCGTCAGGTTGCTCCTGTTAACAAGGTTTACGCACCTACTCAAAAGGAAGTTTTGAACGCTCAAAACGTGATGGCTGCTATCGAAGAAGCTAAGCGTAAGGGTTCAGGTGTTATCGCCATGAACGGTCAAATGGTTGACCGCCCTGTTGTTTTGCGTGCAGAACGCGTTATGAAGTTGGCTAAGGCTAACAATTTGCTCGATGCGGAGGGAAATTACATTGAAAAATAATGTCAACCGGGAAATCCCCGATCAAATTTTGAACGATTACAACTACGAAGGATTCAAGTCAGCCGAATTCGGTAACCCTGAAATCCAACGTGTTGCACCTAAGGTAACGGCCCAAACTGGTCCTTCAAAGATTGTTGAATCAGTTAAGAAGGTTGTTGCTGACACGCTTGAAGATGGAATGACGATTTCATTCCACCACCACTTCCGTGAAGGAGACTACGTCTTCAACATGGTTATGCGTGAAATCATCGACGCTGGTTACAAGAACTTGACGTTGGCACCTTCATCATTGACGAACGTCATGAACGACATCGTTGTTGAAGCCATCGAAAAGGGAACTGTAACGAACATCACGTCATCTGGTATGCGTGGTTCATTGGGAGACGCCGTATCACACGGTGCCTTGGAAAACCCTGTTATCTTCCGTTCACACGGAAACCGTGCCCGCGCCATCGAATCTGGTGAAATCAAGATTGACGTTGCCTTCTTGGGTGTACCAAACGCTGACGAAATGGGTAACGCCAACGGTATGAACGGAGACACTGCCTTTGGTTCATTGGGTTACGCTTTGATTGATGCGCAATACGCTGACAAGTTGGTCTTGTTGACGGATAACTTGATGCCATACCCAAACACGCCTGCTTCAATCAAGCAAACGCAAGTTGACTACGTGGTTAAGGTAGACGAAGTTGGTAACCCTGACAAGATCGGTTCAGGTGCTACTCGTTTCACGAAGGACCCTAAGGAACTTCAAATCGCCCAAATGGTTAACGATGTTATCGTTAACTCACCATACTTCAAGCAAGGATTCTCATTCCAGACTGGTTCTGGTGGGGCTGCCTTGGCCGTTACGCGTTTCTTGCGTAAGGCAATGATTGAAAACCAAATCAAGGCATCATTTGCTTTGGGTGGAATCACGAAGCCAACGGTTGACTTGTTGAACGAAGGATTGGTTGAACGCATCATGGACGTTCAAGACTTCGATAAGGGTGCTGCTTCATCAATGAAGAACTCACCTAACCAACAAGAAATCGATGCATCATGGTATGCTGACCCAGCTAACAAGGGTGCCATGGTTGATAAGTTGGATGTTGCCATCTTGTCTGCTTTGGAAATCGACACGAACTTCAACGTTAACGTTATGTCAGGTTCTGACGGTGTTATCCGTGGAGCCATCGGTGGTCACCAAGACGCCGCTACTGCTAACTTGACGATCATTTCTGCACCACTTGTACGTGGACGTATTGCAACGATCGTTCCTGAAGTGACGACGGTTATCACGCCAGGTGAATCAATCGATGTTGTTGTTACGGAATTGGGTATCGCAATTAACCCTAAGCGTAAGGACTTGATTGACTCATTGTCAAAGGTTCCTGGTTTGCCAATCTTCTCAATCGAAGAATTGCAACAAAAGGCCGAAAAGATGGTTGGCGCTGCCAAGCCATTGGAATTCACTGACCGCGTTGTTGCGCTGGCTGAATACCGTGACGGTTCTTTGATCGACGTTATCAAGCAAGTGAAGGACTAATCTTCTTCATTAAAAGGGCCAGTTTCTAACTGGTCCTTTTTGCTTACTAAGTCAGGTCTGGACTATAGTCCAGCCTTGGCGTACATATGAGGGTATGGCCAAAGCCCTATACCATACGGTGGCCTAAACGGTAGAATTTCTTTTGAAATAAGAATATCTCTGCTATATTAGAATATATACAAACTTAGGTAGGAGACGATTTATGAGTCTTTTGGAAAACGTATTTGCAGGAGGAGAGACGGTCACGTTAGACAGCGTGCTCGAAAACCGCGAATGGCGGTCAAATCTGCAAAAGCAATTGGAAGAAAAGCACCCGCACGACACGATTTTAGCCATCAAGCTAAACATTCCAGGTGCCATTAAGAATAGTCCTGCCTTAAAACAACTCTTTACGGCCGGATGGCGGATTTTTATGGCGCGCTTGTCCTTCTGGCCAGTGCGTTACGTAAAGGTTCTAAAAGACCGTGTGACGGGTCCTGAAGGATTCTTAGTGGTTGCGGGTCCGATTACCGAAGTGAAGAAGGAAGCGATTCGCTTTGAACAGCACTTCTTCTTAGGCCGTCTCTTTGACATCGACGTCATGGCGAAGAATCAGGATGACTACCAGTTGTCCCGTCAGGCTTTGGGCTTTAGCCCACGTACTTGCCTTGTCTGTGATGAAAACGCAAAGCTATGTGCGCAGACGCAAAAACACGATTTGGAAGAACTCCAAACGGCCGTCAATGACTTTTACCAGGAATACTTCGTAAAAGACCCTGTCATCCCAGCCTGGGATAAGAAGGCGGTTGTGAACGCCGCACTTTTTGCCTTCTTGGCCGAGGCCTCAACGACGCCAAAACCAGGTCTCGTTGATCCTGCTTCCGTTGGTTCACATAACGATATGGACATCTTCTCGTTCATCGATTCCTCCATTTCGTTGGAAGGGTACTTTGGATCCTGCTTTGATGCCGGACGTGAATTTCATGGTAGCGATTTGAAGGCTTTGCTTTTGAAGATTCGCCCTTCTGGTATTCGCGCAGAGGAGGCGATGTTTATCGCCACCGACGGCGTGAACACGCATAAGGGAGCCATCTTTACCGTCGGCATCTTCTTAGCCGCCTACGGTTATGCGAGTCGTAACTATCAGGATCCATCTTTGTCCTTTGTCTTGGACGTGGTGGCTCAGATGGGCGCAGACCTCGTGGCAAAGGAACTGGCACAAGAAAGCGTACACGACATGACGGCCGGAAAGAAGCAGTATGAAGAGTACCGTTTTACCGGTGTTCGTGGTGAAGTTGCTGGTGGCCTGGTTCCACTTGAAAAAGTCGGCTTGCCTGAACTTCGACGGAGCTCGGGGGACACCAATGCCCGCCTTTTGAACGCCCTCATGCACTTAGCAGCGAACATCAACGACTCAACGTTGATAAAGCGTTCAAAAAATCCCGAGATTCAAAAGAAAATGGCTGAATACTCACAGAAGTTCTTTGAACTTGGTGGGGCGGATAGCGATGCCGGAATGGCGTACTTGAAGGAGCTCGACGAAGCCTTCATCAAGGAAAACCTCTCCATTGGTGGCGCGGCAGACTACTTAATCTTGACGGCCCTGGTTGGGCGGTTAACTGGCTTAATCTAATCAATTAAAAAGACCGTCACTCGTTGGCGGCTTTTTTTCAATAAAGGAGACGAACATGGCATTTTTTAAGACAACGGATGGTGTTTCAATTAATTATGAAGACCGCGGTGGGGAAGGGCCGGTTGCGGTCTTGCTCTCAGGCTTTTCTGGTATTCAAGCAGAATGGGTTTACCAAATCGAAGCCCTACAAGAAAAGGGCTTTCGGGTCGTGACGATGGACTGGCGTAGCCACGGTCGTTCACAACGAACGTCAAAGAACCTCCGAATTGGTCGTTTGGCCGCTGACCTTCGTGAATTGGTGTTGAAGCTTGATTTGCAGGATATGACTCTTGTTGGACACTCCATGGGTGGGGCTGCTATTTTTGCTTACTTGTCACTCTTTGGTGAAGATCGAGTAAAAAAGGTAGTTGTCATCGATGAATCACCTAAACTTTTGAATGATTCTGAATGGTCAGCCGGACTCTTGAACATGAATTGGAATACTTTCCTTGTGATGGTCAACACTTTCATTCATCAAAAGCTCACATACTCACCCGTTTCTGAAAGTTTAAAAGATAACTTGCAGAAGGAAAAAATGGCTTATCCATTTGATTTTGATTTAGCTGTTCCGCTTTTAA
The DNA here is from genome assembly GCF_018437275.1 of Fructobacillus broussonetiae. Taxonomy (GTDB): domain Bacteria; phylum Bacillota; class Bacilli; order Lactobacillales; family Lactobacillaceae; genus Fructobacillus; species Fructobacillus broussonetiae. The sequence goes on from NZ_JAAMFK010000002.1 coordinate 174,719, forward strand.
AAAATCACCTTTTGGAAGATTGGCGCGAGAACATTTACGATTTAAAGGCACCAATGCTTTACGTAGCAGGAGCAAAAAGCCCGTTGTTTAGGGATTCTTACTACCAGGAATTCGAAGGATTATTTGGAGAAAATGATCAATTGACCGTGATTGAAAATGTGGGACACCTGCCTCACATCGAAAAGCCTGAAAAATTTAATGAAGAATTTTTCAAATTTATAATGTAAACCTTCACAATATATGTTATATTATTCAAGTGAAATAATTATATAACTGAGGTTTAGTAATCATGTCAGAAAACGAAACAAGCCCAAAGGGCTTCTTTGGAAAATTTGAGAATAAACTCAATATTGATGGGATTGGCGGAATCGCCTTCATCATCATGTTGATTATTCTTGTAGGTGTTATGCAATTGGGGGCCTTCCCTAAGAACATGATGGGGGCACTCTTCATCATGGTCAGCTTGGGTGGTATTTTGTACTACTTGGGTGCGAACCTTCCAATTGTTAAGACGTACTTGGGTGGTGGATCTGTCTTCACCACGATGGTTGGTGCCGTTCTTTCAGGAACGGGTGTCGTGCCACACTCAACGGTCGTAACGGTTAAGTCATTCATGACTGGAACCAACTTCTTGGAATTCTACATTGTGTCTTTGATTATCTCAGCCATCTTTAAGATGGACCGTAAGATGGTTTTGAAGGCCGCTGTTCGTTTCTTGCCAGTTGCGTTCTTGACGTTGATCATCACGTTCTTCATCGTCGGTGGTGTTGGAACGGTGCTTGGACTTAGTTTCCAACACACGTCACTCTTCATCACCTTCCCAATGATGGCTGGTGGTGTTGGTGCCGGAATCGTACCATTGTCAACGATTTACGGTGCAGCCATGCACGTCCCATCAGGACAAATCTTGTCACAACTTTTCCCACCACTTGTTTTGTCTAACTTGTTGGCCATCATCGTTGCTGGATTGATTTCAGAAAACACGAAGGGCTCAAAGTTGAACGGTAACGGTGAATTGTTGAAGCAAGACAGCCATGGTGAAGTGAAGGGTGTTGAACCTGCTCACTTGGATAAGCAACAATTGCTTGTTGGTATGATGACGGCCATCTCCTTCTACATGATTGGATCAACGTTGCACAAGTTGATTCCTTCAATTAACTCATTTGCCTTCTTGATCTTGCTTGCCATCATCATCAAGGCTTTGGGAATCGTGCCACACTACTATGAAGAATCAGTCGTTATGTTTGGACAGTTGGTTGTCAAGACGTTGACGCACGCCATCTTGGCCGGTGTTGGTCTTGCTTTGCTTGACTTGTCATCACTTCTTTCAACGTTCTCATGGGCATTGGTTATCTGTGTTATCGTTTCAATCATCTCAGTAACGTTCTTTGGTGGTTTGCTTGGTAAGCTCTTTGGCTTCTACCCAGTTGAATCAGCAGTTACTGCTGGATTGGCTAACAACTCAATGGGTGGAACTGGAAACGTTGCCGTTTTGTCAGCTGCCAACCGGATGAACTTGATGGCCTTTGCACAGATGGGTAACCGTATCGGTGGAGCCATCGTCTTGGTTATCGCTGGATTCTTGATTACCATCTGGGGTTAAGATTTAAAAACAATTAAATTTTTTCAATAAGAGTTGCCTCGTAAAGGGGCGACTCTTTTATTTTTATTTAAGAATGCGACGATTTCTGGAATTTGTAGCTTAAAAATTGAGTTAGCTGGTGTTATACTATTCCAGGTATTGCCAAAAAAGAATAAATACAGGAGTGTATTATGTCTGAACAAAATTCAGAAAACGGTCTTTTTGCAAAGATCAATGAAAAAGTTCAAGTGACTAATATCGGTGGAGTAGCCTTCAGTTTGATGTTGCTTCTCTTGATTGCCGTATTGAGCTTGAACGCATTGCCTAAGAACATGGGTGGTGCATTGTTTGCCTTGGTTATCCTTGGAGGAGTTTTCTTCTTCGTAGGTAACAACACACCAATCTTGAAGTCATACTTGGGTGGTGGTTCTGCCTTGGCCGTTGTTGCTGGTTCAGCAATGACTGCTATGGGAATGGTTCCTGCACCTGCAGTTGCTGACATCAAGTCATTTATTTCCAACACGAACTTCTTGGAATTCTACATTGTGGCTTTGATTTGTTCAGCTATCTTGAAGATGGACCGTGACTTGTTGTTGAAGTCAGCTGTGCGTTTCTTGCCAGTTGCCTTCGGTGCGATGATTATTGCCTTCTTCGTTACCTCATTTGCTGGAATGGCAATGGGATTCAGCTTCAAACACGCTGCCTTGTACATCTCATTCCCAATGATGGCTGGTGGAATTGGTGCGGGAATCGTGCCACTTTCTGCTTCATATGCTGGTGCTTTGCACCAATCAGCCGGTGACATCTTGAACCAATTGTTCCCAGCCGTTGTTATCGCCAACTTGTTGGCCATCATCGGTTCATCACTTTTGGTTAAGTTCACGGCTAAGTCAAAGATGAACGGACAAGGTCAATTGTTGAAGACTTCTGAAGACATGGGTTCAAAGAAGAAGGAAGAAGCACCTGCCATGAACAACAAGCAACTGTTGAACGGTATGATGGTTGCTTTGACGTTCTACATTATGGGAAACATCTTGTTCCACTTCATCCCACAGATTAACGCTTTCGCCTTCATGATCCTCTTGGTCATCTTGGCTAAGGCCTTCAACTTGGTTCCAAAGTTTTACGAACAATCAGCTGCTATGTTTGGTGGTATGATTACGTCAGCTACGACGCCAGCTTTGTTGGCTGGAATTGGTTTGGCACTTGTTGACATGAACAAGTTGCTCCAAACGGTTACTTGGCAATTGGTTGTCTGCTCATTGATCTCAGTTATCACAATCGGTATTGCTGGTGGTTTGCTTGGTAAGCTCTTCGGACTTTACCCAGTTGAATCAGCCATCGCCGGTGGTATGATTAACAACTCAATGGGTGGTACGGGTAACGTTGCTGTTTTGTCAGCTTCTGACCGTATGGGCCTCATCGCCTTTGCCCAAATGGGTAACCGAATCGGTGGTGCCATCATCTTGGTCTTGGGTGGATTGCTCATTACCATGATGTAATCATTTCAAAAGTCAAAGCCTTTCGCGGATGCGAAAGGCTTTTTTTGTGCTCAAATTTCTAATTGAGTTCTTTTGTTTGTGTATTTTAATCATCGCAACCTTATTAACAATGGTTCAAAATGGTTGGAAACGTTGATAATCGATATTTACGGGTCTGACTGGGGAAAACAACGCCGAAAAATTAGAATTGTTCTAGTCACAAACGTTAACTTTTTGTCATGGTAGTGGTAAAACAGAAATGGAGTAACTTTAAAAAATACGAGCATTTAATAAAAGATTGGAAGTGTTTTTTGATGCTCAAAGAACATAAGAAAATGTACAAGGCCGGTAAGAAATGGATGGTCATGGCCTTAACGTCCTTTGCCGTTATGGGCTCTTTTGCTGACGTCGCCGGTAACACTGTGCCATCGTTCATGCAAACGATGACGGCCTCCGCTGATCCTAATGGAACGGGTTCGACGGTAAATTCACCTGCCGTTGATCTACCAATTGCTGGTGGAACGGTTCACTTTGATAGTATCGAAGCGGCTCACGTCGGAAAAATGATGAACTTACCTCAGGAAAACGCGGTCATGACCGCACCTGACGGGGAAACCTTTGACTTTCAAGTTCGAAACGTCTTCGTTTACCTTGACGATGATGGAAACCTATACGCGCAGATGTTTGGTGCTGGTGAGTCACACTTCTACTTCACGATTCACGGCTTCCAGTGGGCCCCGGGAAATGAATTTCCTTCAGTCGACCTTCGTTGGAACAACTCCGATGGTCTCGGACACAACCACGACTGGGGTGATCGAGAATTGCCATTTACCAAATTAGCAAACGGTGATTATTTCAAGGACTGGGGCTTGGCTTCAACAAGCTACTACACCGATGCTGTGTGTGAGATTCGTTGGTCTTCGGTATTAAACCATAAGTATCAAAATGACTATGGTGACTATAAGGCGCCATACATTCGCTTTAGCACGGATGCAAAGCGTACAGCGGATATCGCACAACACAAGCAAGATATAACAGGTTCACAGGATGCCAAGGATTTGCGCCTTCCAGACTTGGACGACGCTGTTGCGAAGGCGAAGGCCAAGATCGACCAAAACGATGGTTTAACGAACCAACAAAAGACAGACCTGAAGAAGAAAATCGATACAGCTTATAACAATGCACAAGACAACGTTCACAAGGACTTCCGCGCATCAAATGTCAACTCCGATGTGGATGGTGGTGTGAATACGATTGATGACCTGGGTAACACGCCGGGTGTTGATATCCCAGGTGCTCGAAAGACGGCCATTAACGACTTGACGGACGAAGCCACCAAGATTAAGCAAAAGATTTCAGATGATAACGGTTTAACTTCTGATCAAAAGAAACAAGAAGACGGTCTTGTCGATACTGACTTAACCACTTACACCAACAAGATTAACGCCGATAAAAAAGCTGACGACATCAATAATGATGAAAGTGCTGGAATCACAAAAATTGACGGTGATTACACCGCAGGTAATTTGGATGCCTTGAAGGCAGCCAAGAAAAGTGCCTTGGACCAAACTGCACAAACAGTCATTAACAAGATAAACGCGGATAATACGCTGACTTCGACCGAAAAAACAAATCAAGTTAACCAGGTAACCGCTGACAAAAACGCTGCTGAAACCAAGATTGACAACGACACGACGGCCGACCAGGTTGTCTCGGATGCGAATGTTGATTTGAGCAGTGATTACAAGCCAGGTGATTCACTGGACAAGCAAAAAGGCGGATGCGAAGGCGAAAGTGGACGCTGAAGCGAAGAAAATTATCAACGATATTAATAATGATAAAACCTTGCCGGCTTCCGTTCGAAAAACGCAGATTGATACTGTGAATAGCGATGCAAAGACCGCAGATGATAATATTGATGCTGCTAAAGACGCTGACGAGATTAACACTGCTACGACTTCTGGTATGACAACAATTGATGGTGCCCACCAACCAGGTGAACCACTACCTGACCAGAAACGTGATGCCATTAATGCCTTGAAAGCTGAATTAGCCAAAATTATTTCAGATATTCAAGCCGATAACACATTAACAACTGCGGAGAAGAACACTCAGATTGCAAACGCAAAAGCCGATGAAGCCGCAGCTGAAACAAAGGTTAATAATGCGACGGATTCAGACGGTGTCACAACCGCCAAGAATAACGGTATGACAGCCATTGACGGTGCTGCCGAAAAGGCAAAGGCCGGAGTTGAAGCCAATGATGACTTGAACGCTGGGGAGAAGGCAAAGCAAAAGTCAGCCATTGACGAAGCAGCTGATAAGGCTAAGAATGACATCGACAAGTCTGAAGACGTTGAAGATGTTAAGAAGAAGGCCAAGGATGCTGTTGATAACATCGACGGCTTGAACGACGCCAAGAACGACGCTCACAAGTCAATTGATGGCGCTGCTGATGCAGCCAAGGCTAACATCGACGGCAATGCAAACTTGTCTGATGGAGAGAAGGCAGACCGTAAGCAAGCTATCGATGACGCTGCTAAGGGCATCAAGAACGATGTGGACGAAGCAACGACGGTTGATGACGTTAAGAATGCTGCTAACTCAGTTGACTTCAGCTCCATCACGGATGCTCCTGCAAAGCAAACTGACAACACTGATAACCAGAATGATGGTGGAAACACTAACAATGGTGGAAACGTCTTGCCAGCAACTGCAGGTGGATCAAACAACGGTGGAAACGTCTTGCCAACCACTGCAGGTGGAACAAACAACGGAGCAGGAAACAACGCTTCTGCAACGTTGCCTACAACTGCTGGTGGAGCCGACAATAGCGCCGACTCTAACTCAGCTAAGGATGACGCACAGTTGCCAACGACTGGTAGTGGAAAGAACAACAAGTCAAAGACTCGTGCTTCTAAGAACAACCACGATAACCACGTTGTAACTTGGAGCTTGCTCGCATTGCTCCTTGCAGCAGCTGCTGGGTTCATCGCTCGCCAAGTATTGCGTAAGAAGAAGTAATTACAGATTATTCTTTTGAATACAGAAGCGATAACTTTGATCCTCACGGATTAAGAAAAGGGCCACCCGAGAAATCGGGTGGCTTTTTTCGTTTTTATATAGCATGCATTTGTAACAATTGTAAAAGTTTTTGAATTTATGTGCTCTTATCAAAAAAAGTCATAAACACACTATCTGCAGTGTTTTTAAAGAATACACGGCGCTGACTACTTTTCGAGAATGAATCTATTATGTACGCCATGTTTCTTTTGTCACAGATATGATATAATTAATCCTATACAAAAAGTACAAATATAGGACATTTGCCCAGATGACTCGATTAAAGAAGAAAGACAACTTTAAAATGAACAAGGGAAGTAAAAAGTGGCTCCTTGCCTCGATTTCATCCTTTGCTTTTGTCACGATGACGTCTGCCGTTTCTGATATCGAAGTTTCTGGTGGCTTGCATTTTGGTGGTTACAGCCATGTTCATGCAGTCGATAAAAAAGATGGTGAAAAAGTTGACGATGGTGTTAAAAACGACTATGCCATGACCACTGAAAATTCACCAAAGGTTGCCTTCACACTTAATGGGCAACGTACAGACGTTAATAGCAGTGACGCTTATTTTACCTTTAACAGTATTGAAGACGCCCGCGTTGGTGCTTTCTTTGAAGAACTTCCTACTCGGCGCGCCATTGATTCCGATGGCTGGACATTAGACGTTACGCCTAAAAACGTATACGTTCGCGTTGATAATAGCGGGGCGATGCAAGTTAACTTTCTTGGAAATGGACAAGGATCATCGCTGACCTTTGTTGTCAAAAAAGATGGCGAAATTAACAAGGATATCAACGTTGCCATGCTCTGGGATAACCCCGGTAAGAAAACGATTGGTTCCTATGAAAAAGAGGTCAACGCACACATGTACGCTGTTAACAAGCGTGTTTGGCCTTTCCAATATTCTTATCCTGAAGATTCAAAGTTCTACCTTGCTTTGACAAGGGATAAAAACGAAGGGACGAAGAAGTCTGAAACCTTCCAGTCATTCTTAAAAGCCCGCGACAACAATGCCTTGAATGACAATTCAACCTTTGCCTACATGCCTGATTTCACCTTTACTGAAAGCAACAAGGCTCAAATGGTCGCCGAAGGGATGAAAGACATTACCTTCAAAGGTTCGGACGGCCTTTCATCACAGAAGCAAAAGGACGTTTTGATTCCCCGCGTTAAGCAGGCCTTAGCTCAAAGTATCGCTGCGATTAAGACAGATTCAAGTCTCTCTGACAGTGACAAGGACGCGATGGTTCAACAGCTGGATGCTGATGCGAACCAAACGATTGAAGACATCAAATTCAAAATGTTCCGAGCAACGGACATCGAATCCAAATTCAACGGTTGGTTTACACTCTTGAGGACCAACCTTGAAGCAAAGGGCTTGCACGTTGATTTTAAGTTCAACGATGGTGGTAAGTCAGAGGTTTTGCCTGATTCGTCAAACTCTGGCAATCAGACGGATGGTAAAGACGCAGAACGCTCTGACCAGAACAATTCGTCTACGACCGACTCAAACAAGACTGAGAATGCTGATGTTATAAATGAAGAAAAAGCAACTTTGCCTATTTCTCGGGTTGAAGCAGCAACTTTGCCTATTTCTCGGGTTGAAGAAAATGCGGCTTATGAAGCTGCGTCAAGTGCTCAAGCTTCTGCATCAGCAGATGCGCAGCTGCCAACAACAGCGCATCGTTCTACTAAGAGTGTTCGTAAGTTGACGAAGAGCCAATTGAAGTCAATCGCGATGAGCAAGTCAGCCCTTGAACGATTGGACAAGCCAAAGAACAAACCCGTTTGGGATGGCCTTGGTTTGGTCGGCATGTCTTCTATTGGTGTCCTCGGATTTAATTTCTTCCGCAGGCTAAAGTGATGAAAAAGGGATGGATTATTCCTTTCCTTGTGGCTTTCTTTTGCTGTCTGCCATTAAGCATGGAATCAGCATCGGCTGATCCTGTCTTGCCTGATACATACAACCCGGTCACAAACGACACGAGTGGTGGTACCGTTGTTGAACAAGATGAGTTGGCTCAAAAGAAAGCGGAAGCGAAAGATAAAGCAAAAAAGCAAAGGACACTGATTGAATCAATCGGTTTCGGCGCTCTGTGTGGTGCAACGTATCTGAGTTACGCGTTCATCAAAGAAAACAAAAAGAAACGAAAATAAACAATTTCTTGGATTAAGACGAGGCCTTGGCCTCGTCGTTTTTTTATACAGAAAAAAGCCACTACAATCTGTAGTGGCTTTCGAATCGAAAGCGTGCTTTTAGCTTTTCGGAGTATCGTTTAACATGTTTGGCTTGTCATTAAGGTTCAAGACGTGGAATAGGGTAATAATGGATATCTACTTTTGCTCTTGCTTTCGACGCTTTTATCATAGCAGATTTTTACCGCCATTCTTATGAACGTTTGGAATAATTGGACAGTGAGCACTTTTTACTGTGTTTGCCACAATGCAAAAAACAGCATTCTTTTTTCGGGCAAAGAATGCTGTCAATTGAAACGAAGAGGCCACAGAAAAATGAAAGTACTCGAGAAAGGAGGTGAGGCAAAGTCCTTTGACACCTGTTCTAGAGGAAAAGTTCGCCGGAGTTCTTGGAGTCGTTGAATGGCCTCTTCGCTTACATTATAAGGTGAGCAACATGAACAAAGAAAAGCTTTTTTCGGTATCTTTCAAAAGAGGATAGTAACTTGTCATCCTTTGCTTCCTGGCGTGACAAGAGCTTCTAATTTTTGTATAATTAATAAGTTAAATACGCTTAAATTAAGGACATCTTGCATGCTTAAACACACAAAGAAAAATTGGGCAACCGTCCTCGCTCTGCTGACGTTATTCTGCTCGTTCGTCTTGGCGCCTTTGGGTGCAACGGCCAACGTTCAAGCTGACAGTACGGATCCAGCCTTAGAAAAAATTCAAAAACAGGGCAAGCTGGTCGTTGGACTTTCCGCCGACTATGCCCCATATGAATTTCACACGCAAGAAAACGGAAAGGATAAAATCGTCGGGTTCGATGTTTCCTTGGCCGAAGCCATCGCCAAGAAATTGGGTGTAAAGCTTGAAGTGAAAGACATGGGAATGGACGCTTTGCTCGGTGCGATGAAGACTGGCAAAATCGACATGATTGTGTCTGGCTACTCCGCCACCGAAGACCGTAAGGCCCAGGTAGACTTCTCAAACGTTTACTTGAAGGCACCACAAACCATGTTGGTTTTGAAGAAGAACGCCAACAAGTTGAACTCCTTGTCCGCCTTTGACGGCAAGAAGGTTGGAGCGCAAACGCAAACCATCCAAGAAGACGTTGCCAAGTCCATCGACGGCGCTTCCGTTGTTTCCTTGCAGAAGTATCCGAACTTGATTTCGCAACTCTCACAGGGCCTTTTATCCGGTGTGGTTGCTGAAAAACCAATCGCGGATGCCTATGCCGAACAAAACAAGGACTTGAAGGTGATTAACCCTGGCTTCTCCGACGACACCACTGGTGCTTCCGCCGTTGCCATGCCTAAGAATTCACCAGCCTTGCAAGCCAAGGTGAACGACGTGATCAACCAAGTCACAACGGACGGTACTTTTTCCGGATGGCAAAAGAAGGCCAACAAGGCCATGCTTTCTGGTGAAGGCAAGTCCTACTGGGATAAGTATGGTCACTACTTCCTCTCCGGAACGTTCATCACCTTGGCCTTGGCCGTTTTGGCCGTGCTGATTGGTACCACGTTGGGAACCGTCTTCGCCCTCATGAAGTTGTCTTCCGTCTTCTTGTTGAAGGCCATCGGTAACATCTACGTGGAATACGTTCGTGGAACGCCTTTGCTTGTTCAAGCCTTCATGGTGTTCTTCGGGGCCCAGGCGCTTGGTTTGAACCTTTCAGCCTTTGCTTCCGGTGCTTTGGCCATGGGGTTGAACTCGGCGGCCTACGTTGCTGAAATCATCCGTTCTGGTATCGAATCCGTTCCAAACGGTCAGATGGAAGCCGCTCGTTCACTTGGCTTCACGAAGAACCGCTCCATGCGCTTAATCATCTTGCCACAGGCCGTGCGCACGATCCTGCCAGCGCTTGGTAACGAATTCGTAAATGTCATCAAGGAAGGTTCCGTTATCTCCGTTATCGGAGTCGGCGAATTGATGTACGAAACGTCAGTCGTCCAAGGTGCCTCCTTTGAACCGTTCATCCCGTTGATGATTACGTCACTGATTTACTTCGTTTTGACGTTCTCCATCTCACGGGCCCTTGGCTTCGTTGAACGTAAGATGAAACGCTAAGAATTGTTTATTAAAAAAGCTCGACACAAGACAGTGCTCGTATGTCAATAAGTTAGACACTTTTTTTACATCACTAGGTTCGATTCATAGGTATGAA
>NZ_JAAMFK010000003.1 GCF_018437275.1 Fructobacillus broussonetiae
TCATACCTATGAATCGAACCTAGTGATGTAAAAAAAGTGTCTAACTTATTGACATACGAGCAAGCCGTGTATTCATCACCATCAAGAAGGTCCAGCTTATCCTTCAGTTGCTTATCATTTCCATTCACCCACTGAGCATCCATGGCTGCCTGTGCACCCTTGTAAGCTTGTGAGTAGGCATCGTTTTTATCATCTGAGATATTTACAATCGCCTTATTAGCTGTGTTATAACCGTTAAAGCGACCCGACTCAGCGTCCGCAATACCCTGCTTCACGATGTAGGCGTCGAAGACGTTCTGGTTTGAATCATTCTTCTTCGATGAGTTGTTAAAGTCAGAAGCATTTAAGGCAGACTTGTCATCTCCGTGCACACTCTTGTTGTTTACATTGCTAAACTTTGCTTTAAGCGCGTTTTCGTAGTCATCCGCCTCTTCCTTTGACTTTTGGACGTTGTTCTTGTCCGTTACCTTAAAGGTTGTGTAGTCTTGCGTTGACGTTCCATATCCGTGAATCTTGTTGTATTCAACCGTGAAATCCTTCAAGATATTCCAATACTTCTTGTATGTATCAGATTGATTTGGGTAGGCATCGTTGTTTGGACCATATCCCTTTCCAGCCAAGAAATCATCGATAACTTGATCAATCACTTCCTGGTCAGTTGGTTTCGTCTGATTATTATCTTCTGCACCACGCAATTCCAAACCATTTGCTTCAGTTTGTTCTTGTTCACTTTGAGTATTGTACGTTTCTTGCGTGTTTTGTGTATTTTCATTGTCTGAATTGTTTTCAGACTTCTTATCAGCAGTAGACACAACTTGTCCGTCTGTTGATTTCGTATCATCTGCTGATACAGTCGTCGTAGTTAAAGCGGCGGCCCCCATGAAGGCGAATAAAGCAGTAGAAGCAACAACCCATTGCTTCTTTACCTTTTTAAGCTTTTTGCGTTCGCCAACTTTTTTAAGATCTCGATACATCTTACTCTTCCTTCTTTCCTTAAATACAGGCCGAAACCATACCATCCTAAAATATCATTTTTCAATGTAGGTTATATTACTGAATTGTAACACAAGTACAAAAAACTGTTACATTTTTTACATTTTGAAAGAATAGAAAGAAGATAATTAGAATAGCTCATAAAAAAGCACCACTCACGCATCTATGCGAAAGTGGTGCTTTTATTTAACGTATATTAAGCAATCTTTTTCTTCAACCAGTTGGAGAACCAAGAAAGCAACGTGATGACAATTAAGTAGATAACGGCGATGATTGCCCAAACTCGGAAACCTTGTGAGTTTCGAGCAACAATCAGCGTTCCCGTCTGTGTCAATTCCAGGATACCAATTGCTGAAAGGATTGACGTATCCTTCAACGTGATGATGAACTGGTTAACAAATGACGGAACGGTAATCTTCAAACCTTGCGGCACGATAACCTTCCAAGTGGCTTGACGGTGAGTCAATCCAAGAGAGCGAGCCGCTTCCATCTGACCGGCATCAACGGCCTCGAATCCACCGCGGACAAAGGCCCCGGTATAAGCCCCTTCGTTTAGTATCAGCGTCAGGATACCAGCGGTGAAGGCCGGAATCTTCATTCCAAGTACACCAGGCAGTCCGATGTAGATGAAGAAGGCCAAAACCATCAAAGGCAATCCACGGAAGATGTAGATGATGGTTGTGGAGATTCCACGAATCAACTTTGATTGGGCAATTCCCATCACACCAAGAATCAAACCAAAGAGTGAGGCCAAAACAATTCCGGCAACACTCAACTCAGCCGTTTGCCAAAGTCCTGACATAAAGGCATGAGAGTTGGACTTCAAAATTCCAAGAGTCGTCTTGTTATCAGAAGCATTTCCAACAAAGTTCTTTTGGCTTGAATTCAAGTACTTATCGATGATCTTGTTGTAAGTACCGTCCTTCTTCATTTCTTCCAAGGACTTGTTGAATTGATCAAGCAATTGCGCGTTTTGTCCCTTCTTAACGAAGAAACCAACACCACCGGCCTTACCCAAGTTATCAGCGTTTCGAACTTGCAACTTTACACCGTTTTTAATGGCGTATTGGATGACTGGGTAGTCTTCGAAAGTGGCATCCGTGTTACCGTTTACGACATCGTTGTACATCGTGTCGGTATCGTTGAAGTACTTGATGTCAAATCCGTATTGATCCTTCAACGAAGCACCGTAAGCAGCGGCAGCCGTTCCGGTCTTCAAGGCAACCTTCTTGCCTTTCAAATCATTCAATGACTTGATTGAAGAGTTTGGTTTTGTAATCCAGGCAACGCCGGATTGATAGTAAGGATCAGAAACATCATAAACTTCTTTACGAGAGTCATTAATCATCATTCCGGCGATGATACCGTCGGCTTGACCATTGGCTACCATTTGAGCAGCGGCGTTAAAGGACATTGGCTTAAGCGTATAAGTGAAATTATTTCGCTTGGCCACTTCCTTTAAGATGTCCATATCGATTCCAACGTACTGATTATTCTTATCTTGAAAGTCGAACGGTGCGTATGTGGCATCCGTTGAAATCACGTAGTTGGGTTTTGCTGCGTCAGCCTTTGTTCCGACTGCAAGTAATGCAATCAAAACGGCCAAGGCAGCCCAAATCGGTTTGAGCCGTTTGATGACCATTGGTTATTTCCTCTCTGTTTAGTTATTTTTTATTTGCTTTAGGCTTGCATAACCTTTGACAAGAAGCTCTGCAAACGTGCGTTCTTAGGGGCAGTAAAGATTTGTTCTGGTGTACCAGATTCTTGAATCTTTCCTGATTCGAAGAAGACAACACGGTCGGCAACCTGCTTAGCAAATCCCATTTCGTGGGTAACGATAATCATCGTCATACCGAGCTTTGCCAAGTGCTTCATGACGTCCAAGACATCCCCAACCACTTCGGGATCCAAAGCTGACGTTGGTTCATCGAACAACATGATGTCAGGATCCATGGCCAAAGCACGGGCAATGGCGATACGCTGCTTTTGTCCACCAGACAATGAGTTAACGGAAACGTTTGCCTTATCTGGCAGACCAACCGTATCCAGTAATTCCATCGCCTTCTTTTCAGCTTCTTCCTTTGTCATCTTGCCCAATTGAACGGGTGCCAAGGTGATGTTTTCCAGAACCGTGTAATTATTGAAGAGGTTGAAATTCTGGAAGACCATTCCGATGTTTTCACGAACCTTATTGATGTTTGTCTTTGGGTCAGAAATATCGTAACCGTCTACTTCGATCAAACCTGAATTGGGCTTTTCCAATTGGTTAAGCATTCGCAAGAACGTCGACTTACCAGATCCAGAAGGGCCAATCATTACGACCACTTCATTATCCATGACGTCCAGGGAAATATCGCGTAAGACATGGTTGTCACCATATGACTTGTTGACCTTGTCAACGTGTACTTTCACTTGTTTCTCTTCACTCATGCGTTTGTCCTTTTTTCAACCCAGTTACTGAGCAGAGTCAGTAACGTAATTACTACTAAGTATATCATAGCCACGATAGCCCAGACACGGAAACCTTGGGAATTTCGGGTGACAATTAGCGTTCCCGTTTGCGTTAATTCAAGGATTCCAATGGCGGACAACAGTGACGTGTCCTTTAAGGTAATGATGAACTGGTTGATGAAGCTTGGCACCATCAACTTCAGTCCTTGCGGAATGATGACCCGGCGCATTGCTTGGGCGTGTGAGAGCCCAAGGGAGCGAGCCGCTTCCATCTGTCCTGCATCAACAGAATTAAATCCGCCACGAACAAATGCGCCAGTATAAGCTCCTTCATTTAATACCAAAGTCAAAATTCCGGCAGTCCAAGCGGAAATCTTCACGCCGGTCAGTGCTGGGAAACCAATGTACAAAAAGAAGGCCAGCACTAGCATTGGCATTCCACGGAAGGTGTAGACAACAGTCGTTGAAATCGCGCGTACAAGGCGATTCTTCGATACTCCCATCACACCAAGTAACAATCCCCAAAGGGAAGCCAGGATAATTCCAACCACGGTCAGGTAGGCCGTTTGGCCAAGCCCAGAAAGGAAAGCTTTCTTGTTTGATGACAAAATGCCCCAAACTGTTTTGTTATCCTTTGCAGAACCTGTAAAAGTCTCCGCCTTGGCGGAGAGGTACTTGTTAACAATTTTGTCGTAAGTACCGTTCTCCTTAATCGTAGCAAGGCCCTTGTTAAAATCGGCCAGCAGCTGTTGGTTCTCACCCTTCTTAACGGCAAAACCTAAGTAACCGGCATCAAATGGGGCATCCCCGTTTTGGACTTTTAAAGCCGTACCGTTCTTCACTGTATATTGCAAAACAGGCAAGTCCGCAAAGGTCGCCACGGAGTTACCGTTAATCACGTCGCGGTATACCGTATCAGAATCAGAGAAGTAGGTGATCTTGAACCCGTATTGATCCTTGATCTTCTCAGCGTATTCGGCCCCGGCCGTTCCCGTCTTCAACGCAACGACCTTCCCTTTCAAATCATCCAGGGACCTAATCTTACTATTCTTGGCTGTCGCCCATGCGACCCCCGTCTTGTAGTAAGAGTCGGAGAAGTCGTAAACTTTCTTTCGCTCATCCGTAATCGTCGTTCCGGCAATCACACCGTCGGCCTGAGATGACGCAACAGATTGCATCGCTGCGTTAAAAGTCATGGGCTTCACGTTGTATGTGAAGCCTGATGCCTTAGCGATTTCCTTCAACAAATCCTGATCAATTCCAACGTACTTATTGTCCTTGTCCTGGAAGTCAAAGGGCGCGTATGTTGCGTCTGCCGTTATGGTGTAGCTCGGTTCGCTCGCACTTGCCTTTGGACCCAAAGCCCCCAGTCCAAGAAAAGCAAAGGTGGCCGCCACGACGGCTGTCAATATTCCTTTTTTCATCGCTATCTCCTCTTATTGGTCTGAAATCAGTCTAGCAATTGATTTCAGAACCCAGAGAAAATACGTTAGTTATTCTAACATCTATCTAATGAGTGGTCTAGTCCGTTGAAAGGGATAAGACGAGTTAAATTAAAAGAATATTAGTTAATCATGTTTCTATCCAATAACAGTTTTAGCGGCCTGCATGCGTTTCTTTTCCTAGAATTGGTCTAGTAACTAATGAACTTTATTAGTTCAAATTAAGGCCAAGTCCTTGTAACCCCGCCTTTCCTCGTTATAATTGGATCAGGAACCTCTATTTATGAATGCCTAATGTAGCGACGTCGATAAAATTAAAAATTGAAGAATAAATAGTAAAAGCCAGTCATCATGACTGGCTTTTTTCGTATCACTCCTTGAGGTGTTCGCAACACGACACCGGAAAGGAGGAAGAAATGTTGATTCCACAACTATTAGTTTTTGGTTTTCAATTTATCTTCGAAGTAATCAAACAAGTCTTCATCCGTTTGATTACCTCGGTGATTGAAAACTGGCTTCACCGTAACAAGTAAAGCCGTGAACCCCGATTGGCAGGTCGGGGTTCTTTTTGCATAAAAAAAGTCCTTCGCTGGCAGGCGATGGACCGGAATAAAGGTGTTGACCCATACTCTATTAGTTGTTCTTATTATAACACCATTCTCGAAGTAAGAAACATCTTCAACCAAATAAAAAAAGTCCCTCGCTGGCAGGCGACGGACCGGATTAAGATTTTGTCCATAACAATACTTGATAAAGTAATTATAACACTCCAACTCTCCCAGTACTTATTCCATTAATGCATCGCTGACCAGAGGCCAAAGGCAAAGCCACCAATTGGAAAGATAATCCACCAGTATCGACCGAGGAAGTCCCAACCGTTTTGAACTGGTTCGTGGTGGTGTTCTTTCTTATAACCAACTGAGAGTGGATACTTCTTATCCAAGTGGTTGGCAAAGACAATGCGACTCAAGTAAACAGAGAGCGCAATGACCAAGAAAAGCAAGCCATCCCATACGATCCCAGCCAATTCTTGCTGACTTTCAGGTAAGTGGTGACCTCCCATCCCTAATAAGGATAAGAGAACAACGTCGAAAGCGACAATAATAAGAAGAATGACGTTCTTTTCTGAGCGGCGACGATTAATTTGACGTGTTTGATCCTGTGACATTTCCATGATTTGAATCTCCTTTGATTCTTCTTCGATTTGTTCGAACAAGTCACTAAGGGAAACGGATAAGGCTTGGGCCACGGATGATAATGTTGATAAGGAAACATCGGAACCAGCTTCCATTCGCTGAATCGTTCTTACGGTGAGGTAAGACTTTTCAGCCAACTCTTCTTGGGTCCAGCCCTTTTCTTTTCTTAACTTAGCTACGTTTGTTTTGTCCATGCCTTTACACTACTCCAAACCTTCAATTTTCAACACGACAGTCACACGACAATGACCCGACAGCAACATGAAAGCTGCCTGCCAGGTCCTCTAAAGCCCATTATAACGCAAAAAGCGTGGACCCGACGGGCCCACGCTTTTGACTTTGACATTTATAAATTAAGCACCGAAGATCTTAGCAACTTGTGCTTGAATCTTGTTCAAGAACGTTGCTTGGTCTTCTTCTGATTGCTTGAAGTTGGCTTCGTTGATCGTCTGGTCCTTTTCGTTCAAAGAATCAGCCATCATTTCCGTGGCGTTCGCGTAATCTTGGTAAGCCTTTGCCAACGTCTTGTGGACACCCAAGAAACGAACGGGTACTTGCAAACCTGCCAACGTCTTGGCGTTTTCTTGGTAGTTTGAAACAGCGTCGTCGAATTCAGCCTTGATTTCAACGAAGGCCGCCTTGTCCATGTCAGCCAACTTACCGGCTTCCTTGGCATCGTTCAACTTCACAAAGAAAGGTGACACGTGGTCAGCCGTTTCTTGCGTCTTCGTCAAAACGTCTTGCAACGTCGTTACGTAGTATTCCATTTGCTTAGGGTTAAATTTTGCCATTACTTTATCCTCGATTAAAAAGTTTTCGTTGTACCCATTTTACCAGCTCCACGATGACAATGATAGACAACGAGGCACCGATCACGATGAACCACTGGTAAGGATCCAAGTTCGTCACGTGGAAGATGGGGTTCAACGGCTTAATCACAACAACCGCCATCATGGCAATCAACGAGAAGAACAAGGCGCCGTTGAAGAAGTGGTTACTAAAGGTGCTGGTACGCAACTGACTTTGATAAACCGACTTTACGTTAATAGCATTGACCATCTGCATGAGTCCAAGGGTCATGAAGGCCATCGTCAACGCATCCCCGTGGACCAGTTCAGCGCCTGTGTGGTCTGGGAAAGTCAGAGCCAAGCCATACACGGAAAGGACGATCACGGCCTGAAGGATACCCTGCCATACAATGGCAGGACCAACACCACCGGAGAGGAAGTTCGCGGTCTTACCACGCGGCTTTCTCGCCATAATACCAGGCTGAGCTGGCTCCAACCCCAGCGCGATGGCTGGGAACGTGTCGGTCACCAGGTTGATCCAGAGAATCATAACCGGTGCGAGCACTTCCCAACCGAGCAAAGTCATCGTAAAGATGGCAATCACTTCGGCGAGGTTTGAAGCGAGCAAGTACTGCAAAGCCTTTTGAATGTTGGCAAAGACCTTACGTCCTTCCTTCACGGCAGAAACAATCGTCGAGAAATTGTCGTCGGCCAGCACCATGTCGGCCGCTTCCTTGGACACTTCCGTTCCGGTAATTCCCATGGCAACACCGATGTCTGCCGCCTTCAAGGCC
Organism: Fructobacillus broussonetiae; assembly: GCF_018437275.1. Classification (GTDB taxonomy): domain Bacteria; phylum Bacillota; class Bacilli; order Lactobacillales; family Lactobacillaceae; genus Fructobacillus; species Fructobacillus broussonetiae. The sequence continues at coordinate 7,665 of NZ_JAAMFK010000003.1, forward strand.
GGCGCATCGTTCACACCGTCTCCGGTCATGGCGACGACCTTGCCCTTCTTCTGCCAGGCCTTCACGATACGAACCTTGTGGGCTGGGGCAACGCGGGCGTAGACCTTGATGTCTTCGACGCGGTTTGCGAAGTCTTCGTCGGAAATGTCATCCAGGTCCGCTCCTGTCAAAACAGAAGCAGCACGGTCATCCCCTTCTTCCAAGATACCCAAACGACCAGCAATGGCGGCCGCGGTTTTGGGGTGGTCACCGGTAATCATCATCGGACGAATACCAGCGGCCTTGGCCTGGGCAATGGAGTCCTTTACTTCCGGACGCTCGGGGTCAATCATGGCAACAAAGCCAACGAGAGTAAGGTCCGTTTCTAACTGTGTTGCGTCGGCTTCTTCTTGAAGGGCTGGCACCGTCTTCTCGGCGAAGGCCAAGACACGGAGGGCCTGGTCGGCCAGCTGTCCGTTAATGTCTTGGTAGAGCGCCTTGTCGGCTTCCGTGAAGTCACGAACCTGACCGTTTTCTTCAATAGAAGAAACACGTTCCAGGATGGCGTCGGGCGCACCCTTAACTGTGACAAGGTAGCCATCGTTCTGGTCGAATGCCTTGTAAACCGTCGTCATCATCTTTCGTTCGGAATCAAACGGCACTTCTTGCAAGCGTTCTTGCTGGCGAAGTTCTTGAAGTGCAGCTTCACGATACTTGCTATTGAAGTCAATCAAGGCCGTTTCGGTTGGATCACCAACCAATCCGTCATCTGTGAACTGGCTGTCGTTGTTCAGGGCCATGATGTCAGCTAAGGTCGCAGCGCCCTTTGATAAGTCGGCGTCTTCGAACGGGTTTTGCCCAGCGAGGTCAATCACTTTCCCGTTCAAGACGATTTTTTCCACCGTCATCTTGTTCTGCGTCAACGTTCCGGTCTTGTCGGAACCGATGATGTCAGTTGATCCAAGTGTCTCAACGGCTGGCAACTTACGCATCAAGGCGGATTTCTTGGCCATGCGGGCCGTACCCAAGGCCAAGGTAATCGTCACGATGGCTGGCAACCCTTCCGGAATGGCCGCAACCGCCAAGGAAATGGCCGTCAAAATCAAATCAATAATTGGCATATTCTGGGTGAAGTAGCCGATGACGAAAGTCAAAGCGGCGATACCCAGAATCAAGTAGGTCAAGAACTTAGACAAGGACTTCAAGTTTTCCTGCAACGGCGTCTTCGTCTCGTCTTGGTCCTGCAAGGCACCGGCGATTTGTCCGACCTGCGTCTGCATTCCCGTCAACACGACGATACCCTGCGCGCGTCCGTAAACAACGTGGCTGTTCATGAAGGCCAGGTTCTTTTGGTCTCCCAAGGCTAACTTTCCATCTGGCAAAGTCGAGTCCGTTTTATTCACGGGTACCGACTCTCCAGTCAGTGCGGCTTCCTCAACTCGCAAGTTTTGAACGCTCGTCAAGCGGAGGTCCGCCGGTACGATGTCACCGGCTTCGAGTTCAACGAGGTCACCTTCCACGAGGTCGGTAGCGGGCACCTGGTTTGGTTGACCACCACGGATAACCGTCGCCTTCGGCGTGGCCATCTTCTTCAAAGCATCGATGGCGTTTTCGGACTTTGATTCCTGGAACACACCAAAGATGGCGTTGATGATCACGATGGCGAGGATGAAAATGGCGTCGGTCTGCTCACCAGTCATGGCGGCGACAGCCGCTGCGGCCAACAGGATCCCAATCATCAAATCTTTGAACTGGTCAACGAACTTGGCGAAAAGGGACTTTTTCGCCTTCGCCGTGAGGGCGTTTCGCCCGTTTTTTACGAGACGATCTTCTGCTTCATGTACCGATAAACCGTCCTTCAAATCCGTCGTCAATGCTTTCGCGATAGCGCTGCTATCCTCTTGGTAAAAAGTATGTTTCACTTTTATCTCCTTTAGATGCATTCTTTCTGGGTAAAGAAAAAGAGACCCATGAAAGCAAAGGAAAAATCCCTTGCTCTCATAAGTCTCACTGTTTAAGGTCTAGCCGGCACATCTCAATGTGCGATAAGGAGCGTTGGCTCCGGGTTGACGGTACTAAACCACGACATTGTCGTCAGTTACTCCCCTAGGAAAGAAATTGTTGTCTTTAGTATATCAAGTTCTTTAAAAAAGACAAGGCTTTTGCAAAAGTCAAAACCGAACCGGGCACAAATCACTTTCTTCTATATATGAAGAACGCGTGCGGCCACCCAAAACCAGCAAGCTTCACGCACCGTATGATACACTGGTTTCGACAAATCTCATTTAGGAGCCCTTATGACCCCACAGCAAATCACAAATCAAAACCGTTACGCCTCTTTCTTCTTATTATTTGGAACGCTTTTTTACTTCACTGGCATCGACAAACTCACTGGGCACTACATCGTGCCCCTCGTGCTACTCGCCGTCTTCTTCGGTGTGCGCCGTCCCGTTATCTTCTACTACTTCTTCAAGCGGCTTTACATGAGTTTTCAATACGAAGTGCGTCACGTTGAAAAGTACGCGGACTGGAAGAAACGTGGCGCTTTTCGTTTTACTTGGTTTGCGCCCTATGCCCTGTCTGTCTCCCTTATCTTTCAAGTTTGCACCTTAAACGCATACTTTCTACCTCTTGTTGCGGCAACGGCTGGCCTTTTCTTCTATCAAAAGAAGAAGGGACGTTTGCCTGAATCTTCTGATAACGAAGATGAAGACGACACCGTTGGCGCAGCACAAGGCTGAACTTTCGATGTAGTGGATGGAGACGGCCGGGAGGCCGGTTTTTGCAAGATACTAATAAGAATAAATCCAAACTTAATATATGGTACAATAAATGTAAAGAAAAGGCCGTGCAGGACCAACTGCACGACCTCTAGCAAACCCGTAAAACGGTGGCTAGCCTTCATGATTATGAAATAACCATCAGCTCGCTAAAGCATTGAGATGGTTATTTTTTTGCCCAATTTTCATCTTTTTCTCATTTTCTTGTTGACAAAGACTCACCCTACCCTTATAGTTATAGACAAGATATCATACTAAACAAGTTGATCAGGAAAGTACCTAGCAAGCAAAGCTTAGAGAGCAACCGGATGGTGAAAGGTTGCGTGCGGGCGCTAGCGAAAATGACCTGTGATTGGCAACTGTGACTCGGTTTACCGTTAGCAGTTGACGGATTGGCCTCTGTTACCAAGGCACACCATTCGGCTAGGATCATTCTCCGCGGCCCGATGGTTAGTGAGCAGTATTGGGGTAACTCAATACGACAACCTCAGAATGGTAACGCGAAGTCGCTTCTGTTTTTTCCACGTGGAAACAGAGGCGGCTTTTTTTGTTTGCCATTCAAAACTTTTAGGAGAACAAAATTATGTCTAAGAAAAAATGGATTATTTCAGGAATCGCCATCGCAGCCGTCGTAGCTGCCGGATACTTTAGCTTTGGGTCACACGACACTGCCAAGGCGGATCAGACCATCACAGTTGGTCGCATGACTTCAACCAAGGAAGACGACGCCATCTGGGACGCCGTTGCAAAAAAAGCCAAGGACGAATACGGCATCAACGTGAAGTACAAGCTCTTCACGGATTACTCCCAGCCAAATAAAGCGTTGACGAACGGCGACATCGATGTGAACGCCTTCCAACACTACGCCTTCTTGGACGCTTATAACAAAAAGAACAACACGGACATCAAGGCCATCGGTAAGACGGTTATCTCACCAATTCACCTTTACTCAAACCAGTACAAGTCCGTTTCAGAATTTTCTGACGGTGACACCATCGTCGTACCAAATGACCCATCAAACGAAAGTCGTGCTTTGAAAGTTTTGAAGTACGCTGGCCTCATCGATTTGAAGGACGGCCAAGACCTCGTCACGGTAAAAGACATCACGAAGAACCCTAAGAACTTGAAAATCAAAGAATTGTCAGCCGACCAAACGGCCCGCACGATTAACGACGTACAAGGTGCCGTTGTGAACGGAACTTACGCTGCAACCGCTCACTTGACTGAAAAGCAATCGATCTTCACGGAACCTTTCAACAAGGATTCTGAAAAGTGGGTGAACATCATCGCCACTAACAAGAAGAACGCGAACAAGAAGCTTTACAAAGAATTCGTTAAGGCTTACCAGTCAGACGAAGTAAAGAAGGCCATCAAGGCTTCAAACGGTGACAAGTCCATCCCAGCATGGGACCGTTCATTCAAGTAAACGTAGCAACACGTTTTTAATAACGCGGGTTCCCTCGCGTACATACTTCTATAGAAAGGAACCATCACATGAGTACAAATAAAGAACGCTACCTCGACTTATTAAAAGAACTCGTTGCCATCCCCTCCGTTTCCGCCAAGCGTGAGCACCTACCAGAAACGGCCGACCTCATCGCCAAGGCGTTAACCGATCTTGGTGGTGAGACAGCGGTGGAAGACTCCTACTTCGCCCCACTCGTCATTAGTCACTTCAAGAGTCAAAAGCCAAATGCGAAAACGGTTATCATTTATAACCACTACGACGTACAACCAGCCGAGCCATTCGACCTTTGGGAATCAGACCCCTGGACGTTGACGGAAAAAGACGGCAAGTTATTCGGTCGTGGCGTGGACGATGACAAGGGAAACCTGACGGCGCGGCTCACCGCTTTAGCCGACTATCTCGAGGAGCACAACAACGCCTTGCCCGTGAATTTGACTTTTATCGTCGAAGGATCAGAGGAAACCGCTTCGCAGCACTTGGACGACTACTTCAAAAAGCACCCTGAGCTCAAGGCTGACCTCATCATTTGGGAGTCCGGTTCAAAGGATAAGGACGACCGCCCCATCATTTCCGGTGGAAACAAAGGAATCGTCACCTTCAACTTGAAGGCCAAAACTGGCGGCATCGACCTCCACTCATCGCTTGCGGCGGTGGTCAACGGAGCGCCTTGGCGCTTGAGCCAAGCGCTCGCCACCTTCTTCGACCAAGACGGACGCATCGCGGTGCCTCACTTCTACGACCAAGTTCGTGAGCCAAACGAGCGTGAGAAGGAACTGATTGAACAGTTGCCCGACACTCGCGAAAGCTTCATCGAAAAGAACCAAATTAAAGCGCCCCTTCTCACCGACAAGCGCGGTGATGACTGGAAGCAGGCGCTCTACTTCGAGCCAACCCTGAATATCGAAGGCATCACTTCCGGTTACCAGGGCGAGGGTGTAAAGACGGTTCTTCCGGCTGAGGCCTTGGCCAAAGTCGAAGCCCGACTCGTCCCAGGAATGGATCCCGACGATACTTTAGCCCGTATCAAAGAGCACCTTAGCCAGCAGGGCTTCTTAGATATCGAAGTTGAAAAGACCCTCGGCCAGGGTGGCTACCGCTCAGACATGACGGATCCTGAAATCAAACGTGTGATTGACTTACACGAAAAGACATACGGTAAAGATGCCGTTGTCATTCCAACTTCAGCTGGTACCGGCCCAATGAACTACGCCTACGAAGCTATCCAAACGCCAATTGTTGGCTTTGGAATCGGTTATCCTGGTACACTGGACCACGCGCCGAATGAAAATATCCGTTTAAAGGACTATGATGAAAACATCGAAGTCCTAAAAGCAATCATTGATAGTTATAAAGAGTAAAGAAAGATTATGTCGAACAAAAGCAAAATCATCAACAGCATCATTCTCCTCGTGATCATCGTTCTCGGTTATTTTTCCTTTGTCTTTCCTAACCAGGCAAAGGTCCAAACCGTTCGAATCGGAATCATGGCTGGGAATAAAGAAGACGACCCAATCTGGGCAGAAGTCCAAAAGACGGCGAAGGAAAAGTACCACGTAAACGTCACCTTCAAGCGTTTCACCGACTACTCCCAGCCGAACAAGGCACTGGAAAACGGTGACATCGACATTAACTCCTTCCAGCACTACGCCTTCTTGGATGCTTACAATGATAAGAACAATTCCGACCTAAAAGCTGTTGGTCGCACCTACATCGCCCCAATCCATATCTACTCAAAGACTTACAAGAACGTCAGCGACTTCCAAAGCGGTGACACCATCGTGGTTCCAAACGATGCCTCTAACGAGAGTCGTGCCCTCTACGTCTTGAAGAACGCTGGTTTGATTGAACTATCTTCCGGTTCTGGATTGAAAACAACAAAGGACATCACGTCAAATCCTAAGAACTTGAAGATTAAGGAAATTGCAGCCGACCAGACGGCCCGTACCCTGGGCGATGCCAAGGGAGTGGTTGTGAACGGTAACTACGCCACCGCCGCTAACCTCTCATTAAAGGATGCCATCTACGAAGAACCTTTGAACAAGGACGCTAAGCTTTGGGCAAACATCTTTGCTACTCGCTCAAAGGATACGAATAAGAAAGAAATCAAAGATGTCGTGAAGTCCTACCAAACAGACGCCGTGAAGGAGATTATTGCAAAGCAATACGGATCTGCTGAAGAATCTGCTTGGGACAAGAACTTTAATTAACAGAAATACAAAACGCTCCATAAAAGAAAGGAAAACAATATGACAACGCCAATTGTTTCATTGCAAAACATCGACGTGACCTTCCGACCAAAGGGTCGGGTGATCCACGCCGTCCAAAACGTATCCATCGATGTCGAAAAGGGTGACATCTACGGAATCGTCGGTTACTCAGGTGCTGGTAAGTCCACCCTGGTTCGAACGGTGAACTTGCTCCAAGAACCAACAGCCGGCTCCGTTATCATCAACGGCGAAACGTTCTTCTCCAACCAGATTGGACAAGAACGCACCATCATCAAAGGGAAGGAACTAAAGGAAAAGCGCCGAAAAATCGGAATGATTTTCCAACACTTCAACCTTTTGAATGAACGAACGGTTGAAGAAAACGTGCTCTTCGCCCTTGAAAACAGCAAGGAAAAGGAAGCCGTGAAGAAGGAAAAGGTTGCCAAGTTGCTTGACTTGGTCGACCTCTCTGACCGTGCTAAGCAATACCCAAGCCAGTTGTCCGGTGGACAAAAGCAACGTGTCGCCATCGCACGTGCCTTGGCCAATGACCCTGAAATCTTGATTTCCGACGAAGCAACATCGGCTTTGGATCCAAAGACAACCCGCCAAATCTTGGCCTTGCTCAAGAAGTTGAACAAGGAATACGGTTTGACCGTTCTCTTGATTACCCACGAGATGGAAGCCGTGAAGGAAATCGCCAACAAGGTGGCCGTGATGCAAAACGGTCAGCTCTTGGAAAAGGGAACGACTTTGGAGATCTTCACGAATCCACAAACTGAATTGACGAAGGCCTTCATCGAAACGGCCACGAACCAAGAACAGGCCATCGAATCGATCAGCCAAAGCGAAGCCGTTCAAAACTTGGCAGAAGGTGAAATCTTCGCACAACTTACCTACTCTGGTAACGCCACAAACGAACCGTTGATTACGAGTCTCTACCAACACTACGGCGTGGTCGCTAACATCCTCTTTGGAAACGTTGAAATTCTCCAGGGTGAAGAAGTTGGTTCCCTCCTCGTTATCCTGTCTGGTGAAGGCAATCGCGTTGACGAAGCGCTCGACTTCCTAGAAGCACAATCCGTATCTGTTAACATCTTGAAAGGAGCACGCGCATGAGTACATGGTTTGCAGAAACATTCCCAAACGTTGTCTACCAAGGGTGGACAGGTGACACTGGTTGGTGGACAGCCATCTTCCAAACACTCTTCATGACCTTCTGGTCAGCCGTCTTCGGTGGCCTGCTTGGTTTGATCTTCGGTATCGGTTTAGTTGTGACCGCCCCTCGCGGAATCACACCAAACAAGGCGCTCTTCTGGTTCTTCGACAAGGTCGTTTCCATCTTCCGTGCCGTGCCGTTCATCATCTTGTTGGCCTTCATCGCACCGTTCACGAAGCTCCTGGTCGGAACGCAAATCGGTATGAACGCCGCCTTGGTTCCGTTGTCTCTCGGGGTCTTCCCATTCTACGCGCGTCAGATTCAAGTGGCGCTCTCTGAAGTGGATGCTGGTATCATCGAAGCCGCACAATCAATTGGTGCTTCTTTCTCACAGATTATCTTTGGTGTTTACATCAAGGAAGGCCGTTCAGAAATCATCCGTGTCTCAACCGTGACCTTGATTTCACTGATTGGTTTGACTGCCATGGCCGGTGCCATCGGTGCCGGTGGTCTTGGAAACATGGCTGTTGCATACGGTTACAACCGTTTTGCAAACGACACGACTTTGGTTGCCACGATTCTCGTGTTGATCATGGTCTTGCTGGTCCAAGTGACCGGGGACTGGTTGGCTAAGAAGTACAACCATAAGTAATTAGTATCTATAAAAGTCAAAAAGCGCCCGGGCAAAGCGGGCGCTTTTTTATATGTACTGCCTTCTTTTCTTCCCTTCTCTACCATACTTTTAATACAAACAATTGGGAATTGCCTAGAAATTAGTGTACAATTATAACCTTGTTGGAGGTAGCAGAAATTGACAGAACATCATTATCCCGCGCATGAGCGCGTCTTATTCATGAGCTTGCTTACAATGACTGCCGGCTCACTCGATGCCTATTCCTACCACGTTCACGGCCAGGTTTTCGCTGGCCTGCAGACAGGAAACATCGTCTTACTCGGAATTAATGTTAGCCAGTTTGACTGGGCTGACGTGGGCCAATACGCCTTCTCACTCTTGGCCTTTGCCGTTGGTACAATCATCGTTAAAATGTTCCAACACCTTCGTGAGATCAAGGGCTTTTCAATGGACAAAGAACGCCAATACGTCTTGTTATATATGACCATGTTGCTCACTTTATCCGCCTTCTTTGGACACTCTGTTCCAAACATTGTGGGGACCGCCATTCTTTCCTGTGCTGCAGCAACCGCACTTCAAGAATTTCGTGTCCTGGAAGGTTCGCCCTTCATGCCCCTCTTGATGACCGGAAACCTTCGCGCTCTGTGCGAAACCGCCTACGAAGGCCTCTTCAAAAAAGACACCGAAATGGCCCACCGCTCAAAGGACGTGGCCACGGCCGTTATGGCCTTCTTCTTCGGCGCCTTCTTCGTTTCCCTGCTCATCCCCATGGTTGGCGTGTACGCTATCCTCTTCTCAGCGGTACTCACCCTCACAATGAGCTATATGGTGCACTGGGATTGATAATTAATATAAAAGTCAAAGCCGGACGCGATGCGTCCGGCTTTTTTGTTCTCTTAAAATCAATGTCTCATGACTTAGCGTCGAATGATTATTGCTAACCATTCATGTTTCAACTAAAAATAAAAAAGAGACCTGTTCCATCAATCAAAAAATGCGTGATCATTGGCCCTCTTATCGATTGACACCATTTAAAGTTTTCATTTAAGAACATTCGATTCACCACTAACAAAGTAATCACGGCTGGATGCATGGAATAGACAGTAAAATGCAGTAGGGCAAAAATGACACCAGACATAAAACTAGCAACGTACCACCCCCATTTCTTTCTCTTCAACAAGATGAAGAGAACTAAAAGAATCGGTATCATCAACAATTCTTCGTTCACCGCCGAAAACAGGAAAATAAACGCGTCTAAAGCTCGCAACCATACATTGGGTATAGCTTTTACATCGTGTCCAATTCCATGATGAAATAACTCTGGATCTCCCAATGCCACTGTCAAAATCTTAATTAAGCAACCTTCAACCAAAAACAGCATCACACCTACATAAAATGGTAGCCACCAAGGCGCTTTCATCTTTTGGAACAGTTGTCGATAGCCGTTACGACCGAAAAGTATCAACATAATTACTGATCCGAGGATGAACGTTTCTAAAAAGGTACCAACAAAATTAAACTTTAAACTGACTGGTAGTATGAGCAGTAACAACACAGCCATCGGTATCGATTTGGGACGTTTCAATACATAGTTCATTTAATCCTCCTTACCCCAAACAGAACAAAATCAGCGTTAAATCGAGTAAAAAGTGAACGGTCATCGGCCCACGAATTGAATCACACTTTTTGTAGGTTTCGTTTAATGCCATCCTAGTAACCAGCAATGAAATAATAATCGCTGGTTGAAGCACGTACGCTCCCCAATGCAAGAAAGCAAAGGCAATTCCAGAAAAGAAGCTTGCAACGTACCAGGAAAACTTATTCCCTTTCATCAAGACAAAAAGTGTTAAGAGAATTGGGATGAACATCATCTCTTCGTTAACAGCAGAAAACATTGCTTTGCACAGCCAAAAAATCTTGTCTGATAAATGGGGAAGTGTTGACCCTATATTACTGTTTGAATGTTCAAATTGATCTAAGTTGCCGCGAATACCTACGTAAATTCCACTTAAAATCAAATCTCCCAATTTAATCCAAAACCAGATGGATACCAGGAACCAAAACGACGTCTTTCCCTTTTTAAACAAATCATAGTATGCTCTTTTCCCGAACAGAAGTAGCATTGTAGCTGTCCCCAGAAGAAAAGTTAATAAGAAGTTAAACCAATAATGGTGAGTTAAAAACCAAACAACCGAGAGGTTCAAAAGTAGGGCAAGAGGTATTAGCTTTGGCCTTTTTAATTCATAGTTCATTTAATCCTCCTATATATTTACGATTTATATATAGCAGACTTATGAAAATAGAGGAAATTTTGATGTCATTTAGGACAACTTAAAAGGCCAAGCATCCGATGCTTGGCCTTTTTTTACATTGTTCTAGGTTTTTGTATTGATAATATTTGCGACTTTTTGCTTGTTGTTAGCAAAAGTGCTTCCCCAACTGCTAAATTCGGCAGTTTTTTCATCTTTTTCGGAGATAAGCCTAAACCGATTAACTCCTCATAGGACTGGTAGCGGTGAATCAAATTTGCACCGAATTGCCCACGTAATTCTGCAGGAAGATCCTTCAGTGATTGAGTTGAGACCACGACGTTCAAGTTGTGTTTTCTTCCTTCTCTTAAGAGATGGAAGAGCCCGTTTTCGTTGATAGCCTCAGTCACCGGCAAGTAACGGTGCGCTTCATCTAAGAAGATGGCCACCGGCAAGTTGACCTTTGAATCAACGCGATTCATCAACACACGGTCCATCAGATAGGAAAGAACACGTTGCTGAATCCCTGGGTATGCCTGCAAGGGTGACAGATTCACAACTAAGGAACGCTTCATATTCCGACGGTTCTCAAAAGTTTGTAGGATGAAGGATAACTCGTACTGTGTACCTTGCTTTTCCACAGGAGTAAAGTGAAAGATGCTGTTCAGGACTTCATCCTGCAACAGCTGATTGAGTTGTTGAATGTCGGACCAGTATTTCTGCACAGTGTCATGATCAATTTCTTGTCCACAAAGTGAATAATCAGCACTTTCATCTGCAAATGGGCGAGCGAACTCTTCAATCATCTGCTTTGGCAACAGTGTCATTTCATAGTCCTGGTTTAAAGCAGTCAGGTCCGCCTTTGACTTTTCCAGTTCCTTTACCGCTAAATTAACCTTGGAGAGAATCTGTCCCTTGATACGGCGCTTTGCTTGAATTCGAAGTGAGGTCATCGCTTCCTGTAACTTCGAGGTCACTGTACTGTCCCAGTGCAAATCAAACAGCATCAGGAGTTCTTCAGCTGACCGATTGCTTAAATCAATGAAAGCGTTTTGACTAAGACGGTACGAAACGAGATTATTCAGATCCAATCCATACTCACCCGTCGGGTCAAAGATGATGTTAGTAACGTCTTTTTCCTGCAGTTCACTTACGATTTGCTTGGCTGACGTCGATTTCCCTGAACCCGTCTGGCCTGTAATTAAAAGGTGCTTGGCTAGAAGATCTTCATAGCTAATGTTGAAAGATCGCCCAAAACGACCTTTACCTAAAAAGAGTGAATGATTCATTTGCTTATTTTGCATATTCTCTCCTCAACCGTTGTTATCACTATGATAGCAAAAAAGCCCCAACCGTATTGGTCGGGGCTCCTAAATTATCGTGTTAACTTAAATTCGAAGCGGTCACCCACGTAGTAGGAGCGGACGTATTCGAACGGATTGTCCTCTTGGTCATATGAAACCTGACGGACAGACAAGATGGGATCACCACGCTTAATTTCAAGCAAAGCAGCCTGACGTTCAGTGGCCAATGAAGCCGTAACCGTTTGATCAGCGCGACCTGGTTGGATACCAGCGTCAATCAAAGTCTTGTAAAGGGAGTCGGTTAGTGATGAACGGGTGAAGTTGTTGACCAAGGTAACTGGCAAGGTTGTTTGCTCAAGCAAGATTGGTTCGTCATCCCCCATTCGCAAACGCTCCATGACCAAGACTTCGTCTTCAGCCTTCAAGTTCAAGTGATCCATCTCAGATACAGAAGGCGTCGTAATCTTATACGAAACGGTCACGGATTGTGCTTCACGACCGGACTTTTTCATCAATTCTGTAAAGGAAGTAACGCCCAAGGCGCGTTCAGAAACCTTCTTTTCGGCAACGAATGTTCCGGAACCAACCCGACGTTCCAAGATTCCTTCATCAACCAATGTCTGAATGGCCTGACGAAGCGTCATTCGAGAGACGTCGAAGGAAGCAGCCAGCTCACGTTCAGCAGGAAGACGCTTGTTGGTCTTCCATTCTCCAGCAGCAATACGCTGTCTTATTTCGTTGTGAATTTCAATATAGCGGGGAATTGCCATCTTAAAACCTCCCTTTGGATAAGTTCTTTATCCCTTGAATTTGTAAGGTTATTATCTTGTTTTATTATAATTGGTCTAGGCAGTATTTTCAAATCTGTATTAAAATCTTTCTAAGTAATATGGCTGGAAAAGTCGGATCCGAGGGCGCATGTCATTCCATCCTTTCCATGAAGAAAACACCATTTTTTCCTGAATAGACTTGCAATTTATAGGAAAAACCGATAATATATATCAAGTAATTGCCCTTTAGCCAAGCGGTAAGGCGGTGGCTTCTGGTGCCATTATGCGCTGGTTCGAATCCAGCAAGGGCAATACATAAAAAAGCGGAACCTTCGGGTTCCGCTTTTTGTTTTGTCGCTTTTTTCAGAAAATATGTTATGATACTAAAAAATCAGAAAGAGGCAAATAATGAACATCCGTCCATTAGAAAAGCGCGACCTGCCCCACATTTACCGTCAGAAGAACTCCCGTTCCGTCATGGCTTTGTGGTTCGAAGAACCATACAACTCCTTTGACGAACTGACTTTACTTTACGACCGCCACGTCTTGGATCAGACGGAACGTCGTTTTGTAATCGAAAAGGATAACGCCTTTGCTGGGGTGGTTGAATTGATGGAAATCAACACCATTCACCGCCATGCTGAAATCCAAATCATCATCGATTCCAAGTACCAGGGAAACGGCTTGGCTCAGGCTGGTATGAAAGCTGGAATCGAATACGGCTTCAACGTCTTAAACCTCCACAAAATCTACCTCTTTGTGGATGCTGAAAACGCCGCTGCCATTCACATCTATAAAAAGCTCGGCTTCCACGAGGAAGGTTGCTTGAAGCAACACTTCTTCGCCGAAGGCGAATACCACGACTCTTACATGATGGGCCTTTTTGCAGATGACTTCCGAGCAAAGCAAAAAGTAACAGTGAAAGCCGACTGATTCACTAGCTGCCCTTCTAGGGCAGCTTTTTTTAGGAGATAAACAATGAAAGCAAAAGACGACGTACGCTACGGAAAAGCAGACTACGCCATTCGCCAAGCCTTCTTAGGATTACTCGAGAAAAAGAACTATAATAAGATTTCTGTTAAAGAGATTATCGAAGCAGCAAAGATTAACCGCTCGACTTTTTATGCCCATTACCTAGACAAAGAGGACCTCATGGATAAAATTCAAGAGGAACTCATGGACGATTTGATTGGTTCCCTTCCCGATGTTGATTGGTCCGCTGGCGATATCCAAAAGCAACTAAGCTTGCGTTCCAGTGCCTTTGTTACCGTGACATACAAACAAAAGGCTCTCGTCTCCCTCCTTCTCTCAGAAAACGCGGAGCACTCCTTTGAAGGTCAGATGCGTGAACGTGCAGAACAAACTTTCTATTCCTTAATTGATGGTTTAGAGCTCACCATTCCTTCAAAGTACGCGATTGCCTTACTATCCTCTTCTGTTATCAACTTCCTCACGACATGGGTCCGTTCCGATTATGAAGAATCGCCTGCTGAGCTCGCTGATATCCTCGCTTCCTTAATGCCTGATATTTTATTAAAAGTTTTGAACACGGATGAAGAGGTCTTAAAACTGCATTAAAACAACACTTGTCGGAGTATATAAACCCTTTCATATCAATGATATCCAACTTTTAACCAACTATTGTTGGTTTTTTTATTTACATGGAGTTCATATAATAAAAACAGCTCAAAAAGTGAGGAAAGAAAATATGAAAGTATCAACACCAAAGTTTATTTTGACCTTGGCAGTTGGTTTGACTGCCATCCTCGGAATCATGATGGCAGCCTTTGCAACACCAGCTGTTAAGTCAGGCATCCACAATGTGCCAATCGGAATCGTAACAACAAACGATCAAGCATATCAAAAGCTTGCTCAACCATTACAGGACAAGGATTTCGACGTTACGCAGTATCAATCAACTAGCGAAATGAAGAAGGCCGTCAACCACCGTGAGGTCTACGGTGCCTTTGCATTATCTGACCAGGGCGACATGACGCTCTACAAGGCAACCGCCGCTTCTTCGGCCGTTTCACAAGTATTAGAGCAAGTTGGTCAAACGGTTGTCGCCAACCAAAAGCAAGCAGCTAAAGCTCAGATTCAACCAATGCTCGAAAAAGCTTCAGACGTTCAAACAATGAAGGTTTTGAATCAAAAGTTGGCCATGATTGACAAGAAATCTTTGAAAACGATTGAATTAAAGAGCTTCCCATCCGCTGATCCTAAGGGTACTGGTCTGGCCGCTGGTGCATTGCCAATCGCTCTTGGAGGATGGATTGGTTCCGTCGCCATCGCTAACATTGTTAAGGGTAAGCGCCAAAAGTTCTGGGCTGCCATCACATTTGCTATTATTGGTGGACTCGGTTTGATCGCTGTCGTACAGTTCGGTGTCGGTACCTTTGACGGCAACTACTTCTTGTCATCATCTGGTGCCATGCTCGGAATTGCAGCCACTGCTTTCTTTGTTCTTGGACTCTTGGAAATCATGGGTAACAGGGGCTTAATCATCGCAGCCATTACGCTTATCTTGCTTGGTAACCCACTTTCTGGTTTGGCTTCTGCCCCTGAAATGTTGCCATCTGGTTGGGGAGCTTTCGGTCAACTCCTACCACCTGGTGCAACCGGAACGCTCTTGCGTAACTTGACATTCTTCGACGGTAACGCAACATTGGTTCCATTCCTAACCCTTGTAGCCTACATCGTATTTGGACTTACACTCTTTGCCATTGGTAAGAAGTCAGTCTTGATTGAAGACGTAAAGGATTAAGAAGCGATTAAAAGCACGACGTCCCTTGCACGTTGTGCTTTTTTATTGGCGATGATTTTGTACAATGGAATAGTAATAAAATTTGAATGTATCATTTAGGAGTAAAGCATGGTTGAAAAGACAATTAACAAGCACCTCTTCGTTTGGGTATTCAGCTTCTTATTCGGAGCCATCGCGATTGACCGCTTCGTTCGTGGTCAAATCGGATTGGGTATCTTGAAGTTGATTATTAATGCCGGAACCTTTGGTATCTGGGCATTGATTGACTTTATCATTGCCGTCTTGAAGGCGTACAGTACTTACTCAGATACAGAAGACTTGACGTTCATCAATGGTCGTTACAGCCGCTAAATAAAGAAAGTAGTTCGAAGTTATACTTCGAGCTACTTTTTTATTTCTTATAAAATACAAAACCACAACAAAGCCATTACATTAGAATAATTCTATTGTTTTTGACTTAACAGTTCGGTACATTTTATATGTGGTGTTAAAGAATACACTCACAAATAAAATGTGCAAAACTGAATCACAATAAAAGCTGAAGGAGAGAAAATGAAACTCAAGATCAATATTTTCGCTGGTATCTACTCAATCTTTGCTGCAGTTATGTACTGCATCTCATGGTTCGTTGTTATTGCTGAAGCCATCGGATCAGATGGTTCTTCTTCATCATCCGCTACATTCTTTTATGCGGTTGCATGGATTGGTGTTTTGTTGAACGCATATGTTATTTATGCATCAAAAAAAGCATCAATTTCACTCGTTGGTGGTGTTCTCGGATTGATTGGAAACATCCTTTTTGGTTTCACCGCTGCAATGGCATTCCCAGCTTTAGTTGTTTTGATTGTCGCTTCAGTCTTCCAATTCTTACAAAAGCCTGCTAAAAAGCAAGCCTGACCTTAAAGCATAATAAAAAAGCCCACGCATTTCATTGCGTAGGCTTTTTCTTTTACCTTAATTCAGTTAATTCCGGGTACTTTCTTGATACATCTTCAATCATACTGTTCCAAACTTTTTGATCAATCTGATTCGTGTCCGCCTTTTCCTGCATCATATAGAGGCATTGCAGTAAGTAACGGTAGTCGTGGAAACCTGCGTAGAGCTCGGTTCCATCTGAAAGCGTCACATCCCCCACTTCGTTTTCATGGTACTCAATCGGCCGATTCCAATCGTAGCCGATATCATCAATCAACTTTTGATGGGATTTCTCAGACGTTTTATAGCCACGCTTTTGCATCTCCTGTTTAATAAGTTCCGTGTAAAGCTTCAAATGATCATGCGAGTAATCGTTCAAACGATTCACCGTCGCATGGTTCACTTCACCGTGCTTCTTAATCGCACCGGTGATGGCCAAACATTCACGCCACTGCCCCAAAAGGTGTTGGCGAGACATGGTTTTGATAATTCTATAATGCCAAAGTCGCATCCGATTGCCTCCGATTTCCCATTTCTCTATATAGTATACGGACTTCTCCGCCTTAATCAATTAAAAAAGCACCTCGAAGAGGTGCTTTTCATTTATCATATATTAGTCGAACCAGTAAGTAGAGATCAAGCTACCAGTATCGTTATCACAGGTTTGAATTCCAATGGCGTGTTGTTGTGTCAAGTTAACAACATCTTGGTATGCGCTCTGGCGTGTCATACCGTGACGGATTTCCGTCACGTGGTAAGTTTGGCCGTCCAAGACAATTGATGAACCTTGTTGCAAACCGCGGAGCGTTTGACCACCCTTTGAAGCAGCTTCAGCAAGGTAGTAGTTGTCCAATGCAGACCACTTGAAGATGTATGGCGTCCAGGCTGGCGTGCGACCACCTTGCGTGTCTGAGAAGTTTGCAACATCGAAGTGTTGTCCCAAGAAGTTGAATCCGTCAGTACGGGTTGCTGCTTCTTGCTTAGGTGCCTCAGCTGCTGGCGCTGCAGGTGCTTCAGCTGCTGTTGCTGTTGTTTCTGACTTTTGGTTATTTTCCTTATAGTCAGTGTTTTCAACTTGAGCATTATTTGCTTCATTAGAGGTTGCTGGTTGTTGAACAGCCTTTTGAGTTGTCTTCTTTTCAACCTTAGTTGTTTGAGCTGCTTCACTCGTACCTTGTACTTGGTAGTATGAAAATCCTCCGATTACCGCAAACGTAAAAGCAGTTGCTGTCGTGATGAGTAGTGAGCGCTTTTTCATATCAATCTCTCCTGTTTCTTTCTCTCTGTGATTTAACAGTTATAAGAATAGCAAGCAGGAGATTTCTGAAGAATAACGAAAAGTCACGGAACGATGATAGAAAGATAACAGCTATATTTCTTACACCAATATGACTTATAAAACAGCTGATAAACGTTGGTATTTTTGGATTTCTATGTAAGCAAGAACATCTGTTACATCTGATTAACTAAGTTAACAAGAAGAAAACATTGCCTTTATTCCAGCTAAATGCAGGGATTTCTAATAACCAAATTAAAAAATACAGCTTTTTACTAGAACAGAAACCATTCTTCGCTATTTATTACAAAAGTCCGCAACATGTTGCAAAAAAGCCCGTAAAACGGGCTTTTTCCTTCGATATTGTTATAGTTCTTTACACAGTTGTCCTTCTTCGTTACATCAACAAGCGCTATGTAACCGATCAGGAAAAGTGCAGCAACATAAGTGCCCTAATCGACGCGAAATCGGGAAATCAATCGACCGAACGGAAGGAGGTAAATATACGAAAAAAAGCGTAATAAGTTGTGGTTACATTATGATTCCATCTTAAAAACATGACTCACATTCGTTATTTAATGAGTGAAGGCTTTTCTTTTGAAATAAAAAAACAGCTAGCTCCACTGTAAGAGTTAACCGTTTCCATAACTTTTATTAAATCTTTGATAATAATTTCAAAGCTTTTCTTACCTCTTCGTTAGCAAGAATCTCTTGGAATACCTTCTTTTTATATTCTTCAAGGTCAACACTTTCCCGTGTTGACTCTTGAGTCACGATCATCTTCTTTTGTATACTCTGATTATTTAAAGACATAAAGTTTCTCCTGACCTATCACAGTCAAATCATACAACAAATAAACTGTTTTGAGTTAATTTTATTCGGAAAAGGAATAAAGTCGAGCAGATTCGTTATATTCATTCATCCTTCTAAAATTTAAAACAGAATTTTTGATAATATAAGCCTTCAGTTCAACTTGCGTTATTTTTCCTTCGGCAATCTTAACTGTTAGAGCATACAATTCATCGCCGTCAATATTTTTAAATCCGATAAAATTTAAATGTAAAAACGTTAATGACGCAAGTATTGCTGTTCGCTTATTTCCATTATGGAATAATTGTTTTCTCGCAAGCGTGTACCAAAGATACGCTGTCTTATCAATTACCGTTGGATGGTATTCTCTACCGAAAGCAAACTGGTTACACATTGCCAATACTCCCTCCAACCCCTCTTCATCCTTCAAGCCATAAATACTATCTGTTTCAAACATCGTTTCAGCCTTTGCATTGAAATACTTCAGGTCTACAACCGTTAAATCGATCGTTGCAATTGTAAACATTGCAAACGAATAAGTTACATAATTATTCGCAACCTTCATTAATCTATAGGTTTGTTTTTTATTTCTAAATTTTTTTATCGTACTAAACTTTATTTTTTTACTGACGCTGAACAGATTATTTTTCAAAAGAAGTCGTTTGATTTCTTCAAGTTGCTTTCGATTATCATGACTATAAATTAATACACCGATTACGCCACTTATTTTTTGCATTATACCTACCTCGTTTCGTTAAAATCATGGCAGTGAATAAAAGAAGACTTCTGTCTCCTTACTTTCCATACATGGATTTATACGAGGGAAAAACAAAAAGTAACAAAGATTTTCGGTTTTATTCCGTATTAGAATAATTTTTGATTCAAAAAAGGTTCCGACTGAATTAACAATCAGAACCTTAGTAATTTACATTAAACAAAAAGCCCCCACCACTTTCGTAGTTGAGGCTTTTTTAATGATGCCGACTAACGGACTCAAACCGTTGACCCCCTCATTACTAGTGAGGTGCTCTATCAACTGAGCTAAGTCGGCAAATTTGGTACTCAATAATTGTAGCAAATGACTGGGATTCACGCAACGAAAATTTCAATCAATTTTCGTATACGGATGACAGGAATCGAACCTGCACGGATAAAATCCACTAGAACCTAAATCTAGCGCGTCTGCCAATTCCGCCACATCCGCATGTCATAAGCAACTATTCTATAGTACTGGATTTCACCCTATCGGTCAAGGTTTTTTCTAACTTTTCAAGTCGAAATCTACTAGTCTTAAACCACTCCAAACAATATAAAAAGCGCTGTCTTAAACAGCGCTTTTTGCTTATTTCATGAGATTCTCGTCAATCTCTTTTTGAATGATGTTTGAGACTGCTTCGTCTTCTTTACGAGTAGCGTGAAGCTTGATTCCATAAAGCAAGATCGTACGCGCAATTGCATAGAAAGGAACAACAACGATCATTCCCATCATCCCCCAGAGATTACCTGCCCCCAACAAGAGCAACATAACCGTCAACGGGTGAATCTTCAAAGCGTTTCCAATCAAAGCTGGGTAGATAATGGAACCGTTAATCTGCTGAACAACAGCCATCAAGATGGCCATCCCAATCAGCATCTTCCAGTCCATGGAAAGTGCAACGATAGCCGCCGGAGCGATTCCGATGAAAGGACCAACGTAAGGCACAATGTTGGCAACACCCGCGATGAATCCAAGCAACCAGATGTATGGGAGCCCAATGAAGCCGAACCCAATGGACATGGTGAACCCGACGAACAACATCTGAATGGCTTGCCCAGAGATGTATCGTTCGATGGTCTTATCCAACTGTTCCCCAAGTTCCATGACCTCTTCTGCGCGGTTTTTAGGGAAGAACTTTTGGACGGCTGGCAAGAGGCGGTTTGAATCTGACATCATGTAGAACAAGATGATCGGTACCGTCAAAGCCATGATGGTAAAGGATGTGATCGTTCCAATCGTGCTCGTGATTGTTCCGGCCGTAATCTTCACAAATGATGAAGAATACTGGGATACGGCGTTTTTAATGTCGTCATCAGATACCGAGAGGTTCAAGCGCTTAAACCAAGGCTGCTCAATCATATCCTTCACGTACTCTTGAATGTTGTGCGCGAGGCTAGGTAACGAATTCAAGAAGTTTGAAATTTCATTCAAAATCAATGGTACGAAAATCATCAACCCACCAACAACAACGAGCAAGAAGAGTGAAAAGGTAATGATAACCGCCAAGCCACGGGGCACTTGGAATTTTCCAATTTTAATCTTTTGAATTAACTTCATGATCGGCTTCAAACAGTAATAGAAGAAACCTGAAATCAAAAGTGGTAAAAAGACCGTTTCGATAAAGACCGCGATGGGCTTAATTAAAAAGTCAAAGCGGAGAACGATGTAGGCAAGTGTAGCTAATGCCAAAAGTTCAATCGTCCAGAAAAAGACGTGCTTTAGTTTTTCGTTCGGAAACATTATTGCTCCTTTATAGCGTCAAGTAATTTGTGTTGGACCTTTGGCAAGGCCAGTTCATTTTGTCGTTCAGTTGATAAGTAGGCTTGATTTTCTTCCAGCTTATTTGGCGCCTTTACCTTAACCGGCCAAATTTCCCATTTGCGATGGGAGAAAACGTGAACCACCGGCTTAATGGTCAACTGTTCACCCTCTAATTCTTCCACGGATTCGACTGCACGTAAAGGAAAAGTCCAAAATCCGGAAAGCAGGCCCGTTTCGGGGCGCTGTTCATAAAGAAGGTCTCCGTCCTCATTTTCCACAACAAGGGCTTGGTAGCGCTGCAAAACAGGCTTTTTCTTCTTCGTTTTTACCGGGTACTGCTCTTCAACCCCGTCACGGTAGGCGGCGTTGTACTTCTTAACTGGTGAATGCAGCGTGTCCGGATCCTTTGTCTTCATATAAGAAGTCCCCAAATCCATAATCGCCTGGTTGAAGTCACCAGGACGTTTTGGGTCGACGATTGGTTCAACAATGTCGTAAAAGACGCGGCGGGTTTTTGGTTTGGCGATGTCATCATCGATTTTTAATAGGCGCGAGAACACACGGAAGAAGTTTCCATCAATGGCAGGTACCACTTCGCCAAAGGCAATGGAGGCAACCGCAGCAGCCGTATAAGGACCTACACCCGGTAGTGACAACAGGTCGTCGTAGGACTCCGGCCAGTTCCCCTTCAAATCAAAGGCAACAACTTTGGCAGCCTTCTGTAAGTTTTTGGCACGTGAATAATAACCGAGGCCTTCCCAAAGCTTTAACACCTGTTCTTCAGGCGCTTCCGCCAGGTCTTTAACCGTTGGCAAAGCATCCATAAATCGGTTAAAATAAGTTATTACCGTATCAACACGGGTTTGTTGGAGCATCAGCTCGGAGACTAAAATCCGGTATGGATCTTGGTTTTGTCGCCAAGGGAGATGCGATCTTCCTTCCTGGTCGTACCAGTCGAGGAGGTCTCGTCTAAAATCTTCGATTGTTTGCTGGTTCCAATTCTCCATAACAAGTATTATAACACTTGAAACCCCTATTCGAATCCGGTATAATTGAATTCTGTACGATAGATTTTAAAGTTTAAATATAAGGAGTTACCATTATGGCACAAAAGACACCATTGAATTCTTTTGCCCGCGCCCGCAAGGTTGGTCACGACGCAAAGAAGAAGAAGCGCCAATCAGCTATTGCTCAATTGCAACAATGGGCTAAGGGAAAGAACGTTGAAATCCCTAACACAAAGTAAGAAAAGTTAGCCTCTGGCTAACTTTTTTTTTGCTCGAAAAGCACGTTAATTACGCTCTTTTCCTTGTCTTGTTACTTAGAAATCTTTATACTTAAACTAAGTAGAATTTCACTTGGAGAACAACTATGATTATATCCGTACAAAATAAACAGCGACGCCACGCATTACTGGCTGCTTTGCTATTTATTGTCTTAGCCGTTTTGATTGGCATTAACGCCTCATTCCCAGCAGACATGGACGAAGCCGTCCGTTTCTTTATGACTGGTATTCAAACACCATACGGTGACGTCATCATGTCCATCTCAACTTTCTTGGGATCACCGGCCATGAACCTCTTCTACGGTGTTCTCTTGGCCTTGGTCTTGCTCTTAGCGGACTTGAAACTGCCATCACTTTGGACGATCGTTACGGTCTTTGGTGCCGTGGTCTTCACACAAATCATTAAGATGATTGTTCACCGCGACCGCCCAATCGGACACTTGCTCACGGATAACGGCGCTTCATTCCCATCACAGCACGTGATGGCGATGTGGGTAACCATCTTCGTGATGTTCTTGTTAGTAACGCCAAACATCACAAAGCCAGTTGTTCGCATCGTGGTGAAGTGGTTTATGATTACCCTCGCCCTGATGACGATGTTGTCACGCCTTTACTTCTCCGCCCACTTCTTGACGGACACACTTGGCGCCTTCCTCTTGGCTTACGTTTGGGTTGTCTTCTGTGCTTCCCTTTACCCTGTGGTCGCCACCTTCCTGAAGAACAAGTTCTGGATCTTCAAGGACCAAGAAGCTTAATCATTCATTTTAAAAGGACCAGCTTACTGGTCCTTTTTCTTTTGCTCTTATTCTCTTTTCCAAAGTCAAAACCGCACCAGGCCCCTTTCATCCAAACAAAAAAGCAGCGGCTCTTATAAAGAGCGCTGCTTTTTATATCATTAAATATCGTAATCGCTATCTTCCATTGATTCTGCTTCACCAAGCAAGTAACCATTACCAACGGCTGAGAAGAAGTCGTGGTTTGAAGTTGACGTTGAGATACCGTTCATAACAACGGGGTTCACGTCTTCAGCTGAATCTGGGAACATTGGTTCTTGACCAAGGTTCATCAAGGCCTTGTTCGCATTGTAGCGCAAGAAGGACATGACGTCTTCCGTCCAACCAATTTCATCGTAGATTTCGTGCGTGAAACTTTCTTCGTTTTGGTACAAATCGAAGAGCAAGTCATACATCCATGATTGCATCTCTTCTTGTTCTTCTTCCGATAACTTTTTGAAGCCAATTTGGAACTTGTATCCGATGTACGTTCCGTGGACGGATTCGTCACGCAAAATCAACTTAATGATTTCAGCGGCGTTAACCATCTTGTTGTGACCCAAGTAGTAGAGTGGCGTGTAGAAACCTGAATAGAAAAGGAAAGTTTCCAAGAACACGGAAGCGACTTTTTTCTGCAAAGGCGTACCATTTTGGTAGATATCGTTAATCTTGTTAGCCTTGTACTGCAAGAATTCGTCGTGGTCAGCCCAATCGAAAGTTTCGTCGATTTCAGACTTCTCGTTCAACGTTTCAAAGATCGATGAGTAAGATTTCGCGTGAACAGATTCCATGAATTGGATGTTGTTCAAAACCGCCTCTTCCTTCTGGTTCACCGCGTCAGCACGGAGGGAAGCCATTCCATCCTGTGATTGCAGAGTATCCAACGTGGTCAATCCGGCAAAGACCAAGTTGTACACGCGACGTTCCGTGGCATCCAATTCCCCACGCCAAACACGAAGGTCATTTGAAATTGGAACACGCGTGTCCAGCCAGAACTGCTGGGTCAACTTTTCCCAAGTTGCCTTATCCAAAGCATCTTCGATGTTGTTCCAATTAACGGCTGTATATGAACCTTGGTTAACGTGTTGCATTAGTTGTCTCCTAACGTTTCTTTGATAATCTGAAAAATCTTTTCAGCTTCACGTGTCGTTCCTCGCAGCTCATAGTCTGCAATAACTGGCACGTTATACTTCTTTGCGTAGCGCTTAGCAGTCAAAATGTATTGATCGTTGAAATTCCGATTTCCAGACCCAATCATTCCTTTAAGCTTTCGCGCGTTGTTTCCATAGTCGATGTATTCACCGAGCGGCGTCGTGAACTCTTCAATCACTTCTGGGCCAGTTCCCGTTCCACCAGTTAAATAGGTTGGAACAAGGGCAACGAAGGGGTTTTCTTCGTTTTCATAATCCGTTTCTTCACCGATTTCTTTGAAATCGATATCATCGTCTGAAAACATGGCGATGGATTGTAATTTCTTGACGAAGGATTCTGTGTTTCCTTCAATCGTTGTGTAAAGCACGCGAAAAGTCGACATGTTCCGCCCTTTCTAGTTAACAGCGCAAAAGATTGTGGTGAATCACTGGACCGTCATTTGTCGAATTCACCCAACAAAACAACAAGTTACCAGTCGTTAATGAGACCGTCAAGGCCTGCTATGTACAACGGGGATTCGACCCCGTTTTGTAATCTTTTGCAAAAGTCAAACCCGTGGGCTTTTGACGTTTTCGCCTCCGGATTTTGGCCGCTTAAATTACTTTTATTTCGTTTCGCACGTGGCTTGATCACTTAGATTGAGCAAGACTCACATTCGTTGACACCAGCTTCCTGGTTATCATCCGTAAACGTGCGGACATAGTAGATTGTCTTGATGCCCTTCTTGAAGGCGTAGTTACGCAAAATGGACAAGTCACGGGTCGTCATCTTTTCAGTTCGACCGTTCTTCCATTCGTACAAGCCTTCAGGCAATGTTGAACGCATGAAGTATGTTAGTGACATTCCTTGGTCAATGTGTGGTTGTGCCGCAGCATAAACATCGACCACCTTACGCATATCCGTATCATAAGCTGATTGGTAGTAAGGCAACGTTTCGTTTGAAAGTCCTGGTGCTGGGTAGTAAACCTTACCAATCATTCCTTCTTGACGTTCTTCAATTCGGTTAATGATTGGGTGCAAGGAAGCCGTCGTATTGTTTACGTATGAGATTGAACCAGTTGGTGCAATGGCGTGACGGTAAGCATTGTACATACCGTTTTCCTTTACTTGCGCCTTCAATTCTTCCCAGTCGGCCTTGCTTGGCACCGCGATGTTTTCAAAGAGTGCCTTTACCTTATCCGTTTGTGGACCAAAGTCTTCCGTCAAGTACTTATCGAAGTAAGTACCATCCGCGTAGGTTGATTCTTCAAAACCTTCAAATGAAGTGCCACGGTCTTCTGCAATGTGCATGGAAGCCTTGATTGAGTAGTAGTTCAACGTTGAGAAGAATGTGGACGTGAAGTCCAAGGCTTCTTCGTCTCCGTACATCATCTGGTTTTGGGCAAACATGGCAGCGAGTCCCATGGCTCCCAAACCAACGGCGTGCTTCTTTTGGTTACCGTTTTGAACGGATGGCACCACGTTTAAGTTTGAATTATCAGACACAAAGGACAAGGCACGAATCATCGCTTCGACGGAAGCGCCGAAGTCTTCACCCTTCATCATGTTCACGATATTGATGGATCCCAAGTTACATGAGATGTCTTCTCCAAGCGTCGTGTATTCTTGTTCGTCGTTCAACATTGAAGGCTTTTGGGCCTGCAAGATTTCAGAACACAAGTTCGATGACACAACCTTACCAGGAACTGGGTTAGCGGCGTTAACCGTGTCCACGTTCATGATGTAAGGGTAACCGGATTCTTGTTGAAGCTTTGAAATTTCTTCTTCAACATTACGGGCGGCAACATACTTCTTACGGATGTTGTCGTTTGCCACCATGTTGTCGTATTCAGCCGTGATGTCCACGTAGTTGAATGGTACGCCATATTCGCGTTCGACGTCATCTGGTGAGAACAAAGCCATCTGTTCATTGTTCTTGATCAATTCGTAGAACTTATCCGGAACAACCAAACCAAGTGACAAAGTCTTCACACGAACCTTTTCGTCGGCGTTTTCCTTCTTCGTGGCCATGAAAGTCATGAGATCGGGGTGGAAGATGTTCAAGTAAACAACTCCAGCACCCTGACGGGCACCAACCTGTGATGAGAACGTAAAGGAATCTTCCAACAACTTCATGATTGGCACGATACCACCAGCGGAATTTTCGATTCCCATAACCGGCGCACCGGCTTCACGGACGTTAGACAAGTTGATTCCAACACCCCCACCCATCTTTGACAATTGCAAAGCGGAGTTAATGATCCGTCCGATTGAGTTCATGTTATCCGTTGATTGGAGAACAAAACATGAGACCAATTCACCACGACGGGCACGACCAGCATTCAAGAATGATGGTGTTGCTGGTTGGTAGCGCTGGTGAATCATTTCGTTGGCCAATGACATTGCCAAGTCTTCGTCACCGTTGGCGTAGAACAAAGCGTTAACAGCCACGCGATCCAAGTATGATTCGACGTAGTAAGCCTTGTCATTTGTCTTTTGAGCGTACTGGTTGTAGAACTTGAACGCTGCCATGAATGAAGCGAACTGGAAGTTTTGTTCTTCCAAGAAAGCGTAAAGCTTTTCGATGAAGGTCATGTCGTACATTTCGACGAAGGCCTTTTCCAAGAAGTCATTTTCAATCATCCAGTCAAAACGTTCTTTCAATGAATCAAACTTCTTCAAGTTTGGTTCAACGTTTTCTTTCATGAAAGCTTCCAGGGCTTCCTGGTCCTTTTCCAATTGAATCTGACCATTTTTTGGAATGTTTACTTCGTTATTTAAGTCGAAGTAAGTTACCTCTGAGAGGTCGAGGTCTAATAATGACATGGTGTTCCTTTCAAAATTCGCACTCTTTTATGTAGGAAAAAAGTGCACTGCCGTTCATCCAAAAGGATGATTTGAACTTAGGCAGTTAATTGCTTCAAAACTGCTGGTTGGAAACCAGAAAATGCATCTTGTCCTTCGATTTGGACAACCGGCGTTTGCTTGAATCCCTGTTCCTTAATTTGAGCTAAGTATTCAGGTTGTTCTTCCACGTTGATTTCTTCAAAGGCAACGCCCATTTGATCTAAGTACTTCTTAGTCATCTTGCATTGCACGCAGTTATTTTTTGTAAAGACCGTTACTTGAGGCATTTTTGGTCCTTCTTTCTATCTAAATTTATCACCTAAAAAGGCGAAAATATTTTCGCTTTTTTCAGTGGGACAATTACTAGTTTAACGTTTTGAATATAGGTTTCAAGGTCTATATTTGTCCTCACAAACGCCTGTTCGGAGAAAGTCAGTCAGACCGGGATTTCTGATTTTCTTTGTGCTCTTTTGTGCAAAGAATCTTTCTAATGAATTGTTCGCCTTTTACCTAGCACAAATTAAAATGGTAATTGCTCGTTCTGGAAAAGGCTAAAAACAATTCGGAATAACTATGCTGCTCCTGGTGCTTTCAGAATAACAATTCGCGTTTGCTTCCTTTGACCATCATTTGAATGTTTTATTTGCACCCCTTTATTTTTTGTTATAATAAGAAGTAAATATACTGATGAAATCGAAATGAGGTAAGTACTTTGGATTCAGGTCCTTCGTTTTTAACTAATACAATTATTATTGTCTTTGTGCTCTTGTTGGCCATTTTGTTTACGCTGACTGAATATTCACTGGTTAAGGTGCGTCTGTCAGCTTTGCAAGCCTTACAAGACGACCGCGACAAGCCATCAAGCAACATCGCTTCGGCCATCCACATGGTTTCCCACTTAACGGAATACCTTTCAACGGCCCAAGTTGGAATTACGTTGACTTCCCTTATCCTTGGTTGGATTGGTGAAGAAACCGTTGCAGATTTGATTATTCAATCTCACTTGTTGCCTGACGTCTATGCCCGTCCCGTGGCTTCCGTTGCTGCCATCGTGATCTTCACGGTATTGCACGCGGTCTTCACCGACTTGGTCCCAAAGAACATCGCCATCGAATCACCAATTAAGGTGCTTTTGTTAATCGTTAAACCTGTTCGCTTCTTCCACGTCGCGTTATTCCCGTTGATTTGGATTTTGGACCACATGTCAAACTGGGTTACGCACTTGCTCGGTTTCCAGGTCACAAACGAAGACGACATTTACTCACAAACTGAAATCCTTTCATTGTCTAAGAACGCCGCTGAAGCCGGTGAGCTGGATACCGAGGATTTGACTTTTATGCAACGAGCCTTTGAGATGAACGATAAGGTTGCCGTTGATGTCATGATTGACCGTACGTCAATGGATGTTATCGACGTTTCCGAAACCATCTCTGCTGGTTTGGATGAATACTTGCAAAAGCGTCACTCCCGTTTCCCAGTGGTTGCTGACGGTGACAAGGATAAGGTGTTGGGATACGTTTTCAACTACGACTTGGTTCGTCAAAACCGAATCTCTGGTAAGGAACCAATCGCTAAGTTGATGCGTGACATCCCCGCCGTTCCCGAAAACATGGACTTGCACGATGTCATGGACGAAATGATCATCAAGCGTTCACCAATCGCCGTTGTTGTCGATGAATACGGTGGTACCGCCGGAATCATCACCGACAAGGACATCTACGAAGAACTCTTCGGATCTGTCCGTGACGAAATGGATGACGAAGCTGACGAATACATCGAAAAGCTCGGTGACCGTCGCTACAAGGTTTCAGGTAAGACCACCCTTTACGACTTCCAACGTTACTTCAAAACGGACGTTAAGGAATTGGACGAAGACGAAGCCGTTACATTGACGGGATACGTATTGAAGCGTGACCCTGACTTCCGTACCGGCGATTCCCTTCGAATTGCTAACTATCAAGTGACGGCCTTGGATTACGAAAACGCCTTTATCCCTGAATTTGCGGTGAAGGAATTGGATCCAGAACCTGAAACTGAAGAAAACACTGATGAAGAAGAGGAAGCCACCAAAACAAAGGATGGCTTGGAACTCCCTAAGTTCCACTTGAAGGAACGCAATCAAGAAGACAAGCATTCCGACAAGAAAGATAATCAAAAAGATTAAATAAAAAAGCCAGCCTTACGGCTGGCTTTTTATTTTGCTCTAGTAAGCGATGTGAAACTTATCAAAGTGTTGCTTTAGGTATTGCAGCGTCAGGCTGTCCTTTCTTTGCTGAAGCAAGTCCTTCACAGCACCTTCAGCCATTAACTTTCCACCCGCCGAACCACCGCGTGGTCCAAGATCGATTAGGTAGTCGGCGTTTGTCATCATATCCAAATCGTGGGTGATGATAACAATCGTCGCCCCCTTCTTCTTCAATTTGTTAAAGACCTCAAGCAGCGTTTCGACATCTCTTGGGTGTAAACCAATCGTTGGCTCGTCGAAAACAAAGAGTGTTTGCTTTTGTGACTTGTTCAAATGCTTCACCAACTTCAGACGCTGAGCTTCACCACCTGAAAGCGATGGCGTACTCTGTCCTAAGTTCAAGTAATCGAGTCCTATTTCTTGAAGAAGTTTTAACTCCCTTTCAATCTTAGGTTGGTCTTCGAATACCGGCAAAGCTTCCTTCACAGACAAGTTCAACAAGTCCACGATGGAATAGCCATGCCACTTTATGGCTGACACTTCTGGCTTGAAGCGGTTCCCCTGACAGACTGGGCAAACTTCTTCAACGTCGGCCAAGTACTGAACGTCTAAGCCGACCATTCCCAAACCACCACAGTTTGGGCATGCCCCGTCCTTATTGTTATAGGAGAAGGCTGAAAGGCCATAACCCTTTTCCTTTGCCTCCGGCAAATCTGCAAAGAGGTGGCGAAGATTATCCATGATTGTCGTATAGGTCGCAACAGATGAGCGCGTATTCTTTCCAACCGGTTTCGCATCGACGGAAACCACGTGCTTCATATTTGTTTCGAGCTTCTTTACTTGCTTTGGTAACTTTTCTTGGTTCTCCAAAGCTGGAACGAGCGAGTCAAGAATTAAGGAGGACTTCCCCGCTCCAGAAAAACCTGTCACGGCAGAAATCTCGTGTTCAGGAATACTTACTTGAACATCGTTCAAGTTAAAGTAGTTGGCCACCTCGAGTGTTGTTTGCGTGGTGTTTGAAGGAGCCGTAGGCTCCGTTTTTGGAAGAAGAATATCCGCCTTGCCCGACAAGTACGGACCAATCAGCGATTTCGCATTCTTCTGCAGCTCCGCCGGCGTTCCCTTCGCAATGATGTTTCCACCCTGCACACCAGAACCCGGTCCAACCTCGATGATCCAGTCGGCCGCGCCAATCAAATCCACATTGTGGTCCACCACCACCAGTGAATTTCCCTGCTCAATCAGCTCGCGGAACACCGAAATCAGTCCCTTCACGTTATCCGGGTGCAACCCGATTGACGGTTCATCCAATACATAAAGCACCCCAGTTGTCTCAGTACGCAAGGTCTTTGCCAGCTGGATACGCTGCAATTCACCCGTCGATAGTGTATTTCCCGAACGGGACAAAGACAAGTAATCGAGCCCCAATTGGAGGAGTGGGCGGAGGTTATTTGTCAGCTCCTCGAAGATGACCGACGCCATCTTCTGCATGTTTTCTGGTAAGTTTTGGAGCGTTTCGTCGCGCCAGTCCTGAAGTGAACCAAGCGTAAGGTCAGCCACCTCCGCGATGTTCTTGCCGTTTACCGTCTGCTTCAAAAGCTCCGGCTTAATCCGGCTTCCATGACAAACCGGGCAGGTTTTGAAGACGAAAAACTTATTCAAGCGTTTCATCGCACCGTCAGACTTCACCGTTGCCAGCGAATCGCGAATGGCATCGTAAGCATTTTCGTAAAGCGAGTTATTGTTGTTATACACACGGCCTGTAGATGTATGCAAATCGACCTTGTAACGCTTTTTCTCACCGTGCAGTACAAAGTCCTTCTCTTTGTCCGTTAACTCCTTATAGGGCACATCAGTGCGCACACCGCGCGAACGGGCAATTGTCGCCATGAAAGCACGACCAGGCAAGCGCCATGGCGCAACGGCACCTTCATCAATCGACATATTTTCATCCTTGATGATGGCATCGTCATCGATTTGACGCACCTGCCCCGTTCCATGACATTCCACACAGGCTCCGTCCCCGTTAAAGGCAAAGTCAGCCGCGGTCGGAACCGGGAAGGTCACGCCACAGGTCGGACATTCAATCGTCCAACTGTCCTCGTCTTCTGAAGACGACGCCTTATCAAAGGCTTGGGCAATCGAAATCGAAGGCGCCACGCGGTGGCCGTTTGGACAAACCGGTGACCCCAAACGAGAGAACACCAAGCGGACCACGTTAAAGATTTCAGACATCGATCCGACCGTCGAGCGCTCCGATGGCACACCTGGTCGCTGGCGCAGGGCGATGGCTGACGGAATGTGCTTCACTTCGCGCACTTCGGCACGGGAGCTCTGCCCAATGCGACGACGTGTGTAGGACGACAGCGCCTCCAGGTAACGGCGTGACCCCTCAGCGTAAAGGATACCCATTGCCAAGGAAGACTTTCCAGATCCAGACGGTCCAGAAATGGCCACAAACTGGTTCAACGGAATATCAACATCGATGTTCTTCAGGTTGTGGACGCGTCCACCACGCACTTCAATTTGCTCAATTTTTTGAGACATTGCTTCCTCCTGACTTATTCTAAGGACTAGCCTACCGCAGTTGCGGGCGTTTTTCAAAAGAAGAAAGGAGGGGTTGAGAACGTGGAGTGATTTCGTTTTGAATCAGGGAAGTGTACAAAAGGAATGATTTTGTATTGGATACAATTAGCGTTATTTTGTATTCGTAGGGCACGGGCCCTCGGGCCCGACTTGTCCAAAATAAAGCCAAGTAAGCGCGGGCAATCAATGGTAAAATGGACCTAAGAACCGATTTGAAAGGGAGTAGCTATGACCATTCAACTTTACCTTGTCCGCCACGGACAAACGTACTTTAATTTAACTCGTCGTCTTCAGGGACACTCCGACGCGCCACTTACAGCAGCCGGAATCGAGCACGGGCACGACGCCGGTCGCCGTTTGCAAAACGTGCGCTTTAACGGGACCTACTCTTCCGATCTGACGCGCGCCATTCACACGGCCAAGTACCTGCTTTCAGAAAACAAGGCTGGTTCACCAACCTGGCCACAGCAATTGCCAGACTTCCGTGAAGAAAACTTCGGATCATTTGAAGGAATCGACTCCCAAGTTTCAATGACGCAAATCAACGCTTATTCTGAAGAAATGTACAACGATTATTCAGACATGATTCAAAAGCGCGGGATGAAGGGGTCAATGGATTTGATTGCCAAAGCCGACCCTTACAACTTGGCAGAAGACTACGACGCCTTCATCACGCGCGTGAAGAAAGGCTTCTCTTATTTGCTGGAGCACCACAACGATGGTGACAACGTATTAGTCGTGGCACACGGGACGTTAATTCGAGCAGTGGTCGATTACTTCGGTCACCCGGAGATGGCCGGCGACGCTATCCATAACGGTGCGGTAACGAAAATCGCCCTTTCAGATGAGCGTGGCGAGGTTGACGTGTTCAACGATAATGAGACAACATTTGAAGGATGATGTGGAGGTCGGCCCTGGGGCCGACTTTTTATAATAGTAAAAAGAAAGAAGCGATATGGGACAAAACACTAGCACTGAGATTCGCGTTCGGCCCGTTCTCCTCGCGGCGCTACGCCAGGATCAACATCAAAATCTTGATTACGAATTAGAGGAGCTCGCCAACCTGGCCAAGGCCAACAACCTGAAGCCCGTCGAGACCTACATTCAGGCCTTAGAGCGCCCAAACCCAGCCACCTACTTCGGTAAGGGGAAGGTCGAAGAGCTGGAGGCCGCTGTGCGCACCTTTGAAGCCGAGATGATCGTGATGAACGACGAACTCTCCCCTTCTCAGATTCGAAACCTCGAAGAAAAGACTGGCACGACCGTCGTTGACCGCACCGGATTAATCCTCGACATCTTCGCCCAGCGTGCCCAGACCAAGGTTGCCAAATTGCAAGTGCAACTCGCCCGCCTCGAATACCAACTTCCCCGTCTGCGCACGTCCATGTCTGTTTCAATGGACCAGCAGACCGGTGCCGGTGGTGGCGGTTTTACGTCACGTGGTGCAGGTGAAACCAAGCTGGAGCAATCGCGCCGTCGTCTGACGTCCGAGATGGTGGCCATCAAAAAAGAACTGGCCGCTTTGCAAAAGGACACGACGACTCAGGGCAAGCAACGTCAGGAATCAAACACCAAAACCGTTGCTTTGGTCGGCTACACCAACGCTGGTAAATCCACGTTGATGAACCAGTTGCTCGCCCGTTTCGGTCAAGGTGCTGCAACCGACGATTCAAAGCAGGTCTTTGAAAAGGACATGCTCTTTGCAACGTTGAACACGACGATTCGCCAACTCACACTGCCAGACAAGAAAAAGTTCTTGTTGTCCGACACGGTTGGATTCGTTTCCAAGCTTCCTCACCACTTGGTGGCCGCCTTTGAATCAACACTTCAAGAGGCTGCAAACGCCGATCTTCTCTTGCAGGTTGTCGACGTGTCCGACGAACACCACCAAGACATGATGAAGACCACGGAAGAAACGTTGGACCGCCTCGGCATCAAAGACAAAGCCATGATTACGGTCTTTAACAAGGCTGACAAGGTCGACATTGCCTTCCCACAGGTGGACGGTGATTCGGCCATCACCATCTCAGCTAAGGATGTGAAGTCTCAAGACGAACTCCTCGGCCTGATCAAGCAAGAACTCTTCGCCGACCAAGAAGAAGTTACGCTCCATGTTCCTTTTTCGGACTCAGCAGTCGTTTCAAATATTCTTAGTTCCCATGCTGCAATCGAACAAGAATTTGATGAAGAAGGAACGGTCCTAACCGTTGAGTTGACACCCGATGAAATAAGCCGCTACGAACAGTATTTGAAGTAAACAAAAAGCACCGCCAGGTTTGGCGGTGCTTTTTTATGCCCTCTTACAATATTTTTTTGCAAATTAAAAGGCAGACTCGAAAGTCTGCCAAAAGTGATTGCCTAACGGCCTATTGCCCCTGCTGGGATCGAACCAGCGCATGGAGGTACCAAAAACCTCTGCCTTACCACTTGGCCAAGGGGCAATCGTAAGATACCAGCTGCAAAAGCAGCAATGGGGGCGGTAGGATTCGAACCTACGAACCCGAAGGAACGGAGTTACAGTCCGTCGCGTTTAGCCAGACTTCGCTACACCCCCGAATGCCTTACGACTTAAATATTATATCAAGCCCCAGGCGTCACTGCAAGGTCTTTTTTCAACTTTTAGCACGGAATTGACTTTTTAGGCAACAAAAAAGGACAACCGTTTCGGTTGTCCTTTTCGTTTAAAACTTAATTTTTCTTACCAGGAAATGCCCAGTTCCACTTTCCGAACACCTTCAACATTGCTGGCACAAAGAGCAAGCGAATGAAGAACGCATCAAAGAAGATTCCAAAGGCCAAGGCCAATCCCAATGACTTCGTCGTTGGATCTGGATTCAAGGCGAATGAACCGAAGACGGCAATCATGATCAAGGCTGCCGTTACGACGATTGGACCTGAATCCTGCATGGCAACAGTGACCGCACGGGTGTTGTCCTGCGTCTTCTTGTATTCTTCACGAGCACGTGAAACCATGAAGACTTCGTAATCCATGGCCAACCCGAAGAGGATGGCCGTGACGATGATTGGCAAGAAGGAAATCAATGGCGCACCCTTCGAGACACCGAAGAAGCCCTTCATGAACCCGTCTTGGATAACCAAGGTAGTGAATCCAAATGAAGCCAAGAGTGACAAACCGAATCCAATCATGGCTACGGCTGGCACAACGAATGAACGGAAGACCGCCATCAAGAGTAAGAAGGCCAAAACCATAATCGTGGCAGCAAAGATTGGTGTTGCATCGTTCAACTTCTTCGTGATGTCCAAGTTAACCGCATTCACACCAGTCATCGTGATTGGGGCGTTGTATTCCTTATCGGTCGTCTTTGAGTAGTCCTTAATGTGATTTACCAAGTCAGTGGTTTGCTTTGCAGCAGAACCCTTTTCAGGCGTGATCATAACCAAAGCGTAGCGACCACTGTCAGAAATCATAAACTTGTTTCCGGCTTGTTGCATGATGGCAGCCTTAATTTGAGCTTCCACCTTTGCTTGGTCTTCTTGTGTTGGCATTTGACCAGTTGCCTGAGCCTTGGCCATCATTTCTTGCTTTGCCTTAGCAGACATTTCTTGCTGCAAGGTAGCAGCCTTCTCTTTATCAACAGAAAGCGTCTTCAATGACTTGGCACCATCCATCTTAGCGATGTGGTCCGTCATTTTCTTCATGTTTGCTTGCTTGTCGGCGTCGCTTTGCTTGCTATCCAACTTCATCACAGCAACCAGCGGTGCATTGGTTCCTTCCCCGAACTTATCAGATACGATGTCGTATGCTTGACGCTCAGTACGGTTTTCAGGCAATGAACCATTGTATGGCATGCCCAAACGCATGTGTTGTGCTGGCACGGCTATGGCACCCAAGGCAACAATCACCGCAACGATAACAACCCATGGCTTACCCGTAAGGAACTTCGTGAACTTTGATGGCTTGTTTGCCATGTCGTCCACCGTCTTCGTTGCAGGCTTAATGAACTTAGCCAAAAGCGCAATCAAAGCTGGAAGGAAAGTCAAGGCAGAGAAGACCGCAAAGGCAATGGCAAAGGCGGCAGCAATTCCCATTGTCGTCACGAATTCGATTCCGGCAAAGGCCAAACCGAGGACGGCAATGATAACCGTTACACCGGCAAAGACAACAGAAGCACCAGCTTCTGAGAGGGCCTTACCAAGAGCCTTTTGACGGTCACCATCCGTTTCGGCCAAATCGGTCTTGTAACGGTTCAAGATGAAGAGCGCGTAATCAATTCCAACGGCAAGCGACAACATCACAGCCAAAGTCTGTGAAACGGATGCCATCGTCATGAAGTTCGTTCCAATCGTAACCAAAAGAATTCCTGAACCCAATCCAACGAGGGCTGAAATGATTGGCATACCGGCCGTTACAAACGAGCGGAACAACACGAGCAACAAGACGAAGGCAATGGCGATTCCAATCAATTCGGAAGCCCCACCGAAATCAAGTTTATGAACTTGAACCGTTCCCGTGTAGGCAACTTTCACGTCGTTGTTCTTCATGTCCTTGTTGAAGGTATCCATGACACCGTCAATGGCCTTACGAGGAACGTTTGTTGAAGACTTGTAGTACGTGATATCAACGTAAGTGGTTGTCTTGTCATCTGAAATGTTTCCAACCTCGTATGGGTTTTGGACCGTCTTGATGTCCTTACCATACTTATTCTTGATATCGTTGATTGAAGATTCAACGGCTGACTTCGTCTTGTCATCCGTTACATCCCCATCCTTCTTCTGCAAAACAGCCTTCATCGTTCCGGCGTTGGGGTTTTGGTTAAACTCCTTTTCCAACGTTGACTGGATGTTTGTTGAAGGAATACCCGAAATCGTGAGATTTTGAGTATAATGTGATCCAAAGCCAAGCGTACCGGCTGCCAATGCGACAACCACTACAACCCAGGCAAAGAATGTCTTGAATTTATTTTTGTAAATCCATTCTCCTAAGCGCTTTAGCATAATGTTACTCCTACTTTCATTTAATTAACCGTTACCCATTTTAGGCGTGGAAAAATAAAACGGAAAGAGTTAAAATTGAGATACTGTTCAACAGTGAGACAAGAAAAAGAAAGTGTCCCAGATATTATGGCGAACAAAACATTCACGCTCATGCACCAACACCTCATTGAATCTGCTTCTGAAGCGATGGGGTCCATTCCCTTTTCAAAACTTTCAGTGAAGCACATTTGCGAAGAAGCCGATGTGAACCGAAATACCTTTTACCGTCACTTTGATGATAAATACCAACTCCTAGAAGTGATGATTCGTTTGGTGATGGAAAAGGCGACGGAAGAAATCGATATGGAGCAATTCCGGAAAGCTCCCTTTACCACCATCCACAACCTTTCATTCGAAGGCACTTTGGACATTTTGCAATTCCAAATGCAGGATAAAATCTTTGAAGAACAGTTTTACAACGGTGTCTTTAAGGAATTAACGCGGATTGCCACATCATCCGATATTCTTTGGTTACTCGGAAACGTCCAGGTTGTCCACATTTGGAACAACAGCTTAAATAAGCCATACTCAATCAACAAAGACTACAAAATTTTTGATGAAATTATTCGTACAAGAAAGTTTCCTGGAATTGATTAATAAAAAAGCCAAGACAATCGTCTTGGCTTTTTTATTTCGATTAATTAGTGCAACAAAAGATAGAGCGTTGTTGCTTGCACCCAACCATTATGGAACATGTGCAGCAAAATGGATGATGAGAGTTTATTTGTTTTTTGATAAACATAGGCCAATGCCAATCCCAGAATAAGGTACGGTGGCAAGTCTAATAGCGATACCCAACTATAGGATCCAAGGTGGTAAAGGCCAAACAGAAGTCCAGAGAAGAAAACCGTCAGATAGCCTTTCTTACTCTTCTTAAAAGTCTTGAAGAAAACGCCACGAAAGAGAAACTCTTCCATGATGGGGCCAATCAAAACAATCAAAATCGATAGAGCAATCAATGAGTAGCGACCACCCATGTTCATCAACTGATCGAGAGCGGCTTGATTTTCCGTTGTATCCTGAGCCCACTTCGAAAAGACTGTCATCTGAATCGTTGACCAAACGGACAAGGCCGCAAAAGCAATGATGTAAACAGCTATAATAAAGCCGAGCTCATTAACTGTAGGCCAAGCAATCTTTCTTAGTGAAGGAAGTTGTTGCCATTTTTCTTGCGTGAATTGATATTGCTTCGGAAAAAGGTAACGTATGACAAAGAAAGAGTAGACCAGTGCGAGAATCAATCCACTAACGAGCCAAAGGTAACGTTCGCATCCTTTAAATAAAACGGATACCTGGGTCAATGACATCGCGATGAATTCCAGCGCAAAGAATGTTAAAAAAACAAAGCAGTGCAGAAGAAAAATTGACACTACTCGTAATTTTACATGCTGATCAAAAAATGTTTTGAGCTTTTTTGTATTCATTATTAACCTCTATACTTGGCTCAGAATACCACGGGATGTTTTTCAACAAGCAGACCCGTGATTTAAGATTTTAGTTCTTGGGGTGCTGCCACTTCCTCACGTTCAGAAGGCAAAAGCTTAATTAAGACATCAGCTAGCAACAGCATTACCATTATCAAGGTGGCAAGAATTGTTGTATAACCATTCAATGCCCACTGCGAAACAAAAACAAGAAGGCTAATCAAGAAAGCTGCTTCAACGATGAAAAGCCACTTAGATACGCCAGCGTCACGGTACCGTCGGAAGGACATCGAAACGTTTGGCAAGATTGTGCCAATGATGAAGAGTAAAGCAAACATAATCCAAATCATGGCGGCAAAAGCAAAGATGATGTCCAAGATATGTGGAAGCGCAACCTCAGTAAGAATTCGAGCAAATCCGTCGATTCCAGCTGCGAATAAGAGTACGATGATGAAATTAACCAAAGAAGCTAACCAGTAGTCTTTACGTGTTGTCTTGCCAGTAAAATCAAAGGTCAATTCTAAAAATTTACCATACGCTAAAATCATGCTCTCTGCTCCCTGCCTATAAGTATCACTATTATAACATTTTGAAGAACAGGAACTGTTAGTTATTCTAAAGTAACAAAAAAGAGCCGCTCGGCTCTTTTAAATAAACGACTAATCTAACACTTTTTCTTCAATGGTCTTTAAAACGCCAGCCTCAACGTTTGGGGCAACCGCTTCCTTGTCGTGTTCTTCGTGCATGAAGGCTGCGGCGTTGGGCATCAAGTAAGACTGCTTGTACTTCTTTAACATCTCCAAGTCATTGGAGTTATCACCAAAGACCATCACTTCGTCATCTTTGATGCCATAATGCTTTTGAAGAAGTTCCAAGGCGTTGGCTTTATTCACGTCCTTTGGCAAGATATCAACGGAACCAAAACCAGACCCCGTCACGTGAATCTCAGACCCAAACAAGTTTCGAATCTCTTGGACGTACTTTTGCACCTCTTCGTGTGGCCAGATAAAGCCAACACCAAGAATCTGATCATCAATTTCCATCAGTTTCTCGACCTGCGTCACGTTCGGGTAAAAGCGTGATAGCATTGCCTGCACTTCTTTTGTGGCGTGGTTTGAAACATAAGTACCACGTGTTCCAGCCAAGACAATCAAATTATCATTTGATTGTGGGTTGTGCGTGTTCCAATCAAGAACCGTCTGAATTTGCTTCGGTGTTAAGTAAACAGCTGAAAGCAATTCTCCATGAGTTGCGACAACCGATCCGTTCGAGCCGACGAAGTCGATTTGATCGGCCAAACCATAGTCAGCCATTGGTGCAAAAAGTTCTTGAAGATTTTCGAGCTGGCGACCTGAGGCCGCAACAAAACGGATTCCTTTTTCTTTCAGCTGCGCTAATACTTTCGCAAAGTGTTTCTGATCGTAGTGATCTTCGCTAGCTAGAAAAGTCCCATCCATGTCGGATGCAATTAATTTAATCGTCATATCTCGCCTTTCATTGAATAATCAGGTGAGCACCAATTCTATATGCTTTTATTCAGCAAAGCCTTCTAAATACTTATCGTAAGCTTCTTGATCCACAACCCAATCTAATTCACCAATGTATGCCAAATCAGGGTCATGATATGCAAAGCCGTGCTTAAACTTGTAAAGTCCGTCTTCTGATGTGAATTCACCAACACCACCAAAGTCGTATCGAACCTTCTTTTCTTCAAGTCCCCACTTCAGCATTTCCCATTGAATGAGATAAGGGGCTTCCAATTGACGGTATTCGCGGTTTGATCCAGCGTACATGTACCAAATTTTTTCACCGTAGTTAAAACCGATACCAGCAGCAACCGGTGTGCCATCTTCAGCCTTCGCAATAAAGACGCGGAAGCGGTTCGTATCGGACCAAATCTTTTGCATCTTTTCGAAGTATTCGAAAGGACGGTATGTGATTTCATGGACTGCAGCAGTCAATTTGTACAATTCGAAGAATTCTTTAACTTCTTCCATTGATTGACCAGCTTCAACCGTTACACCATCACGAATGGCACGACGGATAAAGTTACGGTGCTTTCCCTTAAAGTGAAGCATCAGTTCATCTTCGTTCGTGATGACCTGTGCTCCTTCACCACGTCCATCGTAGTAAAGTTCAACATTCTTACGAGGTTGGATATTGCCGTGCATGTAATTAATTTCAGTGTTACGAGTAACAAAGCCTTCATTCTTGTAAGCGGCATCCAACTCATCACTATAGTA
Organism: Fructobacillus broussonetiae; assembly: GCF_018437275.1. Lineage (GTDB taxonomy): Bacteria > Bacillota > Bacilli > Lactobacillales > Lactobacillaceae > Fructobacillus > Fructobacillus broussonetiae. Next base: position 47,967 of record NZ_JAAMFK010000003.1, read on the forward strand.
AACTTCCGGATCCATTCGGAGTAAAAATACGTTTTTTGGTAAGTTGTCCAGAGCTTCTTCAACCATGGACTTGACCAATTTCTCATCCTTAACGTTAGCAACTGGTCCCTTTGGGCAGTATGCTAAAAGCTTTCCAGGAACAGCCTCAACCGTCAACACGGACATAGCAGCAATAATTTCACCTGCCTCGTTTTCACGATAAATGTATACGTGTCCCCAGTTTGACTTCAATTCACCCCACTTAGGGTCTTGCGTGACTTGACCATAGGGTGAATTTTCGACAAAAGCACGGTACTTTTGAACTGCATTATTGTTATTTAAATCAAGAACTGCCATTTTCTTTACTTCCCTGTCGTGATTGTTGCGTAGTTTTGGATAAAGTAGACCAAGGTCTGCAATTCGTTCGTCAAGTCGACGTTTTGAACGCGAACGCCATCTGGAACTGAAACACGGAGTGGGGTGAAGTTCATGATTCCCTTAACACCGGCTTCGACCAACTTGTCCGTGATTCCTTGTGCTTCTTCTTGTGGCACCGTCAAAATGGCGATGTTGATGCGTTGGGCACGAATTTGTTCTTCCAATTCAGACATGTCATAGATTGGCACACCTGACAAGATTTTACCGCGGTGCTCGTTAATGTCAAAAGCAGCGGCGATTCGCATGTTTGATGATTGGTGGAAGTTGAAGTTCAAGAGCGCTTGTCCCAAGTGTCCAACTCCAATCAAAGCAACATTGATGAGTGAGCTTTGATCCAACACCTTGGCGAAGAATGAAAGCAAAGCCTTCACGTCGTATCCATAGCCTCGTTTACCTAAAGCTCCGAAGTATGAGAAATCACGACGAATCGTTGCGGCATCAAACTTAGTGGCTTCCGCCAATTCAGCTGATGAGATGCGGTGTGTTCCGGCATCCTCCAAAAAAGTTAAGTAGCGGTAGTAAATCGGCAACCGTTTCGCGGTCGCGCGAGGGATTTTTGCTTGTTCGTCCATCGTCTATTCTCCATTCGGCTTATTTGTGAAAACACAGTTGTTTGTGAAACATATTGTTTATATTATAGCATAATATAAGACTTTGTGAAACGCCTTTGTTCAATTTTCACATTATATTTATCACATACTTTTTAAATACATTGTTGAATAATATAAAAAAACAGGGTGTTTACCCTGTTTTCATTTAATCTTTTTCACGAAGTGCAAAGTCCAACCCGGGCCTGGTATTTAAATCCAGGTCGGCGAACACGCCGTCTTCATAATTCCAGTAACCGGCAGCACCAATCATCGCGGCGTTATCGCCGGTATACTGCTTCGGCACGGGGATAAAGTTCGTCTCCGGGAATTTCTGAAGCAGATCTCCCAGGGCAGCACGCAAGCCGGAATTGGCAGCGACCCCACCAGCAAGCACGAAAGACTTTACCGGGAAGTCAGACAAAGCCCGGTCCGTTCGATCAATCAAAGCCTTAATCACCGCAGCTTGGAAGGAAGCGGCCAAATCCTTTTGATCGATTTCTTCCTCTCGCTGTTCGGCGTTGTGCACCTGGTTAATCACGGCTGACTTCAAACCAGAAAATGAGAAGTCATAGCCAGCTTCGTGCGCCATCGCTTGAGGGAATTTGATGGTTACCTCACCCTGTGCGGCCAATTCGTCGATGGCCTTTCCGGCTGGGTAGTTCAAGTTCATCAAACGGCCGACCTTATCGTAGGACTCACCAGCCGCGTCATCGTAAGTTTCACCGAGAATTTCAAAGGAGTTTTGCTTTTCCATCAAGACAAGTTCGGTGTGTCCACCAGAAACCATCAAGGCCAAAGCGGGATATTCGATGGGCTGATTAAAGTTTGCAGCAGCAATGTGTCCAGCTAAGTGATTAACAGGAACAATTGGCAAGTCGTGCGCCAAAGCAAAAGTCTTGGCCCCCATCAAACCAACTAGGAGCGATCCAACCAAACCAGGTCCGTACGTAACGGCCACAGCGTCAATTTCAGAAACGGGAATGCCCGCTTCGTCCAAGGCGATGTCCAAAGTTTTCGTAATCCATTCCAAGTGGTGGCGGGAAGCCACTTCCGGAACAATTCCGCCGAAGCGTTGGTGGGAGTTAATTTGCGTAGCGACGGCGTTTGAAAGAACGGTTTTACCGTCTTTAACGATTGCCACTGACGTTTCATCAGCACTTGATTCAAATGCAATTAATGTTGTCATTGCTTTTTCTCCATTAAAATCGCGGTTTGCCCGTCGGGATAATAGTTTTTGCGCTCGTGGTAGGCCGAAAAGCCGAACTTCAGATACAAGTTACGGGCACGAATGTTATTCTCGGCCACTTCGAGCAAGATTCGGCAGGGCCCTAATTCAGACAACCATTCTTCTAGCACTGCCTGCCCTAATCCCTGTCCCTGCATGCCGGGTTGAACGGCAATGAGGTCGAGCTCAGCTTCGTCGAAGAACTTCGTGTAAGACAGGAAAGCCGTCTGTTGTTCATTAATCAGGTAGTGGACACGGTCGGCAGACAAATGATGGTCTAAAAGTTCTTTTGGAAGCAAGTCCCGTTGAAAGGCGGTTTGCGCAATCATGTAAATCTGATCGGCGTCTGATTGTGTTGCAGGTCTAAGCTTCAAGATTTTGCACCATTGAAATTGCGTCTTCTTTGTTGTCAACGTAGTACTTCTCAATCACGTCTTGCACACGGAAACCGAGACGATCGTACAAAGCCAAGGCACCGGTGTTTGAACGGCGGGCTTCAAGGGAAAGCATTGGCAAGCCAATCTCCCAGGCGACGGCCTTCGCCGTGTTGATCATGTAAGTCCCAACTTGTCTTCCCTGCCAAACAGGCAAGACCGCGAGGTTGGCAATGTGCAAATCCGGCACCTGTTCACGACGCACGAGGGCGATGAACCCGATGACTTGGTCGCGTTTCACACAGACGAGGTAGAGCCGGTCTTCTTCTTGGGTCAACTCGTGGTAAAAGTCGCGGGCGACCCAGGGTGCGTAGCCGTTGTATACGGCCTCCTGGGTCGCCACGAGTCCAGGAATATCAGAAACGGTCGCTAACCGAAGGGTCAAGACATCCCCGTTTGCTTCAAAGCGTTCGCTTGGAAAGTCAATCAGAGTCTGCGCAACCGGTTTTTCCTTCTTTTTCTTCTTTTTACTTTTAAACTTCAAAAACATAAGGCTTGTCCAAAGGCTTTCCCGCCTGGTTCTTTTCCCAGTTCAGTTCGGCCTGTGTCTTTCTCAGATAGGATGGTGTTAGGTTGGCAACGTCTTCAACTGGCTTCGTCGTCTTTGCTAAGTCAACTAGGCCCGTTCCATCGGGCAGCGATTCATCTTCCGTCAAAATAATTGGTGAAAGGCGGGAAAGTTCTTCCTTGATGGCTTCTTCAAAGTGCATCCCGTCACCAACGACGATGAGCGATTCACCCACTTGTGCAACGAGGTCAAGCACCTCGTCGATTGGGTAGTGACCGTCTTCTAAGACGGTTTCATTGCCAAGGTAGGCACCGGCGAAGACATTGTCGTTTCGAGCGTCAAAAAGTGCCAAAACCAAGGAATCTTTTTTCTTGTGAACAAAAGGGGTCCCTTCGGCTAAATTCGTGTCCGCCTTTTTGACAGACCAGTTAGCCAATTGTACTTGGCGCGCCAAAGCTTGCAAGGAAGAGATGGCCAGCAACGGCTTGTTCAACGTGTCCGCAAGAACCTTACCAACCGTAACACCGATACGAAGGCCAGTGAAAGAACCAGGTCCCTTGGCGATGGCGATTTGATCTAAGTCCTGTAGCGTCCAACCTTCTTTTGCAAGAAGATCCTTAACGGCTGGCAAAAGGTCAACCGAGTGATTCTTTGGCTTATTCGTTTGTACGGATGACAAAATCTGGCCATCTTCAGCCAAAGCAACCAAAAGTGGTTGATTACTGGTATCAATTGCAAGGACTTTCATGTGCCTTCCTCCAAAACGTCTGCTTTTCTTTATTTTACTAAAAGAAAAGTCTTATTCAAATAAAAAAGCCGCTGCATGCGGCTTTTTTTATGTTCTAAGAATCGATTTGATTACTTAGCCAAACCTTCGTTACGCATCACTGTTGAAACAGCGTGGATAGCATCCTTGGCGTCATCGCCGTCGGCCTTAATCGTAACGTCTGCGCCATGGCCAACACCGAGTGACATCACACCCATGATTGACTTCAAGTTAACTTCCTTACCTTGGTATGAAAGTGTTACTTCAGCGTTAAACTTTGACGCTGCTTGAACAAGCAAAGTTGCTGGACGAGCGTGAATACCCGTTTCTGAAATGATGTTAAACTCTTTTTTTTCTGCCATGTTTTTTCTCCTTTTTGGAAAAGTCTTATCAACGACTTTAGTTTATCAAAGCGCTTACAAAATAGCAAGGGTTAATCACGGTCTAAGCCTTGAAATAATCGCCCGCCTGAGGCTTTTGCAAGCCGGTTGTTGTACGCTTTCCCCAATCCCATGTCGGGCATTGACTGCACGTATATTTTATCAATCTTGGCCTCATCATCAAAGTAACGCAAACCAGCGAACAAATTCTCGGAAGCTTGGTTGATGTTTCGCCCAAGTGACCAGGAAGCTTGGTTTTTATCCTTTAAGCTCCCCAGCAATTCTTCATCAGCCATGACCGCATCGCGTTCACTCAAGACCTCTTGGAGGTCGAACCAATCCAAGGGATCAAAGACGAAGACATCCTTGTCCGGTGCATAGTGCCGGTACTTCATCCCCGGCGCCTTCGGTGTCTGGTCAGCAGACAGTGCTTTCTTGCTGGTTCCATCAACGACTTCTTCACCCAAAACCTTCTCGAGGTCTTCTTGGCTGACAGCACCCGTTCTCAGAATTGTTGGCGTCTTTGCCGTCATATCAATAACGGTCGATTCCACCCCAACCTGGGTGGGACCATCGTCGATGATGCCAGCTACTTTACCGTCCATATCGTGTTGCACGTGTGCAGCGGTGGTTGGTGACGGCTTTCCTGACAAGTTAGCAGATGGCCCAACGATTGGGAAGCCAGTTTCCTTAATCAAGGTACGCGTCACTTCGTTTGCCGGCATGCGGACAGCGGCCGTTTGCAAACCACCGGTCACAAGCATGGAGACCTGTCCTTCCTTGATTGGAAGAATGATGGTCAACGAACCAGGCCAGAAAGCCGTCATCAAAGCAGTTGCCTTGTCTGAAATTTCAACGTAAGGCGTGAGCTGGACGATGTTTCCCACCGTCATGATTAACGGGTTATCCGCTGGTCGTCCCTTTGCGGCAAAGACTTTTTTTACGGCCTCGTCGTTTGTCGCATCCGCACCCAAGCCATAGACAGTTTCGGTCGGAAAAGCTACGACTTCACCTGCTTGTAGTAGTGCCGCGGCTTCCTGGATATCTTTTTTCTGATTGTTAAAGTGTTTCGTTTCCATGAAGTTTCACTCGAATCATTCGATCTAAACCTGCCAGGTCCTTTTTCAACTGAACCTCGGCAGTTGGTAATGCCTCTTTAAAAATTTTAGTTAAGGCCGCCCCTTGGTCGTAACCAATTTCAAAGTAGGCACGACCATTTTCAGTAAGATGGTCAGCCAATTGGACGGCCATCTTCTCGTAGAGTGCAAGCCCCTTATTGTCGGCGTATAAAGCTAGGTCCGGTTCGTAAGAAACGACCGACTCGTCCATCTCGCTTTGTCCATCCTGTCGGATGTAGGGCGGATTGGAGACGATAACGTCGAACCGTTGGCCATCAAAGGCAGCAAACAAATCCGACTCTTCTAGTTCGACTCTTGCTTGCAAGCCAAGCTTCTTCCGGTTTTCAAAGGCAATCGCCAAAGCCGGACGGGAAATGTCGGCGGCGGTCACCTGAAGCTCTGGGCGTTCGTCAGAAAGCGTCAAAGCAATGGCCCCGGAACCCGTTCCGACGTCCAGCAAGGTTGGATTCTCCGCCAAAATCGGTTCTTTTTTCAAATCATTCAGCACCCAGTCGACTAAGAGTTCTGTTTCGGGTCTTGGAATCAAGACCCGTTCGTCGACGAGAAAGTCGCGCCCGTAAAAGGGCGCTTCCCCGATGATGTACTGAGCTGGGCGGTTCTTAACGAGGGCAGCCACCCAGTTCGGCCAGCGAGCGGCCAACCAATCCGGCATCGTGCGCGTCAAGTTTGCTCGAAGCATACCGTAGTTGACTTTTAGCGCGCCCGTTAACAAGAAATCAAGGTTGTCGAGCGTTTCCTCTTCGTCTTTACCTGCAGCGACTATCTCAGCCAAGGCCCACTTTCGCGCTTCTAAAAGCGAAATCGACGGATTCTTGGCAGAGGCGCGACTCGTGCGGCCAACCTGACGTTGAAAACGGCCCTTGCCGTTTTCATTCAAAGACGGCATCTTGTGTTGTTCTACATCTTCAGCCATTATTGTTCGTTCAAGGCAGCCAACTTTGCTGTCTGTTCGGCCAAGACCAAGGCATCGATAATTTCACCAAGATCACCACCGATGATGCGGTCCAACTTGTTCAAGGTCAAACCGATGCGGTGGTCCGTTACACGGTTTTGTGGGTAGTTGTAAGTCCGGATACGTTCTGAACGAGCACCTGAACCAACGGCCGTCTTACGCTGTTCTGCGTATTCGGCCTCGTTTTCTTGTGCGAAGTGGTCATATACACGAGCGTGCAAGACCTTCCAGGCCTTGGCTCGGTTTTGCTGCTGAGAACGTTCATCCTGCATAGCAACCGTGATTCCAGTTGGTTCGTGGGTCAAACGAATGGCAGACGACGTCTTGTTAACGTGCTGTCCACCGGCACCAGATGCGCGGTAAACGTCTTCACGAACGTCTTTTGGATCAATCAAACTATCTTCATCCACCTCTTCGAATTCAGGCATGATTCCAACCGTCGCCGTTGACGTGTGCACACGTCCCTGCGTTTCGGTTGCCGGCACACGCTGAACACGGTGGGCACCAGATTCAAACTTCAACTTGGAGAAGACCTTATCACCGGTAATCATGGCAGCGACTTCCTTGTAACCACCAACTTCGGTCGTCGTTTCATCGATAATCTGAAGTGACCAACCCTGATTTTCACAGTAACGACGGTACATCCCCAAAAGGTCAGCCGCAAAGAGTGAGGATTCATCCCCACCGGCGGCACCTCGGATTTCCATGATGATGTTCTTATCATCGTTTGGATCCTTCGGAAGCATCAAGAGCTTGAGCTTTTCTTCCAGTTCTTCACGTTCAGGCTTTAAGTTAGCCAAGTCTTCCTTGGCCAATTCACCCATTTCATCATCGGAAAGCATTTCTTCGGCATCTTCAATCCCAGAAACGACATCCTTGTATCGCTGGTAAGTTTCCACCGTTTCACGGATGGATCCGGCTTCCTTTGAGAGCTTCATGTAGTTTTGGGAATCCCCCATCACTTCGGGGTCCGCAAGCATTTGGTTTAATTCGTCGTAGCGATCTACAACGGATTGAATTTGTGCAAAAATTGGATCCATTATTTACTCCTTCTCGTTATCCATCATTGTTAAGTCAGGATGGAACCAGTGGTAGCGGCAGGTTGGCTTGTAAGCTTCATCGCCACCAATCTGGATTTGGCTTCCTTTATATTGCGGTTTACCATCAGCAAAACGCAACTGCGTTGTCGCCTTGCGACCACAAAATGAACAGATGGTTTTCATTTCAACCAACTTGTCGGCCATTTCAAAAAGACGTTTTGAACCTTCGAACAAATTGTTGAAGGCATCTTGCCTCAATCCAAAGGTCATAACCGGCTTATTCAATTCGTCGACAACATATGCCAGTTGATCAACTTGCTCCTTGGTCAAGAACTGGGCTTCATCAACTAAGACGGCCGCCAAGTCGTGGTGGTCGACTTCGTTCTTGATCATATCAAACAAGTTCGTGTCTGGCTCGATGACATGGGCCGGACGTTTTAAGCCGATGCGTGAAGCAATCATACCCTCACCGTCACGGTCGTTAATCAGGGGTGTCAACAGTAAGACATGTTTCCCTTGTGATTCATAATTATGGGCGACTTTTAAAATTTCGATTGATTTTCCGGAGCCCATTGCCCCGTATTCAAAGTACAACTGTGCCAACTAAGTCCACCCCACTCTTCCTTAATATACCAATCCATTATAGCAATTTTTAGAGGCCTTTACGATGGGCCAGACCAATTTGTCAAAATTGCTTGTAGTCGTGTTAAAATAAGTGATTAGAAAAGGAGGGCGTTTCATGACATTGAAAAGCCAATTGGCCAAGTTCACGGCCCAATCATCTCACTTTGTCTTGCACGATATCTTGAAGCGAGGCGGAACATCTTTGCCAGGTAAGCTGGCGGTTACCATCGACCCAGACGTTTTGTCGTCGGTGCAAGCCGACTTTGACCTTGTCGTTGTAACTGGGACGAACGGCAAGACGCTGACAACCGCCCTCATCACCCGTATTTTGAAGGCCGGGGGTTACTCCGTCATTACCAATCCATCCGGTTCCAACATGGTACAAGGAGTTGCAGGTACGCTTTTGACTACTAAGGTCAAACCCTCACCAAATGGTAAAAAGCCCATCGCCGTATTGGAAGTTGACGAGGCGAACGTTTTGTCACTGACAAAGGCCATCAAGCCAAAGTACTTCGTGTTATCCAACCTCTTCCGTGACCAAATGGATCGTTACGGTGAAATCTACACGACCTACGACAAAATCATCAACGGAATCAACGAGGCGCCTGATGCAACCGTCATCATGAACGCCGATTCACCCATTTTGGCTCGTGGAACCTTCAAGAACAAACGTCTCTACTTTGGTTTTGACCACGTGAAGGAAGAAGACTACAAGGACTTGAAGGCCCCAACGAACACGGATGGTATTTTAAGCCCAACGGACAACTCCGTTTTGCACTACAACTTCATCACCTACGCCAACTTGGGTAAGTATTTCTCAGTGACCGACAACTTTGCTCGTCCCGATTTGGACGTTGCGGTGACTGACTTAACGGAGCTGACGCCAAAGTCCTCTGCTTTCTCAATCGATGGCCACCCATACGAAATTGCCATCGGTGGTTTGTACAACATCTACAACGCCCTGGCTGCTTACACGGTTGGTAAGGCCTTTGATGTGACACCAGATGAAATTAAGATTGCTTTTGAAGAAAACAAGCAAATCTTTGGTCGCCAAGAATCATTGAAGATTGGGGACAAAGAATTAACCATCTTGTTGATTAAGAATCCAGTTGGTACCAACACAGTTATCGACATGATGGAAACCGAAAAAGATCCCTTCACCTTCCTCGCCATGTTGAACGCCAACTACGCTGACGGAATCGATACGTCATGGATTTGGGACGCCGAATTCGAACGCTTGCACGATTCCAACATGCAAGCCGTGATGACAGGTGGTGAACGCTACAAGGACATCACTGTTCGTTTGAAGATGGCCGGTTATGACATCAAGGAAACGTTCCCAAAGACGGAACAAATCATCGATGCCATCGAAGAAGCCCCAACGAAGAAGGTTTACCTTGCTGCTACTTACACGGCCATGCTTCAAGTGCGTGCCGTGTTGATGGACAAGGGCTACATCAAGGAGGAGTTCTAATGACGGAATACAAGTTGAATTTAGCACACCTCTATGGTGACTTAATGAACACCTACGGCGATTACGGAAACATTATCGCCCTGCGTTACTATGCCAAGCAAATCGGCGTTGAGATTGATGACCAACTGATTTCGTTGAACGATTCTTTCGACCCGGACGCCTTTGACTTTGTCCTCTTCGGTGGTGGTCAAGATTACGAAGAAACCATCGTGGCAAAGGACCTTGTCGGCAAGAAGGACGGATTGAAGAAGTACATCGAAAACGATGGACCACTTTTGGCTGTCTGTGGTGGTTTTCAACTGCTCGGGCACTACATGGAAATGGCCGACGGTGAACGTGTTGATGGCATCGGGATCATGGACCACTACACCACCAATATGACAAACGATGAAGTGCATGCCGAAAAAGGCAAGCGTTTGACCGGGGACATCGTGATTAAGAACAACGAAACCGGCGAAACCTACCACGGCTTTGAAAACCACCAGGGACGAACGTTCTTAGGTAAGGGTGAGAAAGCCCTTGGGACGGTCACTCAAGGTCAAGGAAACAATGGAATGGATCAAAGCGAAGGGGTTATCTACCACAACGTATACGGTTCATACTTCCACGGTCCTATCTTTACGCGTAACGGTAACTTGGCCAAGCGCGTCTTGGCCACGGCTTTGGAACGCAAGTACCCGGACGTTGACTGGTTTAAGAAGCTCGAAGGCGTTAAAGCCGAAACATTTTAAGTAAATGAAAAAGTCCGCGCCGAGGGCGCGGGCTTTTTGCTTGTCCTAAACGACCTCAATTGTTTGAAAATCTTTTCGGCCGTGGTAAACTATGTACGAAAAGAGGAGAGTTAATCCTCTTCTCGGATAAAGCCGCCCAAGGCGGTGGCAAGTTATAGTGGCGACGGACAACCATCATCACCCGCTAAAGCGAGATGGTTGCCCGTTTTTTTAGTTCTTGTCGTGCAACGACATTAACTTCTTCATGATCCGTTCCATCTTAATGGCCAGGTTTCCCAAGCGCACCAAGGTGTCGTACCAATCCCAAAAATCGGGCATGGCGTTCCTTTCAATCGGAATCATGCCCATGAATTTCTCCATAGGCCTTACCTCCTTTTGTCGGTCAACGCCACCGTCTCGGCTTCTTTATCGCCACCATCATAACGAGTCGTTCAAATAGAACCGACAAAAGAGTCCAAAAATTGTCGATTAGGTCACGATATTGTCCTAACTGACACCTATACAAAAAGTCCGCACCTTGGCGCGGGCTTTTTGCTTGTCCTAAACGACCTCATTTGTTTGAAAATCTTTTCGGCCGTGGTAAACTATGTACGAAAAGAGGAGAGCTAACCCTCTTCTCGGATAAAGCCGCCCAAGGCGGTGGCAAGTGATATTGTTGACGGACAACCATCATCACCCGCTAAAGCGAGATGGTTGCCCGTTTTTTTAGTTCTTGTCGTGCAACGACAGTAACATCTTCATGATTCGATCAAGCTTAATGGCTAGGTTTCCCCAGCGTACCAAGGTGTCGAACCAATCCCAAAAATCGGGCATGGCGTTCCTTTCAATCGGAATCATACCCATGAATTTCTCCATAGGCCTTACCTCCTTTTGTCGGTCAACGCCACCGTCTCGGCTTCTTTATCGCCCCCATGATAACGGGTTGGTCAAATCATTTCGCTAAAACAGATGAAAACTTGTCGATTAGGTCAAGAAAATGGCCCTAACTGACATCCCAAAAAAGACCGCAGTCAACACTGCGGTCTTTTTATTTACAAACTTACTCTGACAAGTGGTAGTAGTAAGTTGAGATTGAAATGTTATCCATTCCTGAAAGCGCGGTACGCAAACGGAAAGATGATTGGTTGTGTAAGATATTTTGCCATGGCTTCTTTGGTACGAACTGAGGAATGATGACCGTAACGGAGTGGTTCACCTTCTCAGACTGCTTAGAAACCTTCTTCACGAAGCCGATGACCGGCTTTACGATTGAACGGTAAGACGTGTGGACGTCAACGTAGCGGACGTCGCCAAAGTCTTCCTTGAACTGCGCTTGAATCTTCGCTTCACGTCCAGGATTCTCATCGAATGAAACGTGCATGGCGACGACTTTGGTAGCGATTGATTGTGCGTAATCAACGGCTTCAGACGTCACGCGGGTCAAGTTTGAAACCAAAACAATGGCCGTTGATCCGTCGTATTGGTGACGAACGGATTCAACGTTGTTCACGTATTGCAAACGCAATTGACGGGCGATGGCTTCGTAGTGGCGGTGAATCTTGAAGAAAAGCGCCAGAACCAAAGGCATGATGACCAAGTATGGCCAAACGTGGGTCAAACGCGTAACGAACAAAACCACCACTAATCCGGCTGACATCGCAGCACCAATGAAGTTGATGATGGACTTAAACCACCAAGCCTTTTCATCATGACGGTTGCGGAACCAGTGAATGATCATACCAGACTGTGACAACGTGAATGGCACGAACACACCGACGGCGTACAACGGAATCAAGTTATCCGTTGAACCGTGGAAGACAATCGTCAAAATGATGGCTCCAATTGAAAGGGACAAGATTCCGTTTGAGTAACCCAAACGATCACCTCGGTCCAAGTAAAGGTGTGGTAAGTACTTGTCACGAGCCAGGTTAACAGCCAACACTGGGAAGGCTGAGAATCCGGTGTTCGCAGCGACGGCCAAAATCAATGCCGTTGCCAACTGAACGAGGTAGAAGAAAATGTTGTGACCACCAAAGGTTTCGGAAGCGATTTGGGCCAAAACCGTTGAGTGGCTGTTTGGTTGGATTCCATACCAGTAGGAAAGGAACGTGATACCGAGGAAGAAGAAGGCCAAGATTCCGGCCATCATCGTCAACGTCGTGGCGGCGTGTTTTTCCTTTGGTTCCTTGAAGTTAGGCACAGCGTTTGAAATGGCTTCAACACCGGTCAATGATGAGGAACCAGATGACAAGGCACGTAGGAAGAAGATGATGGAAAGTCCTGAGAAGTCCGTACCAATCTTTGCTGCCTGGTGGGCCGGAATAGCACCCGTTGCTGCCTGGAAGAGTCCAAATCCAATCGTGATGAACATGACCACGATAAAGAAGTAGACAGGAACCATCAAGAAGTTGGCGGATTCACGCAAACCACGAAGGTTCAACGCCGTCAAAACAATGATGGTGAATAGTGACAACGGCACCGCAAAATGGTAAAGCGCTGGAACGGCGGCCGTAATTGCGTCAGCGGCGGCTGAGGCAGAAACCGCAACCGTCAACATGTAATCGACAAGAAGCGATCCCCCGGCAACAAGCCCAGCCTTTGACCCCCAGTTCTGGCTGGCAACCGTGTAGGCTCCCCCACCGTTTGGGTAGGCTTTAATAATTTGACGGTACGACAAAACGATGGCCGCCAGCAAGACCATGATGATCAAAGCGATTGGCAATTGCAGCCACAAAGCCACTGCCCCGGCAGCAATCAATACAGAAGTAATTGATTCCGTACCATAGGCAACAGATGACAAGGCATCGGATGAAAGCAAGGCCAGGGCCTTGGACTTCGTCAATGACTGACCAGCTGCTTCAGAGGTCTTCAATGGTTTTCCAATAATGACACGTTTAAGGTTACGAAACATGGTTTCTCTCCCGTTTTTCTCTTGATAAGTCTCTATTGTACGCCTTTTATTTGAATAAAAAAAGACCCTAGAAAAGCTTTTAAATCAGCTTTCAAAGGACTCATATTTTCATTTTTCTTTAATCCATTCCAAAGTAATGGAAGAAGCCGAAACCGGACTTATTTAGTCGCTCTTTCAAGCGTTTGTTAAAGGCAACGGGGTTTTGTCGAAAGTCCATCGGGACGGTAATACCGAGCACGCATTCAATCCATCCCACCTGCTTTTCGGAAAGACCGCTCACCAATCCGGGAACAATAACCGCATCGTTTTCTAACTTTTTTCTTAACCCAATCAGCATCTCCGGTTCGAAGAAAATCTGAGTAATGGCAAAGTCCGCCCCGCACTCGTTTCTTTTCTCCCACTCCTCCAACAGCATAGTGGCCGTCCGCCCGGCAGCTTGATTCACGTCGATTGTTGAAGCGAGCGTGATCTCATCACCGGCTGCATCCCGGAGGGCGGAAAGTAACGCCAGTCCAGTGGAAAAACCATCATCCAACCGTCGTTTATCCCCGGTGATGATCAAGAAGTTTGATAGCTCCAGAGCTTTCACGCGCTTCAAGAATTCCAAAACGCCAACAGCCGATATATCCCCGGCACGCAAGTGAACGAGGACCGGCCGCCCAGTAGCCCGCTGCAGATGAGAAGCCGTCTCCAGTAGCTCACAAAAATCTGATTCGCTTTCTCCTTGATTAACGACGGAGAAAAAAGTGGCCTCCATTGCTTTCCGGTCCAGACCATTTTCCAGCAAGGTTTTGACTTTACCTACCGTCAACTCGACTGAAAATCCGTCTAAATCACTGATTTCGTGCGGGTCAATTCGATATTCTACCATCATCTCTTTCCTTTCTTAGTCAACTTTACTCAACTCGACCAATTTATTTTTCTGTGTTAAAATTGAATGCAATTGGAGGTGCTATGATGTACAAACCTGAATCAAACACAAACGAGGAACTCGCCGCATTCATTAAGCAACCGGGACGTAACCTGGTCTTCATGTCAACGGAATGGTGTGGTGATTGCAAGGTCATCAAGCCTTTCGTTCAAGGTCTGAAGGATGAAATCGTCAAGACGTCAAACTGGATGGATGCCGACCGCGACGAAAACCTCGACTGGGCCGCAGAACACGGCTTGAAGGGAATTCCAACCTTTGTCTTATTCGAAGACGGTAAGAAGGTTGACCAAATCGGTCACGGTGAGCGAATCACACCAAACCAAATCAAAGAATGGTACGAAAATACCCTTTCTTAATCTCACCTATTTTAACAAATAAAAAGCAGCTCGCCTCGATATTGAAGCCAGCTGCTTTTTTATTGACCTGTTTAGCGTGAAGAAGCGTCCCAAAAGCAGTCCCACACAAGCACAGCCCCTATTAACACACCGCACTAACACAGCTGCCCACACAAGCCCTTCACTTTCCTTCAAAAAAGCCCGCTCTTTCGAGTGGGCTTCTTTATTAACCGATCGTTATTTTCCAATAAATGCCAACACCTGGTTCGATGGAATGGCAAAGCCCATTCCTTCAATGTTGGTATTTTGAGCAGAAGCGGTAATCTTTGAGGACGCAATGCCGATAACCTGCCCAGATTCGTTGATCAAAGCCCCACCAGAGTTCCCCTGGTTAATGGCGGCATCGGTCTGGATGACGGTAACCTGGTGGTTGTTTGTTTCCGTTGACACTAAGCTACGCTTAGCAGAGGAAACGATTCCCTTGGTCATCGTGGACTGGTAGGCAGCACCCAATGGTGAGCCCAAAGCCATGACGGCTTGTCCCGTTTTCACTTTATCCGAGTCAGCAAACTTCGCCGCTTTCTTGAAATGGCTAGATGAGACGCGAATCAAGGCCAGGTCCTGACTGCTATCTGAACGGATGAGCTTTGCGTTCACCTTGTCACCGTTTGCATCAATCACCTGGATTGATGCGGAATTCTGGATAACGTGTGCGTTCGTGACGATGTCGGCGGACTTCTTGTTAATGTCGACAACCACACCGGATCCTTCGGAAGCCGTGTCGTAACTGCTTTCTTGGGTGCTCTTGTTTTGGCTGTCGAAGGCATCGGCACCATCAGACAGGGAAGCGGATTTCTGAAGGTTTTGAACGGTAACAACGGCGTCCTTCATGTTATCAAAGGCTTGCTTAGCTTTGCTGTTCGACACGTAGGCAACCGGTGCGACCGTGGTAATTCCAGCGGCGTTTGTGTGCGTCGCTTTCGCCAGACGATTCTGGTACCAAGAATTTGGCAATGCACTGGCCATAACAACCGCACCACCGACAACAAAGGCTAGCAGCAAGACAAGCACAATGCGAATGTGGCGCCGCAGCATTGAAATTTCATTCTTCATCATCCACTCCCTTCTTTGTATTTGAATTAAATGGGAAGACTAACCTTAAAGATTGTTCCCTTTGGATGGTTATCACTCACGCTAATTTTACCATTGTGAGCGCTCACTATCCATTCGGCGATGGACAGTCCAAGACCGGTTCCACCAGTCTTTCGGTTTCCCGTTTTGTCTTCGCGGTAGAAACGGTCAAAGATGTGCTTCTTTGCTTCATCTGAGATTCCGCGACCAGTATCAGCCACTTCAATCTGTAACCACTTCTTGTTAACGGAAGCAGAAACGTTGATTTTGTCGCCCTCTTCCGAGTACTTCAAAGCGTTATCCATCAGCAAAACCAAGAGCTGGTGAATCCGCTTTCGATCGATGGAAACCTTCTTGTCAACGTTTACGTCGACCGTCACGTCTTTACCAGAAATTTCACCCATTTCGATGTATGGCGAAAGGGCCGAGCCCAAGAAGGACTTCACGTCGGTCTTTTCCTTTTCAACCTTCGTCATGTTTGAACCGGTCTTGGCCAAGGTCAACATGTTGTTGGTCAAGGAATTGAGTCGCCTAATTTCTGATAGGGATAAGATGACGGCATCGGATTCTTCTCGAATCGTGGACGTCGGTCTTGTCAGTAGGTTCTCGAGCTTTCCTTGAATAACGGTCATCGGTGTCCGAAGTTCGTGGGCAGCGTTGTTAACGAAGTCTTGTTGCTGCTGCCAAGCACGAATAACCGGCTTCATTGACTGTCTTGCGATGTAAAAGGCGAAGAACAGCGCAAAGATGAAGGCAGACAGGAAGGACCAAATCAGCACGTCCTGGAACTTCTTCAGATTGACAACGGTGTCGGTTACATCGACGAAGACATAACCGTAAGCAGCGGATTGCAAACCGTTTTCTCCAGGAGCCAAAACGGTCCCCTTCTTAAACTTAACGGCTTGAATGCGCAGGTAAGTTTCGTTTTTTCGAATGGTCTGTGGTCCTTCTCCCAAATCACTCTGGTTGAAGGTCAGTTTGAACTTCCGAGTCAACACGTTTTTTGTTCCAGTGTTAACCTGGTTTTCAATTTGTTTTCCTGCATCATCAAAGTAGAGCACGTTCCCACGGAACACTTCAGGATCGCGGCCAAAGCCGGCACTATCCTTTCCCATCCCGTTGTTTACCTTATCCGTTGCCTGCTGGTAGTAAGAGACGTACTGGTTGATGACGCGGTCGGAATTATCGTAAATCGTGGATGTGTAAATCCAGAAGATAACCCCGGCGAGGAAAGTAAAGATCACCATTAATCCAAGAGCCAAAGTCGCAAAGTTATCAACTTGCTGTTTGCGATTAATCAGCTTGGTCATCTGGCACCTCTAAGATAAAGCCGATGTTACGAAGCGTCTTGATCAAGCCACCTTGACCAACGGCCTCGAGCTTACGACGGAGGTTGTTCAAGTAGATGTTCACCACGTTAATCGTCGTATCGGAATCAACACCCCAAACGCGATCAAAGATTTGGTCACGGGTTACGATGATGTTCTTGTTTTGACCAAGGTAAGTTAAGATGTCGAATTCTTTTCCGACCAACTTAACGGCCTGACCATGTACGGTCACGCCACGGTTTTCTAAGTTGATGCTTAATTCACCAACGGTCATGGTGTTGTCTTCGGAGTACACACCCGTTCGGCGAAGCAAGGCCTTCACGCGCACAAGCAACTCTTCGCGGTGGAAGGGCTTGGTCAAGTAGTCGTCTGCTCCAACGTTGAAGCCTTCGATTTTGTCGTCGAGGGAAGCCTTCGCCGTCAGAATCAAGACGGGCGTCACCACCTTGGCTTCACGAACCTTTTTGATGATGTCCAATCCGGATTGACCGGGTAACATCAAGTCACAAATAATCAGATCAAAGGGTGATTCCTTGGCCTCAAACTCACCGTCCAAACCGTCTTGAACGGAAGTGACGTCAGCAAAATCCTTCAGTGAATCAACCACGTTGTCCGCCAAGTTCACATCATCTTCGATTAGTAAGATTTTAATTGCCTTTGCCATGTGTACACCTCTTTTGCTAAGCTTTCGCTTTTTAATTCTCTTAAAATTAGCAGGATTAGATTAAGGCTAAATTAAAGCAGAACTTTTAATTTAGCGCAAGGCTAATCTTGAGTGCTTTTTCCACTGCCTTCATAGTAGCACTATCTGGTTCAAGATGGCCAATTCGGTCTCTTAAACGGAGCTTGTCAATCGTTCGCACCTGTTCGCCCAAGATAACGGAGTCCTTCTTAATGATCCCGAGCTCGGAAGGCAGGTTCACGTGCGTTGGTAACTTCGCCTTCATCATCTTTGACGTAATGGCGAGTACGATCGTTGTCGGTGCGTTCTGGTTTCCCCGGTTATTTTGAACAACCAGGACGGGGCGAACACCCCCCTGTTCGGAGCCAATCCCCTGTTTCAAATCTGCAAAGAAGACATCACCTCTTTGCACGTTTTCATAGTCTGCAGCCATGTTATCCTCTTATTTATGTACGGGCCAAGGCCCTTTATTAGTCGACGTCAACCCGTGGCACGCGGCTTGAAATGCCCGTGAGCAATTCGTGCGGAATCGTGTCGCCGTATTCAGCAACGTCTTCGATTTTGATCTCTTTTTCTTGGTCTTTTCCTATAAAAGTCACTTCCGAACCAACGGCAACTGGCTCTCTTAAGGAAATAATGATTTGATCCATCGTGACACGACCGAGAATCTTTTCTTCCTGTTCGTTCACTAAGACGGTCATGCCGGAAAGCGTTCGCTTCAAACCGTCGGCGTAACCAACGGGAATCGTTCCAACCCATTGGTCTTCATTTGCTGTATAGGTTGCCCCGTAAGACAATGATTCGCCCTTTAACAAGCGGTGCACACCCCAGATTTGACCAACCAAAGAACCAACCGGTTCGAGCTCAATTGGGCTCGGACGGTCCGGTAAGGCCGGATTATACCCGTAAAGAACGGATCCAACGCGAATCGTGTCGGTCGGCACCTCATCGTGGTGGTAAAGAGCCGAACCGGAGTTTGCCACGTGGCAGTACTTTTCGGGAATATCGAGTCCCTTCACCATGGCCATGAAGTCGGCCAACTGTTGATCGTAGTATGGCTGGTTGTCTTCATCCGCCGTAGCAAAATGGGTCATCACGCCAGCTAATTCGAAACAGTCCTCTGCACAAACAAAGTTGTACATGGAAGCGAGCTCTGCTCGCGTTTTCGCACCTAAACGACCCATACCCGTATCCACCGCCAAGTGAATCTTCAGAGCCGGGAGTTTCTTATCTTTTTCATCAATCGCTTTCTTTGCAGCAAGCAACCAATCAAAAGAGCCTGCCACTGGCGACAGATTCTTTTCAGCCATCTCGTCGGCCAAGAAGGCGGGCTGAACCCCGAGCAAAATCACATCGCAGTCGTCTGGCAGAGCCGAACGGACACGGACCCCTTCATCAAGTGTCGCAACGGCGAAGTCCTTCACGCCAAGTTCTTGGTTCAGCGTCTTTGCTGCCCAGGTATCGCCATAGCCGTAGGCGTTTGCCTTCACAACGGCGATTAAGCGCTTTGCATTGGCGACTTCCATGACGGCCTTGGCGTTATGCACCAAGGCTTTTTTTGAGCGAAAAAATGCCAGCCCACGGCGCTTTAAGGCTGCACTTGTTCTTGTCATTTCTCTCTTCTCTCCCAGCGTTTCTTTGAAATCTTTTGCCACAAGGACAACTTCTCAATGGTGACAATCGTTGAGACATAGTCACCGGAATGGGTAATGGCAACGGACAATTCGTTCTTCTGGCCTAAAACTTCGATGACTGGTCGGCCCTTGTCATCGTTTAAGATGCAGATATCCTGCCAGGATACAGCCTTTCCAATGCCAGTCCCCAATGCCTTTGAATAAGCCTCCTTTGCTGAAAAGCGTCCGGCCACGAATTCAAGGTAGTGCTTGCCTGAGCGTTTGTTTGCCACTTCAAGCTCTTTTGGGGTTAAAATTGTCGACAAGAAGTTCGGGCGTCGATTCAAAACTGCTTCGATTCGACTAATCGACTCCATGTCGTTTCCAATGCCTATAATCATATTCTTATTTTAACAAAAAAGCACCGACAAGGCATTTATTTCGCCAGTCGGTGCTTTTTTACTTTATTTATTGAAAGTCAGAAACGTTTTGTTCTGAAGGCTTCAAGTTCTGCCAGTCAGTTGACAAGAAGCGATCATTCATTTGGTAGTTAGGTGCTTGGTAGCTACCGGACAAGAATGGGTTCAAGAACTGATCCAAGGCCAACCAACCACGCCATCCAATGTGGATCGTGTCTTGCATGAAGAAGTCTTCTCCTCCACGGCGAGACAAATCGGCGATGTTGTTAAATCCTTGGCTACGCAACTGGTGCTTGATCTTAGAAACAGACTGCTGATACATGTCGTTGTCCAAGCCAGTGTATTCCGTCCAACGCTTGTTAACAGGCGTAATGACGAATTCCACTTCCGTGTCGTTCTTGGCAAAGGTTTCCAATACGGATTGGAAGTAAGCGTACTCAACGGATTGCGTGTAGTCATAAGACTTCTGAACACCCTTCAACGCACCCTTTTCAGGCATGATTCGTGTGCGGTAGAAGGAATTCTTAATATGGAATTCGTTGTTTGTCGTACCCTTTTCACCTTCGTCGTAACCAATTCGGTCCAAAGCATTCTTTGAGTAAACCTTTGGCAACGGACGGTCATCCTTTTGAACTTGGTTCTTGTAGTTTGATGATGAAGAATCAAGTCGTGAGAACAAGGCGTCTTGGCGTGACAAGACTTGGTGCTTTACCTTCAAAGCAGAACGGTCAGTGTTAGATAGTGACTGTCCGTCTGCCACCTTGGTCAACAAGCGGTTGTAGAAGGAGCTGTTTTTAACAATCGATTCCTTCTTCACTTGTTTGGCCATGAACTGGTCGGTTTCAGATGGCGTGTTGCCTTCCAAGTTCAACAACCAGTCCACCACTTGAAGTGGTGAGTAGAAGATATCAAAGGCAGCGTCCGTACCAGTCTTTGTGAACCACTGTGGTGAGATCACGAAGACGGCCTTCTTTTTCTTCAAACCGTTGGGCATTTCTTGCATGTTCAAGAAGTGCACCATTGATTCTGACCCAGCCTTCCCCAACATGAATGGGCGGTAGTTACGGTTGTACTTTTCCGCCAAAACAGATGGGTGGAGAGAGTCAAAGCGAGAAAGTTCTGAAGAACCAAAGAATGGTACGTAGTTGACTTTTTTATCACTGAAGGCTGCGTTTTTAACCGCTTCACCCTTCACAATTTTTGCTGAGAAAGAAACCGAAGCTTCTTTTAAGTCTTTTTGACTGTAATTCGTCAAAGAGAATGGTAGAAAGAAGACCAATGCTAACAAAACAAAGGCTGCAAGCACTGGACCAAAAATCTGCCAGAGTTTTTTCTTGTCAGACATTTTGTCTTATCCCATCAATGATTCTACTTTAGCGATGATCTTGTTTGCAGTGTCCCAGTCTTCACGGTTGAATTCTGAAACTGGAGCTTGGATACCAAAACGGCCTTCCAATTCCAAGAGCAATTCAACAGTGGCCATTGAGTCCAACAAACCTGAGTCAAAAAGGTTTTCGTCCATTTGATCAGCCATGTCTTCGCCGATGATGTTGTTCAATACTTCTAATACGCCTGCTTTTACGTCCATGAGTGTTTCTCCTCTTAAATAGTGTGTTTATACAATCTCGATTTTAACGGTGGAACCAGAATGTGTCCAGGAAGCCACAGAAGACCAAAAAGGTCAAAATGACAAAGTGGAAAGTCAAGACCACAGCAAAAGCTTCCGTGAACTTGTTGTGTGGAATCTTATCCTTGTGCTTTCGCTTGAAGCGAATCCATGCGTCGTTTACCGCCATTCCAGTGGCGTGCATCAAACCGTAAACGATGTAGAACCAAGTCAAGCCGTGCCAGAGTCCCATGGTCAACATGTTAACAAAGTAGGCAATCGTTGAAACGGTGTTACGGTTCTTAATCCACTTGTTCTTCAAGAACAAGAAGACAAAACGCATGAAGACGAAGTCACGGAACCAGAAGGAAAGTGACATGTGCCAGCGATTCCAGAATTCCTTGATGTTCTTTGAGCCGTAAGGCTTGTTGAAGTTGATTGGTGACTCGATTCCCATGACGTATGAAATCGCCAAGGCAAAGAGTGAGTAACCAGCAAAGTCAAAGAACAAGTACATTCCATATGAATAAGCAACCGGAATCAACCACCATGACAAGAGCATGCCGTGGTGGGCGTCAGACATTGCTTGGTTTTGGAAGTATGGGTAAATGATTTCGCCGAAGTAGTAAGACAAGATGAACTTGTATACAAATCCTAAGAACAACTTCTTCGTTGCTTCACCCAAAAGCTCAATGTAACGTGAACGCTCTGGGGCGACGGCCGCATCCTTTGCAAAGCGTGAGTAGCGGTCGATTGGTCCAGAAGACAACGTTGGCATGAAGAGCATGAAGCGCAAGAACATGATTGGGTTGAAGTCGTGGGTCACACCGTCACGTGTTTCGATGATCATTCCAACTGAACGGAAGGTCAAGTAAGAAATTCCGAGGAATCCAAAGAGTGACAACTGTGGCTTAAACAAGCCCGTTCCTGAAATTCGAACCAAAATAATTGGCAGAATGGAAAGGAAGGCTGCCAGGTAAAAGACCCAGGCCTTGTTGGCTTTCTTCCGGTAGGTGATGTATCCCCAAACCAAGAAGAACTGCCAGATGGAATAGCCGATTAAGGCGATTCCTTGATTAATGTAGTGCCCTTCGTCAAAGATTAAGAAGATAAAGGCCAGTGAGACCAGAATTTCATAAGTGACAAAGCGCTTTCCAAAGTACAACCCGATAGCAAGTGGCACGAGAGCGGCCAAGAGGTACAAGAAGTAGGTCGGATCTGCGTAAGGTTGTAAATTAAGCATTGCCATTCACCTCGGCAATCAATCCCTTAAGATCAATCTTACCGTTTTGAGTCAACGGCATTTGTTCACGGTAGATGAAGCGGGATGGCATCATGTAAGGCATGATGATGTCCTTCAAGTCTTCCTTGATGGCATTCGTTAAGTCCATTGGCTTTTCAAAGTCGTTGTCCTTAGGAACAACGATGGCCAAAAGTTGCTTAACATCCCCGTTTTGATCGTAACGTGGAACAGCGGCTGCTTGTTCAACCCATGATGATTGGGTCAAGTGCTGAGCAACTTCTTCCAATTCGATTCGGAAGCCGTGCAACTTGATTTGGAAGTCCATACGTCCCTTGTAGTGCAAGAGTCCGTCTTCATCTTCGAAACACAAGTCACCAGTGCGGTAACCAGGCTCACCGTTTACTTCCAAGAAAGCAGCCTTTGTCTTTTCAGGGTTGTTCAAGTAACCCTTTGAAACAGCTGGTCCAGAAAGAACCAACTCACCGGATTCACCAGTTGGCAAGGTGTTTCCTTCCTTGTCCATGATGGTTGCCTTCATGTCTTCTTTCATGTAACCGATAGGCAACTTGTCGTACTTAGCAAGTACGTCATCCGTAATTTCCAAGGCTGAAACGGCAACGGTTGCTTCCGTTGGACCGTACGTGTTGTAAATCTTTGCTTGTGGGAAGCGTTCACGCAACTTCTTTGAAGTAGCAGAAGTCAACACTTCTCCACAGAACAAGAAGGTCTTCAAATTTGGATAGTTATCCGCGTTGAAGTCTGGTGAAAGCAAAGCCACGTTTGCAAATGATGGTGTTGAAACCCAACGGTCCAATTCCATCTTTGGCAAAGCTTCAAAGAGTTGCTTAAAGTCGTCAGCCACTTCCTTTGGCAAGGCCTTCATAACCCCACCAGCCAATAAAGCGCCGGCCCATGACATAACGGATACGTCAAATGAGAACGGTGTTTGGGCCAAGATGTTTTGACCATCCCCCAAATCGAAGTCGTCAGACAACATCCAATTAATGTAAGAAAGTGCATTCTTGTGTGAAATCTGAACACCCTTTGGCTTACCGGTTGTACCGGAGGTAAAGATGATGTAGTAGTTATCATCTCCCAATACAGGGTGTGTGAGTTCGTAATCCTTACCAGCAGTAAAGGCTTGCTTCAATTCGTCGCCCTGGAAGACAGGAACGGAATCGATGGCCATTGGCAATTCGTCCAATGCAATCACTGCGGCTGGTTGACCGATTTCCAAAATGTTTTCGATTCGGTCATTTGTTGAGTCCTTGTCGACTGGCGCATAGGCGTGACCAGACTTAACAGCTGCCAAGAAGGCGGCAACCATTTCAAATTGGTGACCACCAAAGACCATGATTGGCGCCTTAGGAGCTAAGTTTTGTTCATCTAAGTACGCAGCAAGTGAATCTGAGTAAGCCTTCAATTCACCGTAAGTGTGCGTGTTACCCATTTCGTCATAGGCAATTTTGTCGGGGTTTTCGAGCGCGAAAGCGTCGATATGCTTGTAAATATTTTCAATCATTATTTAAACCTCTTAGAACTCGTTATAAATAAAGTGTCCACCGGTTACACCAGAGTAGCCGTATAAGTATATCAAAAACAACATGATCAAAAAGTAGACCAGGGTTTTCGTGACAAAGGCAACCCAAGGCCTTTTTATGAAGCGTTGAAACATCGCGTCATGCCCCCAAATTCAATCTAATTAGTGTATAATTAGCGGCATAAGCACCACTAAGTTACAGTAAAATACTCCGCCTATTATAGCACAAATTAGATTGCTGTATAGGCGGTCTGATTAGCTCAAGGACAAAGAAGGTACCGATGTTTCAAAGAAGTTTCAAAAAATTGGCCGAGTTGGATTTGACTTTTTCAAAACTACTGCCTGTAAACACTTTATTTGCAGCTTTTAAAAAAATGGTCCCGCTCGTTATTATTAACGTTTACTTACATCTTTTCTTAAAGCTGTTTTTGGATCGAAGCGCGTTGATTCCCGCTGTCTTCCACATTAAGTTACGGCCAATGCCCTTCTACCAAGGAATGCTCTTTTTGACCGCTGCCTTCGACTACTTGGTCATCGCCTTCGTCATGGCTTTGTGGACAAAGAGCTACTTAAATCGGAAGTTACAAGTTTACGGTTATCAAAAAGACGAGCTGCTGCCCGTCTTAATCAACTTCGCTCTGGCGCTATCATACGGCTTTGCAACTTATAGTTACGCCAGCCAGTCAGCCATTCACATCATTATCGTCATCGCGCTCACTTATTTGGCTAACCTCTCTTTTGTTGGACTGACTCGTTTGACTAAGGGAAAGCTCGCCGACTTCGGCTTTGCCTATCTCTTGTGGGGCGCCATCGTTCTTGGCCTCGTTTCCCTCTTATATAGCCACTTGCCAAAGTTGCTGATTTCAAACAGTTATGCGGACTTCTTCTCGCAGACCTTCTTTGCGCACTGGTACGGCCTGTTACTCGCTGCCATTGTCGCCCCAATCCTCTTTGTGCTCGGCTTTGCCGTTCCGATGGATTTAACGGCTGCTTCCATGGATCTTTCCCAAGTAAACAGCAACATGAACGCCGTTTACCAGGCAGTGATGGCCCAGTTACCATACCCAGCAAACCCCTACTCCGTTTTGACAACGGCCGCCATGCTCGGCGGAACGGGAGCGGCTTTGGGATTGGTCATCGTCTTGGTTCTGCAACAAAATAAGAAGACAAGGCGACTCGGTCTCTTTGCTTTCTTACCTGCCATCTTTGATTCATCAAAAATCTTGGCATACGGTTACCCGCTATTTCTACGGCCACTCATGCTCGTTCCAATGATTTTGGCCTCCGTCTTCGGCACGGTGTTCACCACCTGGTTCATTCTAGCCGGATGGGTTCGCCCAACCGTTTTTGCCGTGCCGAACAGCACGCCACACATTCTTCTGTCCTTCTTCGCATCACAGACGCCCTACCGCTCACTAGCGGTGACGCTCATTGTTTTACTCGTGTCGGTACTCATTTACTGGCCATTTGTAAAAGCGGACAAGTTAGGAGGCCAGTATGAATAAGTTGAAAGCTTTAATGAAGAAAACCGTTACTTCTATTCATCGCCTGCCAAAATCCGGCAAAGTCGCCTTAATTTTGGCCATCGCATTCGTGGCCGTTCTTGGTATTCTTGGCCGCATGTGGATGTTAACGGAGCACCAAAACGACCGGGCCATCCAGAAGGCGCGAATGGAACCGGTTATTTTCATCCCGGGTTCTTCAGCAACCATCCGTCGTTTCGACGATTTAATTGATACGTTGAACTCACAGGATAAATCAAACGACAACCACTCGGTTTTGAAGGTTCAGGTCGAAAAAGATGGTTCGCTCACCTATTCCGGTCACTTGACCAAGTCCAACCGACAGCCCTTCATCGTCGTTGGTTTCGTTAATAACGATGATAACTACCCAACCATTCAGGCCGATTCTCAGGCCTTGGGCCGCGTGATGTCTGACCTGCAAAGCAAGTACCACTTCCGTAACTTCTCTTCCATCGGTCACTCAAACGGTGGCTTGATTTGGACGGACTACCTGGAAAACTACTACTCAAGCCAAAGCTTCCACATCCGTACGTTGATGACCTTGGGAACACCATTTAACTTCAACGAATCATCAACAACCAAGAAGACGACGATGTTAAACGACTTCATCGAAGGATCAGATAACCTACCAAAGGATTTGAACGTATACTCCGTTGCCGGATCCGATGACTACACAGACGATGGTACAGTCAATGTCCAGTCGGTCTTGACCGGTAAGTACATCTTCCAAAAGAAGGTGGCCAAGTACACGCAAACCACGGTTTCCGGGGACAACGCTTCCCACTACTGGTTGCCAGAAAACCCCGAGGTCGTGAACTTAATCCGTGAGCTCATTCTTCAAAACAAGGGAAAGAACCCACGAAATAACACCAACAAGTTGAAGGATGAATCCAACAAAAACGATCGTCCAGAGAACTAATCAAGCTCGAAGGGAGGGTTTGACTTTGACAGTAAAAAACAGCGGATGGAAGAAAACCCTTCTTGGTATGGTGCTTTCATTGTTCGTTCTACTGGCGTTCGGGCCATTCGCCTCGGCCGACGACCCGAGTCAGATTAAGCCAGATGGTGAAAACCCGTTCATCACGGACCGAGCCAAAGTACTGACAGCGGATACAAGCCAACTTATTAACCAGCAAAACCAACGGGCGGAAAGTGACGAAAAGCAACCGCAAATCGCCATCTTGACCGTTGATTCGACTGATGGCATGTCGATTGCGGACTTCACCAACGAACTGACGCTTGGGAAAAATTGGAAGGTCGGATCGAAAAAAGAAAACAACGGTATCCTGATTGTCTTTGCCAAAAACGGCGGCCAGAACAAGATTCGCGTGGCCACCGGGACAGGTGCTGAAGCTTACCTGCCCGACGGAAAGATTCACCAGCTCTTCGTCAAGAATCAGGACAATTTGAAGTCCCAGGACATGGCCAAAGTCGACCAAGGGATTCGCCAGCTGATTCAAGACATCGAAGCTTCGTACAACCAAGCCCTTGGTGGTGAAACGGAGAAGAAAAATCCCTTCCAATCAGCGCCCTCAGGATTGATTGCCTTCATTCTCGTCATACTTGCCATTCTGCTCGTGATTGTGATTGTCTTGGTCTTGAAATCATTAGGCCGCTATCAGGGCCAATCTCAGCGCCCCGGTTCTGCAAGACACTCGAGCGGAGCCAGCGGTTTCTTCTGGGGCTGGTTGATTGGTGATTTACTTTCATCCGGAAGCCGGCACAGCTACTATGACGATGACGACGACCACTTCGGTGGTGGCGGTGGCTTCGGCGGAGGCGGCGACTTTGGCGGTGGCGGGTCTGACTTTTGACTTGCTTAACGTAAAAGACTTCCAATAGAATAAACGCGTATCATCATTCAAAAAGAAAAGGAAAATACTATGACTGTGATTAACGAAAACACACCCTTCTACAAGAAGCGCGGTGTTCAGGTAACGGCCGGAATCGTGGCCGTCTTCTTGATCCTCATCATGATGTTCGTTTCATCATCAAACGGATTGAACAAACAAGAACAAAACGTCGATGCGGCAACCGGTGAGATTCAAACCGCCTTGCAAAACCGTGCGGACTTGATTCCAAACCTGGTAAACGCCGTTAAGGGTGCCCAGGGACAAGAATCGGCCATCTACGGTAAGATTGCCGATGCACGTACCCAGTACAACCAGGCTAAGCAGTCATACGACAACGCTTCGAGTCAAGATAAGAAGACCTCTGCCATGCAGGGACAGGACCGTGCCTTTAACTTGATGGTTTCAACCATTCAAGAAAACTACCCGGATTTGAAGTCTTCTGACCAGATGGGGACGTTGATGGCTCAAATTGAAGGGGCAAACAACCGCGTCACTTACGAACGTAAGAAGTACAACCAAGCGGTTCAAGATTACAACAACAAGGTTGTGTCCTTCCCATCATCATTGGTTGCTGGTATGACCGGTCATTCTAAAATGGCTTACTACCAAGCGGACGAAAGTGCACAGAAAAATCCAACGGTTGACTTCAGTAAGTAAGTCAGTACAATTCTAAGAAACCCGCTTTATAGCGGGTTTTTCTAATGCAGTTGAATTAAAAATGAGAAAAAAAGCCCGGACCATCTGGCCCGGGCTTTTCCCATTCTCTCATAAAGAATAATTCTACTTTACTAAAGAAAGCTTAAAAAGGCAAGGAAATTTTAAACGAAAATTAAATAATGCAGGATTAGGAAATTCAACACAATGAGTAAACTCTGCCACTATCAGTTTCTTTTGATTGTAAGTCCCCCATCTGTGCTTAAGTAAACCTAATTTATCTTGCTTATTTTAAAAATTTTAACTTATTCCGAATAGTAATACAAAAAGTGGATTTTTATATAGTAAAATGCTATAATTATTTGTCTAATATTTGACTAATTCATAACAATAAGAACGCTATTGGAGGCTTTTATGAATATTGTAGATTCAATTCAAAAAGTCGTAACCAACGCCTCAATCATCGGTGCCATTGTTGCAACAATCGGTACGATTTTGTTGGGTTACTGGTTGCGCAAGACGGACCGTTTGAAGGAAGGTGCCGTTAAGACGTTGACTGCTGTCACAATGACAGTTGCATTGCCACTCTTGGCTTTCAACTCATTCATGACGCCCTTGAACCAAAAGACTTTGGAACAAGGAATGTCAGTTTTGATCTGGGGATTGTTGATTTACATCATCTTGATCATTACGATGCCTTGGTTGTACGCCAAGTACGGTAAGGACGAAAAGGATGTCTTGGGTGTCTTGACGTCATTTGGTTCAACGACCTTCTTCGGAATGCCAATTGTTGGTGCCGTTTACGGTGCTAAGGGTGTCATGTACGCCTCAATCTTTAACATTGGTTACCGTGTCTTCTTGTACTCATACGCTTACATCAAGATGTCAGGTCAACAATTGAAGGGTGAACACATCAAGAAGATGTTGTTGAACCCAATTGTTATTGCAACCTTCCTCGGACTCTTCTTGTGGTTGGTTCAAAACGCCGCACCACAAGTTGCTGTATCCGTAACGAACGCTACAACTGGAAAGACGGCAATTCAACACGTTGCCTTCTTCCGTTTGGACGCGACGATGCCATACCTCTACTCATGGTTTAAGATTTTGGCTTCATTGGCCTCACCACTTGCCTGGTTGGCCATCGGTGCAAACTTGGCACAAATGTCATTCGGTGAAGCATTGAAGAACAAGACGGCTTGGTACTACTCATTTAACAAGGTCATCATCGTTCCTGTTATCATGATTGTTCTCTTGGTTGTGACGTCATCAATGGGCATCTTGCCAGTTGACCACATCGCTTTGGCAACAATGGTTATTATGATGGCAACGCCAGTTGCGACCGTTGCGGTTAACTACGCAATGGCCTTCAACCGCCAATCATTGATGGCATCAAACACGTCACTTATTTCAACCATCTTCGCGACGGTTGCTATCCCAGTTTGGATCATCATTGTTCAACTCTTGGGTGACATGCCACTCTTCAAATAATCAAATAAACTCTCTCATTTAAGAACTTTCATAGGAGGCCAAAATGGCTTTTAAGATTATCTCTTTTGGAACTCGTGATAACGAAATTTCACACTTTGACGCTTTGAACAAAGAAGGCTTCGAGCTTACTTACAAGGCTGAAAACTTGACCCACGAAAACATCGAACTCGTTAAGGGCTTTGATGGTGTCTTGCTCCGTGCAAACAACGTGGCAGACAAGCAAAACTTGGACCAAATGGCTGAATGGGGCATCAAGTATGTCTTCACTCGTACCGTTGGTTACAACCACATTGATTTGGATGCGGCAAAGGCAAACGGGCAAATCGTTGCTTACGTGCCTGCATACTCACCATACGCCGTTGCTGACTTGGCATTCGGTTTGGGAATCATGCAAAACCGTAACTTGTCTGGGGCCGTTGCGAACTCACAAGAAGGTGACTTCCGTCCAAACCCAGCGTCATTCGTTCCTGAATTCCAAAACTTGACGGTTGGAATCGTTGGTACGGGTAAGATTGGTTTGGCCGAAGCAAAGCTTTGGAAGGGTGTTGGTTCAAAGGTACTCGGTTACGATCCATTCCCTAAGGACGGTATCGAAGATATCTTGACTTACGCTTCTTTGGAAGACTTGCTCAAGGAATCAGACATCGTTTCTTTGCACGTGCCTTACTTCAAGGGTACAAACGACCAGTTCTTTGCTGAAAAGGAACTCAAGATGATGAAGTCATCAGCTGTGTTGGTTAACACTGCCCGTGCTGAAATCACGGACGAAGAAGCCATCATTGAAGCTGTTAAGAACGGCGAAATCAAGGGATTTGCAACGGACGTTATCTCAAACGAACGTGCCTACTTCGGTCAAGTACAACCGGAAGCGGCAAAGGATTCTGCCTCAATCATGGCGCAGTTCCACGCCCTTTATCCTAAGATCGTGTTGACGCCACACATTGGTTCATACACGGAAAACGCTTTGGATGACATGATTTCAATCTCATACCAAAACTTCAAGAACGCCATTGATGGTAACTTTGAACAAAACTTCTTGGTTTCACGAGAAGCTTAAGTTCATCATTTTAAAAGTCGGACCCGAACCGGGTCCGGCTTTTTTATTTTGGCTTTCGCCCTTCCTAAAAAGAAGGCCAAAGATAACGCAAATTTTGTTTGAAAGTACCCCTTTTTGTACGTTACCATGGCTCTACAAGAAACGAACATGCAAGAAAAAAGGAGGATGACACATGGCAAAGACATGGTTTATCACGGGAACATCATCTGGATTCGGTAAGGATTTGGCCATCCGTTTGGCAAAGCAAGGAGACGTGAACGTGGTGGCAACGGCCCGCCGCCCCGAAACACTGTCATACTTGGACGAATTCGACAACGGTCAAATTTTGAAGGCGCAATTGGACGTGACAAAGCCAGAGGAAATCAAGACGGCGGTCGAAGCAGCGATAGACAAGTTCGGTGCCATCGACGTTTTGGATAACAACGCTGGATTGGGCTACTTCTCCACGTTCGAAGAAGGAACGGACGCTGACATCAAGAAGATGTTTGACGTGAACGTCTTTGGTTTGATCAACGTGACGAAGGAAGTGTTGCCAATTATGCGCAAGCAAGACTCAGGAATTATCATGGGCTTGTCATCGGTGCTTGGACAGGTTGGGTTGCCTTCCCTCTCCTACTACGCCGGAACGAAGTTTGCGGTTGAAGGAATGTATGAAGCGCTCCAAAAGGAACTTTCAAAGACCAACATTAAGGTGATGTTGATTGAGCCGTCAGGATTCCGAACGGACTGGGCAGGACGTTCTTCAAATAAGACGTCAACGAAGCTCCCAGAAGTGTACGGCGACGTGCAGGCAGGAATTGATGCGGTGGGTAACGGTGACGAACCAGGTGACCCAAAGAAGGCCGCAGAAATCATCGTGAAGACGGTGGAAAAGGACGAGGAATTGCCATTCCGTTTGCCACTGGGTCAAGCGTCAGTGGAAGGAACGGAAGCGAAGTTGAAGGCTGACTTGGCAGAAATCGAAAAGATGCACGACCAGGCGGTATCAGCGGATTTCCAAGACTAAGATACTGGAAAAACGGCGCCCCACGGGGTCGCCTTCAAAACACCATAAAGGGCGGGCATCACAGCCCACCCTTTCAAAACAAAAAGCACCCCAACCTGGGGTGCTTTTTTTAATCCTTCTTCTATTGTAATTCCTTTTGGTGCTTCACCAAGAAATCGATGAAGTACTGACTGGCAATGGGGAGCGTTTCCTTCTCACGGTAAACGACGGCGACCGGACGTTTCACAGCTGGAACCACCGATTTGGCGACCACGTCAAAATCGGTACGGGAATCCACCAGCTCAGATAGAATGCCAATGCCAAGGTCGGCTTCCACCATGGCCATGATGGTGTAGTCATCTTGAATGCGGTAACGCACATCAGCGTGGGCACCTGCCTTCTCAAAGGCGGCTAAGGGCTCGGAGTAGCCTCCTCCTTCAACAAGGATGAACGGATCGTCTTGGAGCTTTTCGATGGGCACTTCGTCCAACTCGGCAAGAGGGTGATGACTTGGTAAGAAGACTTTCATCTCGGTTTCGTGGAGGACCACTTTGTTGAAGCCATCCCCGTACTCCGAGGTCATCAAACCGAAATCGATTTCACCGCGTTTCAACCAGTCCAAGATCATGCCGAAGTCCCCCTGCTGGAGAACAAACTCAATGTTTGGATACTTCTCTTGGAAAGCTTTAAAAAGTGGTGGGAGCCAGTAACAAGAAACCGACGTGATGGCTCCGATTCGAACGGTTCCCTTGTCGAGTCCCTTCAATGAAGCGGCTCGTTCTTCTAAGGCTTGGTACTGGCGCAGGGCTTGAACGATGTAGGGGTAGAGCTCTTCTCCTTCGGGCGTTAGGCTGACCCCGTTTCTTGAGCGCTTCAAGATTTGAATGCCGAACTCCTTTTCGAGGGCGGCCATCATCTGAGAAACGGATGATTGCGTGTACCCCAAGGTTTCGGCCGCCTTCGTAAAGGACTTAAGCTGTATGATGGTTTCTAAGACAAGTAGACGATTCATCTTATATCACTTTTCCTTATGCATGTATGGTATTTATTAATTTTACTTATCATATCATAGGACTTATGATAAATGTAATCAATAAAGAAGTTTGGAGAAGCTCCTATGGATATATTTAAGAAAGAATCCGTTGCATCATTTATGCAATCCGATTCAAAACTGAAAAAAACACTCCGCACAAAGGACCTGATTGGTTTGGGTATCGGTGCCGTTATCGGTACTGGAATCTTCATCTTGCCAGGTCACGAAGCCGCAACCCACGCTGGACCAGCCGTGGCCATCGCCTTCTTGTTAGCAGCCTTGGTATCTGGTTTGGTTGGAATGGCCTACGCTGAATTCTCATCAGCCATGCCCGTTGCCGGTTCGGCCTACTCATTTGGATCCGTTGTCTTCGGTGAAATTATCGGTTGGATCTTGGGTTGGGCCTTAATCCTGGAATACTTCCTGGCCGTCTCAGCCGAAGCAACCGGATTTGCCGCCTACTTCAACGACAACTTGTTAACGGCAGTTGGTATTCACTTACCAAAGGCATTGCAAGCTGGTCCGATGGAAGGAGGTGTCGTGAACATCACGGCCGTCCTCGTCGTCCTGGTTATCGCCGCCATCATCATGAAGGGTTCCGCCCTCTCAACGAAGGTTGAAAACTTTGCCGTTGTGGTCAAGGTTGCCATCATCATCTTATTTATTGCTGTTGGTGTCTTCTACATTAAGTCCGATAACTACGTACCGTTCTACCCATCACAGTTCCACGGTACACCGTTCGGCATGGGTGGTATCTTAACCGCCGCCGCAACTGTGTTCTTCGCTTTCATCGGATTCGATGCCTTGGCAGCCAACTCAGCTGAAACAATCAACCCAGGTAAGACGGTTGTCCGTGGTGTCTTGGGAACGGTTGCCATCGCCGTTGTGCTTTACGTGGCCTTCTCATTTGTTTTGACTGGAATTGTTCACTACTCAAAGCTTGGTGTTGATGACCCAGCAGCCTTCGCGCTTCAAGTTATCCACTTGAACATGTTCAACAAGCTCATCACGGTCGGTGCCCTCTTTGGTATCTTCACAGCCATGATGACAATGTTTATCGGTGGTTCACGACTTGTCTACGCATTAGGACGTGACGGTCTTCTTCCAAAGGCAATGGGTACGGTTTCAGAAAAGTACCACGTGCCAGAAAAGGCCATTATCGTGGCAACAATTGTTCAGGCCTTCTTCGCTGGAATGGTTCCTCTTTCACAACTGGCATCACTGATTAACGCCGGAACGTTGATTGCCTTCGCCTTCATCTCATTCGGTGTCATCAAGCTCCGCCGTCGAAAGGATATCAAAAACGACGGCTTCAAGATGCCTTGGTACCCATTCCTCCCAATCGTGGCTGGACTTTGCTCCGTTGGATTCATCTTCATGCTTCCAGCCGTGACAAAGATCTCAGTTACGATTTGGTTGGCCATCGGTTTGCTGTTCTACTTCACCTACGGTGTCCACCACTCAAAGCTTCAACAAAAGAAGTAATTTTAATAAATATTCCCCCTGTAAAAGTCGCCCCCGGACCAGTCCGGAGGCGGCTTTTTATATTTTAATCTTCACTTGATTCTCATTTAATTTTAATATAGACATACCAATCTACAATAAGTCTCAATCAAATAAAGGAGGCTTATCTTTTGAAAAAATTATCTTTCAAAAAGCCTGACTGGTATCTAACCAGTATTCTCCTTCTCGCCGCCTTCTTGTACGGCTGGGGAATCTGGGATGCCGGTTCTGCTAACTCATATTACACCGCTGCCATCACCTCGATGACTCAGTCATGGCATAACTTCTGGTACGGAGCATTCGATCCTGCTGGATTCATCACCGTTGATAAGCCACCCATCGCTCTCTGGTTCATGGCCATTTCGGCTAAGATTTTCGGTATCCAAGGTTGGTCAATCGTCCTCCCTTCCGTTCTAGCTGGAATTGGTTCCGTCTACTTACTCTACCGTCTTATCAAACCACGCTTTGGACTATGGGCAGGCCGAACGGCGGCCTTGGTCATGACCATCACTCCGACGGTCGTCGCAAACTCAAGAACCAACAACATGGATGCCATCTTGGTCTTCTTCCTTCTCTTGGCGGTTTTTACGTTAACGCGAGCGGTCAAAAAAAGAAGCTTGTGGCTCGTCTTTCTCGCGTTTGCCACTATTGGAATTGCTTTTAACATTAAGATGCTGCAGGCCTTCATGGTTCTGCCAGCAATGCTCTTCTACTACTGGATTGCGAGCCGGAAAACGTTCAAGAAGAAAACGGTTGGTCTTCTAACCGCCATCGTTTCCTTAACCCTCTTCACGGTGGCTTACCCAGTGGCGGTTGATTCCGTTTCATCAAATAACCGACCTTACATCGGCTCTTCACAGAGCAACTCGCTCTTGGAATTAGCCTTCGGTTATAACGGAACGGAGCGCTTACTTGGTCAAACTTCTGGAACTGGTGGTACTTTCGGAGGCATGGGAAAGAATAACCAAAAAACGAAGCAAAACCAAGCGCCAACTGGTGGCCAACCAGGCAACCAAAGTAAGAACGCCACAAAGCAAGTAACGACAAATAACCAAAACACAACAAATAACAACGGCGCACCAACGCCGAAAACGAAAAACTCGACTAAGCAATCATCTGGAAACGGCGCACAAACGCCGCCATCCGGATCAGGAAAGAATAACCAAACGCCACCTTCTGGCTCAAAGAACGGGCAACCAACACCGCCTTCTGGCTCTGGAAAAAAGAAGAGTATGAAACAGCCGGGTGGTCGAGGTAAGAATGGCCCAACCGGTGGCGGAAATTCCGCCTTTGCCATTGGAAGTGCCGGTCCGTTCCGACTCTTCCAGTCAGACCTTGGTTCTCAAATTGGATGGTTCTTACCATTCGCCTTCCTAGGTATGGGAACGGGTCTTTGGGCCTTCCGAAAGAAAGGTAACAAGTGGTACCAGCTTTCAGAAAAGCAAAAGGACGTCATCCTCTGGTCCGGTTGGTTCGTACCAGTTTATGGCTTCTTCTCGGTGGCTTCCTTCTTCCACCCTTACTACACCATCATGTTAGCGCCAGCCATTGCTGCATTGACTGCTATTTCAGTCGCTGCAACGGCTAAGGTTGTTAAGGAAGGTTCTGATAAGGAAAAGATCGTTGCCAAGGTTCTTCTAGCCCTCACCATCATTGGTACGGGCGCCCTTCAAGCTTACTACGCATGGTCAACAACACCGGTCGTTGCCATTCTCGTGTTGGTATTGAGTATCGTATCGGCTTTGCTATTCTTCCTCAAAATAAGCTTTGGTAAGCAAGCAGCCATCATGACCACGGTGACGAGTCTCGCCATTCTTTCAGGATTCTGGGCACTCACACCAACCCTTTCACACAACTCGGCAGCCATTCCCGCTGCTAGTCCAAGCCTCCTCAGTCAGAAGGGTTCTTCTGACATGGGCGGTCAGGTCGACTCAGCCCTTCTTTCTTACACAAAAAAGAACCAGGGATCTGCGAAGTACCTCTTTGCAACAACGGATTCCAACTCCGCTTCCGGATACATCATCAAATCAAAGAAGGCCGTGATGGCCATCGGTGGTTACAACGGAACGGATCCAACGATGACACTTTCCCAATTTAAGAAACTCGTAAAAAGTGGTCAATTGCGTTACTTCGTTGTTGGAAATACGAAGTCTTCAACGGGTAACGTGGCTAAGATTCTCTCCTGGGTTCAAGAAAACGGAACGAAGGTGAGCTACTCAACAAAGAACAACACATCGACTAATAGCAAGCAACAAGGGCCTGAATTTGGTGGCCAAAGCGGCAACCAAACCCTCTACGACCTTTCGTCTCTTGCAAACTAAGAACAATGAAAGGAGCACTTTATGAACTCTAAAAAACCTGTCTTAGCGCTAATTCTTCCTGCTTTCAATGAAGATGAAGCACTCTTAAAAACCGTTACAAAGCTCCGCCAAATCAAAATGGATTTAATTGAAAGACAAAAAGTAAACGCTGCTTCTTTCATATTAATTGTCGACGACGGATCAAAGGATGACACTTATGAAATCATGACCCGTCTCTATGAATCCAGCCAGGACATTCGAACGGTTAAGTTGTCCAGGAATTTCGGACACCAAAACGCCTTGATGGCTGGCCTAAAAGAGGCGATTAAGGTATCGGATTTAACGATTACTTTAGACGCTGACCTGCAGGACAACCCGGATGTTATTAGTCAAATGGTGGAGTGCTACCTGGAAGGAAAAGACATTGTCTATGCGGTTCGCTCAAACCGAGAAAGTGACTCTTGGTTCAAAAAGAATTCAGCCAATGCTTTCTACCGTGTTGCTTCATGGCTCGGTGTTGAGCTCATACCAAACCACGCCGATTTCCGCTTGATGTCAAAAAGAGCCGTCGAAGCGCTCCTTAAGTTGCCCGAACGAAATCTCTTCTTGAGGGCAATGGTGCCACGCGTCGGTTTCCCGTCGGATACCGTTTCCTACGTTCGGTCCAAACGCCAAGCTGGTGAATCAAAGTATCCACTCAAAAAAATGCTTTCATTTGCGGTCGACGGCATCACGTCGTTTTCGGTAAAACCACTTCAACTCCTCTTCTACCTAGGTATCCTCATTTCTTCCGTTGCCGGAATTGAAATCACCTACACGCTCCTCGAAAAAGCCTTTGGTGATCCAACGGCTGGTTGGTCCTCACTCATGATTTCCATCTGGTTGCTCGGCGGTCTCAACTTAACGGCTTTTGGAATTATCGGGACCTACATCGGAAAAATCTTTACAGAAACCAAGAGGCGTCCCCTCTTCTTCATCGAAGAAGAACACATCGAAACAAAAAGCACGCAGCGTTTCCAAGTGAAACAAGCACAATAGTGCTTTTGCCACATTCCACGGAATGTGGTTTTTTTATTATCTTTCATGGCACAAAAAAAAGCTTCTCATTCGAGAAGCTCTGAACCATTAGGGCTTTAGTTCGACTAAGGCCTCTTTTGAATCTTTGATGGCGCTACGGTAAATCGCTTGAGCACATTCTTCCATGTACGCGAGCTTTTTACGATCGTCCTTCATCTCACACATTCCGGTTAAAATGCGTGTTTTTTGTAACTTGATGCCGACGCGACCTAAAATGTCACGTCTCCAATGCGTCACGATGGAACCAAAGCGACGTTGGAAGTAAGCAGGACGGTCTGACGTCAAAAATAAGTCAGCACTCCGTCCCTGCAATAACCCTTCAAGGTTTCGGAAGTTGGGTTGACGGTAGGCAAAGCCCGGCGTCAACACACGGTCCAGCATTCCCTTCAGGACAGACGGTTCTGCTCCCCACCAAATGGGGAAGAAGAAGCAGAGCTTATCAGCCCATGCAATCTTTTGCTGCAGCTTGGTGATGTAATCCATTTCGGGCATCCGAACACGATGTCCATAACGCAAAACGGGGTCAAAATCGGCGATAGCCAAGTCAATGAATTGAACTTGCATGCCTTCTTCAACTAAATGTTCATAGGAATGCATGGCATTCGCATGCGTAAATGACTGATCGTCTGGATGACCTTGAATGATTAAAATGTTCATTGTACGGCTCCTCAATTTTTTTAGGAGCTGCTTGTGTTAATGAAGCTTTAAGCAACTCATCTCAAACAAACCATTTAAATATAGCGTATTGTTACAAATATGTCAAGAGTCAGATTCTCAAAAAGACTGTCATAATAACCTTTTAGACAATTTTCTAATCTTTGTGTATACTTTTGTTATCATTCTAAAACACAAAGGAAGTCTCGCATTATGAGTCAACATTTAAAGATCAAAAATGCATACCGCCTCTTTTTGGTTATCATTGGAACCATCGGGTTGATGGTTAACACGCAGTTTCAAGCATCGTCTCTGCTCTACTACACGACGCTGTCAAACCTCCTTTGCCTGCTGTACTTCGCCTACCTGCTAATTGTTAAGAAGGGTGAAAAGGCTAACTTCAAAGGAGCGGTCACGCTAGCCATCACCGTCACCATGTTGATTTACTGGTGCATTTTGGCTCCCTACAGCTTTAACGTACACGGCTTTACAGAATACTTTGGCGCTTTAATGGTGCACCTCTTCGTTCCACTCATGGTCATCTTGGACTGGGTCTTCTTCGATGAAAAAGGTCGCTTCAGCAAGAAGGCCCCCATCTTCTGGTTAGCCATTCCTTTGACCTACTACGCCTTCACGGTTATCGCCGCGACTTTCAAGGTTGTCTACCCGCTCACCAACACGCACTACCCCTACTACTTCATCGACTCTAACATGTACGGTTGGCCAACGGTCTTCCGAAACGTCATTGTATTAACACTCTTCTTCCTCATTTTAGGTTACGGTTTCTACCGATTGGATAAGAAGCTTGGAAAGAAGTAAAGAAAAAGACGACTCCTTGAAGTCGTCTTTTTTGTGTTTATTTTTCTTGTCCAAAGCGTTGGAGCAACTCCGTCATGTAAGCTGCTGGGCTTTGTCCGAGCAGATCATTCTCCTGCTTTGAGAGCGTGACATTAACATAGTCGTACTCGTCCATCTTTTCGAGGTGGACGGCAAAGGTGCGACTGTACTCACTGTCCTGCTTAATTTTATAGCTCTTAATACTGTCAAAGTCGGATTCGAGGTAGGCGTCTTTTTCGCTTTCATCTAAGATGAAGAGCAAGCGCTGACGTGCCTGATCCACCCAGAGTCCGTCACCCAGGTTAACCGCCTGGTTCTCCTTGAAGTCTGCCAAAACACGGTCCAAGAAGAGTTTCTTGAAAGGCTTCTTCTTTTCGCTTGCTTGCGTATCATCGACATCTTCGTCAACCGAACGTGGTCCTTCGTCTTCAAAGGCCTTCTTCAGCTTTTCCTCACGCTTTTTACGACCGATTCGAGCAAATACCCAGCAGATTAGGATGAAGCCCAGAATCCAGAAAATATGCGTTAAAAGGAATGCCAGAATTAAAATGCCGAGCAAAACTAAAATGATTACTGGCGCCCAAGCGATGAATTCAAAGCAGAGCCAGAAAAATAAGATCATTAGAACAATTAACGATAATAGCAACATTTTCCTTACCTCGTTTCTTAAGGGTAGAGTTTAACACTATCTCTTTTAAAATACTAGCTCCTAAATTGATTCTAATATAGAAGAGGTCTACAATAAAATCGATTGGAGGATTTTATGAAATTTGGAATGCGAACACCATCATTGAAAAAATCTTTTAGTGCCAAAACGACCGGTCGTGCCAATCGAGCCTTGAAGTCTGCCCTTATTCCCGGCTATGGAAAAAAGGGGACGGGGATTTACAAGAACCCGAAGAAGGCCCTGTACAACAAGGTGTACAACAAGACCTCATTTAGCGTAACCGATTTATTTAAATAGAAGATTAAAAAAGCACAACCACTGGTTGTGCTTTTTTTATGGACCTGAGGGGAGTCGAACCCCTGTCCAAACCATCCGCCACATAAGCGTCTACATTCATAGGGCAATCATTGTTACCGCAACCAAAGCAGCCATTGTCCAGAACTTGACTTTGGCCGGGACCTAATTCGATTTAAATCCAATCGCGCAGGCATCGTCATTGAATCGAGCTAACCATTTATAAAAGCAAACTCACCATGTTAGCCTAGCAAGCATGCCCACGAGTCACTGGTTTTTAGGCAGCGACAGCGTAAGAGTTATTGTTTTTTGCAGTTAAATTTCTGCCCGCTTAACGCCCGGACGGCGGAATGCAGCTAATGCTCGTAATAGCCTGTCGAATTCCGGAAACAAGCCCAAAACAAAAAGTGCTGAAGAATGACTCTTCAGCACTAATTATAGCAGATATAAATTAGGCTTTAAACGCCCTTTTATGCCATTTTAGAATGCTCGGTAACGCGCGCGACGGTTGGCGACCAATTCGTCTGGTGCAAGAGCTTGCATCTCACGGATTTCTTCATCCAACTTTGTTTGCATACCAGCAAAAATCTTTTCATGACGGTGGTTTTCAGGAATCACCTGATCAATGACCTTCTTTTCCAAGAGATCAGCAGGCGTAATGCCCATGATACCAGCAGCTTCGTCGGCGCGCTTGGCATCCTTCCACAAGATGGAAGCAAAACCTTCCGGTGACAAGATTGAGTAAGTGGCGTTTTCAAACATCCAAACTTGATCAGATGTTGCCAGAGCCAAAGCACCACCAGAACCACCTTCACCGTAGATAATGGCAATCATTGGGACCGTCAGCTTCATGGATTCAAGGATGGATTGCGCAATGGCATCCCCCTGACCATTTGCTTCCGCATCCTTACCAGGAAAGGCTCCTGGCGTGTTAATAAAGGTGATGATTGGGCGGTTGAACTTTGAAGCTTGTTCCATCAAGCGTTGAGCCTTACGGTATCCCCAGGGCTGTGGTGAACCGTTTCGCTTTGACAATTTGTCATTAATGTCCGTTCCCTTATCGATGGCAATAACCGTTACCGGTTGTCCCTTCAAACGGGCGATTCCACCAATGACTGATTTGTCATCGGCACACAGACGGTCCCCGTGAAATTCGATGAAATCAGTAAAGATACCATTGATTAATTCACGGGCCATGAAGCGGTCTTCACGAGACTTCTTAACAACTTCGGCCGGGTTAACGTCTTTTTTAAACATCGTTTTTACAAACTGAAACATCTTAACCCTCCTGTTGGTGCATGGCAACGATTTTTCCAATCATTTCTGCCATGTCTTGTCGCTTTACAATCTTGTCCACGAATCCGTTTTCAAGCAATGTTTCAACGCGCTGGAAGTCCTTTGGCAACTTTTCATGAATCGTTGATTCAATGACACGGGCACCGGCAAAGCCAACCAAAGCGTGTGGTTCTGCCAAAGTGACATCCCCCTGCATGGCAAAAGAAGCCGTGACACCACCGGTTGTTGGATCGGTCAAAACAACCAAGTACAACAAACCAGCTTCTTGGTGAGCGGCAACCGCGGCTGAAACCTTAGCCATTTGCATCAAGGAATTGATACCTTCTTGCATCCGTGCCCCACCAGAAGCGGTAAAAAGCACGACTGGCAACTTGTTTTCTGTCGCGTGTTCGAAGAGTCGAGTAATCTTTTCACCCGTCTTTGAACCAAGTGATCCCATCATGAAGTAAGAATCCATGATTCCAAGGTCGACTTGTTCTCCGGCAATGCGACCAGATCCAGTCAAAACAGACTCTTTCATATCGGTTTGCTTCTTGGCGCGGTCAAGCTTTGCTTGGTAGCCTGGGAAGTCCGTTTGATCGATGGTCAATTCAGAATCGAATTCAACAAAGTCCGTTGCAAAAAGGGCAACGCGTTCACGGGCCTGCAAACGGAAACCGTAATCACAGTTTGGGCAGACACGGTAGTCACCCAATTCCTTGTTGTAAATTTGCTTACCACAGTATGGGCAAGCTAAGAAGAGACCGTCGGGGATTCGGTCACGAACGGCGTCCGTAACTTTAATTTTGGTATTATCCTTTTTCTTAGAAGAAAACAAATCCATATTGTTTTGGGCTAGGCCCTCTCCCTTCGTTGGTTGGTCCAATGATTTAAAAGAAACGTCTTATTCCGCTTCGTCTGCTGAAAGTGAGGCTTCCCACTTTGGCAAGAACTTGTTTTCCAAGTACTTCGTCGTGAAGACGTCGTTTTTGATTCCTTCGTCTTGCAACAGAGCTAATTGGAAATCCTTTGACGTTGAAACACCGACAACGGTCGTTTCTTCAATAACGCGTTCCAACTTTGCCAAGGCTTCTTCACGAGTATCGTCGTGGGCGATCAATTTGGCAATCATGGAATCGTAGAATGGTTGAATCATATCCCCGTTGTAAAGGGCTGAATCAATACGAACGCCAGGTCCACCGGTGGGCAAGAAGACGAAGTCAATCTTACCAGCAGATGGCGCGAAGTTTGCTTCTGGCTTTTCGGCCGTCAAACGCATTTCAACGGCGTGTCCCTTAATCTTCACGTCTTCTTGCTTAACTGGCAATTCCTCACCAGCGGCAACCAAGACCTGCAAACGAACAAGGTCCAAACCAGTAACCATTTCTGAAACAGGGTGTTCAACCTGAATTCGTGTGTTCATTTCCATGAAGTAGAAGTT
This sequence comes from Fructobacillus broussonetiae, assembly GCF_018437275.1. Classification (GTDB taxonomy): domain Bacteria; phylum Bacillota; class Bacilli; order Lactobacillales; family Lactobacillaceae; genus Fructobacillus; species Fructobacillus broussonetiae. Next base: position 90,606 of record NZ_JAAMFK010000003.1, read on the forward strand.
ACCTTCTTGGTCCTGCAAGAATTCGATTGTTCCTGTGTTTTCGTAATCGATGGCGTTAACGGCCTTCGTCACAACTTCCATCATGTCAGCACGCAAAGCTGGCGTCATGGATGCGGCTGGTGATTCTTCCATCACCTTCTGGTTACGACGTTGCAAGGAACAGTTACGTTCTGGCAAACATACGACGTTTCCAAAGTGGTCACGAACCACTTGCATTTCAATGTGGCGGCAGTCCAACATCACCTTTTCAAGGTACATGTGTTCGTCACCGTAGTTCAACTTTGCTTCGGCCTGGGCGTTTGTAAAGTTTTCTTCTAGCTCTTCATCCTTGAAGATGAATCGCATTCCCTTACCACCACCACCGGCAGCGGCCTTCAACAAAACCGGGTATCCGATTTCATTGGCCACTTCCCGGGCTTCATCAACGTTGTGGATATCGCCGATTGAACCAGGAATAACCGGAACGTTAGCCTTGCGCATCTCAGCGCGAGCGTGTTCCTTGTTTCCCATCAGGTCAATGGTTTCTGGACGGGGTCCGATCCACTTGATGTTGACGTCACCGACCATTTCGGCGAACATGGCGTTTTCTGACAAGAAACCATAACCGGGATGAATGGCTTCAGAACCAGTCAAAACGGCGGCTGAAATCACATTCTTCATGTTGATGTAGGAATCAGCTGGCTTAGGTCCTCCAACACAGATGGCTTCATCAGCAATCTGCACGTGGAGGGAATTCTTATCTGCTGTTGAGTAGATGGCCACCGTCTTGATGCCCATTTCCTTCAACGTCCGGATGATTCGCACTGCGACTTCACCACGGTTTGCTACCAATACTTTTTTGAACATTTTAGTCTCCAACAATAAAGGTGAGTTCTGCGGTTGTTGCCTTCTTACCATTTACCCAGGCGATTCCCTTACCGGATCCAACAGGGCCACGCAAGCGGTCCAAGACCACTTCAAGCTTCACTTGGTCACCAGGGCGAACCATCTTACGGTAACGGGCCTTCTTGATTCCACCGAAGTAAGCGGTCTTTCCCTTGAATTCTGGCATTGAAAGCAGGGCAACGGCGCCGGCTTGGGCGAGTGCTTCAACAGTCAAAGCACCTGGGAAAGTTGGGTTTCCAGGGAAGTGTCCTTGGAAGATTTCCTCGTTGATTGAGATGTTCTTCAAAGCAACACACTTTTCACCAGGAACTAATTCTTCAACCGTGTCCAACATCAACATTGGGTAACGGTGTGGCAAAATTTCTTGAATTTCTTGGGCGTTCATTAAAGACATGTTTTCTCTCCTTTTAATGCCTATGTATGCAAAGTAGGCCTTTGACAACCCACTTTGCGTAACAGCAGGTCATTTCATCCTACTGTTGGACAATTAGTCCGTTGTTACTCGGTAAAGTGGCTTATCGAAGTCAACCACTTCTTCGTTTTCAACCAAGATTTCGGCGATCGTTCCAGTAACGTCCGCCTTGATTTCAGTCATCAACTTCATCGCTTCGATGATGGCGACCGTTTCACCCTTTTCGACGTGGTCCCCCACTGCCTTAAAGTCTGGTTGATCTGGCTTTGGCTTCAAGTAAACCGTACCGACCATTGGTGCCTTGATTTCCTTACCAGCTGCGGGTGCGGCTGGTGCTTCAGATGCAGCAGAAGCTGAAGAATCAGCAGGTGCTGCCGTGTTTGAAGCTGCCGGAGCGGCTTGAGTAGCTGGAGCAGTGGCTGCAGGAGCAACGGGTGCCTGCACGGCTTCGTTCTTAGACAAGTGCAATGAGAAATCACCGTCTGAAATAGCAATATCGCGGAGGGATGACTTTTCCAAGTCCGCCATAAGTTCACGAATTTCTTTTACATTCAAGTTCATCGATTATTCACCTTAAAACTTCTTGAAGATAACGGCAGCGTTGTGACCACCGAAACCGTAGTTTGCTGACATAACGTATTCAGGGGCAACGTTTTGGTTGTCCTTGTTAACCAATTGAATCTTAGCCGTGTGTTCGTCTGGTTCGTCGAATCCAACGTTTTCTGGCAAGATTCCACGGTCGATAGCACCAACAGAAGCAACGGCTTCAACGGCCCCAGCGGCACCGAGCAAGTGACCCGTCATACCCTTGGTTGAAGATACCAAGACCTTCTTTTCACCAAAGACAGAGGCGATGGCTTCCGCTTCACCTGAGTCGTTTGCACCAGTTGCCGTACCGTGGGCATTGATGTATGACATTTGTTCTGGCTTCATGTTGGCGTCTTCCATGGCCAACTTAAAGGCACGGATAGCACCTTCACCATCAGGAGCTGGTGACGTCATGTGGTATGAATCGGCCGTTGCACCGTAACCGACGATTTCGGCCAAGATGTTAGCACCACGAGCTTTTGCGTGTTCCAATGATTCGATAACCAAGATTCCGGCACCTTCACCCATGACGAAACCGTGACGGTTCTTGTCGAATGGCTTTGAAGCTTGCTTAGGGTCTTCTTCCTTTGACAAGGCAGTCAATGAAGCGAAACCGGCGATTCCGATTTCGTTGATCGTGGCTTCGGCACCACCGGTCAACATCACGTCTTCACGTCCGGCCTTGATACGCCAGTAAGCTTCACCAATGGCGTTCGTCGCTGAGGCACAGGCCGTTACGATGGTAAGGTTTGAACCCTTAGCACCGAAGCGAAGGGAAACGTTTCCAGAAACCATGTTAGCAATTGATTCAGGAACGAAAAGTGGTGACACACGTTGTGGTCCCTTTTCGTGCATCTTAATGATTTGTTCTTGGATGGTCGTCAAACCACCAATACCGTTACCCAAGATAACGCCGAAACGGTTTTCGTTTTCGACCTTTGACTTCTTACCTTCATCTTCGTCAGCAAGCAAGCCAGCTTGTTCCATGGCTTGCGTTGCAGCGTCAATGGCGTACTGTGAGAAGAGGTCCAACTTACGTGCGTCTCGCTTTCCAACGCGGGCAGCGGGGTCGAAACCATCAACTTGTCCGGCAACGGAAATACCAGTTTCCGTTGCGTCGAACTTCGTGATTGGCTTAATTCCTGATACTCCTGCAAAAGTGGCATCCAAGAAGCTCTTGGTGTCAATTCCGTTTGGGGCGATTGCACCCATTCCTGTAATTACAACTCGTGTCATCATGTTTCCTTTCGCAAATGCTATTGCATCAATTCTGTTAGATGTACAAACCACCATCAACCGTAATTGTTTGTCCCGTCATGTAGTCGTTTCCGGCTAAGAACAAAGCAACATCGGCGACGTTTTCCACCGTACCGAAACGGGACAATGGGATTTCGTTCAAAATCATTTCCTTGGCCTTGTCTGACAAAGCGTCGGTCATGTCTGAAACGATCATACCAGGGGCGATGGCGTTAACACGGATGTTACGCTTGGCACCTTCCTTGGCGAGGGACTTGGTCATTCCAATAACACCGGCCTTTGAGGCTGAGTAGTTGACTTGACCCGCGTTTCCCATTTGTCCAACAACGGAAGCCATGTTGATAATGACACCGTGCTTTTGACGAATCATCTTCTTAAAGATGGGTTGCGTCACATTGAACGTTCCGTTCAAGTTGGTGTTCACAACGGCGGCGAAGTCTTCCAACTTCATTCCCATTGCTAATTGATCCTTCGTGATTCCGGCGTTGTTGACCAGAATGTCGATTCCTTCAAAGGCTTCTTCTTTGTAGAGGGCCTTCAAGGCTTCTTCGGCAGCTTCACCGTCAGCAATGTCGAATTGCAACGTCTTTGGCGTCTTGTTGAAAGAAGAGATCACTTCTTCTTTCAATGGTGAACGACCGTGCAAGATAATGTTGGCACCGGCGTTATCAAAGGCGTGGGCAATGGCCAAACCGATTCCTCGTGAAGAACCGGTTACGAGAACTGTCTTTCCTGAAAAATCCATGTGTCTTATCCTTCCTTAATTAAAGCAGCGACTTTTTCAAATGATTCGAAGTCTGTAGCAGAGTATCGAGCCACTTCCTTTGGAGCTACCTTGCGGGCAAACTTTGACAAAGTAACGCCGGGTCCGATTTCGATGAGCGTATCGACACCGAGGTCAACCATGTTTTGCAGGCAGTGAGCAAAGTAGGTTGGGGAGACGATTTGCTTTTCGAGCGTGTCGGCCAAGGCGTCTTTAGAAAAGACGTCCTTGGTGGTGTTTGAGAAAACGGGGAACTTTGCTTCCGCAAAGGATTCCCCTTCAAAACGTGAAGCCATCTTTGTGGCTGCTTCTGTAAGCAATGGGGTGTGGAACGCACCTGAAACCGGCAAGGGAACCTGTTTCTTTACGCCCGCTTTTGTCAAAGCTTCGACAGCTGCATCAACGTCTGCTTCTTTTCCACCAATCACCAATTGAGCGAAGGTATTAAAGTTTGCTGGGTAGACTTCCAAGCCCTTGGCCTGCAAGTCCGTGATTGTTTCAACAATCATGTCTTGGTTATCGTCTAAGACGGCGACCATTTTACCGGGGTTTTTGTCCCCTACTTTTTGCATGTATTGCCCACGATCCTTGACCAAGGCAATTGCTTGGTCAAAAGTGAGCATGCCGTTGGCGACTAAGGCCGGGTATTCCCCAAGCGATAGTCCCAAAGCAGCAACTACATTCGTCAATCCTGCTTCAACTAAGCAGGCCGCCAAAGCCGCATCAAAGGCGACGATGGCTGGTTGTGCCCACTTTGTTTGGCTAATCTTTTCTTCATCGTTGAAGACTGCAACAAGGTCGTAGCCTAAAATGTCTGAAGCTTTGTCGATATAAGCCTTAAAAGTTGGCAAATTGTCGTACAGGTCCTGGCCCATTCCGGCCTTTTGTGAACCTTGTCCGTTGAATAGAAGTCCGACTTTCATAGAACCTTCCTTATTACTTTGTTGTGTTTGGAATTCCAAGGATGTCTGTTGCTTGTGCCCAGATGTCTTCAAGGATTTCGGCAACTGGCTTTTCGTCGTTGATCATTCCAGAGATTTGACCGGCCATGAAGGCTCCGCCGTCCTTGTCTCCTTGTTGAACAGCGGCACGAAGTGTACCAGATTCCAACTTTTCAACCGTTTCGTAATCAGGTGCTGGCTTTTGAAGTTCTTCAACTTCGCGCTTCACGTATTCCTTAGCCATCTTGTTCTTCAAGACACGGGCACGTGAACCAGAGATGTTACCAGTGATAATCGTATCGATATCGCGGGCCTTCAAGATCTTCTTCTTGAAGTTTTCGTGGATTTCAGATTCTTTAGCAGTCAAGAAACGAGTTCCCATCTGAATTCCTGAAGCACCAAGCGCCAAGGCTGCGGCAGCTCCACGTCCGTCGGCGATTCCACCGGCGGCGATAACAGGAATGTTAACGGCGTCCACAACTTGTGGAACCAAGGCCATCGTCGTCATTTGACCGATGTGACCACCAGATTCCATTCCTTCTGCGATAACGGCGTCGACACCCTTACGTTCCATCATCTTTGCGAGTGAAGTTGAAGGAACGACTGGCATAACCACGATGCCGGCGGCGTGCAATTCTTCCAAGAATGGTGATGGATCACCGGCTCCCGTGGCAACGACTTTGACACCTTCTTCAAGAATAACGTCGAAGACTTCGCGGATGTGGCGTGACATCAACATCACGTTCACACCGAAAGGCTTGTCCGTTAATTCCTTGGCACGACGTACTTCGCGACGTACGTCTTCTCCGTGCCAGTAACCAGTACCGATGAATCCGAGTCCACCAGCTTCAGAAACGGCGGCTGCCAACACACCGGTTCCTGCCCAAGTCATTCCACCTTCGACGATTGGGTACTTCATCCCCAACTTATCAAAAATAGGATTTTCCAATTTAATTGTCATAATACTACTGCCTTTTCCCTTTATTTTTATGTACGCGGCGACATAGCCGCCTTGAAAGAAGATTACTTCTTGTCAGTTTGTTCCTTGATCTTGTTTACCAAGTCAGCAACAGTTGAAACTTCTTCCGTGTCTTCCAACTTGATGTCAAAGTCGTCTTCCACACGGTTCAAAACTTCGAACAAGTCCAATGAATCGGCATCGATGTCATCCGTCATGTTCGTCGTCATTGAAACTTCTGAGTCTTCCAAATCGAATTGGTCAACCAAAATTTCCTTTACCTTGTCAAAAATTTCTTCTTGTGTCATGAGCACGTTCTCCTATAGGTGATTTCGTATTGCAATACGTTAGATTTTTACGGTGCAGTCTACTACACCGCAATTTAATAATGTTATTCATGTCGAGCAATGCGCATTTGCTCTTTTTAAGTCAAATCTGGATTAGACCTTCCAGATTTGTGCCCCGATGACGAGTCCGCCACCAAAACCAACAAAGGCAACCGTCATACCCGGCTTAACCTTACCATCTCGAACCAATTCATCCAAGAGAATAGCCGGTGAGGCGGCGGAAGTATTTCCGTATTCTTCCATGTTGGTTGGGAACTTTTCCATTGGCTGCCCGAAGTTCTTAGCCATGGATTCAATGATGCGGTGGTTGGCTTGGTGTGCGATGTACAAATCAACATCGTCAGCAGCCACGCCCGCCTTTGCCAAAGCCTTGTCCAAGACCTTTGGCACTTCCCGGGTCGCAAAGGAGTAAACCCCGCGCCCGTCCTGGTGGAAGTAAGGGTCAAGTGGCGAAATTTCACCAGCAAAGGCGTTCTTGTTAGCGAAGCGACCAGTTAAGATGGCTTCACCGCGGTCACCGAAGGCTTGAAGTTCTTCGCCAAGAAGGCCTTTGTCTTCGTCCGTTGACTGAAGCAAGACACCACCAGCCCCGTCTCCGAAGAGAACAGAAACCGTTCGGTCCTTCCAATCGACAAGCTTTGACAAAACTTCGGCTCCGATGAACATCCCCTTCTGGTAGCGGCCAGAAGTAATGAAGGATGAGGCAACGGACATGCCGTAAACAAATCCGGAACATGCCGCGTTCAAATCGAAGGCAAAGGCATTTTCTGCGCCGATGTTTCCTTGAACAATTGCTGAAGTATGTGGTGACAAAGCATCCGGTGACATCGTGGAAACAATGATGAAGTCGAGGTCGTTGGCATCCCAACCGGCTTCTTTTAACAACTTCTTTGCAACGCCGGTTGCCAAGTCAGAAGTGTTTTCGTTGTCGACAACGTGGCGGTTGTGGATTCCCGTTCGGGGGTAGATCCATTCGTCAGAGGTCTCCATCAATTCTGCTAAGTCATCGTTTGAAACAACACGCTCTGGAATTTCGCGAGCGGTCGCTGCAATTTTCATCTTTTCCATAATCTCGTCTTCTTTAATCCGCGAGTAAGTCCTGCAAGTACTTCCGCAAATTCTGTAATGCCTTCTCTAAAATATCAGCTGCTTCATCTGAAAAGCCAGTAAACATTGCTTTTGTCAGTTTCAGGTGAAAGGCTCGGTGCGCACGGAACAATACTCGTCCATGGTGCGTTAAGCCAAGATACACAACGCGTCGATCAGCTTCGGAACGCCTTCTCACAACGTAACCCTTCTCAACCAAGCGATCAATTGCCGTGGTCATTGCTGACGGTGACAAATGAACGGCTTTAGCAACCTGGGAAGCTGTCTTCTTCTCATACATCGAAATCGCGTAGATGGTATGAACATCTTTAACTGTCAAAGCCGAGAAAGGCCCGCTTTTGAGCTGACTCTCCTCGACCCATACAATGTTTGCCAAAAGCTCGATTAAAGCTTGGTTGGCATCTTTCAGATTTACTTTTTCAACTGTCTGATCAGTCTTGTTCATCAGGAGCCACCACAAACATTAGCTCCGCACTCGTTGCGACCTTGCCATCAACTTTGGCCGTTACATTCACAGATCCCATGTTTTCGCGAACCTTACCGAAGGTTACGTGCAACTTCAAAACGTCACCAGGGACAACCATCTTCTTGAACTTGGCATCGTTGATACCAGTCATGTATGCCGTCTTGCCACGGAACTGTGGGGAAGACAAAATCAAGATTGAGGCGGCTTGAGCCAATGATTCGATAATCAAGACACCAGGCATCACAGGGTTACCAGGGAAGTGTCCTTGGAAGAACTGTTCGTTAATCGTCACGTTCTTAACGGCTACGATTGATTCGTCCGGTACCATCTCTTCTACATAATCCATGTAGATGATTGGGTAACGGTTTGGAATCAAATCCATGATTTCAGTGGTTGTTAAAACTGGCATTGCTTGTCCTTTCACTAATCGATACTATCGATTGCTTAAAGTTATATTAGGATAAAAACAGTTTAACAATAAATACTTCGATAGTCAAACTATCTCGCCTTGGAAATAAAAAAAGCCTGTTATATTAGGCTTTCCTTTGCTTTTATAGGTCTAAAATAAGCATTCGTTTCGTCACTTCTTGGTAAAAGTCAGAACCGGACCATTCCATGATTCGTCTGCGATTATAGCCAAGCGCCACGTTGTAAAAGCTTGTTTGTGCAACTTGTTGTTTTTCTGGGTGTAGATGCAAATGACCAGAAATCGAACTTTCCACACCCCATTTAACAAAGTCTCGTCCCAAAAAAGCGGAACCCAAGAAGGCTTTTAAAATCGTCATTTTACTTTTACGGAAAGGAATCTGGTCAACAAATGCCTGAAGTGGGGAAAAGTGATTGACCATCACAACCTTTTGCCCAGCTTTCTTCGCCTCTTCCACCATTGTTTCCATTTCGGCGATAGCTAGCGCCATTCTTTCTTGGTCCGTCATCGGCTGTTTGATCCGCCGGTCATACCAATTTCTCTTCTTAAAAGAAGCAATTTCTTCTATTGTATGTTGGTTTTTATCCATTGAATAATCGTACCAACCATTATGACCAATCAAGCGGTGGGAACCGATGTCCAAATACTTCTTATGCAAGTAGTGTGGATCATCAAAGTCTTCAATCGTTTCAAAGCTTTCACCACTCCCCATCTCATGGTTACCGGCGAGATAAAAAAGGCGTGGTCCGGGTCCGACTTTTACAGCCAGCGTCTGAACAAAATCAGACGTTTTCTCAAGTGAATTAAAGGTGTCACCCGCCAAAATGAGGACGTCGATGGCTTGTCTTTTAATCTCAGCTTCAAAAAGGCCCAGCGCTTTTTCTGGGTCGATTCGGTTCACATCCAAATGTAAGTCTGAGATAAAAGCGACTCGCATAGCATCCCCTTTTCTTTCTATGGGTCAGTATAGCACAGAAAAAAAGAGCAGCCGAAGCTGCTCTTTTTGCATCAATTAGTGATGCTTCTCTGTGAAGAAGTAGGTGATACCAACCAACACCAAAACGATGAATGTGCTGAGTAATCCAGTCTTCACGAAGCGCTTCCTTCCCGTGTTTGGTAAGGTAAGTGGCTTTTGCATGGTCATGTAATCGTTTTTCCGTGTCGATTGGTTCTTACTTGGTGCTACAGATGGCGTGTTATTTTGATTATTGCTTGGTTGTGCTGGCGTGCCAGGATTGACAGGCTTTGCGGGATTAAACGGCTGAGGCTTAGGGGGATTAACCGGTTTGGGCTTAGGAGGATTAACGGGATTTACTGGAACGACTGGCTTATCTGGCTTATCGTGGTGGTAAACAACAGTAATCGTTTCATTCTTGGAGTCAGCCGTTACAGATTGTTCAGGAACCTGGGCGTTTTCCGGATCTTTCTTGAATCCATCGGCCGTCTTATCAGGCGCTGTGAAGGCTGGCCAGTCTTTTGCATCCGATGTCGTCTTCCAACTACCGTAGACGATTTGATTAGTGTATGCATCAAAGTCAGTAGCATCGCGTTCAAACTGAACACTTTGTGTCACACTACCAAGCGGACTGTTATTCTTATCACCGTCAACGAAGTTAATCGTACGAGTAACTGTCCGCTTCGTATCCGCATTATCAGCTGGTGTAACAGGGCGGGTCTGGTGTTGGTAAGTAACGTTAACCGTTTCCCCTGGATCGTTGAACTGCACATCTTTCGTAACAACCGCTTGTTTTTCAACCTTTTGCATACTTGGGTTAATCAATTTTTTACTGCTCAAGTCAGGAACGGCCACTTCGTCAAAGGCACTCGTTCCGCCCACGGGATTTCCGTTCTCTTCAAGCGCGTAAACACCCCAATTATCAACTTTATGAGCCGTTTCATCGTAGGTCGCCCAACGAACTAGATTAATCGACTGAGTAATTGCTGTGGCAACATCAGCACCGTTTGGATTATCAGCATCCTTAAAGTGAATGGTTCGCGTGTAAGTCTTATAAAAGTCACTTTTCTGCAAACCCTGCGGAATGCCCTTCGATGGATCGATGGTTACAACTTGATTTTTAACAACCGGACTCGTTCCCGCGTTAACCATCATCTTTGTGTGGCTAACCACTTTCCCTTTCATCGTGGCGTGAACGGCAATACCGCCGGCCAGAACCAATAAAACGAAAGCTAAAACGGCCCATGTCGCCTTCAGCCCTTCGAAAATTTTCTTTTTAGTAACATCCTTAAGGAAACGATTGTTTTGACGCATCCGTTGCCCCCCCTTTCATCTCTACTCGTTTTTATTATAGCTCTTTCAATTTAAAATGTTTCTAATAAAATGGGGAAGAGCCTTTTTTCTTTTGATTTTTTCAACAAGAATCGATGCGAAAAAGAAAAAAAGAGCAGCCGAAGCTGCTCTTTTATTTAAAATTAGTGGTTCTTCTTAGTAAGAATTGCCAGTGCAAAAGCGCTCACCAAACCTGCAGCAGCGAGAACGAATGGCAACGAAGTCTTAACGTTCTTTGACGTGTTTGGCAAAGTCAATTGACTACCAGCACGCTTTGATTCGTTTGCCTGTGCAGTTGATGTGCCAGCCTGCTGTTCACCATTAAAAGCGGTACTTGGAAGAACGTCATGACCCTTAGGATCAACAGGATTGACCGGGTTTACAGGATTAACTGGATTTACAGGATTGACTGGGTTTACAGGGTTTACAGGGTTAACGGGGTTAACGGGGTTAACGGGGTTTACCGGTCCTGCATGGTGGTAGATAACCGTTTGACTATCATTCTTGGTATCAACGTTAACTGCCTGCTCTGCAATTTGTCCGTTATCAGGATTTGCCTTAAATCCTTCAGCGGTCTTATCAGGCGCCGTGAAGGCAGCCCAATCCGCGTTACCAGACTTCACTGTCCAGTCTCCATAAACCACTTGATTCGTCTTTTCATCAAAGTACTTTGCTTCGCGTTGGAAGGTAACCGTTTGTGTCACATCCCCGAGTGAAGCGTTATTCTTGTCACCGTCTACCAGGTGAATCGTACGCGTCACGTCGCGTGTCGTCTCTGCCTTGTCAGCAGGAGTTACGGCACGATTCTTGTGCTGGTACATGACGTTAACTTGCTCGTCAGGTGCATCAAAGGCGATGTCAGAAGTTTTAATGTCTTCTTCATTTACTTTCGTAACGCTTGGATTAACCAAATTTTCGTTGGTTAAGTCCGGAACAGTCACTTCGTCAAAGGAGCCGGTATCAGCAACAGGCTCACCTTGGTCTTCACGAGACAACGTACCCCAATTAATAACTTTCTGTGTTGTCTTATCGTAAGTTGCCCAACGAACCAAATTCATCTTTTGTACAACTGGTTGTGCGACATCGGGGCCATTTGGATTTTCGGCATCCTTAAAGTGGATCACACGTTGGTATGTTTTGTAGAAATCACTCCTTGAGTAGCCACTTGGAATACCCTGTGCTGGATTAAGTGATTCATTGTCATCTTGAACAGTAGTCGTTTGTCCAGCAACGCTTTGAGTATCAGCGTGAACCGTGCTAGGAGCAATTCCAAATCCAGAACCGCCAAGAATCATCAAACTAGCTAAGGAGGCAACCGCCCACTTCTTACCAATAAGCTGCACTTTCTCACTATTTAAATTATTCTGTAAACGATTGTTGTATAGCATTCGTTGCCTCCTTTCTTTTCTTCAACACTTATTATAACACTTTTGTTTCGAATGTTTCTAATTTATTTAAAAATAAATCGCTTTATTTCGAGTGTATTGGAAATGAAAAAGACACAAAAAAAAGAGCAGCCGAAGCTACTCTTTTGATTAATGATTATACGTTTGCGAAGTGCAACAACGTACGGATCATGTTTGAAGTAAATCCGTATTCGTTATCGTACCATGAAACCGTCTTAACCAATTGCTTGTCGCCAGCTTGGACGATTTGCGTTTGGGTTGCATCGAAAGTAGCACCGTGAGTGTCACCGATAACATCTGATGAAACGATTTCATCTTCGTTGTAACCGAATGAGTCTGATGATGCAGCCTTCATAGCAGCGTTGATTTCTTCAGCAGTAACGTTCTTGTCCAATACTGAAGTCAATTCAGTAACAGATCCGTCAACAACACCAACACGTTGTGCGTGTCCGTCAATCTTACCGCTCAATTCTGGGACAACAAGACCGATGGCCTTAGCAGCACCAGTTGAGTGAGGAATCGTGTTAACTGAAGCCGTACGGTTTGAACGGAACTTCTTTGACTTTGGTCCATCCAAGATCATTTGCGTTGAAGTAAATGCGTGGATAGTCGTCATCGTTGCAACTTGAACACCGAATTGGTCTTGCAATACACGAGCCATTGGGGCCAATGACTGTGTCGTACATGAACCAGCAGAAACGATCTTGTCGTCTGCCTTCAAGATGTCTTGGTTAACACCGTAAACAACAGTAGGAACATCACCGGCTGGGGCTGAGATCAAAACCTTCTTAGCACCTGCATCCAAGTGGGCTTGTGACTTTTCGGCTGAAGTATAGAAACCAGTAGCTTCCAATACGTATTCAACACCGTCGTTCTTAACCCAAGGAATGTTCTTTGCATCGCGTTCTGCGTAAACAGTGTAGTGCTTACCGTTAACGATGATTCCAGTTTCATCAGCAGAAACTTCGGCGTTCAAAGTTCCGTGCGTTGAGTCATACTTCAACAAGTATGCCAACATTGATGGAGACGTCAAATCGTTGATGGCTGCGACTTCAACATCAGCTGCTGAGTCACCCAATTCCAAAATACGACGGAATGCCAAACGACCAATACGACCGAATCCGTTAATACCAATCTTCACAGTCATGTGTGTAGACCTCCAATTAATTTTTTGACCTAAGTCAACACAAACATTATAACACAAATGCGCTCCTATCAGTGTAGCCTGACTGTCATTTTTTATCACAAAGAAAACCGTACCATTTTTATTGATACAGTCCCATTTAGTCGTAATCATGGTAAACTGATAAACAATTAGAAGAAAAAATATTTTTTATATTCTTATTTGGAGGGAAAATGACGGATCAATCGAGCAGAAGAATTACGACTATCGCCGTTCTCGTTGCCCTAAACGTGGCCATCTCTTATTTCATTCACATCCCCGTCCCCGCCACGTCCGGTTTCATCAACCTCGTGGAAGCCGGTGTTCTTTTTGCCGGTCTCTCTTACGGTCGAAAGTCCGGTTTTATTGTCGGTGCTTTATCCGGCGCCCTCTTGGATTTGTTAGCCGGCTATCCGCAGTGGCTTCTCTTCTCCTTTTTAATTCACGGACTTGAAGGTTACATTGCTGGAATCGCTGTTAAAGGAAAGACAAGTAAAAAAATCCTTTTCGCCGTTCTTTCCATTATGATCATGCTGTTGGGTTACACATTAGCCGGTTCCTTCCTATATAATTGGCCGGCCGGGATTGCTTCGATTCCAACAAACACCATTCAAGGGATTGCCGGTGCCTTGGTGGCTTTCTTCTTATTAAAAGCAATCAATCAGTACCAAAAGTGAGTATGGAAAAAGCGACGAAGACGTCGCTTTTTATTTTTAATTTTTTAACGTTTTTGGTTTTCTTACAATTGTGTGTGATAATTGAACTGAATAAACAAGGAGGAAGAACATGTCAACACAATACGATTACGATGTCATTTTCATCGGTGCCGGTCACGGTGCCTTTGATGGGGCGCCTGCTTTAACTGCCGCTGGTAAGTCCGTTGCTTTCATCGAAGAAGACAAAGTTGGTGGAACCTGTCCAAACTGGGGCTGCAACGCCAAGGTTATTTTGGAAGCACCGGCCAAGCTCACGCAGACAGTCAAGCAATCCGACGGTGTCATCGCCGGTGACGCCTACATTGACTGGGAAAAGGCCATGGCACGGAAACAAGAAATCGTGAACATGTTCCCCGGTGCCATTCAGTCCGGCATGGAAGAAGCGGGAATCCACTTCATCTTCGGACACGCTTCATTTAAAGATGAGCACACAGTAACGGTCGATGGTAAGACGGTCACAGCCGATCAATTCGTCATCGCAACTGGTCAACATTCTCACCGATTGGATATTCCCGGAAAAGAGTACCTCCACGACTCAAAGGATTTCTTATCCATTAACCACGTACCTGACAGAATGGTCATCATCGGTGCTGGTTACATCGCTTTAGAAGCCGCTTCCATCATGCAGGCGGCTGGTTCGAAGGTCACGGTTATCATGAAGGGCGACCAAGCTTTGAAAGGCTTTGACCGAGATTATACCAATGAGTTGGTCAAGGCACTGGCTGATCAAGGCGTGCTCTTCATTAAGAATGCCGATGTTCAGGGTGTCGAACAAAACGGCGCCGGTTATACGGTAAGCGCAAGCACCGGTTCATACCCCGCTAATTACATCTTGGATGCGACCGGCCGCGTTCCAAACACGAAAAATCTTGGATTAGAAGGCCTCGGCATTGACTTTGACGAACAGGGAATCGTCGTGAACGGTTATCTCCAAACAACAAAGCCAAACATCTATGCAACGGGTGACGTGGTTAAGAAGGACCAGCCAAAGTTGACGCCAACGGCCACCTTCGAGTCTCAGTATGTGGCTGACCACATTTTGGGTAACGATAACGCTGAAATCAACTACCCTGCTATCGCAACGACTGTCTTTACCACGCCTCGTTTAGCCCAGGCTGGTATCACTTTGGAAGAAGCGAAGGCTAACGAAGATAAGTACACCATCGTTGAACAAAACGTCATGGACGACTGGTACCGTTTGGTTGACTTCGAAAAGACTGGTAAGCGTTCGTTGATTTATAATAAGGACGGTCAACTGGTCGGTGTTATCGAATTATCCGATAAGGCAGAAGACGTTGTAAACGCCTTGTTGCCAGCCATTGAATTTGGTTATACACAAAAGCAGATTAAGCGTTTGGTCACCATCTTCCCATCAATTGGTTACTCAGCTTTGGATAACTTGCAGTAAAACGAAGTTTTATCGACATAAAAAAGGCTAGCGCCGAAAGCGCTAGCCTTTTTATTTAACTCAATTATTCGATTCCTGAACCAGGTTCAACAGCTTCTGGCAAAACCGTCACCGTGACGATGCCGTTCTTTTCAGCTGACAAAACCATTCCTTCAGAGAGTTCTCCGGCCATCTTACGTGGGGCCATGTTGGCAACGATAGCAACCGTCTTTCCAACAAGAACTTCTGGTTCTGGATACCACTTTCGAATTCCAGAAAGAATTTGGCGTGGCTTTTCTGAGCCATCATCCAACGTAAACTTCACGAGCTTCTTTGACTTAGGAAGCAATTCAGCCGCCGTAATCTTAGCTGCCAAAATTTCAACCTTGTCGAAGTCGTCGTATTCGATCAACGCCTTGTGTGTTGCTTCTTCTGTCATCTCGTTATCCTTCTTCTGGGCTTCGTTCTTCTTTGCTTCCTTTGCGGCGCGTCCCTTACCCTTCGTATCCTTTGATACCAATGAGGCGATGAAGGCGACTTCTTCTTCCACATCCAAGCGTGGGAAGATTGGCGTTCCCTTCTTAACGACGGTTCCGCCGGCT
This sequence comes from Fructobacillus broussonetiae, assembly GCF_018437275.1. Taxonomy (GTDB): domain Bacteria; phylum Bacillota; class Bacilli; order Lactobacillales; family Lactobacillaceae; genus Fructobacillus; species Fructobacillus broussonetiae. The sequence continues at coordinate 106,317 of NZ_JAAMFK010000003.1, forward strand.
GGCAAAGCAGCCATTGAAAGATCATTCAAATCAACACCGGATTCTGGTTCTTCCAAACCGAGTTGTTCGAAGATTTGCTTTGGCGTTTCAACCATGACAGGCTGAAGCAAAGCCCCAACGACGCGCAAAGTTGCGGCCAAGTGGGCCATTACAGATGCCAAAGCTTCTTTGGCGTCGGCGTTTTCGCCCGCAGACTTTGCCAAAACCCAAGGTTCTGTTTCGTCGATGTACTTGTTAGCACGGCGAACGATTGACCAAACGGCTTCAAGTGCGTCAGCGGTATGAACCCCCTGCATGTTTTCTTCGTAAACAGCGATTTGTTCGGCAACCAACTCTTCCAATGAAGAATCGAATTCAGTCACGTCTGAAGTAAAGGCTGGGACAGTTCCGCCTTCGTACTTGTTAATCATGGCAACCGTTCGGTTCAACAAGTTACCAAGGTCGTTTGCCAAGTCATAGTTCACACGGGAAACGAAGTCTTCTGGTGAGAAGACACCGTCGTTTCCAAATGGCATGGCACGGAGCAAGTAGTAACGGACCGCATCCAAACCATAGCGTGACGTCAAGTCTTCAGGGTAAATCACATTTCCCTTTGACTTGGACATCTTACCGTCCTTCATGACGAGCCAGCCGTGTCCGATGATTTCTTTTGGCATGTCCAAACCAAGGGCGTGGAGCATGATTGGCCAATAGATGATGTGGAAACGAACGATTTCCTTACCAACCAATTGAACGGAGGCTGGCCAGAACTTCTGGAGCAAATCGTCGTTGTCTGAACCGTAACCCAAGGCCGTAATATAGTTGGCCAAGGCATCGATCCAAACGTAGATGACGTGCTTTGGATCACCCGGTACAGGAACACCCCAGTCAAATGACGTACGGGTCACGGCCAAGTCTTCCAAACCAGGCAAGATGAAGTTTTGAAGCATTTCGTTCATTCGTGATTCAGGTTGAACGAAATCAGGGTGTGACTTGTAGTAGTCGACCAACCAGTCCGCGTACTTAGACATCTTGAAGAAGTATGTCTCTTCTTGAATCTTCTCCACTTCGTGACCAGATGGCGCCTTACCACCCGTCATGTTACCGTCAGCGTCGCGGTAAACTTCGGCCAACTGTGATTCCGTGAAGTATTCTTCGTCGGAAACCGAGTACCAACCTTCGTACTGCCCCTTGTAGATATCGCCTTGGTCCAAGAGCTTTTGGAAAATCTTTTGAACGGCTTCTTCGTGCTGCTTATCCGTCGTCCGAATAAACTTGTCGTAAGAAATATCCATCAAAGACCAGAGGTCCTTGATATCCTTGGCCATCTTGTCCAAGTATTCCTTTTCGCTCTGCCCAGTGGCAGCAGCTTTCTTTTGAATCTTTTCACCGTGTTCGTCCGTTCCCGTGAGGAAAAAGACGTCTTCACCTAACAAACGGTGGTAACGCGCAGCGGCGTCAGCCAAAACCGTCGTGAAAGTGTTTCCCAATTGCAACTTCCCAGATGGGTAGTAGATGGGGGTCGTAATGTAAAAGTTCTTGTTTTCTGACATATGAGTCCCTTTCTGGCAAATGTGCCGATACCGCCTTTCATTATAGCAAAATGCCGTCCTCCTAACCACTTGCCTTCATATGTAAAAGTCTGACCCGTACCAGCCAACAATTTTTCGCCTTTTGTTCAATAAAGCAACAATACCGGTTTTATTTAATAAACAGAATGTAAAGCCATTATCGCCCATGCCATCGAATTTTTAAGGGATTTTATTGACAAAAAAATACCCCACCGGTACACTTGAGAAAGAATATAAGGAGGCAACTATGAACGCAAACACTAACTTTCACAACCAAATCGCTTTGACTTTCACGGTTTGCTGTTGCCCACCGCTTTTTTAGGGTGGCGTTCATAGGTTAAAAGCCACCCTCGGTCTCTGTCTTTTTCGAGACCATGGGTGGCTTTTTCTATAGGCTCAAACAGTTGAACAGTTAATCAATAGTAGAAAATAATTAAATTGCATTAGGAGCAAAAAAATGAATAAGAAGATCATCATTATCTTGGCCGGCTTGGCCGTTATCATCGCAGGAATCGTCGGTTTCAATAAGTTTGCCGGATCAAAGGATAACGGCATGACCATCAAGAAGAATACGCTGACGGTTGGTGTTGAAGGAACATACGCTCCCTTCTCCTTCCACGATGACAAAGGAAAGTTAACCGGATTCGAAGTTGAAATCGCCGAAGCGCTCGGTAAGAAGATGAACATGAAAACGGAATTCGTCCAAACCAAGTGGGATTCATTGATCGCAGGTTTGAACTCAAAGCGTTACGATGCCGTGATTAACAACATCGGTATTTCAAAGGAACGTGAAGCAAACTACCGCATGTCAACGGCTTACCTTTACCCACGCGCCGCTTTGATCAAGCGTACGGGCGACACGTCATTGAACAATTTGTCAGACATCAAGGGCAAGACGATGGCCCAGTCCGTTACGTCAAACTATGGAAAGCGCGCCAAGGCCGAGGGTGCTAACATCAAGGCCGTTGCTGGAATCATCGAATCAATGAACTTGATTACAACAAACCGTGCCGATGGAACGTTGAACGATCTTGGTTCATTTGAAAACTGGAAGCAATCAAACCCTGACGCCAACGTCGAAGCCGTTGACGTCTCAAAGGAAATGGGTTCAACGCCTGATGGTGTTTTGATGAACAAGGATAACGCTGAACTTCAAAAGAAGATCAATAAGGCAATGAAGGAACTCCGTGAAGATGGCACGCTTTCAAAGCTTTCAAAGAAGTACTTCAACAAGGATTTGACGAAGGAATAATCAGCCCGGTCTTCTTCTGACTTTTATATAGGAAAACAACATGACAGAATTTTTCGACCTGGCAGTTAAGTACCTGCCGGAACTATTCATCACCGCAATCAAATACACGCTGCCACTCGCAGCCATCTCATTCTTCTTCGGATTGATTTTTGCTTCGATGACAGCCCTCATTCGCGTGGCCAAGTTGCCACAAAACGAGTGGGCGGCCGCCTTCTTGCAAATCATGAAGTGGATTGCAAACGTCTACGTCTGGTTCTTCCGTTCAACACCGTTGTTGGTCCAACTCTTCATCGTGTTCTACGGATTGCCAAACGCACACATCGCCTTTTTCCAATCTGCTTGGGTATCAGCCATCACCGTGTTCTCATTGAACACCGGAGCCTATGCCTCCGAAACGATTCGCGCTTCCATCAACTCCGTTCCAGAAGTGCAAAAGCAAGCCGCTGAATCACTCGGAATGACCCGCGCACAAGTATACTGGAACGTGGTCTTGCCACAGGCAGCCCGCATCTCCATCCCGCCGTTGTCCAACTCATTGATTGGTTTGTTGAAGGACACGTCATTGGCATCCGTCATCACGATTGTTGAGATTTTCTACCTCTCACAGCAGATTGCCGCTGCCAACTACAAGGTTTTGTCCATGTACGTCTTAGTCGCCATGGTCTACGCCTTCTTCACGACTATCCTATCAATCGGACAACACTACCTAGAAAAGTACACATCGAGGTTCGCCCAATGATCTCAGTTAAAAACTTAGTGAAGCAATATCCTGATAAAAAGGCCTTGGACGACGTAAGCGTGACTTTCAAGGCGGAAGAAACGACGGCGATCGTCGGTCCTTCTGGTTCTGGTAAATCCACGTTACTCTGGGCCCTTAACCTCTTGGAGCACCCCACATCCGGACAACTTCAAATCGATGATTTGACGGTGGATTTTGAAAAGTCCCTGTCGAACCAGGAAGTTTTGGAACTGCGCCAAAAGACGGCAACGGTCTTCCAGGAAAAAGCCTTGTTTACGCATCTAAACGTTTTGCATAACTTAACTGAAGGACCGGTGAAGGTTCAAAAGAAGTCAAAGCAGGACGCTGAGCAGCAAGCCTTTGACCTCTTGAAGCAGTTCGACATGGAAGAGCTTGCTGATCGTTATCCATACCAATTGTCTGGTGGGCAACAACAGCGTGTGGCCATCCTCCGTGCCTTGGCAATGCAACCAAAGTACTTACTCTTGGATGAACCAACTTCAGCCTTAGATCCTGAATTGGAGGCACAAGTCCTCCGCGTCTTGAAGGACTTGGCTAAGAAGGATACGTCCATGGTTGTGGTCACGCACAACATGGCCTTCGCCGAGCAAGTCGCTGACCAAGTTGTCTTTATCGACGGCGGTAAGGTCGGATACGCAGGTGAAACAGAAGGTTTCTTCCACTCTGACAACGAACGCATCAAGAAATTCTTAGGAGCAATGTCTTTCTAATGGCTAGAAATTATAGTAAGAAAGCCCGGCAACGTAGTTTTAGCGCAACCGTCACCGTACTCATCGTCATGGTGGCGGTTTTGTCGTTTCAACACTTTACGTCACCTGACAACGGCCAAAAAGGAAATAACCAAGCAAACCAAGAAAAGGTTTGGAAGCAAAACCAAAAGGCAGATAAGAAACGGACCAACGTGCAAACCGTTTCTTCTTCCGACCAAGAACTCCTAAACATCAATTGGGACGGAACACTCGATGGTGACATCGTTCACCTGAACGACAACAAGGCCACTTTCTCAGATGCTGAACTGCACCAGACTTTCCCCGGTAACGGAAGCAAGTTAAACCCTACAGACGGCCTCGCCCTATCGCCCTTAGACGAACTTGGCCGTTCGCAACAAGGAAACTTCCTTGCCTCTAAGAAAGCCATGGACAAGGTCACAAAGCGTCCGAGCCAAATCGGTAAGAACGTCCGACCATCCGGCTGGAATCAAGGCGACCACTTCAACGGAACAGCCTGGGTCGGCGGAACGCACTCAAACCCACGCGTGAAACTAGGTGGAAGCGAACAAGCGTTGTGGAATAAGTCCCACATTGTTGGTTACCAGTTCTTCGGTATGCCGACGATGGTGACGGAAAACATGACGACTGGGACGCGTGTCGAAAATGCCTACCCTGGTCAACTTGTTCCGGAAGACGACATTCGCTATGCGCTAAAGGAACACCCAAACATCACCATTCGCGGCCAAGTAACGCCCGTTTATAACGGCAACGAACTCGTACCTCGCGGCGTGCACTACATGGCGAAATCAGTTGAAGACAACGGTCAAACGCTTGATTTGAACTACTGGATTTTCAACGTTCAACCCGGTGTTCAAATTGACTACAACACAGGTGCTTCAAAGATCAATTAACATATAAAAAGAAAAGAGGACTTCGAAATCAATCGAAGTCCTCTTTTTTTGCAATAAAAAAAACGACTACCAGAGTCGTTCTCTCATGAATGCCCTCGGTGGGAGTCGAACCCACACGGTGTTGCCACCACTGGATTTTGAGTCCAGCGCGTCTGCCAATTCCGCCACAAGGGCAGGCATGTTGTTTTTTTCAACTATATAAATATACCAAGGACGACCGTCCCTGTCAACAACATACCGAGAAATTGTTTAATTAATTTGCGGTGGCAAAAATAACCCTAGATTGGTTGCCTGGTCACGTGCTTCCCGTGGTCCATGGCACTGTCTAACAAGTCTGAAAGATGTTCATCCTTTAACATGTAATGCACTTGGCGCCCCGTTTTTTCAATCTGAACCACCTGTTCATCACGCAAACGACGCAATTGGTGCGACAAAACAGACTGCTCAATCTGCAGTTCTTCCCCAAGCTCATTCACTGTGTAGGCCCTATTTGACAACTTATCTAAGATTGCGAGCCGTTTCTCTGATGCCAAAATCTTAAACAATTGTACTAATTCTGCTCTTGTAACTTTATCCATATTTTTATTATAGCAAAATATTCACAAAGTTGTATAGTTGCATTCTAAATTTCGTTAGTTTTTTTAAATAAAAAAAATACCGGACAATGTCCGGTACTTTCTTAAATCTAAATTAGTCTTGAACAACCAATACAGAAATCTTTGCGTTACGTGCAATGTAAGCAGCTTGTGATCCGATTGAACCCCAGAAGCCTTCACGTGAGTGAGCACCAACAACGATAAGGTCAGCGTTCACTTCAGGCGCAATGTTTTCAACCAATGCTTCTCCAGCCTTAACGCTGTCGTCAAACACAGTTTCAACTTGCTTAACGCCTTGTTCTTCAGCGTAAGCCTTGTACTTGTTCAAGTTCTTTTCGATTTCAACACGCTTTTCCTTGATGACATCAAGGTGCAATGCTGAGATAGCTGACAAGTCACCCATTTCCAAGATAGAAGCGATAATCAACTTTGAGTCGTCTTCGCGAGCTTGGTGAATGGCGTTTGCCAAGGCGTTGTAACCTTGTTCAGATTCATCAACACCGACCAAAATAGTCTTAAACTGCTTTGGTGTTACGTTTAATTTCAATTCAGCCATGATAGCCTCCTAATTACTTTCTTATCCTGCGAAGGTGTTCCAAATAAGGAATACGTTGATCAAAGTCAATGCAACGAATGACAACCATCCAGCCCACTTAACCCATGCTGAGTTAGCGTAAGGACCCATAATCTCCTTAGATGAAGTAAAGTAAATCAATGGTGCCATTGAGAATGGCAAGGCAATTGACAAGAATACCTGAGTTGATTCAATCAAGTCATCCATTTGTGCTTCGTTACCACCATAGATAATCGCGATGATCAAAACTGGCGTGATAGCGATACCACGAGTAATCACACGACGAAGCCACATTGGGATACGGAAGTGCAAGAAACCTTCCATGATGATTTCACCGGTAAGCGTACCAGTGATCGTTGAGTTCTGACCAGAAGCTAACAAAGCAACGGCGAACAACGTTGACAATACAGGTGAAGCGATTGCTCCAGCAATGTTCTTGTCGTTCAATGCGTCGTACAATTGGTGGAATCCTGACAATTCTTGGGCGTGACCGAAGAACAAAGCAGCACCAACAATCAACAACATTGAGTTGATGAAGAAGGCCAAAGTCAATTGGATGTTTGAATCCCAAGTCATCAACTTAACGGCTTCCTTCACTTCTGCAGGATTGTCATGGTTAACCTTACGAGTTTGTGCAATTGATGAGTGCAAGTAAAGGTTGTGAGGCATAACCGTGGCACCAATGATACCAGCAGTCAAGAACAATGGGTTGTCCAAACCTTCTGCAGCCTTCAATGACATCGTTTGTGGACGAGGTACGTAGTTACCCATCACAGCTGCCCAGTCAGGCTTTGACAAAATTGTCAAGTAAACAAAGACAACCAAGATGGTGATGATAAAGGTCATAACGATTGCTTCGATCTTACGGAATCCGAACTTCATCAAAAGAAGAAGGATGATAACGTCGAAGGCAGTCAAGAAGACCGTGACCAACAATGGCCAACCGAAAAGCAATGACAAGGCAATGGCACCACCGACAACTTCCGCGATATCCGTTGCAATCAAAGCTAATTCAGTCATGATCCAGAGTGCGTAACGTCCGAACTTGTTCGTACGGTTACCCGTTGCTTGGGCCAAATCTTCTTGCTTAACAATACCAAGCTTTCCAGCCATGTACTGCAAAAGCATGGCGATCAATGATGAGATCAAGATGATTGAAAGCAACAAGTAGTGGTATCCAGCACCACCGGCAATTGATGTAACCCAGTTACCTGGATCCATGTAACCAACGGCAACCAAGGCCCCTGGTCCTGAGAAGGCAAAGAGACGACGCCAGAATGACGCGTTCTTTGGCACTTCGATACTTCCGTTCACTTCTTCAAGTGACTTACCACCCGTGTGCTCAATCAATGAGCGGTGGCTCTTTTCGTTCATGGAATTGTCCATAACTATGTCTCCTTTGGGATTTCTCCTCAGGAGGCCGATTGAAAAAATACGCATAAAAAAGTTCTCAAGCAAAAAAGGCCGGACGAATCCCTAACCAATTGCTCGATTATTCTAATCTAGAAAAGTACACTCTTTACAACGCTAAATAATTTTCATAAAGGATTTCATTCAACTTGGTTGTTGAAAGCTTATGAAAGCTACTTAACTCAATGGCTCTTCCTAAGTCTATTCTCAATATTACACGAGGATTTTCGGAGGTCAAGCGTTATTTTTGTAACAAATTACATGTTTTGTCTAACTTTTAAAGCAAAAAGGCTTGGTAGCAACGACCAAGCCTTTTTTATGATTTAATCTTAATTTAATTTATTTTTTAAATATTTGAACTAAAACCAGAACCATTCTAAACAAATGATATTTATTCGTATTTATTATGGTTAAATAGCATTACAATTTTCATTGTTTTTTTCTGCTTCAACTTGAATGGTGACGTGGTTAATCTCAAAATCATTCTTCAGCGTGTTTTCGATTTCGTCTAATAACTTTTGTCCGTGAGCTTGATTCAAGACATCCTTTTCAAAAGTCAGGTGAACGGTCAGCGCCGTTTCAGTTGTGGACAACGGCCAGATATGCAAATCGTGAAGGGCGATGACACCGGTCTTTGTTGCCAAATAGTTATAAATGGCATCCGCATCGATGGCATCAGGCACGCCGTTGATGGCAAGCGTGACCGTTTCCTTCATGACGGGCCATGCTGATAAGATAATGACCACACCAATAATCAAGGATACGATTGGATCAATGATTTGAATGCCCGTCATCTTGATCAACCAACCAGCGATAATCACACCGATTGAAACGGCAGCATCTGACAGCAAGTGCAAGTATGCCGTCTTCGCGTTTAAGTCCTGATCATGGTGGTGCCCGTGTTCGTCTGGAACACCGGACGCCTTAAACAAAGCGGCCGTGGATAGGTTAACAAAGATACCAATCGTAGCAACGATGGTAATCATCATACCGTTCGTCTGGACGTCTCCCGGGTTAAACAGGTTGTGGAAACCTTCGACAAAGATTGTTCCAACTGCAAAAATCAGTAAAACCGTATTGAAAATGGATGCCAAGATTGAGACATTATGCCAACCATACGTCTTGTTTTTTGTGGCTTGAATCCCGAAAACTAAAACGGCTAACCAAGCGATGACGAGTGACAAAACGTCTGATAAGTTGTGGAAGGCATCGGCGAACAATGCGGTTGAATTCGCCAACTTCGAAAAGACCAGCTCGGACAAAACGAAGATGAGGTTCAAGGAAATCCCCACCAAGTATGGCCGTTGTGCCATTTGTCCGGTTTGATGCACGTGTTCGTGCCCTTCTTCAGCTCTACTTCTTGTTGAGGAGTCTTGTGAATGAGACTTCTCTTCTTGTTTCGACATGTTTTCTTCCTCCTTTTTGTATCATACCTTTTTTCTAAATAAAAAAAAGCCTTTCGGCTTAATTTTTTAATTCACTGAAGAAGTCACCGGCGTCCGTGACGATTTGTTCGACTCCTGAAAGCGAATCCAATTCGACTTTGTTAACGGAGAAAACGGGCACGGATGGATTGGCGTATTCAAGCAAACCAGCAAACGGGTAAACCTTGAAAGAGGTCCCGACGACACAAACTAAATCAGACTGTCGCATCCATTGAATGGCCTCATCCACACGGAATGGCATTTCCCCGTAGAAGGTAATGGCGGGACGGATTTTAGCACCGTCAGCATCGCGGTATAAGGAGTGTTGATACTCAGCTAACGTCTCTTTTTTGCCATCCTTTGGCGTGTAGAGATTGTATAAGGAACCGTGAAAACGAATCAACTGATCATCATTTAAACCAGCTTGGACGTCTAAGTCATCGATGTTTTGTGTGATAACTTTGGCCCGTCCAGACTTGGCAAACGCGGCCATTTTTTTGTGGACAACATTTGCCTTTGCTTCAGGGAAATACAGGTTTTTTTGCATAAAATCGTACTGAATCTCAGGAATCTGATCAAAAGCTTGATCTGACAACAAGTATTCTGGCGCGTAGTCCAGGCCTTGATAGACCCCAGTTTTCGAACGATAGTCCGGGATACCGGAAAGCGTTGAAACCCCCGCTCCAGTCAAAAAGACAATGTTTTTCGCCTTGTCAAAGGCTTCTTGTACGCTTTGCTCGACAACCATTAATTCCCTCCTCATTCCTTACTTCCGCAAAATGTATGGCAACGCCAACTTTTCAAGTAATTCTCGGACAGGAAGTTCGTAGAGTTCCTTGAAGAACTGTGGACGGTCGTCCGGGTTCTTCGGTGGCGCGATAACGAAGGTGTTTTGCTGATCTTGCTTTCCCAACCCAACGTAGGCCTTTTCCTTAGAGGCAAAATCATTCATTTCAGAGTGGAAGACCTCAAAGAGATTCTTCACGGGACCGTTCAACTGACGTTCTGATAATACAGGAGTCAACGTGACATACTGCTTTGCGTTAACAACTGGCAATTCTGCCTTCACGAGGATTTCATCGAGTCCAGCAAACACTCGAACAACAGCCTTTCGAATGGAACGTGAATCCTTCAGGTCTGCGGATACGATGGGATCAGCCAAGGCTTTTGCAGCTGCAAAAGCTTTTGGATAAGTCTTTTGATTCTGGCTATCCATTTTCTTAGCTAGATCCTTTAAGCCATGCTTCTTCATGGTCGTCGTAAAGACGGCAGCGTCAAGCATCGTTAGGATACGGAAGAGGTGTTGCTTATCAACATCGTCTTCTTCTGGATCCAATTCGTCATCGATACCCGCTTGGTAAGCATTGGCGGCACTTTCAGTCATCAGTCCCTGCTTTGCCAATTCATTAAATGAGATGGCGTGAAGAACCGAACGGTGCAAACGCGTCGCGATGTTAACCAACTGCGCGTCCAACCCTTCGTCTTCAAAAGTTAAACCGAAGAAAATTTGTGGCACGATACCGTTCAATGACAAAAGCAAACGAACAAGTTCGTCCCCGATAACGAAGTCTGCTTCGGTCTTATCCGGCACTTCAACTAGCAAACGATCAGCCAAACTTGACTGCTTTGCCCGGTCCAAACGCATCGTTTTGTCTTCTTCATTTCCAACTCGAACCATAACAGTTCCAGGGAAAGTTTGATTCACTTGCTCTAATAAAGTTTCAATTTTGGGTGTCATTTTCAATCGCTCCTAAAATGTCTTCTGCCGTTTTTTGATCAATACGCGGGCTCTTAATTAAGCGATTCGCAACGGTTTGTATATCAGCCCCTGAAGCCCCTGCTTGAACCGCTAGTGTTCTTGCTTGCATCTTCATGTGTCCGGCTTGAATGCCTCGACCTGAGACGGCCTTCAAAGCGGCCAAATTGTTTGCTAATCCCGTGGCGAGCATGACGCTTTTCAGTTCTTCCACCGTCGGATTCCCCAACAGTTCAAGGTTCTTTTTGGCCGTTGGCAGAGCAGCAATCGCCCCACCAAGAACACCGATGTTTAAAGGCATTTCAATTTTTCCAACCAACGTTTCGGCCGTTTCGTCAACCATCCACTTTGAAAGTGAACGGTACTTCCCGTCGCGTGAAGCGTAAGCATGGCCGGCTGCTTCGACGGCGCGGTAATCGTTTCCGGTCGCAAGGACAACGGCCGCTAAACCGTTAAAGATTCCTTTGTTCTCCGTCACGGCACGATCAGGGCTTACTTGGCCAAAAGTCGAAAGCGCGCTTATCTTTTTTGCTGCTTCTAAACCACCAACAGCGGCCACGGGAAGTTTGGTTTCGACCGATACAACGGCGTCGTGTCCGGCGTTTGTGAGAATGGCGCCGACGATGTTTTTCTCATAGGAAGAAAAGAGCATCTTTACAGCCTCTAAAATCGTGTTCATGGCGTTTGCGCCCATCGCCTTACCAGTCTTTACCGTTAGGTTTAAAACAGCACGATGGTCCGTCAAATCTTCCAATTGAACAGCCTCTAATCCATCACCGCGCGAAACCATCGAAGGTTTAGCCTCTTTAGCAGCTTGGAAAATATCGTCGACATGATCAACCACAAAACGATTCAACTCTTCATAATCTACATGATCAAATAGAATTTGCCCACCCAAAACAGGCTCGCCAACTTGGGTAGTTATAAAAGCACTTCCTAGGTTAGTGATGGAAGCACCATTATTTGCAGCCGCAATCACAGAAGGTTCTTCTGTCACCATTGGCACTTGGTATACTTGGCCATCCACTTGAAGATTTCGAAGGATTCCTTCAGGAAGACGGTAATCCGTCACGTAGTTTTCAATTAACTGTTCGGAATCTTTACTCTGATTACAAGCATAAAAAGCCTTGATTGATTCATCTAATCCAAGAGCTTCAAGGCGTTCTTCTGCTGTTAATTGGTAAAACTTCTTGTTCATTCTTCCTTCATTTCTTTTGCAATCAATTCAAAAATGAGACCTTCTCGGACACCTGACTCTGAAAAAATAACGGATGGTGATCTCAAAACACGGGTCAAATTAAGTACTGGAAGAAGCCCCGAGATGATGATGTCCGCACGGTTCTTTTCTAAACCAGCCAAGTGTTCACGCTCTTCACGCGTCATGTGTGAAATCGTATGGAAGATTTCTTTTACGTGTTCTTGGGTAATGGATAGTCCGTGGAGCTGGTCCACTCCACAGCTTGTCCATGCGTTCTTTTCAGCCATTTTTGCGAGTGAACGATTGGCGCCTCCAAGAAGAATAACTGGCCATCCCTCGTACTGTTTTTCAAAGGCTAATTCTTGAAAGCTCTTTTGAATCTTCTCACACGCACGGTGAATGTTTTCTTCCTTGACCTTATCAGCCAATTCGAACTTTTCTGAAAGGTTAACGGCTCCAAAGGGTAGGGAAACCTCAAGTTCTGCCTTTTTATTTTGATAAGGAACAACTTCAACGGATGCCCCGCCAGTGTCCAAAATCACCGCACGTTTCACATCAGGAAGACAATCTAACACACCTAAGAAATCATAGTGCGCTTCTTCTTCACCCGTCAAAATCCTGAGTTCAATCCCAACCTCTTCTCGAACACGGTCTAAGAACTCTTTTTGATTCTTCGCCGTTCGAACAGCAGCAGTCGTGATGCCGTGGATTTCAGTGATGCCATTTTTATCAATCACTGCTTTGTATTTTTTCAACACTTCAATGGTCTTATCCATCTGTGAGACTTGCAAAAGCAGAGTTTCGCCCATCCCTTTAGATAGACGGGTATCCTCTTTTTCGCGGAGCAACTCTCGGTAAGTTCCATCACTATTAAATTGTTCAAGAACTAACCGAGCGGAGTTGCTGCCCAGGTCAATGATTGCAATTTTCTTTTTCTGCATAGTAGCCTCGATGAACGATTATTTTCCAGTATAACATGGAAACAGAGGAATGAAAAAAGCGCCAGAATGGGATTCTGGCACTTTTTCAATTTAGTATTCTAATGTTTCACCGATTTGAGAAAGTGCGCGTTGTGCAATAGCAGTATCCTTTGATGGAACATCACCTGCAAATTGCAAACCTGTCTCACGTTCCTTCAAATCAAGTTGCTTTCGAAGCATGTCGGTGACCCGTTGCTTTTCGCTCTTCTTAACCATTTGGTAAGAAGCATCGTAAGAAATACCAGTACCTTGAAGATGATCAGAAACCAAGTTCTTGGAAGCTGCGCGGTACTTTTGTGCAACCTTAACAATGTCGTTGAATGACAAATCAGTCTGGGCGTTCTTTGAAACCGACTTAATGAATGAAGAATCAAGAAGTGTTTGTGCGCTAACTGCCTTCTTCACCAGAGCCTCAAGAACCAATCGTTGACGTTGTTGTCGTCCATAATCTCCCTGTGGATCGTCATAACGCATCCGTGAGAAGGCCAAAGCTGCCTTACCAGTCAACTTTGTCTTCGAAGCTGACCAAGTAACCCCATTATCGTCGGAGTGTTCCCACTTGGTTGAACCCTTGTGGAAGCGGTAAAGGTCTGGACCATATGCGTGGGCAGTGTCTTGACTGTAAACGAAGTCAAACGGTGCCTTAACAGAAACTCCATCAACCTTGTCTACCAAGGTTTCAAGACCTTCCATGTTAACCAATGCATATGAATCAACTGGAACGTTCAAATAATTTTGAACGGCTTCCATGGTTGCACCAGCTCCTCCGTAAGCAAAAGCGGCGTTCATCTTTTGTGGGAAAGTTTCAGAGTAACCCGGAATAACCGTCATGATATCACGAGGAATGGATACCATCGTTGTTTTCTTTGTCTGAGGGTTAATCGTAACGAGCATCATGGAGTCGGTGAGCCCATTACGGTCACGTCCCAAGTCACCAACGTCCGTTCCCATAAGCAAAATGGAAAATGGCTTTCCACGCGCAATCAAGTTGCTGACATTTCGGGTTTTGTTAAACTTCGCCGTTTTCTGAATGTCATCAATTGAGCTCTTGTACTGGGCGTAAAGGTAAGTTCCCCATCCAGCTACACCCAAAATGATGATCAAAAGAATGGATAGAATCCAGCGCTTTACGCGACTTTTCTTTTTACGGTTTGAACGAACACCATCATAACGTTCTTTTCGTGAAAATTGATTTGGTTCTTGTTCAGACATGAATTACTGCTCTGCTTTCTAACGTATTGTGTTTTACCACTCTCATGTTCTTTATTCTATCATAGGACTTATTAAACAGAAGTTAAAAGCGGACGAAAACGCGTCAACTTAGCAAAAGCTTTACTTTCTTAGGAAAAATGTATAAAAAAAACGACTGCAGAAGCAGTCGCTTTTAAATTTAATTAATTAGAATTAACCAGCGATTCCAACGATCGTACCGTCAACGATTCCGAATCCAACCTTCGTGAATGAACCGTTTATCAACCAGTTGTGGTGTGCAGGTGCTGCAACCATGTTCGTTTCGTTGAACCATGCATCAACAACGGCTGATGGTGAAAAGTCGATAGCAACAACTTCAGGACCAGCAACTTGTTCGAAGTGACCAGTTGGCAAACCACCGTTTGCAACGGCGTTAGCTGCACGACCTTGTGCGACTGAAGCCAATGATGCATCGTATGATACAGGTGCCAAACCGTATGCGGCACGCTTAGCGTTCATCGCATTAATGATCGTTTGAACTGCACCGTTTGAACCAGCTGAGTATGCTGAGTAGTCAACGTTTTGGTTAACTGCGTCATCAGCTTGCGTGTTGTTGTTTGTAACAGCTTCAGTGTTAACGTTGTCTGATGATGCAGCAACATCTTCTTGAGCAGAAGCAGTAGCAGAAGCAGAAGCAACACCGTCAGTTGAAATAACATCACCGATGTAGATCATGTCGGCATCAGCAATGTTGTTGTGTGATACCAATTCTTCAACAGTCGTGTTGTTATCAGCAGCGATTTGTGACAACGTGTCGCCGGCCTTAACCGTTACATCGTTAGCAGAAGCTGAAACGCCAGCACCTGCAAGTGCAGTTGCACCAGCAAGAGTAGCCAAAATTGTCTTAGTCAAGTTATTCTTCATGAGAGACTCTCCGTATTTTTGTTTTATATTGGATATTAGTAGGTTACGCGCCTACGCTCAATCTATATTCCTATTGTAGGATACTGTGTTTACCACAAGATTTCCCGTAGGTTACACTCATATTACAATAAAAGGAAATTTATTGCAACTCAGAAGGTCAATAAAATCGAACCATATGTGAAACCAGCGCCAAATCCGGTCAATAAGACCTTCTTTCCACTCAAATCAACTGAGGAATTTAGTTGGTCAAACGCCATTGCAATACCGGCTGATGATGAATTTCCATATTCCTCAACGTTTGTGATGAACTTAGTCATTGGCTGCTTTAGTGATTCCGAAATTTTTTCAATCATCCGTAAATTCGCCTGATGCAAGATGATGTAATCAACGGAATCCAGCGTCACGTCCTGTTCTTTTAAGAAGTCTTGAATGTGGGTTGGGATGTTACTCGTTACCTCTTCGTAGACCATGCGTCCCTCTTGGACAAACGCATCAATCTGAGGGTAATTATCAGCCGAAAGGCTTGTCAGAGGTGCAATGCGACCGGAGTGCACGACTTTTTCGTCACCCTTTGTGTGCATTTCTTCACCAGCGATAACACCCTCTTCACTCGTTGAAAGTAAGACGGCACCAGCACCATCCCCAAAGAATACCGTAGACGTTCGGTCAGAGAAGTCCATCATCTTTGAGTTAACTTCAGCCGATATAACAAGCCCGTACTTGTAATCACCTGACTTCATGAACTTATCAGCGGTCGCTAATCCGAACACAAAACCCGCGCAGGCGGTTGAAAGGTCAAAGCCCCAAGCCTTTGTTGCACCAATGTTCTTTTGAACAAGGGCAGCTGTTGATGGGGCCAAACCATCTGGTGTAAAGGTGGTCACGATGATGAACCCAACTTCATCCGCTGAAACCCCCGCTCTATCCAAGGCAATCTGAGCTGCTTTTGTCGCCAGGTCAGAGGTGTTTTCCCCCTTCAAGGAAACGCGCCTTGTTTTGATACCGGTGTGGGCGACAATCCATTCATCAGTTGTATCGACAACCTTTGCGAGGTCATCGTTTGTGACAATGTCTTCTGGCACGTAATGGCCAGAGGAAAGAATCTTCGATCCAATCATATTTTTACCTATTTGTTTTATTTATTAATAGAAGACAAACGCTTCCTTTGGCTTGCAAAAAGCGTAACCAGTCTATATAAAACTAACATAAAAACCTCACTCTTTGGTGAGGTTTTTTGAAATCAGATAGAAAAGTCGCTTCCTATCATTAAAGATTTAATTAAGCTTTTTTAAGGTCAGCCAAACGTTTCTTCGTCGCTTCGGCCTTTTCTTGCCAATCAGCTAACTTTTCCTTCTCCTTAGCCACAACAGCTTCGGGAGCAGATGAAACAAACTTTTCGTTTGAAAGCTTTCCGTTTCCACGGGCAACTTCCTTTTCAAACTTAGCCAATTCGCCTTCCAAACGTTCGATTTCAGCATCGATGTCAATCAAACCAGCAAGTGGTACGTAAACTTCTGCACCAGTAATCACTTGTGACATAGCCAAATCAGGCACTTCAACGTTTTCATCAATCGTGAGTGACTTAGGCTTAACGAAGCGGTTAATGTAGTCCGCGTTATCGTTGAAGATGGATACCAAGTTAGCATCCTTGACCTTGATCATCACGTCAATTTCCTTAGACATTGGCGCCTTTGCTTCGGCACGAATGGTACGAACGGCGACAATCAAATCTTGCAAAGACTTAAATGAAGCCGCCGCTTCTTCGTTTGAAAGTTCATCCTTATAAACTGGATAAGCTTGGATACCCAAGTGAGCATCCTTACCAGCTTGTTCTGGCATTTCTTGCCAGATGGCTTCAGCCATGAACGGCATGATTGGTTGGAGCAAACGCAATGTTTGATCCAAGACGTAGGCAAGTGTTTCTTGCACGGCTGTCTTGTCGCCATCCCCGTTCAATGATTCCTTGGTCATTTCAATGTACCAGTCGGCAAAGTCAGACCAGATGAAGTTGTACAAGTCACGTCCGGCTTCACCGAATTCGAACTTGTCAAACATCGCGGTAACATTCTTCACCGTCTTGTTCAAACGGTCCAAGATCCACTTATCAGCAAGGGACAACTTTGATGCATCTGGGATACGGGCGACCGTATCTTCTTCCAAGTTCATGATAACGTAACGGGAAGCGTTCCAAATCTTGTTAATAAAGTTCCAGGCAGCGTCCATCTTTTCGTAAGTAAAGCGGACATCTTGACCTGGCGTTGAACCCGTAGCCAAGAACCAACGCAAGGCATCGGCACCGTACTTTTCGATGACATCCATTGGATCAACACCGTTTCCAAGTGACTTAGACATCTTGCGGCCTTCACCGTCACGAATCAAACCGTGAATCAACACGTTCTTAAATGGACGTTTTCCAGTGAATTCCTTTCCTTGGAACATCATACGAGCAACCCAGAAGAAGATGATGTCATATCCCGTAACCAACGTGTTGGTTGGGTAGTACTTCTTGTAGTCTTCCGCGTTTTCGTTTGGCCAACCCATGGTTGAGAATGGCCAGAGGGCAGATGAGAACCAAGTGTCCAATACGTCTTCGTCACGAACCCAGTCGTCACCAGGCGCTTTCGTCCCAACATAGATTTCTTCTTGGTCCGTTCCCTTGTTCTTGTACCAAGCAGGAATCTGGTGACCCCACCAAAGTTGACGAGAGATAACCCAGTCGCGGATGTTGTCCATCCAGCGGGTGAACGTGTCTTCAAAACGGCCTGGTACGAAGTTGACTTTTTCGTCTTCGTTTTGTTGCATGGCCAAAATTTGCTTAGCCAATGGCTCCATCTTAACGAACCACTGCGTTGAAAGACGTGATTCGATGGCAACACCCGTACGTTCTGAGTGACCAACGGAGTGGACGTATGGCTCGATGCGGAGCATGTCGCCCGCCTCTTCCATGTCCGCTACCATGGCCTTGCGCGCTTCAAAACGGTCCAAGCCTTCGTACTTGCCAGCGTTAGCGTTCATGTGCGCGTCTTCAGTCATCGTGTTGATGCGTTCCAAATCGTGACGGTTACCAACTTGGAAGTCGTTTGGGTCGTGGGCCGGTGTAATCTTCACCATTCCAGTTCCGAAGTCCTTTTCCACGTATTCGTCGGCGATGATTGGAATTTCGCGACCAACGAGCGGCACCTTAACCGTCTTACCAACGATGTCCTTGTAACGTTCGTCAGATGGGTTTACAGCAACAGCAACGTCACCAAAAATCGTTTCTGGACGAGTCGTTGCAATTTCGATGTAGTCCTTACCGTCCAAGGTCGTACCATCCGTGAATGGGTACTTGACGTGGTAGAAGGCCCCTTCATCGTCTTGGTAGATAACTTCGATGTCAGACAAAGCAGTACGAGCCTGTGGATCCCAGTTGATGATGTATTCACCACGGTAGATCAAGCCCTTGTTGTAGAGGTCAACGAAAACCTTGTTAACGGCTTCGTTCAAACCAGAATCCAAGGTGAAACGTTCACGGTCGTAGTCCAATGAAAGTCCCATCTTACCCCATTGTTGCTTGATGGTTGAGGCGTATTCGTTCTTCCAGTCCCAAACTTGTTCCACGAACTTTTCGCGACCCAAGTCGTAACGGGAGATCCCTTCGTCGCGCAAACGTTGTTCAACCTTCGCCTGCGTTGCGATTCCGGCGTGATCCATTCCTGGCAACCAGAGCGTGTCGAATCCCTGCATGCGCTTTTGACGGATAATCATGTCTTGGAGCGTCGTGTCCCAAGCGTGACCCAAGTGCAACTTTCCAGTGACGTTTGGCGGTGGGATAACGATTGAATATGGTTCTGGTTCGTTTCCTTGGATGGCCTTGTTTGCTTCAGGCGCAAAGAGCTTTTCATCCAACCAGTCTTGGTAGCGACCGGCTTCGACCGCTGTTGGGTCGTATTTCGTTGACATGTTTACATCACGCATGCGCTTCTCCTTCTTGTTCCCGGCGGTTTTTATACATAAAAAAACGCGCCCTAATCTTTCGATTAGGACGCTTAACACGTGGTACCACCTAAATTGCGCTCGAGAGACCCGAGCACCACTTCATTATTAACAGTTTTAAACGCTAGCAACCTTCGGCATTAACTCTCCCGCTTTTCACCAAACAGCGGGTCTCTAAAAGTAGCGCTTGCCTACTCCTCTAGTTCACTTAAGTTTACAAAGCTTTTAAAGGTTAGTCAAGCTTTTGTTACTCTGTTAAAAATGCATCGAAAAAAGACTCCTGAAAGCAGGAGTCTTTTATCTACCAATTAACCCAAAGCTGCCTTTGCAGCATCAAATGCCTTTTGCGCAGCATCAACACGTGACTGGGCGGCATCGATTGCTTTTTGCTTATCCGCGTCATTATCGTAGTGAGCCCCTTGTGCTTGTTGCAAACCTGCCTTAGCATTTGACAAAGCACTTTCAGCATTATTAAAGTTTTGTTGCTTTTGGTCCTTCACTTTGTTGGCTTCATCCGTAGCCTTCTTTTGAGCGTCAGAGGCAGCCTTCGCGTTTTCTTCAGCCTTCTTCTTAGCAGCGGCTTCAGATGATTCACGTTCAGCCTTTTCGGCATCCGTTTCTTCATCGGAATCATCATCAGATTCACTCGTTGAGCTTGTCTTGTGCTTCTTTGATGAGTATGAGATGTCAGGCGTTGGAGAATCATCATCCTTGTTTGATGATGAGGCACCGATAGCGTACAAGGCACCACCCAATACGATGATGGCCAAGATCAACCAGAACCACCACTTCTTATAAAAAGGCGTCGCCTTTGCTTCGCGCGCATCATTCTTGCGCTTTGTTGAACGTGAATACATAATTTGTTTCCTTTCTTAATTCAAAATCTTAACGACCAAGTCGATTCAGCAAATCACGAATCTCGTCTCGGTAGTAGATGATAAATCCAGTAAAGACAATTGGCCAAGGTGACTTCGTCACCGCCGCCATCAACAAGTCTCCTAGATACTTGAAGGCATCGTTGAAGATGGAGCCAAAGATAACCCGCAAAGCAATCAAGAATATGATAACGAGCAGAACGGTTTCAAACAAGTTCGTCCAGTTGCCCTGCTTGGCGTCGTCATATGCCTTCTTCGTTGAATCAAGCGCGTTCTTTGCGCTTTCCTGGGCCGTCTTCTTAACGTCTTCAACACGGTCCTTGTTACTTTGTTTTTCAGTCGTTTCTTCTGAAACTTTTTTTTCGTTCTCTGGCTTTGCCATTTACTTGAATTCCTTTCCAAAAATGTTTTTGGTTCTCCTCTATTTTATCAGAATTTCCATAAAACACCAATTAAAGCAAAAAACCAGCCAGGGGGACAGCTGGTTCTTTAAAATATAAAAAACGGCCCAGAGGCCGCTTTTCAACCGGTCTTTTTACCAAACGAACAATCCAACCATTGCGGCTGAGAAGAGCGATACCAAGATACCTGACAAGATCAAGTAACCAACGTTCTTGGCAATCAACTTGCTCTTGTCGTCTGAAACCATTCCCTTGAAGCATCCAACAATCATTCCAACCGTTGAGAAGTTGGCAAATGACGTCAAGAATACCGTCAAAACAGCTGTGTAGTGAGCTGGGAAGTGGGCAACCTTACCCGTTACAGAACCCATGACAACGAATTCGTTTGTAATCAACTTTGTTCCCATCAATTGAGCCATGTCAAATGAGTGGGCCCCGACACCAAGCAACCATGCAAATGGATACATGATGATTCCCAAGATGTGTTCGAGTGACAACCATGGGTTAATACCACCCAAAAGCTTATCAATCATGGCAGCCAAGGCAACGAAGGCAATAACGTTGGCAGCGATGATTAAGATCAACTTACCCGCGTTTAAGATTGAGTCACCCAAGAACGAGAAGAATGGTTCACGTCCTTCCGCAACAACTTCATCCTTCACTTCGTCACCAAGTTCCTTTGAACCTGAATCAACGTTGTCAGCGGCTGGTGTAGCAGGTCCCATCTTAGCAATCGTGTCCTCTTCTTCAGGAACATCAACTGGGTTCAAGATAGCCGTTACAATCAAGGCGTTAATCACGTTGATTGGCACAGCAGTTAAGATGAAACGACCTGGCATCATTTGCGTGTATGATCCAATAACAGAAGCCGTCACACAAGACATTGACATCATGGCCAACGTCAAGTTACGCTTCGCGTTCATGTTCTTCAATTGCAATCCAGAAACGGCCAAGGCTTCCGTGTTACCCAAGAACATCATTTCAATTGAGAAGAAAGATTCGAACTTTGGTTGTCCGGTAATCTTTGACAAACCCTTTCCCAACCACTTAATAATGAATGGCAAGACACCGAAGTAAGTCAGAATGTCAAACAATGGCACAACGAGCAAGATTGGCAACAAAACGTTCGTCATGAACGTTGGTTGTAGGCTTGCACCCGTAAGTGGCTTCAAAGCAAATTCAATTCCGACTGATGCAACGGAAACCAGTTCGTTGAAACCGTTTGCTGCCGCATCGACCATGTCACGCCCGATTGAAAACGACGTCAAGAACCAAGCCAAAACCAAGTTCAATACGGTCATAATTCCAACTGAACGCCACTTAATGGCGGACCGATTCTTTGAGAAAAGGAAGGCAAGTCCAATAAAGACCACCAACCCCAAAACGTTAACTAACAAATACATGTCGTTACCCCCTGTATATCTCCGACACAATTCACAATACTTAAATTATACCATTTGAAAGAATAGTAAAATATAAAAACAAGGGCTATTTTTCGTTAATTAGCCGAACTATTCGATTAAATTTCTTCTAATGTTCGTTTTTGTTTAATAATAACATTTACAAAAGTAAACAACTGTCGGATTTAACAAGACAACTGTTGGATTCAATCGCTATGCTATAATAGGTCCGTTTATCAATTAGATAAACGAATAAACACGGTGCGTTGCTTCCGATGACGGCACTTAAAAAACAATAGGAGAATTCATCATGAATCAAACAAAACACACGCTGGCTCTCACGTTCTCGCCAAAGGCAATCGTGAAGGACCTCGTCACTTTGAACAAAGCAACTTGGACCATGCTAGCCATCATGGTTGGCGCACAGCTTTTGACCTTTATTCTTTCTTCCGACCGTTCTGGTTTGGCCTGGTTAACCTTAGCCACCGGATTAGCCGCGGTCATTAACTTGGCCTTAGTTGACCAAGGAAAACAATCAAACTTTTTCTGGGGGTTGATTTGTACGGCGGCCTGGATGATGGTTGCTTTGCATTCCCGGACTTTCGGAGACGTCTTTGCGCAAGGCTTTGCCTTCCTCATGCAGTTCTCCGGAATCTACTTCTGGTCGAAGTCGCGTAACAACGAAAGGGGTGAGCTTGAGTTCAAGCAGATGACAAAGGCGCTTGCATGGGCGGTATTGGCCGTCACTATCATCACCTACTTAGTGGTTTTGACCATCTCAAAACATCTGAACGGCTTGCAGGTCTACCTCGACTCAGCGGTTTTGCCATTAAATATCATCGGGCAGTTGCTCATGACCTATGGTTACCGCTCCCAGTGGTTTGCCTGGATTGCCGTTGACATCGTGCAAGTGACGGTTTGGACGCAAAACTTTTTTGTGCTCGACGGCTCTTACGCCGTTTCCATGCTCACGTTACAAATTGTGATGTTGATCAACGCTTTGTACGGGGCTTGGTACTGGTACACAAGAGAAATTTAAACACATAAAATAAAAGCCTTTCTTCTTTAGAAAGGCTTTTTTATTTATCGGATATTTTAAGCGCCAGCTTTAACAGCTCGACATCTTTTTCGTATTTCTCCTAAAAGGCAGCCACTTCATTTGCCTATGCCCGACGGCCAATTTCATCTGACTTAATGTTCAAACGCAAGCTGACTGGCAAACGGTTCATCTTTAATCCATCCCCGAAATAAGCGGTGCCAACCAGTGCGCCACCATTCGTGATACGAAGTACCCGCGGTTGGATCCAACAATAACCGCAATCCTCATGAAACGTCCTTCTTTCTTCCATTGTTCTGCGCAAACAATCAGGAACAAAAATAAAGGTTTTTATGGAGGGCGCAGCCGGGATTGAATGGTGCCTTGCAATTGACACATGCTCCCTCTTGGTATTCGATGTAGGTTAGCAAAGTCAAACACGAACCACACAAGACTGGGTGCCCTTCTTTAGTCGAAGATGGGGCAAAGCTGTGGTTGGTTAATTCATCATGACATTTAAAGCAGGCGTAGTATTTTTCACACCGCCCACAAAGCAATCCAGCAATGTCGACGTCTTTGTGGTAATGCGTGCAGGTCCCTTTGGATCCTAAACCAATACCGTGCATGACGACAGGTGAGTTTTTTATCATGGGTCGCCCTTTCATGATCATCAATTAATAGCTAAATGCTTGAAGATAAAATCCTTGCTCCTGCTTAATTTTAACTGGCGCATGATGTAAGCGGTAATTGGCATCCAGTCGAATCATGATTTCGGCACTGCCACCAACACGTTGTTGAATCTTCGCTGCCAATTCAGCTGACATGAAAATCTTCTTTTTTTAAATCAACGTTAATTGTTCTTCTGTTATTTCAACACGTTTTGCTACTTCATCATTCGAAAGTCCGAAATATTCCATTGTTTCTTTCAAAACATCTGCAGCTGAAGTTTCACCAGCATCTGAGAGGACAATTGTATTTTCTTTATTTAACATATCTATCTCCTTATTAATGATAATCGATAACATCGATTAAGTTAACACTCACAATTTTTCGTTCATTTACACTTAGTTTGTCGTCGGAATCATATCCTTCAAAAATCAAACGGTAATTTGGACTAACCGTTACCGCGAAGTAAGCGTTCCCTTTTAGCTTGTGTAAACCAGAGGCTGGCATGTCTCTTAAATCCGCCAACTCATCCGCATAAGCAAACTGTTCCATACGAGATCGAATTTGATTCGAGATTTTCTTTCCATATTCTCTATTACGAAGACGCTCATCTTTGAATATACGAGATAGTTTTTTCTTTTTAAAATAACATTTCACCTCCCCACCTCAAATCTTTTGAATTAAGTTATGAAAGGATGAAGTGCATGGGAAAATATAAGTAAGTCAGTTATAAGGCTTAAGATAGTACAAATCTAAGCACTCTTCATTGTAGTGAGCGCTTATATAGCCCCCGTCCAAGTTCAGCAATAATTTCGTTGAAATTCCAGTTATCCGTTCAAAACTGTAAGCTAATTCTTGTGACATAAAAACTTGCTTATTTAAAAGCTTATCTAGTTCTGCAATCGGGACCGACAAGGCTATGGCCATATCCACTTTACTAACAGAAAAATCATCAATTAATTCTTTAATCAAATCTGCGCCAGACGATAGTTGCTTTGGATCCAATTTTATTTCTAAATCTGTATTCAGCATACATTTCTCCCTGTTCATTGTTTTAAATGCGTCAATTTCTAGGGTCAATATACAACGGTTTCCCGAATGATACTATTTTTTTCACGAAAATATGTCGTTTAGGGCACGCAGTTTTAATTAATAAAAAAGTTCATCATGTCAAAACTTAGAAGATTCGCTTAATTTAAAAATGATAGAATAAATATAAATATTCACACAATGAATCAGGAAGTACATTCTATGCTAAAAACCATTAAATTCTTAAAAAAAGAATCCTTAGGATTCGACACTTATACTTTCTATTTTGAGAAACCTGAACAATTAACATACACCGCTGGGCAATTCGCCCTTTTCATTCAGGGCGGTCTAACCAGGCCCCATCCATTTTCAATTTCTTCGGCTCCCTCCGAGAAATATTTGGCCTTTACGACGAGCATTAAGAGTCAGAGTCGTTTTAAGAAGCGTTTGATGAACCTGACTAAAGGAAACAAGATTTTATTCATTGGACCAATCGGTACAATGAATATCGATTATCAAAAAAAGAACCTCTTTATCGCTCAAGGAATTGGGATAACACCATTTCACGCCATTTTAGAAGAACAAAACAACAAGGGCAGTTTCTCCGAAAACAGCCTAATCCATGTTGCGAAAGGAGACCATCCTTTTAAGAACGTAACAGGCAAATTAGCATCAAAAGCTAGTTATCCAGAATCAAAAGAACAATTTGAAACGGATTTACTTGATCAGTTAGATAATGATGTTTTCTTCATCTCTGGCAGTTCATCCTTTGTATCTGACACTAAGCAGACCCTACTGGAGAACGGAATTCAAGAAGATCAAATTAAAACTGATGTTCTTTTTGGTTACAGGTATTAAAAAAGACGACCATTCTGGTCGTCTTTTCTTTTTATTAATTTTCAGACTAGCCTACAACCAATATCATTGAGGAATATTTTTAAATCATTCCCAACAGCAAAGCCATCACAGCCAATCCTGCCTGTTTGAAGAACAAGCTCGCCTTACCGGAAGAGTACCCACCATAAAGTGCAACCAGTACGATGTAAATCAGAATTGGTGTAACAAGCGATTTTTGAAAAAGAAGACCGTAGAGCATTCCAAAACCGATCAACGCGTTGTACACCCCTTGGTTCTTCAAAAGCAGTTGTACCTTTTCAACCTGAACGTCTTCTTTTGATAGTGAAAACAACGTTGCGGTCTTTTCAGATTTAGGCTCAATGGTTTCTCGATAGAAAATATAAAAGAATTCGATCGCCACAAGGACGTTCAAAACTGTTGTTAATTCAGACATAACTGTCTCCTTTATTTTTTAAACAAAAAGAGGATGACGCAAGCGGGAATCTTTGTCATCCTCTTGTTATAGTGGAGAAGAAGGGATTCGAACCCTCGCACGCTTTAACACGTCTACACCCTTAGCAAGGGCGCCTCTTCAGCCTCTTGAGTACTTCTCCATAACAGATAATACTATACCAGATTATCCGCATGACGGCAAGCATCGCGGGCGGTGCGCCGCCGACTTTTAAAGCCTGAAAAATACGAACTTAACGCGCCACCAGTGACATGATGGACAAGTTAAAGTGGTCCCAGATGCCCTGGTCATCCGCCTTGAAGTCTTCAATCAAGGAATCCTTAATTGGCTTAATAGTTCCGGCCTTTTCCTTGTATACATCAAAGAGTTCGAGGTTGCCCTCGTCGTCCCACTTCACGGTGTAGAAGGTGCCGTCCATGCGGTAGTCCAAAATTTCTTCCAAACCACGCTTCAACGTGCGCTTAATCACCTGATCTTCCGTGACGTTTTCGCCACGGGCGTTCAAAATGGCGACTTGGTCCTTTACTTGTTGATAGTCGTCTGCGACATCCATGCTATCCATCATGACCAGTCTCCTTTTACATGTAAAATCTTTGTCTTTATATTATAATAACTATAACTATTATACTAAGGTGAAAAACATGACACAACTGGTAACTGGCGATGAACAACGGGCCATTGAAACCTACACCATGGATGAAGTTGGTTTGGGTCAGGCCGTCTTAACTGAACGAGCTGCAATGGCGACGATGAATGTCTTAGCGGCCGGAAACTACGACCTCTCCAAAGTCTTAGTTCTTGCTGGACTCGGAAACAACGGATCAGACGGCGTGGCCTTAGCCCGCCTCTTGCACCAGGCAAAGATTCCGGTCACCCTCCAATTCGTTGGAAACGTCAAGCGGGCCAACGATAATGTGAAGGCCCAGCTCAAGGCTGCCGAAGCCTGCGGGGTTGAGCGCGCCGAGAAGTCCGATTTCAAGGAACCATCCTTGATTATCGACGCCATCTTCGGAACGGGCTTAAACGCTGATCTTCCGGATGGTCTCCAAAAGATGGTGAAGGCCGCAAACCACATCGACAACACGGTCGTCGCCTTAGACATCCCAACGGGGATTGACGCGACATCCGGTGAAATACGTGGAGCGGTTCTGAAGGCGTCAACTACCATTGCATTCGGTTTCCAAAAGGTTGGAACAAGCCGTGGCGCCGGCAAGAAGAATTCTGGTCGTATCATCGTCCAAGACATTGGCTTGATAACCCCAGAAAACTTTACCTTCTCAATTAAGTAAACAGACAAAAAGACGAACGGTTTTGCCGTTCGTCTTTTTTATTTGTGGTAAGGCGATCCCTGAGCAATCATATTGGCCCGGTAAATCTGTTCCACAAGCACCAAGCGCATGAGTTGGTGTGGCAGGGTCAGGAGTCCGAAGGACAAAAGCAGGTCAGCCCGCTTCTTAATCTTAGGGTCCAGTCCTAATGATCCACCAATGATAAAAGTCAACGTCCCATGCCCAGCAGTTTTTGCGGCTTCAAGCTTTTGGGATAACTTTTCAGAAGGCAATTGTTTTCCCTCAATGGCTAAGACGACCACGTAGTCGCGTTCACCAATCTTGGCCCAGATGCGTTCCCCTTCCTTAGCCATGATTTCTTCGTTTTCCGCCTCAGACGCTTTGTCTGGGGTTTTCTCGTCTGCAAGCTCCACCTGTTCCACTTTGGCAAAGCGCGACAGACGTTTTACGTACTCGGCAATCCCGTCTTTGAGGTACTTTTCCTTTAATTTTCCAACCGTAATAATCTTTATTTTCATTTAAATTTCAACCTTTCATTTTGGTCTAAGCAGAAAAGTTATCCCCCAAAAACGGACTTATCCACCTAGTTATCCACAGTTATACCCACGTTCTAAGCTATATAAAGGCGCTTCTTGTGCTATTTTACATCTTTATCCACAGGAAATGCTTTTTTCACCCGGTAAAAGTCCAAAAGATATCCAAGTTCACGAATGTTGATTTTAAGCCTTTTATCCCCAAATGTCCAACTTTATCCACAACCTTATCCACACCTGTTGATAAGCACATTTGTTCGCTTCTTTTTTCGTTTAAAATCTTCGGTTTTTTCTAAGTAAAGCGACGAAGAATCGCAATTTTTCGTTTAAGAACTTTATAAAACGAAGATTAAAGACGAACAAGACATACGAGCATCTCTCAATGCATAGATTTTACCCTAAAACAAGCGAACATGCATTCTTTAATTGGTCTAGTCGAAATTCGATTATGGTGATTACTTGACTTTTACAGGAACATAACAACTAAAAAAAGCAGCCGTAAAAACGACTGCTTTTTCTTTAGCGTCCATCCGCCTTCAAGCCTGCTATGTAGGCTTCGAGCGTCAAGTTATGCTTTTTCATGTACTGGGCGTTTTTGACACCCACGTAACGGAAATGCCATGACTCATAATCGATACCCGTCTGCTTAATTTGTTCTTTATCATTTGGGTAACGGAGAATAAATCCGTAATCGGCTGCGTGGTCGATCAACCATTTCTGTGACGCAAAGGTGTCCATCTCTGCTTCGAGGTTTGGATACTTTTCAAAGGCATCGCGTCCAGCCAAGTCGACGGCCAGTCCCGTTTGGTGTTCAGAAGAACCAGGATACTGCACAACCTCAGCGGTCTTCTTTTCCGCTTCAGCATCAGACATCCCCTCCGCCATGTTGTTTTGCTTTACACCAGCAAAGACTTCCTTTTGATACTGGATGGAGCGGTAACCAGAAATCAACTGCGTTTGGTAACCAGCAGCGCGTGCCCCCGACTGGAAGTCCAAGAGCGCTTGCTTAATTCGGGTATCCATTGCAATTCCAGAAACCTGCGTCTTATCGAAGTTAATTTCCTTATCGCGCTTGTTCCACTTATTGACGAGGACCAAATCCCAGTCAGAAGAAGAAACCCCCTTTGGGAGATCCTTTAGTTTCGTTTGAGTTTGCTTGCTACTCTCTGTTTTTCCGCTGCTTTCGTGCCGCTGCGGTTGCATGAAGTAGGATACTGCAAACGACAAGACGAGTGCGAGTAACAAACCACCAAAGGCAATCAACAAATGTTTTTTCTTTTGCGTCATTTCATCCTCCAATGCATAGAAAAAGGACCGGGAATTTCCCGGTCCTTTGAGATGGTCAGTCAGGGGCTCGAACCCTGGACCCACGGATTAAGAGTCCGTTGCTCTACCAACTGAGCTAACTGACCATGATGTCCTTATCAACAAGAATTATAATACCATAGGAACAAGGGAGTGGCAAGCGATTTCCCCATCTTTTTGAGAATTTATTCCAAAATTGGCATTGGTTTTTCCGTCAACGAAGGACGAATCAAAAAAGACCGTTTTTATTTTCAATCAAAACGAAAAAAGCAGACCTTCGCCTGCTTTTTAATCAATTTATTTCTTATCGTTATAACCGTTTGGGTTCTTTTCAACCCAGTTCCAGGCCGTACGGATAATGTCTTCCACGTTATCGTACTTTGGCGCCCAGCCCAAGACTTCGCGGGCAGCAGTTGAATCTGCAACCAAGATGTCCGGATCCCCGGCACGGCGGGGTCCGACTTTGGCTTCAATGTTCACACCAGTGGCCTTACGAGCGGCTTCAACCATTTCCTTCACTGAGAATCCAGTGGCTGAACCAAGGTTGAACTGAGCGGATGGGTTGCCGTTCTTCAAGTAATCCAATGCCAAGATGTGGGCGTCTGCGAGGTCAACAACGTGGACGTAGTCACGCACGTTGAATCCATCAGGCGTATTGTAGTCATCCCCGAACATTTCGATGTAGTCACGCTTACCAGAAGCGGCCTGCAAGATGATTGGGACCAAGTGCGTTTCTGGTCCGTGATCTTCACCAATTGAACCGTCAGGCATTGCACCGGCAACGTTGAAGTAACGAAGCGCAACCCACTTGATGTCGTAGGCTGAATCGGCCCATGCCATCATCTTTTCCATCATCAACTTTGATTCACCGTAAGGGTTGATTGGGTTTTGTGGGTCCGTTTCCTTGATTGGGATGTTAACTGGGTTACCGTAAGTGGCAGCCGTTGATGAGAAGACAATCTTCTTCACGTCGTGTTCCTTCATCACTTCAAGCAAGGTCACCATGCCGGCCGTGTTGTTATCGAAGTACTTCAAAGGTTCCGCAACGGATTCGGGAACGATTGAGAACGCAGCGAAGTGCACAACGGCTTCGATGTCTTCCTTGTCAAAAACTTCAGACAACGCCTTCTTATCACGGATGTCGACTTCATAGAACTTTGCTTCGGGTGCCACCGCCGCACGGTGCCCCTTTACCAAGTTATCGACAACAACAACGTCTCGACCATCCGCCAACAATTGACGAACCATGTGTGAACCAATGTATCCAGCTCCACCCAATACTAATACTGACATTCTTTTATTCCTCACTTAAATGATTATTGCTTATCCCAGCTAATCAAGGCCTCTGCTGAGACCTTCTCACCGTTTCGAATTCGATGCTTCGTTTCATTATCTAACACTTTAGCCTGCGATTCAACCTGGTGGCCGTAGTGCACCTCGTTCTCATAACGGATTGAAAAGCCCGTTGGTTCGTGCTCTTTCAAGAAATCGAGCGGCAAGACGTCTAACATCCACTCCATGTACTTAGAGTTGTTCACGTGCTTGTTCCCGTCAATGTCTAGGAATCGAACTTGATAGTTTCGGTCGAAGTCTGGTTCTTCATCCTTAATCTTAGGGATTCGAACCATCTTTTCAAGACGTTTTTCCTCGTGGCCACCGTATGGCTCCACGAGGTCCAATGGTAGCTTAATCATGCGTCGACTCTCGAGGTCAATTAAGGCCCAGAGCGAATCCATATCGATGATTACTTCACCAGAGGCGTCCTTGAAGTAGAAACCACGGTTAGCAAAGTAGGAGCTCCACTCGCCCGCCTTCGTTTCGATGGTGATGGTTTCACCGAGCTTGGGACGGCGCTTAATGCGCACGTCGTATTGTAAGATAACCCAGCCAAGCCCCCGTTTGTCGGTTTCTTTATAGCCGACATTGAGGTATTCTCCCTGCTTACGTGAGCATAGGATGGCCAGGTTTAACATCATGGAAAGCGACAGCTTTCTTGATAAATCAACCTGGTAGTATTCGATTGGCTGCGTAATTGAAAAAACGTCTGCCATAATTATTCCTCGATTTGATGATAAATTTTGTACACTTCTTGGCGTGCCATGCCCGTGGCCTTCGCCACTTGCTTAATCGCCGTGTTGGGCTTCATCCCACCGTCGACCAACTTTTGAACGGCGGCCTTCGGATCTTCCTCGGCTGCCTGGATGTCGTCTTGCGACTGCCCGTTTGCAACGGGCATCCCCATTGGCGCCTGCTTATCCTTTGATCCTTCGATCAAAACGACGAACTCGCCGCGAACCTCTTCTTGGTCTGCCCATTCGAAGGCTTCCTGAGCTGTTCCACGGAGGAACTCTTCGTAGCGCTTGGTGAGCTCACGTGCCAAAACGACCCTCCGGTCGGCCCCGAGCACTTCCACGACGTTTTCCAAGGTCTTCTTCAAACGGTGGGGCGCTTCGTAGAAGATGATGGTCTCAGGACGCCAGCCGAGCGTGGCTAGCTCTTCTTGCTGTTCCTGCTTCTTTCTAGGCAAAAAACCATGGAAGTAGAAGGGTTGTGGTACGAGACCCGAGGCGATCAAAGCCGTGATTCCGGCTGATGCACCAGGAACGGGAACAACGGGAATACCTGCTTCGATGGCTTGCGCCACGAGTTCTTTTCCAGGATCGGAAATGGATGGCAATCCAGCATCGGACACCTGGGCAATGTTGGTTCCGGCAAGAAGCTTGTTAACCAACTCCGGCGCTTTTTCCTGCCAGTTGTGCTCGTGCAAAGAGGTCTTCTCATTTTTAATCTCAAAGAAGTTCAAGAGCAACTGCGTGTGACGAGTGTCTTCGGCCGCAATCAAATCCACGTCCGTCAGGACTTGGATGGCACGGTTGGACATATCCTGAAGGTTACCGATTGGCGTTCCGACTAAGTAGAGCGTTCCAGTATTCTGTTGTGCAAAGGATTTTTGTGACTGCATCTTATTTCAAAACAATGGCCATTTCGAGGGCTACTTTTTCAAGTTTGGACTGGAAGGAAACTTGGACCTTCTTGAGCTGGTCGAAGACCAGCGTTTTTTCAAGGGCTTTTTGCAGTTGGTCGGTGCTGTAACGCTGTCCAATCTGTTTATAAAAACCGGCAAGTTGTGGGAAGTAAAGCGTCGCGTTCGCCCCGGACTTGTTCATGAAGACATCGCGGGCAAGCTGTTGAATCCAAAGCATAACCTCGTCTTCTTCGGCCTTCTCGCTCACCTTTGGTAACAGGGTGCTTTGCGTGTAGGCCATGACGGACACATCACGTACCATCGCCGTTTCAAACCACTTGAAAACAAGCGGTTGAACATCGTCTTTGAATGCGGCGAGTCCAGCCTGCGCCTTTGCTTCCACTTCCGGCGTTGGTGTCAGGTGAACGACCTGCGCACGCGAAACAATGGTTTGAAGCACGTCTTCGGCGCGGTCGGCCAGTAAAATGATCAACTGCGGACCGGCGGGTTCTTCGATGAACTTCAGCAAGGAGTTCGCAGCGGCCGTCGTCAGCGTTTCCACGCGGTCGATGATAAAGACCTTCACGTCGGATTCTAAGGCGGTCGTCGTCAGCTCCGGAACGATGGCACGAATCTGTGCAATCTTAATGGCTGCTCCTGGTTTTTCAGGTAGCACCGTGACCAAATCTGGATGGTCGAATAGCCCGATTCGCTTGGTGGTGTCCTCGTCGTCTCCGAGCACCATGGAAGCAAAGCGGAGGGCCAAAGCCAGTTTTTCTTCTTCTCCAGCACCAGCTAGAAGGTAGAGGTGGGAACGGCGGTCCTCTTTAACCGCCTGTTCAAACTGTTCGACGTTTTTTGGATAGGACGCTTCTGCTAATTCCAAAAAATCGGCCAACTCAAAGGCGGCCGATTCTTCTTGTTTCGCCTGTTTAATTGTTTTCTTAGCACCAGCCATTAGAAGCGGTAGAAATCGTCGATGGTTTGCGTGAAGACCGTGGCTCCACCAACCTCAACTTCAACTGGGAACGTGGCACCGCGATCCCCTTCAACACCCATTGGTGGCACCATGAACTGCTTACGTTTCTGTGATACTTCCTTGATGATGTCGAGCACTTCTTCGACGCGGTCGTCATCGATGGCGACCAAGAACGTCGTGTTACCAGAACGCAAGAATCCACCAGACGTTGACAAACGAGTGGCCTGAATCTTGTTCTTAACTAATGCGTTCGCCAACTTCGTGGCATCTTTGTCTTGCACAATCGCGTTAATGAGTTTCATGTTTTTACCTCCAATTAGCAGTTAAAATATCTTTTACTTGTTGTAAAACGTCTTCCTTGGACTGGCTCGCGTCCACGACCTTGATGCGGTCGGGATTTTCCTTGGCCAATTCCAGGTAAGTTTCACGAACCTTCTTGTGGAAGGACACTTTTTCGTTGTCCATCCGGTCAATCTTGTCCGTGCGGTTTTGGTGAATCCGCTCAAGACCGATTTCAACGGGTAAATCTAAGTAGATGGTCAGCTCTGGAAGAACTTTCTCACCTTCTGTTTCCCCTTGAATGGCAAAGTCATTGACGGCCATGATGGCGTCTTTACCGAGCCCGCGACCCCCACCTTGATAGGCAAGAGAGGAATCTAAGTAACGGTCCGAAAGGACAATTTTACCGGCCTTTAGGGCGGGCATGATGGTATGCACCACGTGTTCACGCCTTGAAGCGGCAAGAAGAAAGACTTCCGTCCAAGGATCGACTGGTGTTTCTCGGTCCTTTTTCAAGATGTCTCGAACCTCTTCTGCCAACGGATTTCCAGTTCCACCAGGCTCCCGGGTTAAGAGAACGTCTTTTCCAGTGAGCTCTTTCAAAAATGGAATCGCAGCGTTGATGACCGTCGTTTTTCCGGCACCTTCCGGACCTTCAAATGAAATAAAGTTTCGTTGGTTCATCGACTCCCTCACTTCTCTTCCGGATGGAACAACTTTGGCCCGTTTGCCGTCGTTCGACGACGCTTGGCCTCCTTATAGAGATAAGAAAAGCGGGCTTTTTTCAAAGCCGTTTGGGCCTGGACCATGTGACCATTTACCCGGGCGTCGACAAGTGCCGTCTCCGAGTCCTGGGCCTGTAAGTAATCCAGGCGAGCATGGTCGACCTGCTCCAAGAGAATCTGGTCGTACTTGGCCTTTAAATTGTTATGCTTTCTTTCTTTTTTCTTGAAAATCACAGTTCGTTTCGTCCTTCGATTGACTTAATTAACGTTAGTTGATCGGCATAATCGATATCGGATCCAACCGCGAGGCCTGAGGCCAAGCGGGTGACTTTGATATTCGCAGGCTTCACCAAACGGGCGATGTACATGGCCGTGGCCTCACCGTCCGTATTCGCGTTTGTTCCAACGATGACTTCCTTAATTTCATCATCCTTAGATAAACGACGGATTAAAGAAGGCAAGTTAATATCTTCTGGGCCCGTTCCCGCGGACGGTGAAATCACGCCGTTCAAGACGTGGTAAAGGCCGTGGTATTCCTGAGTCTGTTCCATCGCCATAACGTCCTTTGGATTCTGGAGAACCAAAACCACGGAGCGGTCACGGCTCGGATCCTGACAGATGAAGCAAGGATTTTCGTCCCTACTGGTAATGTTACCGCAAATCTCACAAAAAGTAATGGAATCCTTTGCGTTTGAAAGGGCGGAAGAAAAGTTCTTCACGTCCTCTTCATCCATCGACAGGGTGTAGAAGGCCAAACGAGAAGCGGTCTTTGCACCAATCCCTGGCAACTTTGAGTATGAGTCGATTAATTTGGCAATCGGTTCTGGATACTGCATCATCTTCCCTTAGTTTTTCTCTGGTTCAACTCGTACAAGGTCTTCACCGAAGAGATCCTTGGCTTCCTGTACGAGGTCATTTCTTTCTTCCGTCTTAGCAGCTGGTTGTGCTTGGCTTGCCCCAGCTGGCTTAGCAGAAGCAGCGCTTGCTTCTGGCAAAACCGTTGGCGTCAAATCAGACAAGGCAATCTTGACGGTGTTTCCCGCCTTCAAGGCCTTCACGTAATCGGCGCGGTCGTTTTTCCACTCATCTTGGCTACGCAGCACAAGGGTTGCGGGTAGTTCGGCGTCTTGCAAAACTTGGGCCAACTCAGCTTGGAGGTTGCCGTTCTTCAAGGCATTATCCTTCATGGCTGGGTAGTCAAAGGCCAAGACCAAGGCATCCATTGAGGCGGCCACCGGTTCGGCCGTTTGCAAAATGGCCTGTTCCTTAACCGCGAAGTCAGCAACCATGTCCGGCCATGCTGACTGAGCCTTGTTCAACTGGTCGCGCTTGGCCTGTGACAAGACAGCCTGAACCGGTTCGTTACCGGTGTAGACCGTGAGCTTGTTTTCGGTGGGAGCGGCACTTGATTGGGCAGCGGTAGCTGAAGATGGCGCTTCAGTTGCTGGTTGAGCAACAGGCGCTGGTTCTGAAGCTAGCGCTTCATCGACAGGTTGAGCGGCCGAATTGGTTTGTGGAGCCGGTGTTCCGGTTTGTGGCTTAGCTTCACTAGCCATTTGAGCTGAAGCGCCTTCAGCCGGCGTTTCTGCCACTGGTGTTTCTTCAGCGACCGGTTCTTCAACTTCAGGAACGGGTTCTTCTTGAACGGCTTCTTCTGGACGTGGTGTAGCCACTTCAGATCCTGGCGTTGCTTCTGGCTTTGGTGCGCTTGCTTCTGGAGCGTCCGTTGTTGGAACCGCTGTTTCAGCTGTTGGCTGGTTGGCAGCGGTTTCTGGTTCAGGCTGCTTGGCAGGCTGGACAGGAGCCGACTGCTGCGGCGCCCGTGGTGCCGTTTGTCCAGTGGTTGATGTGGCTGCAGTCGTTTGAGCCATCGGAGCAGCATTGCCCACCGGCGTCGTTTTCTGCGACAACTGCACCGTCAGGATTTCCAAGTAGATATCCGACTGCAAGGACTGCGCCAAGGCCGTCTTGACCTTGTCGATCACCTGCAACATCTCCTGAATCTTTTCCTGGCTTGTCTCCGCCAAAAAAGCCTTCAACTCCGCCTCCTTGGACTTCGCCTTCACGAGGTCCGGCGCCATGTCGACCAACATCACGTCACGCAAGGTTGCAATCAGGTCGGACAAGAAACGGTTGGCGTCCTTTCCGGACAGCAAAATTCCTGACAGGGATTCAAGCGCTTCGGCCGTCTGGCCCGCAAGCACCTGGTGCAAGTAAGAAAGCACCTGATCGATGTCAACGGAACCCGTAACCGTCAATGCGTTTTGCAAGGTTACCTTGTCGGGACCAAAGGCAATCACCTGATCCATGATGGACAAGGCGTCACGCATCCCACCTTCGGCAGCCGTTGCTACGACGTCCAAAGCGGCTTCTTCGTAGGCCTGGTCTTCTTGCTTCAAGATTTCTTCCAGGCGGTTTTTAATCGTTTGGTTTGAAAGACGCTTGAATTCGAAGCGCTGCGTACGAGACAAAATCGTCGCTGGCATCTTCTGAATTTCAGTCGTCGCAAGGATGAACTTCACCTGGGCTGGCGGTTCTTCCAAGGTTTTCAACAAAGCGTTGAAGGCACCGGTGGAGAGCATGTGCGCTTCATCGATGATGTAAATCTTGTAAGGGGCCTCGATTGGGGCGTAGTTGGCGGAATCACGGATGGAACGGATTTCGTCAACACCGTTGTTGGAGGCGGCATCGATTTCGATGATGTCCGGTTGGGCAGAACCCGCCTGATCGGGTCCGATACCGTTGACTTCACGCGCAAAGATTTTGGCGGCGGAAGTCTTTCCGGTTCCACGAGGGCCTGCAAAGAGGTAGGCGTGTCCCGTGGTCTTTTTGTCGATGGCATTTTGCAAAGTCTTTGTGATGACTTCTTGTCCTACCATCTCTGAAAAAGTCTTTGGCCGGTAAACCCGGTACAATGCTTGATACGCCATCGTTTCTCCCTTACAAAAAAAGCCGCCCCAGGGCGGTTTTGCTATGTACACAAGCACAAGGTCAAGCAATCTTAGAGCTGCTACATCTCTGTCCTGACTCGGTTCGAAAGAAAACCCTTGCCTGCTCTATTATTATATCGAAGATTTGAACCCTGCGCAAACAATTACGGCTTATTTTTTACCTATAAAAACGAGCGCCCCAAAGGGCGCTCTCCCCACGTGATGCCAACGGCTTAACGGCCATCCTCATCCGCTTCATCCACGTTCAAAGCTTCCGCCTTCTTCGCTGCTTTCTTCTTTGCTTTCGCCTTCTCTCGAAGGCTCTTAAAGAAGTCCTTTAACAAGGAAGCGGATTCGTCCTTCAGCACTCCTGGCACCACCTTCACTTGATGGTTCAAGCGGTCGTCCTCAAAGACAGAGTAAAGCGACGTTACAGCCCCCGCCTTTTTATCTTGGGCTCCGAAGTAAACCAAGGGAATCCGCGCGTTTAAGATGGCACCGGCACACATTAAGCAGGGCTCCAACGTCACAAAGAGCGTGGTTTCCTCCAAACGCCAGGTACCAAGCTTGGCATTCGCTTCTAAAATCGCATGCATCTCGGCGTGCGCATCCGTTTTTTGATCTTCTTCCCGGCGGTTACCAGC
This sequence comes from Fructobacillus broussonetiae, assembly GCF_018437275.1. Taxonomy (GTDB): domain Bacteria; phylum Bacillota; class Bacilli; order Lactobacillales; family Lactobacillaceae; genus Fructobacillus; species Fructobacillus broussonetiae. The sequence goes on from NZ_JAAMFK010000003.1 coordinate 143,893, forward strand.
AGACGCGATGACCTCGCCATCCTTTACGATGACCGCCCCAATTGGGACTTCCCCACGCTCACCAGCAGCCTTCGCCTCTTTCAGCGCAAGCTCCATGAAGCGCTTCACGTCTTCACCTGGAACAGCTGGAACAACGGCCATTAGTTCTGCTCCTTCTTTGGATTCTTTGCCATCAAGATGAAGTAACCCTTCTTCTTTTCGATGACAGACACATCGTTAAAGACGGCTTCCAAGTTCTTTTGAGCAGATGGCGCCCCCTGCTTTTTTTGCAAGACGGCGATGATCGCTCCACCCTCTACTAGGTGGTCCGTTGCCCCTTGTAGCATGGCCGTCACGACTGGCTTTCCCGCGCGAATTGGGGGATTAACCAGGATAACGGCGTACTTATCCACAATGCGATCGTAAATAGAAGATTGGAATACGTTCGTTAAAGAAGCCACGCCGTTTCGATCAGCGTTGTGCTTGGCCAAGTCCAAGGCCCGGTCGTTGACATCGACCATGTCGACCTCACGGCCCCAAGCTTTGGCAACGGCGTTACCAACGGGGCCATAACCGGTTCCTAAGTCCAAGACCTTACCGGCAACAAATTCCTGTTGATCAGCCGCATCCAACATGACACGTGTTCCGAAATCGATGGTCTTCTTGGAGAAAACACCGGCATCGGTCTTAAAGTGAAGGTTGTTCCCCAGCAACTCAAAATCAAATTCTTGGTAGTCATGGGCGGCCGATGGGTCAGCCGTAAAGTATTGTTGACCGGAAATTTTGTCTGTCATGGGTGGTCCTTTCGAATAACAAGCGCATTTTGGTTAAGCGATGGGGCCGCGGCTTTCTGATTAATCATCAGAAAACATCGAGGGAAACGCGATTAAAACCGCATTATCCCCCATCGCATTTATGTACAAAAAAAGAGCACTGATGTGCTCTTTTAATATGAATTACTTCAAAGTAACTGAGGCACCAGTTTCTTCCAAAGCTTCCTTCATTGCTTCGGCATCAGCTTCGGCAACGCCTTCCTTAACGATTGAAGGTGCGTTGTCAACCAAGTCCTTAGCTTCCTTCAAACCAAGACCAGTTGCTTCGCGAACTGCCTTGATAACCTTAACCTTTGCAGTACCTGCAGAAGTCAATTCAACATCGAATTCTGACTTAGCTGCGGCACCGTCGCCACCAGCTGCACCAGCTGCGGCTACAGGAGCTGCTGCTGAAACGTCAAATTCTTCTTCAATAGCTGAAACCAAGTCAGCCAAGTCCAAAATCGTTGCATCCTTCAATGATGCGATAATCGCGTCTTTATCAAAAGCCATGATTAAATTCCTCCATTTTAAATGTTTAGTAAGTAATAGTTGTACTTATTATTATTCGGCAGCTTCGGCAGTTTCGCCTTCAGCTTCCTTCTTTTCTTGCAATGCCTTAACAGCATATGCAAAGCTCCGGATAGGGAACTGGAACTCGGCCATCAATTGACCAAGCAAACCTTCACGTGAAGGCAAAGTAGCGTACTTGTTAAGGTCGTCAAGTGATACGATTGATCCATCGATAACACCACCCTTAACAACCAACTTTTCGTTGGCGTCAGCGTACTTCTTCAAAATGCGTGCAGGTGCAACTGCGTCGTCTTCAGAGAAGGCAACGGCCGTAGGACCAGCAAACAATTCGTTCAATTCTTCAAAGCCGGCTTCCTTGGTAGCGCGTACAAGAACCTTGTTCTTGATAACTTCCAAGACAACACCTTCTTGACGTAATTGATGACGCAAGTCAGTTGATTCCGCAACAGTCAAACCACGGGGGTTAACCACAACGGCTGAAGTAGCGTTCTTAAATTGATCAGCAACTTCTTGAACCTTTTGCGCCTTCAAGGCAATAGCTTGTTCACTCATGTGAGATATTCTCCTTCCTATATATTTTTTTGCAAAAGAAACCCGCCTGCCAAAAGACAGACGGGTAGTTAGTTGAATAACTTCCTCGGCAGGAGATTAAGGCAAAAGCGCCACCTGAGTCTTAGGCAAAATTGATTTAATTTACTTGTTTAGTCTATCAGGTTAATCGACGGCTGTCAATTAAAGTGATGAGACGTCCAAGGTAACGGCTGGAGACATCGTTGAGGCAACAGCTACGTTAGAAACATAAGTTCCCTTAACAGCGGCTGGACGAGCCTTCAAGATAACAGCAGCGATGGCCTTGATGTTTTCAGCCAACTTGTCTTCGTCAAATGATACGCGACCAACAGTAACGGCAACGTTTCCGTCACGGTCAGTACGGTAGGTAACTTGACCACCCTTGGCATCTGAAACGGCCTTCTTAACGTCCATCGTAACCGTACCCGTCTTAGGGTTAGGCATCAATCCCTTAGGACCCAATGCACGTCCAACACGACCAACTTGGGCCATCATGTCAGGCGTTGCGATGGCAACGTCGAAGTCCAACCAACCGTCTTGGATCTTTTGAACCAAGTCAGCGGCACCAACGAAGTCAGCACCAGCGGCTTCAGCTTCCTTAGCCTTGTCTCCTTGAGCGAAGACAACAACCTTCTTCGTCTTACCAGAACCGTTTGGCAAAACCACGGCTCCACGAAGTTGTTGGTCAGCTTGACGCGTGTCAACGTTCAACTTGAACGTCAATTCTACAGATGCGTCGAAGTTGGCGTATGAAACTTGCTTCAACAAGGAAACACCTTCAGTCAAGTTGTAAGCCTTTTCGGCTTCAATCTTGGCTGCAGCTTCTAAATACTTCTTTCCGTGCTTAGTAGTCATTATTCTGCGTCCTCCTTGATTGCTGTACCTTCAACAGTCAAGTCCACTCCGTTGACCGTAACACCCATTGAACGGGCAGTTCCTTCGATCATCTTCATGGCAGCTGTGACGTCGTTGGCGTTCAAATCGGCCATCTTGTTTTCCGCAATGGCACGGATTTGGTCAAGAGAAACGTCTCCAACCTTCTTCGTGTTAGGTTCTCCTGAACCCTTACCAACAATCTTACGCAATTGGTCAGCTGCTGGTGGCGTCTTCGTAACGAATTCGAATGAACGATCGTCGAAAACAGAAATTTCAACAGGGATCGTTGAACCTGCTTGGTCCGCCGTCCGTGCGTTAAATTCCTTAGTGAATTGGGCAATGTTAATACCCGCTTGACCCAAAGCAGGACCAACTGGTGGAGCTGGCGTTGCTTTGGCCGCTTCGATTTGAAGCTTTACAACATTGATAACTTTTTTAGCCACGATATTTTCCTCCTCGTGTTGTGGTATCGCGTAGCTTCAGTGCTACTTCCACGCACGTCTTTGACATGCCCTATTATCATAACAAAAAAAGCCCCTCTCGTAAAGGGACTTTTCTTACCAAAGTCAGACCCGAACCGGATTCTAAGCCACTTCCCCAATTGAAAGTGAGCACAGCAGCATCCGAGTTCGATTCGACTCAAGAAATTTAAATTAAATGTTTGTGTCGATGTCGTTGAAGCCAAGTTCAGTTGGCGTTTCACGTCCAAAGACTTCAACCGTTGCTTCAACTTCTTGCTTTTCAGGGTCAATGGCACGGATAACACCTTCCATACCGTTGAATGGACCGGCAACGATCTTGATTGTTTGACCAACTTCAACGTCAAGGTCAACAACCTTTTCACCAGTCATGCCCATGCGCTTCATCAACAAGTCAACTTCTTCAGGCAACAATGAGTTTGGCTTTGAACCGGCACCGTGAGAACCGAGGAAACCAGTAACACCTGGCGTGTTACGGACAACGTACCATGCTTCGTCGGTCATGTTACCGTCTTGTGGGGTTGCCATTTCAACCAAAACATATCCAGGGAAGTCGTTTTCAATTGACGTCTTTACTTCACCGTCTTCAACGGTTGAAACTTCTTGTTCTGGAACCAAAACACGGAAGATTTGGTTCGTCATTCCCATTGTTTGCGTACGTGATTCCAAGTTTGTTTGAACCTTGTGTTCGTAACCTGAGTATGTGTGCACAACAAACCATGCTTTTTCGATTGAATCTGACATATTGCCGCGGGATTTTTCCCGCCCTCCTTTAATTAAATGATGGGTAAATAAAAAAGAGTCGATTTGACTCTTTTTTCGCTGTCTTAAGTATACTACAGGTCAGCTTAGTGTGCCAACAAGAAATTAACACCTTGCTTCAAGACCCAGTCAAAGGCCCCAATCAACAATCCAAACATAATGGACATGGCAAGAACGGCCACCGTTTCTTTAACGGTTTGGTCAAATGAAAGCCAAGTAACCTTCTTCATTTCTGACGCGACATTTTTAAAATAAGTAATCATGCTAGAACCTCACTTTGTTTCCCGGTGGAAGGTGTGCTTTCCACAATGGGGACAAAACTTTTTAACGCCAAGACGATCCGTTCGCCCCTTCGAAAGGGTGACGGTGTAGTTTCTTGAACCACATACATCGCAGGCTAATGATGCTTTTTGACTTGCCATATTCTGACCTCACTAGAGCTCATTATAGCAGGGAATCCCTACCATCACAAGCTAGCCCTCCTTCAGGGCCTTCAATACATTTTTCTTAAATCGATATAACACTTGAGCCGTCGACCGGTTTTTCCGGAGCCCCTTATCCTCTCCTCTTCCAATGAGAAAGGCAACGACGTCTCGGTAGTGTCTTCTGTCGGTGCTACTCACAGAAAGCAGCGCCTCTTTTAATTGGTAAATCTTTTCTGGATTATAGCTATCCGTTTGGAAGTTGGAATCTTTATCGAAGCTATTATCAAAATCGAGCATCTCTGAGTAAAAACGTCCTTTTTGACTGACCAAACCTCTTTTTATATCGCGGGCTTTATTAAACAAAGCCTGCGTGTAATAAGTCGAAAACTTTGCACGCGTATCTTTCACCGAATAACATCGGACACAATCCGCCAAAGTCAAAAGCGCTTCGGACTCCCAGTCATCTGGTCGAAATTGACCAGCCAACTGTTCGTCGTAAACCTTAAAAACCAACCCCCTTGTCTTAACGTGCAGAACGGTAAAGGCACAATCATGCCCGTTTTGCCCCGCCAAAACAGCTGCTAACATCTTCTCTCTCACCAAGCACCCTCCCTATATCAGAGGGTGAAAAGACCCCCTGTTATTTTGGGTGTCTCTTGCTAAAACCTTGGTAGATCAAAAGGGAAGCAGCGACCGAAGCGTTCAATGATTGAACGTGACCAATCATTGGAATCGTCAGCATGGCATCCACCTGCTTCTTCAAAAGAGGCGAAATTCCCTTTCCTTCGTTTCCAATGACCAAGGCCGTGGCACCGGAAGCATCCCAGGTGCGGTAGTCTTGACCGTTCATATCCGTCCCAAAGACCCAGAGGCCTCGGTCCTTCAAGGTCTTAACCGTTTGAACTAAGTTCGTCACACGGCAAACCGGGACGTGTTCAATGGCTCCCGTTGAAGCCTTAGCAACCGTTCCCGTCAATTGTACGGAACGACGCTTTGGAATGATGATTCCATGAACGCCGGCTGCATCAGCCGTACGCATGATTGAACCAAGGTTATGAGGATCTTCGATTTCGTCCAAGATCAAGAAGAATGGTTCTTCTCCTGCTTCTTTGGCCTTATCAAAAAGGTCGTCTAATTCGGCATAGTCATAGGCCGCAACCGATAGGACCAATCCCTGGTGATTGCCGCGGTCAGCAAGTTCATCCAATTTTCCCTTTGGTCCTTGCGTAACCACAAGGCCACGGTCCTTAGCCAGCTTCGTCGCCTCTTGGGCAACGCGGGGATTCAGTCCCGTTTGCAGCCAAAGCTTGTTCAGACTTTGGTCACCCTTCAAGGCTTCGATAACGGCGTGGTGACCGTAGATAAAGGCTTGATTACTTTGTTTTGGCATCGTCTGTTCTCCCTTGTTCAACTTGGTCATAAATCCAATCCATCATTTCGTCTAAGCGTTCCATCTGACCAGAAAGGTACAAGTACCCCACCATGGCTTCCACACCTGTCGAAATCCGGTAAGCCACCACGTTCGTGTTTTTAGCTTTCGTGTAGGACTTCGCGTTGCGGCCACGCTTGAAGTAGTGCGTCTCTTCATCCGTCAAGTAGTCGTCTTCACGCATCAAATCATAGATTGCGGCGTGTGCCTTAGCTGACACATAGTGCCTTGACTTCTTTTGGAGATCATTTACTTTCGTCAAACCAGTTTTTACGAGGTGTGTGCGAACCTTGATTTCATAGATGGCGTCGCCAATGTAAGCAAGAGACAACCCATTCATTTGTTCGTAGTCGAGTTTTTCCATAGTCTTTCCAATGGAACGTGTCGTTCGAACACGTTCAGTCTATATTCTAAATCGTGGTAAAGCATGCTTAGCTGTCAGTTAGGGTCGTTTTTTATCCTAATTAACCGCTAATAGACAAATGTTGACGCATTCTCTATTTTTGTAGGTGCTTTTCAAAAAAAGAACCCGGCCTCTGGATAAAGAAGACAGTGCCGGGATTCGATTTTATTTACTTTGCTTGTTTCTTTGCTTTCATCGCCTTGTACCAGCGCCAGCTCCACATGACAACAAAACCTAAGATAACGGTTCCCATCAAGTGAATGGCAATGGCCCCTTGGTTTTGGGGTGGCCATATAAGGAGCGTGAAGATCAAAAGAACAAAGGACGTCATCAAAGCTTGCAACCACTGGTTCCAATTCGTGACTTGGTAATCATTGTGCGGAATGGCTTGAGGGAAAAGACGGTATTGAATCTGTTCTCCAGCTGGTGAAAACGCAGCGATGTAATAAACCGCTAACGCAAAGATGAACCAGTTGGCATCGTAAACAGAGTTTCCAGCCTTTATTCGCCAAATCAACAGTCCAAGTACGATGAGGGCTGGCACGATGGCAATGGCGTAAAGTTGCTTCTTTGACAACTTCTTGACCCATTCCATCCAGTTAATTTTCACTTCTTTCATAGAAGCCTCCTTGAAATACTACTTACAGTTTACTCTATTTTAGGGCTTCTCACAATAAAAAAAGCCAGTTGCGAACGCTTATCAACAAGCATGGTTCGCAACTGACTTTTCTAATTGTACCTTAGTCTTCGTGGTCCATCTTTTGGGCTACGTCGTCTAATGTAGGCATTTCTTCTGCTGAATCTTCTGGCTTTGCAACCACTTCACCAACAACTTCTGGCTTAATCTTGCGGTATTCCGTCATACCCGTTCCGGCTGGGATAATCTTACCAATGATAACATTTTCCTTAAGTCCGACAAGTGGGTCGTTCTTTCCGCGGATAGCGGCATCCGTCAAGACACGAGTCGTTTCCTGGAAGGAAGCGGCTGACAAGAAGGAGTTCGTTTCCAAAGCGGCCTTCGTAATTCCGAGCAAGACAGGACGAGCCGTCGCTGGAATCTTACCAGCAAACAATGCTGGTTCGTTAGCACGCTTGAAGTCAGCGATATCAAGAAGTGTTCCTGGAAGAAGGTCAGTCTGACCTGGATCCATGACGCGCACCTTACGAAGCATTTGACGAATCATAACTTCGATGTGCTTGTCGGAAACTTCGATACCCTGCAAACGGTAAACCTTTTGGATTTCTGACAACATGTATGATTCAGTTGTCAACGTATCCGTAACGGCAAGCAATTCCTTAGGATCGATTGGTCCTTCGTTGATTGCTTCACCACGCTTGATGAAGTCACCTTCGCCAAAGCGCATGCGAGCCGTCAATGGCAACGTGTACGTACGAGTATCCGTTTCACCTTCAATCGTGACGTCCTTTGTACGTTCAGCTGGGTTTTCTTCGATTGCAGTAATCTTACCCGTAACTTCTGAAAGTTCGGCACGTCCCTTAGGAATACGTGCTTCAACAATTTCTTGCACACGAGGCAAACCTTGCGTGATATCGTTTCCACCGGCAACTCCACCCGTGTGGAAGTTACGCATGGTCAACTGAGTACCAGGTTCACCGATTGACTGAGCGGCAACAGTACCAACTGCTTCACCAACCTCAACTTCTTCACCAGTGGCCAAGTTACGACCGTAGTCGAGAACGGACACACCGTGTTCAGTAGTTGAAGTGAAGACAGAACGAATCGTTACTTCTTCAATACCAGCAGCAACAATCTTCTTGGCTGCAGCTTCATCAATCATTTCGTTACGTGGCACAATCTTTTCACCAGTTTCTGGATCAAAGATTGTCTTCATGGCGTAACGACCGAGGATACGGTCGTACAATGGTTCAACCACTGAGTTACCATCGGTGATGGCAGAAACCGCCACACCGCGGTCAGAACCGTTGTCGTATTCACGAACAATAACGTCCTGAGCCACGTCGACCAAACGACGAGTCAAGTAACCAGAGTTGGCCGTCTTCAAGGCCGTATCGGACATTCCCTTACGGGCACCGTGGGTAGAAATAAACATTTCCATAACAGTCAACCCGTCACGGAAGTTAGACGTAACTGGCAATTCGATAATCTTACCACCAGGTCCGGCCATCAATCCACGCATTCCGGCAAGCTGAACGAAGTTAGAGATGTTACCACGGGCTCCAGAATCCTGCATCATAAAGATTGGGTTCTTCAAATCGAAAGTCGTAACCAATTCGTCTTGGATGACATCCTTGGCCTTTGACCAGATTTCGATAACACGTTGGTAACGTTCCGCATCCGTGATCAAACCACGACGGAATTGCTTTGTAACCGTAGAAACTTCCTTGTGAGCGTTAGCCAAAATTTCTGGCTTGTCAGCAAGTTCCGTAACGTCGGTCATGGCAACAGTCAAACCAGACTTGGTTGAGATGTCATAACCGATGTCCTTCATACGGTCCAAGAGAAGTGACGTTTCCGTCACCTTGTACTGCTTGTAAACAGCAGCGATGATATCTGACAAGAAGCCCTTCTTGAATGGCTTGATCACGTCTTGATCAGCCAAGAAGTCCTTGATGTCTTGACCAGGTTCCATGAAGAAACGGTCGTCGATACCATTGAAGTTTTCTTCTGAAGGTTCGTTGATGTATGGGAAGTCAACTGGCAAGATTTCGTTGAAGATAATCTTTCCAACTGACGTAACCATGATCTTTGAACGTTGTTCATCAGTAAATGGCTTTTCTGATGGGTATGAAGACGTTTGAATTCCAACACGCGTGTGGAAGTGAACCAACTTGTTTTCGTAAGCCAAACGGGCTTCGTCAACAGAGGAGAAGATCATACCTTCTCCTTCGCGGTCTGCTTCTTCAGTGGTCAAGTAGTAGTTACCAATAACCATATCCTGAGAAGGGGCAACGATTGGGTTTCCATCCTTAGGTGCCAAGATGTGACCTGCGGCCAACATCAACAAACGAGCTTCGGCTTGCGCTTCATCAGACAAAGGCACGTGAATGGCCATCTGATCACCATCGAAGTCGGCGTTGTACGCTTCACAGATCAATGGGTGCAAACGCATGGCCTTACCTGAAACCAATACTGGTTCGAAGGCCTGGATTCCAAGACGGTGCAAGGTAGGTGCTCGGTTCAAAAGAACTGGGTGTTCCTTGATAACGTCTTCCAATACGTCCATGACGTCCTCGTCGGCCTTGTCGATCTTACGCTTAGCAGACTTAACGTTGCCAGCCAAACCACGGGCCGTCAATTCCTTCATGATGAATGGACGGAACAATTCGACTGCCATTGGACGTGGCAATCCCATTTGGTTCATCTTCAAGAATGGACCAACATCGATAACGGAACGACCAGAGTAGTCGACACGCTTACCAAGCAAGTTTTGACGGAAACGTCCTTGCTTACCCTTCAACATGTGTGAAAGGGACTTCAATGGACGGTTACCAGGACCGGCAACTGGACGTCCACGACGACCGTTGTCCATCAAAGCATCGACGGCTTCTTGAAGCATACGCTTTTCGTTTTGAACGATGATACCTGGAGCGTGCAAGTCGAACAAACGCTTCAAACGGTTGTTACGGTTAATCACACGACGGTACAAATCGTTCAAATCGGAAGTGGCGAAACGACCACCTTCCAATTGAACCATTGGACGCAAGTCAGGTGGGATAACAGGAATAACATCCATTACCATCCATTCTGGCTTGTTTTCTGATTGCAAGAAGGCCTCAATGATGTCCAAACGGCGAACCGCACGGACACGCTTTTGACCAGTTGCTTCTTGCAATTCTGCCTTCAAGGCAGCTGCTTCACCAGCAAGGTCAACGGAAGCCAACAAATCCTTGATGGCTTCGGCTCCCATACCAGCCTTAAAGTTAGCACCGTATTCCTTCTTCAAATCGCGGTATTCGCGTTCTGTCAAAAGGCGCTTCTTTTCAACGGGTGCATCACCTGGATCAGTTACAACGTAAGAAGCGAAGTAAATGATTTCTTCCAGTGAACGTGGTGACATGTCCAAGACCAATCCCATACGTGAAGGGATTCCCTTGAAGTACCAGATGTGCGTTACTGGGGCAGCCAATTCAATGTGACCCATTCGTTCACGACGAACCTTTGCAGAAGTTACTTCAACTCCACAACGATCACAGACGATTCCCTTGTAACGGATCCGCTTGTACTTTCCACAGGCACATTCGTAATCCTTGGTAGGACCAAAGATACGTTCATCAAACAAACCGTCTTTTTCCGGCTTGAGTGTTCGATAGTTAATCGTTTCAGGCTTCTTAACCTCACCATGAGACCAGTCATGGATTTGATCAGGAGAAGCGAGACCGATTTGCATAGATTCGAACTTGTTAACATCGATTGCCATCTATTCGGTCACCTTTCTTTAATTATTGTTCTTCATCGCTAAAGGTGCTTTGTTCTTGTGGGGCCTTTGGGCCGTCAACCTTATCAAAGGCAACCTTAACTTCATCGTCTTCACGGTTCAACAAGTCAGGATTTGTACGAGCCAACTTTTCCAAAGCATCAACAGGCAAGACTGAGTCGTCTTCGTCCATTTGCTTCAATTGAACGGCTTCACCTTCTTGGTTCAAGACACGCATGTCAAGACCGAGGGCTTGCAATTCCTTAACAAGAACACGGAATGATTCAGGAACACCTGGCTTAGGAATAGCATCACCCTTGATGATTGATTCATAAACCTTAACACGACCAGCAACGTCATCAGACTTGTAAGTCAAGATTTCTTGCAAGGTGTAAGCGGCACCATAAGCTTCCAAAGCCCAAACTTCCATTTCTCCGAAACGCTGTCCACCGAACTGAGCTTTTCCACCCAATGGTTGTTGCGTAACAAGTGAGTAAGGACCGATTGAACGAGCGTGAATCTTGTCATCGACCATGTGGGCCAACTTCATGTAGTGCATAACACCAACAGCAACACGCTTGTCAAAGGCTTCTCCAGTACGTCCATCGTAAACAACAGACTTACCGTCGGCTGGCAAACCAGCTTCAGCCAATGCTTCTTCGATTTCATCATCGGAAGCACCGTCAAAGACAGGAGAAGCAACGTGGATTCCCAACTTCTTAGCTGCGTAACCCAAGTGCAATTCCAAAACCTGTCCGATGTTCATACGAGATGGCACACCCATTGGTGACAAAAGGATGTCAATTGGGGTTCCATCAGGCATGTATGGCATGTCTTCTTCCGGAACAACGACTGAAACAGTACCCTTGTTTCCGTGACGACCGGCCATCTTGTCACCAACTTGGATCTTACGCTTTTGAGCGATGTAAACACGAACCATTTGGTTGACACCCGGTGACAATTCGTCACCGTTTTCTGGCGTGTAGATACGTACAGACTGTACGACTCCACCACCACCGTGTGGCACCTTCAATGAAGTATCGCGAACTTCGCGAGCCTTTTCACCGAAGATGGCGTGCAAAAGTCGTTCTTCGGCTGAAAGGTCCGTAACACCCTTAGGCGTAACCTTACCAACAAGGATGTCGCCATCCTTAACTTCTGCACCAACACGGATAATTCCGTTTTCATCCAAATCACGAAGTTGTTCTTCTGACGTGTTAGGGATTTCGCGGGTAATTTCTTCAGGGCCAAGCTTCGTATCACGGGCCTCTGAGTCATATTCTTCAATGTGAATTGACGTGTAAACGTCTTCACGGACCAAACGTTCGTTCAAGATGATGGCATCTTCGAAGTTGTATCCTTGCCAAGTCATGAAGGCAATCAATGGGTTTTGTCCCAAGGCCAATTCACCGAGTTCCATTGAAGGTCCGTCGGCCAAGATTTGGTCTTCTTCGATTTGCTCTCCAACCTTAACGATTGGCTTTTGGTTGTAGTTCTTACCACCGTTTGAACGACGGAACTTCATCAATTCGTAGGTGTCCAACTGTCCATCTTCACGACGGATACGGATTTCCTTCGCATCAACGTATTCCACTTCACCGGCAGCAGTTGAAATCAAAGCAGCACCAGAATCATGGGCAGCCTTGTATTCAACACCAGTACCAACGATAGGCGCGTGCGGATCCAACAATGGAACCGCCTGACGCTGCATGTTGGCACCCATCAAAGCACGGTTGGAGTCATCGTTTTCCAAGAAAGGAATAACTGAAGTTCCAACAGAAACAACTTGCTTTGGTGAAACGTCGACGTAGTCGATCTTTTCAACTGGCGTTTCGATGTTTTCTTCACCGTAGCGGGCCATGGCCGTGGCGTGAACGAATGAACCGTCATCTTCCAATTCCGTGTTGGCCTGCGCAACGATGTAGTTATCTTCTTCATCGGCCGTCAAGTAATCGATCTTTTCGGTAACCTTGTGCGTACCCCAGTCAACACGACGGTATGGCGTTTCGATGAATCCATACTTGTTGATGCGACCGTAAGTGGCCAAGGAGTTGATCAAACCGATGTTAGGACCTTCGGGCGTTTCGATTGGGTCAATACGGCCATAGTGGGTGTAGTGAACGTCTCGAACTTCAACTCCGGCACGGTCACGAGTCAAACCACCAGGTCCAAGGGCTGACAAACGACGCTTGTGGTTCATTTCCCCAAGTGGGTTCGTCTGATCCATGAACTGTGAAAGTTGTGATGAACCGAAGAATTCCTTCAATGATGCAACAACCGGACGGATGTTGATCAATTGTTGTGGCGTTACCGTTGCGGCATCTTGGATGGACATGCGTTCGCGAACAACACGTTCCATACGAGTCAAACCAATACGGAATTGGTTTTGCAACAATTCACCGACAGAACGGATACGACGGTTACCCAAGTGGTCGATGTCATCGACTGAACCAACACCTTCTTGCAAGTTCATGAAGTAGTTCATTCCTGCAATGATGTCGGCTGGGCGAACGTTGTGTTCTTCTTCAGGCAAGTGACCGTTACCAATAACGAGCAACGTCTTGTCTGGGTTTTCAGGTGATTCAATCTTGATCTTTTGCAAGATAACTGGGTCTTGCAAGACAGCGTCACCAGATGGTGTGTACGTTACCGTCTTGAAGTCAGGGTTATCCAAGAATGGTGCCAACTTAGCCATAACAGCCTTGTCCACAACCGTTCCCTTTTCGGCGATGATTTCACCAGAATCTGGATCAGCCAATGTTTCGGCCAACGTCTGGTTCAACAAACGCGTCTTCAAAGACAACTTCTTGTTGATCTTGTAGCGACCAACAGGAGCCAAGTCGTAACGCTTTGGATCGAAGAAACGAGCAACCAAAAGAGCACGTGATGATTCAGGCGTCTTTGGTTCTCCCGGACGCAAGCGTTCGTAGATGTCCTTCAATGATTCTTCAACACGGGAATCGGACATGTTCTTGTGAACGTCCTTTTCCAAAGTCATGTTCAAAGCATCGTATTGGTCTGAGAAGATGTCGATGATGTCTGAGTCAGAACCGAATCCGAGGGCACGGACCAATTCAGTCATCAACAACTTACGCGTACGGTCGATACGAACGTTGGCGATACCCTTGGCATCCGTTTCGTATTCCAACCAAGCACCACGGTTAGGGATAACCGTTGCGCCGAAGTGTGGACGACCATTCTTGTCAGCTTCTTGGTTGTAGTAGATACCAGGAGAACGAACAAGCTGTGAAACGATTACTCGTTCCGCACCGTTAACAATGAATGTACCTTCTTTGGTCATCAATGGGAAGTCACCGAAGAAGACGTCTTGAGACTTAATTTCTCCGGTTTCCTTGTTTGTCAAACGCAAAGTTACGTGCAAAGGTGCTGAGTAGTTTGCATCGTGTTCACGGGCTTCATCGATCGTGTACTTTGGTTCCATCAACTGGTAGTCGACGTATTCCAAAGACAAGTTACCGTTGAAGTCTTCAATTGGCATGATGTCGTTAAACATCTCCTTGATTCCTTCATCCAGGAACCACTGGTAAGAAGCCGTTTGTACCTCAATCAAGTTCGGAAGATCTAGCACTTCTTTGATGCTAGCATACGAACGGCGGGTACGGTGTTTACCATATTTTACTAAATGTCCTGCCACACTTATCACCTCATCTAAAATTCCACTGTTTCAATGAAAATAAATATTACAATTTCATGAAAAATTGCCAAAAAAGTCCTTATTTTTACCAGCTAAGGCACAAAAAAAGCAAGTCTCGCGTCTTTAAAAAACGCGGACCTTGCCTTCTATAAGGGCTTTGATGGACAATAGATCACCAAACGCCATATTTATTTACAGTGTTACTGTTTAAAATTATACGTGAAATTAGCAAAATTGCAAGGGACAACCTTGACAAAATTCTTCTGAAAGGGTAATAGGTACAGACCACTTCAAAATATCTTATTGTATATAGAAAAAAGTCCCAGCCGAACCGGCTGGGGCTTTTAATTCTTAGTTTTTCTTTTCTTTATCTGAATGCTTAGCAATAAAGGCAGATACCAAGTTCATCAAGATGAAGAAAATCACCGTTTCAATGATGTCCTCGGTTAAATTACCCGTCCCAAAGGCAAAGTGAATCACCAAGAAGAACACGACAGCTCCAACTAGGTTTGCTACGATATTTGCTTTCAACTTTTCAATCATTCTTATTCTCCCTATTTAATATCAACCAGTAGTATACCTGATTTGTTGCCCCTTTTCGATAGTGTATAATAGGGATTAACTAAACCAGCCGAAGCTGGCTTTTTCTTTTCATAAAGTAAGATGCATTTATATAGTAGAAAGTTGCAAAATGACCGAGCGTATTTTCATCGTCGAGGACAATCAAGAAATCGTAGACCTGTTAAAAAAAGGCCTAATAGGATGGGGATTTGACGTCGCCTCCTGCCAGGACTTCCACGACGTCGTCTTGGAAGTCACTGACTTTGCCCCTAGTCTCGTCCTAATGGACGTGAACCTTCCCTTCTTCAACGGTTTCTACTGGACGCAAGAGATACGTAAGAAAAGTTTGATGCCAATCATCTTCTTATCATCCCGTGATGCCGACACGGACCAGATCATGGCCATGAATCTCGGTGCCGACGATTACATCACAAAGCCATTTAACTTGGATTTGTTAATCGTGAAGATTAAGGCCCTGCTCCGACGAACCGCCGATAGCGGCCATGGGGCCCCAACTTCAAAATTGATGTACAAGGATTTTGCCTTGAACATTCTTGAAAACCAGTTGGAAAAGGGTGAAGAAGCGGTCGCTTTGAGTAAAAACGAAACGAAACTGCTTTACCCATTGTTTGAAAACGCGGGTGAAGTCGTTGCCCGCGAAACCATTATGGAAGATCTCTGGGATGACGAGCTTTTCGTTGATCGAAACACACTCTCGGTCATGGTGAACCGAATTCGAACAAAGACGAAAGATATCGATTTCGGGCCACATCTAGAGACCGTTAAGGGAAAGGGGTTGAAGTTAGATGATTAAAAGCTTCTTTTCTTTCTTGAAAGACCAATGGTCGACAATCACGCTATACGCCTTGACCGCCCTTTTCTTGTTTTGGACCATTTGGCTTCGTAACCTTTCGTTGGGGATTTTTTTCGATATCCTTTGGCCTTTGACCTACCTCTTGTTTATCATGTTAGCCTTTCAGGCCTTCACTTGGCATCGAAAGCAAAAAGCATTAAAGAAAATGCTTGCTGAAGACGACCTTGAGTTCATCCCCGACTTCCAAAATCTTTCGAGCCTCGAGCACTCTTACACCGAGCTTTTGGAGCAAGTTGTTTCTCAAAAGAGTAGGCAAAAGGAGAAAAACCGGTTACAAACGGCAGACTTGAAGGACTACTACGCCCTTTGGGCCCACCAGATCAAGGTTCCCCTCTCCGTTTTGGATTTGATGAACCAAACGGGAACGGTCGATCAAAAGCAGACAAAAGAGCAACTTTTCTTGGTCAACCAATACATGGAAATGCTTCTCTCTTTCATTCGACTCCAGGACTTTAATCAGGACATGAATCTGAAAGAAATTTCCGCCCGCTCTTTGGTGATGAAGACGCTTAAAAACTATAAGGTTTGGTTCATTCAAAAGGAGCTCACGCTTTCGGTGTCCGAAAGCGACTTTACCTTCGTGTCAGATAGCAAATGGTTAACCTTTGTCTTAGAACAGATCATTTACAACGCCATTAAGTATACGAAAACCGGTGGTTTGACCATTGACTGTACCTCTGATCAAAAAATCATCATCCAAGATACGGGAATCGGGATTGATCCGGCCGACCTTCCTCAAGTTTTCCATAAAGGCTACACTGGTTTCAACGGTCGCGTTCAAGACAACGCCTCCGGCCTCGGCCTCTACCTTGTTAAATCCGTCCTAGACAAGTTAGGTCACCAGGTAAAAATCGAATCGACCGTGGGTGTCGGAACAACAGTCACGATTGATTGTCGACAAAAACAAATGCGCTAACTTACAAGACTGTTAGCCAAAAGAAGTTCCCTGTAAGTGCGGGAACTTCTTTTTTCTTATAGAATAGAGTTATTGATTACAAAAGGAGCTACAAGATGACCCTGTTATCCGTTAACCATCTCAAAAAAGAATATAAGTCAAAGCGTTCGTCGCAGAAGGTCGAAGCACTTAGAGACATTGACTTCCAGGTTGAAGAGGGCGAATTCATTGCGATTATGGGTGAGTCGGGTTCTGGTAAATCAACACTCCTAAATTGTATTGCGACACTTGATCGACCAACGGCTGGTCAAATTCAAATTCAGGGCCGAGACCTCGCTGCCTTTAAGGATAAGGATCTAGCCTCTTTCCGTCGCGAGCACTTGGGCTTTGTCTTCCAGGAGTTCAACCTCCTCGATACCCTTTCGGTTAAGGACAACATTTATCTTCCACTGGTTCTTTCGAAAAAAACGCAAGGCAAAGAAGAAAAACTCGCGAAGCTCGCCATTCGACTTGGAATCGAAAACTTACTGGATAAATACCCCTACGAATTATCCGGTGGTCAACAACAACGCGTTGCCATTGCTCGCGCGTTGATAACGAATCCTGAGATTCTTCTCTGCGATGAGCCAACGGGTGCCCTCGATTCAAAGAACGCATCAGAAATTTTGAACCTTTTTGACGCTTGCCATCAAAATGGCCAAACCATTCTGATGGTGACTCACTCCCCTTTGTCCGCCTCCCACGCCAAGCGTGTCCTTTTCATCAAGGATGGCATGGTCTTCCATCAGATCTACCGTGGTGATAAGAGCGAACAGGAAATGTTAGTGGCCATTAACGATGCGATGACAAACTTACTTGGGGGTCAGTCTTAATATGTTTCACCTTAAACTTGCACTCGACTCCCTGAAAAAAAATAGCTCGACTTACATCCCCTTCCTTCTCGCTTCTGCAACAGCAGTAGCGCTGAACTTCTTGTTCCAGCTTCTGATTTACTCAAAGGGCGTGAAGGACCTCTCGATGGCAGAAGTTGTGATTCTGCTTCTTGTGTTAGGCCAAATCGTCATTGGGATTCTATCTGTTGTTATCCTGATTTATACCTATTCTTTTTTGAAAAAAGGGAAGCAAAAAGAGTTCGGTCTTTATAGTATCTTAGGGCTCAAAAAGTCGGATTTGGTCAAAATTTCATTAATTCAGCAACTCTTCTCCTTCTTCATTGCCATTGTACTTGGACTCGTGACTGGTTTTATCTTCGCCAAGCTCATGATTTTACTGTTAATCCATTTGATCGACGGAACGACCTTTAACCTCGCCTTCTCCTGGAAGGCCCTTTTCTTCACAGTCCTTTTCTTTCTCGTTGCCTTTCTCATTCTTGCCGTCATCGACGCTGTTTCATTCTACAAAACAAACACGTTGGCTCTTTTTCAATCGGAAAAGAAAGCGTCAACGGCCCCTAAAAATCGTTGGGTTCTCTTTGTCATCGGCTTAGCCTCACTCATTGTTGGTTACTGGCTTTCTTTGACGGTTCCTGGCCCTGTAGATGCCATTCTCCGTTTCTTCCTCGCTGCCCTTTTAATTATCATTGCCACCTACTTCTTGTTTATTGCGGGTTCGACTCTGCTATTAAAGATGCTGCAAAAGAGGGAAAGCTACTATTACAAGAGCCAGCACTTCATCACCGTTTCCAACATGCTTTTTCGAATGAAGCAAAATGCGGTGGGACTCGCTTCAATCGCCTTACTGTCTACCATGACGCTTGTCGTGACGGTAACAACTGCCTCCATGTTCTTAGGTAAAACAGACGTTGCTAACCGCATGCTCCCACGTGAGACAACGGTCTCTGTATCGGAGAACTTATTGTCAAAGGAAAAAATCGAAGAGACCGCAAAGAAGCACCATCTTTCGACGGATTCTTTTTACACGATAAGAGCCAGTTCAAAAGCCGTTGCCTACTTATCAAAAGATAACGAGCTCACCCGTTGGCGGTATGGCAGTGAGAGTGAAAAAAAGCAAAAGAAGACGAGGCCTGGTGAGCGAAACGTCCAATTCATGACGCTAAAAGATTACAATGACCTCACTCATCGAAAAGCAACCTTGGACAAAAACGAAGTGCTTATTTACTCCCTTACAAACGATCCTGGAAACAAGAAGGCCATTTTGACACCAACAAAAAACGTGCGCCTCAACAGCAAGGATTACAAGGTCAAAGAAAACATCTCTTCCATACCTGGTATTCCATCGATGACTTCTCAATTAATGCCATCACTTTTCATCGTCATGCCGGATGAAAAAACAACGGAGCATACAGCCGAGCACTATGTACTAGCAGATGACTTAGAGAATAATTCATTAATGATGGATACCTTCTACTTTAACCTGGAAGGAAAATTTGATGATAAAAATGCTTTCCTTGATGACCTTGAGCAATCTTTGCCATCAAATTCCGATAGCTCCCTCATGAATAAAACCATTTTGAAGAAGCTGATGAACGCCTTTTACGGCGGGTTCTTCTTCATCGGTATTCTCTTCTCCATCTCCTTTATGTTTGTGACCGGTCTCATGGTCTACTACAAGCAGATTTCGGAAGGAAAGGCCGATAAGGCTCAGTTCGATATCTTACAGAAGGTTGGGATGTCCAAACCAGAGATTAAAAAGACAATTCACTCGCAGATTTCTTGGCTCTTCGGCTTACCCGTTATTGTTTCAATCATTCACCTCTCATTCTCGATTGTGATGATTCAGAAGCTACTGCTGGCCTTTGCAATCCCGATGTCGTCATCCGTATACATTATCATGGCTGTCACCGTTTTCTTGATGGTCATGATCTACTTATTCATTTACCAGTTAACCTCGAAGACTTACTTCAAACAGGTTGCGTCCCTTAACAATTAAGGCGTTGGTAAAAAAAGCACCCGCTACTCATGTAGCGGGTGCTTTTTGTTTTTTCATTTTACTTTTCGTCCAAGTCAGACAAGTCCACTTCTGAAAGCGGAATGATCTTTGTCTTCTTCGTAAACTTGTAACCCAAGTACGGAATCACGAAGATTGGCACTGACAGGTAGGTCACTGCAATTTTTGCCCAATCAAAGTGAGCAAATGCTTCTGGGTCTTGGAACAAGACCACGACCGCACAGAGCACCAAAGCCAAGATTGGTCCGAATGGGAATAACTTCGCTTTGTAAACCAAGTTGTCCACATCGTGCCCCTGCGCCACATAGGCTTTCCGGAAGCGCAAGTGGGAAATCGCAATTCCCATCCATGCGAGGAATCCAGTCAAACCAGATGCCGAAACCAGCCATCCGTAAATGACGTTTCCACCCTTCATCTCTGAAGTGAAGGCCACGAGTCCAACGGCCATCGTGAGCAGAAGCGATGCCAATGGCACCCCGTTCTTCGTCAACTTAGCGAAGATTTTTGGTGCCTGACCCTTTTGGGCCAGCGAGTACAACGTACGCGTTGACGCATACGTTCCTGAATTTGCCGCCGACAAGACTGAGGTCAAAATCACCGCGTTCATCAAGGATGCTGCAAAAGCAATTCCGGCGTTTTTGAACACAATCGTAAAGGGTGACATCAAGACGTTTCCAGAATCAGCCGCCGACATCAACCGTGGATCTTGGTAGTAAACCAAGGCTGAAATCACGAAGATCGCTCCGATGTAGAATAGCAAGATCCGCCAGAAGACGGAGTGAATCGCCTTTGGCACTGATTGGCTCGGATCCTTTGCTTCCCCAGCCGTGATTCCGATCAATTCCGTTCCCTGGAATGAGAATCCAGCAACAACGAAGACGGACAAGACACCGCCCCATCCCCCGACGAGTCCGTGGTTTCCAACATTCAAGTTGCGCATCACGTCCGTATTCGAGTGAATGATACCAAAGATTGCTAAGACTCCAATGAACAAGAAGAAACAGATGGTCACAACCTTAATTAATGACAACCAGAACTCCGTTTCACCGAATGTCTTCACAGAAAAGAGATTAATCAAGAAGATTAACGTCAAGGCAATCGCTGAGAAAATCCAAGATGGTACCTGCGGTAACCAGAACTGAGCGACAAGCCCAACTGTTACCGTATCGACCGCCAGCGTAATGGCCCAGTTAAACCAGTAGTTCCAGCCAAGCGCAAAACCGAAAGCCGGGTCCACGAAGCGGTTCCCATATTCTGAAAATGATCCAGACGTTGGTGCAAAAGTCGCCATCTCACCAAGTGACGTCATCAAGAAGAAGACCATCACTCCGATGGCGAGGTAAGCTAAGATAGCGCCCAGTGGCCCGGCCTGGGAAACAGACGCCCCAGAAGTTAGAAATAGCCCAGTTCCAATGGAACCACCCATAGCAATCATGGAGACGTGCCGGGTTTTGAGCTGGTGTTTGATTTCGTTTGGTTCTGCCATTTGCAAAAACCTCCATTTTTGTTTTTTTACAAACAAAAAGCCTCCTCTTGTTCAAAACAAAAGGAGGTGTTATCACATTTCTTAATCATGATAGCAAAGCGCACCGTTTAAAAAACGACAGTCCAACGGGTATTTCCCGAAGTCCCAAGTAATGTATCCCCCGATACACTACTTTCGGCAACCGCACCTTTAACACTGGGTCCTCGTCTTGGGGAGACTCACCAGTGCGACTGATCTTGGTCGCAACCTCTTTGTTTGTTGATTTTAGAATAGCACAGTTAAATTTTACCGTCAACTCCGAAGAATTGCTGCCAGTGCTTACCCTGTGTTATGTAGAGCGTGGCGCTCAAACGGAAGAAGGCGTATCCAAACAAGACCGAGCCAAGAACCGTCGATGATGACATGTCGTATTCCACAATGGATGCCGTCGCACAGAGCACGAAGACAAGGGCCAGTAACCAGCCGATGACCTTCTTTACCCAAGCAGCAAGGCGTAACCGAACGACCAAAATTTGCTGTACTTGGAAGAGGAAGAACACCCATGAAACCAAGGAAACGGATGGCATCATTTGAAGCATAACCGGTCCGTCATCCCAATAAAAGAAGGTCAAAAGTGACCAGCCCCAGCTGATACCAATCAGAATTGTCACACAGGCCAAAGTCCACCAGAAGCCAACCTTATACCCCAACGCCCGTAAAAAAGCGGCCCAGATTAAGTAGAGAATCCAGATGAACCAGAAATCTTTCAAAACGTAGGCGGGAATTAAGAGTAGGCCGATTTTCGTCGAAGCCAGCGCTTGGATTCCGATTGAGAAAATCGCATCAACCATCGTCAACAACGATACGTTGAAGCGCAACATAATGGATAGAATGAAGAAAATGATCACCGAAAGAACCGGCAAGTATTGTCTTTTTTTAAGTGGATAAATCAAAAAATAACACACCTTTCAACTATCTCAACGGCTAGTATGTTTAGCCGAAGTAATTGATTCCCATTGCAGCGCGCACTTGAGCCATCGTCTCTTCAGCTTTGGCGTTTGCCTTCTTAGAACCTTCTTCTAACATGGCCATCACTTTGTCCATGTCCTTTGCGTATTCCATGCGGCGTTCACGGATTGGGGCCAATTCAGCTTCCATCACTTCTAACAAGTGCTTCTTCAACTTCATGTCACCCAAACCACCACGTTGGTAGTGGTCCTTTAATTCCTGGACGCGCTTCTTATCTGGATCAAAGATATCCAAGTAAGTGAACACCACGTTTCCTTCAACGTGACCTGGGTCTTCGACCTTCACGTGGGTTGGATCCGTGTACATCGACTTCACTTTTTTAGCGAGCGTTTCGGCATCGTCAGAAAGGTAGATGCCATTGTTCAATGACTTTGACATCTTAGCGTTTCCATCGATACCAGGCAAACGCCCCTGTCCCTTGGGTGGGAAAACACCTTCTGGTTCAACTAAGATATCCGTGTTGTAAGCGTGGTTGAATGAGCGAACCAATTCGCGGGTCTGTTCAATCATTGGCTTCTGGTCGTCTCCAGCTGGAACCTTCGTTGCCTTAAATAAAGTAATGTCTGCTGCCTGTGAAACAGGATAAGTTAAGAAACCAGCAGGCACACTTTCTCCGAAGTCCTTTTGCTTGATTTCCGTCTTCACCGTTGGGTTTCGTTCCAATCGGCCGAGTGAAACCAAGTTCATATAATACATCGTCAATTCTGCCAATGCTGGAATTTGCGATTGAACAAAAATCGTGGACTTGCTTGGGTCGATTCCTACAGCCAAATAGTCCAAAGCGACTTCGGCCAATGAACGTTGAATCTTTTCTGGGTCACGGGCGTTGTCCGTAAAGGCCTGCGTGTCTGCAATCATAATGTAAGGGTCGTAAATCCCTTCGTTTTGCATTGCCACGCGGTTCTTCAATGAACCAATGTAGTGACCAATGTGTAGCTTTCCGGTTGGACGATCACCGGTTAAATAAATTTCTTTAGTCATGCGGTTATCCCTTATTTTATTAACCCTTTCATTATAACGAATTACGGGCATTCTTGCAGGTTCCAATCCCTTTATCCGCCTTTTTTATGAAAAAAGCAAACAAAAAAGCCGCAAGCATAAATGCTTGCGACTTTTTAGTAGCCCGTGAGAGAATCGAACTCTCGATTCCGCCGTGAAAGGGCAGCGTCTTAGCCACTTGACCAACGGGCCATGGTCAGTTGTTGCTTCATATCTCTATCAAACAACATATGTTATTGTAGCAAGGCTTAGGCTACCCGTCAACAGAAAATCTAAAAAAATTTATTTTTTTAGTACCAGTGATACTCACGGTGGTGTGCCAAGGCATTTTGAGCCGTTCCGTAGCGATCCGCAATGTATTGCTTCATCGCACGAAGCTGTTCGTTGTAGTCCGTTGAATCAAAAACACCGTATTGGGCACGCAATGAAGGTGACAATTGTCCAATTCCGAAGTAAATTCCGTTTCGGGCATTTGTACGACCTGATGATTCAAGCATGATAATGGTTTGCAAAGCATCGTTTTCAGCTTGATCATTGTTTGCTTGTTCGGCAGCTGCGTCTGCCTGGGCTTGTGCTTCTGCATCAGCTTGAGCCTTTGCATTTTCAGCAGCTTGGGCGTCAGCCTGAGCCTTTGCTTGGGCAGCAGCATCGGCATCAGCCTTTGCCTTTGCTTCTTCTGCAGCCTGGGCGTCAGCTTGAGCCTTTGCTTGAGCAGCGGCTTGGGCATCGGCATCCGCCTTTGCCTTCGCAGCGTTTTGTGCGGCTGCTGAGTCAGCTTGAGCTTGTGAATCTGCCTGACTTGCTTGGTCGTTTTGGTTGTCGTTTGCTGCAGGAGCCACTTGACCAGACGTCTTCAAAACTTGACCAACTGAAAGTTGGTTAGGGTTTGAGATGTTATTCAACGAAGCCAAGTTTGCCACTGACGTGTTGAAACGTTGCGCCAACGTCCACAAGTTGTCGCCAGCCTTCACCGTGTATGAAGCATCGGTTGCTGACTTTTCTTCTTGCTTTGAATCCTGGTTTGCAGGTTGATCTTGTGATGCCTTTTGACCAATCACCAAACGCTTCCCAACAAAAATTTGGTCAACATTATCGATGTTGTTGTCCTTTGCCAGTTGCGCAACCGTCGTTTTGTACTGGCTGGCAATGGCTGACAAAGTGTCCCCCGCCTTAATCGTGTATTGGTCAGTCGAGTCAGCTGAGGCAGCACTCTGCCCCAATGCCACTGATCCGGCTAAACCGAACGCGACTAACAATTTATTTTTTATTGCCATAATAATCTCCTTTGTCTATGACATAAAGTAATCGTGAGTATTGCCCCAAAATTACTCTTACTTCTATCATACACACCTAAAGTTTAAGGCCGAATTAAAAAACGGATAAAAAAGTATTAAAAAAGAGCCAGTCAAAACTGGCTCTTTCTATGGATTACGAATGATCGCGAAGAGAGGCAACCTGAATTCGGTTAACGGCACGCATCAAAGCGACGTGCGCCATGTCCATCTCACGCTTGTTCTTGACCTGTTGAGCATCTTTCAATCGAGCTTCTGCTCGCTCTTTTGCGCTCTTTGCACGGTCAACATCAATATCATCAGCGATTTCAGCTGAATCCGCAATAACCGTTAAAAGGTTGTCGGAGAATTCCGCAACACCACCATTAACAGCTAACGAACGCTTTTGGCCGTCTTTTTTAACCAATAGTTCGTTGATGGCAAGGGCCGCCATGATTGGTTCGTGACCAGCCATGATACCCATTTGGCCTCCCCGCGTATTGATCACAGCGATTTCAACACCAGCGTCATCAAATACCTGACCGTCTGGCGTCACAATCTTCACCGTAATACCATTTTGCTTTTCTTGTTCAGCCATGAATTACCCCCTTATTGGGCCATCGACTTGGCCTTATCAACCACTTGTTCAATGGCACCGACGTTACGGAAGGCGTCTTCTGGAAGGTCGTCATACTTTCCATCCAAAATTTCCTTGAAGGAACGAACCGTTTCAGAAACAGGTACGTATTCACCCTTCACACCAGTAAAGGTTTCGGCAACGGAGAATGGTTGTGACAAGAAGAATTGAATACGGCGAGCGCGGTTAACAGTCACCTTTTCTTCATCAGAAAGTTCGTCCATACCCAAGATAGCAATGATGTCTTGCAATTCGCGGTAGCGCTGAAGGGTACGTTGTACTTCTGTAGCCACTTCGTAGTGGTCTTGTCCAACAATGTCGGGATCCAAAGCAGAAGATGTTGATGCCAAAGGATCAACGGCCGGGTAAATACCTTGTTGCGTCAATGAACGTTCCAAGTTGGTCGTTGCATCCAGGTGGGCAAAAGTTGTTGCTGGTGCAGGGTCGGTGTAATCATCGGCAGGCACGTAAACGGCCTGGATTGATGTAACGGCACCCTTCTTTGTAGACGTGATACGTTCCTGCAACTTACCCATTTCAGAAGCAAGCGTTGGTTGATATCCAACCGCTGAAGGAATACGGCCCAAGAGGGCTGAAACTTCAGAACCAGCCTGCGTGAATCGGTAAATGTTATCGATAAAGAGCAAAACGTCCTTACCTTCGTTATCACGGAATGATTCAGCCATCGTCAAACCAGTCAAGGCAACACGCATACGGGCACCTGGTGGTTCGTTCATTTGACCATAAACCATGGCTGTCTGAGCGAGAACACCAGATTCCTTCATTTCGTAGTACATGTCATTACCTTCACGGGTACGTTCCCCGACTCCAGTAAAGACAGAAATACCATTGTGTCCTTGGGCAATGTTGTGAATTAATTCTTGAATCAAGACGGTTTTACCAACTCCGGCACCACCGAACAATCCAATCTTTCCACCACGAATATATGGTGCCAAAAGGTCGATAACCTTGATTCCAGTTTCCAAGATTTCCTTAGAAGTGGCCAAGTCATCGTATTCAGGCGCTTCACGGTGAATTGGATTACGGGTCACTGATTCATCAATTGGCCCTTCGTTATCCACCGGTTCACCCAAGACGTTGAAGACACGACCAAGTGTCGCTTCTCCCACGGGAACTTCAATTGGCTTACCAGTGTCAGTAACGGTCATTCCTCGTTGAAGACCATCCGTTCCGTCCATGGCAATGGTACGGACAACGCCGTTTCCCTTTGCAATGGAAACTTCAACGGTCAGAGTCTTGCCTTCTCCCAAATCAACCAACAAAGCGTTGTTGATTTCTGGAATTTCGGCTCCTTCTCCGAAGGCCACATCAACGACTGGTCCGATCACTTGTACGACTTTTCCAGTAGTCATGTTCTTTCCTTTCTATCTCAAACGGTTAAAACCGTCATTAAATCCTTATTCCAACGCGACCATACCACCGGTAATTTCGGTGATTTCAGTCGTAATTTGTGACTGACGAGCCCGGTTATACTGCAAGTCGAGCCGACGAATCAAATCGTCCGCCGAATCGGTCGCAGAAGACATCGCCGTCGATGACGCCGCGTGCTCTGCAGTCTTAGCATCCAAGACCGCTTCGAAAACCAATGATTGGATATACTGTGGCAAAACAACGTTCAAAACCGCTGTTGAGTCAGGTTCTGAATAGTAGGCTGACTTCGTTTCAAAAGTCTGTTCCTGACCATCCTTTTTTTCATCGATTTTTGCTTGTTCGACAACATCCTTTGTCAACGGGAGCAACTGAATCGTTTGTTGATCCGATTGCAAGCGGTTGATGAAGTGGTTGTAAACCAGGTGCAAAGCATCAAAGGCTTCGGCTTCATACAACGAAATCACAGTCTTCAAGACTTGACGAATTTCGTTGAAGTTTGGCACGTCAGACAATCCACGGTGCTCCAAAGCAATCGTGAAACCGCGCTTCTTATAGAAGTCCGCACCGTTTCCACCGATCGCTAGAATAACCGTGTTTTCCGGCGTCAAGTTTTTTTCTTTCATCAAGGCATTTGTTTTCTTGATGATGTTGGCGTTATAGGAACCAACAAGACCACGGTCAGAAGTGACAACCAGAAGACCAGTCTTTTTAACTGGTCGTGCGTCGACCATTGGCAAGTGACTGGAATCCACGTTGTCTAGAACGTGGTTTTCAATCAAGTGCGAAACAACCGCTTTAATACGGTAGGCGTATTCGTGGTAGCCAGTCGTTGATCGTTGAATCTGGCTTAACTTTGCAGTCGAAACCATCTGCATGGCAGAGGTAATCTGCCGGGTCTTTTTCGTCGATCCAATCCGCCGTTTAATATCTTGTAAAGAAGCCATGCTGCCTCCTTTTATTGATCAGCTGATGAACCGCTGTAGCTATCCTTGAAGGCCTTCACTGCTGCATTCATCTTGTCTTCATCAGGCAAGTTCTTCGTTTCAACGATTTCTGACAGCAAGTCCTTTTGACTAGAGTTCAAGTATGAAATGAATTCATCTTGGAAGTGTTGGATGTCTTCGACAGCAACGTCATCCAAGTAACCGTGAGTCAAAGCAAAGAGTACGAAAACTTGGTGTTCGACAGCCATTGGCTTGTGCAATGGTTGCTTCAAAACTTCGACCGTTCGCTTACCACGGTTCAACTTTGCCTGGGTTGCGGAATCCAAATCAGATCCGAACTGAGCAAATGACTCTAATTCACGGTAAGAAGCCAAGTCCAAACGAAGTGTTCCAGAAACCTTCTTCATGGCCTTAATCTGTGCGTCTCCACCAACACGGGAAACAGAAGTTCCGGCATCGATGGCAGGACGTACACCAGCGTAGAACTGATCAGAATCCAAGAAAATCTGACCATCGGTAATGGAAATAACGTTGGTTGGAATGTAGGCGGAAACGTCTCCACCTTGCGTTTCAATGATTGGCAAAGCCGTCATCGAACCCCCACCGAGGTCGTCTGACAACTTGGCTGCACGTTCAAGCAAACGTGAGTGCAAGTAGAAGACGTCACCAGGGTAGGCTTCACGACCAGGTGGACGACGAAGAATCAATGATATCTCACGGTATGCCGTCGCCTGCTTTGACAAATCATCAAAGACAAGCAAAACATGCTTTCCGTTGTACATGAATTCTTCACCCATGGCAGCACCGGCATATGGTGCCAAGTAGAGCAATGCGGCTGCTTCAGCAGGTCCCGCATTCACTACGATGGTGTAATCCATGGCACCCATTTGCTTCAATGTTTCCACTTGGGCACGAACCGTTGAATCCTTTTGACCAACCGCCACGTAAATGACGATCATGTCTTGGTCCTTTTGGTTCAAAATCGTGTCGACCGCAATTGACGTCTTTCCAGTCTTACGGTCTCCGATGATCAACTCACGCTGACCACGTCCAATTGGAACAAGGGAATCAATCGCCTTGATTCCGGTTTGAACCGGTTCAGAAACTGACTTACGAGCCATGACACCTGGTGCCTTCGCTTCAACCGGCCGTGTTTTTGTAGTTTTAATGTCGCCCTTACCGTCGATTGGTTGTCCCAATGCGTTAACGACGCGCCCAATCAGTTCTTCACCAACGGGAACTTCCATAACGTGTCCCGTGCGCTTAACTGTGTCACCTTCGCGAATTCCATCAGAGGAACCAAGAATGATGATTCCCACTTCAGATTCTTCGAGGTTTTGGACCATTCCATAGCCACCGTTATTAAAGGCGACCAATTCACCAGACAAGGCGTTTGCTAATCCGGTTGCCCGGGCAACGCCATCTCCAATGTAGGTAACGGTACCAATTTCTTCAACAGTCAGCTTTGTATCGAACTTTTCGAGCTGCTGCTTAATTAAAGCAGAAATTTCTTCAGCTTGAATCGCCATATTTTCCCTCACTAACCTAGTAACTCTGCCTTTAATTTGGCAATCTTTGTCTTCAATGAACCGTCAATCAGAATTGACTTCGATTTCATGGACACACCGGCCACCAAGTCGGGGTCGACCCGGTAGTCAGCTTCGACCTTCTTAGCCCCACTTTGCTTTTTAAAGGCTTCTTCCAGGCGCTTCTTTTGATCGTCATCAACGTCAACCGCAGAGGTGATGGTCACGGCTTCAATGCCCTGACTCTGCTGATAAAGTTCCAAAAAGCGCTTGGTAATTGCTTCAAAGTAAGAAAAGTGATGGTGGGCCAAGAGGACTTTTGCCAAGTTCACGACACCCTGATTAGCACCTTTGGTCAAAGAAGAAACCAGTTTGTCTTCTTCCTTTGTACTAATCGTTTGGGCTGAAAGTAATGCGGTCAACTTTGGTTCTGCTGCAATGACTGAGGCAACAACTTTTGAGTCGTTGGACAAGTCTTCTAGCACACCTTGGTCATCGCCATATGAAAGCAAAGCTTTAGCATATTGCTCAACCACTTTTGCTTTATTCTTGGCCATTTCCCCTCCTTACTGCTGACCCAACTCTGCCAAGTAGGCATCGATAAGGGCCCGCTGGTCGTCTTCAGATAATTCTTTTTGAATTAACTTAGAGGCAATGTTGACGGACAATCCCGCCACGTCCTTTTTAGCCGTGTTCATTGCTTCAACCTTCATGGAGTCCGCATCTTGCTCAGCGGTCTTACGCATGCCGGCCACTTGGTCGTTTGCTGCTTGAATCAAAGAATCGGATTGTTCCTTAGCCGTCTTCTTAGCAGCTGAAATTAATTGGCTGGCCTGTTCTTTTCCAGCAGCCAATTCCTTTTCGCGCTGATCAAAGAGGCTTTGTGCATCCTTGTTCTTCTTTTCAGCACCGTCCAAGTCGGAGTTAATCTTATCTGCACGTTCGTCCAAGACCTTTGTTAAAGGACCCCAAGCAAAGTGCTTTAAGACAACCATTAAAACGAGGAAGGCGAAGATAATAAAGAGCATGTCACCGAGTGGCATTGCCTTTTCCATTGATAATGTTTGGAGCATCATCTATTCCTCCCGTGGACTGTTCTTACTTGTTAATCAAAGTGAAGGCCATACCAACAACGATGATTGGCAAGGCTTCGGCCAAGGCCAATCCCAAGAAGGCACGTGACAAAAGCTTACCGGCCAATTCAGGTTGACGAGACATTCCAGCCAAGAACTGTGAGAACATAACTCCAACACCAATACCACCACCAATGGCGGCTCCGGCGAAGGCGATTCCAGCTGCAATTACACCTAAGTTCTGTAAATCCATTTTCTTTCTCCTTTTGATACGAAAAAGTTTCTGTCTACTACTGGATGATAACGGTCCCCCGCGACTGCATGAGTCTTACGAGGCTTACTCTTGGCCAGATAACTGTGCGGTAAAGACCGCCGTTAGCATGACAAAGACGTAAGCCTGGATGCCACCGATTAATAATGAAAAGGCTTGCCAAGCCATCTCAAGTGGCAAAGCCGCAATCCACCCAAATCCGTTCAGTGAAAAGGCAAGTTGTGCAAGCAAGTTCAACATGAGCTCACCGGCAAAAATGTTTCCAAAGAGACGGAGGGCCAAAGTCAAGAAGTTCGTAATTTGCTCCACAACATTTAATGGGAACATAGCGGCGTATGGCTTGAAGAACATGTTCTTCAAGTAACCACCGAATCCAAGAACTTTGACTCCGGTTCCGTGGGCAATCATGAGTGACATAATTGCCAATGTGAAGGCGATCAACGGATCGGCCGTCGGTGACTTAATGAGTGTCACATCCGCTCCTGTTTTAACCTGAAGCAACAACCCCATCTCGTTAGACACCACGAGGAACAAGAAGAGTGTGAATGCATAGAGGCCGAGCGACCGCGCCAGATTACCTGGCAACTGATCCCCCAAGATTCCGCGGACAAAGTCCAAAACGTATTCAATCACGTTTTGGCCTCTGCTAGGCCGGATGGCAACTTTTCGTGTTAAGCCAACTGCCAGCAAGACAACAATGGTCATCGCCAATAATGTTGAAACTACTGTTGTCCAGGTGAAAGTCAGACCCAACAACGAAAAGGTTGATGTCGGTTCATCCATCGGTTTTCTCCTTTCTGCAGTTTTCTATTTTGACGGCAAGACATCTTTGTTACTACCTCAAAATATTAACCCCATAATACGCCCCCTATTTTCTAAATACAAGAGACTTTGTGGATGTTTCACAACTATTCTGAACTTTTTAACTTAGCTAGTCAAATAATGGTACAGATTTAAACTTCTGTTGGATAAATGCGATAAAAAGGCTTTATATAGCTTTTTATGTAATATTTATTAAAATTGGACCTGTCAAAAAATCATTAATTTACTATCAATAACAAGATTTTTTTCTTAATTTTGTGAAATAAACACCAATTGTAGTTTCTAATTATTCTAATTTATACGGTAATGAAAAAGCCTGCTAGAAAATTTCTAGCAGGCTTTATAAATTACTTCAAAGTCTTCTTGTCGTTAATTGACAAATCAGCAGCCAAGTCATAAACGATTGGTTGTCCGTTTGCGATTTCAACGTTCAAGATGTCGTCGTCTGAAATGTTTTCCAAGTGCTTAACCAATGCGCGGAGTGAGTTTCCGTGGGCACCGATAACAACGTTCTTTCCAGCTTCCAAGTCCTTCTTGATCTTAGCTTCCCAGAAAGGCAATACACGTTCCAAGGTTACCTTCAAGTTTTCACCCAATGGCAATTCACCGTAAGGAACATCTGCATAACGTGCATCAAAGGCTGGGTAAGTCTTACCTTGCACTTCGACATGTTCTTCGTAGTTTTCAAGCAATGGAGGCAAAACATCGTATGAACGACGCCAGATGTGAACCTGGTCGTCTCCCCACTTCTTAGCTGCGTCGGCCTTGTTTTGACCTTGCAAAGCACCGTAGTGACGTTCGTTCAAGCGCCATGACTTTTCTTCAGGCACGTAAAGTTGACCTGCTTCTTCCAAAGCGTAGTGCAAAGTCGTGATTGCACGAGTCAAAACAGAAGTGTAAGCCTTGTCAAAGACAATGCCTTCTTCCTTCAAAAGTTCTCCAGCCTTCTTTGCTTGTTCGATTCCCTGGTCAGACAACTTTGTGTCCACCCAACCGTTAAACAAGTTTAAAGCGTTCCATTCACTTTGACCGTGACGGATCAAAACTAATTTTGCCATGTTCTAGCTCCTTTGTTTGCATGAATTTGATTCTTGCCTATTATACAACATTCAAGGTAAGTTCTGCATACTTGGACTAAAAAAGCGCACAAAAAAACCTCGAGGCAACCCTCGAGGTTTTTAAAAGACTATGAATTAGTCCTTTACGATGTTAACAGCTTGCAAACCGCGGTCTGAGTTTTCAACATCAAACGTTACGTTTTGTCCGTCTTCAAGTGTCTTGAAGCCGTCGCCTTGAATAGCTGAGAAGTGAGCGAATACATCTTCACCGTTTTCACGAGTGATGAATCCGTATCCCTTTTCGCTGTTAAACCATTTTACAGTTCCTTTTTCCATGATTGTTTCTCCTTTGGGTCATCCCATTACATTACTAAAATTAAGGTGTTTTGGTATGACGCTTCCCGAAAAAAACAAATCAAAATCAAAATCAAATACTTAATTTACTTTTTAAGTATAGCATGGGAACCAAATCATTACAATGTTTTTTCACTTATTTATTACTACTGTTACAAACGAGTAACAATTGTATCAATATTCTATTTAGTATTTAAGATGTTTTGATAGTAAGAAACCGCGTCAGTAGCAGCTTCGTCAGGATTTTCCTGAGCCTTTTGCTTATTTGCTTGAATCCAAGAAATAAAGTCCTCAGAACCAGCCATTTGTGAAAGCACCGCCTTCAACTTAGCGCCATCTTCCATTGATAAAGCCAACCAAGTTGATGGCACTTGGTAAGTGACTTGCTTTTCCTTAACATCGTTACCGTTACCAGACAAACCGAAGAGGAAACTGTAGAAGCCGTTTTCATAAACATAAACCTTCTTCTTCGTAATTTGGAAGGCTTGGTTTCCATCAATGTGCTCAATGTTTGTGGTCGTCTTCAAATCAGGCTTAGCAACCGTTGTCTTTTTATCAGCGGCGTTCTTCTTGTAGATGAAGACCTTTTCCTTGCCTGACTTGCCAAGGTTTTGGTAAGCCAAGACACCGTAAGTGTTTTCTTGAGCAGAATAAATTTGCGTCTTTTGCGTCTTTTCTTGGACTTTCATACCAAAGTGATCATGCATGTTAGCTGTAATTAAAAGAAGTGATACAGCAACCATGACAAAGGAAGCGATTGTCGCAATGAGACGCTTCTTCTTGTCTTGAATCAGCATCAGTGACAAGAAAGCCAAGACAACGAAGAGAACTAACAGAAAGATAATCATTTATTTCTCCTTTCCGTTTGACGGATTCACCTTACCACTGTGTAAGAAGAAGGCAAGGATGAAGGCAGCCAATGCAAAGATTGCCGCAACAAAGAATGACGTGTGAAAACCATCGAGCGTTGCAGAGATTGCCTTTGAGCCATAAGCCAAAGGATCTGCTTCCTTCAATGAAGCTGATGGCATGTTGTCATTTGCAACGGATTGCATGACAGAAGCCAAGATAGCCGTTCCAAGTGACGCAGCAATCTGACGGGCCGTGTTGTTAACAGCCGTTCCCTGAGCATTTTGTTCCTTTGTCAAAACACCCATGGCTGATGATGTCAAAGGCATCATCGTGAAGGCAACACCGGCCATTCGAACCATGTACAAAGTCGTGATGTACAAAGAAGGTGTATCTTCTGTCAAGAAGTAGTATGGCAAAGTGGCCATCGTGACCATGGCGAATCCGAAGATGGCCAAACGCTTTGCTCCGTACTTATCGTAGAAGGAACCGGCAATCGGTGAGATAAGTCCCATCATCAATGCCCCTGGAAGAAGTGTTAAGCCAGAGTCCAAAGCAGACAAACCGCGGACGGTTTGCATGTAGGTCGGCAAGACCATTTCAACACCCAGCATGGCAATGAAAGTAAGCGAAACTAATGTCGTTGTAATTGTGAATTGCTTGTTCATGAAGACGCGAACATCCAAGAATGGCTTTTCCATGTGCAATTGGTGGCGGACAAATTCAGCGATGACCATCGCACCCACGATAATTGGTGCAATGACATAGCTAAATGATCCCCAACCGTGGTCAGAAACCATGGCAAATCCAAAGAGCAACAATCCAAATCCAATTGTTGATTCAATCAATGAACGAATATCAAGGGCGACCTTCTTCGTTTCCAATACGTTCTTAAAGAAGAAAATGGAAAGTCCGAAGACGATGATGGCTAATGGCAAAACGATTCCAAAGATGGAACGCCAGTCACCACCCCACGTCAAACCAAGGAAGTTGTGCTTACCATCCAAGATCCAACCGGAAAGTGTTGGTCCAATGGCTGGGGCCATTCCAATGACCAATCCGATTGACCCCATGGCCTTCCCACGGGCGTTTTCAGAAAAGAGGGTCAAGGCCACAACCTGCATCAACGGCATCACAATACCCGCAGCCATTGCTTGCAAAGCACGGGCAACCAGCATGAGCCAAAAGGCACTCGTTGGCGCTGTGTATGCAATAAGCGTACCGACAATGTAGACAGCCAAAGCTGACAAGTACAGGTACTTAGTTGGAATACGCGTCGTCATGTAGGCTGAGACCGGAACCATGATTCCGTTTACCATCAAGAAGATGGTTGTCAGCCACTGCACCGTCGCAGCATTCACGTTAAAGGCCGTCATCAAAGCGGGTAAAGCCGTCCCCAATGAGGTCTGCATCAAGATGATCACGAACGAACCGATCATCAGCAAAGCCATCATGGCAATCTTATTCACCATTTCAGGACTAAGCTTATCTTTCAGTTTAGCCATGTGTTCCTCCTAAAATTACAAGAAATATACTAGATAAGTATGTTACGTCTAAAAAAATCAAAAGTCAACAAGGCGCACTTCTGAGCAAGTGCGCCTTGGACTTTTCTACTATATTATACGCCTTGGACCAACGGTCAGGTTTTGGGGCTGGTGGTAGTAGTCTAATGACAACACCCAATCCGCTTGTTTTCGACTCGGCAAAATGAAGTCATCGTAGTTTTTCTGATTCGTCTTTTCCCAGACGTCCATGGCCACTTTATAGAAGTCCGCCAAAGACAAATTAACGTACTGGTTCCGCCATGAGTCAGGTTTGTCGACTGACTTCACGGTGGCCATCAGGTTGCGCTGCAAGTACCAATCCTTCACGTGCTTCATGTCTGCTTCCAAGAAGACCGTTAAGTCAAGTAGCGTTGGGTCCAACTGCAAGGCTACAACCCCCTCCAAAATCAAGACGTCTGGTTTTTCAACCGTCTTCGTCTTTTCCGGAATGATATCCGCCATATTTTGTGAGTATTCGGCAAGCGTCTGCTGCTCCATACCGTTTTGATAGTTTTCAATGAAAGAAGAAAGTTTTTCGAGGTCATAACTAACCGGAAAGCCTTTCTGTTCAAAAATCCCTTCCTGGTGCAGACGGTCGTTTGATTTCAAGAAGTCATCGGTTGACACGATGGCCGTCTTCAATCCCGCTCCCTCTAATGGAACGGCAATCATCTCTGCCAAAGTCGATTTCCCGGCGGAAACCGAACCCGTAATGGCGAGTGTAAAAAAGGCTCCTTGATGAGCCTTTTTTACTTCTTCGATTAATTGTTCAATCATGATTCGTCCTCCATCGCGTAGAGGTTAGCTGGCACGTCGGCGATCAATGGTGAGATGGCACCGGAACCAATCAAGGTCAAACGGTGCATGGCACGTGACGTTACCGTGTAAAGTAAACGTGACAGGTCCGTGTTTTGGTAGTGCTTTTCATCTGCTTCCCAGACGATAACGGCGTCGAACTCGAGACCCTTTGCCAGGTAGGATGGCAAAATGACGGCACCAGGTGCCAAACGTTGGTTTTCTGAACGAATCAACGTGATCTTTTCATCTTCCATTTCCTTGGCCAACTTCTTGGCTTCGGCTAAGGTCTGCGTGATGATGGCTGTTTGTTCACCATCTTCTTCGTTTTGTGCCAATTGCTTCTTAGCGGCTGCGATTGCAGCAGTCTCGTCCTTTTCCAACTTCATGACTGGCACGTCACCGCCACGGTTAAAGGCCTCGATTGTCTTACCGGAGCTAAGGAGTGCCTTTGAAAAGTCCGTGATTTGCTTCGTCGAACGATACGTTTGCGTAAGTTCCACGAAGTCGACTTTGTCAGCATCGAAAAGTGAAGCAAAGTCTTCTTCCAATGAAGAGGCCCAGTCCTGCGTGAAGATGGCCTGGTTCAAATCACCCAGCACCGTGAACTTGGCGTTTGGGAATGAGAACTTCAAGAACGCCAACTGGAATGGTGTGTAGTCTTGAATTTCATCGATAAAGAGGTAGCGGATTTCGCGCTGACCGTGCTTTCCAGTGATGAGATCATACAAGTAGAGGTAAATCGTCGTTGCAGGCAATGACAACTTGCGCTCCTTCAAGTGTTCAATCACGGAATCGACATAGGTCGTCCATTCGCCTTCAGAGATGTGGAACTTATCTAAGTCCAAGTACTTTGGCATGGAGCGAAGAAGGTCTGCGAACTGAGCGTTGATGTTCAAGAAACCAGCCCGGCGAACGCGCTTAGCGAGCGGACGCATAGCAGCCGTCACAATCTTCTTTGCCAAGAAGTTTCGTTCGGCCTTGTCAGAATCGAAGGTCCGTTCCTTCGGTCCGTCACCTAATTGATGACGACGGGTAGCGTCCCCAGCATCCTGAACTTCGTCGTCACCGAGGCGAACCTGACCAGCGCCAACCATTTCATCGTATTCCTGCTTTGACAGGTTTTCGATTTCAAGCTCGACCCAGTCCTTCTTCATTTGAATTCCAACTTGGGAACGCAAGGAACGCATCAGCGCTTCCTGGGTTGCGTCCAGGCGTTGGGACAACTTGTAATTTTCATTATATTGGTAGTAAACCGACTGAATCTTTTCCTTTGAGATCAAAGGTTCGTTGCGGAAGTTCAAATTGCGCAACTTGATTCCTTCTTTATTCAAATCCTGTGCGTAATCCTGCACGGCTTTGAACATGTCGAGTGAGCCCATGGCCCGGTCGATCTTTTCGTTCTTGTTGTTTTCTTCAAAACGTTCTTCCAAGGTTTGCACGGAGAAACGTGGCAAACGGTGGGAAGCATACTGGAAGAAGGTCAACTGAACCAAGTTTTGTTCCCCGAGTTCAGGAAGAACTTGGTCGACATAGTCGTTGAACAATTGGTTCGGTGAAAACATGACCACTTGACCAGAGTTCAACTTGCCGCGGTAACGGTAGAGCAAGTAGGCAACACGCTGCATGATGGCAGCCGTCTTACCTGAACCAGCGGCTCCTTGAACAAATAGCAAATCAGCATCCGTGTTACGAATGATCTTGTTTTGCTCCTTTTGAATGGTGGTAACGATGGACTTCATCTTTGTCGTGGACTCACCAGACAAAGCGTTCAAAAGCATCTGATCACCGATGGCTTCTTCGGTATCAAAGAGCGTGACAATCACGCCGTCTTCGATTTCAAATTGGCGTTTCAAGGTCACGTCGGCCTGTTGTGGGCCGGCGGGTGTCAGGTAGTCGACCTTCCCGAGTCCCCCGTCGTAGTAGATAGAGGCCACGGGCGTACGCCAGTCGTAAACCCAGAACTTACCGTCATCGTCGTTAAAGGAAGCAAGGCCGATGTAGACCGTTTCCTTTTCACGACCTTCTTCAGCTAAATCGTTGAAGTCGATGCGGGCGAAGTATGGCTTTTCTTTTTGCTTGGCCAAGGTCTTGTAGCGATCTTGCGCACGGTGCTTGGCGGATTGACGTTCCTGGATGGCCTGCTGTTGCTGGCGGATGGACATGGCGGTCTCGACAATTCCAGAGTAAGTGGAAGTCTTGACGCGGACGTCATCCCAGGCAGCCGAAACGTCTTCCAAGGAACCGCTGGACTTCTTAACTTCTTCAGCGGCTTGAATCTGAGAAAGATCAATCTTCTTCAGCATTTCGTCTAGGTATTCTTGTTCGCGGACTTTTTGCTCGTTTGACACAGTACACCTCTTCTTATCGAATTACGTTGTATCCATTATACGCCTATCCAACTTAGAAAGAAACAACTTTAAATAGAATATCACAATCTTTTTTCTTACTAATTAAAAAACGCCGGCATAGCCGGCTTAAAACAAAGCGTTGTTTTATCCCTCTTTTTATTTATGTACTAAAAAAGTCGGCTTCCGCCGACTCTTAAAATGATTTTACTTGTTTGTAAGTGATGAGATACCTGGCAAAGTCTTACCTTCCAAGTATTCAAGTGATGCACCACCACCAGTTGAGATGTGTGACAACTTGTCAGCAACACCCAACATTTGAACAGCGGCCGTTGAATCTCCACCACCAACGATAGTCGTTCCACCGTTTTCAGTTACGTTAACGAGGTCGTTACCAATGGCCAACGTACCCTTGGCGAAGTTTTCCATTTCGAACACACCCATAGGTCCGTTCCAAACAACCGTCTTGGCGTCAGACAACACGTCCTTGAACAAGGCAACTGACTTAGGACCGATATCCAATCCCATGTATCCGTCAGGGATACCAGCAGCTGAATCAACCGTTACCGTCTTAGCATCGTTCTTGAAGTCGTCTGCAGCAACCGCGTCGATTGGGAGAACCAAACGGTCGCCAGCTTCTTCCATCAATGACTTAGCCAAGTCTACCTTGTCAGCTTCGAACAATGACTTACCAATCTTGTTACCCTTAGCAGCGTCGAACGTGTAAGCCATTCCACCACCGATGATAACCTTGTCAGCCTTCTTCAACAAAGCTTGAACAACTTCGATCTTGTCAGAAACCTTCGCTCCACCGATGATGGCAACGAATGGACGCTTAGGATTTTCAACTGAGTCACCCAAGAACTTGATTTCCTTTTCCATCAAGTAACCAGCAGCTGCTTGGTCAACGTTTGATGCAATTCCAACGTTTGATGCGTGTGAACGGTGGGCCGTTCCAAAGGCATCGTTGATGAACAAGTCATCCCCAAGTGAAGCCCAGTACTTACCCAATTCAGGGTCGTTCTTTGATTCAAGCTTTACTTGTTCACCATCCTTAACGTCTTCAAAACGCGTGTTTTCGACCATCAATACTTGACCGTCTTGCAAGTTGTTGATTGCTTCTTCCAACTTAGCACCACGAGTTTCAGGAACGAAGATCACGTCTTGTCCGAGCAATTCACCCAAACGCTTGGCAACTGGGGCCAATGACAATTCCTTCTTGTCGTCTTCAGATTTGATACGACCCAAGTGTGAGAACAAGATGGCACGTCCGTTTTCCTTGATAACGTGCTTAATCGTTGGCAATGCAGCCACGATACGGTTGTCGTTTCCGATCACACCGTTCTTAATAGGGACGTTGAAGTCCACTCGCATCAATACTTTCTTACCGGCCAATGCCAAATCTTCGACAGTTAACTTTGCCATATTTGCCTCCCAAATATTCTTTATTTAACAAGACCAATTATAAAGCAATTTTTAGCAAATGTCTGCAGGCTCTGCTAATTTTCGCGATTTTCTTCACGATTTAAAAAGCGCTGCCAGGGATAGACCACTTTAATACCAAATTCATCGTTGAAATCTTGAATGATGTTGTAAGAATCGCAAACCAAGAGAAAAATTGCAATACCCATAACGCCATTTACAAAATCCGTCACACCCGATGCATAGCCATTAGTAAAAGCAGAAATCGTTGAAGTCACGTCGCGGATTAACAATAGAAGAAAGGCGTAAGTTAACCTTTTTGAAAGCTTTACCAATAGTTTTTTAACCGGAGCAGCCTCCAGGCTTTCTTGAACTTTTCCATCCTCCTTCAAGAAAACATCCAAACTGATACCAAAGAAATCAGAAAGACGAATCAAATCCTGCATGTTCGGATAAGTCTTGGCGTTTTCCCAGGATGAAATGTTTTGGCGGCTGGTATGGAATTCCTGAGCTAATTGTTCTTGGGTCAGTCCCTTATCTTGACGAGCCTTCTTGAGGTGTTCTGAAAATTGCATTTGATGTTTCTCCCTTATGACGAATTGACTCTAGCGTACGTGCTTGAAGCTCAAAAGGAAAGCAAGAATTTGTTGCCTACCGATTATTCCAAACATTCATCAGAATGATGGAGAAAATTTGATATGGTGTGGATGGATTTCAGAAGTAAAAACTCCTAGCAACCAAGCGGTGTTTAAATTGGCAATCACGTTGCTAACGATTCCGATTAACAATTGCAAAAAAGCAGCCTTCCCGGCTGCTTTTTACTTTTCTTATAAAGGCTTCTCTTTTTGTTGATCCGGGATTTCTTCCTCGATGGTCACTTCCGTTGTCTTCTTTTCCATTTTTGGCTTCAACTTTATGGTTGGATTCTCTTTTACATGACAACAATCTCGCTTACTAAGATAAGCAGCAGCAATGACCGTCGATAACAAAAAGAGAAGTGCTGAAAACAGTCGAAGCCGCTCCTTCCAACTTAACTTCTCAGGTTGTTCTTTCTTTTTCATGACGCAACACTCTCTTCACCAATGTTTTCTCGTTTATCTTCTCATTCTCATAACTGTTTTAGTAAAAACACAATTAAATACTATAGCAGGATTCAGAATTGATGGGTAGTGTCACAAGGCTGGTATAGCAGGTAGTCAACCTTTATAACTTTCATCTGTTTTACTTTACATCTATAAAAGTGGTGTTATACTTTAGTTAGTAAATCGACGAGAGTTAATCTCAACTCTCAAAGCTCATCGCATGCCGGCGTTGAGCTTTTTATTTTATTAAAAGCGTTAAAAAAGCCCCGCCAATGACGGGACTCCTCTCATTACTTCCAGAAGAAAGCAATGAACTTTTGCAAGCAAACTAATACCTTATCAGCTGCCAACTGAATCAATACGGCTAAAAGCACTTGCAACAGTAAATCGACAAGAAGCATGTTAATCTCACCTCCTGACTAGCAGTAGTTTCCTGCTACCGATAGTGTACTCCGCAGGCGCAATACAAAACTAGGTGGTAACTGTATAACATCACAAAAAAAGCAGACCTTTCGGTCTGCTTTTTTCTTAAACATTGATTGCCCCTGCTGGGATCGAACCAGCGCATGGAGGTACCAAAAACCTCTGCCTTACCACTTGGCCAAGGGGCAATGCTTCAAACTTGCCTGAAGCGAGGCAATGGGGGCGGTAGGATTCGAACCTACGAACCCGAAGGAACGGAGTTACAGTCCGTCGCGTTTAGCCAGACTTCGCTACACCCCCATATCAAACAACTTCTCTATATTAACAAGATTGAAGCTGCCTGACAAGGATTTTTCTAAGATTTTTTCGAGAATTTTTACCAGATTTGAATGCGCTTTTCGGGTGCCAAATACATACCATCCCCTTCTTTCACATCATATGCCTCAACAAAGGCATCGAAGTTCTTCACAATCACATTCGTCCGCAGTTTGGCCGGCGCGTGAACGTCGATGGTTGCCAGTAATTCCTTGTACTTTGGCTCTGCCTTTTGCCGCCAGAGGGTTGCAAAGTTTTCGAAGAATTCCTTAACATCAAAGTCCGACCCGGACCCGGCCGCTTGTAAGGCCGCCGCGACTCCACCAAGGTCGGCAACGTTCTCCGATACCGTCAAGTGACCATTGACCTTAGCCCCAGCTGATTCTAATCCGTCGAATGCCGCCACAACGGCCGCCGTCTTTTCTTCAAAACGGTCAAAGTCGTCTTTGGTCCACCATTCGTTTAGGTTTCCCTTTTCATCATAGCGTGCCCCGTTGGTATCAAAAGCGTGCGTAATTTCATGAGCAATCACCGTTCCGATGCCACCGAAGTTTTGCGAAGCCGTCTGCTTAATATCATAGAATGGCGCCTGCAGGATGGCCGCCGGGAACACGATTTGGTTGAAATCCGGTGAGTAGCAGGCGTTCACCGTATCCGCTGACATGCCCCAGCGTGATTTGTCTGGTTGTTGTCCCCACTTCTTAAAGTGTTCTTTTACTGATTCGGCAGAGAAGAGCTTCACGTTTTCAAGCAGGCTTTTTGTTGAATCAACCGTGCGTTTCTCAATCATTTCGGGCAAGGTGTCTGGATAACCGACCTTCACTTCGAGGGCGTCCAACTTCACCTTTGCCTTGGCGCGAGTCTCATCAGACAACCAGTCGATGTCATCAAAGCGCTTTTCGTAAACAGCAATTAATTCTTGAACCTTTTCGTACACATCGGCCTTTGCCTTTTCGCCAAAGTAGGTCTGACCGTACCAACGGCCCACCTTTTGAGAAAAGAAAGCACGGGCCTGACGGAAGGCGGACTTATCAGAATCGATGGCTTCCTTTGTACCTGACAAAGAGCGTCCGAACTGACCAGCTAACACGCGGGTATCATTACTCAACAAACCCGCTACATCCAAGAGGTTTTGAATGATTAACCAGCCCTTTATGGCCTGGAAGTTCTTTTCTGAGTAAACTTCAGCAGCGCGTTCGTAGAACGGTCCGTCGTAAATGATTACCTTGTCGATGTCGTTTCCAACCAAAGCCTTCAAGGATTGATCCAATTCGACTTCTGGAATCTTTGCATTGGCCTCTTCCAGACTCATTGGGTGGTAGTTCTTCCATGAATCCGAAAGTTCTTCTGAAGAAGAGCGACGATCAGCAATCAACTGATCAAAACTGAGCGCCTGTTCAATCCACTCATTTGCTTTGCCTTCGTAACCGAAACGTTCGAGCAAGGCTTGCACCATGTTCTTCCAAGACGACAGCATCGCCTCTTTTTGTTCCTTATTTTCATAGGAGGTCGTGTCGGGCAGAATCAAGGACGGGCTGTCCATCCACAGTTCGTTTCGATCCGTGTTCTTTGAGTCCGGCGCAACGCCAACCTGCAGGATGGTTTCGTAACCGGCCTTCATCAAATCGGCTTCTTTTTCTTGCAAATCCTGCCAGGACGACAGCGCAAAGATGGGCGCCAAGTGCTTTTGTAACTCGGCCTTCTCATCCGTAGCGCGCTTGTCCCAGTCCTTGGTCAAGGCGTGCATCTTAACAAACTCTTTCAAGTCGGCCGGCACTTCCTTCTTGCCTTCTTCCAATGCCTTCAAGACTTTACGTTCTTCCTTTTCAACCCCTTCGACCAGGTCATAGAAGCCACCCGTCACCGGACGGTCCTTTGGAATCACGGCTTGTTTAATCCACTCACCGTTCACGGCTTCGTAGAAATCATCTTGATAACGTGTTGTTGCCATCGCTGCCTCCTTTATAGCTGTTCTTATGCACATTATCTGGTAAGGCAGCGACTTTTGCAAGGCGCCCTTAACGAATTGCCAATCCGGACACCTTTTCTTCAATTATTAATGCCCAAGTCAAACCCGCACTCGCCCCCTTTCCTTCCGTCACTGGACTTTTGAAACAGAAAGAACAATAATGCATATGTATCCCATTTGGAACCAAGATGATTTGAATGCAAAAAGAGGAGTATTATGTCTAAGAAAATCATTCTGATCAGTTCTCTGGTTGTTGTCGCAGCGGTCGCCGTCTTAGGCGGTGCGTACGCACTCGGCACGAACCACCCAACGCAGGAAAAAACGAGCCACGTTGAAAAGAAAGCTTCATCAA
Source organism: Fructobacillus broussonetiae (assembly GCF_018437275.1). Lineage (GTDB taxonomy): Bacteria > Bacillota > Bacilli > Lactobacillales > Lactobacillaceae > Fructobacillus > Fructobacillus broussonetiae. The sequence continues at coordinate 187,391 of NZ_JAAMFK010000003.1, forward strand.
GCAGTAAGAAGACGGATGGCGATAACGCGTCAACAAAGGATGCTGACAAAGTCCAATCAAGCGCCTTTTCCGCCCTTCCGCAGAAGGTACAGGTTGCTTTACTCGCATACAATGAGCTGCCTACAAACTACGGTACGCCACTCAAGACGCACTACTCCGTCTACATGGGCGACAAAGATAAAATCGTGATTTACGACGACGGTGAAGGGGCCGGTGGCTTTGCCGAACACACCGATATGTTCACGGATAACCATAACGGCACCTACGACCTATCCTTCATTGAATCAAGTTCAACTGACATGGCCGGCGTTACTGCTTCAAACTCCTACTGGAAGAAGTCAAAGACGATTACCGAAGATGAAATGATGCAAAACTATCAGGACCACAAGGACGAAATCAACTTCTCAGCAAACGAGCTCGTTGACTTGTCAAAGTCTTCTGACGAGTTCACTCTAGTTCCAACAAACCAAGTCACACCACAATAAAAAAGAGACCCGAAAGGGTCTATTTTTTTGACTTTAAAAGAAGTGCATGAGCAGCACGTATGTGGCTGTCCCAGCTAAGATGGATAACAGCATGTTTTTCTTCCAGCTTTCCAATCCAATGGTAACCAGTCCAGCCAAGAGGCCAAAGGCAGCCTTTTGATCAAAGCTAAAAATCTGTTCCTTGTAGCAGTAAATCACCAGAATACCGAGGATGGCCGGTGGAAGCTTATCGCCTAAGTATGACACGAAAGCAGGCAACGGTTTATTCTCTCGAAAAATCATGAAAGGAAGAAAGCGTGTTGCCATCGTTGCCAATGCCGCAAGAAGGATGGTGATGACTTGTTCGGTCAATGTCATGCGCGCACCTCCTTTTTATAACGGAACCACAAGATGACGACCATGATGATGAGCGCAATCAGCATGAAGAATTCCTCTCCGAAAAGTAAAAGCGAAAACAAACCGACGGCTAATCCCGTGAGTGAAGAGAAATGGTTTTCTTCCCCGTTAAACTGACTGACAAAAAGCGTCAAGAACAAAGCAACCATAACGAAGTCCACACCTGGAATTTGGAAGGTAATCAACGAACCAAGCAAGCCACCGAGCATGGCACCAAAGACCCAGCCGACATGGTTAAACATCGTCACGTAAAGCATGAACTTCTGACGGTCGAGTCCCTCTGGTATTTTTGACGAAAAGTTAATCGAGAAGGTTTCATCACACATTCCAAAAATCAGGTAAAACTTCTTCCAACCCGCGTTTTTGAATGGCTTCAGCATCGAGATGCCATAAAACAAGTGGCGGGAATTAATGATAAAACTCAAGAAGAGCACCAGCCAAGGGCTGAAGTCTTTCAATAGCAAGTTCGTTAAAATAAATTCTAAGGATCCAGCAAAGATGCTGGCCGCCATCAACGTCGGAAATAAGAAGTTAAAGCCGAGTTGGTGCATAAAGATACCGTAGGTAATGCCTAAAAAGGTGAAACCCGTCATAATCGGCATGGCCTTTTGCATGGCCAATTTCATTTCTTGATTCATTGCGTTTCCTTTCATTAAATGTCATTCCTAACATATGATAACAGGTCTAAGCAGCCATGCAAGGTCGTTTCAGCAAGTTCGCAGGAAGGTAAAAAAACGCCCGGCCGAAAGGCTGGGCGTTTTTGTTTTTACATCATTTTTTAAAGCGTCTTCGATCCGACGTTCTTATCCAAGGTCAGCACCTCAAACAATGGGTAAAGCGACAGCACACCCACAACAAACAGCGTCACTTCGTACGCCAACGTGACGGTGAAGGCCTGTGAAAAGAGTGACAGCAACGTCGCCGCCAGTCCCACACCAAATGCCTGGGACAGCATCTGCACAACCGACTGCAACGTGTTCGCCGCGTTCTTCTCCTGCTTGCTCAACTCCGAAAAGGCAAGTGAGTTGTATGACGTCAGGGCCAAGGAACGTCCCACTCCTGAGACGAAAGCGACAAAGGCAATCCATGGCTTTGCGCTATCCACGTTAAAGGCGGCCATCAAGAAGGTCGACATGGAAGCCAGTCCCAAGGCGAGCACCAAGGCGTACTTGTAGCCAAGCGCGCGGATGATTGGCGTCGTAAACGGCTTAATTCCAAGGTTTCCCAAGAAAATGAAGATCACGTACGTTCCCGCTTCCACCGGTGACCAGTGGAACGGCACCTGCAAGAGCAGCGTCAGCAAGTATGGCAGCGCCCCAATCGTCATCCAGAAGATAGAGCCACCCGTTTGGTAAATCCGAAAGGACTTCACCTTCAAGGCGTCCAATGAAAAGAGCGGTTCTTCCGCCTTCTTCAAATGCTTCCAAGAAAAGACCGCAAGCACCAAGCCGGCCAAGAGGATGCTTCCTCCGAGCACGAGCGTTTCCACACCACGTGACAACACTTCGGCCGCAATCAAAACAAGGCCGGCTGCCGCAGCCACGAGCACGAAGCCGAGCAGATCAAAGGGCGCATCTTCGGCCGGGTTATCATCGTGAATCAAGAAAATCCCGGCAATCAAAATACCGATTCCAATTGGTAAGTTGAGGTAGAAAATCCACTGCCATGACAGTGCTGAAATCACATACCCACCCAATAGTGGTGCGATGGCTGGCGCAATCAAAGCCGGCCAGATCAAGAAGGAAAGGATGGAAAGCAAGTTCTTTGCTTCCACGTTTTCCAAAATGATGAGCTTTCCAACCGGGACCATCAAGGCACCCGCAAATCCTTGGAGAGCTCGCATCATCAGGATGTAGGCGAGGCTGTTGTAAAAGCCAACCGCAACGGAGGAGAAGGTGAAAAGCACAACCGCGAAGAGGAATAAGTTCTTACGGGGTAACTTCTTAGCCAACCAACCGGAGAGCGGAATAAAGATGGCCGCAAAAAGCATGTAGACGGAAACCAAAAGGGATGCCGATGACTGGTTCACCTTCAGGTCTTCTGCAATTTCTGGCAAGGCCGTCGTCACAATTGTGGAGTCCAGCATCTGCATGAACAGGGCCGCGGCCACCACGAGGGCGGCTTTTTTTAGTACGTTATCTTTCATCATTCTTCCTTTAACGAAAAAAGAAGCCGGCGCTTTCGCCGACGTCTTTTAAACTAAATTCTTACTTATTAAACTACCCTTTCAGGTCTGCCCTGTCAATTAAACCGAGCAGATGTTTCGAAGCAAAACTTCTCTTCCGTTCAATGGTTGAACCGAGCGAACATTGTGCGGGTAAGCCTGTGCAAAAGCCGCCACATCCACCGGGTTAATCCCCAGCTTTTCCTTCAACAACACCCAGTGCACGTCTTCTTTCAACGGTGGTGTCGTTAACGTTCCCGTGTAGGTATAAACCGATTTCAGGTTTTTGGGAACCATGTCCATCAATTCAATGGTGTTAGACCGGCCCAAAAAAACGGGTTCAAAGAGAATTGGTGCCTGTTCGTCTAGTTTCGTCCAGATACCCAAAACCATCGTTCCCCCATCGGGGCGTTTAAAGACCAGGTGAATTTCAGCCGGTCCCGACTGACCATCAATCAAGTGTTCATACCCCTGGTGGGTGTGGAAGCGTTCGAGCTGGTATTGCTTTTCCTCCAATGTAAGCTGACCCTCACAATAGTATTGATCACCAATCACCTTCTCTTTAACGGTTAGGGCGCTTGGGCCAATCCCCTGCCAATCGACGTTGATGCAATCGCCCTTTTTCAGGTTCTTTGTTTGAATGTCGATTGGGGATTGGTCCACTTCCTTGGTCGTGTGTTGCCAAGCATCTTGATACAAATAGTCGAGTTTATCCATAAGTATGATCCCCTAAGGGTGGCTTGGCCACCCGTTTTTATATAAGACAAAACAGTTCTTTATGCATTCATTAAATTGTCATGTAAATCGATGCGTACATCAATCCCGCGCCCACCAGCACAAACACGTGCCAGTACACATGGCCCATCGGGATTTGCGGCACCAAGTAGAAAATTGTTCCGAGCGAGTACACCACGCCTCCTGCTAAGAGCAGCCAGAACGCCATCGGTGACAACGCCGCCCAAATCAGCGGCATCGCGAGCACAATCATCCAGCCCATCACCAAGTAGATAATCACCGCCAACCACGGCCAGCGCCCCACAAAAAACAGGTCATAGACCAATCCCGCGCACGTCATCAGCGCAATCGTTGTCCAAATCGCCCATCCCGGAAAAGCTGGCAACACCAGCCACGTGTACGGCGTATACGATCCCAAAATCACGAAGTAGATGCCGGCGTGATCCATAAACTGGAAGATTTTTGCCGCCTTCGTAAAGACCAATGAATGAAAAAGCGTCGACGCCAGCAAGAACAGCGAAATCGAGCTCACGTAAATGACGATGGCCCCGATTTCCAGTCCCGTCATCGGCTGCTTTGATGCTTTCAATACCAAAAAGACGCTGGCAATCACCGCCAAAACGAAGCCCAAGCCGTGCGTGACAGCGTTCAAGACTTCGTATACAATTTGATAAACTTTTCCTCGTTTAGTCATTATAAATCCTCGTTTTTCCTAAAAAGTTGCTTCTAAATGGGGGTTCTTCGTTGATTTCGTTCATAAATATGTCGTTTTAATCATAAAATTAAAACTAGACCAATTTGACATCTAGGATTTTATCTCATACAATATAAGCATAGATAGATATTTAGAACGAATTGGAGGTTCTCATGAAATTAACATTTACTGATGAAGCCAAGGCACGTTTGGAAAAGTTCACGGGTCCTGACAAGAAGATTGTTTTGGACTTCGATGATGGTGTTGGACCATTCTCGAACGAAGCAAACTGCACGCTTGCCTTGTCCTTCAACCTTGTGTTTGTTAACAAGGATGCGGACTTGTCCGAATTTGGTGCCACGATTGATTCAAACATGGGTACGATTTACGCAAAGCCATACTCACTCGACCAAATGGACGATGACATGACCGTTGATGTTAACGAAAAGTACCTCCGCTACGCCTTGAACGGTAAGGGCGGAACTTTGGATCCAGCTCTTGGCATCAAGCAAGTAGGCTAATTTAACATTCTAATAAAAACAGTCGATCCTTTCTTTTAGTCAAGTTATTCGGGTCGGCTTTTTTTATATGTAAAAGTCAGAACCGGACCAGATGACTTTGGTTCGGTGCTTTTGTTTAATGCACCGTTGCCCATTTTGTATCATTAAATGCTTGATATATGCTTGCTTGAAGTGCGTTAATTTCTAATTAAAGCGCGTTAAATGCTCGATTGAAGCACCTTAATTGCTTAAAGTGCTAATTAAAGCGCGTTTTTATACAATTCTTGTATTTGCTTTAACAAAAAGCCAGCCCGAGCGGCTGGCTTTTTTACTGGGCCATTCTATTTTAATCTAAGTAAGAGTTATAGTCACGGGCCCAAATGATGGCCATGGACTTATCACCAGTGTGAACCGCAACGACTGGGTCCAAAGCACCGCGTTCAAAAGTTACGGCTGGGTACTTTGCCTGGAAATCCTTCATCCACTTATCTCCAACCTTCTTATCGTTGGCGTCCAAGATGTATGAACGAACTGGATAATCGGCTTGTGCCAGGTATTTTTCGAAGGCTTCTTGAATCAATTCCTTGGCACCAGACATCTTACGTGCCTTACCGATGGCCGCGATTTTTCCATCACCTGGAATATCGAAGGTCAACACCGGCTTGATGTTCAACAAACCACCAACCAAAGCTTGTCCACGGGACAAACGACCCGTGCGCTTCAAGTGGGAAATGTCGTTTACAACCAATCGAACGCCAAGGTTTTCCTTGTAGTTTTCGATTGCCGCCAACACCTCGTCCATGGTCTTGCCTGCTTCTGACATCTTCGATGCCAGGATGGCTTGGTCACCCGCTGCCATGTTGATCAACTTTGAGTCGACAACTTCGATTCGGTTCAATCCTTCAAAGGATTCGGCTACTAAACAAGCCGTGTTGTAAGCACCTGAGATACCGGAAGAAAGCGTGATAATCAACGCTTCTTCGTATCCGGCATCCTTTGCTTGCGTCAACGCTGCTTCCCACTGTGCTGGGGAAGGCTGTGACGTGTTACCAGGCAACTTCTTTTCTTCAATCACCTTCAACAATTGTTCAACTGTTTGAAGGTCTTTTCCACCCATGAATGTTTCTTCGCCAAAAATAATTGGGATTGAAACTTCAAAGATGGAATATGAGTTCTTAATTGTTTGTGGTAAGGCTGCTGAGGAATCAACAATCACCGCAATTTTTGTCATGGTTAAATCTCCCTATAAGTCTATTTACTATAACATATTTAACGTGGCAAAAAGACGGTAAATCCTAGCCACCCGATGTAAAAGCTAAGGAAGCCAACAGCCACTTGAATCAGTAGGTAGAGGCATTCTTGCTTGAGTGAATCCTGCTCTGCTCCCTCGGTCATCATGGTTGAAAAAGTGGTGAAACCACCAAGGAGTCCCGTTTCCAAGAACAAGGCTAACGTGGCAGATAATTGCAGGTGCACGAGTCCCCCTAACGTGAAGGATCCAAGTGCATTGACCAAGCAGACCGCCGTGATGAACGGCGGGCGGCTTGGGATGAGCCGCAAAACCCAGTAGCGAAGTGCTGCTCCGATGCCGGTGCCAAGCATCACAAATAGAAGCGTTTTAAGCATGCGGTCCTCCTGTAAGACTCGCCTTCTTCACCGTGGTGAAGTGGGCGAGTCGTTTTCCTAAGAGCACCATGAAGTATGCCAAAAACAACGATCCAGCAATCAGCAACACCGACAATTCCGGTTCGCCCTTCCATCCCAAGTCCATCGACTGAGAAATGAGCGCCCCAAAAGTCGTAAAACCACCCAATATCCCCGTTCCGATGAAGGCCTGGCGATACTGGAGTGGTTTTTTACTCTCTTTGATATAGGTTCCGAGGTATGCGAGCAAAAGCGTTCCCAGGCAGTTGATGAAAATGGTCGTCAGCGGCCACTTCCCAATCATCGGCAGTTCCCCCAGCAAATACCGGGCTGCTCCACCAATCATGCCGCCTAAAAAGACGACCAACGTTGCAATCAAGGAATTTTCTTTACTCATTCAAATCCTCTTATTAAACTATTTTTTCTTCGATGTTTAGGGCGTCGTCCCCAATTTCTTCAAATCGCTTCAAAATGTCTGAAAACTGCATATTCTTCATTAATTGAAGCAAGTGTTCTTCCATCTGTGTGTAGTAGAAGGACAAAGTTGGATTAATCTTCTTTGCTACTTCGCAGTCATCACTGACCTTGTTATCGAGCGAGAACACCTTCGCATCCTCGTTAATCGCATCCAAAATCTCAGCCAACGAAATCTCTTCCGGCTTTTTTGCTAGAACTGGACGACCTAGTGCCTCGTCGCCTTCTGTTGAGAACGGAGGCCGAAAACAAATCAGACATCAACGCTCTCACCCGTGACGGATTCGTATTCACCGATTGAGCGATATCCTTTGATACCACTCGATCACCTGGCTTCGTATTTGCGATGTACACCAAAATGTGTACCGCATTAGTCAGCTTCAATGACGGTTTCATTATTCATTTCTCCCAATATTTAATACTCTCTCGGGAATTAGTATAGCATATTTTACGATGTTTTTAGGATAAAAAGGTCGCTATGTTCGCTTTTTAGGGCAATTGTTACCTTCTTATTTTCTTTTCATTCTCTTTTTATTTTTTCATTTTCCTTGACAGATACCTGACCCTCTTGTATGCTTAAGTCAACTTTTAAATGTTTTAGGAGCAATCACATGACTGCATTTTCCCTTCAATTGAACCGCCAATGGTGGCGCCGGTAGGAAAGCAGCTTTTCGGAGACGGACAAGCTGTGACGACAGCTTTGTCCCAACCGGCTTCTTAGTAATGCATGAAAAAGTCTGTTTGGGTATATCACTTCACCCAAGCAGGCTTTTTTCTTGCCCAAAAACCAAAACCTCGCTTGGGTGCTCACGTATTTAATAGGAGAAGAACATGAATAAACGTCTACTTTCCGTCACTTCTTTAATTATTGGATTTCTAGTCGTTGCTTTCTTTTTCGGGAATCAACAGGAAAAGACTAAGAACAAGGACGTCGTTTCTGTCGGTATCTTACAATTAGTGACCCATCCTGCTTTGGATCAAATCCACGAGGGTGTTGTCAAAGGTTTAGCCGACTCAGGGTTTAAAGAAGGTAAAAACCTTAAATTAAACTATCAAAACGACAAGCAAACCAAGCCAACTTGGAAACGATGGCGCAGGACTTTGAAAACAAAGGCACTGACCTAACCGTTGGTATCGCGACGCCCGCCGCCCTTTCACTTGCGCAAGCCGCAAATAAGAAAACCCCCGTTATCCTTGCTGGTATTACAAACCCAGTTGGCGCAAAGCTCGCTGATTCCGTTGAAAAACCAGGTCATAACATCACTGGGGTAAACGGTGACTCACCTTACGATAAGCAGGCTGACCTCTTTAAGGAAGTAACACCTAACGCCAAGAAGATTGGAATCATTTCAACAACTTCTGACTCTGGTGGAACATACAATGCGAAGATGATGACGAAAACGCTTCAAAAGAAGGGTTACCAAGTCAAAAACTACACGATTTCTTCTACTAACGATATGCTTCAAGTGGCGAACACGATGGCCGGTGAAGTGGATGCCGTATACGCACCACAGGACAATTCAGTGGCCACGGCCATGAAGACGCTAGTTGGTGCATGTCGCGCAAACAAAGTTCCCGTTATCCCATCAAACGATACGATGGTGAAAGACGGCGGGCTCGTTTCTTACTCACAGTCGCAATACGAAATCGGTTACCAAGCCGGTTTGATGGCGGCTCAAGTATTGAAGGGTAAGAAACCAGCAACCTTCCCTATTCGCTCTGTGGAAAAAGGTACCTATGCCGTCAACTTACAAACAGCCGACGCGTTGGGAATTTCATTGCCTGACCAAATGGTTCAAGAAGCCAAAGCACAAAAGGAGGCCTTCTAATGCCAATTATCGTTTCTTCTATTTCCCAGGGAATCCTCTGGGCAGTGTTGGGGGTAGCCCTCTACCTCACCTTCCGAATTTTGAACTTCGCCGATATGACGGTTGAAGGTTCTTTCCCTCTTGGTGCTTCCACGGCTGTTGCGTTGATTGCCCACGGGGTAAACCCCTTCATTGCAACCGGTGCTTCCCTACTTGTTGGAGCAGCTGCCGGTCTTGTGACTGGTTTGCTCTATACAAAGGGTAAGATTCCAATCCTTTTGGCCGGAATCTTGGTCATGACCGCTTGCTTGTCAATCAACTTGCGAATCATGGGTTCAGCCAACATCTCATTGTTGGATCAAAAGACGATCTTCTCACTTAAGATTTTTGAGAATTTGCCTAAGTACTTTGACGGTGTCTTCTTAGGACTCATCGTCATCACAATTATGTTGGCTTTCCTCATCTGGTTCTTACAAACGGAACTCGGTCAGGCCTTCATCGCAACTGGCGATAACAAGACGATGGCCGCAGCCTTCGGAATTAAGACAGACAAGATGACAATCATGGGGCTTATGGTTTCAAACGCCCTCATCGCCTTTGGTGGTGCGGTCATTGCCCAGAACAACGGCTTTGCTGACATTAACATGGGAATCGGAATCATCGTTATCGCCCTCGCCTCCATCATCATTGGGGAAGTGGTTTTCGGCGATTTGTCCTTGAACCAACGTCTTATTGCCGTTGTCATCGGATCAATCATTTACCGCTTGGTACTGTTGGCTGTTTTGCAACTCGGATTCCAAACCAATGATTTGAACTTAATCTCATCCATCATCTTGGCTTTCGCTATGGTATTGCCGCAGGTGCGTCACTACCTCAAGTTAGACCACATTCTTTCATTTGGAGGTAAGGCACATGACTAACCCTGTTTTTTCATTAAAAAACGCCACGGTAACCGTGGCTAATGGGACCACGATTCTTGATCACCTCAACTTCGACATTGATAAAGACGACTTCATCACCGTTCTTGGAACGAACGGTGCTGGAAAGTCGACCCTCTTCAACGTACTTTCTGGGGACTTAATGTTGACGGAAGGTTCCATTGAACACAACGGCGAAGACATCAGTCACTTGCCAGCCGTAAAGCGAACATCATTTTTGGCCCGTGTTTTCCAGGATCCAAAGCTTGGAACGGCGCCTCGAATGACGGTCGCTGAAAACTTGTTGCTCGCTGAAAAGCGTGGTGCAAAGCGGACGTTGAGGAACCGTAAGCTTTCAGCTGAAAAGTTGAAGCACTACTACGAACTCACGAAGACGATTGGAAACAACTTGGAAAACCGTTTGCAAACGGCAACGGGTTCACTGTCAGGTGGACAGCGACAAGCCCTCTCCTTCTTGATGGCGACACAGGTCAAACCCGGTTTGCTTCTCCTGGATGAACACACGGCGGCCTTGGATCCCAAGACCTCTGACCAGCTCATGGCAGCAACAAACGAACAGGTTACTCAAAATAATCTAACCGCCCTGATGATCACTCACAATTTGGCAGACGCCCTCACATACGGAAACCGTTTGATTGTATTGAACGCTGGGCGCATCGTCTTAGACGTTAAGAACGAGGACAAGGATGCTTTGACTGAAGCTGAATTACTCAAGTACTTCGTGCATTCCTAAAATAAAAAAGCCGTACCGGGCAAATGCTCGGTACGGCTTTTTGTCTTAATAGAAGAAAGGATTCTCTTCTGAATTAATTTTATCGAATAGCTCAAACAAGTGATCCCTGTTCGTAATCTTATACTTTTTAAGCTTTCGGTCGTAGACAACTTCGGACTTTACTTCCTCGTTAATTTGAAGTTCTGAGAGGAACTCACGAATTGCCGCGATGTCTCGTTGAACGGTCTTTTGACCAATAAAGAAGAGGTCTTCGATTTGGTCAACAGACATTGCCTGCTTTGAAATCAAGATGGAATATAAGCGAAGAATTCGCTGTTTATCGTTAAATACTGCTTTTTGTCTAGACATTCGGGTAACTCCTTTGCTCATTGTACCAAAAGAATGAGGAGGAAGTACTTAAAAAGCGTATTTTTTAAAAATAAAAGGAGGCCTTCAAGCCTCCTTTTTATGAACTTATACAGAACGGCGTTGGAAGATCGCAAACGTTCCAATGTAAATCAAAACCAGGTAAATGGTGTACACGAGCCAAACAACCCAAATATCCGCACCAAAGTAGTTTTGAATGAACTCATTTGACGCTGAACGACCATCAAAGATTGATGAGAGCATTCCTTGAACCGTGAGCGGATTCCACTTCAATGGTTCCCAGAAGCGGACCAAGAAGGTCGTGATGCTTGAGATGATTGGTGTTGCAATGGACAACACCACACCGATTGAAATGGCAGCTGCTGAACTCTTTGCCATGTTTGATACCAACAAAACGATGGCGAAGTAGAACAACATCATCAACACGTCCATTACCTGCGCAAAGAGGAATGGTTGCCAATCAATTTCTGTTCCAAATGAGCCGTTCAACAAGGTGAAGACTCCTCGTCCAGCCAAGGTTCCAAGGATTCCAGCGATGAGCGTCAAAACATATTCAACAAAAATGATGATGATTTTTGAGATAAAAATCTGCAACCGTGAATATTGACGGGAAAGCAAAGGACGGATGGTTCCAAAGCTAAATTCCTGGGTAAAGGTCAAGGCCGCAAAGACGGAACCGGCGATAGCAATGACAATGCCCGCCCCACCGAGCGCTGAGTATCCGAGTTGCTGTTGTTCGGCTGGAACGATCCAAGTCAGCGTTGCAACCGGCAAAAGGAAAGCGATGATTGCCCAGATGTAGAAACGGTTCTGCTTAACAGCCTTCATCCATTCTTGTTTTAATAACGTAATCATAATTTCTCCTTTAAATCTTCTTATGCGCGGGTGCTTTTATCAGAAAGCACTTCCATCAAGTGATCTTCAAGGTTTACGGAACCGGTTTGGATGTCCAAGACGTCCAACTTTTCTTCCGTGGCCTTCGCCAAGACGGCTTGGGCGTTCACGCCTTCTTCGACGTTAATCAAAACTTGGCTATCATCGCCAAGCTTTGCCGTCCATCCAGCAGCCTTTGCGGCTTCAAGCATTGCTTCGTTATCAGAAGTCTTCACCTTAACTTGAGCCTTATCTTCTGACAAGAATTCATCCATCGTTGCCTTACGGACAACCTTTCCCTTGTTAATGATGACAACGTCATCTGCCAAACGTTGGAGTTCGTCCAGCAAGTGGGATGAGATGACAAAGGAAATGCCCTTTTTGGCCAAGTCTTGAATGAGTGAACGAATTTCGCGGACGGATTGTGGGTCCAAACCATTCATTGGTTCATCCAAAATAACAAGCTTAGGTCGACGAATCAAAGCAATAGCAATGCCCAGGCGCTGCTTCATTCCAAGTGAGAAATTCTTTGCCTTACGCTTACCAAAATTTTCGCCATCAATCCCAGTCAACTTCATCAATTCGTTGATGTCTTCGGGATTTTCTGAATCCATGGCGTAGTACTTCATGTGGTCTTCTGCCGTGAAGTTTGGGTAGATGGATGGGTATTCAATCAAGTTTCCCATTTTGGCCAATGCCTTGGTCTTTCCAAATTGAACCGGTTCGTTGTCGAAAATAACTTCACCGGAGTCAAAACGCATCAATCCAGTCATGGCCCGCATTGTCGTGGACTTACCGGCTCCGTTTGGTCCAATCAATCCAACGATGCGACCTTCTTCAACTGAAAATGACACGTCGTCCATGGCCTTGTATGAGCCAAAGTGTTTTGAAACGTGACGCAATTCTAATAATGACATGTGCGCTGTCTCCTTTTCATTTCATACTAGCGCTAAAACGCTACTTTAGATTAATCCTTATCTATGTCTCTTTTATTATAACAAAGTCAGGGGCGGACCTTGCTTTTATGGCCCATCTTTACCATTTTATAAAAACCATAAAAAAAAGCTCCCCATCGCTGGAAAGCTTTTTTATAGATTGGATACCTAGTCGGGAGAGAAGGTATAAATTAGGTTTAGAGAGAAGTATTTATAGTGACTAGATATCCAACCATCGATATATTACGCTATCGATGTTTCTATTATCTATCGTTCAGATTAAGCTAACATTAAATTGAATCACAAATATTTTAAAACTTTTTGTAAGTTTCAAACTTCTCCTAAAAATCCCATTCTAATCACTTATTTTACCGTTCCTAAGAAGTACTTCTTCTTACCACGACGGACCAAAACGTATTGTCCTTCATAGGATTCCTTAGGATCAACCACTGCCTCAACATCTTGAATCTTTTCACCATTGATTCGAATGGCACCGTTTGTAACGTCTTCACGTGCTTGACGCTTTGACTTCTCAATTTCTGAATCGACTAAGAAATCAACAATGTTCACTGCTTCCTTTGACGTTTCAAATCCTGGAACACCGGAAAAGACATCTTGAATCTGTTGTACTGACAAGTCGGCAACGTCACCCGAGAAAAGGGCCTTAGACAATCGCTCAGCTTCTTCAACCGCTTCTTGTCCGTGAACAAAGGCCGTTACTTCTTGAGCTAAACGCTTTTGTCCAAAACGTGCGCCACGATTTTCTTCGGACTTCGCAAGAATTTCTTCGATTTCGTCCTTTGAAAGGAAGGTAAAGTACTTCAAGTACTTCTCAACATCAGCATCAGCCTGGTTGAACCAGAATTGGTAGAAAGTGTATGGTGATGTCTTTTCGGCATCCAACCAGATGGCGTTTCCTTCGGACTTACCAAACTTCTTCCCCGTCGAATCAACCATCAAAGGAATGGTCAAACCAAAGGCAGGCGCATCGTTTCCTTCAACCGTGTGAATCAAATCAACACCCGATGTGATGTTTCCCCATTGGTCGGAACCACCAATTTGCAATCGAACGTTTTCTTCTTGCCACAAGTGCAAGAAATCAATGGCTTGAAGAATTTGGTACGTAAATTCCGTGTATGAAATTCCCGTTTCCAAACGTGAGGCCACAACGTCCTTTTTCAACATCACGTTGATTGAGAAAAGCTTTCCATAATCACGCAAGAAAGCGGGCAAACTCATCTGATTCAACCAGTCAGCGTTGTTTACAATCGTTGTTCCGTTCGCACCGAAAAGCTTTTTAACTTGGGCAGCAATTCCCTTTTCGTTTTCCTTCAACTTTTCTTCTGAAAGTAACTTTCGTTCCGTTGTTGGACGTGGGTCCCCGATGGAACCAGTAGCCCCACCAACAATAATAACGGCCTTCCCACCAGCATTTTGGAAACGCTTCAACACCATGAAAGGAATCAAGTGTCCAAGGTGGAGGGAATCAGCTGTTGGATCCGTTCCAACGTATGCTCCGATTTGCCCTTCGTCCATGGCTTTTAGCAAACCCTCTTCGTCTGTAACTTGGTTTATGGCACCACGCCAATTTAAATCTTCAATGAAATTCATGATTCAATTCTCCTTTATTAATAGTAGAAAACCGAAAAAAAAGCCCTAATCAATATTTGATTAGGGCGAAGTTTCCGCGGTACCACCTAACTTACCTCATATCGAGGTCGCTCAAGTAGCCTTAACGCGGCTTCACGTCATCTCGGTCTTGTTGTGTAACAAAAAAGTAGTTGGACTAACTTACAGCAACCGTTAGCTCTCTTTGTACCAGCGCCACTTTTCTCTGCAACAAATGATAGGTCTATTATAGCAAGTTTCGATTTTTTTTGCTTTTTATTTCATGACTCTGTAAGCTTCGTTATTTTTGACATAAACTATTACACTCTTTAAAATTAAAGATGTATAAAATTTTTAAATACTACCATAGTCGGAAGGTTATTTAACCTTTATGATCGCTAACAGATTTTTCTTTTAATTCTCATTTCAGATTGGAGTCACTATGAAAATCGCTCTTATTGGTGCAGGGCCTAGAAACCTCGCCATTTTGGGCCGACTAATCTTTTTAGCCGACAAAACAACATATCTTGATATCGATATGTATGACCGTTCCCCCATCGGAGGACGGGTTTGGGATCCATTTTTGGAGAACAACCACACCTTTTTGATGAACACTGCACCTAATCAAGTGACTCTGTTCGATGATTTCGAGATGGATGACCAAGAATTACAAATCGAGCGACCTAACTTGCTTTCGTGGGCACAAACGATAGCCTTTGATTATTTGAAGGATCATCCTGAGTACCCTTCCATCTACCAAGATGAGGTCTTATCACTTGTCTCTTCAAATGACTTCGCATCCCGCGGGCTTTTCGGAATTTACGCGGCTTGGTTCTTTGAACTTTTGCAATCCGTTTCATCGTCAAACATCAACATCAATTTCTACGAGGATTACGTTGTTGACATGGAAAAGGGAAAGAAGCGTTTCGCTATCCGAACTGAAAGTGGGGCCGAAAGGAAGTACGATCGCGTTGTTTTCGCACCGGGACACATTGATAATAAGCCGAATGAAAAGCAGCAGAATTTAATCAATTTTGCCAATGATAAGGGGCTTCAATACTTCCCTGCTTCACATCCCGCGGAAAATAATTTTGAAAACATCGACGAAAATAATCAGGTTCTCATTGAAGGGCTTGGTCTTTCCTTCTTTGACGTTATTCTTTCTCTCACCGCGGGGAAAGGCGGTGTTTTCATCACAGAGACAGATGGTTCTTTGACTTACCACTCTTCCGGACATGAACCACGCATCGTTGCCGGATCCTTTAACGGACTTCCGCCTCGTGCAAAAGGAATCAACCAAAAAGAAGCTTCTCAACTTTATCAACCTCGTTTTTTCACTTTGGAAAATCTAAAAGCGAAAGCGAACTTAAACATGGGTCACCTTCCCTATGATGTCTTCATGAAGACCTTAAAGATGGAGCTGACCTACAAATCTTTGTATAACCAAATTATTCAAGCTGATTTCCCAATTGGCACCCTTCGATCAAAGGTAGCAAAGTTTATAGAGGATCCGGATAATTGGCCAAAGATAAACGATACGTTTGATTTAAACTTTGATGTTGAAATTGATTGGGATTCAAAGGTTTTCCCTGCAATGAATCAAACGGATGCTTCCACGTACAAAGAATTTGTCATTCAACACATTCAATCTGATATTCGTTCCGCCGAATTAGGTAACGATTGGTCACCACTGACTGGTGCTTACGATATCTTACGGGATGTACGAGACATTGTTCGAACACTTTATAATGATGGTTATTTCACTGATTCGGATTATCAACTCATGCTTACTAGCTTCAAGCAGTTTGATAACCAACTATCCGCTGGTCCCCCTTTGATTCGAATGCGACAACTTCTTGCATTAATTGAAGCAGGTGTTATTCAGATTGCTGGTCCCGGATTCAAAACGGGGCACAACGAGCAACTTTTTACGGCCAGTGATTCCTTACATCAGCACTTCGAAGCTGACGTGCTAATTGAGGCACGTCTTTCAACCATCGATTTCCGAATCGCCAAATCTTCATTGGTTCAATCATTAGTTAAAAAAGGTCTTATCACTTCAAACGATCGTCTCGTTAACACCAATGGCGACTTAGTATTAGCTCACACAGTTAAGGTTGATCTCGACACACTAACCGTTGTGGACAAAGACAATCATCCCGTCAAAGGGTTCTTCGTCTCTGGTATTCCATTGGAAGGATCACGATGGTTTAACACTGTTATTCCTCGACCTTACGTACACACGTTACTATTTCAAGAATCAAAGCTGTTGGTCAACGAACTATTATCCCGAAAACACAAAAAATAAAAAAAAGGCGCTGAATAAATTAGCGCCCTTTTTTATTCATTTAAAAAAGATAACTTTAGTTCTTTTACATCGTCCGTATCGAAGTCATTAATTCCATGATGACCACCTTCAAGCCAATAAGTTTTTGCTTTCTTTCCAGTCATCTTTTCATAACGCTCGACCATCTTCACGCTCTGTTGAAACGGAACAACTTGGTCAGCAGTTCCAGCCATTGCAAAAATTTCCGGCATTTTCTTGCTGAAATAATTAGCGGGGTTTCCTTGCGCAATCTGAATTGACGCTTCTTCAACCGGAAGTCCTGCTACAGCCAGCCCCTCAAAAGACTTAGGCGATCCTGATTCTGAATATTTCGGTTGAATATGGCCTTCCTCAAATTGTTCTTTAAAGACATCAAATTCATAGGGACCATAAGAGGCAATCACCTTTTTAATTTCTGGCATGTCTTTCAAATTATCATTCAAGCCTTTAACGTAGCCGAGCTTTACACCTGCTGTTGCTGAGGCACGGTTAGCATCGCTAACTGTGCTCCAGAAGATTCTCCAGTCAGATAGAAGCGATTAACGTCTAAACCAAATTCATTTGCTCGTTTTTTCAACTGGATTAATACAGCCCTCACTTCGGCAACCTGTTTTGGAAAAGCGTAATTTGAATCTGAAATCAAAGCATAATTCATCGAGGCCAACGCAAAGCCTTCAGTTACCAATTTCATATTAGGTTGTAGTTTATTAGTCGATTTTTCACCCCTGACAAGACCACCACCCTGCAAATCTAAAATAAGAGGGTGCTTTCCATCACCTTTGGGAACATACAAGTCGTACAATTCCCATTCATTTGGTCCATAAGATAAGTTGGCAACCTTCTTTTCAACATCTTCAGGCACCTTGACAGCGTCAAAAGTCATCTTTAAATCTTTAAACAACATCATTCCTCCTTTCATTGTTTCACGTGAAACACCAAAACAAAATTGTTTCACGTGAAACAATCCTAAAGAAAAAGCCAAGAGTCTCCTCTGGCTTAATTACTAGTTAACTTTCTTTAACTTTCCTTAATCTTTTCCGTTCTTGCGATTGTCCCACAAATAAACAACTAACAGCATAAAGCTAGCTAATTCAGCTGTCAAAATTGCTGTCTCCATTGCACGAAAAACCCAAGATACAACAGAAATAAACAAAAGAACCAAAGCAATAATCGCCGTGTAAACTGTCGTTACTTTCATCGTCGTTCCTCCCCTAATCTCTTTCAGATTAACCTTTTCTCTTTAAAAGTTCAATTATTTCCTTTTGCAAGGTAATATTTTGTCGAACCAATTCGTTATTTTCCTTTTGTAAGGCTTGCTGGTCGAGAGAATCTTGGTGCGGCTCATCATAACCCCACTTCTCTTCTTCAGTTCCGATTAACCAATTGTTGATGAATTGAATAAAGTAAAAGACAGCCAACGAAATTGCTAAAAGCGTCAATGATGAAGCGATAAAGGTCGACAACGACTCACTAGTTTGTTCCATCTTGAATTGGTGATCTGCACGAATCAACCAAGACCACAACGCCTTGAAGAAATTAAAAGTTAAAGACACAAGATCTTTAACCGTCGAACCGAATGCATTACCAACAACAACCGAAATTACGAAAGTTAGTAAATTAGGCGCAAAAATAAATCGACGAAAGGCAATCATACCTGCGGATGACCTTTCAACGAATTCGTCACGCTGAATCTTTAATTCCTCTTTTGTCTTTGTTTTAAATAACATAAGCCCTCCGGGGATTTTAATGATTTCATTTCTTTCTATTATACGTCAGAATGTAACAAGAAAAAAGTCTGACGCCCTTTGTAGCAGGAAAAAAGAGCAATAAAAAAAGGACAGCCGAACTGTCCGTTAAATTTACTTTTTTAAGAAACCATAACGGTGGAAAAGATAAGTTGCTCCAGTCATCATAGCGACCATAATGATAATCGTTACCCACCATCCAGAATGGTGTGCGGCGAATGGAAGATAATCAACGTTCTCTCCGTAGAATCCAGAAACGATTGTTGGAATCGTGAAGACAATCGAGTATACCGTCAACACTTTCATCGTCCAGTTCAGGTCTCGATTACCGAGTGTGTCTGTCGCTTTCGTAACGGCATTAATCACTTCCATTGCTAAGCCAGACATATCCCGGGCCTGCTCAACCTCAACGCGTACTTCATCAAGAAGATCCAAGTCTTCAACTGATACGTGAGCTTGATATGACCTTCTGATTTGTTCCAACATGATCAAGTTATTAGCCAGTGAATTCTGAAGATAAATCATCTGAATCTGCAAATGAAGCAAATCGTTCGTTTGTTTCGTTAACTGCTTTTGATTACCAAACTGTGCTTGAATGGCGCGACGTTGACGATTAATCTCGGTGATTTCTTCACCATACATTGTCATTAATGGATAGATACCCGTAAAGAGGAACTCAAAGACTGATAACTTGTCATCATCATCTCTTTTCGTATCGTGGCGACCAGCTAAGATTTCTTTCTTTACGTAATCAGTTGGTCGGTGTGAAAAGGTATAGATGTCACCGTGAACCAAGACGATTCCAATTGGGCGCGTCAAAACCGGTTCAGGTTCAGCAGAAATCACATCAAGAATGATTAAAGCCTCATCAGCATCGGGATCGAACTCCATTCGAACCGATTCATTCCGATCGTTTGCATATCCTAACATCTGCTCGGTCAAACCATGCTCTTTTAAAAGAACGGTGTGGTCCTCTTCCGACATGTTGGTGATGTGAAACCAACGAAAGTTGGGTGTTTGTTTTAACATTTCAATCATGGTGAACCACCTTTTTTGAAAACATCAAGGACAAAAAACCAACCCTTAGCGCTTCTTTTTCTTTGAGCGAGTAGCCTTGCGAACCTTACGAGCCTTTGCCTTTTCAAGTTCACGTGCGGCCTTACGTTCCGCGCGCATCTTGAATGGGTTTTGCAAGAAGAAAGTTTGAATCATCTGGAAGAGGTTTGAAACCACCCAGTACAATGAAACGGCAGAAGGCAAAGCCAATGAAGTAAAGAAGATAATGAATGGGAATACGAAAGGCAAAACCTTTGTAAAGCCATTCTGCTGTGGGTTAGCCATGGTTGACAAGAATGAAGACCCGAAAGTAAACAGGGCTGCCAACACAGGCAAAATGATGTAAGGATCAGATTGCCCAAGGTTCAACCAAAGGAATGAACCAGAACGAAGAACAGGAGAATTATGAATTCCTTGGTACAAGGCAATCAAAACAGGCATCTGTACCAAAAGCGGCAACATTGAAGCAAAAGGTGAAACCCCGTGCTCCTTATACAATGCCTGTTGTTCTTGGGCCAACAATGTTCTTGTTTCGGTATCCTTAGAAGAATACTTTTCCTGCAAAGCTTTAATTTCGTCTTGCATTCCTTGCATCTTCTTCATGGAATCCATTTGATAGACCATCAATGGAAGCACCAAGAAACGAACGAAAATTGTAAAGATGACAATCCCTAATCCGTAAGAAGTGTTAAACCATGAAGCAACACCAAGAATAGAACGAATAAAGAACGCAACAAAAGTTCCCCAGATTCCAGAACCAGCAATGGGTGCTGAATAGGAATGGTTAGCTGTAACAATCCCTACTAAGGCCAGGATCGCCAAGAGTAGCGGGAACCAACCGATAATTTGATACCATTTTTTGAGTCGTGCCATTTTAATCTTCCTTTAGTAGTTTTGCTAAGCGGAGAACGTGGATGATCTGCTTTTTAATGAAAGCTTGCGATGCACCCGCGACATTTGGTCGTGCTATTACTAGTATATCTGTCTTTTGATCAATCTGCGGCTTTAATTCGAGAATTGACTGTCGAATCCGCCTTTTGACGTGCACACGATCATGGGCCTTTCCAACCTTTTTTCCAACGGAAAGTCCAAGACGGAAGTGCTTTTGATCTTTCTTTTGTAATCGATAAACCACGAAGTACTTATTGGCCACCGACTGATGACGATCAAAGACCTTTTGAAACTCCTCTGGTTTTTTTATCCGAAATGACTTACGCATAGCTATACCGAACCTTTATGTACGCAGAATAACTTCTGCATGAAATTTTATGAAAATAAAAAGGCCACTGCAAGCAGCGACCTGTTTAGGCAGATAATACCTTGCGGCCCTTCGCGCGGCGGCGAGCCAAAACCTTGCGACCGTTGCTCGTTGACATACGCTTACGGAAACCGTGTACGCGTTCGCGGTGACGCTTCTTTGGTTGGAATGTACGTTTCATCAGGATTTACCTCCATTAATAATTTGTCTGCAAAATCTTTGCAATTCGAGAATAATCATACCATGGATACCCCGGCCTGGCAAGCAAGACAAGGCAATAAACAAAAGATTATTATATATAGGAAAAAAGATATCCCCTGATTTATCAAAATCGAATCCAAAGGGCTGGTAAAACTTTGAAAAAAGAAAGTGTTTTCCATGTCTTATCCAAAAGTTATCCACATATCCACAGGTTGTTCTTTAAGGATTGGGGAAAACGTGGATTTCTTGTTCATAACTGATAAAGCCAGTCTTTTCTTTGTGGATAATCTCTTGAATAACTGTTTTTAGCGAATTTTTGTTCCCTTTTTCATCCACAAGGCCCTATTTTTTTACCAACACCTGGGGGTTTTTACTCCTCTCGATTCTTTTCTGGGGAAAACTATGCCCAACTGTTTTTTTTTGCTATACTAATTCTGTATTTAAATCTTTCTTATTATGATTTTAGTTTGGAGCTTTCGATGTCTGAAAACTTAAACCCAAACGAACTCTGGGATCAAATCTCGAGTCGTCTATTTCCACAAATTGGCCCAATTACTTTTGATGCCTTTGTTGATCCATTAAAACCAATCGGATTCACAGAAGATAATAAGCGTCTTATCCTTTCCGTTCCGGACGACAACGCCTCTGCCATTACTGAAAAATGGAAGACGGAGCTTGAAATGAATTTCGTCGAATATGCGACTGAAATTACGGGGCGCTTCATTCGGCCGGACTTGCGGACGACTGAAAACACGGATGAGAAAAACAGTTTTGTTTCTGCTCCGGTGACTTCCGAACAACACATTCCTTTCTCGCAAGATGCAGGATTGAACCCTGACTATACTTTCGACAAGTTTGTTGTTGGGTCTGGTAACGAAAACGCCCGTGCCATTGCTAAGGCAGTCGCTGAAGGACCGGGTAAGGTCTATAATCCATACCTCATTTATGGAGGCGTTGGTTTAGGTAAGACCCACTTGATGCAAGCCATCGGAAACCAATTCGCAAAGGATAATCCAAACGCACGTATCAAGTACGCGACTGCAGAAGACTTCCTAAACGACTTCACGAATTCTCTTCGTGAAGGTAACCAAGACAACAGTAACGCAACAGCCCTCTTTAAGAAGACGTATCGTTCGCTCGATATGCTGCTGGTCGATGATATCCAGTTCTGGGCTGGTAAGCCACAAGTTCAAGAAGAATTCTTTAACACTTTCAACGCTTTGACCAAGGCCAACAAGCAAATTGTCATGACGTCTGACCGTTATCCAAATGACATTCCGGATTTGCAAGATCGTCTTAAATCTCGTTTCGAGCAGGGAATCACATCAGACATTCAAAAACCTGATGTTCAAACGCGTGTGGCTATCTTGAGAAACTTACAAGACCAAAACGACTTGGATATTCCAAACGATGTCTTACAATTAATTGGTGAAGCAGTTGACGACAACGTGCGTACATTGGAAGGTGCTTTTCATAAGTTTGAAGCAAAGATTCGCTTCATGAATAAACCAGCAACCATTGAGACGGCCAAATCAATTTTGGCTGAAATCAACGCCAACAAGAAGGCGGTTGTTACAGTGCAACGCATCCAAGACGTTGTCGCGACCTACTACATGCAAACGGTTGAAGACATGAAGTCCTCTCGTCGCCAAGCTAACCTGGTCGAGGCACGACACGTGGCCATTTACTTGACTCGAACGATGACCGATAAGTCCCTACCAGAAATTGGACGGGCCTTCGGTGACCGAGATCATTCTTCCATTTCGCACGCCTTCAACAAGATTGAAGAACAGGTTGAAAAGGAAAGTAGCATAAAGGAACTGATTCAGGACTTAGCTGAAACCATAAAAAATGGTTAGTCCCCCTGTGGATAAGTCATAAAGTTACGAGCAAATCTTACCCAGGTTTATCCACAGGCAAAATGTGATGGTATCAAGTTTAATGACCTAATCCCCAGAACCCACAGCCCTTATTATTATTACTAGTTATTTATACTAACTATATATATATAACTGCACCCGCCACAAAGGAGGCTATGTGCTATGAAATTTACGATTAATCGCCAAGCATTCATCAAAGCTTTAAATGATGTTTCAAGAGCTATTTCATCTAAGACAACGATTCCTATTCTGACCAACTTAAAATTAGACCTTCAAGATGATCAGTTGGTACTTACAGGATCTAACGCAGACATCTCAATTCAAATTACAATGACTGCGGAAGATACTGCTAATGAATTGAACATCGAAAGTACTGGTGGAATTACCTTACCAGCTACTTTCTTCATCAATATCGTTAAGCACTTACCTGCTAACTCAATGACTTTGTCAGTTGAAGGATTGCAAGCTTTGATTACTTCAGGTTCAGCATCCTTTAAGATTAATGGTCAACCTAGCTCTGCTTACCCTAAGTTGCCAGAACTTTCTGAATCAAAATCATTGAAGATTTCTGCAGCACAATTAATTGAATTGATTGCTCAAACAAAAATCTCAGCTTCAACTCAAGAAAGTCGTCCAATTTTGACGGGTATTCACCTTTCATTGAACGGGAACCAGATCAAGGCTGTGACAACTGACTCACACCGATTGTCACAACGCATTATTACTTTGGTTGCGGAAGAAAATGAAGAAGCGGCATCCGTTATCATTCCTGCCAAGGCCTTTAATGAATTGCAGTCTTTGCTTGAAGGTCAAAACCGTGTTGAAGTAAAATTGTCTGCTAACCAAGCTGTCTTTACTTTCGGTAACACAACCTTCTACTCACGTTTGCTTGAAGGAAACTATCCTGAGACTGATCGTTTGATTCCATCAGAAGCAAACACTGAAATCGAAATCGATGCTGGTGTCTTGTCTGGAGCCATTGATCGTGCTTCTCTTCTTTCTCACGAATCTCGAAACAACGTCGTTTTGTTGACGATTAAGGATCAGCATGCTGAACTTTCTGGAAACTCCCAGGAAGTTGGACAAGTGAAGGAAGAATTATCAGCGGATAAGATTGTCGGTGACGACCTTGAAATTTCATTCAATCCTGATTACGTTCGTGATGCACTCCGTGTTTTGCAGGGTAAGACAGTTGAATTGAAATTCACGACGAACTTGCGACCATTCATCATCATTCCTGAAGGTGAAACAGACAATAAGCAGTTACAATTGGTAACGCCGGTTCGAACTTTCTAAATAAAATCTTGAAGAGACCCTTTATGGGTCTTTTTTTATACTATAAAAGCAACCTGCCCTTTTTAAGTGATTTAGACGAAACAGACTGCTTAAAGAAAAAAACGCAAATAAAGCCTCTTACGGGCAAATAGCGCTAAATGTGTTATAATATTAGAGTAAGTCTTACAAAAATTTGGGGAAGTTTTATGGCTGAACGTTTAGCAATTACAACTGATTTTATTACCCTGGCTCAGTTGCTTAAAATCACGGATATTATTAAGTCCGGAGGACAAGCAAAAGCCTATTTAGCCAATGAAGAAGTATTGCTGAATGGTGAACAAGAAAACCGCCGAGGAAAGAAACTATATCCTGGTGATTTGATTGAAACGGCCGGCGAAGCCTTTGTTATCGAAGAAGAGTCTGCTGAAGAAGCTGCAGAACGGGCTGAAAAAGCTGCGATTCTGGCTCGTTTTCAAGCAAAGGAAAAGAAGGCTGCTGTAAAAAAAAGCCAGTCGACACCTTCCAAAAAGAAGAAGCCGGCTAGAAAGAAGCCAACGGGTCCTTCTTCTTGGAATTAGAGAATCTTGAACTTTCCCATTTTCGTAACTACGAAGAAGCATCCCTTACCTTCCAACCGGGTGTTAATGTTTTTCTCGGGCAAAACGCGCAAGGAAAAACAAATCTGTTGGAAGCAATCTATGCTTTAGCCTTAGCTCGATCTCACCGCAGTAAAATCGACAAAGATTTAATTCAGTGGGGAGAAAATCAGGCCCGGGTGTCTGGTTCAATTAAAAACCGTTTCGGTAAGACGCCGCTTTCACTCTCCTGGTCTAACAAGGGAAAGCAAGCGCGCGTTAACCATTTAGACCAGAGTCGCTTGTCGACATACATCGGTCAATTAAATGTGATTTTATTTGCACCAGAGGATTTGGATTTGGTTAAGGGCCCACCCGCAACACGCAGGCGGTTCATCGACATTGAATTTGGTCAGATGAATAAGACTTACTTACAGTTATCATCCCAGTACAAGCAAGTGCTTAAAGATCGGAATGCTTACTTGAAGGCATGGTCCTTTGGAAAAAAACAAGACCAGGTTTTCTTAGCGGTCTTGACCGATCAGTTGATTGATTTGGCAGCAAAACTCATGCTCCTCAAGAAAAAATTCTTAAAAGAGTTAGAGGAAACGTCAAAAATTATCCATAAGGATGTCGCTGATCAAAAAGAAGAACTCGCTTTGCACTATAAAACGTCGGTTCCAATGGCGGAATTAAATGACGTGGAAGCCGTTAAAAAAGCTTTGGAAGAAGCTTTTCAAAAGCACGGTGACCGAGAAAAAAAGCAGGGTACGACGTTAATCGGCCCGCACCGGGATGACTTTATGATTGAGGTCAATGGAACCGATGTTTCGACATTCGGATCCCAGGGTCAGCAGCGAACGGCTGCATTGGCCCTAAAACTGGGAGAAATCGACCTGATGTACCAGGAAACTGGTGAATACCCAGTCTTACTACTCGATGATGTGTTATCCGAGTTGGACGCCTCACGGCAAACCCACCTCTTACTCACCATCGAAAACAAGGTGCAAACCTTTATCACCGCCCCCTCTCTTTCCGAGGTTGCTCGGTCGTTGATCAAAGAACCGAAAGTCTTTTTGGTCAAAAACGGAACGATCCAGGTGGAAGAGTAAGAGAAGGCAAAGAGGAGAACCATGGCAGAAGAAGAACAAGAAAAAGCAGCGATGACGCCAGAAGAACTGGACGAAGCTAGCAAGATGAACACAGATGCCGACGCCTACAACGCCGATCAGATTCAGGTCTTGGAAGGGCTCGAAGCCGTTCGTAAGCGTCCTGGAATGTACATTGGAACGACAACGGCGCAGGGATTGCACCACTTGGTTTGGGAAATTGTCGATAACGGAATCGATGAAGCCTTAGCTGGTTTTGCCTCCCACATTTCTGTTGCAATCGAGAAGGATAACTCCATCACGGTAACCGATGATGGTCGTGGAATCCCTGTCGACATCCAAACAAAAACTGGAAAACCAGCTCTAGAAACTGTCTTCACGATTTTGCACGCCGGAGGAAAGTTCGGTGGTGGCGGATATAAGGTTTCTGGTGGTCTGCACGGGGTTGGAGCCTCCGTTGTTAACGCCTTGTCAACAAGCCTGGACGTTCGCGTTGTCCGTGACGGTCAACAGTACTACATGGATTTCCAGACGGGTCGTGTTAAGACGGGTATGACAAAGAAGGATGGTCCACTTCCAATCGAACGTGGAACAATCGTTCACTTTAAGCCAGATCCAGATATTTTCCAGGAAACAACAGTATTTAGTTATGAAACGTTGTTGGGCCGTGTTCGCGAATTAGCTTTCTTGAACAAGGGATTGAAAATTTCAATCACGGACAATCGTCCAGACGAACCAGTTTCTGAAACGTTCCACTTCGAAGGTGGAATCAAGGAATACGTTTCCTATATGGACGAAGGCAAGCAGGTTCTCTTTGACCAACCGGTTTACGTTGAAGGTGAAGAAAACGGCATTGTCGTTGAAGTTGCCCTTCAATACACCACGGAAGTCAAAGAAAACCTCAAGACTTTTACAAACAACATCAACACCTATGAAGGTGGAACTCACGAAACTGGGTTCAAGACTGCTTTGACTCGTGTCATTAACGACTACGCTCGAAAGCAAAACATTATCAAAGAAAACGGTGATTCATTAACGGGTGAAGACGTCCGTGAAGGAATGACTGCTATCGTTTCCATCAAGCACCCCGACCCTCAATTCGAAGGTCAGACGAAGACGAAACTTGGTAACTCCGATGCTCGTCAAGCGGTGGATCGGATGTTCTCCGAGACTTTCGCCCGCTTCATGATGGAAAACCCAACGGTTGCTAAGCAAATCGTTGAAAAGGGAGCCCTGGCTCAAAAGGCTCGTTTGTCTGCCAAGCGCGCTCGTGAAATGACACGTAAGCAATCCGGTTTGGAAATTTCAAACTTGCCAGGTAAGTTGGCCGACAACACGTCAAAGGAACCTGAAATTTCAGAACTTTTCATTGTCGAGGGTGACTCGGCCGGTGGTTCTGCAAAGCAGGGACGTAATCGTTTGACTCAGGCCATTCTGCCTATTCGAGGTAAGATTTTGAACGTTGGTAAAGCATCATTAGATCGCGTTTTGGCCAACGAAGAAATCCGTTCCCTCTTTACGGCCCTCGGGGCCGGCTTTGGTAAGGACTTTGA
This sequence comes from Fructobacillus broussonetiae, assembly GCF_018437275.1. Taxonomy (GTDB): domain Bacteria; phylum Bacillota; class Bacilli; order Lactobacillales; family Lactobacillaceae; genus Fructobacillus; species Fructobacillus broussonetiae. Next base: position 214,722 of record NZ_JAAMFK010000003.1, read on the forward strand.
CGTTGAAAAAGCCCACTACCACAAAATCATCATCATGACTGATGCCGATGTCGATGGTGCTCACATTCGAACACTGTTGTTGACGTTGTTCTACCGATACATGCGTCCAATGATTGATGCCGGATACATTTACATCGCCCAGCCACCTCTTTATGGTGTGTCATTGGGAAACTCAAAGACCATGACTTACTTGGATTCTGATGAAGAATTGGACCAATACTTGGCTCAATTGCCTTCAACGGCCAAGCCAAAAGTCCAGCGTTATAAGGGTCTTGGTGAAATGGATTACGACCAGTTGGCCGATACGACCATGGATCCAGCAAACCGCCGTTTGTTGCGGGTTGACCCAGCCGATGCTGAGGAAGCAGATTCAGTAATCGATATGTTGATGGGTGGCGATGTGCCTCCTCGTCGTCAATTTATCGAGGATAACGCAGTTTACGTACAAGACCTTGACGTCTAAGCACTGCTTGATTCGGAGTTAGAAATGCCAGAAGAACAAGATAGTCGAATTAAAAATACCCATTTGGCAGCGCAAATGAAGACATCCTTTTTGTCTTATGCGATGTCAGTTATCGTGGCCCGTGCCCTTCCCGATGTTCGAGATGGATTGAAGCCGGTTCACCGCCGTATTCTCTACTCAATGATTGAACAGGGAAACACGCCGGATAAGCCACACAAGAAGTCCGCTCGTATCGTTGGAGACGTTATGGGTAAGTATCACCCCCACGGTGATTCTGCCATTTACGAATCAATGGTTCGTATGGCCCAGGACTTCTCATACCGTTACATGCTTGCTGATGGACACGGAAACTTTGGTTCTGTCGACGGTGACGGAGCTGCCGCCATGCGTTATACTGAGGCCCGTTTGTCTAAGGTTGCCATGGAAATGGTTCGTGACCTGAACAAGGACACGGTTGATTTCGTACCAAACTACGATGGTGAAGAACGCGAGCCTGAAGTTATGCCTGCCCGTATTCCAAACCTCTTGGTTAACGGTGCGACCGGAATTGCCGTCGGTATGACGACAAACATCCCGACGCACAACCTGGGTGAAGTCATCTCTGCTTTGCACATCTTGATGGAAAATCCTGATGCAACGACTGCAGATTTGATGGAAGCTTTGCCTGGACCCGATTTCCCAACTGGTGGAATTGTTATGGGTAAAGCGGGAATCCGAAAGGCCTACGAAACGGGACGTGGAACAATTACGGTTCGTGCCAAGGTCGATATTGAACAAACAAAGACGGGGAAGGAACAAATTATTGTTACCGAACTCCCCTACGCCGTTAACAAGGCTCGCTTGATTGAACGAATCTCTGAATTGGTTCGTGACAAGAAGATTGATGGAATTACGGGAATTCGTGATGAAACTGATCGTGACGGGCTTCGTGTCTCAATCGACGTTCGTCGTGATGCTTCCGCATCCGTCATCTTGAATAACCTTTACAAGCAAACGCTTTTGCAAAGCGGATTCTCCTTCAACATGCTCGCCATCTCAAATGGTGCGCCTAAGACTTTGTCATTGAAGGAAATCCTTGAAGCCTACTTGGATCACCAACGTTCTGTTATCCGTCGCCGTACGGAATTTGATCTGAAGAAGGCTGAAGCACGTGCACACATCTTAGAAGGTTTGCGCATTGCTTTGGATCACATCGATGAAATCATCCATATCATCCGTTCTTCAAAGACGTCAGATGAAGCCAAGGGACGATTGATTGATGGTTACGACCTTTCAGACAAGCAGTCACAAGCCATCTTGGACATGCGCTTGGTCCGTTTGACTGGTTTGGAACGCGACAAGATTGAAGATGAATACCAAAAGTTGGTCGCATTGATTGCCGATTTGAAGGACATCTTGGCTCACCAAGAACGAATCGATCAATTGATCTACGACGAATTGCTTGAAATTCAACACCGCTTCGGTGACGAACGTCGCACGGAACTCCAAGTGGGTGACGTGACAAGCATCGAAGATGAAGATTTGATTGAAGAAGAAGACATCATCGTGACGTTGACGCACAATGGTTACATCAAGCGCGTGGCGGCCTCAGAATTTAAGGCCCAAAACCGTGGTGGTCGTGGTGTTCAAGGAATGAACTTAAACGATGAAGACTTCGTTGCACAATTGGCGAACCTTTCAACCCACGATTCCCTCTTCTTCTTTACCAATAAGGGTAAGGTTTACCGTTTGAAGGGTTACGAAATCCCTGAATACGGTCGTGCTGCAAAGGGAATCCCAGTGATTAACTTGATGAACTTCGATCAAGACGAAGCCATCCAATCACTGCTTACGGTACAGGGAAACCCTGCTGAATCGGAAGATAACCTCTTCTTTGTCACTCGTAAGGGTGTTGTTAAGCGTACGAAGGTTCAAGATTTCGCTAACATTCGAACTTCTGGTTTGAAGGCCTTGACGCTTCGCGAAGACGATGAAATCCTGAAGGTTTTGCAAACTGATGGTGTTCAAAACATCATTATTGCGACCCACAACGGTTACTCAGTAACCTTCGCCGAAGAAGCCGTCCGTCTAATGGGACGTGCCGCTGCCGGTGTTCGTGGAATTAACTTGCGCGAAGGTGACGAAGTTGTTGGTGCTGATATCTTAATGGACAGCCAAAATGTCTTTGTTATCACGGAAAAGGGTTACGGAAAGCAAACCGAAGCAAGCGAATACCCTGTTAAGGGTCGTGGTGGAAAGGGAATCAAGACCGCCACGATTACCGAAAAGAACGGACCACTTGCCGGAATGGTTACAGTTGACGGTGATGAAGACATCATGGTTACGACCGACCTCGGTGTGATGATTCGTTTCGGTATCGACACGGTTTCAAAGACCGGTCGTTCAACACAAGGTGTGCGTTTGATTCGTTTGGAAGACGACTCAAAGGTTGCTACCTTTACAAAGTTGGAACCAGTTTCGGACGATGATAACCCTGAAGAAGCGATGGCAGAAGAAGAACAAGGTGCAGAACCAGTTTCTGACCAAGTTCAAGACCTAGTTGATCGCGCTGAATCAGAACAAAACGATGACTCAGAAAAGTAAACTTTCATCCTGATAGTTTCAAAATAAAAAGCACGGACGATTTAATCGTTCGTGCTTTTTTTCTATTCAACTGCTGCTGGTGGATTGGAAACGGCGACTTGCTGGCTCGACCAAATCGGAACGCCCTTTTTTGCGGTCGGCCACCGTAATGCCTCGCGAAGTGCCCCGGCGTAAAGTCGAGAGACCGGTAGGCGGTGTCCGGTTACCATCGTGACGATGTGAGTACCACAGTCATAGTCGTGCAAATAAGCAATGTTGATGGTAAAGGATGCGTGGATTTGGAAGAGTGAGTCGTGACAGTCAGGGATGGAGGCCATCGACGCATGGATTCGGGAAAGTCGATCCGCCTCGTGGACGAATAGATGGTGAGTCCCCTTGTCCGTTGTAATGTAGATAACGCGTGTTAAATCAAAAACCTTACTCGTTTTACCATGGGGTAAACGAATCGGGATTGGTCGAAGTTCTAAGATGCGACGTAAGTTTAAGTTTGCTTTCGCAATGGCGCGAAGCAGGCGATCTAAGAAAGCAGAGCTAAAGTCCTGCTTAATGATAAAATCTAAGAAGCCCACTTGGGCTTCGAAGCACTGACCAACCAAAGAGGCGTTATCAGAGATCATGATAAGTTGAGCATCTGGATCCTTTTGGCGAATGAGCTGTGCCGTTTTCAAACCAGCTTTGTTGAATCCACGAATTGTGGAATCTAGAATAACGACTTGGCCGTTCTTCACCTTCCGTAAAGCAGAAATTAATGCAGAAGGTGTTTCATAAAAGATTGGGTCCAATAGTGTCTTCTTAAAGAAGCGCTTGTCCTGGGCCTTGTCGGTGAGGATGTAGCATGGCATACATGTCTTCCTTTCTGCGTATTTGATAATATAATTATACGAGCTTTTGCAAGAAAAGACTCTATTTTATTTAAAAAAATAAAGAATGGTCTAGATATCAAGAAAATATGAAAGCAAAAAGTGTATTTTTGTATAATAAGTACAGATATCTCCCCCTCTCAAAGAAAGTAAAAGTAAAAAGTCAAAAAAAGCAAAAAAAAGCATTGACGAAACCTGGGCAAATCCGTATACTAATTATTGTTCCTTACGAGGAACGG
>NZ_JAAMFK010000004.1 GCF_018437275.1 Fructobacillus broussonetiae
AGCTCTTTAGCGCCAAAAGTAGTTGCCGGAACGCTGGCTGCGAGGATAGGACGACGCGATGCCGTACATATAAGAATAAAAAAGAGTTTTGGAGAGGTGTCCGAGTCTGGCTTAAGGAGCACGGTTGGAAACCGTGTAAGCGTCGAAAGGTGCTTCGAGGGTTCGAATCCCTTCCTCTCCATTAAATTCTGGACGCTTAGCTCAGCTGGGAGAGCACCTGCCTTACAAGCAGGGGGTCACAGGTTCGATCCCTGTAGCGTCCATAGCAACATTTCTTTTTTATTTTTACAGCATGGGCAAGAGTGCTTAGATGGGGTGCGAGTCCTCAGCATGTTGTTCAGTTATAAAACTGATTTTTGAAAATTTAGGGATATAGTTCAATGGTAGAATAGCGGTCTCCAAAACCGTTGATGGGGGTTCGACTCCCTCTATCCCTGCCATGGCGGTAGTGGTGAAGTGGTTAACACACTGGTTTGTGGATCCAGCATGCGAGGGTTCGATCCCCTTCTATCGCCCTAATAAAGTTGTAAAACTTTATATTGCCCTTGTGGCGGAATTGGCAGACGCGCTGGACTCAAAATCCAGTGGTGGCAACACCGTGTGGGTTCGACTCCCACCGAGGGCATCACAAAGCAACTCAGCAATGAGTTGCTTTTTTCTTTGCCTTTTTTCGTGTAAAATATGATTATATAAACACGTAATGGCAAGGAGAAGAGAATGAAGAAAAGCACGGTTTGGACTTTGGCAGTCGTATTTGCGGCAGTATTCATCGCGTTGATGTTTATCCTCGGAAAGAACAGCGGTCAAAAGGATACTACTAATAAGGAAGGTAACACCTCATCAGCCGCGATGTCTTCTTCATCATCTAAGAAGGCTGTTCAGGCCGCTAAGAGCTTCTGGTCTGATGATAAGAACAAGGCCCTCTCTTCATTCATGGCTTCTTGGCAAAAGAATATGAAGCAAACCTATGTTGGGACTTATGACGATAAGGAACCAAACTACTACGGTATCCTCTTTCCAGAAGAACTTGAGAGTGGTCATTTGAAGAACCAGGTCATCATTGATGGTAAGCAGAAGAACCTTTCTTGGAACCCATCAGCCAATGAGCAAGACGGATTGAACGTTGTGGCGGTTGCGGCCGAAGCAACACAGAGCATGAAGGGAATCCTATACTTCTTCACGGTCGAAAACAACCAGCCAACAGTTTACGTTTCAACAACAAACAACGGTGGACAACTCTACTTCCAAAAGAGTCAAAACGCCGATCTTCAAAAGAATTTTGCGAAGGTTTTCCACTCCTAATCGGAAATTGAGTGGGGAAGTTTTGACCTTTCTGATGCTGAATAAATCAAAAACGCTCGGGACAAGTTCCCGGCGTTTTTTGTTAGGAAAAAGAAATGGGAATTCCTTGATTATCGGCTTTATTTTAGGTATTCTTGATATTAGTAAACTAGGGGAAAATGGCCTGGTTTGGAGGAAAAATTTGAATCCAGAAAGTTTTAAAAATCAACTAGCCGAGGCCGGTTTATCCCTGTCTGACAAACAGTTAGCGCAATTTGAAACATACTTTGAAAAGCTTGTTTTGGCCAACCAGTCCTTTAACTTAACGGCAATTACTGAAAAAGAGGAAGTCTACTTAAAGCATTTCTTTGATTCACTTACGTTGGCTTTGGAGTTTCCAGAGTTAAAAGATGGTGAACCGACTCTGATTGATGTCGGATCTGGCGCTGGCTTTCCTGCTTTACCATTGAAGATTGCGTTGCCAAACTTGAAGGTTACGATGGTTGACTCACTGAACAAGCGAGTGAACTTCTTGAAGGAAATGGTTCAAGAACTCGGCCTTTCAAACGTGACGGTTATTCACGGTCGTGCAGAAGACCTTGGAAAGGACGAGAAGCTTCGTGAAAGCTTTGACTACGCGACAGCCCGTGCGGTTGCTCGGACAGCGGTCCTTGCTGAGTACACGTTGCCATTCGTTAAAATTGGCGGTGCCTTCCTCGTGATGAAGGGTTCAGCTGGTCAAGAAGAAATGAAGGCAGGGCAGAAGGCTCTCGATACATTGGGTGGAAAACTTGTATCCGAAACGAATCTGACTTTGCCTAACGAAGACCCACGCGTCATCCAACGGGTTGATAAGGTGAAGAAGACCCCCAAAAAGTATCCACGTCAAGCGGGTACACCTTCAAAGAAACCCCTTTAAGCATTTATTCTTTTGTAAAGGAGCAAGACTGTGGCAAAAATTATTGCTTTAGCCAACCAAAAAGGTGGCGTTGGTAAAACAACAACTAGTATCAATCTCTCTGCGGCTTTAGCTAAGGCTGGTAAGAAAGTCCTCTTGGTCGACGCCGACCCTCAGGGAAACGCATCATCAGGAGTGGGTGTCGACAAGTCCACTTTGGAACACGACATTTACGATGTGATTGTTCAGGATTTTCCTGCCAAGAACGCCATTTTGCATTCCTCAACAAAGGGCTTGGACATCCTGCCAACGACGATTCAATTGTCAGAAGCCGAAGTTCAATTGGTCGAGATGGAAGAACGTGAATACCGCTTGAACCGTGCTTTATCAACGGTATCCGGTGAATACGACTACGTGATCATCGATAACCCACCATCATTGGGCTTGCTGACGATTAACTCCTTTACGGCGGCCGACGCCGTCTTGATTCCAGTTCAAACGGAATTTTATGCCCTTGAAGGTTTGGGCCAGTTGATCAACACGATTGAGTTGGTCCGCCAGGGGTTGAACCCAGAACTTGAAATGGCGGGTATCCTGCTCACCATGTATGACAGCCGAACGAACCTTGCTAAGCAAGTTTCTGAAGAAGTTCGTTCATACTTTGAAGACCGTGTGTACGACACGGTCATTCCGCGCTCCGTTCGTTTGTCCGAAGCGCCATCATACGGCCAGGCCATCATTGACTTTGATCCAAAGTCACCAGGGGCCCGCGTCTACACAGCCTTTGCGAAGGAGGTAATCGCTCAATATGGTTAATAAAAAAGGTGGCTTAGGAAAGAACATGGATTCACTCTTTGGATCCAACGGCATTTCTAAGCAAGCATTGGAACACTCTAAGACGATTACTCGTGTCGCTGACGACGCTGAAAAGGTCGTGGACTTACCACTCGCAAAGATTGAAGCCAACCCATTCCAACCCCGTTTAAAGTTTGACGAGGATTCCATCAAGGAATTGGCCCAATCAATTAAAGAAAACGGTTTGCTCACGCCAATCATTGTTCGCAAAGCCGGCGCAAAGTACCAAATTATTGCTGGAGAACGTCGTTTCCGTGCAACGAAGACGCTCTTCGCTAAAACGATTACGGCCATCGTTCGCGAAACAAACGATGAAACGATGGCAACGCTTGCTTTGATTGAAAACCTCCAGCGCGACAACCTGGATCCAATTGAAGAGGCTCGTGCCTACGCCAACTTGATGTCCCAACTTGAATTAACGCAATCTAAGTTGGCCGACCGCGTTGGTAAGGAACGGACAACGGTGGCAAACGCTTTGCGTTTGCTCAAGTTGCCTGACAAGGTTCAGCAACTTGTTCAACAAGGTGAACTATCCATGGGGCAGGCACGTGCCTTGCTTGGATTGGAAAAGGAGAGCCAGTTAAACTCGGTTTTGTCCGTTGTCTTGAAGGACGGCTTAAACGTCCGTCAGGTAGAAGCCTTGGTTAAAAAGGCAAATGCCGGAGACAAGCCAAAGCAACCTGGAAAGCAGCCATCACCATTCGCTGAAGACTTGGCCAACCGTTTGGAAGACAAGTTTGGAACGAAGGTGAAGGTGAACGCTGGTAAGAAGGGTTCAGGAAAAATCGAAATTAACTATGTATCCAACCGTGACTTGGAACGTATTTTGGAAATCTTAGCCATCGAGGTAGACTAATGGTTGAAAAGAAGGATTACGATTTGGGTGACTTGGTGGAAATGAAAAAGCCCCATGCCTGCGGTAGTAATGCTTGGATCATCAACCGCATGGGTGCTGACATCAAGTTGACGTGTTCAGCATGTCAACGCACCATCATGTTAACCCGTCATGACTTTGATAAGCGCCTTAAGAAGGTGCTTGAAAAAGCAGACAACAAATAACAAGAAAAGAATTAGAGAAGAGAGGACCAGAGGATGGCTTTAACAGCTGGAATCGTTGGTTTGCCAAACGTTGGGAAGTCAACTTTATTTAACGCAATTACCAAAGCGGGGGCCGAAATGGCAAACTACCCCTTTGCCACGATTGAACCAAACGTCGGAATCGTCGAGGTCCCAGATGATCGCTTAGCCCGCATTCAAGAAATTGAACCGGCTGATAAGATTATCCCAACGACCTTCGAATTTACCGACATCGCCGGTATCGTTAAGGGGGCATCGAAGGGTGAAGGACTTGGAAACAAGTTCTTGGAAAACATCCGTCAAGTAAATGCCATCGTGCACGTTGTCCGTGCCTTTGATGACGACGAAATCATTCACGTGAATGGTAAGGTTGATCCATTGGACGACATCTCAACCATCAACACCGAATTGATTTTGGCCGATTTGGAAGCTGTTGATAAGCGCTATGCTAAGGTCGCTCGTGCAGCGAAGGGATCAGACAAGGCGGCCAAGGCTGAAGCAGCCGTTTTGGAAAAGATTAAGCCAGTCCTTGAAGAAGGTAAGGCTGTTCGTACCATCGACTTCTCAGATGAAGAAAAAGAAGTGGTGAAGGGCTTGTTCTTGTTGACGGCTAAGCCTACGTTGTACGTGGCAAACATCGCTGAAGATGACATGGCTAACCCAGAAGCTTCTGCTTACTTTAAGCAAATTAAGGAATTTGCCGATACGGAAGGGGCCGAAGTTATCGGACTTTCAGCAAACGCCGAAGAAGAAATCGCTCAATTGGACGATGACGAGAAGGCGGACTACCTTGAGCTTGCTGGTATCGAAGAACCTGGTTTGAACAAGCTGATTCGCTCTGCTTACCACTTGCTTGACTTGCGTACCTTCTTCACTGCTGGTGGCAAGGAAACGCGTGCATGGACGTTTAAGGCGGGTTACAAGGCACCACAAGCAGCTGGTGTTATTCACTCCGACTTCGAACGTGGCTTTATTCGCGCCGAAACCATCGCATTTGATGACTTGGACAAGTATGGTTCAGTCAAGGCCGTGAAGGAAGCAGGACGCCTCCGCTCCGAAGGTAAGGATTACGATGTCCAAGACGGTGACATCATTGAATTCCGCTTTAACGTTTAAGAAATAAAAAAGGGTGAGACGATGACAGAAGTCGAACACAAATTATCAAAGAAAAATCAAGATTTCCTTTTCCGTTTTAAGAAGGGACTTCAAGCCTCGGACAAGGTGGAAGAAGAAAAGAAGGAAAGTATCCTGGCCGACATTGAAGAACAATTGGCCGAGGGACAAAAGAGTGGTCAAACGGCCGCTCAATTGTTTGGTTCACCAAGTGAAGCATTGGATAGCTTCTTGAACCCCGTGCGTTTGGCAAAGGGCTTCCATGACTATTCCTTTACCTTCTTGGCAACCGACACGTCCTTGGTCTTGATTATGTTCTTGACTGGTTTCTTCACGGTTACGATGGGCTTTTCTGGATCTGCTAAGGGGTCTGAAGGAATCGGAATTCTTTCCGCTTTGGCCTTGTCTATCTGGGGTGGATTCATCTACACTTGGGCGATGCAAGCTTTGGTTCCAAATCCGAACCAAGACGAAAAGAAGAAGCGCTTCCCAACTTGGGCTTTGTTAATCATCGTTGCCCTTTTGTGGGTTGGTGGTTTCTCACTCTTCTTGTACTTACCAGCCGTTATTAACCCTATCCTTCCGGTTTGGGGTTACGGCTTGGTCTTCTTCATCGCCTGGGCGGCTTTCTTTGTAAACCGTCGCATGGCAGGAATGAAGCGTGGTGGTGTTTTGGCTATTTCGAAGCTTGCCCAACAAGAGCGTTTGAAGCAGGAAGCTGATAAAAGAGGTTAATCATGAAAATTTTAGTTGTTGATGACGATCAGGAGATCGCTGAATTACTTGAAATTTACTTGAAGAACGAAGGCTACGAACCATTGATTGCAAAGGATGGTAAGGAAGCCTTGTCCAAGTTTAACACGAACCCAGACATTGCCCTCATGGTCTTGGACATCATGATGCCAAACATGACGGGATTCGATGTGTTGAAGGAAGTTCGCAAGGACACGCACATCCCAATTTTGATGTTGTCTGCTAAGTCAACGGACATGGATAAAATTCAAGGTTTGATTTCTGGAGCCGATGATTATGTCACGAAGCCATTTAATCCTTTGGAAGTGATGGCTCGCATCCGCTCTTTGATTCGTCGTTCTCAAAACGCTGTTCAAGAACAAAAACCAGATGTATTGACCGTGGCTTCCCTTGTGATTAACAAGGATTCACACGATGTGAAGACAGCATCCGGCGATTTGGTCAACTTGACGGCCTTGGAATTCGGTATTCTCTACCTCTTAGCTTCACACCCAAACCGTGTGTTCTCCGCTGATGATATCTTTGAACGTGTTTGGCAACAAGAATCTGTTGTTTCTGCAAAGACAGTTATGGTTCACGTTTCCCATCTTCGTGATAAACTAGAAGAGGCGACCGGTGGTGACCAAGTCATCCAAACGGTCTGGGGTGTCGGATACAAAATTGAAGTGAACTAAAATGATCAAAACCATCACATTGCGATTTTTGGCCCTGGTGAAAGTTCTCTTAGAGCTTGCTTTCTCCGCTGCAGTGGCCTGGGTCCTACTGTTTGATTGGTTAAAAGTAAGGCCCACCTGGTCAGTATGGACCGGTTGGCCTTCTTTTTGCTTTTTAACAGGAGGTATCTTCTTCTTATTCTTACTTTTGAAGATTCCAGGCTACCGAAAGGGTCGCACACTAAAGAAATTAACAAACGACCTCCGTGGCATTCGAAAAAACCAATTAGGGGATAAGAAAGCCTCAAAGCAAGTTAAAAAAACAAAGCCTGTCGCACTTCTGGACGATGTCCTTAATGGCTATCAAGAGCGTGAAAGGACCTACCAGAAGGAAGCAGCCTCAAAAGAGGAGATGATGACCAATATCTCCCATGATTTGCGAACACCTTTAACGGCGATTATTGGTTACTTAGGTTTAGTGGCAACACCGAACTCAATCGTTAAAGAAGGCGACCAGCAAAAATACATTGAAACGGCCTATCATAAAGCCAACCAGATGAAGGTCCTCGTTGAAGACCTGTTTGAATTTGCCAAGCTGCAATCCTCTCAAGTGAACTTGAACATCACGGACTTCTCACTTGGTGATCTCTTTGAACAGGTTTTGGCAAACTACGCCATGGAAGCAAAGGATAAGCAGATTCAGCTGACAACACAGTTAGCGCCAAAGCTGATTGTGATGGCGGGTGATTCTGAAAAACTGGCTCGGGTGTTGATTAACCTCGTGGAAAACGGTTTGAAGTACGGGGCAGGTGCCTCTTTCATCAAATTAACCGCACAGGAAAAGGATGATGGCCAGGTTGAAATCCGAGTCATCAATGACGGACCAGCCATTCCGAAGGAAGCGCAAGAACAACTCTTCGACCGCTTCTACCGGGTGGAGTCTTCAAGAAACGCAAAAACCGGTGGAACGGGTCTTGGCCTGTCCATCGTAAAGGGTGTTATCGATCAGCATAAGGGTGAAATCCATGTCGAATCCAACGATGAGCTGACGGCATTTATTATGACATTGCCTAAAAAACAAAGAAAAGAAGCTGACTAATGTTTAAGAAAAAGCAGTCAATCCAATTTCATACAAAGACAGCACGAAAGAAGAAAATGGGCCGTAAGACGCGGATTTGGTTATTTGCCATTCTCTTCGTTCTGGTGCTGGTAGGTGGTGCCACCTACTTCTTTTTGCCGCACGTTCAAAAAACGGTGCAAAAGCAAATGCTGGGGGATGAAGCGCCCGTAACATTGAAAGTGGATGCGAAGTCTGCTATGGTTGTGGACTTGTCCACCGGACAGGTGTTGGGTGAAAAGAACGTAAATAAGCAGGTGGCAATTGCTTCTCAATCAAAGATGCTCGTTGCCTACGGTGTTTTGAAGGGAATTGAGAGCAAGAAGATCACTTGGAACAGTCAAGTGACGATTCCTGCTTCTGCTGACCTGTCATCGCAAAACAGTAACGAGTTCTCCCACTTGGAGATTAAGAAGGGGGACAAGGTTTCTGTTCGTGATCTCTACTGGGCGATGTTTACGAATTCCGCAAACGATGCTGCTTTTGCGTTGACGTCATACATGACACCAACTGGCCAGACGAGCCAAAGTACCTTACAAGGCTGGGCAAAGGAATTGAACCTGAAGGAATCAGATTGGTATAACGGCGCTGGTCAAAAGAACGGGGATGCTTTTGATAACCAGGTGAAGTCTGCTTCTGCAAACGCGTATAACAGCGCTTCTGCATCGCAGGTAGCGCAAATTGCACGCGCGGTAGTTGAGATGGATCCATCGTTGAAGAAGCTAACGAACAACGCGAACTTGGTTTACACGAAGAACAGTCGTACGAAGGCTTCCGTTTCATCTGGCTTTGGTTCTGAATTCCGACAGATTCAAGCAAACTTGGATAATGAAAACGATTTGACGATGCTTGGTTTGAAGACTGGTTCGACGCCTGAATCCGGTGGCTGCTTCACTGGAATTGTGAAGGATAAGAACGGTCACCTCTTCTTAACGGTGATTAACGGTGCTGGTTCATACACTGACAATCAGAAGCGTTTCCAAGGAACAATTGATATTGTTGACCAGGTGCTCTCAGACATGGTGCCGCATGATTACAAGGCGGGATCAACCATTAAGGGTTCTGAAGCATTAGCAATCAAGGATAGCAAGGTGAAGGCAAAGGTTCAGGTTGCGACGAATAAGACATACTGGAACCGCTCAAAGGATGACCTCACATTGGATAAGGCACCAACGTTGAAGAAGGCACCAGATGCCTCGGATACGAAGGTTCTTGCTACACTCGGCGTTCAGATGAAGGGTGAATTCTTGCCTGGAACAACGAAGGCAGAGAAGGGTATCGGCCTTGAACTTCAAGGGCAACCGGTTCCTGAAGACGATTAATTTAATGTAAAAACAAAAAGGACAGGAAGAAATTCCTGTCCTTTTTTTAACCGATAAAATAGCTAAACACGCTTCTCTATCTTAGTCATTATTTTTGGGGTCAAAGAATGATTGCATCGCTTCGACCGTCTTTTCAGAACCAACGAAGTAAATCGTGTCACCCGCTGTGATATTGGCGTATGGTCCGGGTGAAAGAATCAAATCATCTTCGTGCAAGATGGCGATGATGGTTGCCCCGGTGTTTTGCCAGACATTCAGTGAACCAATTGACTGATTCAACTTGTCAGAGCCGACGTCTGGAACAATTTCAAAGGGTGACATGGGATTTTGTTGGCGAACGCGCTGGGTTTGATCCAACAGTAAAGTAAAGGCGTTATCCAAGTTTGCCAGGTCTGCTTTTTGTTGGGCGATCAGATCTTTAATTTCACTGTGTGTTTCGTGTAAGTCCCGCGTTTCTCTTGCTTGGTCAAGAAAGTCCTTGGCTCTTTCGGCAGAGAGAACTTCGACACCCGAACCGTGAACAGGCTTAACGATGTCAAGGTCAGCAAGCACTGAGATTGCTTTTCGAGCGGTTTCTGCAGAAACCCCAAAGGTTGCAGCGAGGGTGGAACGAGCATGAAGCTTTTCACCGATTTTAAATTTCTTTTGAACGATGTGCTCGGCGATATCCAAAGCAATCTTATGGTAGCGTGGTTCTTTAATCTTAGGCATACGTCTGTTTCCTCTAGTGCCGGTTAATTTCGATTTGACAAAAGTGACAACCCGTGTAGAATATTAAGAGGTCACTATTGCCCACCTGTTACAAAGAACAGATGGTCACTTTTTAGTTTATTTTAAATTAAGGCAGTAGTCAACTAATAGGAGGATTTATGCCAAAAGTGCAAATTAAGCACTTAACCAAGGTCTTCGGTAAGAAGCAGAAAGCTGCTTTGAAGATGGTTAAGGAGAATAAGTCTAAGAACGAAATTTTTGAAAAGACTGGTTCAACGGTTGGTGTCTACGACATCAACATGGATGTTAACGAAGGTGAAATCTTCGTTATCATGGGTCTTTCAGGTTCCGGTAAGTCAACGTTGATTCGTTTGCTTAACCGTTTGATCGAACCTACTTCAGGTCAGATCATTTTGGATGGTAAGGAAATTACCCACTTCAACAAGAAGGAAATGTTAGACATTCGTCGTAAGAAGATGTCAATGGTCTTCCAGAACTTCGCGTTGTTCCCACACCGTACGATTTTGCAAAACGCAGAATTCGGTTTGGAAATTCAAGGGGTCAAGCCAGCAGAACGTCAGAAGCGTGCAGAACAAGCTTTGGAAAACTCAGGCTTGCTCTCATTTAAGGATCAATATCCATCACAACTTTCTGGTGGTATGCAACAACGTGTTGGTTTGTCACGTGCTTTGACAAACGATCCAGACATCCTGCTCATGGACGAAGCGTTCTCTGCTTTGGATCCATTGGTTCGTCACGAAATGCAAGATGAACTCTTGGACTTGCAACAAAACGTGAAGAAGACAATCATCTTCATCACCCACGACTTGAACGAAGCACTTCGTATTGGTGATCGCATCGCCATCATGAAGGACGGACAATTGCAACAAATCGGAACGGGTGAAGAAATCTTGACGAACCCAGCAAACGATTATGTTGAAAACTTCGTTGAAGACGTTGACCGTTCAAAGGTCTTGAACGCCGAATCAATCATGATTCCTGGTTTGACGATTAACGTTGATTCAGATGGTCCAAACGTTGCCTTGCACCGCATGCAAGAAGAAGAAGTTTCTGGTTTGGTTGCCATCGATTCAAAGCGTCAATTCGCTGGTTACTTAACTTCTGACGCGGCTGTTAAGGCCCGTCGTGAAGAATTGCCATTGCGTGACGTCATGATGGACATGCCAAAGGTTAAGCCTGACACGATTGTGTCAGACATCATGTCAATCATTTACGATGCCACGACACCAGTTGCTGTGGTTGATGATAACAATAAGATGCGCGGAATCATCATCCGTGGTGCTGTTATCGAAGCCTTAGCTCAAACGGAAGGAGACGGACAAGCTGATGAATAATCTACTTTCAATTCCAAAGTTGCCCTTAAACGATTGGGTAACGAATGGTGTGAACTGGTTGACTGAAAACTGGTCAGGTCTCTTCAACGCCATCCAAAACTCTGGTCAATCACTGATGGACGGAACAACGGCTTTCTTGACAGCCATTCCAACGCCAATCTTCGTCATTGCCTTGGCTTTATTGGCATGGTTTACCACGCCAAAGAAGTACGGTTTGCCAGTTTTGATTTTGCTTGGTTTGACTTTGGTTGACAACCAAGCCCTCTGGGGTGACTTGATGCAAACGTTGACACTTGTCTTCTGGTCATCATTCATCGCCTTGGTTATTGGTATTCCTCTTGGAATCTGGACGTCTAAGTCACCAAAGGCTTTCGCTATCATTAAGCCAATCTTGGACTTCATGCAGACGATGCCAGCCTTTGTTTACTTGATTCCAGCCGTTGCCTTCTTCGGTATCGGTATGGTTCCAGGTGCCTTTGCCTCAATCATTTTTGCTTTGCCACCAGTTGTTAACTTGACTCACCTTGGGTTGCAACAAGTGCCTGAAGACTTGGTTGAAGCCGCTGATTCATTTGGATCAACGACTTGGCAAAAGCTCTTCAAGTTGGAATTGCCTTCAGCAAAGCCATCAATCATTGCTGGTTCAAAGCAAACGATTATGTTGGCCTTGTCAATGGTTGTGACGGCTTCAATGATTGGTGCGCCAGGTCTTGGACGTGGTGTTCTGTCAGCCGTTCAACACGCCGACGTTGGTGCTGGATTCGTTAATGGTATCGCCTTGGTTATCTTGGCCATCATCGTTGATCGTTTCGTTCAAAAGTTGAACACGAACCCTGTGACGACGGTAAAGTTGCCAAAGTGGCGTAAGCTTGCTGCATGGGCAATGGTCTTGATTATGGTTATCTCTGGTGCCGTTGGTTCAGTAATGGCTTCAAAGCAAGCAGGTAAGCAAGTAACACTTGGTTACGTTGAATGGGATTCTGAAGTTGCCTCAACGAACGTTTTGGCCGAAGCAATGCGTCAGCACGGTTACACGGTTAAGACGACGCCATTGGATAACGCCGTTAACTGGCAATCAGTTGCTAACAAGCAAATTGATGGAACGGTTTCAGCATGGTTGCCTGTCACGCACAAGGCCATGCTTGCTAAGTACAAGGACAAGGTTGACGTTCTTGGTAAGAACTTGACAGGTGTTCGCTTGGGATTGGTAGTTCCTGATTACATGGACGTTAACTCAATCTCTGACTTGAACAACCAAGCAGACAAGAACATTGTCGGTATCGAAGCGGGTGCCGGTGTTATGACCGCCGCTCAAAAGACAATCGACTCATACTCTAACCTTTCAGGTTGGAAGTTGACGCCTTCATCATCTGGTGCAATGCCAGCCGCATTGGATAAGGCCTACAAGGCTAAGCAACCAATCGTGATTACTGGTTGGACCCCACACTGGATCTTCAACAAGTACAAGTTGAAGTTCTTGGAGGATCCTAAGAAGACGATGGGTGGAGAAGAATCAATCAACACCGTTGTTCGCAAGGATTTGAAGAAGACTAACCCTGACACTTACAAGGTCATGAAGAACTTTAAGTGGTCACAAGACGAAATGCAATCAGTTATGCTTGATATTCAAAGTGGTAAGTCACCTGAACAAGCTGCTAAGGATTACATCAAGACGCACAAGTCACAAGTTGACTCATGGTTTAAGTAATCAATTAAAAGCATAAAGAAAAGCCCGATTCGAAACGAATCGGGCTTTTTTATGTGCTGTCAAATGGGCCTGGGCCGCTTTTGACTTTTAGATTGATTTCTTAGTAGGCAGCATTGCCTTCCACAATTGCTTCAAGGCGTTTTCATCCGAGTAGGAGAGAACGTTTTTCGCGTACAAGCGTTGGCCGAACCAAGCGACGAGTACTAAGAAAACAACGGAGAGCAAGAGGGAAATGATTGCTTCAAACCAGTTGGCATAGTGATTTGCCAACTGCGACGGCATCAGCGACTGTCCAACGAGTGGGACGTAAGACAAAATCTTAACCAGCAAATTATTACCGGCAGCAGATGATGAAATACCAACCACGTATGGAATCATCGAAATGATGGTGATGGGCATCATCGCCTGCGAAATCTGCGTCTGATCGTTAACTACAGAGGCTGAGATGGCTGCGATGACCAAGTAGGTACTTGTTCCAACAACGACGAAGAAAAGCGTGTAGAGCCAGAAAATCGGCGTTAGAGCGGAGAAGTAAGAGAAGACCACCTGCATCATCTCAGAGTTTTGACCAAGCAACACAGTGAGGATGATGAGGGCGGCATAGATGCCTAACTGCGTGAGTAGGAGGTAGGCAATTCCTAGAATCTTACCGAAGTATTGTCCGCGGGCAGATGATGCCGCGAGGAGCGTTTCCATGATACGTGAGGACTTCTCGTTTGCAATTTCTGTTCCAATGATGGAAGCGTAAGTTGAAACGATGATGAAGACCGTAATGGCGATTCCAAAGGCTAATCCTTGCTTAACTGCAGAGGCGGCATCGGAATCTTTCTTCTGGTTCTTTTCAACAACCTTTGAAGACAAAGCAAAGGGGTTCTTCAAATCGTCAATCTGCTGTTCCGTCAGGTTGTACTTGGCGGCCTTGTTGGAAAGGGCTTGCTTTGACAGAAAGTTCTTTAACTGATCGGTAACGATGTCAGTGGACTTAGGCTGTGTTAACAGGGTTCCTTTGTCGTCTTCAATATTCAAGACACCGTCGATGTCAGCGGCGTTTAACTTTTCCTTGGCTTTGCTTTCGTCCTTAATAGAAGAAACCTTGATATTTAGGTCCTTTTCATTGTTCACTAAGGCTTGGCGCGTATTGGCAGGGGCGATGACGGCAATTTCTGCTGTGTCGTGCGACTGCATGGCGGCGATTCCAAATCCGATTCCGGCGGAAACTAAGATGAAAAGGAAGGGGGCCAAGATAAGTCCCCAGAAGGACTTCTTTTTCAAGCGACCTAAGTAGGTATGCTTGGCGACGAGTTTGATTTGATTAAGCATGGGTAGCAACCTCCGTTCTGAAAATCTCGCCCAGCGTTGGTGGTTGCTGGGAGAAGGCGGGGATGTATCCATTCGCGGTCACCTTATCAAAGATGGCGTGCCCGGCAGCTTCCTCAGTTAAGTAGAGGAGATAGCCGGCGCCCCTGGCTTCGACTTTAGTTACCCCTTCCATATCCAAGAAGTCCGCAGCGGTAAAGTCAGGAGCTTCCACAAAGAGTCGCGTGCGCCCGAAGGACTCACGGATTTCTTGCAAAGGTCCCTGCAAGACCGTGTGGCCCTGCTTCAACATGACGAGCTTGTCGGAAATTTCCGTGACGTTGTCCATGTTGTGGGAGGAGAAGATGATCATGGCGCCCTGCTTTTTCAGCTCCTTGATGACGTCCATGAAGATGGAGGCGTTTACGGGATCTAACCCGGAGAAAGGCTCGTCCAAGATGATGAATTTCGGCTTAAAGATGAGTGCCAAAATCATTTGAATCTTCTGCGCGTTTCCCTTTGATAAAGTCTGGACCAGATCGGACTTCTTACCAACGACCTGAAGCTTGTTCATCCAATCGGTTAATTCAGCCTTGGCGTCTTCTTTGTTCATCCCGTGTAATTGGGCGAGGTAGAGGACTTGGCTCTCGATGGATTCCTTTTGGTAAAGGCCACGCTCTTCGGGCAGAAAACCAATTTTTTGCTTTTGTTCCTGGGTGATGGGGTGACCATCCCAGGTGATTTCACCAGAGTCAGCGTCAATGAAGTTCAAAATCATGCGGAAAGTCGTGGTCTTTCCGGCACCGTTTTGTCCGATCAAACCAAGGACTTCGCCTGGTTCAATCGTGAAGTTCAAATCCGAAACTGCTTGATGGTCACCAAAAGACTTATTCACGTGCGATACGGTGATCATAGTTGCTCCTTTGATTTGTTTATTTAATGTTGCTTTACTGCGAGGCAGTTGTTAATTGTGAGCAAGAGAACCCACATGATAACAGTTTTATTATACGGGAGTTTGTTTGGGTGGGGCATTTTAAGAGGAGAGTTTAATGGTTTTTTAAGTAACGAAGAAAGGCGAAATACCGCCAAAATGGTTGACCGCAGAGGGTCAATCTAGTAAACTGATTAAGTATTGAAATATGGCCCTATGGTCAAGTGGTTAAGACGTCGGCTTCTCAGGCCGAAATCGAGGGTTCGACTCCCTCTGGGGCTATGTCTTGAAAGCAGCGATCGAAAGATGGCTGCTTTTTTTGTTAGTTAGGACAAGGGCGTTTACTTTGGTGGGAGTTGGTGCTATATTAAAGTCAGAATTTTGAAGATAGTTTGGATTACCAACTTTCGAAAACACCGCCGGTCAGCGGTGTTTTTCTTTATAAAGAAACCCCCGATGGGGAATCGGGGGACGTGTAAATTAATCGTCATGGAAAAACGATTCAATCAACTTTTTCAGCTGGTCTAATACTAAATCGACCAATAGGTGATCTAATACAGCCTCTGGCAGCTGAGCTAAAAATTGGAGAAATTCGTTCATATCTACCCTCCTTTCCTGGCACCTAAACCTAGTGCCATAAAAAGAGGAATATCTTTTTCGCTTCATCGAATGATACGTATCAAATTCGTTTTTGCCGCAAAGAAAATGACTTAACTTAATTCGCATTTAGTTAGGTCATAAGTATTTACATGCTATGAAGGTGGTGTTATATTTTAAGTAGAAATTGGAGGTTAGTTGTCTACTCAACTTTCCAAAAGCCACCGTGGGGACGGTGGCTTTTTTTATTGCAATAAAAAAGGCCCAATTTTGTTGGGCCTTTTTACGTGGGAAAGTTGAAGCTGGTGCGGTTTAGACTTTGCCAGTAACACTTGCTATACAAATGCCAGTCTTTCTTGCTAGTATTTAGTGAGTAAACCGACTTTAATTGGAGACGAAGACATGAGCTTTGAGACAGACATCAAGCAATTACGTATTAATCAAGAGATGACCCAGCAGGAATTGGCGGACCGGATGCACGTGAGCCGGCAAACCGTTTCAACCTGGGAAACTGGAAAGAACTATCCAAACTTGGAGATTATGCGTGAGCTGAGTTTGCTCTTTGGCGTGTCTTTTGAAAAATTAGTGTTTGGAGAAGAGACAATGAAGAAGGAAAATACTGTTGCTGAAAAGGTCGATTTGGACCTTAAGAAGAAGGGACGTTACAAGAAGGTCTTGATGGGGATTGGTTCCTTGGCAGCCGTCTTGATGGTTTTGGGTGGCGTGCTGTTTTATGGATATGAAAAGGGGATTGATTTTATTGATCGAACGAACCCGTTTTTGTCTTATACGATTGGTGTCGCTGAGTTGCCAAGTGATAATGAAGTGAATCCAAACAATAAGAATCATGGTCGCTGGACGGCCTGGTTTTCTGATGATGACTGGGGGGATAAGTGGACGAAGCTGACGCTTTCGACTGGAATTAATCCTGGCACGAATAAGCCCTACGTGATGGCTTACCACAAGGGATCGTATGTGAAGCGTGCGCGTATTGTGCCGGAGAGTGCTGTGAACAGTATGCGTAAGGCAAACGTGCAAACAATCAAGGAACTTGCTGACGGTAAGTGGGATGAGGATGCGAAAGCTTCTGGTGCGCCAAAGGACTTGCTGACATCAAAGGATTTGAAGCAGAAAAAGCACTTGAACGATAGTATTATGACGATGCCGCAGGATTAAATGCTCGGACTGATGTCATTTAGGACACTGCAGTTTACTTAGTGAGAAGAAGGTGCTATGTTTATGTCAGGTAATTATCAAGATTGAAATACCCACTTTCGAAAACACCGCCGGTCAGCGGTGTTTTTTCTTTTATAAGAAAACCCCCGACGGGGAATCGGGGGACATGTTGATTAATCGTCGTGGAACAACGAATTAATCCACTTTTTCAGCTGGTCTAATATTAAATCAACTAAAAATTGATTTAATACAGCACTAGGCAGCTGAGCTATAGTTTTAAGAATCTCTTCCATGTTTAACCTCCTTTCCAGGCACTTAAACCTAGTGCCATCAAAAGAGGACAATCTTTTTGCTTCATCGAATGATACGTAGAATAGTCATTTTTATCGCAAAAAAAGACCTAACCTGAATTAAATTTAATTAGGACATGAGTATTTACTTGGTGAGTAGAAGGTGTTATATTTTAGTCATAGTTTTAAGGATTGTTGTTTGACCAACTTTCTCAAAGCCACCGTGGGGACGGTGGCTTTTTTTAATGCAATAAAAAAGACCCAACGTGATGTTGGGCCTTTTTGCGTTTAATATTCTTTGTCATACTTGTACCAGCGGGTGAGGTAACGGTAGCTTGGTAGGAAGAAGGCGATACCAGCCCAAAGGATAAAGATTCCCTTGGTAAAAGCAAAGTCGCTCATGTCATTTCCTTGTAGGAACAAGAGGCCCCAACCAAAACCGATAGAAATGATGAAGGTGTAATCCTTGATTAAATCAGCGTTGATTTTGTTGATGATGCTCTTTTCGCGTTCATCGGTAGCGAGTTCTAAAGCGTTTTTCTTCAAAACATTGATTTGTAACTTCTTTTTAACGTAGAAAGCAAAGATGGCGTAGATGACTACTGAAATGATGAGGCCGGCAATTGATGCTGTTTCATAATTAAATAGATATAGTCCAGCCCAAACCATGGCCATCACGGTCATCAGTGTGTTGGAGTAGAAACTCCAAATAACATACTGTTTTATTTTAGACATTGATATACTCCTTAAAAATTATTCTTGATCGAACTTGTTCCAGAGATAGTAGTACTCGCAGGTTGGAAGAATGGTGGCCGTCACCATAAAGAAGGCGAACAATATCACTTTGTAAGCTGACTCCATCGTTGAATTGAAGACAAAGAATCCGACAATCAGTAAGGAGTAGGCAATGTTATCTCGGTTATAACGAATCGTGTGGTTTACTTTTTCTAGTATTGCTGCGTCTCTTTCATCGGCGATGAAATCAAATTTGTTCGCGTTGAATAGGTTGATGTCGAAAAGCTTTTGGACAAGGGCCATCCCTGCGAGAAAAGTAATGGAGCAAGCGATAAATAAGTCAAAAGCGATGTCACGTTGATTAAATCCTTGGAAAAGAACTGCTGCAATAGCAAGGCTCTGCCAAAGTAGTTTCCAATAGAAAGTAAAACGAACGTATTTCTTTGTTTTAGACATGGTTAGATTTCCTTATCTGATAGGCGGATGGGCTTGTCGTAGTGGAAGAGGTCTTGAACAGTTGTGTGCAAGACGTAGGCCAGTTCGAAAGCAAGTGCGAGTGATGGGTCGTACTTGTTGTTTTCGATGGCGTTGATCGTTTGACGGGTGACGCCAGTGCGCTGAGCGAGCTCGTCTTGTGAGAAACGTTGGCTCTTGCGCATTTCACGAATTTGATTCAGCATGGTTATTTTCTCCAATCAAAATGTCAAAGTGTTTTGACATAATTAGTAAAACATCCTTTACATAAAATGTCAAAGACCTTTTACAAAAAAGTAGTAAAAAAGCACAACGTGATATACGTTGTGCTTTTAATCGTTATAGGGTTCGGATTTGGAAGCCACTTCATCTAAATCTTTTGCCTCGATATATTTTTGATAGTCGTCACCATTGTAGGTGAAGGATTGAATCTGATCAGTAGGTTGCTTTGTGTATATGGCAAAGTAACCCATGCGGTAGTAAGAAGCAACAACCGGAGTTTTCTTGCCGTGAATGGTTAGTTGCGACTTCCAATAAATTGAGCCGTTATCTAGATGCCCTTCCGTCATTGGAAGAAGCGTGATTTTTTTACCTGAGAAGTAGGTTAAATCATTTGATTCTTTATCTTCATCTTTTTGGCCGTCAACTCGATTTTGATCCTGAAAATTGTCCAGATTCTTTTTTGGTTTTGAGTCGAGCGTCATCACCACAAGTGAAACGGTTGCGAGAAAAATCAGGGTCGCGAATGCGACTTTGCCCTTAAGGGTTTTAAACATTAAAAATACTCCTAATAACAGTAGGGACAGTTTATCGTTTCGCTGAGTGAATGTAAACATAAAAAGCACAACGTTTCAAACGTTGTGCTCTTACTCGTTTAAACAGCAACCGGTGCCTTGATTGCTGGTTCTGATTCGTAGTCCACCAACTTGATGTCATCCATCGTGTAGTCAAAGATGGACTTCACTTCAGGATTCAACCAAATCTTAGGCAAGTCGTGCATTGGACGTGACAATTGTTCTTCCACTTGTTCCACGTGGTTCTTGTAGATGTGCGTGTCACCAATCGTGTGGACGAAGTCACCGACTTCAAGACCTGTTTGTGCCGCAATCATGTGAATGAGCAATGAGTATGAGGCGATGTTAAAGGGCACACCCAAGAAGAAGTCACCGGAACGTTGGTAAAGTTGGGCAGACAACTTACCATCTGACACGTAGAACTGTGACAAAACGTGACAAGATGGCAACGGAGCCTGTGGGGTTGTTTCGGCGTTCCATGCTGATAGGATTAAACGACGTGAGTTGGGGTTCGTCTTAATTTGGTCAATCAAGTTTTGAATCTGGTCAACTTCTTGACCACCTGGCTTAACAGATGCCCATGAACGCCAGAGCTTTCCGTAAACCTCACCGATGTAACCAAACTTTTCCATGAAGTCGTCGTCTTCCAAAATTAATTGAACAAAACAATCCTTTTGCTTCAAGTATTCTGC
The DNA here is from genome assembly GCF_018437275.1 of Fructobacillus broussonetiae. GTDB lineage: Bacteria > Bacillota > Bacilli > Lactobacillales > Lactobacillaceae > Fructobacillus > Fructobacillus broussonetiae. Next base: position 19,829 of record NZ_JAAMFK010000004.1, read on the forward strand.
CTTAAATTCAGGATCTTTTTCAGAACGGAGTCCAAAATCGGTCATGTCAGGACCATCATAGTCTTCTGATTCGACCCACTTCTTAAAGGCCCATTCGTCCCAAATGTGGTTGTTGTTTTGGAGCAGGAAACGGATGTTGTTATCACCTCGCAAGAACCAAAGTAATTCAGACTTGATGAGCTTGAAGAAGACTTTCTTCGTCGTTAACATTGGGAAACCTTCGTTCAAGTTGAAGCGCATCTGCGTTCCAAAGATGGAGTATGTACCCGTTCCTGTACGATCAGCCTTGTAGTGACCTTCGTCCAGGATGCGGCGGGCCAAGTCCAAATATTGTTCTTCGTTTTTGCTCATGTTACAACCTCATTCATCGTGATTTATCATTGTTTAAGTATGACGAATTGGGGATGGTTTTTCAAGTGTCAAAATGGTGTGGTGCGGGTTTGACTTTTATAGGAACCATATGCTCATTTTGTCTAATAAAAAAAGCCACTAAAAGTGGCTGATTCTTGAAATATTACTTTAAAAATTGGGCCAAATTGATTTGTTCGGCCGTTTCTGCTTCGAAGGGAACTTGACGCAAAGGGACTTGCTTTTCTTTTAAAAGATTTTCAGCAAACTCGTCGTTTCGGTAATCGCGCATAAAGTTGATTTTCTTAATGCCAGCTTGAAGGAGCAACTTGGTACAGAAAATACAGGGAGCATCGGTTACGTAGAGAGTGGAACCATCAACCCCAATTCCCATTGAGGCAGCCTGCATGAGGGCGTTTTTTTCGGCGTGAACAGCTCGGATGCAGTGGCCATCGACGATGTAATCGCCAACTTCGGTACAGTGTGGCGTACCCGAAACAGCGCCGTTATAACCAGAAGCGATGATGCGGTTATCCTTCACCAAAATGGCCCCGACGTGGCGACGGGTACAAGTCGAACGGGTCGACAAGATGGCGGACTGCGCGATGAAGTACTGGTCCCATGAAATTCGTTCGTCGGTCATTTTCTACTCCTTTTGCGTTGTGCTTTGATAGAATATAAGATATTGATATTTTACAACACTTCACCGCTACAGAGGAATGAAAGGGGCTAAAATGGCTAATATTTTAGACGGAAAAAAGGTCGCAAAAGAACTCCGCGAGGAATTGGCGGAAGAAATCTCGGCTGCTGGGGATGCCCTTTCACTCGCCGTTTTGTTTGATCCAAAAGACGACGGGTCCCGCCTGTACGTCGGGATGAAGCAACGTGCCGCGGCCAAGGTGGGGATTGAAACGAAGGATTTTGAAGTTTCACCTGGACAGACCACACAAGATGCCATTGCAATGGTAGAAAAGTTGAACGCTGACGATTCCGTTAATGGAATTTTGGTGCAGGCACCGCTCCCAGAAGGTATTGACGACGCGGCGGTTTTTGCGGCTGTTGCGCCTGAAAAAGACGTCGATGGACTAGGCGTTACGAACCAAGGCCGTTTGTTTGCAAACGAAAAGGGGAGCTACCCGGTCGCCGCTACGCCGAAGGGTGTGATGACGCTTTTGGACCGCTATGGTTTGGACGTTGCTGGAAAGACTGCCGTTGTTGTGGGTCGCTCCCAGTTGTTTGGACGCCCAATGGCAGCCTTGTTGTTGAACGCGAATGCGACGGTTTCGATTGCCCACCGTTACACATCAAAAGAAGTCTTGGACGACATGTTGGCGAAGGCTGACATCATTGTTTGCGGTGTCGGTAAGCCGAACTTCATTCGTGGTGAGCAAATTAAAGCGGGTGCCATTGTGATTGACGTGGGAATGAACCTCGTTGATGGCAAGGCTTGCGGAGATGTTAATCAAGAGGAGGCCATGGCGAAAGCTTCTTGGTTGACGCCCGTGCCGGGCGGTGTTGGTCCCATGACAATCGCCACGTTACTCGAATCCACGCGTCAGGCGGCTTTGGAACAGAAGGCGTTAAAGTAAATATATGGCGTTTTAAGTCGTTCCCCGAAAGGGGGACGGCTTTTTTTTATATATTTATAGAAAAAATTGCGATAAGTTCTGAGACTTTACGTATTATTCGCGTGAAGGGAGGAAGAGCATGCCAAGTAATTTTTCATCATTGCCCACCCCTGATCATTCCTCTGCCCAACCCTGGCTTGACCACTTTCTCCAAACTGCCATCGCTCAGCACTTTTCTGATCTCTATTTCAAGCCTTCCGTCGATGGTTATCGTCTCTCCGGTCAAGCTCGTGGTGAGCTTCGTTTTATTCTTTCTCTCTCCCATGACTTTGCCGAACGACTGCTTTCCATCATCAAGTATCACGCACTGCTCAACCTTGCTGAAAAGCGCCGCCCCCAACTCGGCCGCTTTACCTTTCAAGGGCACTTCGTACGGGTGTCTTCCGTTGGTGATTTTCTCGGCAGGGAGAGCATTGTTCTCCGTATTATCTACCCGGATTTAGGCGAACAGCGTTTTATTGATGATCGACAAATGGCGCACTTATCATCCGAACAACCAGATAATGGCCTCTATCTGTTATCTGGTCCAACAGGTGCTGGTAAAACCAGCACACTCTATCGCCTGCTACACACCTGGTCGAAGGGGCGGGTCGTTTTAACTGTTGAAGACCCCGTTGAATATTATCAGCCCGATTATCTGCAACTTCAGGTCAATGCCGACGCTGGTATTTTCTACGAGGACCTCATCAAAGTGGCGTTAAGACAACGACCTGACATCCTAGTTATTGGCGAGATTCGAGATGGAAAAACGGCTGCTGCGGCATTGCAAGCGGCTCTGTCAGGGCACCTTGTTCTGTCAACCATTCACGCGAATTCCGCCTCCATGGTCATTAACCGCTTAATTGACCTCGGCTTAGATTTAGCCTTGGTGCAGGCGGCTCTGGTGAAGACTGTCTACCAACGACTGGTGCGAAATGATGAAGGCGAGTTAGCAGCCACCCTTTCGTGGATCGACTGGCGAGAAGGTGAAGTGACTAATGTGTCTGGGATTCCAGAAAGGACGACGGATGAAACTTGCGATTAAGAAACAGCGACTGGCAAAAACCGACCAGGTTCTCTTTTTAAAGGAACTTGCAGAATTAGGACAGGCGGGATACTCCGTGAATCAGTCACTGAATATCTTGCTTGGCGCACATCGAAGTTGGCAGGTTCAACTTGAAAAGGTGCAAGAAGAATTGGGAACGGGAAACAGAATTTCATCTGCCTTTGCTCCTCTTTTTGATTCAGACGTTCAAGTTTATCTTCGCCTGGCTGAGGAACAGGGACGCTTTTCAGAAACAATGCAGGAATTAGCCAGTAAAATGCAGTTGATTATCGATTACAAGCGCCAATTAAAAGCCGCTTTAACGTATCCAGCCATTCTCTTAATCATTTTATTTGCTTTGGTTTTTGGACTGGAAAAAACGTTATATCCAGTCTTTGCAACGCTTACTGAAACGTTGGGACAGGGCCGAGAAAACTTTGCCCTGACGGTTCTTAATATTTTATTGGGGATTGTGTTATTAGTTTGCGCAGTAGTCGTTTTCAGCTACCTTGTTTTAATCAAAGTGCGTCCAGTAAGACGCTGCCACTTAGTCGCCAGAATACCGTATCTGCGTGCGCTAAGTAAGTCGCTGATTTCTGCTTTGCTCGCTGAGCAATTAGCCCTTTTGTTGAAGGCGGGGTTGACGCTACCCGCTATCATCGCGACTTTCGCACAAGAAGGTAAGAAAAGCCTTGCACAGGAAATGGCGAGAGAGGCCCAGCTTTTTTTAAAAGAAGGCCAGGGTATTTCTTCTTGGATCGACCGCCAGCCCTATTTGAATCAAACGCTATCAGCCTATTTGAGCCGAGGCTTTAATGCCTCTCTCTTGGCCACCTACTTGTCCTATTTTGCCAAACATGAGTTCAGGGATTTTGACCGTCGTATCAAGCGCCTCTTTGCCTGGATTCAACCGATTCTTTTTGCAGTCATCGGTGCAGCTATTGTGTTACTTTACTTGGCTATGCTTTTACCCCTTTATAAAAATCTAGGAGGAATTCAAACATGAAAACAGAAGAACAAAAGCAAATCACCTTATCAAAAACGCATTTCTTATCGAAGAAGCGAGAAGGATTGACGTTGATTGAAGCAACGATTGTCCTCTTCATTATCGGTTTGTTAATGTTGCTGATCTTACCGAATCTATCGAACCAACGTGAACACGCGAAGGAGACCCATCGCAAGGCAATGGCTGCTGCAGTCCAGACGCAAATTGATTTGTATCTAAACGACCATCCGGATCAAAGTAATGTCAACCTGGACCAACTTGAATCCAATGGCTATTTATCATCCGAGCAGGTGAATAAAGTAAACGACTTAGATATTACTGTTCAAGGCCGAGTAGCGAAGTTTGCTTAATCGTCGAGCGGCGTTCACCCTAGTTGAATCATTACTTGTGTTGGGGATGGTAAGCCTCTTGCTGTTTTTGGCTGTACTGCTGAGGCCGCAGTCCTATGCCGGAATGGAAATCACGACCTTTGAAAAACGTTTTTCCATTCTTTACCAAAAGGAACGTTTACTGGCGCAAGAAAAGGAACGGATTCTTCGGCTAACCTTCGATCGAGAAAGTGTTTGGAGCGAGGAGGAAGAATTGCCATTTCCTGTTGGTTATCAAATGAATCAAAGGGAAGTGGTTCAAGTGTCTTCAAGCGGCTTTGTTTCCCCAAGAACCATCATTTTTTCAAACACTCAAAAAAAGAAGCAGCTGAAGTTAGTTTTTCTGTTTGGAGGTGGCGATTATTACTTCGAAGAAAAATAGAATGAAACGTTTGCTTAAGTTGCGTTCAGCCTTTGTGCTCAGTGAGGCAATGATTGCTTTTTCTTTGCTGACCGCAGTGCTTTTTGTGGAAGCGCAGAGTGTACAAGATTATTTGCTAAAGGAAAGGGCACTTCAAAAGCAATCGAAAGAGGTGCATGAGGTAAAAATGGCCTTACTAGCTGATCTTGAAAAGGTTTCTAGTGAATAAAGGAAAGAACAGTCATGAAAGAAAAAAGACAAGCCTTTACCTTAATTGAAAGTCTTTTGGCCCTTTTGATTGCCGCTATCGTTTTTCAAGGTTTGGTCTTTTTGACGCAGTGGAGTCGGCGGATGTTAGAAACTCGCCAGCGTGAAGACGAAACGTTGGCTTTGCAAGTGAGTCTCAATCAATTGGCCAATCAGGGGTACCTTGTTGAATCTGTTTCGAAAAAACAAATTGAACTGCTTAGTCGTGATGGGAGTGGCCCTAAAACACTCCACCTTAAAAAAGGACAATTGGTCCTAGATGGCGATCGGAATGGTCGAATGGTTCTGCTGGGAGGAGTGAAAGATTTTTGTGTCACGAAGCATAAAACGTACCAAAGTGTCTGCCTAAAGACGACACATAACAATCGAATTGAAGGAGAATTACTCCTTGGTGAAAGAAAAGAACAGTTAACGGACAAAAAAGAATGAAGAGAAAAAGAACAGCCTATATCTTATTGCCAACGATTACGGTCATCATGCTATTAAGTACCTTTTATCTTGTTCAAGGAAAAGTTTTCGTTAATCGTCTCCAAACAGAAAGGCTTCAAATAACATCTGAAGAGGTCGACTGCACACAAATTTATGCCAGTAAGTTGTATTTAAGCGAGGGACAACGAAAGGGGAATTTTAAAGAATTTTCCTATGAAATTGATGAGAATCAGCGAGAAATGACCATCTCGGATCAAAAGGGCGCGTACCATCGTTTTTTATTGGGTAAAAAGCCAGATAAATAGCCTTGTTTGAGTTTCTAAAAGAGGCTAAAATAAAAGCATGACAAAAGTAAATGTTCCAGAAATTTTTCAACAAATTCAAAACGTTGTGGACCAGGTTGTGTCAGAAGAAAAGGTGAATGTTCGCCAGGCTCTGATTCAGACTTTGGCTACTTTAAACGAGCAAAAGCTATCTGATAAAGACAAAGAGATGCTTAGCGAAAACAGTCAAAAGGCACTCGGTGAACTTTTTAAGCTTGATTGGTCAAGTTTTTCATACCAAGATAAGCGTCACATTCTTCAATTGTTAGTTTTAAAGGCTGATAAAGAAGACAAGGTACCAGCCAATAATCAGCTAACTCCGGATGGAATTGGTTACTTGCTTGGGGACTTGGTTGAGAAAACTGCTAATTTGAACAAAAAGAATGGTGAAGTTGCTACATTGACCGACATGACTGTCGGAACTGGTAATTTGCTATGGACTGTTCAAGAAACGTTAGCCAAAAAGGATATCAAAGTTCAGGCTTCCGGGATTGATGGCTCTGAAGAACAGTTAGCCCTTGCATCAGTCTTGGCTGATTTACTCGGAGAAGACGAAACGGAACTCTTCTTGGGGGATGTGGTTAGCTTGCCTAAGAACGAATTACAACCAGCCGACGCTGTTATCGCTGATTTGCCAATCGGTTATTACCCAAACGAAGCACCCGAAGGAATGGTCACTGCCTTTTCTAAGGAAAAGGAAGATGAAAAATCATACGCTCACTTCTTAATGATTGAGAAGTCTTTGGACCTGATTAAAGAGGATGGTTGGGCTTACCTCGTCGTGCCTGCAAACTTACTTTCAGCAGAAAAGCGCGAAAGTATTTTGAAATTACTCTCAACGAAGGCACAGTTGAAGGCCTTCTTGACATTGCCACAGGGCTTTTTCAAGAATAAGAATCAACAAAAGGCAATCTTGGTTTTGCGTCATCAAAACGCCCAACCAAAGACCGAAGTGATGCTCGGTCAATACCCTTCAGTTAAGGAAAGCCAGGCCCTGGAAGAATTTTTGCAAGATTTGGGTGACTGGGGTAAACTGAATAAAGAAAATGTGGAAGACTAGAACAAGGATAGGTGGATAAGACATGGCAAAAATCATGGCCGTTAACGCTGGATCATCATCATTAAAGTTCCAATTGTTGAAAATGCCAGCCGAAGAAGTAATTGCCCAAGGATTAGTTGAACGAATCGGGATGGACGATGCCATCTTCACGATTAAGTTTGCAGCAAACGATAAGGCTGCTTCAAACGAAAACGTTGAAGTAAAGGGATCCAAGGCAAAGTTCCAAACAACGACTGCCATTAAGAATCACCAAGTGGCCATCAACATGATGTTGGAAAACTTGTCTGACTTGGACATCATCGCTGACTTCTCAGAAATCGTTGGTGTTGGTCACCGTGTTGTTGCTGGTGGTGAATACTTTGATAAGTCTGTTTTGGTAAACGATGATGTTTTGGCCAAGATCGATGAATTGGCTGATTACGCGCCATTGCACAACCCAGCAAACGCTTTGGGAATCCGCGCATTCCAAAAGTTGTTGCCAAACGCAACTTCCGTAGCTGTCTTTGATACATCCTTCCACCAAACGATGCCAAAGGAAAACTACTTGTACTCATTGCCATACGAATACTACGAAAAGTATGGTGCTCGTAAGTACGGTGCTCACGGAACTTCTCACCGTTACGTTGCTCAAAAGGCAGCTGAATTGTTGAAAAAGGACTTGAAGGACTTGAAGTTAATCACGTTGCACTTGGGTGCCGGTGCTTCAATTACTGCCGTTAAGAATGGTAAGTCATTCGATACTTCAATGGGATTCACACCACTTGCTGGTGTGACGATGGCTACTCGTTCAGGTGACATCGATGCCTCATTGGTATCATTCATCCAAGGTAAGGAAAACTTGTCTAACGATGAAATGTTGACTGTTTTGAACAAGAAGTCTGGATTGCAAGGTATCTCTCAATTGTCATCTGACATGCGTGACTTGCGCGCTGCCCGTAAGGACAACGAAAAGGCAGAATTGGCCATCCAAATCTTTGTTGCCCGCGTTGTTTCATACATTGGGCAATACATCGCTAAGATGGACGGTGCAGATGCCATCGTCTTCACTGCCGGAATCGGTGAAAACGCTGACTGGGTTCGTGAAGAAGTTGTTGCTCGCCTTGGTTACTTCGGTATCAAGATTGATGCTGACAAGAACGAAGGCTGCCGTGAAGAAGCGGATATTTCAGCTGCAGATGCTAAGATTAAGACATTGGTTGTTCCAACCGATGAAGAGTTGATGATTGCCCGCGATGTACAATCTTTGATGGCTTAATCATAACTGTTAATAAAACACTTAAAAGGCACTGCGAATTTACGCGGTGTCTTTTCCATCATTTACCAAAAGAAAGCCAAGTGTTATGGAAAAGGAATTTACTAAACGTCCTCGTCGAAAGCAAAAGCGTCCCGTTCGCAATCTCATTCTATTAATCGTGATTGCTGTTGTTGCAATTGTTGCTGGGACAGCCTATATCAACCACCGTGGATACTCTGCCAAGAATCCAAATGATTTCGAATTAATCGAAGTGAAGGTTTCAAAGAGCGACAATATCAAAGATGTTGGAAAAAAGCTTGAAAAAGCAGGTGCTATCCGTGGTGAAAAGTATTTGACCAAGTACGCTAAGCGTTACGGGGCCAAGGAAATTAAATCGGGAACTTATCAATTCTCACCAGTTCAAAGCGTGGATAACGTTTATCAGGAATTGAGCGAAGGAGCGGGCAACGGTCCCGTTTTGGATCCCCAATACACCTACATCAATGTGAACAAAACAGCTGATCAAACGGCTGGAACATTGGCTGATAACGCCAACGTATCAAAGAAGGCTTTGCTGAATGCTTACTCAGATAAGGACTTGATGTCCAAAATGAAGAGCAAGTATCCACGACTTTTCAAGAATGCAAAGTCTGACTTAACCTTGTACGACTTTGTATACCCGGGAATTTATCGGATTAAGGATGCTAAGAACGCGGATGGATTAGTCGAACAACTGATGCAACGTTCTGATAAGGAAATGTCTTCTTACTACGACACGCTGGAAAAGCGTGGAATGCCTGTAGAAACAGCCATTCTCCTAGCCGAGAATGGAGGGAAGAAGGAATTTGATCGTCGATTGGCCTTCATCGATAAGATTTCTTCTTATGCAAAGGAGTTGAAGAGCCAATATGGTATCTTGCCATCAATCTCAATAGCCCAGGCCATTCATGAGTCAAATTGGAATGACTCAGTTTTGTCTTCTAAGTACAACAATTTCTACGGTGTGAAGTCTGATGACGACACTGCTGGTAAGTCTGTTGTCATGGAGACACAAGAGGTTGAAAATGGTGAAACCGTAACGAAGAAGGCACGCTTTGCCACATACTCCTCATACAAGGAGTCAATGAAGGCGCACGCGAAGACATTGGTTAACGGAAACACTTGGAACGCTAACCAATTCAAGGATGTGTTGGCGGCGGATAATTATAAGGATGCAGCTCAGGCGCTTTACGATAATGCCTATGCGACGGATCCAAACTATCCAAAGGCCATCATTCGAATTATTGAAAACTGGAATTTGTCACGCTATGACAAATAAAAAGAGACCCGAAAGGGTCTTTTTTATTTTTATTTTGAATATAGGAGTTGGCTTGAAGCACTGCCGGGACTGACTTTTATAGGATAGGCTGAAATAAAAACGAAAAAATTGTCGAATTTGTGAAGAAAAAGGTTGTGTAAGCGTTTACATCACGTTATAATAATACATGTAAACAAGTGAAAGGAGTCCAGAATATGGATTTTGCAATTATTATGGCTTTGCTGCCCGCACTCTTTTGGGGGTCAGTTGGATTAGTATCAAGTAAGATGGGAGGGTCTGCCGCACAGCAGACGCTCGGAATGGCAACCGGAGCTTTGATCTTCGGTTTGATCACGATGTTTGGTTTCGTTATGCCAAACGGCTACTACATGGGTGTTGATATCTGGGTAGTAGGTCTCTTGTCTGGATTGGTCTGGGCAATGGGAATGGCTTTCCAGTTCTTGCTCTTCAAGCAAATGGGTGTCTCACTTGGTGTGCCACTTTCAACTGCTGGACAGATCATCATGAACGCTTTGCTTGCCGCAACGATGCTTGGGGAATGGACGTCTGTTGCAATGTGGATCGTTGGAATTGTTTCCATCGCCCTCGTTGTAACGGGTGCCATCTTCATCTCAAAGCCTGACAAGGGTGATCTTGAAAAGTCCAAGATCGACTCTAAGTCAATCTTCTACTTAATCATGTCAACTGTTGGTTTCATGCTTTACTTCATCTTGCCAAACTTCTTGGCAAAGATCGGCTACGTTTCAGAAGAAACACGTGCTGCCGGTCACGGTTTGAACTACATGACGGCCATCGTTGGGCCACAAGGAATCGGTCAAGCACTTGGTGCCTTGTTCATCGTTATCTTCGTCTTGCGCGAATCAAAGACGATGTTCGAAAAGCCAACGCAAAAGAACTTGATCACTGGTTTGATTTGGGCATTGGGTAACATCTTCATGTTCGCTTCAGCCGCAAACCCACACGTTGGTCAAACGATTGCCACGACGTTGTCACAGTTGAACATCATCGTTGGAACGTTCGGTGGAATCTTCATCTTGAAGGAAAAGAAGTCTTCAGCTCAAATGAAGGCCATCATTTTCGGAACAATCCTGGTTGTTGTTGGTGCAATGATCATCGGAAACATCCACGCTTTCGCTTAATCAATTAAATGAAATATATAAGAAAGCAGGTTGAATCAGTTTGATTCAGCCTGCTTTTTGTTTTGCTTATAGAAGGGGTGTGCGTAACGGATATCCGAAAAAAACGTGGTGAGGCTGCAAGGATTAAGGAAGAGAAGCGTGGCCTCTGCAAGAATGGACGACAGTGCTTTTTCCAGAAGCAAAAGAAAAAGGACCACTTATAAGTGGTCCTTTTGATTTAAATTAAGCTTCGTCTTGCTTTACTTCAAGAATCTTAACTTCGATGTCCACGCCGTTTGGCAATGGAACCTTAACTGTTTCACCAGTCTTCTTACCGATCAAAGCGGCAGCCATTGGTGATTCGTTTGAAATCTTACCTGACATTGGGTCAGCTTCGACTGAACCAACAATCGTGTAAGTTTCAGGTTCTTCATCAGGCAATTCTTGGAAGGTAACGCTCTTACCCATGGCCACTTCGTCAGCAGCTGAATCGTCAGCAGAAATGATTTCGGCGTTTTCGATCATCTTACGCAAGGTAACGATACGTCCTTCAACAAAGGCTTGTTCGTCCTTTGCTGATTGGTATTCTGAGTTTTCAGACAAATCACCGTATGAACGGGCGATTTGGATTCGCTTCGTAATTTCTGGGCGCTGACGTGTGATTAAGTCTTCCACCTCAGCTTGTAGTTTGTCACGACCTTCGGCCGTCATTGGAAATGTTTTTTCTTCCGCCATGCAATTTCATCCTTTCAATGCCTTAGGCATAAAAAATACAGCAAACTGACTATATCACGGGCATAGTCCCGGTGCAAGTTAGAATCTTCTTTTATTTATCATAACACCAAACAGGCCAAGAAGAGCAGTCAATCCAGAAATTACCAGCCCTAAATCAAAGTACGGCGGTGTGTAAGTTAGAGTGACCTGGTGTTTTCCTGGCGTTGTCGGTACAGCCAACAAACCGTCGGCGACGGTCTTTGTGGCAACCTTCTTGCCGTCGATACGTGCCTGCCAACCATTTTCGGCTGGAATGCTTGTCATCAAGAGTGACTGGTCCTTTGTCGTTTCAACCGTTCCTTCGATGCGACGACTGTTCCGCTTCGTGACGGTCATTTGGTGTGTTTGCAAACGCTGGAGGTCTTTTCGAACGGCTTCTTGGTTGAATGAATAGAGGGCAAAGTCATCGAGGTAGCGACTCTTCACACCCTTGTTCATGATGATGGAGAGGGTCTGCTCCTGGCCCTTGGCGTCCTTTACAAGGTTCAAAGCAACCGTGTGGTTGTAACCCGTCTCCTGCGTGAGGACCTTGCCGTTTAGGACGAGTTTTACGCCTGATAGGTCAAATGCCCCGCCCAAGTTTAAGTAGTAAGGGTCGTTGCTGTCAGGTGTAAAAGTCAACGTCGCACTTGCTTTCTTTTTCTTGTCCACTGGATGCAATAAGCCGCCCGTTATACGCTCGGGTTTTTCCATGTTATCGAGGTAGGTAATGGCCATTGGTTTTTGGCTTAAGAAAATTTCATCGGGCTTTCCAGCTAGATGAGTCAACAGGCGTTCCTGGTTTGCTAATGGGTAGCGAACGGTTAACGGTGTTTTCAATGCATCCGTGGAGGCTGCATAGGCAATGGGGAGTGCTGACTTATTTTCCTTTAGTTGCCAGTTCTGACCAGAAGCGACCACCTGAGCCGTGTTGTGATCGGGACGGGTGCTTTTCTTAATACTATGAGGCTGCTTATCGTAAGAATTGCTTGGTGCCAGGTAGTACTTGAAAGACAAAAGGGAATCCGTGATGGTCGTTCCATTATTATAGGAAAGCTTCGAATCCCCAGAGATCTGTCCGATGTTTCGGTAGAAGGTGGAAGACTTCGCTGACAACAAAGAAGAAAAGTGTGAGCCGGCGTTGAAATGACCGAGGTAGGCGTCGTTATACGTGCGTCCTAATCCTTGGGCCACGCGGTAAAAGGACTTATTCTGCTTCAGTGCTGGATCGACATCGCTCACAATCTTTGCACCCTTTTGATATTCTCCAGTGCTGAGATACGCGATGTGATTCAGCGTTAGAGCAGCGTTTAAAAGCAAGAAGAGGACGGTCAAAAATCCAAGCACAGGTAAGCGCAGCGTTTTTTCAGTGACAAAAAGGAGGGTCAAAAATACCAGCAAGTACCCAAACAAGAACACCAGCAACTCCGCCTTATCAATGTAGGACACCTTGCTCATCTGAAGCGATCCGTACACCGTGATACCCAGCGTTGCAATCAAAAAGAATGCCCTTGCTGGAATCGACGGCATCCAGTTTTCATCAAAGCCCTTTGCCGCCATCACGATGAGTAGAAAGGAAATCAGAAATGAGAAGCGGGCCGGGTACCAAATCGGATACTGACCACCGTGAAAGAGCAGCACGAGGGGCGTCCACGTCGTTGCCAGCACCAGGATGGCCAACGCCAATCCGGCCGCCATTTTCTGTGCTATGCGGATTTGTTTGTTTGAGAAGAAAGCCCACATAAAAAAGAAAATGATTGGCGCTACCAGCCAGTTTGCCTGGCCACTCTGCATCTGGTCAAAGTCAAAGGAGCCCGGGATGAGCTTTAGCAACAAATCCAATGGGTTGTTCTCAAATCCAAGTGTCCAGTGGACAGCATGCGTTGTTTTTCCCTGCTGCAACTGACTAACTGTTGGCAGCCACAACCAGGCCGACAACAACACGGCGATTGCGCCTGTTGAAATGAATTTCCAACTTTTCTTCCATACATTCGTGATGGACTGCTTATCAAGTAATAAGAATGGGAGGTAGAGAATAACGAAAAGCCCCACCATCCAAGCGATGTAATAGTTCGTTAGAATTGTGGCCAACAACAAAAAGAGGAAGGGGCGAACTTTGCCAGTTCTCACCAAGTGATGCAAGGACCAAATAAGTAATGGCAGGAGAATGGCCGTATCCAGCCACAGCAAATTCAAATCATTTGCGATGAACCAGGCTGACAAGGGATAGTTGATGGCAAAGATTGGCAGATAATATCCTGAAAGCCAATCCATCTTCTTCAAAAAGAAGCCCATCGTCCAACCTGCAGAAGCAATCTTCAGCACCGTGACGACAAGAATCCACGCTGGCAAGCTCTTGGTTGTTGCAATCAAAAACAACAAGTTAAAGGGCGACATCAAGTAGTAAGACCATTCGCCCACCATGTTGCCACCAAGTCCTGTTGAAAAAGAATAAAGGAAGGCGCTCGGATCTTGTAAAATAGTGTGTTTGAACTGCGCAAAGTAATCCAAGTACTGCTGACCTAAATCAACGGTCAGAATCGTGGATGAACCGAAGGGGGCCATTCCTCTGTATACAAAGTAAAACAGCATGATGAAAAAAGGCGCCCAAAAGGAAAGCGCCAAAGGAGTTAAAAAGGCTGAATAAAGGTATTGCTTAAAAGATTTCATAAGTTAAGAATACCAAAAATACACGCTTTTTTAGCGGAAAAATCTAGCAATATGGTAAAGTAGAGAAGATTACTCATTTTATCTTAAAATAATGGAAAGTATATATCATGAATCGCAACCGCTATTTAGAAGATGCAAATAAAAACGACGCCCGAGCCAACTTACCGGGCCGTCTGAAACTGCTTTTGGGATTGGTCGTCGCATTAATCGCTGCGCTCCTCATCCAACTGGCCTTTTTGACGCTTAAGCAAGGAGCCGGCTACCAATCCGAAGTGACCCGTTCCGATGAAACCGTCGAAAAAGGAAACGCGCCACGTGGTTTGATCTACGATTCCACTGGTAAGGTGATTACTGGAAACCAAGCCTCACCGGCCATTACATACACCCGTGGTTCCTCAACGACGACCTACAAGATTGCATCCATTGCCAAGGAATTAGCTAAGTATATTTCGATTGACACGAGTCGCATGAACGCTCGCTCTAAGGCTGACTACTACTTAGTATCGAACCCTGATAAGGCGACGAAGATTCAAGAAACCTTGAAGAAAAAGTACGGTAAGACCTACTCCGAATGGTCTAGCACTGAACAAAACACCGCGATGGCCAAGTACGTAATGGATAAAAAGATTGCGGATGGTAAAGTCGACGACAACGTTGCCATGATTTTCCAAAAGATGTCAGGTGCCTCTGCTCTTTCAACGACATACATCAAGGAAAACGACATTTCCGATGATGCGATGGCAAAAATCGCCGAACGTTTGTCAGAAATGCCAGGTGTTAAGATTGGTGAAGCCTGGTCACGAAACTATCCAGAAGGAGACGACTTCAAGTCTTTGACTGGTACGGTTTCTAACGAAGCGGCCGGTCTTCCAGAAGACCGTTTGCACCGCCTTTTGGCCCAGGGATATTCCCACAACGAACCAGTTGGAACCTCTGCCATGGAAAAGCAGTACGAATCCTTGCTGAAGGGGTCACCTTCCCAAACGACGGTAACGACGATGGGAAACATCAAGACTTCTGATTTGAAGTATGCTGGACAGGCTGGGGATGCCCTGAAGTTGACGGTTAATGCTGAATTCCAGAAGAAGGTGCAACAAATCCTGCAGGATAACCTGCCGGGAGGAAACGCCCAAGGTGCTTACTCAACGGTCATTAATCCATACAATGGTGGTATTTACGCCATGGCTGGTGTGACAAAGGATCCTCAAACGGGCGCCAAGAACGCTGACCAGCTTGGAAACATTAACCGGGCCATTGTCATGGGATCCGTTGTGAAGCCTGCCATCCTGGCAACTGGTTTCCAAAAGGGAATCGTGACACCTACTTCCAATACGATGAATGATCAGGGGATTAGTATTCAAGGAACGCCTAAGATTACGTCATACTGGAATAAGAGTGGAAATCCTGTTTCAATCGATGCGAAAACCGCCTTGGAACGTTCTTCCAACACCTACTTCGTTCAATTGGGAATGAAAATCGGTGGCCAGACCTATAAGGCAAACGATACCCTGCACCTACGATCAGACGCCTTTCAGACGCTTCGTAATGGCCTTGCGCAGTTTGGCCTGGGTACAAAGACCGGAATTGATTTGGAAGGGGAGACAGCTGGTTACCGTGGTTTGACAACGGGTGAAAACGTCGGTAAGTATCTCTTCGAATCTTTTGGTCAGTATGATTCTTACACGACTTTGCAGTTGGCTCGCTACGTTTCAGCAATCGCCAACGGGGGTTATCTTGTTCAACCACACTTGGTTGGTTCTGTTTTGCAAACCGACAAGGCGGCAAAGTACTTGAACACCGTCTGGACGGCACAACCACAACTGCAGTCACAAGTTCAGTTGTCAGACGATGAGTGGCAAGTGATTAAGGATGGAATGAACCGTGTTGCTAACGGTTCTGACCCTCATAACACGGGTTCATCTCTTCATGGTTTGGATCCGAAGGTTTATGCAAAGACCGGTACTGCCGAAACACAGACAAACGGTGCGACAACCTATACGGAATCCATGGTCGTTTACGTCCCTGGAACACCGTTTGCCATGTCATTGGCTATTCCCGGTATGGATTCTTACTTGGATGGTACGAACGGACGCATTGCCCGCGAAATTATTAATGCTTTCTGGTCGATGGTCATTTCAAAGGACTCAGCCGTTAAGTAATCAATCAAGCACATAAAAAAAAGATCGCTCATTTCAATTAAGAAATGAGCGATCTTTTTTTATATTTAGTTGTTTGCCTTGTCATCAGGTTCTACTCCGTAGAGATCGATTCGATAATCGGTAATCTTCAAACCAGTTGCAGCCTGTGCGGCTTTAATCAATGAGGCTGGGTCGAAGTTTGCGGCATCAATAATTTCATTAGTGTTTGTGTTAATTACGTGGTAGTGCGGGTGGTCAGCAGCGTCGTAGTGGCGCTTACCGTCTGAGATGCCATCAATAATGACGACTAACTTCTTCTCAACAAACTTTTCCAAGGTGTTGTACACCGTGGCCAAAGAAATATGAGGAAGATCGTTGTGAATCATTTCCGCCGTTGGGTGGGTGTCGTGAGTCATCATATATTCTAGCAAGGTCAGGCGCTGACTAGTTGCCTTAAGCTTGTGTTCTTGAAGAACCGATTTTAATGGATTCAGCATGTTAACCTCCTAGCTAATATTAACTACATTTCAATTATAACATTAGAATGAAACAATACAAAAGATTGACATATAGTATTTTTCTTGGTAAAATAATTTAGATTCATTCTAACTAACCAGGAGAAGAACTATGGAAAAGCAATCATTAATGGCGCACAACAATTTGGTGCGTGCCGGCGTGATGGGTGGTAACGATGGTATTTTGTCGGTTGCCGGAATCATCGTCGGGGTGGCCGGAGCCGGGCAAAGCTTGGGAGCAATTATGTTATCAGGTTTTGCCGGGACTTTGGCCGGTATGGTCTCAATGGCCATGGGTGAATTCGTTTCCGTGCGATCATCCCACGATGCACAACAAAAGGCTCGTCACAGTCAAGAAGAAGCCCTTAAAGCAGATTACGATAAGGAGTTTAACTTTGTTAAAGAAAAGTACCAGGGTGATGGAATTTCTGAAGAGTTAGCTCAACAGGCCACAGAAGAAATGATGAAGAAGGATCCGTTGGAAACGACGGTTCGTGAACGTCACGGATTCTCATTGAAGTCTGAAGTTTCAGCTTGGGGAGCAGCCCTTGTTTCCTTTGTTACTTTCCCAACTGGTGCCGCGTTACCAATGGCCTTCATGGCTTTAGCAACGCCAAATCTTCGTATCATGGCGACGTTCTTAGCTGTTTTGATTGCCTTGCTTTTGACAGGATACATGGCTGCCGTTGTTAACGGGGCGAACCGGACAAAGGGTGCTATTCGTAACTTGATTTCAGGAATTTTGACGATGGTCGTCACGTTCTTGATTGGAACACTTTTCAAATAAGGGAGATTGACCATGTTGACATTATTTATGAATTGGCAAAAGAAGCGGGCTGAGAAAAAGTCCGGACAAACAATGGAAGAGCGTTTGAACGCTATTCGAGCTGGGATTCTTGGATCAAACGACGGAATCCTAACCGTTGTTGGTGTTGTGTTCTCGGTTGCTGCCGCAACTTCAAACCGCTTGGTTATCGTGCTCGCTGGTTTGTCTGATTTGTTGGCCTGCGCCCTTTCAATGGGTTCAGGAGAGTTTGCTGCGGTTTCATCACAAGCAGACTCAGAAAAGGTTGCTGAAACGCTTGAACGTGCCCGTTTGAAGGAAGCCTTCGGAGAGCAAGTTGAAACGGTTCAGGCCTTTTACACCGACCGTGGTGTGAGCCCAGAAACGGCGAAGGCAATCGCCTGCGAATTGTTGGCCGAAAAGCCATTGGAAACGGTGCTGTCCGTAAAGTATGACATGCAATTGGGACACTACGTTTCACCAATGTCTGCCGCCTTCTCTTCGACTTTTTCAGCTGCTTTGGGTGGTGCCTTGCCTTTGATTGCCCTCTTGGTGTTCCCGGTTGAATACCAATACTTGGCCGCAATCTTAGCAACGGTTGTTGCTTCAGCGTTGACCGGATTGCTCTCAGCTGTCTTCTCACAGGGAATGATTGGCCGTGCTGTCTGGAGAAATATTTGGGTTGGTTTAGTGACGATTGCTATTCACTACGGCATCGGGTTGCTATTCTAAACAATTGGTTTAGTCTGGATTTTTCGAAATTCGGGCTTTTCTTATGTGATGAAAGACACTATAATAGGTGTCAGTTAAAGTGATATTTATGGAGGATTGAAATGAAAGTTGTAATTATTGGTGCATCACACGGTGGTCACGAATCAGCACACGAATTGTTGACGCGTTACTCAGACGTAGACGTTACCGTCTACGAAGCAGGAGATTTCATCTCATTCATGTCTTGTGGAATGGAATTGTTCCTCGAAGGTAAGGTTACGAAGCGTGATGATGTTCGTAACTTTAAGGAATCCGATATCGAACAATATGGCGGAAAGGTTTTGAAGTCTCACTTGGTTGAATCAGTTGATACTGACAAGCAAGAAGTATCAGTGAAGAACCTTGAAACTGGGGAAGTATTCACGGACTCTTACGATAAGTTGATCATTTCATCCGGTGTTACGCCAATGACGTTACCAGTTGATGGTGCTGATTTGGACAACGTCTTCTTGATGCGTGGTCGTGACTGGGCACAAAAGATTGATGACAAAGTTAAGGACGCCTCAGTAAAGAACGTTGTCGTTGTTGGAACTGGTTACATCGGTATTGAAGCGGCTGAAGTTTTTGCTGAAGCTGGCAAGAACGTGACGGTTGTTGACATGATTAAGCGTCCTTTGGGAAACTGCTTGGATGAAGAATTGGCAGAACCAATTGCTAAGGCTTTGAAGGACGGAGGGGTTAACCTCCACTTGGGTCACACAGTTTCATCATTTGAAGGAAACGGTGCAGTTGAAAAAGTTGTGACTGATGACGGTCAAAACTTTGACGCTGATTTGGTTATCGTTGCCGCGGGTGTTAAGCCAAACACAGAATACTTGAAGGGAACGATTGACTTGGACCAACGTGGTTGGATCAAGACCGACCCTTACTTGCGCACGAACGCTAAGAACGTTTACGCCATCGGTGATGCTATCTTGCCACTCTTTGCGCCTGCTGGCCAACCAGCACCAATCGCATTGGCAACGACGGCTCGTCGTGAAGCCCGCTACGTGGTTGAAAACATCATGATTGATCAACCAGAACGCGCCTTTGCTGGTGTAAATGGTTCATCAGCCTTGACTGTCTTTGATTACAAGTTGGCTTCAACTGGTGTGAACGCCAACAATGCTGAAAAGATGGGCTTGAAGACGGCTAGTTCTCTGTACCACGCAACGGTTCGTCCTGAATTCGTTACCGATGGAAACCCTGAAATCTGGGTGAAGTTGACTTACCAACCAGAAACACACGCCATCTTGGGTGGACAAGTGTTGTCAACGGCTGATGTAACGGCCCATGCTAACACGATTGCCTTGGCTATCAAGGGTAAGATGACATTGGAAGACTTGGCTGAAGCTGATTTCTTCTTCCAACCTGGATTCGACCGTCAATGGTCTGTTTTGAACTTGGCCGCACAAGTTGCCTTGGGTCAAACGCCATCTGTTTAATCTGAATTGTTATTCTAAAGTGAAAAAAGGACGCCCTAAGGACGTTCTTTTTTTATATAATAGGGACTATGATAAATCGAATTAAAAAATGGTGGGCGAAGCTTGATCGTCTACTCCATGTTAATGACCTCGTTACTTACTTTTCTCGAGCTCAAATCGGCCTTGTAGGTCCAACCTTTGCCTACTATGTTTTGTTAACCTTGTTCCCGTTATTGATTGCCGTTGTCCTTGTCATTTCGGCTTTGAATGTGACAACATCTCGATTGACGGAAATGATGACAGACTTCTTCCCAGAATCGGTTACGGAGTTTATTCATCCAATCTTAAATTCCGTGGCGCACGGGAATACACAGTCTTATTGGTCGATTTCTTTGATCTTTATTATTTGGGCTTTGTCCCGTGTGATTACTGTTTTACGCGAAGCCTTTAACCGGGTTGCAGATGTCGAAGAGCCGTTTTTGCCAATTTTGGCCCGACTCTGGTCTTTTCTCTGGCTGGTTTTGATGGTTGTGGTCCTCACGGTGCTTATCTTTGCCGGAAACATCCTAGGTGTCTATATTCAACAATGGACTGGTTTAGAATTCTGGGTAAAGCCGACTCGTTGGATTTTAATGTTCAGTCTTTGGGTTGTCTTGATATGGATGAACTACGAGCTGCCAACTAAGGAAGCAAGGGCGCCTTTTCGGGCATCATTGCTTGGCTCACTCTTTGATTTAGTTGCCCTAAACGCCCTAAACAAAGTCTTTGCGCTGGTTGCAAACCTTCAATTTGGAAAGTATGGTTTCTACCAGTCATTGACTTCCATCATTGTGTTCCTACTTTGGTTGAACCTTGTTGCTTCAGTATTGGTCACCGGTTTTGTCTTGATTAATTGGCTTTCGGGCTTCAATGGAATTGGAAGGAAGAAAAATGTTTCAGAAGACTGATTTTGATATTTTTAATGATCAAACCCTCGAGGGGCGAATGCACAAAGTCCGAACCGTCATTGACCCGAAGTTTGAAGCTTTCGCTGATTTGGCTATGCCAATCCTAAATGCTGACGGCCGTCCTTGGGTGGCCCACGTGGCCAAACACAAGATGCGTAAGGTGAATCCGCCTGAAAACACATGGGTAGCCTTCGCACCAAACAAGCGTGGTTATAAAATGGAAGCCCACTTTGAACTTGGCTTCTGGGATGACCACTTGTACTTTTATCTGGCCATTGAAGAAAATATGAAGAAGGTCAAGGCCGACGGCCCTCGTTTGGCTGAACAAATGATGGCTTTGTCCGACGAAGTATCTAAGTTGCCATCTGATTACGTGCTATCACAAGATCACATGGATAATAACCGCCACGAATTGTCAGAGTATGGTGAAATCGTGACTCGTTACGGTCGGGTTAAGGCCGCAGAAGTCTTGATCGGGCGCCAAATTCCAAAGGACAGTCCGCTCTTCGATGACTCCGAAAAGTTAACAAAGGTACTCTTGGATACCTTGAAAGAATTGTTACCACTGTACGAACAGTTGGCCGACTAATCATTGACGAAACAAAAAGCAGCAAGCCTTTCGATAAGGTTTACTGCTTTTTATGTGCATCGACTAAAACTTATTCTTCATGATTTTCTTGTTCCATGAGGAGCAGTGTCTGTGCTTGGTTAATTTCGTTGTACAATTCGTTGGCTACTGCAGGTTTGACTTGTCCGGCCGCTAATTGCACAGATAAGTAGGAATACTCGTCCGCAAAAGCCTGTACGTATTCGGCTGTGTCGACGGCTACTGCTTTCTTGCGGTAGTCGTGGTTAACAATACGGAAGAAGCGGTCGAGTAGCTTACGAACAGGGGCCACGTTTTCAGTGTGTTCGTGCGTTTCAAGTTCTTCTTTCAAGACATTAGCTAAGAGGGCGTCAGCAGTCTTTTTCATCTCTTTGTTCAAGGAAAGCATCGCTTCACGATCATTCTTCCATTCACGAACCTGCTGAGCACGTGTCGGATCCTTTTCCATCATTGCTTCGCGGTAACGTTGACGCTGTCCCTTGGTGAAGGTGCGTGTTTTTGTGTGCCAAGCAATTTCGTGACGAAGATGGTGAAGGCTCTGCTTGATTCGAACGAGCGGATGACGAGAAATAGCGGGTGAAAGAAGACCGCGTTGCAGGAAACGGGTATAGCGATCAACGACGTCTTGGTCGTATCCTTCTTCAATCATTTGATCCAGTCGTTCCTGCAATTGATCAGAAATTTTGGTCAACAATGCGATTGACGCTTGCTCACTGTGAGGATTTGGCTGAGCAATGGTGAGCTTTTGCGTTTGTAAGGTCTGAGCAATGGCTGTTTTAACGTCGTGGTTAGCAATGCGTTGTTCGACCTTAATGATGGCGGAGTCAATCATTTCAGAACGGGTGTTATTTAATTCCTCTTCGCTGTATGCAAGCTCCTCATCATCTAGGAGCTTTGGCAAAGCAAAAGTGGCAACCAGAAGTGAAATCAAGATAACCAACGTCGCGATCAAAAGAATTTCGTTCAAGAATGGTAATGGTCGTCCGTTGATGGTATTTGGCAATGAGAGAGCCAAAGCCAAGGTTACGGCTCCGTGCACACCGGCAATTCCAAAGATTTGGGCACGGTGAATCCGGTCTTTGGTTTGGTGTTTACCGAAGAAGCCGACCAACCGGTCCTGCTTCTGGAATGATACCCAGACGAAGCGAGCGGCGAACATGATAGCGTAAATGATGATAGCCAACCAGAAGAGGGCAAATGACTTATTGAAGCCGAAATCACCGATGAACTTTAAAATCCGTGGGATGGACAAACCTAAGATAACGAAAACGATTCCGTTTAAGAGGGTCGTCAGTGTTTGCCAAATTGTTCCTGATACAACGCGGGATTCCGTCGCAATCAATTGCAAACGAGATTCTTCGTAATTGTGGACAATACCTGCAGCGACCACAGCTAAAATCCCTGACAAGTGGAAGTGTTCTGCCAACAAGTAGATGGCAAATGGTGTCAAAATATTTAGTGGGATGGTTGTCGCTTGTGCCGAAGAAGCGTGGAATGAAAGATATAGGCGCAAGGCCACGATTAATCCAGAAGCGAGGGCACCGATAATCAGACCACCAAGGGCCACGATGGCAAAGTGGCCAATGGCGTTTGGTAAGCTGAAGTGACCTTCTCGATAAACGGAGAGTGCGAGGTCTAACAATACGATACCCGTTGCATCATTAAAGAGTGATTCGAGTTCGAGTGATTGGTTCAATCCCTTTGGCATCTTCAAACCAGTTGTCATTGATTTGACGGCCACGGCATCCGTTGGCACAACGATGGCGGCTAAGGCGATGGCAAGGGTTAACGGCCAGGCAGACTGAATCTTGTTCGTAACGAAGGCTACGATTCCAACAACGAACAAGGCCAAAATAACCGACAGTTGGAAAATGGCGTTGAAATGTTTTTTCATCGTCGCAAAAGAGATGCCTTGTCCCTCCTGGAACATCAATGGCGCGATAATCAGGAATAAGAAGAACTCGGGATCGAGTTCAAAATTCTTGAAGACCGGAATGAAGGTGAATAATCCTCCAACCACGATTAACACGAGGGCTTCTGGCACCCGGGGGATGAAGGGTTTAACAATGTTTGCTGCGATAACCGCAACTAAGAGTAACGCGATCAAATAGAGTGTCGTCATGTGAGTCCTTTCCTGTGACAGTGTTTCATTAATTACTATTATAGAAGGGTTTTTAGTACCAAACAAGGAAGATTGAAATTCTTAAAAATAACCCTATCTTTTTTGGAGGGCTTTCGCTATACTGAGGCTAAGCGATATTTTTATCATAATTCTTTAATAAAAGGAGAGGAAAAGCTATGGCATCAATTCAACGACTCTACGAGATTTTTCAGCCGGAACACTATGATCTGAAGATTCACGTGTCCCGAGAAGAAAAGCTCATTACTGGAACGGCAGTAATTACTGGTGAGGCAAAGCAAAAAGACTTGGCCTTGCACCAACACGATTTGACGATTTCATCATTGAAAGTTGACGGTGAAGACGTTGCCTTCGACATGGATAGAAAAAACGATCAGTTCACCTTTGAAAGCCCAAAGGACGGTTCAGTTAAAATTGAAGTGGCCTATACGGCACCTTTGACGGATAACATGAATGGAATTTATCCTTCATATTACAAGGAGAATGGTGAAGATAAGCAGGTTGTGTCAACGCAGTTTGAAACTTACTTTGCCCGCCAAGCCTTCCCATCAATCGATGAACCAGAAGCAAAGGCGACCTTTGAACTCGCGCTCTCCTTTGACGAAAAGAAGGGTGAAGTTGCCATCTCAAACACGCCGGAAGTGAAGGTGGAAGACGGTGTGCACTACTTCGAAAAGACCGTCAAGATGTCAACGTACTTGGTTGCTTTTGCTTTCGGTGACTTCCAGTCAATCGAAACGAAAACGAAGTCAGGCATCAAGGTTGGTGTTTACGCAACGAAGGCCCACCCTGCAAAGGATATGGACTTTGCCTTAGACATCGCTAAGCGCTCCATCGATTTCTACGAAGATTACTATCAAACACCATATCCATTGGCCCAATCCTTGCAAGTTGCCTTGCCGGACTTCTCAGCCGGTGCCATGGAAAACTGGGGGATGGTCACTTACCGTGAGGCCTATCTCTTGGTTGACCCGGATAATACCGAGCTCTCAATGAAACAAGTAGTAGCCACAGTGATTGCCCACGAATTGGCACACCAGTGGTTCGGAGATCTTGTCACGATGAAGTGGTGGGACGAACTCTGGTTGAACGAATCCTTTGCCAACATGATGGAATTCGTCTGCATCGATGCCATCGAACCCGACTGGAAGATTTGGGAAAGCTTCAACGCCAAGGATGCACAGGCAGCTTTGAAGCGCGACGCTGTTCCTGGTGTGCAATCCGTTCATGTTGAAGTGCACCACCCAGAAGAAATCGACGCGCTCTTTGATCCAGCCATCGTTTATGCGAAGGGGGCGCGTTTGCTCGTCATGGTTCGTTCACTCATTGGTGATGATGCCTTGCGCAAGGGATTGAAGGCCTACTTTGAAAAGAAGGCCTATGGCAATGCTTCGGGTGACGACCTCTGGGACGCACTTGGAAAAGCATCTGGTCAGGATATCGGGGCCGTTATGAAGACTTGGTTGGACCAACCGGGTTACCCTGAAATTCACGTGGCTGTCGAAAACGGTCGCGTGAAGGTTAGCCAAAAGCCATTTGTCTTGGGCGAAAAGCCAGCAAATGATAACCGCCGTTGGGCAGTGCCGTTGGCGGCTTCTGTTGACGGTTTGCCAGCCTTGCTTTCAGAAGAGAGCTTGGACTTGGGCGACTGGGAAGAGTTGAAGGCGGCTTCCGATGGGCCATTCCGTCTGAACGTTGGAAACGCCAGCCACTACATCGTGTCATACGACGATGAAATCACGGCGGAACAGGTTGAAGGTTTGGCTCAGATGTCAGCCATCGATCAGGCACAGTTCTTGCAAAACCAGTTGTTCTTAGCTCAAGCAGGACAAGTGGGAATTGCTGATATCTTGCCGGTTTTGCCAAAGTTGAAGGGCTCTGACTCCGCATTGGTTCAAAACTTTGTCTACCAAGTGATTGGTCAGGCTAAGGTCTTTGCGGAAGCTGGTAGCCAGTTGGAAAAGGATTTGAAGGCCTTTGCAAAAACGTTGTCTGAAGACAGCTACGAACGCCTTGGATTCGACAAACAGGCTTCAGATTCTGTGTCCGACGAGTTGATGCGTCCGGTTGTTATTTCAGCAGCACTCTTTGGTCAAAACAGCCAAATGCAAAAGGATGCGCATTCTCGCTATGCCTCTGCGACGAGCATTGAAGCTTTGGCGGCCGATGGTCGAACGGAAGTTCTTCAAAATGAATTATCAAACTACAACAGCCAAGAAACCTTCGACGAAATGGTCAAGGCTTACGTTGATACAAGTAACGCTTCTTTGAAGCGCGACTTGCGTGCCGCTTTGGTCACGAGCCCAGAAGAAGGGCAATTGAAGACCTTAGTTTCCTACTTCATGGACGCCTCCGTTATTAAGCCACAAGATTTGCGTGACTGGTTCGGTGGTGTCTTGGCAAATGCCAAGGGTAAGGATATGGCCTGGAACTTTGTTACGAAGAACTGGGGATGGTTGGAAGACCGCCTCGGTGGTGACATGTCGTTTTCTTCTTACATCACGGTGATGTCTCGGACGTTGAAGACTCAGGCGCAATTAGATGCCTTCAACGACTTCTTCACACCAAAGGAAGACCAACCAGGAATTGCCCGCGAAATCATTGTTGACCGCGTGGTAATCGAAAACCGAGTAAAGTTGGTCGAAAATCAACAGGCTGACGTTGCAAAGGCGTTGGCAGGGTTGGTCAAATAATTTTGCAGAGTTAAAAAAGCCTCCGATGAAAATCGGAGGCTTTTGTTTTGACATTAATCTTCACCAGGAATGAAGGTGTCGTTTTTAATCAATGATTGGAATGAGTCGTGCACGGCTTCGAACAAGTCGTCCGGCCCGTTGTCCAACATCTCACGTGGGAAGAAGAAGCGTTGGTCCAGTGACGCGCGTCCCTTAATCGCCCCTACAAGCGTTGAGAGCTCTGACAATTCCTTTTGGGTACCGTCAGCCATCACCAATTCGATTTGCGTTCGTGGCTTCTTTGCCGCTGGCTTATAATCGTCGTATGGCAAATCGTAGGCGTCGTTTCGTGCCGTGTAGTATTCAGGGTCGAAACCGGCGTCCTTAATAATCTTCTCGAGGCGGTCCAAGTGTGGTGCTGAATCCTCGTTAATCTGAATGGACTTAAACGGCTTTCGTCCTAAGAAA
This sequence comes from Fructobacillus broussonetiae, assembly GCF_018437275.1. Lineage (GTDB taxonomy): Bacteria > Bacillota > Bacilli > Lactobacillales > Lactobacillaceae > Fructobacillus > Fructobacillus broussonetiae. The sequence continues at coordinate 46,181 of NZ_JAAMFK010000004.1, forward strand.
CGCTGGGACAAATCCGCCAAGATCGTGTCGTCCGAATCCTGCCAGCCGTTGATGGCCGTCAAAAAGAGGTTGTCATCCAAGCGTAGGTATTCATGTACCGTCAAGTCGTGATCTGGTTGGAACACCGGCTTCAGTAACGGCCCAACCAACGATTCGGGCTCCTTGCCGGAAGCCAAAAGCTCCTTCACGCGACCAAGGATGTGCTCCAAGATAATTTCCATTCCGCGGGAAACGGGGTGGAAGTATACCTGTAAGTACATCTGGTAGCGGGCAACCAAGTAGGATTCAACCGCGTGCATACCACCGATTCCAACAGCGATTCCGCGCTTGCATGGGCGAAGCATTCGCAAAATTCGAGAAAGATCGAATTCACCGTATGAGGCCCCGGTGTAATAGGCGTCGCGAAGGAGATAATCCATGCGATCAACATCCAGCTGGGATGAAATCAGCTGCACAACCTGTGGGTTCGGGTAGGTCTTTGCAATAACGGATGCGACCTTGTTTGGGAAGTCTGGTCCTTCTTGCAAGAGGACCTTATTAATTTCGGTGTCACCCGTGATGATGTGCTGCGTCATCGCTTCGTGATCCGTGTGGAAGAGGTGCTCAAAGGTGTGAGAGAAAGCACCGTGTCCAACGTCGTGAAGCAATGCGGCGGCCAACGTCACCATGCGTTCTTCTGGATTCCAGAGGCCATCGCCTTCTTCTTTTGTGCAGTAGTACTGCTCAAAGTATTCGGTTACCCGGCGGGCCAGTTCGTAAGCACCCGCACAGTGACCGAAACGGTCATGGGTTGCGCCGTGGAAAATCGTGTTCGCCACACCAAGCTGTTGGACGCGGCGCAAACGTTGAAATTCCTTCGTGTTGATCAAATCCAAAATCAGTTGGTCTTGGATGTGAATAAAGTCGTGAATGGGGTCTCTGAGGACTTTTTCGTGTTCTAATTTTTCCAAAAGATTCACCTTTCCCTTCGTCGATATCCCTATTATAATAGAAAGAAGCAAAACTTGCGAAAAATGAGGGCAGAAAGCGTTAAATATGACAGGAAAATTGGTTCAAGTACAATTCCAATCAAAAATTTACCAGGATGCTGGTGACGAAAGCTTCGACATTGAAGCGAGTGGACGCCTGATTGAAAAGGGGGATGCCCTCTATTTGACCTACGATGAAGAAATCGAAGAACAAGCCATCACAAAGGTTATGGTCAAGATGGAAGAGGGGCGCGTGGCCATTACACGTTCCAACGTGAATAAGACCCGCTTGGTCTTTGAACCTGGTTTGCTTGCTAACCAGCCTTATCAAACGGCGGCGGGGATGATGTTGCTTGATACCAACACGCGTCGTTTCGAGCTCGATTTAGCGGACAACAAAAAGAGTGGAAAGCTCGTCTTAGACTACTCTTTGTCTGCAAACGGCGAAGTTGTTGGACAGTATCAGGTTTCCTTGCAATTTTCTTGATTTTTCAGTATAGTTAACTAGTTAGAAGTGCGAAAGGATACGAGCCATGTCACAAATGAAAAACGGTCAACTCAAAGAAGAAATGGCGTTGGTGGAAATCGCCACGGCCATCTTATCCGAACAAAAGAAGGCAATGGCCTTCTCAGATCTTGTTGCAGCCATCGAGGATTTCCTTGGGGTTGACGACGAGACCTTTAAGTCCCGTTTGTCTCAGTTCTACACGGACTTGAACACGGACGGATCTTTCATCTCACTTGGGAACAACGAATGGGCATTGCGTGCCTGGTACCCAGTTGACGCCATCGATGAATCAATTCACGAAATCGATGACGAAGAAGAAAAGCCAAAGAAGAAAAAGAAGGCTTCTAAGAAGGTTAACGTCTTTGCCGACAACGCCGCTGATGACGACGTTATCGACTACAACGACGATGACCCTGAAGACGACGACTTCGATGACATCGACGGACACGACGCCGAAGACGGTGACGGAAACGATTCCGAAGATGACGATGATTCAGACAAGGAAGAATCAATCGACCAAAACCTGACTGAATTGGCAGGAACGGACGACTTGGACGACCTTTCTGACGGTGACGAAGAGAAGTAATTTTAGCTGAAAATTTTCAGTCAAAGTCTTGCTTTTTATAAGCGCCTTAGGTAATATATATAACTGTGCTAAGCACTGATTGCTCTCGTAACTCAGTTGGTTAGAGTAGGGGATTTTTAATCCCAAGGTCCTCGGTTCGAATCCGAGCGAGAGCACTGATAGTTTTATCAGGAGACCTTGGGAGATTTCCAAAAAAGCGTTCGGTAGAAATACCGGACGCTTTTTGTTTTGCTTTTAATAAAAGTCGGACCCGTGCCGGTCCGGCGGGCACTTGGAATATTTTTATCATTTTTCTTTCATTTTTCTTTTAAAAAGAGCTTGCATTTGCATGTTGTATCTTTTATGATAGATACAACATTAAGAAGACGAGTAAAGCAGGATTGTTATACAGCGACGTCATGGTTGGTGAGAATGGCGAACAACCTGTTTGAAGACTACTTCTTAGAAATGACATACGAGTAGCGTGTGAAAGTATGCCCGGTGAGACCCACCGTTATGCAGGTCTTAAAGGTTACGTGTGTTAACGTAGCAAATTTGGGTGGTACCACGCGCCGGCGTCCCTAGCTTTATTGGCTAGGGGCGCCTTTTTTGTTAGCCAAAACCTTTAACTTGTGGACAGATTTAGAATTAGGAGTGCTGTTATGGCAGAGAATAAAAAAGCATTAAATCGATCACTATCATCCTTCCAAATGGAAATGATTGCCCTCGGTGGAACCATCGGGGTTGGGCTCTTCATGGGAGCTTCTTCTACCATTAAGTGGACCGGGCCTTCCGTTATCTTGGCCTACCTCCTTTCTGGTTTGGTTTTGTACATTGTGATGCGTGCCTTGGGAGAAATGCTCTACGTTGATCCTGAAGTTGGTTCCTTTGCCAACTATGCGAAGCGTTACATTCACCCAGCCGCAGGGTACTTGACGGTTTGGGCCAACGTCATTCAGTGGCTGATGGTCGGAATCTCTGAAACCATCGCCGTTGGTGTTTACCTTGAATACTGGTGGCCAGGAATTCCTTCCTGGGTAACGGGTGTGATTGTGTTGGCAACGTTGACGGCCGCCAACCTGGTAACGGTTAAGGCGTACGGTTCAATGGAATCCTGGTTCTCACTGATCAAGGTCTTGACGATTGTCTTCATGATCATCATGGGATTCATGGTCATCTTGCTTGGTGTCGGGAACCACGGTCACCCACTTGGCTTCTCAAACCTTTGGTCACACGGCGGCTTCTTCGCCGGTGGGTTCAAGGGCTTCATGTTCGCCTTGTCCATCGTGATGACGTCTTACCAAGCCATCGAAATTATTGGTATTACGGCCGGTGAAGCTAAGAATCCTCAAGAAGCAATTGTGAAATCAATTAAGTCCATTGTGGCTCGTATCTTGATTTTCTACGTTGGATCCATCTTCGTGATTATCACGATTTACCCATGGAACCAATTGGACCAAGTTGGTTCTCCCTTCGTTGAAACCTTTGCACGAGTTGGTATCACGGCCGCGGCTGGAATTATCAACTTCGTCATGATGACGGCCGCTATTTCAGCCTTGAACTCAGGTCTCTTCTCATCTTCTCGTATGATTTACACGTTGGCTTTGAACAAGGAAATCTCTCCTAAATTCTTGAAGCTCTCTAAGAAGCGCGTGCCTGAAGTTGCTGTTTTGGCCATGTCAGGAGGAATCTTGATTGGAATTATCTTGAACGCCGTTTTGCCTTTGATCTGGCACGACTCATCTAAGCTCTTCGTGATGGTGTACTCCGCTTCAACGTTGCCAGGAATGGTTCCTTGGTTTGTCATCTTGTACAGCCAAATCCAATTCCGTAAGGAAAACCCTGACAAGTTGAAGGGGCACCCATTTAAGTTGGCCTTGTCGCCACTTTCAAACTACTTCGCTATGGCGATGTTGATCATCACGTTGGTCTTCATGACGATGAACGAAGACACGCAAGTGCCACTGCTTATTGGCTTCTTGCTACTTGCTCTCGTCTTGGTTTGGTACTTCATCAAGCACCGCCACGATTCAGAAAAAGACATCGAATATTAAATAACCTTTAAAAAGGCCCGTTTAGGGCCTTTTTTATTTGACAAAGTCAGACCCGGTCTTGGTACAATGGACGGAGTTTAAATTTACGTTGGAGGAAACATGACAAAAGCAGAAATTCGTCGTCAAATTAAGGCGACTGTAAAAGACAAGTTGACTGGTAACTGGGGCTATGCCATCTTGATCGCCTTGCCTGGAATTATCTTCGGGTGGGTTTCAAACCGCTCAGATTACAACAGCACGATTAACGACGTGGCGCAGGGATACGGCTTCACGTTCCCAACGGTTGCCGTAGCGAACACAACGATTTTTGGCATCCTTGCCTTCTTCGCCTCAACGGCGGCAATGTATGCCTTCTTGAACTTCTACCGTACGGACAAGCGCGAACCGCAGCCATTCTTGCAAACGATTAACGCCTACGGCGAATCAAAGGGTCTCTTCTTGGGTACTTTGGTTGTTGGTTTGTTGCAATTTGTTTTGACCTTCCTTTGGTTATTGCTCTTGTTTGTTCCTGGAATTATCAAGTCATTCTCATACTCACAAGCCTTGTTTGCTTACAAGGATGCGAAGGCAAACGGTGAAGACATTCGCTTTATCGATGCCATCACGCGTTCACGTGAATTGATGGACGGTCACAAGTGGGAATTGTTCGTTCTCTACTTGTCATTCCTTGGATGGGGAATCGTTGTCTTCTTCACCTTCGGAATTGGAACGCTTTGGTTGACGCCATACATGAACATGACGTTGGCTGGCTTCTACGACCACTTGAAGAAAGAAGCTGAAAAGAAGGCTTCAGAAGACGTTACCTCTGAAGTTTAATCAGTTAAGAAAAAGCACCGCCGAAATGGCGGTGCTTTTTCGTTTTTATATTTTACCAATGCTGAGCCGAGGCAGGAATGTGCTTTCCTCCTAGTGAGAGCGCCCCTTGGTCATACACCTTCTGGTTTTGCACCCAAGTCTCTTTATCCTTGATGGTCAGACCAACTGTTGGCCCAAAAGTACAGTCCCCCGTAAAGGACGTGATGGTGAAGTTGTCATCGTTTTCGTCTTTTGGCGGAAGAACCGTGTAGGCGTAGGTGAACTTCTTCGTGTTCCGCTTGGTATTTGAACCAAGCACCAAACCCGTCTTGTTCAACTTCTCGTACGGACCATCAATTCCATCCGTCGAGACGTAGCCGTACAAGAAATTCTCATCCTTGAAGCGCTTGTCCGTTGTCGCCAAGGACTTGCCTTGGAAGCACGTGAACAGGTACCACTTGTTCTTATAGAAGAAAAGGTCGGGTCGCTCCGTGATATCGTTTGCCGAAGAGGTCATCAAAAGCGGCGGCTTAACCGTTTTTACCGTGAAGTCTGGATTCAATTCCAGAAGACCAATGGCGCCCGAAGCCAGGGCCGCCTTTGAACCCAGCTCGTTATTCGTTGCCATCTTCTTGCGTTCGCTCGTGTAGGACTCCAGTGAGCCGTAATCTTCAGGCGAGTTCAAGGTCACTTGGCCGTCACCATACTTCTTTCCTGTGTTTCCTTCAAAGGTCAGGTAGTAATGACCGTTTGCTGCCACAAAGTGTGGGTCGCGCATGGCAAAAGAGTCGTTTTTACTCTTAATCTGGTTCACGGTTTGGTAAATCTTGCCGTCACCTAAGAAGACGGTCTTGTGATCCGAGGCCTTTTGGTGGTTAACCTTCAATCCAGAGTCCCAGTTCGAACCGTCTTTTGGTTCGACACTAACCCGAACGGTGGAAAGGGACTGCGCCTGACCGTGCTTTGTCATCGCTCCGGTGTAAAAGACACGAATGGTGTCGTCTTCAGGGTTCATCATGACAGACGACCCCGACCACTCATTGTTAATTTTTTTAATCGTTTTGTCCGGATTGTCCGTCCCCTCCGTAAAGGAATTCAAGACATAGCCCAAGTAAATCCATGAGCTAGGATCCGTTTTCTTATCGTCAATCTTTTGGGCAAAGAGAGCCATCTTGACGCCCTTCTTATCCCGCCTTTTTCCAACGGCTGAAAGGGCGATGGTCAAACGGTAACCGTGATAATTAGCCACGCGACCATCTTGGTCGGTGACGGGCCATGAATCCCAGAGGGAGAGAGGCTTGACCTGTCCGTCCTTTGGGTCGATTCCCTTTGCGTCAGGAATTCTTTGTGCGCTTTTATCGGCATCAAAAGTTGGCATCGCAAATCGACTGTCCTTCATCTGACTCGGAATGTCTGACAAATCTAAACGGGTAAAGTGAGCGATACCACTTGCTTGCGGATTACTCTTGCCGAGTGGTTGCTGATTAATGCCGAGTAAAATGGCGGTTGTGGTGAGAGACCCCATCAAAATCGCAATGTAGGAAAACTGCTTGTGCCTTCCAAGAAAGGATCGATACCGATACATGATTCTAAATAGCCTTCATTCTTTAGTTATTAGAATCATTATAACAAAGTGGTGGAAAGGTGGCGTTAAATAAAAAAGCACGCCGAATTCATGAAGAATCGGAATGTTTTTGGTTAGTTAGGGCACAGGCCTATCTTTTTCTTAAATCTGCACGCATAATTCAGTTAGCAAAGAAGCCGAGACGGCGACGCAGACCCTCCAAAGGAGGTGAGTTATATGCCCGAAATACTTGTATTTCGAGGAGGTATGGTGAAATCCGATGAGAAAGGATGCGTCATGCAGGAGTTTCTTGAATTTCTTTTTGAGAATCTTGAGTCCGCTGCGAAAGTAGTTGAAATCATCAAGAACCTCAAGGAAATTTTCAAGAAATAAAAAGCAACCATCTCGCTTTGACGAGTAGATGGTTGCTTTTGTAATCATTAACTAGTCGCCGTTTTTGCGGCTTTGCTAAGGGCTTCCGGTTGCCTCCGGAAGTCCTTTTCAATTGCTAGTATAACATGAGTTGTTGATCGCAGCAGGTTTTTTATGAATGATTGGAATATTTATAGAAATAAAAAAGCAATCCTCTCGCTTTGACCGGCTGATGGTTGCTTTAGCAATTTATCACTAGTCGACGTTTTCGGTGACACTGATATCCTATCATGGTTTGTTTGAATTTTTAGGCGTTATTCGTTATCATAATAGTCGTCATTTGAATAATTAAAAAGATTTGTCGAAATTGGTCTACTGGTCTAGCCCGACTAATGAAAAAGAAAGAATATTTCTTGACATCCATAGGGTCAATCAGTAATATATATTAGGGCTCACAATTATTGTGAAAACGTTTAATAGCTCCCAAGCAATGCTTGGGAGTTTTTCTATTTTATATATAGCCTGGTTGACCGTAACCCATCGGAATGACACCGGCAGTTTTGGCAGAGCTACAGGAGGCAGTATGACTAAGAAACAAACCAAGTACATTTTTGTCACGGGTGGGGTTGTTTCCTCACTTGGTAAGGGAATTGTTGCAGCATCTTTGGGACGCTTGCTCAAGAACCGCGGATTGAAGTTGGCGATCCAAAAGTTGGATCCATACATCAACGTCGACCCAGGTACGATGTCACCTTACCAACACGGTGAAACATACGTTACTGGTGACGGTCTTGAAACCGACTTGGACATGGGACACTACGAGCGTTTCATGGACATCAACACAAACATGTACTCAAACGTGACGACTGGTCGAATCTACTCAGAAGTTTTGGCTAAGGAACGTCGCGGTGACTACAACGGTGGTACTGTTCAAGTTATCCCACACATCACAAACGCTATTAAGGACAAGATTGTAAAGGCCGGAGAATCAACCGACGCCGACGTTGTTATCGTCGAAGTTGGTGGAACGGTTGGTGATATCGAATCATTGCCATTCATCGAAGCTTTGCGTCAAATGAAGTCTGACTTCGGCTCAGAAAACGTCTTCTACATTCACACGTCACTCTTGGTTTACTTGCGTGCCGCTGGTGAAGCAAAAACGAAGCCAACGCAACACTCAGTGACGCAATTGCGTTCACTTGGTATCCAACCAGACATGTTGGTTTTGCGTACTGAAAAGCCATTGTCTGACAGCTTGATTGAAAAGTTGGCAACCTTTACTGATGTTTCAAAGGAAGCCGTTGTGGAATCACGTGACGTGGAAACACTTTACGAAATCCCATTGAACTTGCAAGCACAACACATGGACGACGTTGTCTTGGACCACTTGAAGTTGGATGCTCCTGAAGCTGACATGAAGGAATGGGCTGCCATGGTCGACAAGATCAAGCACCCTAAGAAGGAAATCAATGTTGCCGTTGTCGGAAAGTACACGGATTTGCCTGATGCCTACATCTCAGTTAACGAAGCGTTGAAGCATGGTGGTTACGATCAAGACACTGATGTGCACATCGACCACATCAACTCTGAAACGGTTAATGCTGATAACGTCGCTGACCTCTTGAAGGGCAAGGACGGAATCATGGTTCCGGGAGGATTTGGTCCCCGTGGAACAGAAGGTAAGATTCAAGCCATCAAGTACGCCCGTGAAAACAACATCCCATTCTTGGGTGTCTGCTTGGGTATGCAATTGGCCTCAGTTGAATTTGCTCGTGATGTCTTGGGTTACAAGGATGCCAACTCAATCGAATTGGATCCAGAAACGAAGCACCCAGTTATCTCATTGATGAACGAACAAAACGAAGTGACGGACCTTGGTGGAACGCAACGTCTTGGATTCTACCCAACTTGCTTGTTGGAAGGAACAAAGACGGCTGCTGCCTACGGCAACAAGTCTGAAGTTGACGAACGTCACCGTCACCGTTACGAATTCAACACGGAATTCCGTCAACAATTCGAAGATAACGGTATGCTCTTCTCAGCCGTATCACCTGATAACAAGTTGATGGAAGTTATCGAATATCCAAAGAACGACTTCTTCATTGCTGCTCAGTATCACCCAGAATTCATCTCACGTCCTAACAAGCCAGAAGGACTCTACCACAGCTTTATCTCAGCTGCGATTAAGCAGATGGAAAAGAAGTAAAACGATAGATTTTTACTAAAAAAGACCGCCTGTAAGGGCGGTCTTTTTCTGGCGAAAAGGATATAATGGACCTATGCTAGCAAAAACCTCAAAACATATTGAACAAAAACTGTCGCTTTTGCCAAGCGAACCTGGTTCCTACCAGATGAAGGACTACCAGGGGAAAATTATCTATGTCGGGAAGGCCAAAAACCTAAAGAACCGTGTCCGCTCCTACTTTAAGCAGGACCACGAGTGGAAGACTGCTGAACTGGTTTCAAACATCGTCGACTTCGACTTCATTGTAACCAATTCCGACAAAGAGGCCTTTTTGCTCGAAAACGAGCTGATTAAAAAATATAAGCCGTACTACAACATCCGTTTGAAGTACGGAACGGGTTATCCCTACATCAAGATTACCCAGGAAAAGGATCCACGCCTTGCTTTGGTTTCCGAAGTGAAGAAGGACGGCGCCTTTTACTTTGGGCCTTACCCAAACGTTTACGCGGCCCAAGAGACCCTTCACTTTTTAGAGAAGAACTATCCTTTGCGCCGTTGTAAGGGTCGTCAGGGACGGCCTTGCCTCTACTATTCCATGGGACAGTGCCTGGGTGCCTGCTTTAAGCACGTACCAAAGGAAGAATACGATGCGCAGGTCGAGAAGATTAAGAAATTCTTGTCTGGTGACACCAAGGTCGTGAAGCGTCGTCTCCAAGAAGAGATGAGCTCGGCTGCTGAGAACATGGAGTTCGAACGAGCCGCTGATTTGCGTGATCAGTTGAAGTACATCGATGAGACCGTTGAAAGCCAGCGGATGCTCTCAAAGGATTCAACACCACGCGACCTTTTCAACTACTACCTCGACAAGGGCTGGATGACCGTTTCGGTCTTCTTCTTGCGACAGGCACGTTTGATTCGGCAGTCGAAACAGACTTTTGCCGTGGTTTCAGACGGTGTGGATGAACTGACGACCTTCATCCAGCAATTCTACTTGCAAAAGAACATCCAAAAACCAAAGGAAGTCTTGGTGCCTGACGTCATCGATACTGACCTGTTGTCACAGGCGTTGGATTTGCCCGTCCGCACACCGGTCCGTGGTGAAAAAAAGGACCTGCTCGATTTGGCTGGTAAGAACGCTCGGATTTCGTTGGAAGAAAAGTTCCGCTTGATGGAGCTAAACGAACAGAAGACGACGGCGGCGATGAAGGAAATTACGGACGCCCTTGGTATCTCTATGGGGCACCGCATCGAGGCCTTCGATCACTCGCACACACAGGGGGATGAAATCGTGTCTGCGATGGTCGTCTTTGAAGACGGTCGTCCAAACAAGGATCTCTACCGGAAGTTCAAGATTCGAACGGTGACGCACGCCGACGAATGGGCGGAAACGCAGGAAGTGATTCGCCGTCGCTACTCCCGCTTGTTAAAAGAACACGACGACCTGCCGGACTTGATTCTGATGGACGGTGGTCTGGCTCAGTTGCACGCCGCAAAGGAAGTGCTGGAAGACGAGCTTGGACTAGACATTCCCGTCGCTGCCATGGTCAAAAACGATAAGCACAAGACGGCCGATTTGATTTCGGGTAAGACCGAAGAGATTGTGCCCTTGGATCACCGTTCCCAGGGATTCTTCTTGTTGCAAAGGATTCAAGACGAAGTACACCGCTTTGTCATCACCTTCCACCGCAAGTCTCATTCAAAGAAGTCCTTGGCTTCTCGTTTGGACGCGATTTCTGGTGTTGGACCAAAGACCCGCCAGAAGTTGCTCACGAACTTCGGGTCGCTTTCTAAGATTGAACAGGCCTCACCGGAAGAATTGCAGGAGTTAGGACTGTCAAAGAAGACGGCCCAACTCGTTCACTGGTCACTATCACAGTCTAAGGTGGATAAGTAAAGCGTCCTGATGGTAGTTTAAACAGGGACACGCTTTGTCTCCCGGGATTGCCTTTTGGCTTTACAACTAGTCAAGTCCGGGGCACCCCAGGCCCAAATTCAGTGCGCTGCATGCTGAATCTGGTACGGGTCGGACTTTGGTAGAAAAGAAAACATATAAAAGCGTGATTTTTGTAAGGAAAATCTCAAGGTTCTAAAGTATGAAATTATTTTCTTTAGAACCTTTTTCATTTGCCCAAAAGAGGGTATAATTATAGTCATATTGCTACTTTTCAGCTAGTAAAGCAGGCGGTTCTGTGATAAACTTATATGTCTGAAGTACGATGTTTGAAAGAAAAGGAGAAACCGGTTCATGGCATTCGTTGACCAAGCACAAGTAGAATTAAAAGCCGGAAAGGGAGGCGATGGAATCGTCTCCTTCCGTCACGAAAAGTTTGTCGCCATGGGTGGTCCCTTTGGAGGTGATGGAGGCCACGGTGGTTCCATCATCTTGAAGGTGGACGAAGGACTCCGCACGCTGATGGACTTCCGTTACAACCGCCACTTTAAGGCACAATCCGGTGGTAAGGGTGGAACCAAGGGAATGACCGGTGCTTCCGCTGAAGACCGTATCATCAAGGTCCCACAGGGAACGATTGTTTCTGATGCCGACACCGGTGAAGTCCTCGGTGATTTGGTCCATGAAGGACAAACTCTCCTGGTTGCTCGCGGTGGTCGCGGTGGTCGTGGAAACATCCACTTTGCCACGCCGGCTAACCCAGCGCCTGAACTTTCTGAAAACGGGGAACCTGGACAAATCCGCAACATCAAGATGGAGATGCGGGTTTTGGCCGACGTTGGTTTGGTTGGCTTCCCATCCGCCGGTAAGTCCACTTTGCTTTCCGTTGTTTCAAACGCAAAACCAAAGATTGCGGCCTACCACTTTACGACGATTGATCCAAACATCGGAATGGTCCGTCTCTCAGACGACCGTGACTTTGTTATGGCCGACTTGCCAGGGTTGATTGAAGGTGCTTCCGAAGGTGTCGGTCTTGGATTCAAGTTCCTCCGTCACGTGGAACGCACCCGTGTCATCCTCCATTTGGTTGACATGTCAGGTATTGAAGGACAGGATTCTTACACCCAGTACCGTAAGATTTTGACCGAGTTGGAACAATACGATCCAACCATCTTGGAACGTCCGCAAATCGTTGTGGCAACGAAGATGGACATGCCTGAATCTGAAGCCTTCTACCAAGAATTCGTGAAGCAGGTAAAGGCTGATTCCGGTTTGAAGGAAACACCTGAAATTATGTCTATTTCAGCCGTGACCCACAAGGGTGTTGACGAACTCTTGCGCGCAACCGCCGATATGTTGGACAAGGCACCCGTTGCCGAAGCCTACAAGGTACAAGAAGAAGCCGCCGAAAACGAGAAGGTTTACAAGTTCGAAGAAGAGAATTCTGACCTTTCCGTTGACTGGGATCAAGAATACGCATGCTGGATGATTTCTGGTAAGGAAGTCGAAAAGTTGGCCGCGATGACCAACTTGCAGCGTGAAGCGACCGTTATGCGCTTTGCCCGCCAGATGCGCCACATGGGTGTTGATCAAATGCTCCGTGACGCCGGTGCAAAGGACGGCGACGACGTTCGCGTTAACAATACAAACTTTGTCTTTGAATATTCTGATTAAGAAAAAACCTGGGCGACCAGGTTTTTTTAGCAGGATTAAGTCTGGCCCGGGGGCTGTGATGCCCCACGGGCCGTTGTGCAAAGAGCGTGCGTACCGGTTTCGCTCCTTTAGGAGCGGGACGGGTGCGGAGGCGACTTTTATAATAATTTAAAAAGGGTGGCAAGCGCTATCCTTCATGGAGAACGATATGATTTTACCCGAATTAACCGCCGAGTTTGACAAGAACTTCAAGGCAAAAACGCCCATTCAAGAGGCCTTATTCGAACGCTTGAGCGAAGGGGAATCCCTCTTTGGTTTGGCACCAACCGGTTCTGGAAAGACCCTGGCCTTCGCCTTGCCTTTGCTGTCACGTCTTGATTTGTCAAAGAAGGGCCACCAACTCTTAATCTTGGCGCCTTCCCAGGAATTGGGTGCGCAGTTGGCCCAAGTGATTCGCCCTTATGCTGCTTTGATTGGTGTCAAAGTCGCTGCCTTGATCGGTGGTGCGAATGGAAAGCGCCAGGCCGACAAGTTAAAGAAGGAAAAGCCAGCCGTCGTGGTTGGAACGCTTGGCCGGATTCAAACGATGATTGACGGAAAGGCCTTGAAGACCAACAACTTCTCGATGTTGGTGGTGGACGAAGCCGACGCGACGTTGACAGACGAACACAAAGACGATTTGGAAAAGTTGGCTGACAACTTGCCAAACTTGAAGCAGGTCACACTCTTTTCTGCCACTTCTGGTGTCAATCTGGCCTGGGTGCAAGAACTCTTCGGTCAGTCCGTAAAGCCCGTTTCCGTTGGCCAACAGTCGCCAAAGGAAATCGCGCACACCTACTTGCACGTTGACGCTCGTTCAAGCCACAAGGTCTTAATCGAACTGGCCCGTCGTCACGTTCAAGCCCTCGTGTTCTTCAACTCCATCAACGCCTTGGTTGCCGCACAGGCAGCTTTGCGTCACGAACACGCCTCCGTGATGTCCGTTGGAAACAACGAGAAGTCCCACTTGAAGCGAGCAGACGCCTTGCAGGCCTTCAAGAAGGGCAAGCTGGACTTGCTCTTGGCCACGGACGTTGCTGGTCGTGGACTGGATATTAGCGGTTTGCCACTCGTCGTAAACGCGCAGGTGCCACGTAACTTGACGGCCTACTTGCACCGCTCTGGTCGTACCGGTCGTGCCGGCATGCCTGGTCAGGTGTTGATGCTTGGAAACGGCCACGACATTCGACTGTTGAAGCAATACCTTCCTGACGAATTGGAATTGGATAAGTTCTCTTGGGCATCCGTTGATGACAAGAAGACGAAGGCGGCTTCTGCTGCGCGTCGTGATCGCTTTGCTGATTGGGAAGATGATGGTGGCAAGGAAGGTGATGACCGTGTCGCAGACGAACTAGCACCACGCTCGATTGCCTCAACGAAGAAGCAAAAGCCGGGTGCACGGTCACAGGTTAAGCGTTCTAATGATGGTGCTTCTTCTGTTAAGAGACCTGGTCAAGGCTTTGCGGCTAAGAAGGCTGCAGCTCGCAAGAAAAACGATCCAGAGGCCCAAAAGAAGGTGAAGCAAAAGCACCAAGCCCGTAAGAAGAAAAACAAGGGTAAGCCTAAATGGGCGCAAAAAAGAGACTAATTTGTAAGAAAAAAAGCCACGCTAAGGAAAGCGTGGCTTTTTATATTTGGAAGATAAGTGGCTTCTTCATGTCGTCTTAGACTGTCGCCGATTTAGTTGGCCTTGTTTTTCATTGCTAAGAAGTAAAAGGGAACGGCCAGGACTAACGCACCGAGTCCCCAGAGTAAATTGCTTGGTGCAACATGGCTGAGCAGCCAGAAGGAAGCCAACAATCCGACAATGGGGATGAGTGGTCCAAACGGAATTCGGAAACCGTTTCCGTCGTGTGCCCTCTTTTTACGGAAGACAAGAACCGCTAGAATGGTTGGAATAAACTGGGCGAAGCGAGAGACAGCCGAAATCTGTGCTAACACCGCAAATGATCCGGAAAGGGCAATGATAAGCGAAGCGGTTCCCGAAACTAGGATAGCAACGAAGGGCGCCTCACGTCGGTTCTTCTTCTTTAGGACGACTGGCATCATCCGATTTTCTGCCAAGGCGACCCCCGAACGCGGTGAAACGAAGGATGAGGCGATGCAGAGCCCGCCGATGGAAAGTAGTGTTCCAAGGGAGATGAGGTGGCCACCGAAGTTACCAGCGGCGGCCTGGAAGGTGTCTCTCAGTGGAACCGTTGAAGTGGCGAGCTGATTACCTAGGACACCGATGGAAGTGACCATCACCAGAATGTAGACCGTTACGACCGTTGCAAGTGAAATCAACAGGGCGCGTGGCAGGTTCTTCTGCACGTTTTTCATGTCACCGGCCGTGATAACCACTCGCTCAAAACCAGAGAAAATGTAGAACAGAGTAATCGCCGCCGTTGCAAAATTCGGCACCGTCGTGAGCTTCGAAATGAAGAAGGGGTCAAAGTGTGCGGGCTTGATAAAGAAAAGTCCAACGATGATAACCAACAGAATTGGCGTGAGTTTTCCAACGGTCACCACGTTAGAAATGATGGTGGTGAGGCGAACACCAGAGATGTTTAAGGTGATCAAGAAGAGGTAGAGACTAACGATAATGATAATCTTGGCACTCGGGTTCGCCAAGGCGGGAAAGATACCACCCAAAGCCGTTGCAAAGGCGGTGTACATCGTTCCTTCCGCAATAATCCAAATTGCCCAGGTCACAAAACCAACCTCGTAGCCGACAAAGTGTCCGAAGGCCTCTTTGGCATAGACGTACGCGCCACCGGTTTCTTTAAAATAGCTGGCACATTCCGCAAAGCAAAGAGCAATGCAAAAAGCGAGCGCGGCATCAAAGAGAAGGACCAGGATACTTGCGGGACCGAAAAGCTTCATACCAGTTGATGGAAGTAAGAAGATTCCTGAACCGATAATCGCGTTAATCCCAAACAAAATAAGGGAGAAGAACCCCATTTTTGATGCTGCTTGTTTTTCCTGTGCCATGATACTCCCAAGTTTCGACTGAATTTTTTAAAAGAATTCATTTTTTTAAAGCAAAAACGTTGTTTTTATTATAGAAAACTTTGCACCCGTTGTCATGCTGATTTTCCCATGTTAAAAGAAAAGTAATTTTTACTAAACTTTTTTCAGAATTACATTCAAAAAAGGGGGCGAGTACGCCTGTTATTTAGGGGGCGCTATGCTAAAATATGAAAGTGTGTACGCTCTTTTTATAGTGCATAATGAGTGCTAAAAAAGACGTTGAAAAAAGGATTGCCGGAGGAAGAGACATGCCTGAATTACCAGAAGTCGAAACGGTTCGTCGTGGTTTGACCGCCTTGGTTAAGGAGGCCATCATCGAAAAAGTTGACCTACCCTATCCAAAGGCGGTGACTTCTGATTTGAAGGCCTTCCAGCAAGAACCGGTCGGTCGAACAATCGAGGCCATCGAGCGTCGCGGGAAGTACTTACTTTTCCGTCTATCCGGCAACGAGACCATCGTCTCTCACCTTCGCATGGAAGGGCAGTACTCGGTGGAACCAAAGGGGTCAACACCTCACAAACACACCGAGGTCATTTTTACGTTAAAAGACGATCGCGTCCTTTTTTACAATGACACCCGTCGTTTCGGTCGTATGACCCTGGTGAAAACGGGTGACGAAATGACACAGGTTTCGGGTTTGAAGGATCTTGGTCCCGAACCAACGGAAGAGACCTTAAGTCTCGACTACATGAAGGAAATCTTCAAGAAGTCGAAGCGACTGATTAAGCCCTTCTTGCTTGACCAGTCAAACATCGCCGGACTCGGTAACATCTATACCGACGAGGTGCTTTGGCAGACGAGAATTCATCCCGAAACGACAACGGATAAGATCTCGAGCCAAAAGATTCGCGAACTCCGAGAAAACATCATTAACGAAATTGCCCGGGCCACAAAGCACCACGGAACAACGGTCCACTCCTTCTCCAACGTCTTTGGAGAGGTCGGCAAATTCCAAAACGAACTCGACGTATACGGTCGGGCAGGGTTGCCATGTCGACGCTGTGAAACACCTTTGAAGAAGATTAAGGTGGCCCAGCGAGGCACGACCTTCTGTCCAAAGTGCCAAAAGAAAAAGTAAAAAAATCGTTATGCTACAAGTTGAACCAATTTCACGTAAGCGCGTCAAAGTGACCGCTAAAAAACAATTAAAAGAACACTTCAAAAAGGGACTCCAAGCGACTTGGCCCATCATCTTCATGCAGTTGATTCAAACGGGGATGTTAGTCTTTACGCTTTACATGTTCTACCGGGGATACGTTTTGTCCCAGTCGGGGGTGAGCGATTCGGGTGCTGACCTGTACTTCTCACGCACGGTGTCTGGGGCCATTGCCCTTTTGGTTTCCTGGTCGGCAAAGTGGGCGATTATCGATGCCTTTCAAAAGCCTGATCGAAAGCTTTCATGGGCTTCTGGTTTACAGGCCTTTTCATTCAAGACCTTCTTCCCAGCCTTCCTACTCGCTTTCGTTTCGAAGATTTTACTCTTCTTCTGGTCCTTGTTGATTTTGCCAGCCATTGTAAAGGTCTTTTCATACTCGCAGACCTATTACGCCTACAAGATGGATCTGCTCTTCGACCGTAAGCAAGCGTCTTTGACGGACTACATCACCATCTCACGACGCGTGATGAGCGGGCGCAAACGGGAACTATTCTTGCTTGAATTGTCCTTTATCGGTTGGCACCTATTCGGTTTGTTAACGTTTGGTTTGGGCTACATTTTTGTCACGCCCTACATCAACACTTGCCGCGTGGTCTACTCAACACAAGTATTTTCAAAAGCAATTGAAGGGGTATTGAAATGAGAGTCATTGCGATTACGGGAGGCATTGCCTCAGGTAAGTCCTTTGTGACGAATCAAATCCGAAACGCTGGGTACAAGGTGATTGATGCCGATTTAGTGTCCCGCCAAGTGGTTGAGCCTGGAACACACACCCTGGAAGAAATTAAGTCTGCCTTTGGCGACCAAATCATTTCAAATGGTGTTTTAGACCGGAAGGCCTTGGGTGAAAAAGTCTTTTCCAACCCAGCTTTGTTAAAAGAGCTCACCAACATTACGGCGCCAGAAATTCGCTCAAGCATTCAGGACTCGCTTTCGTTTTTTAAAATGAAGGGCGAAGAAGTAGTTTTCTGTGCGATTCCGCTTTACTTTGAACAAGGATATGACCAGAGTGGCTGGTTCGACCAAGTTGTCGTGGTTGTCTCGGACGAACGCGTTCAACTCGACCGCTTAATGGCCCGTGATGGATTGGAAGAATGGGCGGCCCAGACTCGGATTAAGTCACAGATGCCAAATGCCGAAAAGAAACAAAAAGCAGACGTTGTCATTGAAAACAACGGAACGGAAGAAGAATTACAAAAGCAGGTTTCAGCCTACTTACAAACTTTGAAGGAGAACTAAATGGTTGAGCAGCAAACAACAGAATTTCAAGCAAGCACGCCCTTTGTTTTAGGCGCTGATAGCTCGATTTCTGCTGCCGATTTGGGCTTGGTTTTCAATTTATACATGCCGTTTTTGGGGCCTAAGGCCTTTGCGCTCTACCAGTTTTTGGTTGAAGAAGAAGCGGGTATGGAGCTAAAGGGAAAGCGTTCCTTTAGCGACCACTACTTGATCATGGATTCTCTTTCCATGTCCGTCCCTGATCTCGTTCGTGCCAGGCACGCGCTAGAAGCAGTGTCACTCTTGAAATCGTATTCTGGCACTGCCATGGGTTCTGCAAGCTACCGCTATGTTTTAAAGCGTCCTTTGACAGCCGCTGCCTTTTTCAAGGAAGACTTGCTCTCAGGACTTCTCTTCCACTACGTTGGTGAAGAACGCTACCTGGCGTTAGCTCAGCGCTACCAGGGGCGCAAGGGGAAGCCGTTAAACGATGAAGTTGACCAGTCGGCTTCCTTCCTAAAAGTCTTTGGCATGCCCGAAGCTACACAGAAGCCGACGGTGAGTGTGGCGGATGGTACGGCTGCAGTAGAAGCGGGAGACTGGGGCAAGGTCGGGTTTGACTTTGTCGGGATGTGCGAACTCGTGCACGGAACGACGAAGGAAACCCTCGATCAGTACCTCGACCTCATCATGACCCAGCAGGTCCTCTACGGATTGAACGAATCTGAGATGGCAACGGCGATTACGCGTTCGATTAACTTAGACGACCACGATTTGAATAAGAAGGCTTTCTTTGCCTACTTGATGCAAAACTGGGATAGTCGCCGTCAAAGCGAACAGATGGCGGATTTGAACAAGAATAAACTGTCAACCAAAAGTGCTCCTGAACAAGGATCAATAACGGAACAAACGTCTGGAACGCGCCAGCCAAAGAAAATGATGGCGCCAAAAAGCGCTGCCCAAAAGAAACAACTCCAAGCATTGTTTGATTCAGCCAACGCGCTGTCCCCGTTTGAGTTTGCAAACGACATTAAGCAGCGAAACAACGGCTTTATCTCGAGTGATGAGTCAGCAACGTTGTCTTACTTAATTAACAAAAAGACGCTCCCTGTACCTGTTATTAACATTATGATTTACCATGTGTTGATCAACTTGGACCGCGCCGTCTTATCAAGGCAAACGATGGACACAATCGCAAATGATTGGGGTAAAAACAACGTGCAGACTGTGCAAGACGCGGTCGCAGCCATTGAAGCCTACCAAAAGAAACGCTTGGCGAATTCACGAGGACCACGTAACTGGTCAAATCGACCAACGAAGCAGGAACCTGCTTTTGCTAAAAACAAGGAAACGCAGGATTCGGTTGATCAAGAGGCCGTTAAGCGAACGCTCGACATCGTGAACAAGTACAAGAAAAAGGATTGATTTTCATGCAAGACTTAGGAACCGTTCTGAAAGAATTTATGAAGCGCTACCCCGCGATGACGGAGGGTGCCACCGCGCAAACTTTAAAGCGGATTCAAGCGGATCCAGACATTCAACAGTTCTGGACCGAACACCAAAGTGAATTGAAGCAAGACGCCCTCGTGGTTTCCATGATGGACCTCTTTGAATTCATGCGGGAAAAGAGTCGGGAACAAGACCCCAAAAAGGCACTTTATCCTGGCTATCGTCCAACTTTAGTTGTTGAAAAGGGCTATCCACACGTTTCTTATGAACCAACAAAGCAGTTGGTAAAGCAGATGAAGCAAAAGCAATTGTTGACCGCCTTTGCTGTTCCAAAGTCTGCCCTTAAGGCTGATTTAAGTGAAGTTGTCCAAGATTTCGTGCAGGACTCAGGACGAGCAAAAGCCATGAACGTCGTGGCGGATACACTGAGCCATTTGATTGAAAAGAAGCAGACAAAAAGTGACCGCTTTATCCCTGGTGTGTACCTTTCTGGTGATTTTGGGGTTGGGAAAACCTTCTTGATGGGGGCTTTTGCCAATTCCTTAGCAAACAATGAAATTCCTGTGATGATGGTGCACTGGGCATCGGTCATTGAAGATCTCAAGGCCACGTTTAAGAAGAAAAATGATGAATCATTGAAAACGATGGTTAATCAAATGAAGCAAGTATCGGTTTTGATTATCGATGATATTGGTGCCGATACGTTAACTTCTTGGTCGCGTGACGCTATCTTAGGTGTTATTTTGGAATACCGGATGCAACACGAACTGACGACTTGCTTCACGTCAAACTTTGAAATGGATGGGTTGCAGGATTACTTGGCCCAAACCAAAGATGGTGTTGAGCAGGGGAAGGCGGCTCGTTTGATGCAACGTGTGCGTTTCTTGTCTGAACCACTCCAAATGAGTGGTGAAAACCGTCGTTTGATGCGTTAATAAAGAAGGTTACTTATGCAAGCAGTCATTAAAAAAGCAGCCATTCTGCTTGGAATGGCCTTGCTCTTCTTTTTCTTTGGTCGAATGGACAGTGCTTTTTACCAACAGCCGGTTGGTGAAGTGCTGTCTCAAAAGACCAGCTTTGTTTCCGATAGCCAAGATGAACACGGAAATCAAGATCAATCTTATAAACAAACGTTAAAAGTCAAAGTCATCAATCGCTCGAATAAAGTGGTTGAAATCGAAAACGACTACCTGTCCTCCAAGGCTGAAAGTAGTCGTTATCGGGTACATGACCAATTGCTATTGAGTAAAATTGGTAGCCAGTACCAAGTCGACATGCCCAAGCGTGATTCGCTCCTCTTTGGCTTGGTAGCCTTATTGTTAACGGGCTTGTACATGGCTTCCGGACGAAAGAAGTTCTCTTATTTAACCCTGGCATTAGTATTCAACGCGATGTTGTTCTTATCGGTTGTCATCTGGGACGCTCGTTCAAGATCACTGCCGGTACTCGCTCTTTTTGTTATTTTGGCCGTGCTTCTATCAGCCATTGCTCTGGTATTCGTTCTCGGTCGAACGAAACAGGCCTTCATCACCTGGGTGTCGACTTGCCTGGCGACCTTGTTAGCGCTTGTCGCGATGGCTTTGGCGATGACGGTCACCGGGGGTGCTGGCGTTCACTTTGAGACGATGTCTTACGTGACCCAGGTACCCGCACCAATCTTCTACAGCCAGGCTGTCATTGGTGTCCTTGGCGCTGTTATGGACGAGTCGGGTGACATTGTTGCAGGTCTTTTTGGAATGCAGCGTGAGTCAGCAAACCGGACCTTTTCGGAATACTATAAGTCCGGTTTGTCTATCGGAAAGGAAATCTTAGGTACCTTAACAAACGTGCTCTTCATGATTTTCATTGCTGAAACCATTCCGATGGTTGTGTTGATGCTTCGAAATGGCAATAACTGGAGTTATATCTTGGATCAGGCAATGAACTTAGGTATCCTACAGACGGTGGTCTCTGCTCTTGGAATTGTTTGGGCTGTTCCGGTGACAGCCTTCCTGGCTGCACGTCGTCTGACCAAGGAAAAGGAGGTAGCAAAATGAATGCGATTTTACTGTTAATCATTTTGCTCTTCTTGTCACTTTTTTGGATTGGTAAGAAGCAGGGGATGCTCACATTCTTGGGACTCTTCTTAAACTGCTTCTTATTGTTCTTGCTTATCACACTGGTTAACTGGGGATTTTCACCACTCGTTGTGCTCGTTGTGATGTCCGTGTTAATTCTATCCGTTGCGATTTTTCTATCAACTGGGCGGAGCCGCGTTTTAACCATCACCTGGCAGTCGGCGATTGTCGTGCTTGGCTTCATCATCTGCTTGGCCTATCTCGCTGAATACCTGGGCTACTTGCAAGGCTACACTTTGGAGAACTCGGATGAGTTGGAAGGCCTCTCAATGGCGGTCGGCATTGACTTTAGTAACCTGGCCGTCATCGTTATGGTCATTTCAGCGCTTGGTGCGATTGCGGAAGCCGCGATGGCCGTGACAGCCGATCTCTTTGAGGTGGTTGAACGGACACCTGAAATTAGCCTGAAAAACTTGAAGAAGCAGGGACAGGTCATTGGTTCTCAAATTCTCGGGACGGCGATTAACACGCTGTTCTTCGGGATGCTTGGTGCAAACATTCCGCTGTTTGTCTGGTTCTTCCGCCTGCACTATTCGCTTGCGGAATTTCTGAACGCGAAGTTGCTGATTTTTGAAGTGGTGACCATGCTCCTCGGAATGCTTGGAATCCTCGCGGCTATTTTGGTGGCAAACTACTTGGTTGAACATGCTTTTGCAAAAGAAGGAAGGGAGATTCTAAATGAATCAGACATTTACGTTGATTGAAGAAATTACTCGTAACGACGGTTCCGTCTACTATGAGTTAGGAAATGTTACGGAGAATTCCCGCGCAGAATACGCAGCGGACCACGGTTTCATCAAGGAAGTCCGTATCTTGAAGATGAACGTTCCGCGTTCTTCCCACTTGGAAAAAGTCGAAGCCTACCTTAATGAAACCTACGAGGAATTGCCAATTGAGTGTGATCACTTCCCTGAATGGAAGAAGACACCTGAAATTCAAAAAGAGATGGACCAAATTCTTTTAGACAACAAGTTGGGGTAACGTGCTTTCGTTAATCTGAATTTGCTGGGCTGAAGCGCTTGATATTTAGCTCATCTTTCTTTATAATCATAAGCGTTGTTTAACGCTTAATGGTGGTATAGCCAAGCGGTAAGGCATGGGTCTGCAACACCCTGATCACCGGTTCGATTCCGGTTACCACCTCTATGTACGTCCGTTTCTCAGTGTGACTGGAAGCGGGCTTTTTGTTTGAAAAAAGATGGAATAAAAAGGCATGTAGCTCGATGCTGCATGCCTTTTTTGATTTAGCGTTTGCACCAGAAGAAACCAAGGCAACTAACCAAAAGCGTCGTAAGACCAAAGCCAAGCTTTGATATCTTGCTAGATATTTGATCAGACAGCTTATACTCGATTGTTTCCATTCCTTTGATAATTGAATCAAGCTTAGTGTTTTGCGACTCGATTCTTTCACTGAGAACGCTTGTTGTGGTTTTTAAATCGGCGATGTCTTTTTGCATGTCGTTTTGACGTTCTTCTAACTTATCAAAACGTTGATCGACCTTCTCAAAACGCTGATCGATTTTATCGAAACGTTGGTCTACTTTATCGAATCGTTCATCGACTTTTTGGAAACGTTCATCAATACTTTTACTTAGCAGTTTAAATTCGTTTTGCGTGACATGGTTATTGTTCTTTGAATCCGTCATGTGTTTTCTCCTTTACTTTCATCTGCTGCTAAAGAATAGTCCTAAAATAGCAGCGACGATTGTAACGACACCAATAATTTGGTTCCGGTTCGAACAGGCTAGTTTTTTATCTAATATGAGACTTAAGTTATCGACTTTACCGTTTAAGACAGTTCCTTGAATTTCCATATCTTTACGTAAAATGGCCATTTCATTCGTTAATTTATCATGGGAACGTTCAATTTTATGAGTGAAGTCCTGGAATTCTTGGTGAGTCACGTAGTCATTTGGCTTTCTTGTTTCTTGTACCGTCATTTAGTCCTTCCTTTCCTTGTCAATCGTTGGGTTATACTTTAGAAGCGAATAAATTCTCTTTCTTTTTCCCTTCGCGGGATTATACGTCGGAAGTTAGTGGTTATGGTTTTGATGGAGAAAAATTTCTGTCTTCATTATATTTCCACAGCACGCCAAAAATTATTCTGATAATGAATGTTACAGAAACTGTGTAGAATAATAATACAACCTGTAAAAAAGTGAGCAAGTTGGCTATCAAAGTAACATTAAAAGAATATAAAAGTTTCTATTGAGCCTTTTTGACAAAATAAATATTGAGCAAATTGGCCTATTTTGTATAAATATGTGTTATACTATAAGCAATTATTCAAGCGAATAATGGAATAGGAGATATAATTCATGGGAATGCGTGTAGATAATTTTGTTCATCCCGATGAACGAAAGGTTGTTGATGAACGTCGGATTAAGATGCTGAAGTTGTTCTCAAAGATTGCAACGGCAATGTGTATCTTGATGTACGTTTCATACATCCCACAGATCCAGGCTAACTTCTCTGGAAATCCAGTTAACCCACTCCAGCCATTGGTTGCGATGATTAACGCCACCCTTTGGGTTGGGTACGGTTGGTGCAAGACTTACAAGGATTGGCCAATCATCATTTCTAATATTCCGGGGGTTATCTTCGGATTGGTAACCGTTGTGACGGTTTACATTCACTAATCGAGTTATTTGAGTCGCTGCATTTTGCAGCGGCTTTTTTGTTGCCTGAAAAAGTCGAGGACGTACCT
Organism: Fructobacillus broussonetiae; assembly: GCF_018437275.1. Classification (GTDB taxonomy): domain Bacteria; phylum Bacillota; class Bacilli; order Lactobacillales; family Lactobacillaceae; genus Fructobacillus; species Fructobacillus broussonetiae. The sequence goes on from NZ_JAAMFK010000004.1 coordinate 70,435, forward strand.
TGCGCGCGTTTCTTTTCTCGATTACTGGTGGTAAAATATTTCTTATCAAAGAGGGGGGTGCTTATGGCCATTTCAGTTGAAGATTCAGTCGACGTTTTGTCCGGAGTCGGGCCTAAGCGTCTACAGGCCCTGCAGGACTTAGGAATTTTTACCATTTATGATCTGCTGTCCTACTATCCCTTCCGTTACGATGACATGGGCGAGCGCTTACCATCCCAAACAATGGATGGTGAAAAGGTGACCTTCAAGGGTGTGATATCCACACCACCCGTTGTGCGACGCTTTGGGAAGCGTTCGCAAACGGTGATTGGTCTGTTGGTTGACCGGGAAAACGTTCGCGTGACGTTTTTTAACCAACCCTGGATTGCCAAGAACCTGGAGGTTGGACAAGAAGTTGCAGTCTATGGAACGTACAACGCTGCACGGGCAGCGATGACTGCCATTAAGTTGGTGCCAGCATCGATTGATGGCCTGTCACCCATCTACCCGGTTTCAAAAGCCATTAAGGCTAAGACAGTGGCTGAACTCGTGGAACAGGCCTGGGGCCAAGTTCGCGGTCAGATGGATAACTTGGTGCCAAAGCACCTTCGCGAGAAGTACCGCTTGTTAGACAAAAACGAGCAGGTTGAATACAGCCATTTTCCAAATGACAAAATCGAGGCGAAGGCTGGTCGTCGCTCGGCTGCCTTCGAGGAGTTTTTCCTTTTTCAGATGCGCCTGCAACTCATTAAGCAGGCCGACCAGCGTTTCTTAGGCGAAGCGCTGAACTACGATCGTAAGGCCGTCTCTGACTTTATCAAAGCCTTACCATTCGAACTGACCAATGCGCAGAACCGAGTGGTTGACGAGATACTCGCTGATCAAGCTTCGCCACAGCACATGAACCGTTTGCTGCAAGGAGACGTTGGTTCCGGTAAGACGGTGGTCGCTGCCATTGCCATGTTTGCTTCGGTAACAGCCGGAAACCAGGCTGCCATCATGGCGCCAACCGAAATCCTGGCCCAGCAGCACGCAAAGGGGCTCGCTAAGCTCTTTGATGCTGCGGGCATCGATTTGCGCGTGGAACTGTTGACCTCCGGATTGAAGGCTGCGCAACGTCGCCAGATTCTGGAAGACCTTGAAAACGGCGACATCGACGTTGTCGTTGGAACCCACGCCCTTGTGCAAGAGGGCGTACACTTCCACCACCTGGGCGTTGCTGTGATTGACGAACAGCACCGCTTCGGAGTGAAGCAGCGTGCAAAGTTACGTGAGGGTGGGGTCAACCCGGACATCCTGGCGATGACCGCCACACCGATTCCTCGGACTTTGGCCATTACGGCCTACGGCGAGATGGAAGTTTCCGTGATTGACGAGCTGCCGGCTGGGCGAAAGAAGATTATCACGAAGCAACTGCCAAACCGTCAATACGACCAGGCTTTGGCCATGCTGAAGGAAGAGTTGGCCAAGGGGGCACAGGCTTACATCGTCACACCCCTGATTGAAGAGTCGGAATCACTGGACGTTCAAAACGTGACGGCGGTCTACCAAGATTTGCAGGACGAGCTGCAGGAATACACGGTCGGTTTGCTGCACGGTCGCTTACCAAAGGAAGATAAGGACGCCTTGATGGCCGGCTTCTCGGACAACCAAGTTCAAGTTCTTGTTTCGACAACCGTTATCGAAGTTGGGGTCGACGTGCCAAACGCGTCGATTATGCTGATTCTTGATGCCGACCGTTTCGGGTTGGCGCAGCTCCACCAGCTTCGTGGCCGTGTTGGTCGTGGTGACCGCCAGTCCTACACGATTTTGCTGGCTGATCCAAAAACGGAATACGGAAAAGAGCGCTTGCAGGCCCTGGTCGACACGACCGACGGCTTCGAGTTAGCGCAAAAAGACTTGGAGCTTCGTGGTTCTGGTGATATTCTAGGAACGAAGCAGGCCGGTGTTCCAGAGTTCCAAGTGGGCGATCCTGTAAAGGATTTGACGATGCTCACCATCGCCCAGGAGGAGGCTTTGAACCTCGTTAGAGAAGACGGCTGGGACCGCGAGGAAGACAACCAGGCTTTGGTTGAACATCTCTCAAAGACAATGGCTTCCTTCCGCCACTTTGACTAAGAGCGCCAGCAAAGTGGGCCTGGTCCGGGTCGGACTTTTACCGTCCGGGTCTGACTAATACAAATGAAAATTAATAATGAATAACTGAGACTACAGGAGAAATGTTTTGATTAAGATTGCAATTGATGCCATGGGTGGCGATCACGCCCCAGAAGAAATCGTGAAGGGTGTTGAAATGGCCCGTGACCGTTACAAGGACCTGGAATTCATGCTCTTTGGAACGGAAAGTGAAGTGAAGCCTTTGATTCAATCCATGGAACGTTTGGAACTTATTCCAACGAACGAAGTGATTGCGATGGGGGATGAACCCGTTAAGGCGATGAAGGAAAAGCAGGACTCATCATTGGTCCAAGCCGCAAACGCCGTGAAGGCAGGAAAGGCCGACGCGCTTTTCTCAGCTGGTAACACGGGGGCAATCTTGTCATCAGCCATCTTCATCGTTGGCCGTATCCGCGGAGTGGAACGTCCAGCCTTGGCAACGGCCTTTCCAGCATTTGGCGGACCACACAAGGAATTCGTGTTCATGGACTTGGGCGCAAACGCTGAAAACAAGCCATCACACTTGTACCAGTACGGTATCTTGGGAACCTTCTACGCGGAATCCGTTATGGGCATCGACAACCCACGCGTTCGCTTGTTGAACAACGGTGGGGAAGAAGATAAGGGTGACGACGTCCACAAGGAAGCCCACCAGTTGATGAAGAACACGGATGCCTTTAACTTCTTGGGTAACGTGGAGTCACGTGAAATCATGGAAGGAACGGCTGACGTGGTCGTTGCGGACGGATTCTCAGGAAACGCGACGTTGAAGGCCATTGAAGGAACGGCCTTGACGATGATGGGGCAGATTAAGGAATCCATTAAGGGTTCAGGAATCCGTGGCCTTTTGGGAGCCTTGTTGTTGAAGCCGGCATTGAAGGCGATGAAGCACAAGATGGACTTCCAGGAAAACGGGGGAGCCGTGGTGCTTGGTGTGAAGGCACCGGTTGTGAAGACGCACGGTTCAGCAAAGGCAAACGCTGTGGCAAACTCAATGGGTCAAATCCAGACGATGGTGGAAGAAAACCTTGTTGGAAAGACGACGGACTTCATTAAGGAAAACGCCGATAAGCTGAAGGTGAAGAAGGCGGCAAAATAAGTCGGACAATTGACTGATTTTTGTGTTAGTATAAGACTCGATTTAAAACCTTGAGGAGAATGTTCAATGGCCTTATCGAAGGAGCAAATTTACGAGCAAATCAAAGATGAAGTTGCTAATCGTTTTGCGATTTCTGCGGACAAGATTGAACCAAACGCGGACTTCGTGGAGAAGATCGGCGCGGATTCAATTGACGTGGTCGAATTAGTGGTGGAGTTGGAAGACGAGTTCGACATGGAAGTGCCGGACGAGGAGCTGGACGACTTGACGACGCTGAACCAGGTGACTGATTACGTGTATGCGCACCAGGGTAAGTAAGTTTTTTACGAAAAAACGGGCCCGTCCCGTGCCCTCCCCAACATCACGCCAACCGCATCCTGCGCGTCCAACTAAAAAACGCCAGGGGGACCAGACGAGCTTAGGCACCCCAATGCAGGCTGCGCTCCAGCAGCAGGTGGAATCGATTTCCATCACCGCCTTCAACCGTCCTTTCACCCATGAAGCGGTGTGGAACGCCCGTTTGCAAACGACTGGCGGTCGCTACCACCTGAAAGATCATCACCTGGATTTTAATCCCAAGATGAAAGATCAACCGGACTTTGATGCTATCATCAAACACGAGCTGTGCCACTACCACCTCCATTTGCTGGGGCGGGGCTACAAGCATGCCGATGCGGACTTCAAAGCCCTGTTAAAGCAGGTTGGCGGTTCGCGCTACGCACCAGACGTTGGGGCAAGGCGCACGGTAAAACGCAAGTACCACTACACCTGTTCAAACGGTCATCTTTTTGACCGGGCCAGGCCGGTGGATACGAAGCGCTACCGTTGTGGTCGCTGCCGAGGAAAGCTCACCTTAGTGAAAAAGGATGACTAGGCCGGCCTGAAGCTATCGAACGGCTTGATGTGGATTGGTCGCGCACGCGACCGACTTTTATAAAGCTCGCCTCAAAATGACTGCCGTTAAGGCCAGGGTACGCGACGGACTTTTATAAAGCTGCCTCAAAATGGCGGGCGTTTAAAGCCAGCGCACGCGCCCCGCTTAAAACCTCACCAACCACCTCAGAAAGTGGCCGTTTAAAGTCAGCGCACGTGACCCACTTGAAACAAAACAGTAATTTAGAAAAGCACGGGACAATTTGCGACCCCGTGCTTTTTTTGCTAAGATATTTTAAGAATAAAGCGCTTTCAAAAGAGGGTGGAAAAGACGATGGACGAACAGAAGAAAAACGCAACAATTTATGACGTGGCCGCAGCGGTCGGGGTCTCACTCGCAACCGTTTCCCGCGTTGTGAACGGCTCGGATAGTGTTCGGCCAGCCACCCGTGATAAGGTGTTGGCTGCCATCGAAGAATTGGGCTACCAGCCAAACGCCGTGGCCCGTGGTCTTGCGTCAAAGAAGACGACGACGGTTGGGGTGGTGATTCCAGATATCACGAACCTTTTCTACTCCGAGCTCACCCGCGGAATCGACGACATCGCACGTATGTACCAGTACGACGTGCTGTTGACGAATACGGACGATGAGGAAGAGCAGGCGATGACGGCCATCAAGAACCTGGCGCAAAAGCAGGTGGACGGCATTATTTACATGGGAACGAAGTTGTCAGAAAAGGTCCTTTCGGCCGTTCGAGCAACTGGGGTTCCGGTTGTTCTGGCTGGATCAGTGGCCGGGGATGGTGCTTTGCCATCCGTGAACATTGATTATACGGCAGCTTTTCAAGAAATCACGACGAAGTTTTTGAACAAAAACCACAGTCGTGTGGCCTTAGTGCTTGGTTCAAAGGACCGGACAATTGACGAGAAGTTCCGTTTGGAGGGCTACAAGAAGGCCTTGGAAGAAGCGGGCGAAAGCTTTGATGAAAGCCTGGTGTTCACGGGGGCAAAGGGCTATGCTGCGGGTCAGAAGTTGGCTGCCCAAATTATCGAGCAGAAGGCCCAGGCCGTGGTGGCCTACGAGGACGAAGTGGCACTTGGAATCTTGAACGCGGTGCAGGACGCGGGGTACAAGGTGCCGGAGGACTTGGAGATTATTTCATCAAACAACACGACGTACACGTTGGTGGCGCGTCCGGAGTTGTCGTCGATTAACCAGCCGAAGTACGATATCGGAGCGGTGGCGATGCGGATGTTGACGAAGCTGATGAATAAAGAAGAAGTGGGCGAGGACCAGGTGAAGTTGCCATATACGTTGGTGGAACGCGCTTCGACTATGTAAAAAACGCGCGACCAGCCGGCCGCGCTTACAAACGCCCAGCGGCACCCGGATCACACCGGGCGCCGCAAAACAAAGCTAGCTGTTCTTGGTTAGCTTTTTTGTTTAGAATGAAAATAAAGTAATTGCCTTTTTTAAAAGCGTCAACTAAAATATAACAAGCTAGAATATACGGAGGGAAGTTCATGAAGAACATTCGTAGCTTATCAGCATTCTCATTGGTGCTGTTATTTATCTCATTTACCATGTCGATTTCACAGTCGACGATGACCACCGCGTACCCAATTTTGATGAAGCAGTTTGGCATTGACGCCGCTGCCGTCCAGTGGGTGACGTCCGGATTCATGGTGGCCATGACCTTGGTGATGCCTTTGTCACCATGGTTGCTCGATAACTTGAAGTTGCGCACCCTGCTCAACTTGATTGTTTCCACCTTCTTGGTGGGGACGGCGATTGCGGTGGTCACGCCAAACTTCTTGGGTGTTATCGTTGGTCGTTTGTTGGAAGGAGTGGCCGTTGGTGCGCTCTTCCCAACCTACCAGTCCGTCATTATGGAAAACACGGACGAAGCCAACCGTGGAATTGCCATGGGAGCCGTTGGTTTGGTGATGTCATCCGCCTTGGCAGTTGGGCCAATCGTTTCTGGAATTGTCTTGCAGTTCGGAACTTGGCGCTTGCTCTTTGCTTTCTTCTTCGTGGTCTTATTGGCCTTGATTTTGTCCGTTCAAGGAAAAATCAAGAACACCCACGAATTGAAGCCACGCAGCTTTGATTTCTTGTCATCCTTTTTGCTCATCGGTTTTGCCGGTTTGCTCTACACGATTTCCATCTTGCCGAGCCAAGGATGGTCAGCACCTTTGGCCATCACGCTCATCATTTCCGTTGTGCTCTTGGTGGCCTTTGTTGTTCGCCAACTGAAGGAAAAGACGCCGTTCTTGGATTTGCGTGTCTTTAAGTACCGCGGCTACTTGTCAGCGATGCTTCTCACTGGAATGTCATACTCTGGTTTGATCACCGCAACGGTTATCATGCCTTTGTACTTCCAGAAGGTCTTTGGCTTTGCGCCAATCATCTCTGGTTTCTTGATGATTCCAGCCGCCGTCTTCTTGTCCTGGTTGAACCCACGGGCTGGTCGCTTGCTTGGTCAAATTGGTTTGCGCCCCCTCGTGTTGATTGGATCATCCATGATGGTTTTGGGTTACTTGACTTTGGCTGTCTTTGGAACGAAGTTCTTCCTCTTGGCCATCGTTGGGGCCATGTTGCTTGAAGGTGGAAACGCCTTCATCATGATGCCAGCCGTGACGGCTTCATCAAACGCCTTGCCAAAGGATTTGATCTCACACGGAACGGCAATCATCACGACGATGCGCCAGTTGATTGGTGCCTTGTCCATCTTGGTCGCTGGAATCTTAATCGGATTCTTCTTGAATGACCACACCTACGGTATGTCATTGAATTTGACCGCCGCATGGTTTATCTTGATTCCGTTGTCAGGCTACCTCTTGGCAACCCGCTTGCAAGTTAAAAAGTAAAAACGTGAAACAGTCAGTCCCGTTCGGGTCTGACTTTTTTACTATTCTTTTTACTAGCCTTTTTTAAAAAGGTTTTGTAAAATAGGAATAATATATTGAATAGTAAACAGCATGGCATTTAATTGTGGAGGCTATTTTGGCAAAGAAACCGTTTCTGATTGGAATTACCGGTGGGTCTGGTTCGGGTAAAACAACCGTATCGAAGGCCTTGATTACGCGTTTGTCGGATAATCATCCCATCTTGCTCCAGCAGGATGTCTACTATAAGGATCAGTCCGACAAGCCGATGGAAGAACGGATGAAGACGAACTACGATCATCCCGATTCCATTGAAACCGACCGTTTCGTGGAAGACTTGAAGAAGTTGATTAACTACGAAGCCGTTGATACGCCGGTTTATGATTACGCGGAACACACGCGTTCTTCTGAAACCACCCACGTCGAACCAGGTGACGTCGTCATCGTCGACGGTGTTTTGTTGTTCAATGATGCCCGTGTCCGTGACCTCATGGATTTGAAGGTCTACGTTGATACCGATGATGATATCCGCTTCATCCGCCGTCTCCAACGAGACACGCACGAACGTGGCCGTACGGTGGAAGGCGTGATCGAACAGTACACGTCAACGGTTAAGCCCATGCACAACCAGTTCGTTGAGCCAACGAAGCGCTATGCTGACATCATCGTGCCAGAAGGTGGTGGAAACTTCGTGGCCATCGACATGTTGATGAACCAGGCCATTGCCATGGTGAAAAAAGAAGATTAATTCAAAAAGACCCGCGCAAGCGAGTCTTTTTTTATTCTTGAAAAAGTCCATTCCGAACCAAAAAAGACCCGGATCACACCGGGTCTTTTCATTTGAACTGAAAATGTTTTTCTTGATTGAAGATTGGACCTTATCTGTCTCGCCGCGTTCCTTCAATCACGTCACGCATCGTGTCGACCACGGCCTGTGTGGCCTTTGGCAACTTGGAACCGGCTAAGGTGAAGAGCGTATCCACGATGGTCAGTTGGGCGATCAGCGATGACATGGATTCGGAACGGTAGTTCACTTCTTCGGCTAGTGAGAGCAAGACGATGTCTGCCATTTTGGCCAAAGGAGAATCCGCAAAGGAAGTGATGGCGATGAAGGGCACTTGGTGTTCCTTTAACTTCTGCGCCAAGAACAAGGTGTCGTCGTTTCGACCGGAGTGGGAGATGACAACGGCCAAATCCTGTGGTGTTAACTTAACGGCCTGCATCAACTGGATGTCGTAGTCCGGGTGGGAGATGACATCGATTGGGGTACGCAGGAACTTGTGGTAGGCGTTGAAGGCAACGATGGAAGAACCACCGATACCAAAGAAACCAACGCGCTTAGCTGAGACAATCCAGTTCAAAGCCTTGTCCAAGCTTTCGGAAGGAAGGGCGTCCGAGGTCATCATCAAGGCGTTTTGAGCACCGGAGAATACCTTTTTTGCAATCGCCTTGGTGTTATCGTCATCAGATATTTCACCGAACAAGTCCAGCGGGGCTTCCTTTTGCTTGTAGGAAGCAAGGGCCATAGAGAAGTCACGGTAGGATGAAAAACCAATCTTCTTAACGAAGCGGGAGATGGAAGCCGTTGAGACCTTTGTCTTTTCGGCCATCGATTGAATGGTGTCGGAAGCTGCTTGATCCAAATCTTCTTTAATGTATGAAACAAGCTTGCTTTCGGTTTGATTGTAGTTGTTTGGGCCTTGGCTCAGTTGAGCAAGGATGGCCCGGGCCTGACTTTCTTTCATAAACACGTCCTCTTAATAAGATAAGTTTACCCGACATGAAACTTATTTTCAATTTTCGTCTTGTATTATGTAAATGATTTTCATATAATAGTAAGCGTAGTATAAAGATTATATTTAAAAAGAGGTAATGAACATGAAGTTTGCCATGATTGGTCTTGGAAAGATGGGTCTTAACTTGGTTAAGAACGCTGTCGACAACGGCCACGAAGTTGTTGCATTTGACTTGAACAAGGACTTTGTTGCAGAAGCAGATGCTTACTCAGACAAGGTTGAAGGTGTTAACACGTTGGATGACATGCTTGCAAAGTTGCCATCACCTAAGGTTGCTTGGGTTATGGTTCCTGCAGGTAAGCCAACGAACTCAACGATCGACACGTTGATCGAAAAGATGGACAAGGGCGACATCATCATCGATGGTGGAAACTCAAACTACAAGGACAACCTTGAACAAAACAAGCGCACGACTGCCGCTGGTATCAACTTGTTCGATGCTGGTACGTCTGGTGGAATGTCAGGTGCACGTAACGGTGGAAACTTCATGATCGGTGGAGACAACGCCGAAGCATGGAAGACGTTGGAACCATTGTTCGAATCAATCGCCCAAAAGGACGGTTACTTGTACACTGGTCGCCTTGGTTCAGGTCACTACTTGAAGATGGTCCACAACGGAATCGAATACGGTATGATGCAAGCCATCGCCGAAGGTTTCGAAGTATTGGAAGCTTCACAATTCGACTACGACTACGAAGCAGTTGCTAAGTTGTGGAACAACGGTTCAGTTGTTCGTTCATGGTTGATGGAATTGATCGAAGAACAATTTGCTAAGGACCCTAAGTTGTCAGCAATCTCTGGCCGCATGCACTCATCTGGTGAAGGTAAGTGGACGGTTGAAGAATCACTTGACTTGGAAGTTCCAGCACCAGTTATCTACTTGTCACTTGCTATGCGTTACCGTTCATTGCAAGAAGACACGTTCACTGGAAAGGTTGTTTCAGCTTTGCGTAACGGCTTCGGTGGACACGCAATGGACTCAGCTAAGAAGTAAGACTTCTCGTCCATATAAAAGCTCCCGCGCTAGGGAGCTTTTTATTTGCTAGGATACGTAAGCGTTAACATTTAAAAATCGCTGAAATGCGCCATGCAACTTTGCTAGAAATGGAGAAATGACATGGATTACATGATTGGAATCGACCTGGGTACCACGTCGACCAAGGCCGTCTTGTTTGACGACCAAAACCAAGTTGTTGCTCAAGCCAACTACGGTTATCCGCTTTACCGCGAAACAACCGATATGGCTGAAGAAGATTTGGATGAAATTTTTGTTGCCTTCACCAACGCCTTGGGCGCTGTGGTCCGCAAAGCAGAATTGTCAAAGGGAAACACCATTAAGGCCGTTTCCTTCTCATCTGCCATGCACTCACTTATTGCCTTTGACAAGGACTGGCAACCATTGACCCGAGTGATCACTTGGGCCGACACCCGTGCCGTGAACTACACGGAAGAATTGAAGGCTTCTGGTCAGGGGATGGAAATCTATCAAAAGACCGGTACGCCAATTCACCCAATGGCACCTTTGTCAAAGATGCTCTGGTTGAAGAACGATAAGCCAGAAATCTTTGAAAAGGCTGCCCACTACTTGGGTATCAAGGAATACTTGTTCCACCGCCTCTTTGGTTCAAACAAGATGGACATTTCCATTGCTTCGGGTACTGGAATGTTTAACATCTTTGAACTCGACTGGGACAAGCAAGCCTTGGAAGTCACTGGTGTGAAGAAGGAACAGTTGCCTGAAACGGTTTCACCTTACGAATACGAAACCAACATGAACAAGGAATTGGCAGCTGTTTTGGGATTGCCTGAAGACACACCGTTTGTTTACGGTGCCGGTGACGGACCTTTGTCAAACCTTGGTGTCGACGCCGTTCAACCTGGTGTTGCGGCCATCACGATCGGTACGTCAGGTGCCATCCGTGTTGTTTCGGACAAGCCGGTCATCGATCCAAAGGGTCGTACCTTCACGTACGCCTTGGATAAGGACCACTGGGTTGTCGGTGGACCGGTTAACAACGGTGGGGATGTCTTCCGTTGGGCAAAGGACAACTTGTTTGATGCCGAGAAGTCCACGGCCGCTTTGCTCGGTCAAGACCCTTACGATTTGATGACTGAAATTGCTTCAAAGATTCCTGCTGGTTCAGACGGTTTGCTCTTCCACCCATACCTCGGTGGAGAACGTGCACCAATCTGGGACGCCAACGCGCGTGGTTCATTCTTCGGTTTGAATCACGGACACACGCGAGCAAACTTGCTCCGTGCCGTCTTGGAAGGAATTACCTTTAACGTCTACATGGTCTCATTGGCCTTGGAAGAAGTGGTTGGCTCATTGAAGTCCATCCAAGCAACGGGTGGTTTTGCCCGTTCACCACTCTGGCGTCAAATGTTTGCGGACATTTTCGAACAACCAGTGACGGTTCCGCAAGCCTTTGAATCAGGTGCCTTGGCGGCCGTTGTGGTTGCCCAAAAGGCGCTTGGCCAAATCGATGACTTGTACGAAATTTCAAAGTACATCGGTAAGTCCAACACTTACCAACCAGATCCGAAAAACTTTGAAGCTTACCGTGAACTCGCACCAATCTTCATCCGCTTGTCACGTCAGCTTCAAACGGAGTACGACAACATCGCCGCTTTCCAACGGAAGCACGTAAAGCCTTCCGATAACAAGTAAATAGGAGAAAGGGGCCAAAAGCCCCGGGACAAATACTATGGAATTTATCATGTTAGCGTTGTCCATCTTGCTTTTGCTGGTTTTGATCACCAAATTCAAGTTGAACACGTTTGTATCATTAATTATCACTGCCTTCGTATTGGCTTTGCTCTTGGGTATGAACCCAGAACAAATCCCTAACGCGGTTGGTATTAACGGAATGGGTAAGACCCTTGGACAAAACGCCGCCGTCTTCATCTTCGGTGGAATGATCGGGCGTTTGGTTGCCGATGCCGGTGGATCATACCGAATCGCCAAGACGTTGATTTCTTGGTTCGGTTTGAAGCGCTTGCAGTGGGCCGTGTTGCTCGCCTCATTCATCATCGGAATCTCAATGATTTTCGGTGTTGGAATGGTGCTTTTGATTCCAATCGTCTTTGCGGTTGCCATTGAAGCCGGTGTGCCACTCTTGTACTTGGGTGTTTCTATGACGGCTGCCTTGTCATCAGCACAAGGATTCTTGCCTCCACAACCAGCCCCAACGGCGGTTGCAAACGAAGTGCACGCCAACATCGGTTTGATGTTGATCCTTGGTTTGATCGTGGCCGTTATCACGGCCGTTGTTGCTGGTCCAATCTTTACGAAGTTGGCCCAGAAGTACGCGCCGGATGCCTTCCAATTCAAGGAACACATCGAAGCGGTTGGTGAAGTGAAGGAATACGACTTGGATAAGACGCCATCATTTGGTCTTTCCGTTTTGACTTCTGTCTTCCCACTTCTCTTCATGATTGTGGCAACGGTTTACAAGTTGGTGGTCACTGGCGGAGTTAAGCCAGCGCATCCAAGCGTGACTTACCAAGTCATTGACTTCTTGGCTAACCCAGCCATTGCCATGACGATTTCATTGATCGTGGCCATCTTTACGATGGGAACGATGCAAAAGCGTGACATGAAGACGGTTGCTTCTTCATTGAACGAAGGAATGAACGCCGTTTCTGGAATCTTGCTCATTGTTGGTGGTGGAGGTGCCTTGTCAGGTGTCTTGGTTTCATCAGGAATGTCAAACAAGATTGCTTCATTGTTCCAGTCATCTGGTTCAATGTCACCAGTCATGATTGTGCTCTTTGCTTGGGCGGTCGCCTCAATTCTCCGTGTCTCAGTTGGTTCTGCCACTGTTGCCGGAATGACGGCTGCTGGTGTGGTAACTGGTATCTTGAACGCCGCACCACACAACGAAATGCTCTTCGTCTTGGTTGCCTTGGCAATCGGGGCTGGTTCATTGATTGCTTCTCACGTGAACGACGCGGGATTCTGGATCTTTAAGGAATTCTTCGACTTGACGGTTAAGCAAACATTCCAAATCTGGACGGTTTTGGAAACCGTTATTTCATTGACAGGTTTGGCAATCATCTTAATTTTGACGGCGATCTTAGTCTAAAAAACGAAACCACCGAAAAAATTCGGTGGTTTTTTTGTAACATGTTTTGCATTTTAGTTAATCTCTGGTAAAATAGTGACCATCGGTGATTATATTGTGATGGTCACTTTGAAAATGTGAAGAAAGGTTATTATGAAATCTAATAAAATTGGTTTATTGCAGCTGGTCCTGCTAGGCCTTGGTGCATTGATTGGATCAGGTTGGTTGTTCGGGTCCTGGGAGGCTTCGCGTATCGCGGGTCCAGCGGCTATTATTTCTTGGATAATTGGTGCCGTCGTTATCGGTGTCATCGCTTATACCTACGTTGAATTAGGAACGATGTTCCCACAATCTGGAGGAATGTCAAAGTTCGCTCAGTACACGCACGGTTCATTGCTCGGCTTCATTGCCTCATGGGCCAACTGGGTTTCTTTGATTACGTTGATTCCGATTGAAGCTGTTGCCGCTGTTCAATACATGGCTACTTGGCCATGGTCTTGGGCTAACTGGACAAAGAGTTTCTTGGATGGAAGTTCAATTACGACCCCAGGTTTGTTGGTGGTCTTCTTATTCATCATCATCTTTACCTTGTTGAACTACTGGTCAGTTTCACTGCTCACGAAGTTCACGTCATTCATTTCATTCTTTAAGTTGGGTGTGCCATTGTTGACAATCATCATGTTGACGATTGCATCATTCCACCCATCAAACTACGGTTCAAACATGAGCCAGTTCATGCCATACGGAACGGCCCCAATCTTTGCGGCCACGACCGTTTCTGGTATTATCTTCTCCTTCAACGCCTTCCAGACCATCATTAACTTTGGTTCTGAAGTGAAGGATCCAACGAAGGATATTTCTCGTGGAATCGTGATTTCACTTACCATTGCCGCTTTGTTGTACATCTTGATTCAATCAACGTTTATCACGGCTATTGAACCAAGCGAAATCGCAAAGTACGGTTGGCACGGTATTAACTTCCAGTCACCATTTGCGGATTTGGCCATCTTGGTTGGATTGCACTGGTTGTCTGTGTTGCTTTATACGGATGCCTTTATCTCACCATTTGGAACGGGTGTTTCATTCGCCGCTTCAACTGGTCGTGTTTTGGCTGCGATGGCCGACGACAAGCACATTCCATCATTCTTGGGTAAGATTAACAAGAAGTACGGAATTCCTCGTGTTGCCATGTTGGCGGATGCGATTTTGTCCATGCTGATGGTTTCCTTGTTCCGCTCATGGGGTACGTTGGCGGCTGTTATCTCCACGGCTACGTTGATTGCCTACATGACCGGTCCAGTGACGGTTATGTCACTTCGTGAAATGGCGCCTGAATTCACGCGTCCATTCCACTCAAAGGCCATGAAGTGGGTGGCACCATTGGCCTTCGTCTTGGCATCACTTGCCACGTACTGGGCAATGTGGCCAACGACGATTGAAGTTATCATTATTATTATCTTGGGTCTGCCATTCTACTTCTTCTACGAATGGCGCCAAGGATTCAAGTGGGAACGTCACAAGAAGCAACTTCAAGGTTCATTCTGGTTGCTTTCATACTTGGTCGTTTTGTCAGTTGAATCATACATTGGTTCCGTTGAATTTAACGGTATCGGATGGGTTCACTACCCATTGGACTTCTTGATGGTTGCCGTTGTTGCCTTGGGATTCTATGCCTGGGGTAAGGGATCACACTTGATCACGAAGTACTTCAAGCGCGCTAAGAAGATTAACGATACAGTCGATTACGAAGAAGAAATCGAAGATGTCGAAAAGGCTATTTCAGAAAAGTAATTTTCAAATGTAAAAGTCGGGCCCGTACCGGGCCCGGCTTTTTTGCTTGCTTGAAAGTGTTTCTAAGGCTGGGCAAGGAAAAATCTGACTGGCGAATAAGAGCCTGACTATCTAGACCGGGAACGTTTCCTAAATTGACTTTGCTCTTTAAAATTGGTAAAATTTTTAGCAGTTTATAAAGACAGGAATTGGTGCAGAACATGACTGAAAAGAAGGGCTTTTCCTTCAAGTTTAACCGGGCGGATCCAAGCGCGTTTGCGCAGAGTGACAGCCATTTGAAGAAGACGTTGGGTGTCAAAGACATGCTGGCGCTTGGTATTGGAACCATCGTTTCAACTGCCATCTTTACGCTACCTGGAATCGTGGCTGCGGACCACGCCGGAGCAGCCGTGACCATTTCGTTTTTAATTGCGGCGGTGGTGTCTGGTTTGACGGCCTTTGCCTACGCTGAATTTGCGTCCGCTTTGCCATTTGCTGGCTCTGTCTACTCATGGGCTTCCGTCGTGTTTGGCGAAGTCTTTGGCTGGATTGCGGGTTGGGCTTTGCTTGCCGAATACTTCATCTGTGTGGCCTTCGTGGCCTCCGGATGGTCAGCAAACTTCAAGCTTTTCTTGTCCGCCTTTGGACTGGCCTTGCCAAAATCACTTTCTGGTTCCGTTTTCGGTAGTCAGGGTGGCGCCATTGATTTGCTTTCAATCTTGGCCATCTTGATTGTGATGACCTTGCTCTTCAAGGGGACACACGGAACGGCCAAGGTCGAAAACACTTTGGTTGTGATGAAGGTGCTCGTTATCTTGCTATTCATCGTGGTGGGGGCAACAGCCATCCACCCAGAAAACTATGCAGAGTTCATCCCAAAACACGTGCCTGGTACCACTTTCGGTGGTTGGCAGGGAATCGCTGCGGGGGCTTCTCAAATCTTTTTGGCTTACATTGGTTTTGATTCCATTGCGGCCAATGCAGCCGAAGCTAAGAACCCTGAA
The DNA here is from genome assembly GCF_018437275.1 of Fructobacillus broussonetiae. Taxonomy (GTDB): domain Bacteria; phylum Bacillota; class Bacilli; order Lactobacillales; family Lactobacillaceae; genus Fructobacillus; species Fructobacillus broussonetiae. Next base: position 86,069 of record NZ_JAAMFK010000004.1, read on the forward strand.
AAGACGATGCCACGTGGAATTATCGGTTCCCTTTTGATCGCCACGATTCTCTTCGTGACGGTTGCCTTGGTGATGGTTGGTATGTTCCACTACAGCAAGTACGCGAACAACGCTGCACCAGCTGGCTGGGCCTTGATGCAAGCGGGTCACCCAATCGTGGCCAATATCTTGTCTGTTGTGGCGCTGGCCGGCATGTTTACCGGTTTGATTGGAATGATGTTGGCCTCTTCACGTTTGCTCTACGCCTTTGGCCGTGATGGCCTCTTGCCTCAGTTCGTCGGTAAGGTAAACAAGGGTGGGCAACCAAACAATGCCTTGGTCTTACTCACGATTGTGGGGCTCTTATTGTCCTCACTATTCTCGTTCAAGCAGTTGGCCTCCTTGATTTCCGCTGGAACGTTAATCGCGTTCGTGATTGTTTCCCTCGGAATCTACGCCCTGCGTCCCCGAGAAGGAAAGGACCTGCCAAAGGCCGGGTTCCAGATGCCACTCTACCCATGGTTGCCAGCAATTGCTGCCGTGGGTGCGGCCTACATTTACATCACCTTGGACAAGTCAGCCCAGATTTATTCGACGATCTGGTTCCTACTTGGGTTGGGGATTTACTTTGTTTACGGTCGTAAACATTCATCAATCACAAATCGTAAATAGCAAAAAGATATTTGCCCCTGGTGAGTATGTTAAAAGAGAGCAGACTGCGGTCTGCTCCTTTTTTTATGCGTTACATAAGAAAAACTAATACTTACATTAAAAATATCTGTTTTACTTATATATAATATTCGTTTAATCTTTTCATTAACATCTAATAAAGGTTTGGTGAACAATATGTTTCAAAGAATTATGAACAGTCGCGCCTTTCAAAAGGCGAAGACGGAGGATTTCGCAAAAGCGGATTCTCACCTGAAAAAAGAATTAGGCGTTAAAAATATTTTGGCCCTTGGATTGGGAGTGGTTGTTTCAACGGCCATCTTCACCTTGCCTGGAATCGTTGCCGCAAACCATGCTGGACCAGCGGTTGCCTTATCCTTCTTGGTGGCAGGGGTTGTCGCGGGATTGACAGCTTTCGCCTACGCCGAATTTGCTTCGGTTTTGCCCTTCGCAGGTTCAGCCAACTCTTGGATTTCTGTAGTTTTCGGTAAGCTCTTTGGTTGGATTGCCGGATGGGCGCTATTAGCCGAGTATTTCATTGCCGTTGCTTTTTTGGCATCAGGGTGGTCGGCTAACATGAAGTTGTTCCTTTCGACTTTTAATTTGCGTTTACCAGACGCATTGGCCAATTCATTCGTAGCGGGTAATGGGGGAGTCGTTGACTTCTTTTGCTTGGCTGCCATTATCGTCGTTGGTTGCTTGCTCTTTGGAGGAACAAGAAACACGGCGCGCGTTGAAAATACTTTAGTTTTCTTGAAGTTGATCGTGGTTGTGGTCTTCATCGTCGTGGGCGCAATGGCGGTTCATCCGGCCAATTACAATCACTTCATTCCAGCAAATATTCCCGGTACGACCTTTGGTGGTTGGCAGGGAATCGCTGCCGGTGCTTCACAGATTTTCTTGGCCTACATTGGGTTTGATTCCATTGCAGCCAATGCGGCTGAAGCAAAGAACCCACAAAAGACGATGCCACGTGGAATCATTGGTTCCCTAGTCATCGGAACGGTTTTGTTTATGGCTGTCTCCATTGTTCTTGTGGGGATGTTCCACTACACGAAGTATGCCGGTAACGCTGCACCTGTTGCCTGGGCCCTTCTTCACACGGGACACCCATTCATTTCAAACATGCTTTCCGTTGTGACCTTGGCTGGTATGTTTACGGCCATCATCGGAATGATGCTTGCTGGTTCACGTCTGGTCTACGCTTTTGGGCGTGATGGAATGTTGCCTTCATTTGTTGGCCGGGTCAACAAGCAAGGACGTCCAAATACGGCCCTCGTCATTGTGACGGTGACCGCCGTCTTAATCGGATCCATTTTCTCATTCGAAGAATTAGCTGGCTTGATTTCAGCGGGAACGCTAGTTGCTTTCATGATGGTAACGGTTGGGATTTACGCCCTTCGTCCACGTGAGGGAAAGGACCTGCCAAAGGCAGCCTTCAAGATGCCACTCTACCCAGTTTTGCCAGCGCTTGGCTTTGTGGGTTCAGCCTACATCTTCTGGTCACTTGATGTGCAGGCAAAAGTATACACGGCTGGTTGGTTTGTCCTCGGTTTGATTGTTTACTTTGCCTACGGCCAAAAGCACTCGCGCTTGGGTCAAAAGAAGAATTAGGACATTGTTATGAAAGAGGGGGGATTCGGTATGGCAACGGATCAAAACAAAGAAATTTTAAACGTTGAGTCAAAGGCCCGTGCAACAGCTGGTCGGATTTCATACTTCGACATGGTTGTTGAATCAGCCAAGGGGGCGATCGTAACGGATGCAAATGGCCGTGAATACTATGATTTGTTGGCCTCTGCCTCAGCCATTAACGTGGGCCACTGCCATCCGAAAGTCGTGTCCGCGGTGAAGGAACAAGCAGACAAGTTGTTGCTTTATACACCGGCCTACTTCTCCAATGTTAAAACGGCTGAGCTGTACAGTCGCTTGGCCGCCATCACGCCTGGGAACTTTGCTAAAAAGGTTGCTTTAGGGAATTCCGGTTCCGATGCCAACGATGCCATGATTAAATTTGCGCGGGCTTACACGGGTCGCCAGTACATCGTTTCCTATACCGGAGCCTACCATGGTTCAACATACGGTGCGATGTCTGTCTCTGGGGTGTCATTGAACATGACCCGGAAGATGGGGCCAATGGTTCCAGGCGTTGTGAAGGTGCCATATCCAGATCACATTCAACGGCATAAGGGGGAAAGCGACCATGACTATTCCGTTCGGATGTTCCAACTCTTTAAACTTCCATTCGACACTTACTTACCGGCCGATGAAACAGCCATGGTTTTGATTGAACCCATTCAGGGGGATGGTGGTATCGTAAAGCCACCCCAGGAATACATGGATATGGTCTATCAGTTCACCCGTGAAAACGGCATTGTCTTTGCGGTGGATGAGGTAAACCAAGGGCTTGGTCGGACTGGCAAGATGTGGTCGATTGACCATTTTGGCATCGAACCAGATTTGATGGCCATAGGAAAATCGGTGGCTTCAGGACTTCCGTTGTCCGCAGTGGTTGGTCGAGCCGAAATGATTGATGCTCTTCAGTCACCTGGAAACGCATACACAACGGCCGGCAACCCAGTAGCGGCTGCCACTGCATTGGCAACACTTGATGTGATTGAAGAAGAAAACTTGGTTCAGCGATCAAAGGATATGGGTGAGCGGGCAGAGGCCTTCTTCAAGAGATGCCAACAGGACTTTTCATTCATCGGGGCTGTGCGCATGTACGGATTTAACGGTGGCGTCGATATCGTGGATGAAAACGGCAATCCTGACCCGGACGCAACCAACCGGATTCTGTACCGCATGTACGAACTTGGAGCCATTATGATTTCATTGCGTGGCAACACCCTTCGTTTCCAACCCCCGTTGGTCATGACAGACGACGAATGGCACCATGCCTCGGCCATTATTTTACAGGCCTTTGTTGATGAGAAAGACGGGATGATAAAAGAGCCGGACGCAGCTGGCCATATTGGTTGGTCATAACTTTGAAGACGTCTTTTCCTTTCAGTAGAAAGGGGCCGACTTTTTTATTAGAAAGCGTCTTAGGATGTGCTATAATAAAGACATTCATTGGTCATGCAGTCACATTGATTTCTTCTAGAGAGGCCCCGGTTGGTGAGAGGGACCAGGAATCATTTGGCTGTGCTCCCAATCAACTTGTCGTCGAAAGACGACCGCGACCCAGCGTTAACGGGCTTGAGGTAAGACTTTAGCAGTCATTACAAACAGCGGTGGTACCACGGTCACGCGTCCGCTCTTTGTGATGGCTTTTTATTTTGTTTTTAAAAGGAGCTTGAGATGAAAGAATTATCATCAGCAGAAATCCGCCAAATGTTCTTGGATTTCTTTGCCAGCAAGGACCACTTGGTTGTTCCAGCCAAGTCTTTGATTCCTGAAAACGATCCATCTCTTCTTTGGATCAACTCAGGGGTTGCCACGTTGAAGAAGTACTTTGATGGATCCGTTGTGCCACCAAAGCCACGTTTAACAAACGCCCAGAAGGCCATCCGTACCAACGACATCGAAAACGTTGGTAAGACGGCTCGTCACCACACGTTGTTTGAAATGATGGGGAACTTCTCAATCGGTGATTACTTCAAGGAAGAAGTGATTCCATGGGCATGGGAATTGTTGACGTCACCGGAATGGTATGGCTTGGACAAGGAAAAGCTGTACGTGACGGTTTATCCTAAGGACCAAGAATCACGCAAGATCTGGGAAGAAAAGACAGATTTGCCTGACGGTCACATCTACGAAGTGGAAGATAACTTCTGGGACATCGGTGAAGGACCTTCTGGACCGGATTCTGAGATTTTCTACGACCGTGGGGAAGCCTTCCAAGACATTCCTTCAGACGATCCTGAAATGTATCCAGGAGGGGAAAACGAACGTTACCTCGAAATCTGGAACATCGTCTTCTCACAGTTCAACCACTTGCCTGGTTTGACGGATAACTCAGAGTACCCTGAATTGCCACACAAAAATATTGATACGGGGATGGGACTCGAACGTTTGGTATCCGTTTTCCAAAACGGACGGACGAACTTTGATACGGACCTCTTCTTGCCAATCATCCGTGCTACCGAACCTTTGACGGATGGTAAAGTCTATGACACGACACAGGATACGGAAGACAACGTTTCCTTCAAGGTAATTGCCGATCACATCCGTGCCGTGGCCTTCGCCATCACGGACGGCGCAAAGCCATCCAACGAAGGACGTGGATATGTTATCCGTCGTTTGCTCCGTCGTGCCGTCTTGCACGGTCAAAAGCTTGGCATCAAGGAAAACTTCTTGGCTAAGCTCGTGCCAGCTATGATTGGTACGCTCGATTCCTTCTACCCAGAATTGAAGGAAAAGGAAGGCTTGATTGAATCCATCATGACGGCCGAAGAAAAGCGCTTTAACAAGACGTTAAAGGCCGGCCTTTCCATGTTTGATGACTTCGTTAAGGAAGCCAAGGCAAAGGGCTCAACGGAAATCTCAGGGCAAGACGCCTTCAAGTTGTCTGACACGTACGGATTCCCAGTTGAATTGACGGCTGAACAAGCTGAGGAAGTGGGGATGACGGTTGACATGGACGGCTTCAAGCAAGCCCTCCAAGAACAAAAGGACCGTGCCCGTGCCGCACGTGGTGACCAACACGCCATGGGTGTTCAAAACGCCGCTTTGACCGATTTGAAGGTTCCTTCAACTTACGTTGGTTGGTCAGAAACTTCAGTTGACGGGGCTAAGATTGTAGCCATCATCGCCCACGATGATTCAGGCGTTGCGGTTGATTCAGAGTCAGCCAAGGCCGGTAACCCAGCTTGGTTGGTCTTTGATAAGACGCCGTTCTACGCTGAAATGGGTGGACAGGTTGCCGACTGGGGAACGGTTAAGGATGCTTCAGGTAACATCGTTGCCGAAGTAGAAGATGTTCAAGCTGGACCAAACGGACAAAACATCCACGAGGTCAAGCTTGTCGAAGACATTAAGGTTGGCCAAACGGTGGACCTTGCCGTCGACATGGAACGTCACCACGCGGTTTCTTTGAACCACACGACGACCCACTTGCTTGACCAAGCCTTGCGTAACGTCATTGGTGGAGACATTCACCAGGCCGGTTCATTGGTTGAACCTGAGTACTTGCGCTTTGACTTCAACCACGAAGGACCAGTTGACCAAGCAACCTTGAACCAAGTGCAAGACGAAGTGAACTTGCAGATTCAAAAGAACTTGCCAATCTCATGGGAAGAAATGTCCATTGAAGATGCTAAGAAGCTTGGTGCCGTTGCTGTCTTTGACGACAAGTACGGTGACACGGTTCGAATCGTTTCAATCGGTGACTACAACCAAGAATTCGATGGTGGAACGCACGCTAAGTCCACGGCTGAATTGAACTTGTTCAAGATCACTTCAGAATCCGGAGTTGGTGCTGGTATTCGTCGTATCGAAGCCATGACGTCATTGCCTGCCTTGACGGACTTCCAAGCCGAAGAACAGACCTTGCAAAAGATTGCTTCAAACTTGAAGGTGCCAAACCTCTTGGCAGTTTCTGACCGTGTGTCGGACCTTTCATCAGAATTGAAGGACGCTAAGTCTACGATTGAAGCCTTGCAAGCGCAATTGGCTTCATACCAAGCACAAAGCCTCTTGGATAACGCTGAAAAGGTTGGAAACTTGACGGTTGTTGCCGCCCAAGTGAAGGTTGATAACGCGGGTGCCCTTCGCCAAATGGCGGACGCATGGCGTGATAAGGGTGCCTCAAACGTCTTGGTCTTGGCTGCTGCCATCGGCGAAAAGGTGAACCTCTTGGTCGCTGCCGATAAAGACGCCAACGCCGCTTCTTTGAAGGCCGGTGATTTGATTAAGAACATCGCCCCAATCGTTGGTGGTGGTGGAGGAGGACGTCCTGACTTGGCACAAGCCGGTGGTAAGGATGCCTCAAAGATTGATGACGCTTTGGTCGCTGCTAAGAAGTTCATCGAAGAAGTTTAAGAAACGCGTAATTCTAAGGAAGTGCGCCTCTGACTTTGTAAGCTAAGGCACTAGGTCTAGACCGAATCGAGTTTTTAGCCCGATTAGCGGTTTCACATGCTAAAACGTGTTAGAATAGAGCCAGCTAGAAAGTTAAGATTTGATAAAGAAAGGAGTGTGTACGATGAGCGTAAGTGATGAAACAGCCATCTTTGATTTTGGCAACCAAGAACCAAAAGACATTCATGAAACCATGGTGTTGGTGTACGCCGCCTTGGAAGAAAAGGGTTACAACCCCTTTAACCAAATCGTCGGCTACCTGATGTCTGGAGATCCAGCATACATTCCTCGTTTGCACGATGCTCGTAACTTAATTAAGCGTCACGAGCGTGATGAAATTATCGAGGAACTCGTACACGCTTATTTGAAAAAATAATGCGGATACTCGGATTAGACGTAGGCTCAAAGACAGTTGGTGTTGCCTGTTCTGACCCAATGGGTTGGACGGCGCAGGGTGTGGAAATCATCCGCATCAACGAAGATGAAAAAGAATTCGGCTTGGACCGTCTTGGTGAAATCATCAAGGAAAAGGGTGCCAAGGCTGTCGTATTAGGTCTGCCCAAAAACATGAACAATACCGAAGGGCCACGTGCTGAGGCGTCTCGCGCCTACGCGGCCATGGTTGAGGAAAAGTTTGGACTACCAACGGATTTTCAAGATGAACGGCTCACAACGGTTGAAGCCGAACGGATGTTGATTGAAGAAGCCGACGTTTCACGAAAGAAGCGGAAAAAGGTGATTGATAAAATCGCAGCCGAATTCATCTTGCAAAACTACCTGGATCGAAACGGGAAGTTAACCAAATAAAACGCTAGCAAATACCCAGAAAAAGGATAGAATGATGGCAAAAGAACAACCAGAAATTGATAAGATTACACTCGTGGACGACAATGGAGACGAAGCATTATACGAAGTGCTTTTCACGTTCCACTCAGAAGAATACGACAAGTCATACATCTTGCTCGTTCCAGACGGTGTTGAAGAAGATGAACAAGTTGATGTTCAAGCATACATTTTCAACCCTGAAGAAGACGGCGAATCAAAGGATGGCGACTTGATGCCAATCGAAGACGACGCCGAATGGGCCATGGTCGAAGAAGTGTTGAACACGTTCTTGGACGATGATGCCAACTTCGAATAAATAGATGATAAGCACGGGCTTTGCCCGTGCTTTTTCTTTGCCTTTTTATTCGATATTAGAATGCTTCCATTTTATTTGACCTTTTGTGAAAAGAAGACTAATCTAAAGAAGAAAGGGAGGCTTCGTCTCATGATTAAAGATTTTAAGTTAGAAGATATGTCAAAATGAATAAGTGGATTGCTGGAATTGTTGTTGCCGTCATCGTGATTGCGGTTGCGGGAACGTTGATTGGCTTGCAAATCAAGCAAAGTGCCACTCAGCTGACTGGTACATACTCCAACAAGGAAGTAAAGAACAAGATTGAATTCAAGGGGAATACATTTAAGCTCTACAGCACCGAAAACACTTCCCAAAAGGTTAACGGAACCTACTACGTCAAAGACAACGTCGTTGTTCTCTTGTACCCAAAGAATTCTGACACGGTCAAGCAAAGCGGTGTCCGCGGCATTGCTTTCCAAATGAAGGACAACAAGAAGACCATCGATATTCAAGGTGCAGACTTCAAGAAATAAGCCCTCAGTCTTTAATCGGTCGTTCCGTTCTGCGGGACGGCTTTTTTGGATTTCACATTTGCTCAAGTCGAGTTGAAAAAGGTATACTTTAATTTAGAAACTTTAGCCGAAAGGAGGACGAATTCATGGCTAGAAGAAAAAGAAAGTTTATCAAACTGCCACGAAATAAGAAGGCAAAAAGACGTTATTTTGCTGTTTTGTTCGTCCTTTTGGCACTCGTTGTGGCAGCCGCCACGCTGACGCCATCCTTCTTGCAACGCCGCCAGGATCAATTGCTTGAGGATGCGCATTCTAATCAACTGAAGAAGTGGGCGCCATACGCCCAACAGCTGCAGCAACAAGACGGCGTCTTTGCATCGATTTCGCTTGCCCAGGCGGCATTGGAGTCCGATTTTGGCCAATCGGACTTGGCAAAGCGCGCCCACAACCTTTACGGGGTGAAGGCGGGAGCTGGTCAGCCGTCCGTGACGATGGCCACCAAGGAATACGAGGACGGCGAATGGAAGACCGTTGATGCCGCTTTTGTTTCCTATTCATCCTGGCAAGCCTCGATGAAGGCCCACGCCGAACTCTTGAAGAACGGAACGGCCTGGAACCCGACCCAGTACGCGCACGTGTTGTCCGCCAAGGATTACAAAGAAGCGGCCCAGGGCTTGGTAAAGGATGGTTACGCCACCGATCCGGATTACGCGGCGAAGTTGGTTCGCGTGATTGAAAAGTACAACTTGCACCGGTTTGATATCGCACAATAGGAATCTTTAAATAAAAGTCTGGTCCGCACCAGACTTTTTTATTTGGGATTTTTTCTTCAGAATTGTCTTCTTTTTGAGCTGTGTTCGAGCCGAATTAAGACCGGCTTTATGATAAAATGAAGGAAGTAAATTAAGACTTTAGGATGGCAAAATGACTGTTGAAGAACTAACCAAAGGGATGAATGATAAGCAGGCCGAAGCGGTTCGAACGACTGAGGGACCGCTTTTAATTATGGCCGGGGCTGGTTCCGGTAAGACCCGTGTTTTGACGCACCGGGTTGCCCACCTGATTGAAGATTTGGACGTCCGCCCATGGCGGATTTTGGCCATTACCTTTACGAACAAGGCGGCCCGCGAGATGCGCGAACGTATCGGAAACCTGGTGAACCCTGAAATCGCCGGCTCTATCTGGGTATCCACTTTCCACGCCTTGGCCGTTCGAATTCTTCGACGTGACGGGGAACAGATTGGTCTTGGAAAGAACTTTACCATCTTGGATGGTTCCGCCCAGAAGACCTTGATTAAGCGCGTGATTAACGAGTTGAACCTGGATACGAACCAGTACGACCCACGCACCGTTTTGGGAACGATTTCAAACGCCAAAAACGAATTACTCACACCAAAGGAGTTCCAAAAAGAAGCGGGGAACTTCTACGAAGAGCGTGTGGCTGAAGTGTACGTGGCTTACCAGAAGGCCTTGCGTCAAGCACAGTCCGTTGACTTCGACGACTTGATCATGCTGACGATTGAGCTGTTTGAAAAGGTGCCTGAAGTGCTTCAGCGCTACCAAGAACAGTTCCGCTACTTGCACGTCGATGAGTACCAGGATACGAACGACGCCCAGTACAAGATTGTGAACTTGTTGGCCCAGGGTTCACGCAACCTGGCCGTTGTTGGTGATGCCGATCAGTCCATTTATGGTTGGCGTGGGGCCAACATGCAAAACATTTTGAACTTTGAAAAGGACTGGCCAGACGCTAAGTCCGTCTTCTTGGAACAAAACTACCGGTCAACGCAAAATATCCTGGATGCGGCCAACGACGTCATTAACAACAATCAGGAACGCGTGCCAAAGAAGTTGTGGACGGATAACGGAAAGGGTGAAAAGATTACCTACTACCGTGCCCAGTCCGCACAAGACGAAGCCTACTACGTGCTTGGTAAGATTCAAAAGGGACAGCGCGAACAAAAGAAGTCTCTTTCTGACTTTGCCATCCTGTACCGAACGAACGCGCAGTCACGTGCGATGGAAGAAGCGCTGGTGAAGGCAAACATTCCCTACACGATTGTCGGGGGACACAAGTTCTACGACCGGAAGGAAATCTTGGACATCATGGCCTACCTGTCATTGGTGGCCAACCCAGCAGACAACGCGGCCTTTGAACGAATCGTGAACACGCCAAAGCGTTCCATCGGTCAGACATCCGTTGATCGTTTGTTCTCTTTTGCCGATCAGATGGGCTTGCCGATGTTGGCGGCCATTGACCAGATTGAATTGGCGCCAGACATCCGACCGGCAGCCGCTTCAAAGCTCTTGTCCTTTGCTGAAATGATTCATAACTTCAAGCAACAGGCGGAGTTCTTGGACGTGTCCGAATTGACGGACTTGATTTTGGACCAGTCGGGTTACCGCAAGGAATTGCAGGCGAAGTCCGACCCCGAGTCACAGTCCCGCCTCGAAAACTTGGAGGAATTTATTTCCGTTACCAAGGAATTCGAGACGAAATATGATCCAGACGCGGAAGACGCGGTTGACCCACTGACGGATTTCCTTGGCTCAACGGCCTTGGTCGCCGAGCTGGACAACGTGGAAGAGGATTCGGGTCAGGTGACCTTGATGACGCTGCACGCCGCCAAGGGATTGGAATTCCCAACCGTTTTCTTAATTGGTTTGGAAGAAGGGCTCTTCCCATTGGGACGCTCGGCACAAGACGAGGACCTGTTGGAAGAAGAACGCCGTTTGGCCTACGTGGGAATCACCCGTGCCGAACAGAAGCTGTATTTGACAAACGCGTTCTCCCGTATGCTCTATGGAAAAACGCAAGCTAACCAACCATCACGCTTTATTGATGAGATCTCTGATGATTTGATTGATAAGGCTTACCCTGCTGGTTCATCAGCGACGCAACCAGGACTTTCTTCAAAGTTCCTGGCCGCGACGCAAACGACCTACAACGGCCGTCCGGTTAAGGCCTCTGCGGTTCAGAAGTCCGAAGCAAAGACGACCGGTGCCGAAGGCGTTTCTTGGCAGGCTGGTGACAAGGTGCAACACAAGAAGTGGGGAGTCGGAACGGTTGTTTCCGTGACCGGTTCTTCCGAAGACCAAGAATTGAAGGTTGCCTTCCCAGAAGACGGCATCAAGCAACTCTTGGCTGCCTTTGCCCCCATTACAAAGGCGGAATAAAAACAATCACATTCGGGTTTGACTTTTATAGCTACGGCTAAAAGGGTCGGCCCAAGTACATAGCAAGAAAGTAAGGAAGGTGCGATATGGTCGAAGAAAAAGACATCAAAACGCTCACAACCGATGAAGCCAAGAAGGAGATTTTGGGTCTGCAAGACGAGCTGACTGACTACGGAATCGCCTACTACGAAAAGGATGCGCCCCTCGTTGAAGACCACGTCTACGACGCAAAATACGCGCGCTTGGTAGCCTTGGAAGCGGCCTTCCCACAGTTTGTCACCCAGGATTCCCCAACGCAAAACGTCGGTGGGGCACAGACGAAGTCTGGCTTGCCAAAGGTGCAACACCCGGTTCCAATGTTGTCTTTGGGGGATGTATTCTCCCTAGATGAATTGCAGGAATGGGAAGACCGCACCAAGAAGGCCTTGGGCTTTCAACCAAAGTATAATTTGGAGTTGAAGATTGACGGTTTGGCCATCAACCTGAAGTACGAACAGGGAAAGCTGGTTCAGGCCTCAACGCGTGGAAACGGACTCATCGGAGAAGACGTGACCGCAAACGTCTTCACCATCAACGACGTACCAAAGCAGTTGAAGGAAGCAGTGACCTTTGAAGCCCGTGGTGAAATCTACATGCCAAAGGCTTCCTTTGCCAAGCTGAACGAGGAACGTGAAGCGGACGGACAAGAACCCTTCGCGAACCCTCGAAACGCCGCTGCCGGATCACTTCGTCAGTTGGACGCAAACGAGACAAAGAAGCGTAATTTGTCTGCCTTCATGTACTACACGGCCGAACCAGATCAGATCGGCGTGACGACCCAATCCGGGCTCTTAGAGCGCTTCCGTGAGTTGGGTCTTCCTACCAACCCCGACAACCGTGTTTTCGATAAGATGGCCGAAGTTGGCCCTTACCTCGAAGAATTCACGGCCTCCCGTGACGAATTGCCATACGGAATCGACGGTGTCGTCGTGAAGGTCAACAACTTCGACGACCAGGTTGACCTTGGAAACACGGTGAAGGTTCCTCGTTGGGCCATCGCCTACAAGTTCCCACCAGAAGAAGAGGAAACCGTTGTTCGAGATATCGAATGGACGGTTGGACGAACTGGTGCCGTCACCCCAACGGCCGCCATGGATCCCGTCCTCTTGGCTGGAACGACCGTTCAGCGTGCCTCCCTCCACAACCCGGACTACTTGGAACAAAAAGACGTTCGCATCGGGGACACGGTAACCTTGCACAAGGCCGGTGATATCATTCCTGAAATTGGACAAGTTGTGTTGTCCAAGCGTCCAAAGGATGCGGAAAAGTACGTGATTCCAACGACTTGTCCCGCCTGTGGCGCCGAACTTGTCCACGTGGAAGGGGAAGTCATTCTCCGCTGTATGAACCCGGCATGTCCGGCTCAGATTCAAGAAGGATTAACGCACTTTGCCTCACGAAACGCCATGAACATCGACGGCTTGGGCCCACAGATTGTCACGCAGTTGTTGGACAAGGGCTTGGTCAAAGACGTGGCTTCCATCTACTCCGTGACGCGCGAAGAACTTCTGACGCTCGATAAGTTCAAGGAAAAGTCAGCAGATAACTTGATTGCGGCCATTGCGGCTTCAAAGGAAAACTCTGCCGATCGCCTGCTCTTTGGATTAGGTGTGCGTTTGGTTGGTGCTAAGGCGGCAAAGACGATTTTGCAGTCGTTGGGCTCTCTTGGGCGAGTCGCTTCCGCATCGGTCGAAGACATTGTCTCGATTGACGGAGTCGGCCAGGCCATTGCCGATTCCTTGGTAAAGTACTTCAAGGAACCAGAAGCGCAAGCACTGATCGCCGAGCTCGCACAAGCCGGGGTTAACATGGACTACAAGTCCGACCAGGGACCAATCGATGAAAATTCATTTTTCTATGGTAAAAAGATTGTTTTGACTGGTAAACTAGAGAAGAGTTCGAGAAGCGAAATCGCTGCCTGGTTAGAGGGGCACGGCGCTTCCGTCACGGGTTCCGTTTCGAAGAAGACGGACCTCGTGATTGCGGGAACAGATGCTGGTTCCAAGCTGACAAAGGCCGAAGACCTCGGCGTTACGGTTTGGAATGAACAAGACTTCTTGTCTGCTCAAGCAAATGATGGTGAATAAGTTGGGCTTCTTTCCAGTGCAAGCTGGACAATCCCTTATTCACATCACCAAATAAAGAGGAAATACAATGTTGAAGCGTATCAAAACGAAAAGCTGGATTTGGATTGGCCTTGCCGTGGTCATTGTTCTTGGTCTTTTCTTCTACTTTGTTAACTTGTCATCCGTTGGCCCTTCCGTTAGCAAGAGCAAGGGTGTTCAACTGACACAAAACGGTGCTGGCCAGTACCAAACCGTTATTAAAGATGGCCACTATTTGACCTCCGCTGCCCGTGGTTTGACGGCGACGTCACAAGGAAACCAGGTCGATACAAAGGACTTCGAATCAGGTTTGTTGAACGTGGCCAAGAGCCACTTCAAGACTGGTCGTTACATCTTCCAAGAAGGCCAGTACTTGAGCTCGGACACGATGTCATCCCTTCTTGCCCGTCAATCCGATTCGAACCCAAATGGTTTGAACCCAAAGGATAACGGAAAGACGGATAGTGACCGTGAGCCAATCTACATTCAAAGTATGACGGAACAGGACTTCATGACAAAGGATGGTTCCAACCTGCGCCTTGCCGGGATGGTTGTTGGTGTGGCGATGAACACGCAAGACATCTACCAGAAGGAACAGTACGGGGCAAACTACTACCAAAACATCTCAGAAGAAAAACGAGTTGAATACGGTAAGAAGATTGCACCAAAGATCATCAAGCGAATCCGTGAACAAGAGGGTGTTCCAAAGAACATTCCGATTGTCTTGGCCATGTACGCCAACGCACCGGAAGATTCTCTTGGCGGGGGATACTTCTACTCAGAAGCGACGTCAAAGCGTTCTACGGCCTTGACGGCCTGGACGCCAATCGACCAGAAGACGGTGGTCTTCCCGAAGGAATCTTCAGATTCTTCATCCCTTGGCTCTGATGAAAACACTGGCTTCACGAACTTCAAAAACGATATTGCCAACTTCTTCCCAAACATCGCCGGGGCAACTGCCACGGGTAAGTTTGAGAACGGTAAGATAACGTCCATGAAGGTGACGGTCACGACACAATTCTACTCACAGACTGAAATTGAGGCCTTCACGAACTACGTCTCATCGGCGGCCGTGAAGTTCCTCCCATCATCAGCAAACGTTCAGATCACGATTAAGACGGCTAACGAGACCCAGGCTCTCCTGGTCCGTAAGTCAGACGATAAGTCTTACACCGTGACGATGATGTAAATTTATTATTTTAAGGCATTATTCAAGTCGCCCGCGAACCGCGGGCGGCTTTTTTGCTTTGAATGAAAACCTCTCAAAGGACGGTGTGTAAACATCGTCCTTTTTTATGCGCCATTCCAGCTTAAAGGACCGTTGTTCTAAGGGTTTGAAACGCTTGTTATAAAAATACACGCATTTGCAACAAAGCGCGCCGTGGCCTGCAATAATGGGGCTGTACACTTGTGAAGTCACAATAAATATAAATAAGGATTTGCAGTTATATATGATCACGAAAAATGAAATGCAAAAAAACAAGAAAGTCGTCCTACAGTCTTTCTTGATCTCATTGGCGCTCACAGGTGGAGTGGGTACGAGTACCGTCTCTGCGCTTTTGGGGATGTCGCCACTAGGCTTAGACGCGTCAGCCGATTCTTTCCAATGGGAAGCGGACCGCGCCGTCAACTCAGGAGACATCGATGGAAATAAAACATACGATACGGTCGATGACGTGACCTTCGACGACCCGGAAGGGGCCGTTGTTGGTAAGTGGGTTAACCTGGCAAAGGTTCAAAAGGTTGCTCGTATCAGTAAAGAAATCGAACGCGCCCGAAAAGAGGGGCGTGACCAGTCTTATATCGACCTCTTATTAAGTGGGCCAGAAAAACAAGCTGGTGGTAACTACGACCAATGGATTGACTACCAAGTTAAGAACGTCTACGTTCGAAAGGACCCGGATACGGGTAAGAACATCGCCGCCTACGTCGGTGGAAAGACGCAAATTTCAATCTGGCCCCAGGGACGTGCCAATTCCGTTTCCATCCTGATGGGAAAAGACGGCCAACCAAACAGCTACCATATCTACAAAAGATATAGTCGTGCCCGTGAAAATTACCGAGACGTCGATACGAGAAAGCAAACTGTCTTTGCCGGTGTGGCCGTTGAGCCAAAGAAAACCATTTTCCCACATACCGAATACAACAATCTGGGCAAGGAACACAAAATCTTGCTATCCGATCAGTTTGATAATAATGTCGACAGTATTCAGGTGTCTTATACATCCGATGGTAATTTGGGTGAGCAAAGCTATACAACGCCACGACTTCAATTACGTACGCAATCCGTTTTGAAGCAAGAAATTCAAAAAGCTTTGCAACGCCGTGTGGAATCAAAGGCCAAGAAGTTAGCGGCAAAAGAAGCCATTGAAAAGGCCAAGAAAGAGCTGTACGACGCAATCGATAGCGATGACACGTTGAACCACCAGGAAAAACAGGACCAGAAGTTTGAAGTTGATACGGCTTTTGCTGGAACAGACTACGACGTGGAACAACAGGATAACGCCGACAGTGTTCAGGATGTGATTAATAAGCGAAAGGCTGCAGCCGAGGCCAAGCACAAGTCAAATCCATCCGTTAAAGACCGAAAAGACGAAGTCTTTGCAAGCATTGAAGAGGCAGCAAAGACAAAGCGGACTGAAATTGATACCGACCCCGACTTGACGACGGAAGAACGTGAAAAGCTTTATCCCGAAATCGATAAGGTAACCGCTCAGTTGAAGGAAAAGTTTGACTCGGTTTCAAATGCGGAAGACTTGGACGACAAGATTTTGAGTCATTTACCAGGTGAAGCCTATGCTGGCATCTTGATCAAGCCGAACCAGACACTGGACGAACGAAAGGATAGCGCGAAGACTTCCATTGCCCAAACTGGGGAAACGGTGAAGAGCGATTTGGACCAACGGGCGACGGATGCAAAGTCCAAGATTGACCTCGATGGTGGGTTAACGCCCGACGAAAAGCAACACCAAAAGGACGCCATCGATAATGCCGTTTTGAAGGCAAAAGAGGACCTTGAATCAAAGGACGCCAACGACGCCATGAAGGTGAACGCCATCCGCGCGAAGGCGGAAGCGGACCTAAAGGTTTTGACGGACAAGAAGAAGGAAGCCCGTCATTCGGCTGCACGATTAGTAACGGACAAGATTACTGACATTAACTACAACGACAAGTTAACCCAGAATCAAAAGAATACCTACGATACGAACCTGACAAACGATTACACGGACTTCGTGAATAAGATTGATGCGGCACGGACAACAGACGAGATACCTTCGGCCTCGTCCGGGTCTGACTTTGCCAAAAAGATTGAAGAGAAGGGGCAAGTTGCGGCTGATAGCTTCAATAAAACCAAGGAGTCTGCAGAAAACGACGTTCAAAAGAAGGCCGACCAAGCAAATGCTGACATCAAGAAGATGAATAACTTGACCGAAGACGAGAAGCAAGAGGCTTACCGTCAAGTTCAAGCTGAAGCAGACCGTATCAAGAACTTGGTCAAGGACGCGCCAAACGCGGCCCGCGTTGAAGAACTCGTGAAGAATGCGGAAATGCCGATTCCCAAAAACTTGCCAATTGACGGCCTGATTGAGGTTGCCAAGAAGAATGCCGGCGACGAAGCAAAGGCTGCTCAAGATGAAATTGGGAAAAACACGGGCTTGGATTCTGACCAAATTAAGCAGCTCCAAGATGATGTTGAAAGGGCAAAGAAGACGTATGCTGACTCATTCGATGGCGTGTCTGATGCCGATGAATTGGCGAAGAAAAAAGCTGAAAAGACATTAGCCAACGCCATTGAAAAAGCCAAGGACGATGCGACGAAGTACGCGGCTGAAAACCTTCGCAAGAAGGAAGAAGCGCTGCGTCAAGCAAAGGATAACGCCAAGGGCGATATCAAGAAGGACGCCGATGCCAAGCGTGCTGAAATTGATAAGATGACGGACCTTGCGCCTAATCAGCGTGAGAAGTTGAAGCAGAAGATTACGGATGCTGAAAACGACGTCGACAAGCGTATCGAAGGCGTAACAAACTTCGATAAGATGGCCGCTGATATTGATCAAGCTAAGCAGGGAACGGACGTTGACGACGCTTTCAATAAGGCGAAGGGCGAAGTTGCTGGCCAACTCTTGGATAACAAGAAGAAGGCCCGCCAGGCTGTCATCGATCAAAAGGAAAAGGACGCCAAGGCTGCCGTTGATGCTTTGAAGAATTTGTCTGAAACGGAAAAGTCAAAGGCGAAGGCGGACATTGAAAACGCTGCTAAGAAGAGTCGTGATGCGGTGAATGCCGTGACAAAGGACGAAGACTTCAGCAACGCCGACCAGAACGCAACATCAAACAAGGGTGTTGAAGAAGCACTTGCCAAGGCTAAGCAAGACGATTGGGACACAATCTCAAAGAAGGCCGCTGAAGCCGAGCAGTCAAAGAAGGAAGCGGATGCTGCACAGGCTGCTAAGGAAAAGGCAGACCATGAATTGGCTGAAGCAGAACGTCTGGACGGTGAAACGAAGGCAAAGCTTGAAGGTGAGCAGTCTAAGAAGGAAGAAGCTGACAAAAAGAAGCTCGAAGCTGAAGGTGAAAAGAAAAAGGCAGACACTGCCAAAAAAGAGGCAGACGGTGCGTACGATAAGGCAAAGCAGGCGGTAGAGGAAGCGGAAAAATCAAAGACGGATGGCTCCGGGGATTCAAGTTCGAACCAACGAATCCGGATACGCAACCAAGTGGTTCGAAAACGACCCCAACCGATCAAAATAATAAGAAGCCCCTTAGTGAATTGAAGCAGGATGAAGCAAATGCCAAGGCCGCGGTCGATCAGGCAGATGGTGAAGTGAACAAGGCTCAAAACGCTTTGAACACTGCGAATGATGCTGCTGATCGAGCTAAGACAGATTACGAAAACGCGGATTTGGATGCTAAATCAAAGGCTTCCGTTTTGGAAGACAAGAAAAAAGCTGCCTCAGCTGCTGATGAAAAGAATCGAGTTGCTCAAGAGCAAGCCAATCAGGATGCAGCTAAGCGTCAAGCAGCCCTTGACGCTGCTAAGAAGGCAGCTCAAGCAATCATCGAAAAGCAAAAGGCAGATGCCGAGGCGAAAATCAAAGCCATGCTTGACTTGGCCAAGGACAGCGATGGTAATGTCGATGGCGATGTGAACAATGCAGCCAAGTCTGAATTAGCAAAGATCAATCAAGATTATGAAAAGGCTCAGAAGGCCATTTCAGGTGCAAAGGATTCTTCTGAGCTGTCCGATGGAAAGAACGCTTTTGATACAAATTCTTCTGTTGATGTCGTGAAGAATAAGCTTTCCGAAAAGACAAACACCGATCAGCAAAAGGAAGCCGCTAAGGCAGCCATTAAGCACAAGACCGAAGAAGCACAAAAGAGCTTGGACAACCTCGATGGTTTGGATGAGAAGGCAAAGGCCCTTGTTCAAGATAAGGTGAAGGCGGATGCCAAAAAGGCAAACGATGTCATCGAAAACCAGGTTGCAGGTTTGGACCACGTGTTTGATGGTGGTAACCATGACACGGATTCACTGGTCGACATCGTAAATAACACCAACTTTGACAAAGATGTTCAAGACGCCAAGGATAAGGTGAAAGCCTTTGCCGACGCCTTGAAGAAGTCACAAGACAAAGTGAAAAACGAATCCGCCCGTCAACAGGGTCAAATCGATAACATGGACAACATTTCGCAGACGGACAAGGATGCCGCCAAGGAAAAGGTCCGTGCCGAAGAAAAGAAGACCTTGGACAAGGTCAACGCCTCAACGAGTGCCGATGACATCCAGGCAAAGGAAGATGATGGCCTTTCCTTCAAAATGGATACGGATAGCATCTTTGATGACTTGAATAAGCAAGACAGCTTGGAAAAGCAGAAGAAAGACGCCACGGATCTAATTGACCAGGATATCGACGTGAAGAAAGCGTCCATCGATTCGATGAACAACTTGAGCGATGGCGAGAAATCCAAAGCCAAAGATGACCTTGATAAAGAAGCCAAGCGTGCAAAGAATCAAATTAACGGTTCACACGATAAGGATGACTTGACGAACAATTTCGAAAATGGTTCGTATGAAAAGAATGCCTCCGGAATTATTGATGGTGTTGGAAACAACGAGTCTCTTTACAAGCAAAAAGTAAAGGCAATGGACGCCGTTGATGAAGATGCCGATGCCCGTAAGGTTGAGATTGATGCCATGGACAAACTTTCAGCTGATGATAAGGAAAAGGCAAAGTTTGAAATCGATTACTACGCAACAGAAGCGAAGGATAAGATTGATGACAGTATCGATGCCGACGCCTTGATTAAGCAAGGCGCGGAATCGACTTTCCCATCCCACCGCGACGCCATCATGGATAAGATTGCTAAACAACCATCCATGGACCAACAAAAGGCTTCTGCCAAGGACGCCATTGACCGAGACGCTACTGCTAAGAAGAATGCCATCGATAAGATGGACAACCTGTCTTCAAAGGAAAAGCAAAAGGCCAAAGAAGATTTGGATAAGGCCGTTATCAAGGACAAGGCGGCCGTTGACGGGGCTAAGAAAAAGGCCGACATCGATGCCATGAAGACCTTGACCAAGGACCAGAAGGAAAAGGCCAAAGCCAAGATTGATGCCGCTGCGGAAGAAAATAAGGCGGCCATCGACCACACCGTAAACAAGGATAAGTTGACGGATCAGATTGACGACCCAACCTTTGATAATCAGGTGCAAAAGGTCGACGAACAGATGGCTTCAAACGGTTCAATCGATGACCAGAAGGCAAAGATTCAAAAGCAAATGGAAGATGCTTTGGCCAAGGCCAAGGCACAAATCGACCGGGACCCTACTTTGAGTGAAGACGAAAAGGCAGCCCAAAAGGCGAGCCTTGATCAGAACTGGGCGCAAAAGAAGGCCGCTTTGATGAATGCTGAAGACGCCGACGCGCTTTTCCTTGAAAAGGAAGCCGCGATGGACCTCTTCGAAGATGTTCACTTGTCAGGTTTGTCTTTGAACCAGCAAAAGCAAGTGGCCAAGGACAAGGTAGCAGCCCGTGTTGCCGCCATGAAGAAGGCCATCGAAAACGATATGAACCTCACCCACCTGAAGAAGGAACTCCGTTTGAAGATGTTGGACAAGGTTCAAAGTGATTTCTTTGAAAAGCTTGACCAGGCAGAATCAACGGATGCCATCCGTGATTTGTTGACTAATTTTGAGGACGCCTTGTCTGCTGCACAAGACGGTCACTTGACCGCTTTGCCAGAGGCAGGAAAGCGGGCGAACCTTTCAAACGTGTTGACGGAAATCATGCTTGGGATGACGGCTACGCTTACTTCTCTTGCTTACTTTGCAACGAAGAAGCGTGACCAAGGCTAAGAACGGTGCTTAAGCACCAATTCTTATGGCTCGTTTTAACTCCTATGCAGATTCTGCAGACAGAAGTAAGGTGAGGCATAAGACGTGATCATGAAGTGCTGATTGTAGGAGATGAGCACCTCAAAAAAAGACCGGACGTTTTTTTAAACGTTCCGGTCTTTTTTTGCTGTCCTTTAAATGAACAGCATGGTTAATAAGAGGGCAATCGAAGCCGTGATAGCTTGTACTCGGTAAGTTAAAGGTCGAATGAATGAAAGGACGTAAGTGCCAAGCGTGAGCACGAGAGCCACGATAACGCCCGTTCCAAAAGCGTGGAAGAGAAGGACGTTAATCAAAAAGGCGGATCCAGTTAGCAAACCTAACAGGCGCCCTTTCGCCTTTGGTAAGACCAAAGGCGTTAAGTAAAAGAGCGTGGTGTAGAAAAAGGTCCAAGCCTCATTCAAGAAGGCGTTGTCGACGTAGTTGTTTGCCAAGAAAGTGATGCAGACAGGCACCGTGAAGGCGACCATAGAGGTCAAGGCCAGTAGGCCGAGACCGTTTTGTAATTGAACCAGGGTGAAGGGCAATATGGCTAACACCAACAAGAAGAGCAAGAGCAGCGCCAAGATTTCAAAGCGCGTCCGCAACGACGAGTTCACGAGCACCACAAGCGATGCCACGAGCGCCGCATACACCCGCCAGTCTTTCTTTACGAAGCGGGAGCTGATGAGAAAACCCATCGCAAGCGCCGTACAAAAGGAGTACAGCAAAAGCGGCCAAACCTGAGCGAAGGTCAAGCGATTGACGAGCGTGCCGTTCAGCATTGGCTTCAGCCACCAAATTAGTGGGAAGGCGATAGCGACCACCGGCACCGTCCAACGGTTAACGGCTGGCAGTTTCGCGTATACTTCTGCCGGTGATGGCTTGTTTTCTTCCGCTGCCGCTTTCTCTTCGCTGTTTCGACGAGCTCTTGAAAAGAAATTTTGCGCGTTTTGCTGCCCAAATTTAAATCCAGAAGACGCTTTGGAATCGCCCTCGGTAGGGACTTTTACATCATCATTTACTTGTTGATCATCATGTTCAACCATCGTCGTTTTCCTTTACTGTAGTTGTGCTTTCTTATTTTATCATTTATAATAAGTTTTATACATTACAACACTATCAAGAGCAGGGAAGTGATACAGCACGATGAACCTGCACCAACCGGCATTCGCACGGTGGTAATTCTGTAAGATAGACCAAGTCGCATGATTCGCTCAGGCTGGTCCTGGGCGTTTTTTATTTGCCTTTCTTGATGTGTGAGAGACTAAAGGAGACAGAAACATGACAAAGTACTTTACCGCCGAATCCGTTGCCAACGGACACCCCGACAAGGTGGCTGACCAAATTTCAGATGCCATCTTAGACGCCGTTTTGGAAAAGGACCCACAGGCCCGCGCCGCCATCGAAGTCACGACTTCAACCGGGGATGTTTCCATTTTCGGTGAACTCTCAACGAAGGCCTACGTGAACATTCGTCAAATTGCCGTTGAAACGGTTCGTGCCATCGGGTACGACAAGCCAGAACTTGGCTTCTCAGCCGATTCCATCAACGTTTCAAACAAGATTGTTGAACAGTCAGCAGACATCGCCCAGGCCGTTGACGCCGCCGAAGACGATCCCGACCAGTTGGGTGCCGGCGACCAAGGAATGGTCTTTGGATACGCGACTAACGAAACGGACGACTACTTGCCATTGGCCCTTGATTTGTCACATCAAATGATGCGCCAAATCCGTGCCGTCCGTGAAGAAGGCGCCGTTTCATACTTGCGTCCCGACGCCAAGGGGGAAGTGACGTTGGCCTTGTCAAACGACGGTCAAGTGGAACGCATCGCCGCCGTTGTCTTGTCAACGCAACACGGTGAAGATGTTTCGTTGGATCAATTGCGTGCCGACATGAAGAAGCTTGTTTTGGACCCAGTGTTGCCAGCTAACTTGGTTGACGAAGACACGAAGTTCTACATCAACCCATCCGGTCGCTTTGTTCTTGGAGGACCACAAGCCGACTCTGGTTTGACTGGTCGTAAGATCATCGTTGATACCTACGGTGGAGCCGCTCACCACGGTGGGGGAGCCTTCTCTGGTAAGGATGCCACCAAGGTTGACCGTTCCAGTGCTTACTACGCCCGCTACGTCGCCAAGAACTTGGTTGCTGCTGGCTTGGCTGAGAAGGCCGAATTGCAGGTGGCCTACGCCATCGGTGTGGCTGCGCCGGTGTCACTTAACATCGACACTTTCGGTACAGCTAAGGTTTCAGAAGATAAGATCGAAGAAATCGTTGAAGAACTCTTCGACTTCCGTCCATTGGCCATCATCAAGGCCTTGGACTTGCAAAAGCCAATCTACAAGCAAACCGCTGCCTACGGTCACTTCGGCCGTCCTGACTTGGACCTTCCATGGGAAAAGTTGGATAAGGTGGAAGCCATCAAGGCAAAGCTTGGTTAATTAATTGAATGAAAAAAGACGACGTTGTCGTTTTTTTTTTTGATAAAATAGCGGTATTGATTGATTTTAAGGAGTAACTATGAGCAAAGTGGTGCTGAACAAGAGAATCCTGAATGTGATTTGGGTTATTCAAGTTTGCCTTGGTGTGGCCTATTTGACAACCGGTGCTAAATGGTCCCTTTTTCTTGCTGCCATTCTCGTGTGGATTTGGGGTATTCTTTCTTTTTACGTGGATAAAAAAGAAGAGAAAGATAAAGAGATGACGCGTGTTGCTCGTTTGGTCTTGAAGTTGAAGAGACGAGAACTGAAGAAAGAAAAGCAATAAGGGCCTTGTCCTAAATGACATTGAAATTGGACAAAGTGTACACGACTTCATAAAATAAAAGTAGTCGAGAGCCTTATGCGTTAAGGCAAGATATGATAGTTTTTGATTAAGCCTTGTTCGTCAAGGATGAAACGAAAAAAGACGACCCCAGCGGGTCGTCTTTTTAATTGCTTATTTGTTGTGGTGCTTGCCTTCCGGCTTAACCTGTACGGCCTCAATCAATGGGTAAGTGCCCCATGTAGATAAGGTGAAGGTGTAGGCCCCGTTGTCCAAAGGACGACCGTCAGTCTTTACGGACTGAATGTCGCGAACGTGGATGTCGGCCTGTTCCTTGATGTCAAAGGAAAGAAAACCACGACGGGAAGGGTTTTGGCGCCCCTTCTTGCCTTGGAAGTAGGTTAAGAAGATTTTCGGCCATGGCACCTGGTTCACCAAACGGATGGTGTAGGGTGCTTCTGTTTCGGCCTTTTCATCCAAACCGTTGTTCAGAATCTGCATCCCAAGCGTCTTTGAGAAGTGCTGGTAGGTGCGCCCATGTCGAAGCGTCCAACCGAAAGTTAACGCATTCTGGTTACTTGAAAGAAAGTTCCAGAAGTTCAAAAACTGGCGCCAAGCTTCCTTGATGGCAAACTTTTGGTCAAACTTTGGAAGTAGGGCGGAAAAGTCTTGCCCGACCTGGACGTAATCCAGGAAGTATCGTTGTCCCTTTGAGGGGACGTCGCCGGAAATGAGTCCGACCGGCGCTTCTTTGATTTGCATCGCCGCCAAGGACGTCATGATTTGACTGATCAAAGCTTCAATGTGGCCGCCCTTTTCAGGCCATGAAACCAGAAGAATCGGGTGCTTCTTATTTTCATCCACAGCTAAGAAGCCAGAAAGCACTTCGTTTCTTGAACCTTCGTTTCCAATGACAACGATCGGAAGGTTCTGTTCTGAGAAAGCCTTATCGCGCGCGACTAACTTAGCCTTTTGAAAGAGTGAATGGTGGGGACGGGACTTGCGGAAGGAAACCGCAAGTCCGCTCTGAGTTAATTGTCCTTGGAGTTGATCAAGTGCGCCCTGATCCTTTTGTCGGACGAGCTTTGATTCAACGAAGATGTGTGCTTGTGTGGGCATCGTCACCCTCCTAAAGATTTGCTTGAAAAAAGGCATGCCGAAGCATGCCAATTTGCCTTAAACCATGATAAGCATTGGCAAAATCATTGGCTTTCGGGCCGTTTCTTTGTGTAGATACTTTGACAAGTCATCGATGATGGCCTGACGAATGTCCGATTCAGAAGGTGTCTTTTGAGACATTACCTTACGAATCGTATTAAAAATCACGTGACGACCGTCGTTAATCAAATCACCGGATTCGCGCATGTAAACGAAACCACGGGAGAGGATGTCTGGGCCAGAAAGGATTTCCTTTTTCTTCAGGTCGATGGTTGCCGTCACGATAACCAAGCCGTCTTGTGACAGCTTCAATCGATCGTGCAAGACAACGGAACCGATATCACCGATACCAGAACCATCAATGTATGTGTCTTCCGCAGGGAAGTGACCGGCCAAGCGTGGTTCGTTTACGCCGTCGAAGGCCAAAACGTCACCGTTTTCTTGGATGAAGGTGTTTTCCTTTGGAATGTCTAATTCTTCAGCCAATCCGGCGTGAACCTTCAACATGCGGAACTCACCGTGGACGGGCATGAAGTACTTAGGCTTCATGAGTGAAAGCATCAACTTCTGTTCTTCTTGGCCACCGTGACCAGAAGTGTGAATGTTGTTTAACTTTCCGTGGATGACGTTTGCGCCACCTTCTTCCAACTTGTTAATCACGGCGTTAACAGATGCCGTGTTACCAGGAATTGGAGAAGATGAGAAGATGACGTTATCCTTTGGCTTCAAACGCACTTGCTTGTGCGTACCGTTGGCGATTCGAGCCAAGGCAGCCATTGATTCACCCTGAGAACCAGTTGACATAATCAAGAGTTCATCATCTGGGATGTTCTTGATTTGAGACTGTTCAATCAAGGCGTCTTCGGGGATATCTAAGTATCCCAGGGCACGACCATTTGTGATGGCCGATTCCATTGAACGACCGAAAACCGCAATCTTACGACCGTTTGCAATGGCAGCGTCCGTTGCCATCTTAATCCGGTTCATGTTGGAAGCGAAAGTAGCAAAGATGATTCGTCCGTGCTTCAATTGCTTGAACAACTTATCAACCGTCTTTTGAACCCACGCTTCGGATTTTGTCCATTCAGGACGTTCCGCGTTGGTTGAATCGGACATTAAGAGCAAGACACCTTCTTCACCGATGCGAGCCATTGACCAGAGGTTTGGCTTTTGCTTCGTGGTAGGGGTCAAATCAAACTTAAAGTCACCGGTTTCAACGATTGTTCCAACGGGTGTCTTGATGGCAATTCCAAAGACGTCAGGAATTGAGTGGGTTGTTCGGAAGAATTCAGCAGAAGTCTTACCGAAGTCCACCACGGAACCGTCTGTGATTTCGTGGAGCTCCACCCGGTTTAACATTTGCTTTTCTTCCAACTTGTTGCGGATCAAAGCCATTGCTAATGGACCCGCGTAAACCGGCACGTTAACTGCTTGTAAGAAATAAGCAATCGCACCAATGTGGTCTTCGTGTCCGTGGGTGATGACAAGGCCTTTGACCTTGTCGATGTTTTCGACTAAGTACGAGTAGTCGGGGATGACGTAGTCAATCCCTAAAAGGGAGTCTTCCGGGAACTTGATACCGGCATCGACAATGATGATTTCATCTTGGTATTCGATACCGTAGGTGTTCTTCCCGATTTCGCCTAGACCACCAAGGGCGTAAACCGCAACTTCGTTGGGCTTGATGTCAACTTTATCCATGAAGAATTAAAAAGTCGTGATTGAGAATTCTGGATCAGCCTGTTCGTACACCAGTGCTGCGTCAGAGAGTTCTTCAACCGTTTCGATGTTGTAGTTCTTGTTGTTCTTTTGAACCATTGCGTATGCGTCGGCGTGGTTGTCAGCCTCTACGTAGAAAGATTGCGTGAATTCACGCTTTGGGTTCTTATCCATACTGTCTTGATAATAAACTTTAAAGACCATGTTGTTTTCTCCTAAAATCTGTTCTTTTATTTTGTCACGAATCGAAAACCTTAACTGCTATTTTAGCATATATAGAAAGGAGTGACGACTTTTATTAGACGAAATTAGGCGAAAAATTCGCAAGAGAACCGTGCGGACGAGCATTTTTTTTGCTATAATATTCAGTAATCAAGAATAAACGAGGGATATGCTTTATGGCAATCGGAATGAACGATTTGAAAACAGGTTTGACAATTGAGTACTCAAACTCAATCTGGCGTGTATTGGAATTCCAACACGTTAAGCCTGGTAAGGGAGCGGCCTTTGTCCGCTCAAAGTTGAAGAACTTGCGTACGGGAGCGGTGAACGAAGTAACGTTCCGTCCTGGTGATAAGTTTGAAACTGCTGAAATTACGACTCGTCCAATGTCATACTTGTACGCCGAAAACGACGGACGAGTATTCATGGACACGGAAACGTTTGAACAGATCAACATCCCTGATTCAAACTTGCAAAACGCCTTGAAGTACATGCTTGAAGGTATGGAAGTGAAGATCACGATGTACGGTTCAGAAGTGCTCGGCGCTGACTTGCCTGTTTCTGTTACTTTGAAGGTTGAAGAAACACAACCAGGTATCAAGGGTGCTACTGCAACGGGTTCTGGTAAGCCAGCCGTTGTTGAAACGGGTGCTACGATCACTGTTCCTGACTTCGTTAACGAAGGTGACATGATCATCGTTAACACGGAAGACGGATCATACAAGGGTCGCGCCTAATGTATTGACTGCTTTCCTTACGGTAAGCAGTCTTTTGTCTTTTGTAAGACTGGATTTAAAACGCAAACTGGTCATAGAGGAGGAAAGCCGATGGCAAAGTCCAACGATTTGATGAACAAGAACTTTTTATTAACCAAAGAAGAAATGGCTGACGGGCAAATGCTCGTTTCAAAGTCTGCCTTGGAAGCAGTTGCTTCCTCAGCTGCTTTGGGTGTTAAGGGCGTTGTTGCGATGCAAGAAAACGTCTACGACCACTTGCCAAAGTACTTGACCAAGGTCGCTGGTGCAATGCCTAAGGCTTCCGGTGTTTCCTTGAAGCAAGAAGACGGTGAAGTCTACGTTGACATGGCCGTTGTCCTTGAATTCGGTGCCATCATTCCAAAGGTAGCCTTTGCTGTACAACAAGCTGTGAAGACGGACTTGGCCAACTTGGCAGGATTGACGGTTAATACGGTAAACGTAACGGTTTCAAGCCTTGTGCCTGACGATGATCACCAAAACATCGATCCGGAACACCTTTTTGATCAAAGCAAGCAAAAGGAGCCTGCGAAATGACCCAACTGTCACGACACGAGGAGCGACAGGCAGCCTTGCAAATTCTCTTTGCATCGCTAAACGATGTTCCTGACGATAATAAGTTAGACTTGGACTACGACCTCGTGGTTCAAAACAACGAGTACCAAGCCTTTTTGCCACAGTTGGTAAACGGGGTCTTGGCTTCCCGCAAGGAATTGGACGAAAACTTGGCCAAGCACCTTGCAACGGGATGGAAGCTCGATCGAATTGCCCGGGTTAACCTGGCAATTTTGCGAATTGCAGCCTATGAATTAACTTTGCCAGAACCGACCCCTTACAAGGTTGTGGTCGACGAAGCAGTTGAATTGGCTAAGGAATTCTCAACGCGAGAAGACGCTGCTTTTGTTAACGGAGTCTTAAAGAATTACGCTCCAGACAACGCTTAAGTATCTTTTGGACTAACCCCCGGTTAGTCCTTTTTCTTTACCGTGTAAAAAGCGTCCTGTGCTAAAATAAGACAAGATAAAAGGAGATTTCAATGGCTATCTACGACCCAAGAAAACAACCAAGCCCAAGCTTTGATACGCACAATCATCTTAATGACGATGCGTTGTACTTTGACGTACCAGCTTACCTTGGTCGCGCCCATGAATTTCAAGTTCTTGAAATGAACGTTGTGGGCTGCGAAAAGGAAGGTAACGAGCGGGCAATCAAACTAGCTGAAGAAAACGAAGGTGTGAACGCCATCATTGGATACCAGCCCGAAGATGCTCCAAAATTTGACGACGAAGCCTTAAAGACCTTAAAGGAACAAATCAAGAATCCCGTCGTTGTCGGAATCGGTGAAACTGGTCTTGACTATCACTGGGATACGGATCGTGACGCGCAGATGAAGGCTTTTTACGCCCAAATCGAACTCGCCAAGGAGTCTGGACTACCATTGATTATTCACAACCGTGAAGCCTTTGACGATGTTTACCGCATCTTGAAGGAGTCGGGCTTGAAGAAGGTTATCATCCATTCCTTCTCTGGTACGCCAGAACAAGCAAAAGCCTTTGCTGACCTGGGTTACTACGTTTCCTTCTCTGGCGTTGCCACCTTTAAGAAGGCCGAAGAGGTTCGTGAAGCGGCTAAGGTTGTGCCGCTCGACCACATTTTGACCGAGACGGACGCCCCATACTTGGCACCAACGCCAAACCGTGGGAAGACGAACGAACCTGCTTGGGTGAAGTACGTGGTCGACTCATTGGCTGAGACACTCGGTATGAATCGCGATGAATTCGCCGACCAAACGGTTAAGAACGCACACCGCGCTTTTTTGAACCATGACTAAGGGCTCTGGTGCACAATCCAGTGCTTCTGCTTTGCCGGTGATTAAGGCGGCTGTTGTTGTCGAAGGTTGGTCGGACACGCAGCGTTTGGCGCTCGCCGTTTCTTGCGACACCATTGAGACCCGGGGGTCGGCGCTTGAAAAGCCGGTACTCGATCAGATTAAACGGGCCCAAGAGGAACGGGGCGTCATCGTCTTGACCGATCCAGACTTCAACGGGAATCGCTTACGAAACTTGATTTTGAAAGCGGTGCCCGAGGTAACGCTCGCTTCGATTTCAAAGGATGAGGGACGAGCCGACCGCGATAATCCGCACAAGTCTCTTGGAATCGAACACGCCTCTGTTGAAACGCTGCGTGCGGTGTTGCTTGACGCCGATGAACAGGCGGGAAAAGTTCGCCCGGTTTCAGATATTGACCGGGACTTTCTCTTTGAACTCGGTTTGCTTGGGTCGGGGGATGCCAAGAAAAAGCGTGAACGAATCGGGAACGCTTTGTCTTTTGGCTATGCCAACGGAAAGCAGCTACTGAGCCGATTGACCGCACTCGGTTACCAAAAAGAAGACGTATTAAACGCATTAAAAGGAGGCCAACATGGCCAAAACAATTGATATTGCCAGTCCAGCCCGGACTCAGGCAATCTTGAATCAGTACGGTTTGCGTGCAAAGAAGAAGTTCGGTCAGAACTTCTTAACGGATGGCAACATTTTGTCTGGCATCGTTGATGCTGCAAACCTAACAAAAGAAGATCACGTCGTTGAAATTGGACCGGGTATCGGAGGGTTGACGGAATACTTGGCACGCGCTGCAAAGGACGTTTTGGCCTTTGAAATCGATTCCGATATGGTGAAGGTGTTGTCCGAAACGCTTGCGCCATACGACAACGTCGAAGTTCGCGAACAAGACGTTTTGGAAGCGGACTTGAAGACGGTCTTTGCTGAGACCTTTGGCGAAGGCGAACCGGTCAAGGTTGTGGCCAACCTGCCATACTACATCACGACGCCAATTCTGCTCGCCCTCTTACAAGCAGGTTTCAACTGGCAACAGCTCGTCGTTATGATGCAAAAGGAAGTGGCCGATCGCTTAGCTGCTAAGCCGGGAACCAAGGAATACGGTGTCTTAACCGTGATGCTGGATTATTACGCTCAGGTTGAAACGGCCTTAAAGGTTCCTGCAGCTGCCTTTAACCCAGCACCAAACGTTGACTCTGCCGTCGTTTCTTTGACACCAAAGCCAGCAGAACGTCCGGTTGAAAAGCCAGCCAAGCTTTTCTCACTTGTGAAATCTTGCTTTGCGCACCGCCGGAAGTCCTTATGGAATAATCTGACCCAGCGTTTTGGTAAGGAAGAGGAAACGAAGGATAAGCTCCACGCTGCATTGGACGAAGCCGGCATCGATCAAGGAATCCGGGCCGAACGCTTGACACTAGGCGAATTTACGGACTTGTTCTTGGCTCTCCAAAAACATGGTGTTTATGACATCTAACCGTAACAAACGACACGTTTGTGACACATTGTTAGTTATTGAACAATTTCACAAAATGAGTTATAATTAGTTTTGTCTAATTGAGAAAGGCGGTTTACATGTCAACCTTAGAGGATATTAAAGCACGTTTAGACGCGCACATTGGAGAGACAGTTACGGTAGTTTCACAGGCTGGCCGCAAAAAATATACAGAACGTTCTGGGATCTTACGTTCAACATTTCCATCATTATTCGTGGTAGAACTGGACGAAGAGGCCCAGTTCAAACAAGCATCGTACTCATACACGGACGTCTTGACGAAGACGGTTGATGTTAACTTTGCTGACTAATGTAAAAAAAGGCCCGACCGGGCCTTTTTTTATTCGACAGATTAATTGAAAAGGTATTGATATGCAAAACCAAATCTCAGTACAACACTACGTGGCGGCCTTTGGAAAGCGCGTCATCTTAAAGGATGTGTCCTTTTCCATTCCGAGCGGTCAATTAACCGTTGTCCTAGGGGAAAACGGCGCTGGAAAGACGACCTTAATCAAGGCCATCCTGAATGCTTACTTGCAACCGAAGTCTGCGGCTGACGAGGTAAATGGAATTGAAGTATCCACTAAAAAGCTTGCTTACGTACCACAGTTTCGTGATCTCGGCAGCGACTACCCACTTTCACTTGCGGCCTTTGTCGGTCTTGCCATTCGTCAGAAGGGGTGGCCGTTTTTAACAAAGAAAGAAAAGGGGCGCGTGCAAGAAGCACTTGCACTTGTTGATCTCACTGATCTCAAGGACCTACCGCTTTCAAAGGCATCGGGGGGTCAAAAGCAACGTGCCTACATTGCCCAAGCACTTGCACAAAATCCCGACTTGCTCATTTTGGATGAGCCAACCGCCGCACTTGACGCCAAGCATAGCCAAGAAGTTGTAAGCCAAATCCGAAACGCTCAGCAAAAGAAGGGGATGGGGGTACTCTGGATTTCCCACGATACCAGTTGGGTTAAGGATTTCTCTGACAACTACCTCTGGCTTCACGATGGCCAAGCGGAATTTGGCTCTGTCGACTCACTGCCAGACGCTGCCCGTTCGATCCACCAAGAGGAGGTAAACGATGTTAACTGAAGCCTACATGCAACACGCCTTCCTCGCAGGGACCATCATCGCCGTTGTTTCGGCCTTGGTCGGAACCTTCGTCGTGGCTCGTTCTTACAACTTTTTGACCCACTCGCTTTCTGAAATCGCCTTCGCTGGTGCAGCATTGGGCTTCTGGCTCGGCTTTGCGCCCTTACTCGGAATGATGATTGCGACAGCTTCTTCCGCCCTTGCCATCGGTGCTTTGGAAAACGCCAAGGTAAAGTCCGACAACGTGACCTCCGCTATCTCTGCGATGGCCATCGGCCTTGGAATCCTTTTCCTCGCATTGGGGAATTCCTCCTCAACGGCTGCGACTGGCATTCTTTTTGGATCTGTTTTGGGTATCTCCATGGGCGACATTGCGCTCCTCGCACTCATGGCAGCTGTCGTCATCGGGCTCATCTTCATCTTGTTCCGGCCTTTGTCACTCTTGGCCTTTGATGAAGCGGGGCTGCTCTTGTCCGAACGGAAAAAGGGCCTCCTCCGGGTTGCCTTTCTCTTAATCATGGCCCTGTCCGTTGCGATTTCATCCCAATTGGTTGGATCGCTGTTGATCTTCGTTTTGGTGACACTTCCAGCTGCTTCCGCTCGAACTTATCAAAAGTCAGTGGCGGGCCTGATTGCTTTGGCAGTGTTCTTCGCACTCTTTGGAACTTGGGCTGGATTAGCTTTGGCCTATCTCACCAACTTGCCAACATCAGTTTTCATCGCGTTGATTGAAGTCGCTATCTACTTGCTTTCACTAGCTTTAGCCAAGTTGGACTAAGCGCAAACGTAACAAATATTTCAAGTCTCAAAAGGCGAATGTTCGCTTTTTGGGGCTTTTTTTATGCTATAATTGTTTGGATATTTTGTTTAATTAAAGGAGGCGGGCGCAAGCTCGACGACCCAAATATGAAGATAAGACGTGCTGACCGATTGGTCGATATGACTCACTATTTACTGGAACATCCCCGCGAACTCGTTTCCCTCAACTTTTTCGCCGAGCGCTACGAAACGGCTAAGTCCTCCATCTCTGAAGATTTGGCCATCGTCCGTCGCGTTTACAAGACCCGCGGAACGGGTGATCTCAAGACCTATCCAGGTGCTGCCGGTGGTGTGTACTACACGCCTTTGATGGGCCAAGAAGAAGCCGAAGACTTCGTTTCCGGTATCATCAAGGCCGTGTCTGACGACACGCGCGTTTTGCCTGGTGGCTACGTTTACTTATCCGACCTTCTCGGACGTCCAGACGTTCTCCGTCAAACGGGACGCTTGCTTACGACGCAGTACGCCGACAAGGAAATCGACGCCGTGATGACCGCCGCTACGAAGGGAATCCCTTTGGCACAGGCCGTTGCCAATGAATTAAACGTGCCCTTTGTCATCGTTCGAGACGACGCTAAGGTGACGGAAGGTTCCATGATTTCCGTGAACTATTTGACGGGTTCATCAAAGCGGGTCGAAAAGATGGCCTTGTCCAAGCGCTCACTGCGCTCTGGCGCCCGTGTCCTCATCGTTGATGACTTCATGAAGGCCGGTGGAACGGTTCAAGGGATGCAAACTCTTGTCCGTGAATTCGGTGGCGAAGTGGTTGGAACCGCGGTGTTTGCCGAAGGTCGTTCCAATGTCCGCTTGATCGAAGACTACACGTCTTTGCTCCACATCGACACGAGCCTCGATGGCGCGGAAGCCATCAAGGTTTCGGATGGAAACTACTTAGAACGCATTTACAAGAAGTAAGGTTAGGTTAGATTTATGGAAGGAACAAACGTTGTCATTTTGGCAGCCGGAAACGGTTCGCGGATGAAGTCCGACTTACCAAAGGTTCTTCACGAAGTGGCCGGCCAAGCCATGGTCGACTGGGTCATTTCTGCGGTTGAACCCTTGATGCCAGAACAAATCTTAACAGTGACGGGTGTCGGTGCCGAACGTGTTCAAGAACACCTGAAGGGCCGCTCTGACTTTGTCATTCAAGAAAAGCAACTGGGAACGGGACACGCTGTCTTGCAAACAAAGGACGCCCTCGGGGATAAGACCGGGGCGACCTTGATTCTTTCAGGTGACACGCCGCTCTTCACGACGAAGACATTGGAAGCCCTCTTAGAAGAACATTCTCGCACGCAAAACGCTGTAACGGTTTTGACCGCCCACGCGGATAACCCAACGGGTTACGGCCGAATCGTCCGCGATGACGATGGCATGGTCTTGAAGATTGTTGAAGAAAAGGATGCTTCCATCACGGAACGCCGTATTCAAGAGATCAACACGGGTGTTTACGTCTTTGATAACAAGTTACTCTTTGAATCCTTGGCTTCTGTTGGAAACGACAACGCCCAAGGCGAATACTACTTGCCAGATACGCTGGACATTTTGCGTGAAGCCGGTCAACCAATCGGTGCTTACGAAACGATGGACTTCTTCGAGTCACTTGGTGTGAACGACCGAGTGGACTTGGCAAAGGCAAATGAAATCATGCATGCCCGCATCAACGAAAAGCACATGAAAAACGGTGTTGAATTCATTGCGCCTGCCCAAACGTACATCGAAGCTGGTGTTCAAATTGGAAAGGACACGGTTATCGAAGGAAACGTGACCTTGAAGGGCAAGACGGTCATCGGATCAAACAACGTTTTGACCGCCGGAACCCGCATTGAAGATTCAACGATTGGGGATGGCAATGTCATTACTTCTTCCCACTTGGAAGAAGCCACGGTGAAGGACAACACGACGATTGGGCCATACGCACACTTGCGACCAAAGGCTGTCATCGAAGACGAGGCCCACTTGGGTAACTTTGTCGAAGTGAAGAAAGCGACCGTTGGCTTGCGTTCAAAGGTTGGTCACTTGTCATACGTTGGAAACGCCACCCTTGGCGAAGACGTCAACATCGGGGCCGGTACCATCTTTGTGAACTACGACGGTGTCAACAAGTTTGATTCCAAGGTTGGCGACCGCGCCTTCATTGGCTCAAACACGAAGATCATCGCGCCTGTAAACATTGAAGATGAAGCCATTACGGCTGCTGGTTCAACCATCACAGACGACATCAAAAAGCACGAAATGGGTATCGCTCGAACACGCCAGACCAATAAGTCTGACTTCTGGAAGCGTATGCCACACAAAAAGTAATTTATTAAAAAGGAGCAACTTCGGTTGCTTCTTTTTTTGTTGTATCCATGAATAATTATTCATAATATTTCAGCTAGACCAATTAAAAACATTCGATTCTATGTGTTACAATAGATGGGACAAGAGTTAAGACAACTTTTATAAAAACGTTATACAAAGGAGTTATTCATGGACTTTTCAGTACTCTACATTGGATCAGGTCAAGCAACGTGGAACGGTGCCGTTCCTTTGGCTAAGTCAGGCGTCAAAGTCGGTGTGA
Source organism: Fructobacillus broussonetiae (assembly GCF_018437275.1). Lineage (GTDB taxonomy): Bacteria > Bacillota > Bacilli > Lactobacillales > Lactobacillaceae > Fructobacillus > Fructobacillus broussonetiae. The sequence goes on from NZ_JAAMFK010000004.1 coordinate 121,491, forward strand.
TTGAAGAATCACAGTACGGTGGTGTCTGCTCAAACAAGGGTTGCAACGCCAAGATTATCTTGGATAAGCCCCTCCAATTAATTGACCAAATCAAGGCCTTGCAAGGCCGTGGCTTGGACGGTGTTCCTGAAGTGAACTGGGAAGACCTCATGGCCCACAAGCACGAACTCATCGTGCCACAGGACCAACACGGTAAGGACCGCCTTGATAACGTCGGCATCCAAACGATTAACGGCCACGCCGAATTCGTGGATGCCCACAAGGTTAGGGTTGGAAAAAAGACGTACACGGCCGATAAAATTGTTATCGCCACTGGTTTGCGTCCACACCGTTTGGACATTCCTGGTGCCGAAAACTCAACGGACTTCTTGTCCTTGCCACACATGCCGGAACACGTGACCATTTTGGGTGGTGGTTTTGTTGCCATCGAATTCGCCACGATTGCTTCAGCGGTTGGTGCCAAGGTTGACGTGATTACCCGTGGTAAGCAAATCTTGAAGCAATTTCCTAAAGAATACACGGCTTCCATCCAAGCGGACTTGAAGAAGGCCGGTGTACGCTTCATTCCTGACATGGAAGTGGAACGTGCAACAAAGGACGAAGAGGCCGGCACGATTACCTTGGAAGGCCCTAAGGGCTTTGAACTCACGACCGACTACGTCTTGGATGCAACGGGACGTGTGCCAAACCACGACCAATTGAACTTGGAAGCGGTTGGCGTGAAGGCTAACCACCGAGGAATCGAAGTAAACGAATACTTGCAGACGAACGTGGAAAACATCTACGCTGCAGGGGATGCCGTGGATAAGACAATCCCTAAGTTGACGCCAACGGCCGCCTTCGAATCCCGCTACTTGGCTGCGAAGTTCATGGGGACAAACAACGGCCCAATTCAGTACCCAGCAATTTCAGAAATCGTCTTCACTTCACCACGAATCGCTCAGGTTGGTGTGAAGTTGGACGAAGCGAAGGCTAACCCTGACAAGTACGAAATCACCCAGGCTTCATACGATGGTGACTGGTACCGTCAGGTTGAAAACGAACAGGGCGCAGAGCTCGCCTTGATCTTCGAAAAGGATAGCCAGCAATTGGTTGGAGCGGCTGAAAAGGCCAACGCCGCCGAAGAGACGATTAACACCATCGTGCCTTACGTGCAGATGCGCTTGACAAAGGAACAGCTAAACGACTTCGTTTACGTCTTCCCATCCATCGCTTACACGTTGCAACGTCGTTTGCCACTGGTTTAAAATAATTACTGATGTAAAAGTCTGATCCGTACGTGATTGGACTTTTTTCTTTTCTGTAAAGAGGGCCCTGTGCTATACTCTTTTTGTTAAGCAAAGGAGAATCTCATGGAATTATCAGGTGAAACAATCGTTGACTTAGTTGAAAATCAGTCATACGAAGATAAAGTGGTTGCTAATCCAGCCGGTAAAGAAATCGATTTGGATTCTCTCTTTGCAGCCTTTACAGACTTAGCCAAACAAGAAACACCAGCCCGTGCAGCCCTGGACGTTGACGGCGGTATCGAGCAGGGTGGCACGACGCTTTCGATGGAAGCAAACGTTATCAACTTGCCACTCCGCTACAAGAACCAGGAAAAGAAGTTGGTCTACGTCGATCAAGCCTATGAGCTATCCGTCTACATGATTGTGGACAACGCCCACGTCTCGAAGTCCGCTTTGAAGATTGAAAAGTTATCGTCATTGTCTGCTTTCTTGGACGACCCAGACTCCGTTTTGGACAAGGGGGCCAAATGGTTCGCAACGCAGTTGGACGCCATCCGAGAAAACCAGGCGGCGGCTGTTTCTGAAGAAGAGAAGCAGGAAGAAGAAAATTAACGTTTTAAAAAAAGCTGACCGGCAGGTGCTGGTCAGCTTTTTGTTTTTCATTCTTCTTTAAGATGGGCAGACAAGTGGTAGGCCTTTCCGTCCTTTTCCACTGACGCCTTCAGCACGCCCGGCGACGACACGTGCGAGTAGGAGGACAGCTCGCCCAAGTCATAGGCCTCAATCACCGCCTGCACCACGTCCTTCTTCGAGCCAAAGCCCGTTTCCGGAATTGCCAGGTCATCCCAATCCCAGGATTCCGCCGGCCCGTAACTCTTCAATTCTTTTGTCTTAATTTTCGTGATTAATAGCATATCCTTAGTATAAGGCCTGCCTGCAAGGGCGTAAAGCAAAAGAAAACATGCACTTATTTTCACATATACTTTAGAATAACGATATGATATTCTAATCTCAACAACCGTAGAGAAGTGTTCGAACTAAGAAAGGGACAATCATGAAGACGGGAACTTTTGTTACATTTTGCTTTGGCTACGCTTTCGTTGTGTTTTACGTATACGAAGAATTCTTTTCACGTTACATCAACGGCTTCTGGATCAATTACCTTGTCCAGACCGCCATTCTCGTTCTTGGTCTGATCATCATCTTCATCTTCAAAGTCGTCATGGACTACAAATCCGGTGTCTTGGATGAGTCCGACAAGCTCGACCAACTCGAAACAATCGAAAAACTTGAAGACTAAGTGAGCACTTGCTATTTTAGTCAAAAGCTGACATAATAAAGGTATGCGATGAGTCGAACGCGTCTTTTAGGACGCTTATGCGGCCTGCTCGGATTAAATTCCAAGCCACGGATTTGGTGCAGGTGTTATGACTGTTGTGGAACTTTCATATCTCACCATGACTACTAGCTTTTGCTAGGGTGACGCTGACTTGTTTCAATCGTGACTGATTGAAACCGCCCGTCGAAGCGAATTCGGCATGCCAAACTAAGAGCTAACTACGGTTAGCTCTTTTTTATTGCCAATTTTTACGAGGGCTTTTGTTATAATAAAGAAAGCAGTTTTAACTTTTGAGGAGTCTCCATGGTCGAACAGGCACAGTATTTAAGTGTTGGTGCACTAACTAAATATCTCAAGGCAAAGTTTGATAACGACCCCCACCTGGGCAAGGTCTATCTGACGGGTGAAATTTCCAACCTTGGAAACCGTCGCTCCCGCCACCTCTACTTCTCCATCAAGGATCCAAAGGAGAAGGCCGTCATCCGTGCCGCCATGTTCTCCTATGCTTCCCGCTTGAAGTTCGAGCCAGAAGAGGGAATGAAGGTCCAGGCCATCGGACGTGTTCAGGTCTACGAACCGGCCGGTTCCTATTCGATCATCTTAGAGCAGATGACGCCCGCCGGTGTCGGTGACCTCTTCATGGCCTTACAGCAGTTGAAAGAGAAGCTGTCCAAAGAAGGGCTCTTCTCTCAACCTAAGAAGGCCTTGAAGCCTTTGCCTAAGAAGATTGCCGTTATCACGTCACCAACCGGTGCCGTCGTCGAAGACGTGGCCAAGACCGTGGAACGCCGCTTGCCCCAAGCACAGGTCGTGCTTTTGCCTGCCGTTGTTCAGGGAGATGGTGCGGTGCCATCGCTCTTAAAACAGTTGGACCGTGTCGATGACATGGGCTTTGACGCCGTCATCATCGGTCGTGGTGGTGGTTCCATCGAAGACCTCTGGGCCTTTAACGACGAAAGTCTGGTCCGCAGGGTTGCCGCGATGAACACGCCGGTCATTGCCTCCGTTGGGCACGAAACCGACAACACACTGGTTGATTTGGTCGCGGATCAACGAGCCGCCACGCCAACGGCCGCAGCTGAATTAGCCACGCCGGTCTCCAACCAAAACCTGGTCGACCGCGTGATGGAGTTATCCTCCCGCTTGACCCTAGCTGGCCAACAGCTTGTGGCCAACAAGAAACAGGCTTTGAACTACGTGGTCGAGCGACCAATCATGAAACAGCCCGACCGCTTGTATGCCACCTACCAACAGGAAGTTGACTCCCTTGAGAAGCGCCTCTACCAAGCCTTCTCCCGTCGAGTCGACAACCGTCGCTACGAGGAAAAGGCCCTGGTTGAACGGCTGGTTGCCCAGAAGACTCAACTCCTTCGGCCTTACAAGGAAAAGGTTTCTTTGGCCGCTGCCAAGCTGGACCTGGTATCGCCACTTAAGATTTTATCTTCCGGTTACACCTTCGTGAAGGGGCCGGATGGCGAAATCGTGAAGAGCAAGAAGGATTTGAAAAAAGACGACGAGGTGCGCCTGACCTTTGCAGACGGGGACTTAAGCGCCAAGATTTTAGGAGAGCAAAATGACTGAAAAAGTATCTTTTGAAGACAAGTTGAAACAATTGGATCAAATCGTGACCGCTTTGGAACAAGGTGACCGACCATTGGAAACGGCCTTGGCTGATTTCAAGACGGGCGTTACCTTGGCTAAGGACTTGCAAAAGACCCTTGCCGAAGCCGAAAAAACATTGGCTAAGGTCATGCAAGACGACGGTTCCATGACGGATTTGGAATTGACGAACAATGACTAATTTCAAGGACTTCATCAACCAATACAAGCCACGCGTTGAAGAAGCCCTCGTGGAAGAAAGTAAGCAGCACGGAGCAGAAGTTTCCAAGGATTTTGAGAAGGCCTTGCAATACGCCTTGCTCACGCCTGGAAAGCGTCTCCGTCCGCTGTTGGCTCTTGCCGTGATGGCTTCTTTTGGACGAAACATCGACGACGATGCCGTGAAGGCGGCTTCGGCCATCGAATGGGTACACGCCTACTCTTTGGTTCACGACGATTTGCCAGCCATGGATAACGACGCCTACCGCCGCGGTAAGCTTTCCGTGCACGCCTTGTACGGACCAGCCACCGGTGTGTTGGTGGGGGATGCCTTGCAGGCTCAGGCCTACAAGATCTTGTCCGGTGTCAAAGGGGCTTCCGCCTCCCAAATCGTTTCGATGGTTCGCGTCCTCTCCGAGCGTTCTGGTGCCTTTGGCATGGTCTACGGTCAGGTCTTAGACATGCAAAACCATGACACGGTGAAGGATTCCGTCCTTTTGGCTCAAGTCCTTGACCAGGTCTACCAAAAGAAGACGGCCGATATTTTGATCGCCGCTGCCTTAATCGGGGGCCACTACCAGGGCTTGAGTCAACCGGCACTTGCCTTAGTGGAGAAGTACGCCCAGAATCTTGGGTTACTCTTTCAAATTCAAGACGACGTCGACGACTACGAACAAGACGAAGAAGAGGGCGTTGTCTCACTCGTTCACTTGATTGGGATGGACCGCGCACGTGAGATGGTCGACGAATTGTTGGCTGGTGCGGAAGGGACTTTGGATGAATTAGCCGCACTCGAAGTCGAATTCGATAAGAGCTTGTTAGAAGACTTAATTAAACTAATTGGAGCATAAAGTATGGCAGTCGCAAAAGAGCGCGTTGACATTCTACTGGTTCAGCAAGGCCTCTTCACTTCCCGTGAACAAGCCAAGCGAGCCGTGATGGCCGGGCAGATTCTTGGTGAAAACGAAGAACGCCTAGACAAGGCCGGACAGAAGATTCCGGTCACAACCGAATTACATTTTAAGGGGCAACCGCTCCCATTTGTGTCTCGTGGAGGCTACAAGTTGGTGAAAGCCATCGACACCTTCGGCATGACCATGCAAGACCAAATCGTCTTGGACATCGGCTCATCAACCGGTGGCTTCACTGACGTTTCCTTGCAAAACGGGGCCAAGCACGTTTACGCCCTGGACGTTGGAACGAACCAACTCGCCTGGAAGCTTCGCATCGACGAGCGCGTGACAGTCATGGAAAACACGAATTTCCGTTATGCCAAGTTGGCGGACTTCATGGAAGGACAACCAACCCGTGCCACGATCGACGTCTCCTTCATCTCACTGTCTCTGATTTTGCCAACGTTGAAGGACATCTTGGCAAAGGGCGGTGAGGTGGCCGCCTTGATTAAGCCCCAGTTCGAAGCCGGACGTGAAGCCGTCGGCAAGCATGGCATCATCAAGGACCCAGAAGTTCACCGTCAAGTGCTTGAAAAGACCTTGCCAATGATGGTTGAATCCGGCTTTACCGTGAAGGGCTTGACCTTCTCGCCAATCAAGGGTGGCCAAGGAAACATTGAATTCTTGGCCTGGCTGGAACGAGACGACGATGCCAAGGTTTTGGACACCGTTAACATTGATCAAGTAATTGAAGAGGCCCACGGTCAACTCGACCAAGAGGGTTAAGAGACTAGCTTCTGATTGAGGAGCTAGCCATAGCGAATTAATTTGGAGAAAGCGATGTTAGAACAACTCGTAATTGAAAATTTTGCGATTATCGACCAGGTGGATATTTCCTTTGACGACCAACTAACGGTCCTAACGGGAGAAACCGGTGCCGGTAAGTCCATCATCATCGACGCACTGGCCATGCTTGCCGGAGGCCGTGCCTCAACCGAAATGATTCGAAAGGGAGCCGACAAGGCCGTCTTGCAGGCCGTCTTCTCATTGGAAGACGCCGATGAGGAGCTCCTTTCCGAATTCGAAAAAGCCGGTGTCGACGTGTCTGAAGGACAGGTTGTCATCTATCGTGAGTTCAACTTGAAGGGCCGTTCCGTCTCCCGGATGAACGGTGTGATTGTTCCCTTAAAGACCTTGGCCACGCTCGGTGCCCAGTTGGTTGAAATTCAAGGACAGCACGACACCTCCTTGCTCTTGAACCCCGATTCTCACTTGTCACTCCTAGACGACTTCGCCGATGAAGAATTGAAGGCCGCAAAAGACAAGTACGCGTCACTCTTTGAAGAATACCGTGCCTTGGCCTTGAAGTTGAACCAGGTGAAAAACCAAGCCCAGGATTTGAACCAGCGCTTGGACCTCTTGACCTTCCAAGCAGAAGAATTAAAGACGGCCAACTTACAGCCCGGTGAAGAAGATGAACTCATGGCTGAACGGAGTAAGCTTGCCAACCACAAGAAAATCGCGGACGCGCTCGATTCAGCCCAACAGGCGTTGAACCCCGGACTCGATGGTGGTGCCATTGATTTATTGGCCGCTGCGAACGCCTCTCTGCAAACGGCCGCCGGTTACGACAGTGAGTACGAAAACGTCGCAAAAGCAATCTCAGAAGCTTACTACGCGGCACAGGACGCAGGACGCGACCTGGATGAATCCGTGGCCAACCTCTCCTTTGACGAGGAGGCCTTGGTCAAAATTGACGACCGCCTTCAAGTGATTCATTCCCTGAAGCGCAAGTACGGCGAAACCGTCGACGACATCCTCGCCTTTCAGGAAAAGGTTGAAAAGGACCTGTCCGACTTGGATGGGGGCGCTCTAGACATCGATGCCTTGACCGAGCAAAAGGATGCCTTAAAAGTCAAAATCACGGCAGCCGCCGAAGAGCTCTCTCTAAAGCGTCGGCAGGTCGCAGCCAAGCTTGAAGCAGCGGTTAACCAAGAACTGGGAGACCTCCTAATGCCAGAAGCCCGCTTTGAAGTTTCCTTTGAACCAATCGAAGGCTTCCTTGCTTCCGGTTCCGACCGGGTCAGCTTCCTTGTTCAAACGAACAAGGGTGAGGGTATGAAGCCCCTCGAAAAGGCTGCCTCCGGTGGTGAGGCTTCCCGTTTGATGTTGGCTTTGAAGACGGTCTTCATCGCACAACAGGGATTGCCAACGGTTGTCTTTGACGAAATTGATACCGGGGTTTCCGGTCGTGTCGGTTCCGCCATTGCTCAAAAGATGCGGACAATCAGTGAAAAGACTCAGGTCTTGGCCATCACGCACTTGCCACAGGTTGCTGCCGCTGCCGACCACCACTTCCTGATTCATAAGGAAGCGGTTGGCGATCGCACGGTAACCCACGTGGAAGACCTTGCTGAGGATAAGCGGGATGAAGCTGTAGCCATGATGCTTTCGGGGGATGCCATCTCGGAAGCTGCCCTGGCTAACGCTCGTGATTTGCGCAAGACAGCGGGTAAGTAAATGATGTGATTTAAGCAGAAATGTTGAACATTTCTGCTTTTTTTATGCCAAAAAACAAGATATGAAAATTTAAATCTTTTTTGATGATGGCTTCCTAGATTATAATCAAACGTCTAAATATTATTTTGCATTTTCTATCTACAAGATGTCTTCACTTGAAACATTCATCTGTAAGACTGCTATGAGTGGCATGAGAAAAAAAGTAAGAAATGACCCGGTTCATATTGATGTGAAGATAAATACGAACACATTAGAAAATCTTTCTAATCATCGTGACGTTTTTCTTAAAAGTGCACTAGAGTGGCATTTTGACGCGCTGTAATATTTGCAATTTTATGAAATCTGAGTAACATAGTGTATGTATATAGAAAGAAATATGGTGCTTGGTGTCACAGTGAACCAGATATCCGTTTTTCACACTTGTTTAGGGAGAAAGCAAGATGAACGAATACCGGCTTGATGATTATGCCAAACAAAATAATAGTAAAAGGCATCCTCGTAATCGAGTGGCTTCGTTTTTCAAGTGGTGCGTATCCATCGCACTGGTTGTCACGTCCTTCTTCGTTATCTACGAGGTACATGCCTACCAGAGTCTTTCTGGAACCTATGAGGTCGTTGCCTCAGAAGACGAAAGACACGCGAGTGATGGGTTGACCCTTCACGATAACAACGTGGTCACAAACTTCACACCAGAAATCGATTGGTGTGAAGGGAAGTTTCACTTGAAGGGTGACTTCGTTGTGTTTCGTTTGAATGGCGTCCGTTATAACGGGTATTACAACAAAGAAGATAAGACGCTTGCCGTTATGATTGATGGTAAGATTGAGCTTTTCTCAAAGACAGCAAGACAAAACGGAAAAGAATTATAAAAGTAAAAAAGCCGCTGCCGGAATAATCCGGCAGCGACTTTTATTTATTCATCATTCATTAGTGGTGCGTGTAGAACAGGAAGGCAACGAAGATGAGTGCCAAGACGTACATGAACAAGTTCACTTCCTTACGGCGCTTTGCTGCAATCATCGTGATCGGGTAAGCAATGAATCCAAAGGCGATTCCATCTGAGATGGAGTAAGTGAGCGGCATGCCGACAACAATCAAGAAGGCAGGTGCCGCAATGGCCATGTCTTCCCACTTAATCTTCTTTAAGTTTCCTGACATCAAGATACCAACCACAATCAAAGCTGGGGCCGTTACCTGTGACGTGACCACTGACAAGAGTGGTGAGAAGAAGAGGGCCAATCCGAAGAGACCAGCGGTCACAACGGATGCAAATCCAGAACGACCACCAACGGCCATTCCAGATGATGATTCAACGAAAGCTGACGTTGGAGAAGTTCCAAGCGTTGCACCAACCGTCATTCCAACGGCGTCGGCCATCAAAGCCTTACCAGCACGTGGCATCTTGCCGTTTTCAAGCATACCGGCCTGTTCCGTCAAACCAATCAACGTGCCGGCCGTGTCGAAGAAGACCACAATCAAGAAGGTCAAGGCAACGACAATCATACCGAATGAATCGATGTCTCCCAAGTGCGTCCATGCCTGACCAAAGGTTGGGGCCAATGATGGAGCAGTTGCGAAGATGGCCTTTGGCATGGCAATCAAGCCAGTGGCGATTCCCACAACGGTCGTTCCAACCATTCCGAAGAAGATGGCGGCTGGTACCTTCTTAATCATCAAGATCAATGTCAATGCGATTCCGAAGATGGCAAGCAAGGTTGGCTTTTCCGTCAAGTTTCCCATTGAAACCATCGTTTCTGGGTTGGCGACAATCAAACCAGCGTTGTGCAAACCGATGAAGGCGATGAAGAGCCCGATTCCGGCTGCAATGGCGATTCGCAAGTTGGCGGGGATGGCTTCGATGATCTTTTCACGGACGTGGGTCAAAGTCAAAACCAAGAAAATGATGGCTGCAACTAAGATACCCGCCATGGCTGTTTGCCATGACACACCCATTCCGATAACAACGGAGTAGGCGAAGTAAGCGTTCACCCCAAGTCCAGGCGCAATGGCGATGGGGTACTTGGCGACGATTCCCATGAAGGCCGTGGCAACAAGGGCTGAGATGGCCGTGGCCGTAAAGACCGCGCCCTTGTCCATGCCGGCTGCGGCAAGAACGTTTGGGTTCAAGAACAAGATGTAAGACATGGCAACGAACGTTGTCACCCCGGCAATGGCTTCCGTCTTAAAGGAAGTGCCCAGTTCTTTGAACCGGAAGTATGATGCAATTTTAGACATTTCGAAAACTCCTCTAGTAATCTTTGCTACTTGAATAGTTTAACAGCAAATCACGTACTTGTATCTTTAAAAAAGAAGAAATATCCAAATAAAACCGAACGATTGCATTAGATTTTACTAATTGTTCGCTAAAACACACCTTGAACATTAAAATGTTCGCTTTTTGTGCTTATCCGTTGGAAAATCGAGAAAAATCGGGATGATTCGGGTCTGACTTTTGCCCTAACCGACTCGACTAGGCTATAATAAGGAAAACGAAACGATTGGAGAGCACGCATGGATCAAGCCACTTGGGAACGCATTGTTAAATACACGGAGCTGCAGGGAACCTCCGGACAAGAAGCACGAATCCGTGCGGCCTTAAAGGAAGAAATCACGCCGTTGGTCGACCGCGTCGAAACCAACCAAATGGGTGGCCTCTTCGGTGTGAAAGAAGGAAAGGCAGACGACCCCCGCGTGATGTTTGCAGCCCACATGGACGAAGTCGGCTTCATGGTGTCAAACATTTTGCCGACTGGAGCGCTGCAAGTTGTTTCTTTGGGTGGCTGGAACCCCGTAACGGTTCCCGCACACCGCTTTACGCTCTTCACCAAAGCCGGTGAATTCCCAGTGATTTCATCATCCGTTTCCCCACACCTTCTGCGCGGCAAGGGTGGCGCCGGTAACTTATCCATCGACGACATTCTCTTCGATGCCGGCTTTGAATCGAAAGAACAGGCCGAAGCCTTTGGTGTTCGTCCCGGTGACTTCGTCGTGCCCGAAACCAAGACGATGCGCTTGGCTAACCAGAACCGGGCCGTTTCAAAGGCCTACGACAACCGCTTCGGGGTCTCAGCCATCGCTTCTGCCTTGCACGATTTGGATGGTGTTGCTACGCCGAACACCTTGATTATGGGCGCTAACACTCAAGAAGAAGTTGGTCTTCGTGGCGCCTTACCTGCCGTCCAACAGTTTAACCCAGACATCTTCTTTGCGGTGGATTCCTCTGCTGCAAACGATTTGGACAGCACCGTTGGTCGCCAAGGCCTGATGGATCAGGGAACTTTGATTCGCGTCTTCGACCCAACGGTCGTGACGTCACCCCGCTTGAAGGAATTCATCCTGCAGACCGCAGAAGATAACAAGATTCCTTACCAATACTTTGTCTCAAAGGGAGGAACCGACGCCGGTGCCGTTGAAAAGTACCGCGCTGGTTTGCCAGCCGTTGCGCTTGGTGTTGCCTCTCGTTACATTCACACGCACGAAACGGTATGGTCCATTCCGGACTTCGACGCCGCCCGCGAGTTAATCGTGGCCCTGTCAAAGAACCTGGACCGTTCCGCTGTGGATAGCATCACGGAGTTCTAATGTTTAAAAAACTACAACGCTTAGATTATTGGATTGCCGTTCCATTCGCCGTGCTTTCCTTACTTGGAATTGTCATGGTCTTTTCGGCAACTCAAAACGCATACTTGGCACCACTCTACTCCTTTGCCAAGCAGGCCGTCTTCGTTGCGGTAGGTTGGGCAGCAGCCCTGTTTACTTTTAAGGTGAACCGCCGGGTGATTCGTGGGGAGGGCTTTTTGTCCATGCTCATGATTGTCACCTTTGGACTGCTTGTCCTAGCTCGACTCGCACCTGCCATCAACGGTGCCCACGGGTGGATTAACCTTGGACCCGTGACCTTACAACCGGTTGAGCTGGCAAAGATTGCTTTAATCTTATACTTTGCCCACTACCTGTCACGAAGACACTGGTTGCCAGGTAAGGGGATTTCTGGCTTCCTTCGTTCTTGGAACCAAAGCGGTTACTTGCCAAAGCTGGTCTTACCCTTTGCCATTTTGGCGATTACGCTGGCCATGCCCGACATGGGAAACCTTTTCATTACGTTAGCCGTGCTCATGATGATGCTTTTGGCTTCTGGTGTGAGGTTGAAGGACAACATCTTCTGGGTTGTCTTGTTCTTCTTAATCTTGGCCTTCCTGCCACAAATCATTTCCTTCTTTGATTTGAAGGAATCAGGCTCTTATGCCATCAGACGTTTATCGAACTTCGTTGATCCTTGGTATAATATGGACCAGAGTCGTCAGCTTTTGTATTCCTACTACGCCATCTCCCACGGGGGACTCTTTGGTGTTGGTTTGGGAAACTCCTTGCTGAAGCCCTACCTACCAGAATCAAACACCGACTTCATCATGGCCGTTGCCACCGAGGAGTTAGGGGCAATTTTGGTTGTCGTGGTCTTGGTTTTGATGCTGATTCTGATTGGCCGTTTGGTCTATGTCGGAATCAAGCGAAATTCACAGTACGACCGACTCTTTTTGTACGGCCTCGCCGGACTACTCATCATGCAATCCTTTGTTAACTTGGGTGGGGTCTTGGGACTTCTGCCCATCACAGGAGTGGTTTTCCCCTTCATCTCTGGGGGAGGTTCCTCCTTTGTCTTCTTCTCGGCGGCCGTTGGGTACGCCTTAAACATTGCTGCTACTGATAAAAAGCCAGCCCGGCCAAATCCTCAGGATGATGCAGCTCGAAGGGAACTGAAACACTAATGTTTAAAATGAAAGAACGACGCGCGCTCTACGTTTTCATGCGCGGGTTAAAGCAAGTCGAACAGCTCAAGAAGTTCGGTGACATTGCTTACATTTCAAATAAGATGAACTACGTGGCGCTTTACGTCGATGAAGATCGGGTCGACGAGCTGGTGCCAAAGCTCAAGAAATACCGCTTTGTGAAGACGGTGAAGCCTTCTGCCCGTCCGGATATTGATCCCGATTTGGGTGACGTGCACGACAACGTGTTCTTTGAAGCCTACGACAAAGAAGTCGCGGGTGAAGGAACCTTGGACGAGGAAATCGAAAAAGCGCAGCACCGCATCAATCAGACGAAGGACGGGGATGTCGACTTTGACATCGACCTGGCTTTGGAAGAAGAGGCAGATGCTAAGGGAGCGGCTGATGACGAAGCTGCGAATGGTAAGCCGGATTTAAAGTCGGGCGATACTGAAAGCAAGGATGCTTCTGATGAAGCTGCGAATGGTAAGCTGGATTTAAAGGCGGGCGATACTGAAAGCAAGGATGCTTCTGATGAAGCTGCGAATGGTAAGCCGGATTTAAAGGCGGGCGATGCTGAAAGCAAGGATGCTTCTGTCGAAGCTTCCACTGAAAAGCCGGCCAAAAATGGGGAGGATGCCTAAATGCGTGTGATTTCAGGACGTTTTGGTGGTCTCCGCCTGGAAGCCGTGAAGGGTCGCGAAACGCGGCCAACGACGGACAAGGTGAAAGAGGCCATCTTTTCCATGTTAATGCCGTATTTGAACGGTGGATCTGCGCTCGATTTGTACGCCGGAACCGGTGGGCTTGGAATCGAAGCTGTTTCTCGGGGGATGTCGGACGCGACGCTTGTCGACAAACAGAAGGCAGCCTTGGCGGTGATTGAAAAAAACATCGCTAAAACGCATGCCGAAGAGGACTTTACGGTTATGAAAACGGCGGCTTCCGCCGCCTTACAACGCCTTGTTGCAGCGGGGAAGTCCTTTGACCTTGTGCTGTTGGACCCTCCCTACGCGAAAGAGAAGTTGAAAAAAGATATCGACCAGATGATTGAGGGCGGCCTGCTAAAGCCTGGTGCCGTCTTGATGTTGGAATCTGATCAGGTAGCTGATTTACCAGAAGCAAACGAACAATTAACCCTACTCAAGCAAAAGGACTACGGCATCACGCGTGTGTCCTTGTACCAGTTTGAGGGTTAAGGAGAATAGTGATGAAAAAAGCAGTTTTCCCAGGATCCTTTGATCCATTGACCAACGGACACCTGGACATTATTGAACGTGCCGCCGAACTTTTTGACGAGGTGGTCGTTGCCGTTGGAAAGAACACCAACAAGGCCGGTTTGTTCCAACCGGACGAACGTCTAGAACTTGTGAAGGCGGCGGTTAGCCACTTGGACAACGTTAAAGTTGGTCAAATCGAAGGCTTGACGGTCGACTACATGGAAAAAATTGGTGCCAAGTACATCGTCCGCGGCTTACGTAACTGTAAGGACTTTGAGTACGAGCGTGACATCGCTGGTGCCAACTCTGCCTTGGACGATGTCGAAACGGTCTTGCTCTTTGCAAAGCCTGAAAACCAAAACATTTCCTCATCCATGGTCAAAGAAATTGCTAAGCTGTCATCAAAGCGTTTGGACGCATTCGTACCAAGCGTGGTGGTGAAGGCATTGCAGGAGCACTTTGAATAGAAAAGAAAGAAATCAGTGGAACTGATTTCTGAAATTAAAAGCCGGAAGGGCATGGTGAGAAAGCACTAAAGTGCTTTCTTCGATTAAAGCCCGGAAAAATATTGATTAAAAAAGCTCACGAAAGTGAGCTTTTTTTGTGCTCTTTACGTTTCATTATGTAAGGAGGACGAAAAGATGCTAAAAAGATTGAACTGGGATGACGTAAAAGACTGGCTGTTCGAACATTGGCGAATTGCGGCTTTGGTCTCGATTGGCTTGTTACTGACTGTTGGCACGGTTTGGCTGTTGGTCACAGGCCGTCCACGAGAAGATGCAGCGGGCATCGATTATGCTCGCGGCGGATCAATTAAAAAAGCGGGGGATGGTGAGGCGTCATCCTTGATTCGTTCGTCAGCGAGCGAAGGGCTTGTTGTTGACGTGAAGGGGGCGGTTCGTGCACCGGGGATGTATCGTTTGCCTGTTGGGGCACGTTTACAAGATGCCATTTCGCGTGCTGGCGGGTTGGCAGATAACGCGGACAGGGACAGGATCAATCTAGCCCAGCCGATGGTAGATGGCATGGTCGTTTACTTGCCAGCTGTCGGTGGGGAGGCGAAGCCGTTTTTTGAGAATGCAGGCAGCCTGCCAGGTGGAGGCGGTGGTTCGAGTGGCCAGCCGACTGATCAGTCGACCGGCGGCAAAGTTTCTCTCAATCAGGCCAGTCAAAAGGAGCTCGAGGGCCTCGACGGTGTCGGCCCCAAGGAGGCCGAGCAAATCATCGCCTACCGACGGGAACATCCCTTTCAGTCCATCGACCAGCTCCGCGACATCTCCGGCATTGGCGAAAAGCGCTTTGAAAAGCTGAAAGTGCAGGTGACCCTTTGAATCGTGAACGGTTTTGGATGTTACTTGCTTTGACCTGCGCCGCCCTGTCTTTAATCGTCTATCGGCCGAACGCCTGCACCACCTTCTTATTCCTCCTGGTGCTTTCCGGCTGCCTGACCATACGTGTCAAAAAAGATCTCCTAAAATTAGGCTTATTTAGTGCGCTCTTTTTCGGCTACATCTTTCTTGATCACGCGACTTTAGTGAAACAACGAAATATGCCCGTTGGAGAGGGGTGCTACGAGCTCGTTGTGCAACCCGATGATTTTTCCGTGAACGAAGAGGGCATTGTAAGAGGAAAAGCGAAGCTGGCAAGGGGCATGCCCGTTTACTTTAGTTATCGGGCGAAAAATCAAAAGAGTCTGGATGA
The DNA here is from genome assembly GCF_018437275.1 of Fructobacillus broussonetiae. Classification (GTDB taxonomy): domain Bacteria; phylum Bacillota; class Bacilli; order Lactobacillales; family Lactobacillaceae; genus Fructobacillus; species Fructobacillus broussonetiae. Next base: position 136,977 of record NZ_JAAMFK010000004.1, read on the forward strand.
TTTTTTGATGGACGACGGCCCCTTGAACTTGTCTGCGAATGGGGAATTGAAGCGGATAGTGCCGGCCACCAATTTATTTCAGTTCGATTGGGTTGCCTTCATGGAGAGTAAGCACATCACGCATCAAATCGTGGTCAGGGATGTGTCGGTGAAAGCCGCTCGGCCAAGCAATCCCTTGCAGGCCTGCTTTTTTCAGTTGCGAACCTGGCACGCACGAGCGGAAACTTGGACGAATTCGTTGCCCAATCCATTCGGAAATTATACAAAAGCCTTACTTTTAGGTGGAAAGGCCGATGAACTGTACGAGGAGAATCCAAAGATTTCGGAGCTTGGTCTGGTACACCTCTTTTCTTTGTCGGGGCTGCACGTTGGTTTCTTGCTGGCGGCGGTCAGCTGGTTTGGGCAACGGCTGCGTATCTTCAAGGAAATGACATCGGTCTTTCAGGCGGTCGCTCTTCCCATGTTCTATCTCTTCACGGGTTCACCACCCGTTCTTGTACGAGCCGTCGTCGCAGGCGAGGCAAGGCTTGTAAAAGAAAGCTATGGAACGGTGATTGATAGTCAGGTTATCTGGGCATGGTCGTTGCTTGGCGGCTTGATTGTGACTCCACAGATTTTACTTACTCTGGGCGGGCAGTTGTCATTTGCACTAACGCTCGCTGTTACCATGGGGAAAGATCTGAATTACTGGCAAAAAGGCCTCTTCTTGTCGTCGGTTACTTTTCCAATCATCATGGCCTGGCAGTCAACCTGGAACTGCTGGCAATCCGTCGCAAACATACTAGCCGTTCCAATCTTTAGTTCGCTTGTGCTCCCAGTCGTTTTACTTGGACTCTGCTTGGGCTGGGTGCCAGGTGTTCTTAGCCTATCGAACGTAATCGTCTGGCTCTTCGACCGAGCAGTTTACTGCTTGGGAATGCTTCCTGGAAACGTGGTGCTCGGTGCTTTTTCTTGGCCGGTTCTTATCGTCTTATTTACCATTCCTTTTTGTTTCCTTTATCAACGAAGGTTGGTGAAGGTAGGCTTAACGGTTAGTTGGTGCCTGCTTTTAAGTGGCTCGCTGTTGGCGGTCCGATTTAATCGCCAGGGTGAGTTTACGACTTTTGACATTGGCCAAGGGGATGCCGCGGTCTTGATTGAGCCGATGAAACATTCCGTGACCGTCTTTGATACGGGTGGCAAAGTCATTTTCGGCCATACCCGAAAAATGAACTTAAGAAAGAAAGCGCCCGCGAAGGGAAGTGATGAGGCAGAGCGTCAAAAAGAAGAGAAGAAAAAAGAAGGACTCGCCCGGTCGGTGATTGTGCCTTATTTGCATGCACGTGGGGTCAGCAAGATTGATACGCTGTCGCTATCCCATCAGGATCAAGACCACATCGGGGATGCGCGGGTGATTCTTGAATGCTTCAAAGTTAATCAGCTGGTGATGCCAGCGGGGATGGTGGATGGATCGGCTTTTAAAAAGAAGATTCAGCCTTATTTGAGGCGCACAAAAGTGATTGAGGCCACCGACAAGGTCAAAGTAGAAAACTGTCCTCTGCGAGTTTTATATCCCTTCAACAAAGGAGAGGAAAAAAACGAGGATTCGCTGGCATGGGGTGGCGCTGTTGGCGGGCGTGTTTTCTTTACTGCGGGCGACTTAGACAAAGCAGGGGAGAAAAAGCTTGCGGGCGTGCAACCAGCCTTTCATCCAGAGGTCGTTAAATTTGGGCATCACGGTTCGAAGACGGCGAGTAGCGCCGTCGTTTTTGCCAAATGGAAACCCAAAATCGGCATCGTCTCCGCCGGTCGCAACTCCCGCTACGGCCATCCTCACCAAGCCACCCTAGACACCGCCGCAAAATACCACATGATTGTCTACAGTACACAGCGCCAGGGTATGCTAAGATATGTATACGTAAAGAATCACGGACATTTCGAGGTAACACTGAAGCATGACCCTACAGGACCTTAAATCACAAATCGAACACGACGCGCTCCCCAACCTCTACCTTGTCACCGGTGAGGAAACCGCCTTACTCCAAAAGGCCAAGCGCACCTTCACCTCCATCATCCCCGAAGAGGATCAAGAGATGAACTTCGGCTCCTACGACTTCGCCTCCGTCGGCCTCGACGACGCCATTGCCGACCTCACAGCGCCACCTTTTTTCGGCGATCACCGTGTCGTTATGCTCACAAATCCAACATTTTTGTCTGCTACCGGTAAGCTCTCAGAAGGACAAGAGAAAGCACTTTTGTCCGCCATCGAGAATCCGGTTCCCGGAAACATGCTGGTGATTTTCGCTGCCGACATGAAGTTGGACAAGCGAAAGAAAATTTCAAAGACTATTCTGAAAGCGGCCGAAAGCCTCGACCTTCCTCGTTTGAACGATCGCCAGGTAGATCAAGCCTTAACCCAGCTCCTCAAGCAACGCAGCTTCAAAATTGATCCCGCTGCCAAACAAGAATTACTACTTCGCACGCAGGCTTCTTACAGCAAGGTTTTACAGGAATTGCCTAAGCTATTGGCCTACGCTGCTGACACCAAGGAAATCACGTCTCAAGCGGTCGACGACCTCGTCATCAAGGAATCAACGGCTCAGGCCTTTGATTTGACTGATTTGGTCATGAAGGGCAAGAAGGAAGCGGCCATTGCGACCTACCACGACCTCGTTAAAAACGGGGAAGCGCCATTGCGCCTGAACGCCTTACTCCTTGGCCAGTTCCGCTTGCTTCTGCAGGTAGCAGGCTTGCAGGGTTCTGACGCAGAAGCAGGGAAGGCCTTATCCGTTCACCCATACCGTGTAAAGTTGGCTCGCCAAGCATTGCGCACTTATCCGTTGGGTAAAGTGCGTGATGGATACCTGAAAATCTTGGACATGGAAATTGCCATGAAGTCCAAACAAGTAGATCCACTCTTTTTATTCGAATCATTCATCGTGAACTTTTAAAAGATGGGGTATACTGCTAGTGTAGGGATTGGCGGAAAACAATTCCTCAAACACACTGTAAAAGCGGTGTGTTCTGAAATTTAGTTAATACTAGATTTTCATCCATATTAGCCTCCTTTCCATCGAAAGGTAAGATAAGAACCGACAAGCGTGCTAAGCTAATTGCGGTTCTTTTTCTTTTGGAAAAAAGTGGTATACTGATAAAGAAAAGAGGAGTTAGCTGGTAACTAACTCCTCCGGCGATGCCGCACATGCGGACCCGCCTATTCGAATTCTACTTAAAGAACCGTTAAGCAGTGCAAGCTAATCGCGGTTCTTTTTTTCTTGTTCTTCTAAACGCTTCATAATGATGTCGGCCACAATGTCTGAGACATGGGCACCATCATAAAGAAAGCGCGAGAGACGCTTAAAAAAAGTCGATCATTTCTGATCGAGCCCTCCTTTCGTTGGGATGGGGGTGGAATAGATTTTTTAGGTCTTTCCATAAGTCCTCCTTTCCATCGAAAGGCGGGTCCGCATTTTGCTTCATCGCAGCTTTATTATAACCGCTTAAAACGCCTTTGTGTGGCGGATATTCAGCATTTGAATAAGGGCCGTTTCGCTGTTAGACGGCGGGGTAAAAAAAGTCCGATAACGTGAGTAACGTTATCGGACTTTTTGTTTTTATATGCTTAGTTTAATTCGCCATCGGCGATTTCTTCAAGCTTTTCGCGTGATGGGATAAAGAACAATTGTCCCGACAAGATGTCTGAGAACGTGAGCAAGAAGTCGGATTGGTCCAACATGTTGATCAACATTCCCTTCGTCACGTGCCAGTAACGTGAATATCCCATGAAGTACGTACCCGTGTTACCCGTTGCTGGGTCTGAGTATGGCACGTTCATGCGGATAATCTTTTGTTCTTCGCCGTCTTCTTCGTACTGTGAGGCCTTGTTGTGGGCGTTCTTGTACTTGTCTTCGTCTTCCAATTCCAAGTCGGTAAACTTTTCACGACCAACGGCCGCTTCTTGGTGTTCCGTCTTCATCTTGTTCCAGAAGTCCATGTTGTGACGCCACTTTTGGGCGAAGGCGTATGAACCGTTGATGTAGTCGGGGTCTTCATCACCGATGATGGCGTATGGCGCTGCATCAGCCATGGCTGGTGCTTCCGTACCATCGATGAAACCGATGATGGCACGACCTTCGAAGTAACGGAATCCCTGCGTTGAGTCCAAGACTTCCACGTAGTCCTTCAAGAACTTCATGAATTGCGTTTGGCATTCCACGACAATTGCTTGGTTGTTTGCACGGATGTGGAAGAAAAGGTCTCCTTCGGTTGCCGGCATGCTGTATTCAGGACCAGACAACGTTTCGTACGTTTCCAATTCCTTTGGCTTCTTCGTGTTTGGGAACAAGATATCCCAAGCGTGGTTTGAAATTCCGAAGGCCACCTTCAAGGTTGAAGGGGAACCGTCTTGTTGCCCGTCACGAATCGTGAGGGAACGGATGATGGCTTGGCTGCGATCCGCAAATTCTTGGATGAGCTCTTGCAAGTCTTCTTGCGAAGCGTCTTCCTTGAACTTCAAGACAGTAAATTGAACACTTTGCCCGATGTCCTTCCAGACGTCTTGGGCCTTCGCTGGGTTGATTGGCATTTTAAAAAATCCTCACTTCTCTTTGATAGAAATTATTATAACGCATAATAGGGGTGTGATTGTATCTTTTTAGAGTCATTTTAATCTAATCTAATTTAGCCATAAAGACTAGAATATTCTATAAAAGTCAAACCCGGTCCAGCCCCCAAAGTCCTTCTTCGATTTGTGCCGATCAAGCCCGTCAATCCCAATCCCCGCTTTCTTTTTTAGCCCGCCCTCGCTAAAATAAAGCCATGGCAAAAATCACGAAAATCTCCACCCAGAAAAGGGCAGGACGATACAATCTTGAATTAGACGGGCGCTTTGCCTTTGGTATTTCCGAAAACGTCTTGGCGAAGTTTGGCCTGATGAAGGGACGGGAGCTCGACGAAGGAACCATCGAGCGTATTAAGGAAGCGGATAAAATTGACCAGGGATTGAAGGTTGCTCTGAACTTTTTGTCACCGGCCTTACGGACTGAAAAGCAGGTGCGGGAACGCTTGCTGAAAAAAGAAATCGATCCGAAGGTGATTGATCCGGTTGTTGATTATCTAAAGGAACAACAATTACTGAGTGATGCCACCTACGCCAAGGCCTACGTGAACACCAAGCAGGTCTTCACACCAAAGGGACCGCGTGCCATCTTTATGGATTTGAAGAAGGCGGGCGTGAAAGAAGAATACATCGAGGACGCCTTGGTTGAGTATTCAGAAGAATCCCAATTGGAAGTCGCAACAAAGATGGCCGAGAAGATGGCCCGAACGCATAAGCGTGATTCAACGCGCACCCGTCAACAAAAAACCGCTCAGGGACTTGTTCAAAAGGGCTTCTCCCTTGAGATTGCGAGCCGGGCCATTAACAACATCGATATTGCAAGCGACGAAGAAGACGAAAAAGACAACGCCTTGCGTGAAGCCGAGAAGGCGGCCCGACGTCAACGAACGGGAACGGCCAAGGAGAAATTTTTCAAGGTGAAATCAAAGCTCTATGCCAAGGGCTTCTCTGGGGAAATCATCGAGTGGGCATTGGAACAAATTGATTTCGGCGAAGACGAATGAAGGTCGCGGCCTTGAATCAAACAGATTGACTTCGGCGATGATGAATAAAAGGCGCGGCCTTAAATCAAACAGATTGATTTTGGCGAAGAGGAATAAAAGGCGCGCCCTTGAATTAAATTGACTTCCATCAATCGGTGAAGAGGAATAAAAGGCGCGGCCAACCCAGCGTCTTTTTTTATTAGCCCAAGTAAGACGGGCGGGCGCATGATGCGAATCGATTGGCGAGGCAACTTGAATCGAGGCGTGGACAAAGCAACCTGGTCCGTTTTTGACTTTTATATGAAAACCAAAAAAAACAAACAGCCGCCCAGCCTTCAATAGAAAAAGTCCAAAGCTTAATCTCTTTTGACAAAAAATATGATATAATCGAAAAGGAATTTTTTGTCAGAAAAGTGGGACGAGCATGATTGTTGATAAACCAAGTCGCGGTCCGCGCGAAGGGGATGTCATCACGATCAAAAGTTATAAGCACGACGGCTCGTTGCATCGAACATGGCGCGACACCATGGTGTTAAAGACCAGTGAGAATGCCATCATTGGATTAAACGACCATACTTTGGTGACAGAAGATAACGGCCGCCGCTGGGTTACCCGCGAGCCGGCCATTGTGTACTTTCATAAGAAGTACTGGTTTAATATTATCGCGATGATTCGCGATAACGGGGTTTCCTACTATTGCAACCTGGCTTCCCCCTATTCGTTAGATAAGGAGGCGCTCAAGTACATCGATTATGACTTGGACGTCAAAGTCTTCCCGGATGGCGAGAAGCATCTGTTGGATGCCGATGAATACGCGGCCCACAGTAAGAAATGGCACTATCCAAAAGAGATAGACCAAATCTTGAAGGCTCATGTTAAGATTCTCGTTGACTGGATCAACGAGGGTAAGGGGCCTTTTTCAAAAGGGTATGTGGATGTCTGGTACTCCCGTTACCAATATTTGATGCAACAGCGGTTAAATGATCGTCGTTGACCAAGAAAAAAGCAGCCGAATGGCTGCTTTTTTGTTTGCCTTTTATATCTGAAATTCGGGTACGGTTCACCGTGCTTTTTTTGTACAATAAAGCTAAGTGAATTCTTATTCGAAAGGCAGTGAATAAAATGGCCGTTATTGTGAACATTCAACCGGGTGAAGTGGACCAACGGGCTCGTTTTGTACAAGATTTAAAAGTCAAAATCGAGGGTGGTGACCAACGCCGCCTCTTCTACCTCGTGCCCAACCACGTCAAGTTTGATGGGGAAGTGGACGTCTTAAAACGCCTCGGAACAGCACAGGGAAAACAAGCAAACGACACTTACGCCCAGTCACAGGTCCAAGTTTATTCGCTGACTCGTCTCGCTTGGCGCTTTTTGCAAGACCAGGGAAAGGTGCAACCGCCCGTTCTGGGATCAGCCGGACTCTTTGTCATGGTCTCCAAGATCTTGCAAGAACAAAAGGACAGTCTGCCTGTTTTTGCCCGCATGGCAGCCAAGCAGGGCTTCATCGAAAAGCTGGTGAGCCAGCTGTCTGAATTGCGCGCTTCTCGGGTGTCCGCCCAGGATTTGCTTTCAATTGTTGAACAGATTGAGGGCCAAGACCAGCAGATGGCCCTGACTGCCTCCGCTTTGAAGCAGAAGCTTCGCGACCTGGCCATTGTCGCGGACGCCTTCAACGACAATATGGGCGACGACTACATTCTCGCCCAGGAAACGCTGCCTTACCTGGTCCAACAGGTCCAAGACATGGATCTTTCGAACGCCGTCTTCTACTTCGACGGCTTCACGGGCTTCACCGCCGCCGAGTGGGCGCTGGTCAAGCTCCTAATCGAGAAGGCCGAGGTGCACTTTGCGATGCTCGGACGTGTGGATGCGAACGATCCGTTAAAGTACGAAAACGGCGCTTCCGTCTACGAAAAGCCGCTCGAAACGACCCGCACGATTCGCACGCTGGCCCACAACGCCGGCGTGGAATTTCAGGTGAAGGTCGGTGCCCGAGATCAAAAGGCCGGTGCCCAAGCGCAAGCATCCACCACCGCCACACCATCAGCCACTCCTAGCCATGCCAAATTCCAACCCGCACCATCCCAACAACACTTGCTCCAGGCTTGGGAAAAACTCGGTGCCTACCAGGACTTTTCCGCCGACGAACAAGAAAAGTCGGAAACCAATCTTGAATCCTTCGTTGCGGCCAACGTCGTGACCGAGCTAGAAGAGGTGGCCCGCCGCATCCGCGAGGACTTGCGCCAAAATCCCGACCTACACCTGCGCGACGTTCTGGTGCTCGCCCGCGATTTGAACCCATACACGGCCAAGATTCCAGCCGTTATGGAGAGCTTCGAGCTCCCATACTTCCTGGATAACGACGTGAAGATGGGGAACCACCCACTCGTTGAGCTGACGACGACGCTTCTCAAGAACCCACACGCGCTTTATCAAAAAGAAAACATCCTAACGGTCTTGAAGACCGGCTATTTGCGACCAATCATGGCCGCCGGAGCTGCCCAATCCCAAAACACGCCACTCACCCCAAATGCGCCACTCACCCAAACTGGCCAAAAGCAAAACCAAGCCGGCCCCAATCCAGACCGCGTACAAAGCCCACTCCAAGACGACACTTCTTACTTCGAAGCCGTCGCCTACCTCGAAAACTACCTGGCGGGGCACCGTGTCTCCCGCAAAACATGGGAGGATGATTCCAAGCCATTCGAACTCTACCAGGTTCCATTGGACGATGAGAGTCAGGTGACCGACCACGACAAGGCGGTCAACGCAGCCATCACACAACTCAAGTTGCATGTCCACGCCTTGATCAAGGACCTGACGGAAACTTTCGAAAAGGCCGACACAATCGAGGCTGCTGGCCGCGCCTTCATGGCTTACTTACAAGACAAAAAGGTGCCGGATGCCGTCATGGAACAGCGCGATCAGCTGATTGACGACGGCCAGCTCATGAAGGCCCAGCAGTTAATGGAAGTGTGGCAGCTCTTCATCAGCATCCTCGACCAGACGGTGCAGGTGGCAGGCAATGACGACTTCGACCGCAAGACCTTCTTGCAGGCACTCGAGGCGGGGTTCTCCGGTGGAACCTTCGCTGGAATCCCAAACCAGCTCGACCAGTTGACGATTTCCGAAGCGGGAATTGTGCAGTCACAAAGCTACAAGAAACTCTACTTCATCGGTGGAACGCGAAACGCCTTCCCAGCCCAGGTGAACAACAAGACACTTCTCTCGGATCAGGATCGATTACTCGTTCAGCCAGCGCTCGCTGAGCAAGACGACCCGCGCTACCTCCAGGAAACGGCCAAGCAGCAAATGGCCCAGGAATCACTCGTGTTCTACAACGCGTTGCAGGCGGCAAGCGACAAGGTGACGCTGTCCTACCCACTGCTCGACCAGGACGGAAACGTGAACGAACCGTCACCTTACTTTGCCCGCCTCCAAGCCGCATTTGGTATTGACAAGTCTACTCCAATCGCTGCCCAGGCGAAGGATCCCTCAGACCTTGTTAAGCACTTTGCGGGGACACCGCAAGCCACGCTTGGTCAACTGGTGAAGTTACCAGAAGAACAACGCGCTAACCAGGACTTCCAGGCCGTCAAAGAAAGCTTGAAGAAGGCCGGCAATCCAGCTCGGACCGACCGCGTGCTCTCATCGGCCGACTACGAAAATAAGCCGGAACAGCTGACACAAGAACTTGCTAAGCAGCTTTTCCAAACGCCACTCGTGGTTTCCATCTCACAGGTGGAATCCTTCTACCGCAATCCATACGAGTACTTCCTCCGCTACGGTTTGCGTTTGCGTGAGAAGCCAACGGTTGAGATTGACGCCCGTATCGAGGGAACGGTTTACCACGCCCTCTTTGAGCAGGTGGTGAACGAGGTGATTAAGGCGAACGGCCGACTCGCCGACGTCACAGACGAAACCTTCGCCCAGCAAGTGCAGGCCAAGCTTCAAGAGCTCAGCACCCAGGCCGAGTTTGCGGAACTGACCGAAGAAGGGCAAGGGCAGGCCCAGGCCCGCTTCATGGAAAAACAGGCCGTGAAGGTCTTGCAGCAGCTTCGAACAGCGACTCGATTGAATAACACATCGAAGCCGACCCGTGTTGAAGCGCCATTTGGATTCCCGGGATCCGACCTGCCAATGGTGACGATCGGGAAGGGTGCCCATGAGGTGCTCATCCGTGGAAAGGTCGACCGCTTTGACCGCCAGGACGGCCAGGGTGAATACGGAACGATTGTCGATTATAAGTTGAACGGCAAGAAGTTCTCATACAAAGACGCCGCAAATGGTCTGGAACTTCAGCTTTTGACCTACTGGCAGGCCGCAAACGAGAACGCCCAGAAGATGGGACTCGCGACAAATGGTCATGTTGGTGGTGCCTTCTTTGCGCCGATTAACCAGAAGAAGACGGCCTGGAAGGACTTCAAGGGTTCGGTGGACGAACTCCTCGAAGGGAAGTTGCCAGCCCAGAGCGCGAAGCTCGCGGGGCTGACTTTGACAGACGATGCCTACGTCGACGCCTTGGACCAAATCGAGGCGAGCGGCAAATCAGCGTCCTACAACCTCGCCAAGAAGAAGGACGGCAATCTGTCCGCGAAATCCGACGGCATCGCACCGGAGGAGTTGGACCTGCTCATGGCCCACAATCAGAAGCTGATTCAGCAGGCCGCCCAGCAAATTACCAAGGGACAATTCCCATTGAACCCGGTTGAAAAGAGCCTGACTTACTCGGCATACACCGACGTCATGCGCTTCGACCGCGCGCTCGGGGACAGCTATCAGGAGGCGGTTTACAACGGTAAGAAGAAGCAGATTCTAGAGGCTTTGGTCGCCGAAAGTGCTGAAAACACGAACGAGGGCTCCGCCCAAAACGCCGAGCCAAATGGCCCGGCTTCAAACGGGATGCCAACGGCGGTAGACGAAGCCAACAACGATTCAGGAAAGGATGGTCAACATGCCTAACTATACAAAAAACCAGCAAATGGCCATCGACCATGCCGGTCACAACATCCTGGTCTCTGCCTCGGCCGGTTCTGGAAAGACGACAGTCCTGATTGAACGCCTGATTCAAAAGATCATGGCGGGAACGAGCGTGGACCAGTTCCTAATCGTGACCTTCACCCGCGCCGCAGCTGGCGAGATGAAGGAACGGTTGGAAAAGGCCATTACGAGCAAGCTCCAGGAGACGACCGACCAGAAGATGAAGGTCTACTTGCAGGAACAGTTGGCGCTGTTGCCAACGGCTGCCGTGACCACGATTGATGGCTTCGCCCTCCAGTTGATTGAATCCTACTACTATGAAATTGATTTAGACCCAGCCTTCCGTTTGGTGGCGGATAACGCCGAGGTGAGTCTCTTTAAGAACCGCGCCTTGGATGCGCTCTTCGACGAGCTCTACCAGGAAGACCACCCGGACCACCAGGCATTGATGAGCCTGATTGAAAACTTCGCCTCCGTCTCACGGGACCAGGGCTTGAAGGACATCATCTTAAAGTTGGCCGACTTCGACGCCGCCCGTCCGCAGGAGGACCACTGGCTCGACTCACTGGCCGACGCCAAGGATACGAGCAAGCCCTTGAACGAACAGGAGGCCTACCAGGCCTTCTTGGACGGCCAAGTGCGTCCAACCATCGATCAGGCCTTAACCGATCTTCCGGCCGCGTTATCCGCAGTCGAGGGCGAAGCGGATGAGAAGAAGTTCCAGCAGGCCGCCACGGCCTTGCTCGAACGACAGGCCTACTTGCAGAACCTGCAGTCACTCTTGGATAACCAGGCGCCATACGAAGATTTCGCCAAGGCCATCCAGCAGGACTTCGCCGACAAGTTCCCAACCCGTTTCAATAAGAACAAAGTGGAAGAAGACGATGACATCGCACAGAAGGCCGAGTACTTGGAGAAGGCGCTCACCTTCAAGGCCAACTACTTTGCCGGCAAGGATTCAACGCTGACAAAGCTCGCTAACGGTTTCTTCTCATTAACAGAGGAACAGTGGCAGACGATTAACGCCCGTGGCCAACGTCTGGTCCAGGCTCTCGTCAAGGTGACTAAGGACTACCTCAAGGTCTTAGACGAGCAGAAGCAGGACGAAAACGTCTTGCACTTCTCGGACCTTGTGGTGCTGGCCCGAAGGATTCTTCAAAACGATGACATCCGTGAACTGGTTCAAAGCCAGTTTGCTGAAGTCATGGTCGACGAGTACCAGGACGTGAACCGCCTTCAGGAAGCCTTCTTGAAGGACATGTCGAACGGCGAAAACATGTACATGGTGGGGGACATCAAGCAGTCCATCTACGGATTCCGTCAGGCAGCTCCCCAGCTGTTTGCCGGTAAGTACGCCGACTTTGCCAAGGACGAAAACGACGACGAGCGAATCGAACTCGCCGACAACTTCCGTTCTGAAAACAACGTGACGGAAGTCATCAACCAGATTTTCACCCAGATTATGGATGAGGAGTTGGGGGATGTTGCCTACCAGGGTTCAGCCAAGCTGATTGCAAAGGCGGACTATCCGGAGACGGTGAAGCCAGTCTTCAATCTTGACCTCCTGGCGATGAAGAAGCAGAACCAAAACGGGGCGGCCACAGACGGCGACGAGGCCGATGACGAAGAGGAAGACGACCGCGACACCCGCGAGAAGAAGTTGACCTACTTGCTCGAAAAGGTGCAGCAACTGGTCGCGGACGGCAAAGTCTACGATCAAAAGGAAAAGGTGATGCGTCCCGTGCGCTACGAGGACATTGCCATCCTGACCCGTTCGAAGACGGTCTACCCAGACCTGCTCCGCCTGGCGAACGAAGCCGGGATTCCGGTGCAGTCGGAATCGGTTGGTAACTACTACCAGGCGATGGAAGTGTTCCTGGTCTTGGACGTACTGCGTGTCATTGATAATCCGCACCAGGATATTCCGCTGGCGGCTATCCTGCGCTCCCCGCTCTTTGGCTTCAAGGAGCAGGCGCTGGCCGAGATTCGATTGGCAGACGAGCAACACGACTTCTACTCGGCCCTAAGAGCACGAGCAGAACAAGACGAAAAGGCCGCTAATGTCTTAGAACAATTAGACAAATGGCGTGTTTATGCACGCCAAAACGACTTGGTTGGCCTGATTTGGGCCATCTACCAGGACACTGGCTGGCTGGACTATGTCGCCGGACTCCCCGGTGGTGCCCAGCGTCAGGCGAACTTGCACGCCCTCTACCAGCGGGCATCGACCTTCCAGGAGAACGGTCAGTCCGGACTCTTTGCCTTCACGCGCTACATCGAAGAGGTGCAGGCGGGTGGCGCCGAGGTTGGTGAGGTCGCCCAGGAATCCTCTGAAAACGCCGTGAACCTCATGACGATTCACAAGTCCAAGGGGCTGGAATTCCCAATCGTGATCCTGCCGGACCTCGACAAGGAGTTTAACCAAATGGACAGCCGCTCTTCCTTTGTCTTGCAAAAGGACGCGGGAATCGGACTCGACTACCTCGAACCAAACGCCCAGGTGAAGGTGCCAACGCTCTCGAAATACGCCGTGAAGTTGGCGCTCAAAAAGCAGGCCTGGTCCGAAGAAATGCGCCTCTACTACGTGGCTTTGACCCGTGCCAAGCAACAGTTGCACCTGATCGGTCGCATTGACCCGGCCGGGGAAAGTCAGACCCGAGAGCAAAAGCTTTACCAGGACACGCTTCAAGCAGACGCCCAGTTCCTCCCAGAGGAACAGCGTTTGACGGCGAAGTCCTACCTGGATTGGACGTTGCAGGCCTTCGCCCGACTCGAAAACGCGGACCTCGACAAGGTGCTCTTAGCCGATGCCAAGCGCGAACGGGCCTGGGTCGGTCCTGAAACCGACCGTAAGGGTCAGATTCAAGTGACGGTTGTGAACGAAGACGAACTCACGACCAAGCAGGACTTGATGCAGGAGTCCGCCAAGGTTGCTGCGCAACAAGCTGCCCAAGCCGCAGGCGACGCCACCGCCCAGGCCGACCAAGCCCAAGAGCAAGGCCAAAATCAAACTCAAGGCGACCACGCAAACGACACGCTCGACCTTCAAGCCTTCGAGCAAAAGCTGAATTACCGCTACGCCCACCTGGAGGCGACAAAGACCGCCGCCTACCAGTCGGTATCGGAAATTAAGCAGCTTTTCGAGGACCCGGACCGACCACACATCCAGGACTTGTACCTGGATGAAGACGGTCGCGCCCGAACCCAAGAGGAAGTCGCCCAGGCAGACCAAACCACGCAAAGTGCTCAAACCACTCAAGACACAAACGAACCCACCCCACAAGACGACAAGCTGAAGGCCAACATGCTCGCGCAAAACGAGCTGCCAATGCCGAGCTTTATGTCGGACGGGAAGGCGAAGCCGTCGCCAACGGCCGTGGGAACGGCGACCCACTTGATCCTGCAGTTGATTAACTTTAAGAAGGACTACAGTGAGGATGACCTCAAAAAGCTCCTCCAAAAGTTGGTCGAAACGGGACAAATCGAGGAAGAAATCGCGCCGCAGGTGAATGTGAAGCAGGTGCAGGAATTCTTGCAGACGGAATTTGCAGAGCGAATCGCAAACCACCCAAGTACGTTGCACCGGGAGGCGACGTTTGCGATGTTGGTGCCGGCAAAGCAGGTGTACGAGGGATTGGATGACGAGCAGCCAATTTTGATACACGGAATAATCGACGGATACTTCGTGGATGAGGCGAAGAAAACGGTGACGGTGTTCGACTATAAGACGGATTACGTGCCGAGAGGAAAGGGGCCAAGGCAGCAGGAGGCGCTGTTGAAGATGAAGCACCGGTACAGGGGACAGTTGAACTTGTACAGACAGGCGTTGCAGGACGAATTCCCGGGATATGTATTGGAGCCGGCGAAGTTGGTGTTGCTGTCGGCGAATAAGATAATGGAACTGGATTAGGGAAAACGTCCGACTGCGTCGGACTTAAAACGCCGTTTTGTCTTGAAACTTGCACTATTGAAAGAGTCCGCCTATAATGGCAAACAAGTTCCGCGCAACGTTGTCATAAAACGCAAGCGCTGGCGCTCAAAGCCGAAGTGATTCCAAAAGAGGAGAAGGAGGCACCCATGGCATCAATCAAGAATTTCTACGATATTCTGCAGTATTTGAAGAAGTATGAAATCTACATCCACGTGGGGCACCGCCTCTGGGACATTGAGGTGGCGGCCTTGGAGGTTGATAACCTCTATAAGGCGAAGGTGCTTTCGGAGCCAATGTATGAAACGATGAAAATCATCTTGGCAAAGGAACACAAAGACGAAGCCGAACGCTCCGGCTTGCAGAGTTACGATGAAGAAGAAAAGCAAAAGGTTCAAAAAGGCCTTTAAAAAAAGGCTTTTGATAGCGATACAGTTCTTCTGTAAACGTTGAAATAAAAGTTTTGTAAACGCTTGCATTTCACAAGCGGGCTCTGCTAAAATAAAAGAGTAAATAAGAGAAATAGGAGGCGGTTCCCGGTGAGCCTGTTACAGGTGGGAGCCAAACGCAATTATGGCAAAAGATAAGTTAATTGGTGTCGACCTTGGTGGAACGACGATCAAGTTTGCGATTTTGACCGACGAAGGAGAAGTCCAACAAAAGTGGTCAATCCAAACGAACGTGTTGCAAGATGGTTCACACATTGTGCCGGACATCATCGAATCAATCAACCACCACTTGGACTTGTACCAATTGGATCGCGACCGCGTGATCGGAATTGGTATGGGAACTCCTGGAACGGTTGACCGTGAAAAGGGAACGGTTAAGGGTGCCTACAACCTCGGTTGGGCCAAGGAAGAAGCCGTGAAGGAACCAATCCAAGCTGGAACTGGTTTCGAACTCTCAATTGACAACGACGCCAACGTCGCTGCCTTGGGTGAAGCCTGGAAGGGTGCCGGAAACAACGACGCTGACGTTTCATTCATCACGCTTGGAACGGGTGTTGGTGGTGGCTTGGTTGCCAACCACGAATTGATTCACGGAATCGCCGGTGCTGGTGGCGAAGTTGGTCACATCATCGTTGAACCACACGGTTACAAGTGTACTTGTGGTAACTACGGATGTTTGGAACAATACGCCTCAGCAACGGGTGTTGTTCACTTGGCACAAGACTTCGCCGAACAATACGTTGGTGAATCAAAGTTGAACAAGATGATCGACAACGGTGAAGAAGTAACGTCAAAGATTATCTTTGACCTCGCCAAGGAAGGTGACTTCTTGGCCAACGAAACGGTCGACAAGTTGTGCTTCTACTTGGGATACGCAGCTGCTACGATCTCAAACATCTTGAACCCATCAGCCATCGTTATCGGTGGTGGTGTGGCCGCAGCCGGTGAATTCTTGCGCGAACGCGTAGAAAAGAACTGGACTGAATTTGCCTTCCCAACGGTTCGTACGTCAACGGTTGTTAAGTTGGCCGAACTTGGAAACGACGCCGGTGTTATCGGTGCCGCTTCATTGGCAAAGAACAAGTAGTAAGACATTAAACCTTTAAGAGTAATCCGTACGGATTACTCTTTTTTGTTTTGTCGGCCTTTTTGCCATTTATGGTAGAATAGAAAGTAATCTAGGCGTTATTTTGCTAACGTCAAAAAAGGAGGTCCGATCATGGAATGGCAAACATTTTTTGAACCCTATGAACAAGCGGTTTCAGAACTAAAAGCCAAGCTCGGCTACTTGAAGCACGGGCAGTTAAAAAACGGGGCACGTCCCGTTGAAGCCGTGACCGGCCGTGTGAAGTCACAAGCCTCAATTGAAGAAAAGATTGTGCGCCGGCACTTGCACGAGGACCGTTTGGCCCTGGACTTGCAAGACATTGCCGGGTTGCGCATCATGACCAAGTACATCGAGGACATCTACACGGTGGTGGAATGGCTGCGCAAGCGGACCGACTTCACGATCTTGGAAGAACGCGATTACGTGGTGAACGCGAAGCCATCCGGCTACCGTTCCTATCACATGGTCATCGAGTACCCGGTGCAGTTGTACTCGGGTGAAAAGAAGGTCTTGGCCGAGATTCAGATCCGAACGATGGGGATGAACTTCTGGGCAACGATTGAACACGATCTCCGCTACAAGCACGGTGACATCGACGAAGAGATGGCCAAGAAGTTGACGGAGATTTCAGAGCAGACCTTTGCCCTGGAACAAGAAATCTCAGACATTCGCGGGTAAAGTAATGCTATAAAAGTCGCCCACGAACCAGCATCATTTAGACAAAGTCGTCTATTATTATTTAGAAGAAAGGAACCCTATGCGCGTCGCCCTCTATCATAATGACCAGGAACGGTCTTTAGCGATTGTGGAAGAACTGAAGAAGGAACTCAAGGAAAACGGGTTAACACTCGACGATGAGAATCCAAACTTGGTGATTTCCGTCGGTGGTGATGGCACGCTCTTGGGTGCTTTCCACGAATACATCGGGAAGTCAGAAGACATTCGATTCGTGGGACTCCACACCGGCCACCTTGGTTTCTACACCGACTGGCTGGGTGACGAGGTGAAGGAACTCGTTCAATCACTGGTTCACGACAAGGGGGAGAAGGTTTCCTACCCACTCTTGAAGTTGACGACCCGTCAGTCGGACGGTAGCGAGAAGTCCTACTTGGCCTTGAACGAAGCAACAATCAAGCAGCCAATTGGAACCTTGGTCGCCGACATTTTCTTGGGCGATCACCTCTTTGAAGGGTTCCGGGGTGATGGTGTGGCCATTGCGACGCCAACTGGCTCAACGGCTTACAACAAGGCAAACGGGGGAGCGATTATCCACCCAACGTTGCCGGCCATCCAGATGTCTGAAATCGCTTCGATTAACAACCGCATCTTCCGTACCTTGGGCTCACCGCTGGTGGTGCCAACGGGACAAAAGATCACGGTGAAGCCATACCATGATTCCTTCCTGATCACGTGTGACCAGCTAGAAATCTTGGCCGAAAACGTCGTGTCAGTGACATTCGAAGTGGCGGAGCAAAAGATTAACTTTGCTTCCTATCGGCACTTGGATTTCTGGCACCGCGTCCAACAGGCCTTCATTTCAGACAGCGAATAAATTCGACGTCGAAAGTAAGGCCTATGGAACGCTAATCATTAGCAATTAACATTAATTACCCAACCAAACTCACTCACCTGAAAGGACGCGGAGACAAGACGTTACCGCGAAAATCACGAAATGAAATTTTCTTGGACATTTGAAGGGGACGACGAACGCAAGGTTCGCTCGTTCCTCCAGGGTCACGGCGTGTCCCACCGTATGTTTTCACAGATGAAGCACAACGGCGGCGCCATCCTGGTAAACGATAAGCAAGTTTACACATCCGACTACATTAAGAAGGGGGATGTGGTGACAATCATCATGCCGGTGGAAGCTGGAAACGACCTGGTCGTGCCAGACTTCACGCCGCTTGATGTGATTTACGAAGACGACCACTTCCTGGCCGTCGACAAGCCTTACGGGGTCACGACGGTGCCTGGTCACGCCGACCGGCTGCACACGTTGGTCAACCGCGTGAAGGGTCACTTGATTGACCAAGAGGCCGAAGACTTGGTGCCACACGTAGTGACGCGTTTGGACCGGGACACTTCCGGAATCGTGTTGCTCGCCAAGCACCGCTTCGCCCACGCCGTGTTGGACCAGCAGTTGCAGGACCACTCGGTGGAGAAGTTCTACACGGCTTACGTTTCGGGCATCTTGCCTGACGACCACGGTATCATCGAGGCGCCAATCGGACGTCTTGAAGGGGACTTTATCAAGCGAGCGGTGACGGAAGACGGTAAGCCTTCCAAGACGGAGTACTGGGTGGAGCAGCGATACGAAAAGGATCCGGATCACCCCATGACGCGGGTGAAGGTGCAGCTGCACACCGGACGCACGCACCAGATTCGCGTGCACTTCAAGCACATCGGCTTTCCGCTGGTGGGGGATGACCTCTACGGCGGTCCGCTCTGGTACGGCTTGAAGCGCCAGGCCTTGCACGCCTACCAGATGGCCTTCTACGATCCATTCGCGGAAGAGACGCGCCACCTGCAGACGGATTTGCCGGAGGACTTGGTGGCCTTGAAGGCCGTTGAGGATTAATTCTCTTAGACGTATACAAAAGTCGGGGCCGTACCGGCCCCGTAACCCCATGATTCGGGTTAACGGCCTCACCAAAGAGTCCTTTAAAGTAATCAAATAAAAAATCACACACTCTGAAGGTTGCAATCCCGCAGCCTTGAAAGGAAACAAAACGATGGAACTAGACAACGACCAGCAGTTAGCAAACGCGGTCCACGACTTATCGAATTTAATTACCACGGGTCAAGATGACCTCTTCATGACGCAATTCACGAAGCTGCACGATTTTGAGAAGGCACAGGTTTACGCTGAATTACCTTCAGCCATTCGTGAAGTGGCATGGCGCATCATGGACGATGAAACGTTGGCCACGGTCTTTGATAACTTGGAAATTGACCCTGAAGAAATCGTTTCCTTGCTTCAAGAAATGCCAATGCAAAAGGGAGCCGACATCTTAGTTGCCATGTTCGCCGATAACGAAGCGGACCTCCTCCAAGCGATGCCAGCCCGCACGGTGTCAGCTTACTTGGCCTTGATGCCAGCCGACGAAGTCAAGGAAATCAAGCAATTGATTAACTACGACGACGAAACGGCCGGATCACTCATGGCCACAGAATACTTGGCCGTCCAAAAGTCAGAAAAGATCAAGGACGTTTTGGTCCAGGTTAAAAAGCAGGCGGAAGAGGCCGAATCAATCATCTACGTTTACGTTGTGGACGAAGCGCACCGCCTGATTGGTGTTGTGTCACTGCGTGACCTTTTGACGCACCCGGACGATATGACGATTGATTCCATCACGAACACCCGTGTTATCTCCGTGAAGGCCGAAAACGACCAGAAGGACGTTGCTCAGGTCGTTGCCGACTACAACTTCTTCTCAATTCCGGTAACGGATGACGAAGACCACTTGCTTGGAATCGTCACGGTCGATGACATCGTCGATGTGATCGACGAAGAAGCCGTGAGCGACTATTCCGGAATGGCAGCCGTTGACGTGTCAGATACGGACGATACGGCCTGGCATTCAGCGATTAAGCGAATTCCATGGTTGTTGACGTTGTTGGTGTTGGGATTGGCCTCAACGGCGCTTGTGGGCGTATTTGAGCACACAATCCGGGAAGCACCAATCTTGGCCGCCTTTATCACGATCATCGCGGGAACGGCTGGAAATGCCGGAACGCAGTCATTGGCCTTGGCCATCCGTCACTTTGGTAACGGACAAGACCAATCCGGATGGAAGAACCTCGTATCCGAGTTTATCTCGGCAGTTGTCCTCGCCATTATCGGAGGCCTCGTCCTCGGACTTGTTACCTTGCTCTGGCAAGGCAGCAATGGCCTCGCCATTGCGGTGGGCCTCTCACTAGCCCTCTCAATCCTCGCGGCCTCATTGCTGGCCCACTTGGTCCCAGCAGCGCTGAACCGCCTCAACATTGATCCAGCAATCGTGAACGGCCCACTCGTAGCCACGGTCTGTGACTGGGCATCAATCCTAATCTACTTCTCAATTGCAACTGGTATGTTGAGCCAATTCGTGGGAAAGTAATTATTATATGATAAAAAGATATCAATAATGAAAAAAGACATTTTATGTATAAAGATGTCTTTTTATTTTGATAGAATTAAGTAGTTCTGTTGAATTTGAATAAATTATTTAATTGAAGAAAGAAGAGATAAAGTGATTAGGTTTTTGTTTAAGAATAAGGCGATGAAAGAAGCAGTGCCGATTGTTTTCTTGATTCTTTTTTCATTCATCGTGCTTAATAATGAGTTATTTGGCGCCATTAGAATTATCGCAGACGACTACTACCATTTTTCTAGAATCCATAATTTGTATGGTAGCCCTATTGCTTTTCTATACCCACAGAATTTTGCTACTATTGGGCAAGTAGGTAGTGCGACGAATATTTTTTATCCATCAATATTGATGCAAGGTATCGTTGATTTTATACCTCACTCACTTAATCTTGGGCCTATGACTGTTTATAAGATATTCATGTTTATTATGTTAATATTCATGTTCTTATCTTTTTATTGTCTAGTACATTTTGGGTTAAATACACCAATTTTAAAAGCAACTTTTTTAAGTCTCATCTGGGGGGCTTTTGCTTTTTCTTTTGATTTAACTACTATTGGGGGAGAAACACTAGCTCGACTAGCTTTTCCTTTCGTTGCATTTGGACTTTATAAGTTGAATCAACAAAAATCATATTTTTACTTAGTTGTTGGTGTGTCACTGGCTGTCTATTCTCATATATTAACTGCGGCTTATTTAGTTGGATTAATAACTGTTTATTTTTTTGTGTCGATTGTGCTTCAAAGAAAAGGCAGAGTTCTGCTAATTAAAAACTATGTATTTACGGGTCTTTATACTTTTTTTACAACATTAGTAATTACAGTACCCATCGTTCTTACCGATAAGGCTAATAATATTCTTCCACCCCAAGTTCCAAAATTAGTTTTTCTTGAGCGAACAGGGTCCTTACATTATATTTTACAAATTCCTGGTGTATTTATAATTTGTTTTAGCATTGTCGTAATGATATTGGTTACCAGAATGATGAACATGGGACAAATGGTGACACTTGGTGTGGCAGTATTTGGAACCAGTGCTATTGGCTGGCTTTATTATGCGCAAAATACTAGTTTATCTGTTTTACAGTTCTCAGATAGAGTTTTTAATTATAGTATGTTTATGTGTCTTTTGTTTTCATTATTTAGTCTTACAAAAATAAACTTTAATAAGAACTCATTGAAGATTTTAGGTAGTTGTTCACTTTTCATTGTTGCTTTGTCAAGTACTATGCTCCATGATTTTAATTATTCAAATTTTGATGATGAGGGTGAACGCATTCTCGTAACTGATGATCAATTAAATCATCATGTGAACGATGGATTGGATGGATATCAATTAACTAATCTGGGAGCTATGGATGATTCACATACTAAGAATCCAAATACATGGCGATTGATGAATTTTGCGGATTATGTACCTAGTGAAATACTTGCGAATAAGTCTTCAAAATTCTTAAAGGAAGATTCTTACGCAACACACATAGCTGATCATCAATTGGAGGTTAATGGACAATATTTTGAGGTTAAACAATATAATGCTAGTTTAAAAGAAATAAAATTATCATCCCAAGAAAATATTGAAAAAAATACAATTAAACTTCCGGTTCTCGGGTATAATAATTTTGATATTAACGTATATATTAATAAAAAAAGATTAGATTATACTGTTGATAAAGGTCAAATTACGATTAGTTCAGCATTAGGAAAAAAAGACGTACTAACAATCAGGCAGTTTATTCCGTTATCAAGCGTGATTGCATTGTTCCTGTCTATAATAGCGTGGGTAATTCTTTTTATTCATCCAAAAAATATAGTTAAAGCAAAAAAGAAAACTTTACTAGGTATTAATTGAAAGATCGATACAATATGAAACAGATATTTTTAAAATTTTATAAAAACATTTATTTTCCATTATTTCTGATTGGAATGTTTTTGTTTTTAACAGCTTTATTCTATGCAGCGACAATATTACATCCACAAGATTGGATGGCTACCTATTTTATTGGTAATGATTCACATTTAAATATACCTGTGTCTAGTTATCATGGAATAGGTGGTTATTTTCATGTGGCAGTTGATCGATACCATGTTTGGACTTCAAGATTTTTAATTGAACTAATTTCCTTTCCACTGGCTAGGCATATTGTTCTTTGGTCATTTATAAGTAGTGCTATTACTTTGCTGACAATGATAATTGTTTCAAGGGGATTTGCTAATTTATACAAAATTAGTTTTAAAAAATCATTTGTGGTAGTTCTGGTTGGATTGACTTTTTTCTCTATTGATTTACTTGGTGGGTTACAGCCAGATAACCAAGTGACAGTATTTCCTGCTGGTGTATTCGCAACAATGAATAATTATTATTGGATGATTTGTTGTGTTATATTATCATTTTATTGTGCATGGCAATCAACGTTGCTTGAAAATAAAAGTGTTCAATATATCCTGATTGGATTTGGAGCGCTATTAAGCATGATTGCTGTTAACTCAGAACAAATAGCAATTTTTTTGTTTATGTTTAGTTCAATTGTTCTGATTTATAAGTTATTAAATAATAAGATAGTTACTATTCCGAAATGTTACATACTCAGTACATGGGTTATATCTCTAATGGGTATTTTAAATGCTTATGTTTCTCCAGGAAACAAAGCAAGAGCCTATTTTATGAATCAAAGATATCCGGAATATCACACGCGTTCATTGTTTAGAAAAATAGATAGTACTTTCCAAATTTCAATGGATTGGTTGACCTTTCAAAATATACTATTAGCAGGTTTGATTATTGTTATGCTGGTTAGCTTGATAAAACAAAAAAAGATTGTGGAAACCTTGCTGGCAGGATCGTTATTCGTTTTGATGTATGGATTTCCTTCTAACTCACTGCAAAATATGATTCATAATGATATCTTAAATATTAGTAAAAAGTATCCGCTAGAGTATGTTTCCGAAACTAGTATTACAGATGTAGCTAGTTGGCTTCCTGATTTGTATTATGCACTGTTATTCGTATTACTTTGCTACTTATTTCATGAAAGTTTCAAAAAATTTAATTACTATAAAGAGACCATCGTATTATTAATAATTGGAATCCTCTCCAGTTCAGTTATTGCTCTATCGCCAAATATATTAGTTGGTAGTACTAGGCCTTTCATTCTGTTTTCAATTGTTCTATTGCTAGTATTAATTAATTTTATTTGCGGAATTATAGTTGATTATTCCAAAAATAATCAATGAGATATAAATAATAGAAAGCCTCACATAGTTAAGGAGGCTTTTTATTATTAACTCCTTTTTTATATGTTATTTTGAATCAAAATGTTAAAGAAAGTATTTTGATTGGTATTTATCACTTTAAAAAAGATCAAGACTGTGTAAAATTAATAGAGAATAAAGGTAATATAAGAGGAAATAAAATGAAAAAAATAATTGTTAGTAGTATTTCAGTTATCTTAATTTTACTTGTGCTATTTGGTGTTTATAAATTTGGTCGAAACACCTCAACAAAGGAAACAAGAACGAAACAAAAAAGTAGTAAAGTCGTGAGTTCATCTATTCCCAAATCTAAACTAAGCTCTGAAAACAGTTCGGTTCAAGATAGTAACAATGAAGAGAATAATCAAAATTATGACCCTAACCGGACACTTTCTGGCCAAAATGTCGATGCTACGATGATTAAGAATGTAACTGCGCAATTGAGAGATGCTGGTTTACCAGTGGATTATTGGGCACCATCTGACATTAAAACTATCATCACCCAGGCCTCACAACAAGGTGTGTCAGTGGTTGATTATGCTAAGCAAAATTTCCATCAATACGGATAATTAAAATGAAGTTTAAGAAAAGTATAGTAGCTGCTGCCGCCTTTTCAGTTATAGGTATAGGTGCCTCGAATGCAACGATACATGTCAGTGCAGAGGGCATTGATCGGGTCACGGGGGGACAGGCAGGTATTCCTCGAATGGACGTAGTCGATATTTCCTCTCATAATGGTCCATTGTCAGTGCGTGACTTCCAAATCATGCGTGATAATGGTGTTCAAGGAATCATTGTTAAGTTAACTGAAGGAACTTACTATAGAAATCCATATGCACGTACGCAAGCAAATAATGCACGTTCAGCAGGATTGAAAGTTTCTGGATACCACTATTCAGTATATACAAATCAAGATGAGGCTCGCTGGGAAGCAAACTATTTTTCTGATTATGCTTACGAATTAGGTTTTAATCAGGATGATTTAATGGTTAACGATCTTGAAGACCAGTCTACAAAAAATGGTGGGGTATCAGGAAATAGCTGGGCTTTTAATGATCAACTTCATAACCGTGGGTTCCGTAATACTGCTCTATATACTTACATGTATTATCGTAACCAAATGAATTTAGATACGAATTTTGTTGGTGATAAGCATGTTTGGATGGCGGGATATCCATACCATCCTTCATCAAATAATTTATGGAATAGCCAATACGGTATGTGGCAATGGTCTTCAAATGCTGGATTTTGGGGTATTAACGGCACTTTTGACGTTTCAATCGATTACGCTGGCTTAGCAACAGGTCTGGGTGAACCACTTGAAGAACGTGAAATTGATGGAAAATGGTACTTAATTAATACCGTAACTAATGAAAAGAAAAAAGGTTGGCAAAATTGGAGAGGAAATACTTACTTCTTCGATAAAGATGGAGTTCGACTACAAGGGGATCAAGTAATAGATGGTTTCCAAAAGCATTTTGACGATTCAACAGGAGCACTATATAAGGGATATCGTGATGTAGATGGCGGAACTGTGTACTACGACTTTATGGGTAATAAAGTTTTTGGTGATCAATGCATTGAAGGAAGATGGCAATTCTTTGATTCTAGAAATGGATTTTTGTATAAAGGCTATCGAAATGTAAGTGATGGGACCGTATATTACGATGATATGGGTAATAAGGTGTTTGGTGATAAGACTATTGATGGCCGTCAGCAGTTTTATGATTATCGCACTGGTTTGCTTTATAAGGGCTATCGAGACGTAGAAGGCGGTACTGTTTACTATGATGACATGGGAAACAAAGTTTTCGGTGAAAAAGTTATTAATGGTAATGCTCAAATCTTTGATTCAGTAACTGGATTTTTGTTTAAAGGGTATCGAAATGTAGATGGTGGCACTGTTTATTATGACAATATGGGTAATAAGGCCTTTGGTGATTGGATTGTAAATGGTTACCATCAATTCTACGAACCTGGGACGGGATTTTTGCACAAAGGCTACCGTGTAAGTCAGGGGAATACTTATTATTACGATAATATGGGAAACATGGTCTTTGGAGACCAAACAATAGACGGTAAGAAACTATATTTTGATCCT
The DNA here is from genome assembly GCF_018437275.1 of Fructobacillus broussonetiae. GTDB lineage: Bacteria > Bacillota > Bacilli > Lactobacillales > Lactobacillaceae > Fructobacillus > Fructobacillus broussonetiae. Next base: position 162,504 of record NZ_JAAMFK010000004.1, read on the forward strand.
CGAAATGGGGCTATGTACAAGGGTTATCGAAATGTAGCTAATGGTACTGTTTACTACGATAAAAATGGATACATGGTTTTTGATGAACAAACAATCAATGGTCATCAACAATACTTTGATGTTAAAACCGGCCTATTGTACAAAGGTTATCGAGACGTTACCGGAGGAACTTTGTACTATGACAAAGAAGGTAACAAAGTGTTTGGTGATCAGAATATTGATGGTCACCAACAATATTATTCACCTGATACAGGTTTCCTGTTTAAGGGCTACCGTACTGTAAATGGCAAACGTCTATATTATGATGATATGGGAAATTTGACAGAGGTTTATGATTCTGGCAGTCAATTTAGAGGATATAAGAATGTAAATGGTGGAACTGTTTATTATGATGATAAAGGTAAGCAGGTCTATGGCGAACAAACAATCGATGGCCATCAACAATATTTTGAACCTCAAACTGGATTTCTATATAAAGGTTACCGTGATGTGAATGGCGGAACACTTTATTATGATAATATGGGTAATAAGGTATTTGGAGATTTGTTTATTAATGGCTACCACCAGTATTATGATAAGAATGGGTTCCTTTATAAGGGTTATCGTGACGTAAATGGTGGAACGTTATATCATGACAACATGGGGAATGTAGTGTTTGGCGATCAAGTGATTGATGGTCATCAGCAATTTTATGATTACCGAACTGGGTTCCTGTACAAAGGTTATCGTGATGTAAACGGTGGAACACTTTATTACGATAATATGGGAAATAAAGTGTTTGGCGATTTGTTCATCAACGGATATCACCAATTTTACGATAAGAATGGATTTCTTTATAAAGGTTACCGAGATGTGAGTGGTGGAACACTTTATTACGATAATATGGGAAATGCTGTCTATGGCGATCATGTGATTGATGGCCATCAGCAGTTCTATGATAAAAATGGTTTCCTTTATAAGGGTTATCGTGATGTGAGCGGAGGAACGCTGTATTACGATAATATGGGGAATAAAGTTTTTGGTAATTTAACAATCAATGGATATCATCAGTATTATGATGAGAATGGATTCCTTTTTAAAGGTGTTCGCACAGTGAACGGTAAGAAACTTTACTATGATAATATGGGGAATTTATATAAAACCGAAGACGGTGGAACAACCTCTAAAGGTTATCGCGATGTAAATGGTGGAACCGTTTACTATGATGACAATGGTAAACAGCTCTTTGGTGAACAGACAATTAATGGCCATCAACAATATTTTGAACCTCAAACTGGATTCCTATATAAAGGTTATCGTGATGTGAATGGCGGAACACTTTATTATGATAATATGGGTAATAAGGTATTTGGAGATTTGTTTATTAATGGTTACCACCAGTATTATGATAAGAATGGATTCCTTTATAAAGGTTACCGCGACGTGGATGGTGGGACACTATACCACGATAATATGGGAAACGTAGTGTTTGGCGATCAAGTGATTGATGGTCACCAGCAATTTTATGATTACCGAACTGGGTTCCTGTACAAGGGTTATCGTGATGTAAATGGTAAAACCTTGTATTACGATGATATGGGTAATAAGGTATTTGGTGATTTATATATAAACGGCTATCACCAGTACTACGATAAAAATGGTTTTCTTTATAAAGGATATCGCGATGTAAAAGGCGGTACCTTGTATCATGACAACATGGGGAATGTAGTGTTTGGAGATCAGATTATTGATGGTCACCAGCAGTTTTACGATAAAAATGGTTTTCTTTATAAAGGTTACCGTGATGTGAACGGTGGAACACTTTATTATGATAATATGGGTAATAAGGTGTTCGGCGATCAGATTATTGATGGTCATCAACAATTTTACGATTATCGAACAGGATTTCTTTTTAAGGGATATCGAAAAGTAAATGGTGAGATTTTATTTTACGATAATATGGGAAACCACTATTGATTTGAAAACTTAAATTATTTCTTCTGTGTTGAGTTGCAATTAGCCTAAAAGCAAAGTTTTGTTATAAAACTTTGCTTTTTTAATTACTTTTAATTAAATTTTCTTAAAAACAAACAATTTTGGTTACATTCCATAGTAAAATATAATTATTAAACATTAGGGATAATATTATGCAGGTCGCAAAAAACTATTTATATAATGCAGCTTACCAGCTGTTAAATATCATTGTTCCGATTATCACATTGCCGTATTTAGCCCGAGTGCTTGGGAAAGAAGGCGTGGGAATTGCCTCTTGGACTAATTCCCTGGCTACTTATTTTTTACTTATTGCATCACTTGGTATCGTTACATATGGATCTAGAGAAATAGCTTATGTTCGTAATGATAAAGAAGCAAGGCAAAAAAAGTTTTGGGAAATTCAAATCATCCATTTTTTTGCCGGTATTGTGGCAATCGTTCTATATATAGTTTTTATATATGGTGGTGGAGCTATAAATACACGCATCCGCGATAATGAACTGTTTTTGTGGTATCAAATTTGGGTTGTCCTTTCCGGAATTCTTGATATTTCATGGTATTTTATTGGGCTGGAGGATTTTAAGAAGACTGTTCTTCGCAACATGTTTATTAAAATCTTGATGACTGTCTTAATTTTTACTCTAGTAAAAACACCGCAGGATGTGGGACCATATATTTTATTACTTGCAATTTCACAGGTTGTTGGAAATCTCTCGATGTGGTTCTATCTTATTGGTAAATTCAAGTTACCTAGGTGGTCATCACTGGAATTTAAGAAGCATTGGGGCCCTGTTTTCCTAATGTTCTTACCAACGATAGCAACTCAGATTTATTTGCAGCTTAATAAAACGATGCTACCGTTTATTACTGGTGCGACCGCATCATCAGGTATATATGATAATGCAGATAAAATTATTAAAGTATGTTTAGCTTTAGTTACATCAGTTGGAATGGTTATGTTACCTCGTATGTCTGCTCATTTTGCTGCTGGGGAGCATGAGAAAATGAAAAAAGCTATTCATTCTTCAATGGACTTTGTTTCAGCAATTGCTATTCCTTTAGCTACCGGTATTGCAGCTGTAGGTCCAACAGCTATGCTGTGGTTTTTGGGGAAGTCATGGGGGGAAGTTGGAACTGCACTGGTTCTTTTAACTCCGATCATCGTCTTTATCGGTTGGTCAAATGTCATTGGTAATCAGTTCTTGATTCCTACAAAGCGATTAAATGAGTATACATGGTCTGTTACTTTTGGTGCTCTCGTAAATATTTTGCTGAACTTCTTCTTTATTTACTTCTGGGCTGTTGAGGGTGCAGCCGTTTCGACAGCTATATCTGAATTTGCAGTTATTGCTTATCAACTTGTAGTCACTAGAAATGACATGTCAATCAAAACACACTTTATCGGTATATGGCGTTATATAGTCGCATCAGCAGTTATGTATGTAGTGGTGATGCTTTATGTCAATACTCATAATATCGGCTTTCTTTCTACTGTGATTGAATCTGCAATTGGATTAGTTGTTTATTTGTTGGCATTATTTATTTTACGTGCTCCAATTTTAAAGCTATCTCTAACACGTGCATTATTCCGTTAATAGTCACTTTCTGGTATAATTAGCGGTTGTGAACAAATAATAAATAACTGGAGAATGGAGCATTGAAAAAAATATTGTTCTATCGTCTTCCCAAGCGAATATTAGATATTGTTGTATCAATTGTTGCACTGGTCGTTTTTTCTCCAGTGTTTCTAGTTATAGCAATCTGGATAAGACTGTCAAAGGGAACGTCACATGTTTTTTATAGCCAAGACCGTGTGGGTCAGAATGGTAAACATTTTAAAATATATAAATTTCAATCTATGGTTGATAATGCAGATGAAATACTGAGGTCAAATAAGAAGCTATATCAAAAATTCGTCCAAAATGGGTATAAATTACCAACTAATGAGGATCCTCGTATTACAAAAATAGGAACGGTACTTAGACGTACATCGTTAGATGAGCTTCCTCAATTTGTGAATACCTTGATTGGTACAATGTCGATTATCGGACCACGACCAGTCGTTGAAAAAGAATTAGTAGAGTATGGGACCGAAGAAAGAATCAATCGCTTTTTGTCTGTTAAACCAGGCGTTTTCGGACTGTGGCAAGCTTCCGGAAGGTCAAATATAGGGTATCCGGAGCGAGCAGAAATTGAATTAAGTTATGTTGAGAATGCTAACCTTATATTAGATTTTAAAATATTAATTTTGACAGCCATTGCTATTTTTAAGGCCGATGGGGCTTTTTAAAGGAGTAACCATGGAGTTTACATTGAGAGATTTATTAAAACGTTTTGTACGTTATAGTTGGTTAATTGTATTAGCCGTTATTGCTTTTTCTGCTATTGGGTATTTGTATTCTAAATCAGCTAAGGTTACTACAAATTACTCAGCTTCGCGTAGTGTTATTGTTGCTAAGAATAATACTGATGTTAAGGATCCAAATTCAAGGGTTCAGGCAGACCGGTCTCTAATTGCAACGTATGAAAAAATTGCCCAAGATGATTCTATTATCTCTGAGGTTAAAAATTCATTGCCATTTAAGATGAAAAAAGCAGATATCGCATCAGCTGTAACAGTAGATAATCCAACGGATACGCTTATGTTGGCCTTTAAGTCAGGAGGGGAAACTCCAGAAAAAGCTAAAACATTAGCAAACACATATGCCGAGGTATTTGCTAAAAAGGCAGTTCAGATTTACCCAGATATGGGTGATGTTCGGCTGCTTTCTGAAGCTAATGGATCTGACGTTATTCAATCAGGAATGAAATCTACTAAGAAATTGACAATATTTGGGGCTGTATTCGGATTGGCCTTATCTGCTTTCTTAATTCTTTTAGTAGGTGCTATTACAAATTATTACCAATTCAAAAGGGCAATATAAATTCTAATGGTAAATTTTCTGCTTCCAATCACTTTTTTTTCAAAAACTTATACTTACTCTTTAGCTGAACCAACGGCAATGATTTCGGTTGTTGTTTTTACTTTAATTATCGTAATTCAACTATTTCGCTATCCAAATCGTGTTGTCGAAGTTATACCTTCTCAAAAGGCATTTCTCTTAGGTGGACTGTTTTGGGTTTGTCAATTGGTTTCAATGTTTTTGTCCTACTGTGTTTCAGGTGAAAGTAAACTCACATCAGGTATAATACATTCGTCGATAATATTATTAGGGTGGACGCTCGCTGTTTATTTGTCTTGGGCAGTTATTCAATTAACAGTAAGAAGTACAGATGATGAAAAAAAGTTTGTTAAAGCTGGCCTAGTTGGATTGGCTTTTTATTTATTATTTGTAATCGTTCCTCAATTCCTTGTTCTTTTCCATTTTGAGAAAATAACTTCTTATGTAAACTTTCTTGCTTCGCTGTTTGAACAGAGATGGCGTACTATGGGGGGATACGATATTTATGCCCATGGATCGTATGTAACAACTCAGCATCGTATAAATGGTTTTGAACCTGAAGCTTCCTACTTAGCTAACTTATTAGGAGTTGTTTACCTTCCATTATTAATTGGACTAACAGTTTCAAGACATTCTTTGTGGAAAACGACGATTTCTAAAAATAAACAGTTAATCGGTAATACGATATTTACTTTTTCTGTTCTTTTAACCTTAGTTTTAGCGAAAACGACGACTGGAATTTTAACTGCTGGAATAGCGTTTATTCTTTGGATGATTTGGTCCAAAAATGGGTTTAGAGCATTTTTATTTAGCACTTTGATACTTAGTGGATTTCTTTTATTTGTCGCTTATTTTAAGGTTTCTATTGTTCATACTACTTTTAACCAATTCTTGTTTGCAAAAGGTGGGACCGACAATCGCCTTGGTGGAACGATTGCTTTGGCGATAACATTCTTACAACACCCGCTATGGGGAGTGGGGTCTGGATTTACTTCGTTCTTTATAGTTCAAAATGTTCCTGAAGTAACAACACATAATTTTGAGTATCAGCATTTGTATTCACAATATGGTTTTCCAATTTTGTCTGATTTCCTTGGTTGGTTAGCGACTTTTGGAATTATAATTGTGATTCCGGCTCTGTGGTTGTTAATTAGATTAATTTTAAAATCATATAAAATGCAATTAGTTTACAAGAATTCCAGTTGGGAAAAAGCGATTCATATATCTTTCATAACTATGATTGTATTGGCAGCATTTTCTTCAATTTTTATTTTGAAAATCTATTTATGGCCATACTTATTGATGTTTTTCTTTTATCGTCAGCATCTTATACGCCTTGGAAAGGAGCAGAAGCAATGACCATTTATGTTGCTACGCACAAAGAATACGATATTCCGCAGGATGGGTGTTACCAGCCAATTATGGTTGGATCAGCACTCAGAGATGCTATTCCAGAAGGATACCTTCGGGATGATTCAGGAAATAACATTTCAACAAAAAATCCGAACTTTAATGAGCTAACTGCAATTTATTGGGCATGGAAGAATTCAAATTCCGATGTGATTGGTTTAATGCATTACCGTCGTTACTTGGGTAGCAATTCGTCGCACGATGTGAAGAATCGGTTAACTAAAGTTCAAATGGAGTACTTGTTGCGGACTCACGATGTGATCTTACCAAAGGCAAGGAACTACTTCATTGAGAATCAGAGAAACCATTATTTGCATGCTCATGCAAACGAACCGTACTTCATCATGGAGGACGTGCTCAAAAACGATTTTCCAGATTTCTATCCGGCCTTTCAGCAAATGGAAAAGTCAACGAAAGCTCACCTCTTTAACATGTTTGTGATGAAGAGGGAGATATTCGAGGATTACGCCTCTTTCCTGTTTGGTGTTTTGGAAAGAGTTGAAGCCCGTGTTGACTTGTCCACATTGGAGGGACAAGATCTTCGGGTGTTCGGATTCCTGTCCGAACGCCTCATGGACACCTGGTTATACACCAGGGGGTATTCCTACACTGAGATGCCGGTCGTTTCACTGGAAAAAACTAACTGGGTGGATAAAGGAACACAGTTCTTGAAACGTAAGTTCTTCCCAAATTCAAAGAAAAAGGTACATTTCTAATGGCAAATAAATTTAACACTAAAAACTATGACTACTTAATCGTAGGGGCTGGTCCTTTCGGAATGACTTTTGCTTACGAAGCAGCTAAGCGCGGTAAGAAGTCACTCGTTGTTGAAAAGCGTTCGTTTATCGGTGGAAACACCCACACCCACGTTGAAAACGGAATCACCGTTCACGATTTCGGTGCCCACATCTTCCACACGGATAACAAGATGGTCTGGGACTATGTTCGTCAGTTTGCTGAATTTAACGGTTTCCAAAACCAAGTTGTGGCAAACTATAACGGTAAGTTGTTCAACTTGCCATTTAACATGAATACGTTCTACCAAATGTGGGGAACGAAGACGCCTGCAGAAGCTAAGGCTAAGATTGAAGAACAAAAGGCTGAAGCGTTGAAGGAATTAGGTGACCGTCAACCAAGAAACCTTGAAGAACAAGCAATCTCATTGATTGGAACGGATATCTACCAAGCCTTGATCAAGGGTTACACGGAAAAGCAGTGGGGACGTAAGGCAACCGAATTGCCTGCCTTCATTATCAAGCGTTTGCCAGTACGTTTTATCTACGACAACAACTACTTTAACCACCGTTACCAAGGAATTCCTGTTGGTGGTTACACGCAGATCTTTGAAAACATGGTTGAACGTTCAAATGGCTTGATTGATGTGATGACTGACACTGATTTCTTCGACCACAAGGATGAATTCTTGGCTGAATTCCCACGCGTTTTGTACACGGGAATGATCGACCAATTCTTCGATTACAAGCACGGTGAATTGGAATACCGTTCACTTCGCTTTGAATCAGAAACAATTGATTCTGATAACTACCAAGGTAACGCCGTGATTAACTACACGGATGCTGAGACACCATTCACCCGTCAAATGGAATGGAAGCATTTCGATGGATTGGCTGACGAAGGAAAAACAATTATCACGCGTGAATACCCACAAGATTGGGACCGTACGAAGGAAGCTTACTACCCAGTGAACAACGAAAAGAACACGGAACTTTACAAGCAATACGTTCAGGAAGCACGCGAGAATGCCCCTGAAGTGATTTTCGGTGGTCGTTTGGGAAAGTACCGTTACTTCGATATGGATCAAGTGTTTAACGATGCTTTGAACACGGTACGTGATGAATTTGATATTGATGACGACTTTAACTTCGCACATGATGAGGTAAAGTAAGTTATAATTAGAAAGGCTCTAAGGAGCCTGTACATATTAATTTGAGGGAGAGAAGTATGACGAACTCACAGAATGAAGTTTTATCATTAGTTGTACCTGTACACAATGAGGAAGATACAATTCATCTTTTTTATCAAGCCATTCAAGACATTAAAAGTCAGGTAACGGCCGATATTGACTTTCATTTTATTGACGATGGGTCAACTGACCGTACGCTAATGATTCTACGTGAGTTAAGTGAAAAGGATAGCCATGTTCACTACGTTTCTTTCTCACGAAACTTTGGAAAAGAAGCTGGGTTATACGCGGGTCTTGAACAAGCTAATGGTGACTATGTCGCTGTCATGGATGTTGACCTTCAAGATCCACCTGAACTGTTACCTGAAATGTTGAAGGAAGTTCAATCTGGAGAATATGACGCTGTTGGAACACGGCGAGCAGACCGTAAGGGAGAAGCAAAGCTTCGTTCATGGTTCTCCGCACAGTTCTACAAATGGATGAATAAAATTTCTCAAACGCACCTTGTAGATGGAGCACGCGATTACCGAGTTATGACTCGTCAAATGGTGGATGCCATTTTAGCAATGTCTGAAAATCAACGTTTTTCAAAGGGGATTTTCACTTGGGTTGGATTTAAGACTAAGTACATTCCATTTGAAAATCGTGAACGTGTTGCTGGAAACACATCTTGGTCTTTTTGGTCATTGACTAAGTATGCCATTGAAGGGATTGTTTCATTCTCAACAATGCCACTGACTATTGTTACATTCCTTGGAATGCTAACGTTTGGAATTTCAATTCTTGCGGGAATTTTTATTGTGATTCGTGCTTTAATTGCTAATACCTCAGTTGCAGGATGGCCATCAATGGTTACCATCATACTCTTTATTGGTGGAATCCAAATGCTGAGTCTTGGAGTGATTGGAAGATACATGGCCGCTATCTTTATGGAGACTAAGAATCGGCCAATTTATATTTCGAAAGAATCTAAGTGATTCTATAATAAAAATATTTAACAGAGAAAAGTATGAAATTAACATTTAATGAAAAAATTCAACTAGGAATCCCAGTTATATTATTTGGTATAGCAATGGCGGCCCTGTTGTTTATGGTGGGACATAATGGTGAATTATTTTATGGAGCTGATTTTCAGTTTCATTTTAATCGAATGTATGAATATCATGAAAATATTCGCCGATTGAATTTCTTTCCAACCATTTCAACATTTTCTGCTAATCAAATTGGAAGTAACGTTATAGCTATGTATCCATCATTCCCTACATATTTAGGGGCTTTGATGCTGTTTGTTTTTAAGCCGATTTTAGCTATGTATATCTTAATCTGGTGTCAGTTTATGATTCAATTCCTGATTACAAGATTCGTAGCAAGAAAAATGAACTTAGAAAATATTGAAGCGACAACTGTAGCTGTTATTTTTGTGACATCGACTGCATTGGTTTCACAGTCTATTCAGCAATGGCTTCTTGGTGAAACCTTTGCCATGTCATTTATGCCATTAATTTTGCTTGGCTTATATCGACTGGCAACAAAATCAGTTGAATCAACAAAGCTTATGAGCATTAAAGAAAACTGGAATGAACTCTGGCCTCTAATTGTTGGTTTTACGGCTGTTTTATATAGCCATGTTCTTTCACTTGCGATGGTTTTTGTTTACTTTTGTATTGCAGTTTTGTACTTGTTAATCACACGTAAAACAAGAGTATACATTGTGGTGAATGTAATTATAGCCGGAGTGATCACTTTACTACTATCGATTGCTTTTCTAATTCCATTTCTATTTAATTCTTTAAATAATAACCTACAAACACCAGAGCCATATCCTTTTTTGGATACTTGGGCTGCTCCTAAAATGCTTGAAATTTGGAATGGGGCTTTTGCATATTCAACAAATACAATCGGATTGTTCCCGGTTATCTCAGTTATCCTTGGTTTGTTTTTGTATCCAAAACTAACTAATCACGTAAAAAAGGTGTTTTTACTTTCAATTTTGTTAGTTTTTAACGGTTCGTTCTATTTATGGAATCTCATCTATAAGAGTCCTTTAGGTGTGATTCAGTTTCCACATCGGCTTTTAGTATTTGCTATTTTATCTTTAGCTTTTCTGTTTGTTTTTGAGATTCGATCATTGTACGATAATTCAAAGCAACGTACGATTTTATTGATTTGTACCGCCGTATTTAGCATTTTCTCTTCTTTTTACTTTACAAAGAAAAATTGGTTAGATGGAGTTAAAGCGAATAGCATTTTAGTAGATTACACGCCAAACGAAAAACGGCCAGTAACGATGCCACCTGTGGGTACATACCGTGTAAACAATACTGGTATTGATAATTTGTTAAAGTATTGGGTTACATTCGGTGCATTTGATTACTTACCAAAAAATAACCAGCATGATTCTTCACTATTGAATCATCAGGTTCAGTTAAATAGCCAACCCGTTCCATCAACGTATAGTTCCATTGGTAATGGTATAAAATATGAAGGAAACTTTGGTAAGGGAAATATTAAGTTACCATTCATTACATACAATTCAAATTATGAAGTTCATGACAAGAATGGTCACTCATTATCGTATTCTTCAGATCAAAGCAGCCAAATGGTTGTTAAGAATACAGAAGCCACAAACGAAATTACTGTAAAACGTAAAGCTTCTGTGTTGGAAGTTGTTTCTTTAATAATTAGTTTTATTACTGGAATAACATTGATAATTTACGCTTTGTATCGAAGATTTAAATAAAATAAAAGTGCTTAATTTATCACTGTGATATAATTTGCATGATATTATTTTTAAATAGCAAAGGGGGCCCTTATGGCCGAATCAAACAAAAAGATTAGTGCGGTAATTGTTACTTACAATCGCCTGGATTTGTTGAAAGAGTCATTAAATGCTTTGTTTAAGCAGGAATATTCTTTGTCACATATTATTGTTGTAGATAACAATAGTGAAAATGATACAAAGGAATATCTTGAATCCCTTGGAGACAAAATTGATTACTTGCGTCTTCCAGAAAATATTGGTGGGGCTGGTGGATTCAACAAAGGAATTCGTTACTTCATTGAAGAAACTGATGATGATTATCTTTGGATTATGGATGATGACACGATTGCACATCCGGATACTATGAAATCATTTATGCAATATGCGGACCAAAATCCAGATTTTTCATTCTTAGCATCAAAGGTTTTGTGGAAAGACGGTTCATTAGCAAAAATGAACTTGATGGGTTACATGAATGGTAGAAGGATTCCTGATTCCGAAAAAAATGTTGTGCAAACAAGAAATGCAACGTTTGTTTCATTATTGATTGCGCGTGACATTGTAGAAAAAATTGGATTGCCAATTGTTGACTTCTTTATCTGGGGAGATGATATTGAATATACTGAACGTGCGGCCCGAGTTCGCCCTGGATACTATGTTCCATCTGCAACCGTTACTCATGCGACAAAGGCTAATTTTGGTTCGTCATTATTGAACGATTCTGCTGATCGAACTCCGCGTTACTATTACCATTATCGTAATAAGATGTATTATGCACGACAGAGAAAATTGTATCGAAAGCTACGTGCTGAAGTTCGGCCATGGCTTGACTATGTAAATATTTTATTTTCTAAAACTGAAAATAAAAAAGAAAAACTTGCTATTATTCGAAAGGGTGTAAAGGCAGGTTTGAAGTTTAATCCAACCGTTGAGTATGCTAAGAAAAAAAATGATTAAAATGATTTTTTGGAAAGTAGCCTAGGGCTACTTTTTTCTTGTAAAAAAAGAATTTTGAACTGCTATCTATTAATTAACTTATGAGACAGATATTAACTAAAAAAATCAAAGAACTTTTCCCATTTATTATTCTTTTGTTCACTTCACTTTTGATATTAAATGGCTTACTCTTTACTCCTATTCGATTAGATTGGGACTCTTACTATCATTTATCAAGAGTTCATAATCTTTCGCAAGGATTTTTCTCTTTTTTGTATCCGCAGAATTTTAATTCGCTTGGAAAAGTTGGCTTAGCAACAAATGTTTTTTATCCTTCTCTAACGGTTCAATTTATTGTTAGTATTATTCCAACAAGTTTAAGCGCACTCGCTGCATATAAACTATTTGTGTTTATAGAACTTTATTTAATTTCGCTTGTACTTTATCTTTTACTGAGATTCAAAATGAAAAACAGCACCATGTCTTCACTATTCTTTGCTGTTTTTTGGGGTGCAATAGTAATTTGTTTTGATGTTGAAGCAACGGGAGGTGAAGCGCTATGCTCGTATGCTGATAAAATGGACAGATTTTATGCATCGTCCACTGTATAATTATCCCAAGACTAAAAAGGAAATCAGCACATGACTAAAAGGCCACGTTACTCACAGGAATTCAAAGATGCCATTGTTGCCCTCTATCAAGAAGGTCGTTCCTCTCTGTCACTTTCA
>NZ_JAAMFK010000005.1 GCF_018437275.1 Fructobacillus broussonetiae
CTTTTTCATTTCATCTGTCGTATAAGTTTCGCCAGCAATTATTTGTTTTTGGCTGCCATGAACCCATTTAATAACGGTAGTGGAGGCCATACCGTATTCAATTGAAAGTGACAGAGAGGAACGACCTTCTTGATAGAGGGCAACAATGGCATCTTTGAATTCCTGTGAGTAACGTGGCCTTTTAGTCATGTGCTGATTTCCTTTTTAGTCTTGGGATAATTATACAGTGGACGATGCATAAAATCTGTCCATTTTATCAGCATACGAGCACCGCACACGTTGCGCACGTTGATCACGCCCAACCAGAAACCGCTAAGGAAGCTGCTAGTCAAGCACTTTCAAGCCTCTGGATGTTGGCTGTTGCTGCGACCGGATTTGTGCTTTCAAAGGCAAAGAAGGAATCAAAGTAAAACTTGAATTGAATATTTTGCTTAAAAATTGCAAATTTAAGTGATAAAAGAACACTCCTATCGTGTCATTCAGTGACAGGAAGATAGGAGTGTTTTTTACTATGTTGATAGCTTGTACGATTACAAAAGAATATTGCTTGGCTGAAAACGCCAAAAAGAATCAGATTTATCTCTGTCCAGGTTGTTTCGGCCCGGTTCGTTTAAAGAAAGGTGAGGAGAAAGTGGCTCACTTTGCCCACGTGGTGAAGGATGGCTGTGCCCGCTTTTCTGAAGGGGAGTCGCCAGAACACTTGGCGGGGAAGTTGGCGCTCTTTAAATATTTTGAGGACAGGGTCCCAGTTCTCGTCGAACCCGTTCTTTCAAAGATTGATCAGCGACCTGATTTACTTGTTGGACGGCCTGGTAATCAGGTGGCGATTGAATACCAGTGTTCGCCAATTTCAAAAAAGGATTTAGATCGACGAAATGAGGGGTACGCACGATTAGGAATTAAGGTCTGGTGGATACTTGGTCCAAATTACTACAAGAAGCATCTCTCAGCTGGGACAGTTTGTCGCTTTATCCTAGCCGGTAAACTTTGGTATTTTTTACCCGAGCAAAAGATATTCATGGTGGAGTCGAACTTTGTTCGACCCGACTTTAAAAAGCGCCGTTCAGAGAAAAGGCATTTGGCTGATCCACTTTATCTCAGGCTGGGCGGAACCGCCGCGTGGTCGCGAGTTTTTTCTGAAAAGAACGACCGATGGTCGGCTCGGGTGCTAGACATCGACAGACAACGAACGAAGCTTTCATTCATGATGGCGCGTGAGCAGATTAACCCTGACTTAGTGAATTACTTGTATGAAAATGGCCACCGGGTTGATCAGATACCGGATTGCACCCTAAATGGGTTCGCCTTCGGCCTGACAGTGCCGAACTGGCAGTACCGATTAACGGTGTTACTGCTGTTGGAGCTAGACGGTGTTCACTGGCATAAGAAAAATTTACAGGCGCGAATGGCCCGCTATTTTCACGAGGGTGCGCCAGGAATTAACGCGATTCTCGAAGAGTATTTGAGCGAGCTTGAACAGGGTGAATACATCCGGTTCAAAGAAGATGAAATCGTGCTACTACGTTCGCCGAAGTACTTGGGGGATGGCGATTCTGTGTTAGAATGAGTGAAAGATAGAAAAGGGGTGTTACGATGGGACAAATCACACGAGAAGAAGTGCCAGAAGAATTGACCTGGGACTTGAGTAGCGTTTTTGAAAGTAACGAAGCTTACCAGAAAGCCTTCGATGACATTCAAGAAAAGTTGCCGGCATTAGAAAAGTACCAAGGACACTTAGCGGATTCAGCCGATACGTTGTTAGCTGGACTGCAGGCGGACTTGGACATTGAGCGAACATTTGAAAAGCTTTTTGTATACGCACACCAGAAGTTTGACCAGGACACGGCAAACGGAACGTACGCGGGAATGAACGCACAGGTTCAAGACTTGTTGGCACAGGTTTCTTCCGTCACGGCTTTCTTCCAACCGGAAGTGTTGGCAATGGACGAAGATAAGTTGGACGCCTACTTGAAGACGGATGGTTTGAAGCCATACCAACACTTCTTCGATGTGCTCTTGTCTGAAAAGGCCCACACACTCCCAGCTGAACAAGAAGCGCTCCTGGCTGGTGCATCAACTGTGATGTCATCTGCCGCACAGACTTTTTCCGTCTTGGATAATGCGGACATCGACTTCGGGGATGTCATGACAGAAGACGGTCAGATTCAAGAGCTGACAAACGGCTTGTACTCCATCATGCTTCGTTCAAAGGATGTTCGCCAACGTGAAGAAGCCTTCGCTTCTTTGTACGACGCTTACATGGCCTTGCAAAACACATTCGCCTCAACGTTGTCTGCAACAGTAAAGAAGCACAACTTCTTGGCTAAGGTGCGCAACTACCAGTCTGCTCAAGAAGCCGCTGTTACAAGTAATCAAATTCCGGTTTCGGTTTACAAAACTTTGGCCGAAAAAGTCGACCAAAACCTTGGCTTATTGCACCGCTACGTCGCGTTGCGCAAGCAGGTTTTGGGCGTAGAGAACTTGCACAACTACGACCTCTACGTCTCATTAGTTGATGACGTGGACTTCCCGGTAACCTACGAGAAGGCTAAGGAAATCGCTCTGGCAGCGTTGGCACCACTTGGTGATGACTACTTGGCCATCGTGAAGAAAGCCTTTAACGAGCGTTGGATCGACGTCGTGGAAAACAAGGGGAAGCGTTCAGGTGCTTACTCTGGTGGTGCCTACGACACGAACCCATACATCTTGTTGAACTGGCAAGACACCTTGGACAATGTTTACACGTTGGTCCACGAAATGGGGCACACGGTTCACTCTTATTTGACCCGTAAGAACCAACCTTACCACTACGGTGACTACCCAATCTTCTTGGCTGAAATCGCCTCAACGACAAACGAAGCCTTGTTGACGGACTACTTGTTGAAGCAGACCGATGATGACAAGGTGAAGGCCTTCGTTTTGAACCAATACCTTGATGGCTTCAAGGGAACGGTCTTCCGTCAGACGCAGTTTGCCGAATTCGAGACTTGGATTCACGAACAAGACGCTGCTGGCCAACCTTTGACGGCGGATGCCATGGCGGATTTCTACGGGAACTTGAACCAAAAGTTCTACGGCCCTGAATTAGAAGCAGATCCACAAATTGCCTACGAATGGACGCGGATTCCACATTTCTACTACAACTTCTACGTTTACCAGTACGCGACTGGGGAAGCCGCGGCCACGACTTTGGCACAGAAGATTATTGAAGAAAACCACGCAGAAGAATACAAGAACTACTTGAAGGCGGGTTCATCTGCTGCGCCGCTCGAGGTCATGAAGACCGCTGGCGTGAACATGGCGGAAGGGGACTACCTCGATTCAGCTTTTGCTGTCTTCGAAGACCGCTTGAACCAACTGGAAGCCCTTTTGAAAAAATAAACATTTTGCGTTAGAACAGACTTATAGGAGGGCGTTATGACTGAAAAAGTATTAGTATTTAACGGCATTAGCGATGTCGCCGTAACAAAGTTGAAGGAAGCCGGCTATGAAGTGGAAGAAAATCCACAAAAGACGGCCGATGACTTTGCTGCTGATGACTCCGTTGTTGGCATGATTTTGATGATGGCACCAATTGACGGTGCTGTGATGGACCGTTTCCCTAATTTGAAGGTCATTGCCCGTCACGGTGTCGGTTATGACAACGTTGATTTGCAAGCAGCAAAGGACCGGGGTATCATCGTCGCTAACACGCCCGGTGCCAACGCCACGGCCGTCGCTGAAACTGCTGTTACCTTGATGATGATGGCAGGTCGTCTCTTTGATACTGATAAGCGCGGTATTACCGATAAGAAGGCGGCGGCGTACGCCACTGAACACCGAGGAATGCAAGTTTCAAAGAAGACGGTTGGAATCCTTGGCTTTGGTCACATCGGAAAGACCATCGCCCAATTGCTTTCAGGTTTCGGTGTGGAAGTGCTAGCCTACGCTCGCCACGATAAGGACGTGCCAAACGGTCGCATGGCTTCCCTCGATGAAATCTTCGAAAAGGCTGACTACGTTGTTTCAACCTTGCCTGCCACTGATTCAACGACCAAGATGATTGATGCGGCTGCCTTCGATAAGATGAAGGACAGCGCTGTCTTGGTTAACGTCGGTCGGGGACCGGTTGTTGATGAAGCTGCTTTGATCGATGCTTTGAAGGCCGGCAAGATTGCCGCTGCTGGATTGGACGTTGTGGAAGTTGAACCAATCAGTCCTGACAACGAATTGTTGTCTCTTGAAAATACCTATGTCTTGCCACACGTGGCAGGAGGATCAATCGAAGCTGGTAAAGCCATTGCTTCGACTGCCGCAGACGATGTTTTGTCTGTGCTGTCAGGTAAAGGTCCTTTGAACCAAGTCAATTAAATCAATGAATGGAAGACCGCTGCAAAGCGGTCTTTTTTTTCTATGTTAGAATAAAGCTACTTATTTCTAATTTGGGAGTTTTATATGCGAGAAAAGCTAGCAAAGTTAATGAATCAATATCCACGGACATACATGGTTATTTGCGTTGCTATTGCCACATTCACTTGGTCGATTGTTCGTTTAATCTTCGTGAAGAACGCCAGCCTGTTGGTTGAAGTCGAGCACTTCGTTTTCTTAACGGCTTTCGTTGCCATTGCCAACGGAATTGTTTGGTTCATTAAAAAGCAACGGGCCAAATAAACAACCTGGTTCGCTTCTGACTTTGTCATCTAGTTTCTTATAAAAAACTCTGCTATACTAAATGTAGCTATGAAGGACCTAGTAGGGTCGAAAGGCAGCAAAGCGAGCGGGGTTAGTGAGAGCCCGTCTGTTGGAAGACTTGAATTTCAGTCTGGAGACTTTGATTTAACCGTCAACGGTGGCCACCGATACCGGCTTAGAGGAGCTAGCAACAGGCTAGAATCTGGGTGGTACCGCGGCATCGTTTTCGTCCCTTTTCATCGATTGATGAAGAGGGACTTTTTTATTTGGATAAAGAGGGAATAACATGACATTAGCAGAAGAATTAAAGGGATTTTTGAAGGAAGCCGAAGGGCAACTTTCACAACCTGACGTCGACGTCGAAGCCGTTCGCGTTGCCTTTCTTGGAAAGAAGGGAAAAATCACGGGCGTATTGAAGTCCATGAAGGACTTGTCCGTCGACGAAAAGAAGGAAGTCGGACAAGTGGGAAACCAAGTCCGCACGGCCATCCAAGAAAAGATCGAAGAAAAGAAGGCCGAACAAGAAGCTAAGGCCTTGGAAGAAAAGTTGGCGTCCGAAACGTTGGACGTAACCCTTCCAGGTTCTAAGCCAAAAATTGGTTCCGCCCACGTCCTCCAACAAATCATGGATGAAATCGAAGCCCACTTCTTAGGACTCGGTTACCAAATTATCGATGATCCAACGGACTCACCCGAAGTTGAAACGGACGAATACAACTTCGAACGTGAAAACCTGCCAAAGGATCACCCAGCCCGTGACATGCAAGACACGTTCTACATCACGCCTGAGATTTTGCTCCGTACGCAAACGTCACCGGTTCAATCCCGTGTCCTTGAAAAGCATGACTTCTCAAAGGGACCTTTGAAGATGATTGCACCCGGTAAGGTTTACCGTCGTGACACTGATGATGCCACGCACTCCCACCAGTTCCACCAAGTGGAAGGCCTGGTCGTTGGTAAGAACATCACCATGGCCGATTTGAAAGGGACGTTGCTTTCCATCATGCAGGAACTCTTTGGGGAAAAGCACCAAATCCGTTTGCGTCCTTCTTACTTCCCATTTACGGAACCTTCCGTCGAAGTCGATGTTTCATGGGACGAAGTAACGCCTGACACGAAGCCGGAAGACATCAAGTGGATCGAAGTTCTTGGTGCCGGAATGACCCACCCGAACGTTTTGAAGATGGACGGTCTTGATCCTGAAGAATACACGGCCTTCGCCTTTGGTTTGGGGCCTGACCGTTTTGCCATGCTGAAGTACGGCGTGGAAGACATCCGTCAGTTCTACCTGAACGACGTGCGTTTCTTGGACCAGTTTAACGAGCGAGGAAACTAATCATGAAGACAAATTTGAATTGGTTAAACGACTATTTGACGCCTGGTTTGGACGTGAGCGAACAAGCCGTCTTGGACTTGGCACAACAAATCGAATTGACTGCCGTTGAAGTTGAAGAAGTTGGGCAAGCTGCTGCCAAGCAATCGGGCTTGGTTGTCGTCAAAGTGGAAGAAGTGAAGGATCACCAAGATTCTGACCACTTGCACATCACCCAAGTCTTTGACGGAAAAGAACACATCCAAATCGTGACGGGTGCGCCAAACGTTGCCGAAGGGCAATTGGTCATCTTGGCCACGGTTGGGTCAAAGATTGTGGACCGCGAAAGTGGTGAGCTCGTAAAGATTCGCAAGGCAAAGCTCCGTGGTGAAGTCTCCTACGGAATGCTTTCCGCCTTGCAAGAAATTGGTTTGCCAGACGCCGTCTGCCCACAACCAATTGAAGACGGAATCTACGTCTTCGACGAAAAGTCCGGCGTGAAGCCAGGGGATGACGCCCTCGAAGTCCTCGGTTTGAAGGACGCCATGATCGATACGGATTTGACGCCAAACCGTGCCGACCTCTTGTCCCTCCGTGGAATGGCCTACGAAATGGCTGCCATGACTGGCAACAAGGTGAACGAAGCCCCCTTCGAAGAAAAGGCATCTGCTTTGCCTGCAACCGACAAGATTCAAGCTGAAATCACTGCTGATACTTTGGCAACTGGCTTGGCTTTGTCATTGGTCGAAAACGTGACGGTTGCCCCTTCTGACTTGAAGGTGCAACGTCGCCTCTGGACTTCAGGTATCAAGCCAAAGAACAACGTGATGGACGCGCTCCACTACTGGTTGTTGGCCACTGGTCAACCTTTGGCAGCCTTTGACGCTGACAAGTTGGGTACTGACAAGATTGTTGTTCGCCTCGCTTCTGAAGGCGAAGTCCTCGGACAAGGGGATGGCGAAGAGGCCATCGCTTTGCGTGCCGGACAAGATATCGTTTTGTCAGCCGGTAACCACGTGATTGCCCTTGCCGGAATCGCGATGAATCCTGACTTTGCGGTTACGAATGAAACGAAGAACGTTGTCTTGGCCGCTGGTCAGTACAACCCTAGCTTGATCCGTCAAGCTGCCCGCCGTCACGGTTTGCGTTCTGAATCATCATTCCGTCTCGAACGTGGCATTGATTTGCAGAACACGCAAAACGCGTTGGCTAACGCTTCAAACGAAGTGGCGGAAGACGCCAACGGATCTGTTGCCGGATTGGCAACAGCCGGCTTCAAAAACATTGAATCAACGGTGATTAACATCACGGTCGACCGCATCAACAAGGTCCTTGGAACAGATTTGTCCGAGGAAACGGTTGTTGACTTGCTTCAAAAGTTGAACCTACAAGTCGCAAACGACAACGGTGCATTGACGGTCACTGTTCCAGGCCGCCGCACGGACTTGAGCATTCCAGCTGACTTGGTTGAAGAAGTTGGTCGCCTTTACGGCTACGACAACTTGCCAACGGCCTTGATTGACGGTCAATCAACCGCCGGTGACTTGACGCTCCGCCAAAAGAAGATTCGCGCTTCACGTAAAATTTTTGAAGGCCTCGGTTTCAACCAAGCCATCTCATACGCCTTGATGTCACCTGAAAAGGCCACGGCCTTTAACATTGGTGCTGACCACCCAGTTTTGGCCTTGGACTACCCAATGTCTTCCGACAAGACAACGGCACGTCAAAACTTGATTTCAGGTTTGATCGACGATGTTGCCTATAACGTGGCCCGTTCCGTTAAGAACATCGCCTTGTACGAACAAGGCCGTGTCTTCTTGAACGACAACGCCGCTGTTCAACCCGTTGAACAAGAACACCTCGCTGGTGTGCTCGTGGGTTCCATCGCTGAATCAACTTGGCAAGCGGGTCAAAAGGAACGAGACGTTGACTTCTTTGCTTTGAAGGGACGCGTCGAAGCCTACCTCGAAGCCATCGGTGTTGAAAAGGTTACGTTCAAGCAGGCCCAGGAACACCAAAACATGCACCCTGGTCAAACCGCTGACGTATACACGGGGGATGTTTACCTTGGTTACCTCGGACAGGTTCACCCTGAATTCGTTGCTAAGCAAAAGTTGCCCGCCATTTTCGCCTTCGAATTAAACCTCGAAACGATCATCTCTCTGGCTGAAAAGGACAACGCTTACCAACCAATTTCTCGTTACCCACAAATCACGCGTGACTTGGCCATCTTAGTTGATGCAACGCTTTCAAACCAGGAAGTGTTGGACGTTATCAACGAAGTTTCTGGAAAGTACTTGAAGGATGTGACCTTCTTTGACTTGTACACGGGTAAGGGAACGCCGGAAGGTAAGAAATCATTGGCTTACCAATTGACTTACCAAAACCAAGAAGACACATTGGTTGAAGAAGCTGTTACATCAGACTTTGAAAAGGTGACGACGGCTTTGACTGACAAATTCGGAGCTGAAATCCGCTAATCTTTAATTGTGTATCGGGTAAAAATCCCGTATGATTGAAGTAAAACATTACAGTTAAGTAGGATTCGCCACATGGCAAAAATTATTATTAACGGTGGCCGTAAAGTCGCTGGTCAAGTGACCATCGGTGGTGCCAAAAACTCAACGGTGGCACTGATTCCAGCAGCCATCTTGGCGGACACGCCAGTACAATTTGATAACGTGCCACAAATCCTGGACGTTAAAAACTTACAATACATTTTGGCAGCGATGAACGTCCATTCTACTTTTAAGGATGGCGATTTGTCGATTGATCCAACGACGATCAAAGAAGCGCCACTTCCCGCAACGGCTATTAAGTCCTTGCGTGCGTCTTACTACTTCATGGGGGCGCTCCTCGGTCGTTTCGGCCGTGCGACCGTGACTTTCCCTGGTGGTGATAACTTGGGCGCTCGTCCAATTGACCAACACATTAAGGGATTCGAAGCCCTCGGTGCCAAGGTCACGGAAAAAGACGATGTGATTAACATCGACGCTTCAGAGAACGGTTTGAAGGGGGCACGCATTGCCCTGGATACGGTTTCTGTTGGTGCGACGATTAACATCATCTTGGCAGCCGTTCGTGCCGAAGGGCAGACGATTATCGAAAACGTGGCCAAGGAGCCTGAAATTATCGATATCGCCACCTTCTTGAACAACATGGGTGCAAACATCCGTGGTGCCGGAACCGATACGATTCGAATTACCGGTGTTCAAACTTTGGAAGCAAAGAACACGCACACGGTGATTCCTGATCGAATCGAAGCCGGAACCTACATGTCACTCGCCGCTGCCTTTGGTGACGGTGTGACGGTCAATAACGTCATCCCAGAGCACTTGGAGTCATACACTTCAAAGTTGATTGAGATGGGCGTTGACATGAAGATTGGTGAAGACTCCGTCTACATTGGTCCTTCAAAGACGCTGAAGCCAGTCGCCATCAAGACGATGCCATACCCTGGCTTCGCCACGGACTTGCAGCAACCCATCACGCCGTTGCTCTTCTTGGCTGATGGGGAATCAACGATTACGGAAACCATCTATCCAAAGCGTATTCGCCACATCGCGGAACTTCGCCGGATGGGTGCCGAAGTATCGTCCGTTAACCCAGGTGAGATCAAGGTGAACCACTCGGCTCGCCTCGTTGGAACCACGGTGGAAGCCGCCGAAATCCGTGCGGGAGCCGCTTTGGTTATTGCCGCTGTTATGGCGGACGGTCAAACAACGATCGATAACGCCTCGCACATCTTGCGTGGTTACGATCGCTTGGCCGACAAGTTACAAGGCCTTGGTGTCGACCTTCAAATTGAAGGTGTGGATTTGATTAATCTAATGCCATAAGTTCTTGGCAAATGACGTCGTCCATGCTATACTAATCTAGTTAATAACTGACTCTGACTATTAATAGTCAGGGCGCTAAGGAGATCATAATGCAAGCAGATATTCACCCAAACTACCGCCCAGTTGTCTTCATCGATGCCTCAACTGGTAAGAAGTTCTTGTCAGCTTCAACTGTTGAAACTGAAACGACGACTGACTACGAAGGTACTGAATACCCTTCAATCCGTATGGATATCACGTCAGACTCACACCCATTCTACACTGGTAAGCAGAAGTTTACTCAGGCTGATGGTGCCGTTGACAAGTTTAACAAGAAGTTTGCTGACTTCGGTTTCAAGAACAAGTAATTGTTTTTTAAGAACGTCCACCTCGGTGGACGTTTTTTATTTTTAAAAAGTCAAAGAAGAGGGAGATTCATGGCGAAGACCACACCACCCGTAAAACTGAATGAAACAGTCCAACTGACAATCGCTAAGATTCGCCAGAACGGAATGGGCCTGGCATGGGCGAACCCTGAAAAAACTTACCCGGTTTACTTGGCCGACGCCATGTTGGGTGAAGTAGTGGAAGCGACCATCATCCAAGTCGACAAGCTCTCGGCCTATGGTCGGATTGAACGCGTGCTTCAGAAGTCTGCTGGTCGCATCGATGCGGATCGTGACTATCTATTAGAAGCCGGAACCGCGCCCCTCGTCAACTGGGCCTATCCTTATCAAAAGGCTTGGAAACAATCATTAGTGAAGGACAACTTTGCCTCAAAGGGTGTCGACGTTGAGGTTGCCGAACCGGTCACGATGGACCAAGACGTTCCTTCATACTACCGGAACAAAACGGTGGTGCCCGTGAAGTGGCAGAACGGTAAGCTTTTGTCTGGTTTCTACCAGCGTGGCACGCATGAACTTGTTCCAATGGAAGACTACTTCGTAAACGACAAGCGTTTGGACGAAGTCATCGTCATTGTTCGCAATATCTTGGAAAAGCTGAAGATTTCGGCTTATGATCCAGATGCTCAAGAAGGGGCCATCCGCTACATCATGGTGCGCCGAGGTTACTACTCAAAGCAACTGATGGTGGTCTTGGTTTCAAACGACGAAGTTTTGCCAAAGCAAGATGAAGTGGTGAAGGCGATTGTTGAGGCCTTGCCTGATCTGACCTCTCTGATTTTGAACAAGGCGCCGAAAAAGGATTACGTTCAGTTGTCTGCGGTTAATGAAACTTTGTACGGACAAGACCAGATTGAAGATTCCTTGCTCGGCAAGCGCTTCTTGATTGGACCGAACTCCTTCTACCAGGTGAACCCGGTCATGACTGAAAAGCTCTACCAGACGGCAGCGGACTTAGCACACTTAAAGAAGACGGACCTGGTTGTGGACGCCTATGCCGGTATCGGTACCATTGGGATGTCGGTTGCCGACAAGGTCGACCGAGTGATTGGTGTAGAGGTTGTTCCGGGGGCAGTTGCTGACGCCCAGAAGAACCTGGCTTTGAACGGGATTGAAAACGCGACATACATTTTACGTGACGCGCCCGAACAGTTCGTCGAATGGCAACAGGATGGCATCAAGCCAGACGTTGTCTTCGTTGATCCGCCACGCCGTGGTTTGACGCCCGAACTGATTGAAAAGACGCCCTTGATGGCACCGGACCGCGTGGTCTACGTCTCATGTAATCCGTTGACGGCCGCCCGTGATGTTGCACTCTTTGAAGACGAAGGGTACTTTGTCACCGGACCTGTTGTTCCGGTGGACCAGTTCCCTCAGACGGCTCACATCGAAACGGTGACAGTGCTTTCTAAAAAGCGTTAAAATAGATTTATTAAGATTAATCATTAAGAAACGGTGGAAAAGGTCGCCCTCGGGTCGGACTTTTCACCAGCGGTTTAAAAAATCCGTGGTTATACGAGGAAGATTCATGAAACTCACGCTATCCGATGTCCAAAAAGCAACGAACGGCCAGTTGCAGGGTGAAGCAAAGACCGCCTTTACCGGCGTTTGCTTCGACTCTCGCAAGGTACAAGCAGGGGACCTCTTCATCGCCTTAGTCGGTGAAAACGACGGGCACGACTACATTCAAATGGCCATGGACAAGGGAGCCACGGCGGTCTTGGCACAGGAAGGGCACGTGCTGCCTGGTGATGTACCAGCCGTTGTGGTTGAAGACAGCCTGGCCGGCCTGCAAGAACTCGGTCAGTACTACTTGAAACAGGTTGGGCCAAAGGTTGTGGCCATCACCGGTTCAAACGGAAAGACGACCACCAAGGACATGGTGGCGACCATTCTGGCCAAGAAGTACAAAACCTTCAAGACGCCCGCCAACTTCAATAATGAAATTGGCCTGCCCGTGACGATGCTGTCGATGCCTGAAGACACCGAAATTTTGGTCTTGGAAATGGGGATGGATCGTCCGGGCCAATTGACCGAACTATCCAATCTAGCTAAGCCCGACATCGCTTTGATCACGATGATTGGGGAAGCCCACCTGGAATTCTTCAAGACTCGCAAAAACATTGCCAAGGCGAAGTTGGAAATCACTTCTGGATTGAAGGAGGGCGGCCTCTTCTTGATTCCAGCAGACGAGGACTTGCTCACAAAGGCGGACAACTTGCCTGAAAACACCAAGACCTTTGGTCCCGTTCCAGCTGACATAAAAGAGTCCCTTAGCGAAACGGTCTGGACCGAAGACGGCGTAAAGTTTGCAATTCCAATGCTTGGCGCCTATAATGTTAAGAATGCAGAAGCAGCGATTATGGTAGGCCAGGCCCTCGGCTTGGATATGAAGACCATGGCAAGTGCTTTGGCACAATTTGATTTAACGAAAAACCGGACGGAGATGCTACAGGCAACAAACGGTGCCAAGTTAATCTCCGACGTGTACAACGCTAACCCAACCGCGACAAAGGAAGTGTTGAAAGCCATCGCAAAGGATGGCGTTTCGAACCTTCGCGTCGTCTTAGGGGATATGTTGGAATTAGGAGAGGCTGGACCAGAGCTCCACGCCTCACTTTCAGACGCTGTGATTGCAGCCAATCCTTTGGCAGTTTATCTGGTCGGTGAACTCACCGTCGACAACTTGGGCGAGGCTTTAAAGAAGCAAGCTCCTGATATGGTTCAGCACCATTACCAAAAGGATCAATTAGATCACTTGATTAAAGATTTACAGGCGGAAAGTCAGGCAGAAGACCTCATCTTCTTGAAGGCTTCCCACGGGATTCACTTAGAAAAGGTGGTTGCTGCTTTGATTGGAAAGAAGGACCTGGATGCTTAAGCGAACAGACATCTTTCCCGCAAAGGTTTCGCATTTTAGGATGAAAGCAAACACCGTAAAGCTTGTCTTGTCATCACTGCTCGCCATCGTCTTGGTCATTGAATTACTTCCGGCTTCAACTCCTTCTTCTACTGGAAAGGTAAAGGCTGCCGATAAGAAAGCAATCGACGTGACCAAAACAGTTTCAGCGGACAGTCAAGTTGCAAAAAACATGGACAAGGCCCTAAAGGACAACCACTTCTCTGGAACAGCACTCGTTGTGAAGGATAACAAAGTGGTCATGCACCAGGGTTACGGTAAGGCAAACGTTGCCAAAAACAAAGACAACGGACCAAACACCACCTATCCAATCGCCTCAACCGCGAAATTCTTAACGGCCGTTTTGGTTGGTGAAGAAGTTGAGAAGGGCAAGTTGTCATACGACACGAAACTTTCCGACTACTATCCAGAACTGCCAAACGCCAACGAGATTACGGTGCGGGATTTGCTGACGATGACTTCTGGTCTGCGTCAGCCAAAACAACCCCAGGACTTTACAAGCGACCTGGACAACATCGATTTCTCGGCGCACAACACCGAAAAGATTGCTGATCCAGGAACTGGAATTGGTTGGACCTACCAGCCGGTTAACTACCGCTTGCTTGCCGGTATCTTGATGAAGGTGACCCACAAGTCCTTCAACGAGTTAATGGACAAGGCCTTCAATAAAGACGACAAGCTTGGTATAGGTCTCTATCCAGATTTTAAAAAGGATAAGAACCTGGCCCAGGCTTACGTCGTTGGTACCGACAACGTCCGTGACGTTGCCAAGGTCGAGTACCAGCGCGAGACTGGAACCGGAAACGTCTCCATGACGACCGGCCAGCTCTTCCGCCTCTACCAGGACTTCTTCCAGAAGAAGTTGGTGAAGAATCCAAAGAAGCTCTTGGAGCAACATCTTCCTGCCCATTACACTTCCGGCCTTTACGGCTACGGGGATGTGTACGAAGGACACGGCATCTTTTCTGGTTACGAATCAAACGTCGTCATCTCAAAGGGTGGTAAAAACGCCGTTATCTTACTGTCAAACCAGTATGACGGTGACCATTCCGCCCAGGGATTGGGGCAGCAGTTCTTCAAGGAACTCACCGGGCAAGACGCCCCTTGATCTCGGTCTTAGCCGGGCGGGGTTGTGATGCCCCGCCCGGCAGGGCGTTTGAAGCGGGCTGGGCCCGCGTTTTTCCATCAGTATCATCAGTCAGCTCAGCCAGACTATAAACCGCTCGACCTTTAAAACGCGCAGGAAGCGCGTTATCATTGAATCAGACCCCAAGCGGGTCTTGGAGCGCGCACTGCGTGTTCAAAAGGAGAATAATTTTGAAGTTTGCAGAACTCGGCTTATCACAAGCCATCTTGAAGTCAATCGAAGCCCACGGCTACGTTGACGCCACCCCAATCCAGGAAAAGACCATTCCTTTGACACTTTCTGGAAAGGACGTTATCGGTCAAGCCCAAACGGGTACCGGTAAGACAGCCGCCTTCGGTTTGCCAATCTTGGAAAACATCGACTTGGACGACAAGAACATCCAAGCCGTTATCATCTCACCAACGCGTGAATTGGCCATCCAAACGGCCGACGAATTGAAGAAACTCGGATCTGACAAGCACGTCAACGTCCAAGTTGTCTTCGGTGGATCCGACATCCGCCGCCAAATCCAAGGCTTGAAGTCACACCCTCAAATCTTGGTCGGAACCCCTGGTCGTTTGCTTGACCACATCAACCGCAAGACCGCTAAGTTGGACGGCGTTAAGACCCTTGTCTTGGACGAAGCCGACGAAATGTTGAACATGGGATTCTTGGATGACATCGAAGCCATCATCGCCAAGGTTCCTGACTCACGTCAGACTTTGCTCTTCTCAGCCACGATGCCTGAATCAATCCGCCGTATCGGTGTGAAGTTCATGACGAACCCCGAAATGGTTAAGATTGAAGCCAAGCAATTGACGACGGACTTGGTTGAACAGTTCTTCATTCGCTGCCGTCACGAAGAAAAGTTCGACGCCTTGTCACGCACCATCGACATCCAAGAACCATACCTTGGTATCGTCTTTGGTCGTACGAAGCGCCGTGTTGAAGAATTGGCCCGTGGTTTGGAAGCCCGTGGTTACAAGGCTGCCGGCTTGCACGGTGACTTGACGCAACAAATGCGTTCCCGTGTCTTGGACCAATTCAAGTCACACGAAATCAACCTCTTGGTCGCAACCGACGTTGCCGCCCGTGGTTTGGACGTGAAGGACGTTTCCCACGTCTACAACTTCGATATTCCACAAGATCCAGAATCATACGTTCACCGTATCGGACGTACTGGTCGTGCCGGTGCCGAAGGTACTTCTGTTACCTTGCTGGCTCCTAACGAAATGGACTACTTACGTGCCATCGAAGACTTGACGAAGAAGCGCATGACGCCGCTTGAACCAGCTTCATTGAAGGAAGCTCGTTTGGGCCGTATCAACGGTTCACTTGACCGCGCTGCCAAGTTGGCAAGCCAAATGAACCCAGAAGAAATCGAAGCACAAGTTGCTGCTTTGATGAGCCAATTCACGCCTGAACAATTGGCTGCTGGATTGTTGGCCTCAGCTGCCGGCTTGGAAAAGCAAAACGCCCCTGTCACATTGTCTCGCGAACGTCCATTGCCACGCCATAAGGGTGGTAAGGGCGGCCGTGGCGGCTACCGTGGTGGAAACCGCGGCGGTCGTGGCGGTGGCTACCGTGGACGTCGTGATGGCGATCACCGCGGTGGAAACCGTGGCGGTGGTTACCGTGGACGCCGTGATGGCGATCACCGTGGTGGAAACCGTGGCGGACGCGACGGCGGATACCGCGGAGGTAACGGTGGTGGACGTCGTTCAAACGGCGGAAACAACCAAGGCCGCAAGCGTGACTTCACGGTCCGCGAAAAGGGCTAAGCCATTTCGCGTTTGGATTGAAGGCGTCGCACCATGCACACCATGCACGCGATGCGTTGCTTGATTGAAACTTAGCTTGGCGCCTGATTTGAATCCCGCTTTCATGCCTGATTCAAAAGAATTTAGACTAAATTTAGAAAAGTGTCTGTTATCAGACGCTTTTTTTGTTTATAATGAAAGTAAACGAAGCGAAAAGGAGCGGCAATGAATGTAACAGAAACATTGGCTTATATTCACGGTCGTCCAAAGGGCGGGAAGAAGAATTCCATGGCCCGGATGACAGCCCTCCTTCAGAAATTAGGGCATCCCGAAGATAAGTTGCCTGCCACATTCCACGTCACTGGAACAAACGGCAAGGGCTCAACTTCGACGATGCTTTCTTCAATCGGTCAAGCCGACGGCAAACGTGTAGGTCTGTTCACTTCCCCCTACATCGTACAGTTCAACGACCGCTTTCAAATCAACGGCGAGGACATTTCGGATAAGGACTTGATTCTTTATACCGAGCGCGTGCGTGCCGAAGCTGACCAAGTCGCTGCCGACTCAGCCGGCGAACTCATTCCCACCGAGTTTGAAGTTGTCACGGCCATCATGTTCTGCTACTTTGCAGAAAACGCTTTGGACCTCGCCGTCATTGAGGTCGGCATCGGCGGATTATACGACTCAACGAACCTCTTGCAGTCGACCGCCGTGTCCGTGGTGACAAGTGTCGCCCTCGATCACGAGGCACTGCTCGGCGATAGCCTGACGGCTATCTCAAAACAAAAGGCCGGCATCATCAAAAATGGTAAGCCGGTCGTTGTTGGACCTCACTTGCCTAAAGAAGCGCTTTCGGTTGTGCGCGAAACGGCTGCTGGGCTTGACTCACCAGTGATTGTTGCTGGTGAAACCTCTGGTCGACGTGCTGATGGTTCGCGCTACGTTCATGCACTTGCTGGCTCCTTCCAGGAAGACAACATGCAAACGGCGGTGGCGGCGTATAAAGCGCTCTATCCTGATACCGATGAAGACGTGATTCAGGAAGGCTTGAGCGAGGCGTTCTTGCCGGGACGCTTTGAACACGTGCTGGTCGCAGAGGAAAACGTCGAACACGTGCTGGTCGCAGAGGAAGATGTCGAACGCGGACAAAATCATGATGACGGCGCGCAAGAAGGCGGGTCTGCTAAAGATTGCCAGGTCGATGTTTATCTGGACGGGGCGCACAATCCAAACGGGTTAGCCGCTTTGAAGGATACCCTGAACGAACAGTTCGGTTTGCCTGACGGTTTAGAAGATGGCGCTCGAGACGGCAACAAAAAGGACGTCGAAGTCATCGTCTGTGCCGCCGGCCTTGCTGATAAGCACTTGGTCGAAGGACTGAAGCCGCTGGCCTTGGATAAAAACATCCAACTGGTCACGGTTGACTACGCGGGCTTGCCTGGCCGCCCTGCATTAGCTAAAGAGGCATACGAAAACGCGGGTTTTACGGATCTGACTTTTCCAAACCTCGACCAGGTATTAAAATACGCTAACAAGCAAGGCAAACCCTTAGTATTTACGGGTTCGCTCTACTTTATATCCGATGTTAGGAGGCATCTATGTCAGACGAAGAAAAAGTTCTGAGTCCACGGTTGATTTTGAGCATTCTCTCGATTGCTCTTATCGCCTTTACGGACATCATGTTGGAAACGGCTTTGAACGTTTCCTTCCCAGTTTTGATGGAAGAATTGCACGTGAGTTCTTCAACCGTTCAGTGGTTGACCTCTGGTGTGATTTTGTTGACCACGATGGTCATCGTCATGTCATCCTGGTTGAAAGACAGCTTTAAGAACCGGACCCAGTTCATTGCGGCCGGTCTGATTTCACTTGTTGGAATTTTGATCGACGCCGTCTCCAACCAGTTCCCACTCATCTTGTTCGGACGTCTGTTACAGGGTGTCGGTGCCGGTGTTGGGCTACCTTTGATGAACAACGTGATCTTTGAACAGGTTCCAATGAACCGTCGTGGAACGATGGTTGGTTTGGCCTCATTGATTGTATCGTTCTCACCAGCCCTTGGACCTGCCTTCGGTGGCTTTTTGACGGATGCCTTCGGATGGCACATGATCTTCTGGGTTGTCGTACCCGTTCAACTCTTCGCTTTGGTACTTGGTTGGATGACCATCACGACGACCGTTGAAACAAAGCGCGTCAAGTTCGATTTGATTGGTTGGCTCTTGCTTTCCGCCTTCTTCATCGGTGGTTTGATCACAATCGATCGCATGGCTACGGACGGCCTCTTTAACGTCACGAGCCTCATCGCCTTGGCAGCCTTCGTCTTTGGAATTCTGGGCTACTACTTCTACGCCCGCAAGGAAACCCAACCACTGTTGGCGCCATCGCTGTTTGCTAAGCCAATGTTCCGCTTGGCCGTTATCGCCGGTTTCATCATTCAGATGATTAACCTGACCTTCAACTACGCCATCCCAATGGGCTTGCAGATTGTCTTGCACATGAATTCCTCCATGGCCGGCCTCGCGCTCTTCCCAGGGGCACTCATGCAGGCTTTGATGGCCATCGTCTCCGGTGCTTTGTATGACCGTTACGGCGCAAAGTTGCCAAACGGTTTGGGTGTGGCCTTCTTGATTTTGGGATGCTTCTGGATGGCCTTCTTGCCATTTGGCTTCATCATCTTCATCATCGGATTCGCCTTCATGCAAACCGGTGTTGGTTTCTTCAACGGAAACAACATGACGAACGCCATCTCAAACATGGACCGTGCTGATCAGAACGCTGGAAATTCCATCTTCGCCGCCATGCAGAATTACTCTGCCGCGGTTGGAATTGCCTTGGCCGCATGTATCGTTTCCATCTTCCAAAACAGCGCCGCCAACATGGCTACTGGAACTGGACTTGGAATCCGTGTGACCTACTTCATGGACGCTGTCTTGATTATCGTAGCGGCCTTCATGTCATTTAGAGTGATGAAAAAGTCCAACCCGGAGGTGTATTCAGTTCCGGTGGACGAATCGTATGAATGGCACAAGGAAGATGATAAATAATGGATTAAAGCTGCTAGGGTAGCTGTGTTGACGCTTGTACCAAGCACAGGAAACTAGGTGTTTCTTGCCCGTTTTCAATGATTCATTTAAAAAGTTAAGTTAAAAAGAACCTGTTTCTTCGTATCACTCCCAAAGGGGGATAAGAGATGAAGAAGCAGGTTTTTTATTTTTATGAAGCACTGGGCTTTGACGGCGCCGAACAACTGAAGGTCTTTAACCTCTACTTCCCATCGGGCTATGACTTCTTTGAGATGGACGAGGAGACCAAGGAAGATTTTATTTCCGAGAACCCCGCCGTCAATCGGGCACTCTTACACGCGCTTTTTGCTGGGGAGAAGATGCGCCAGTACAAACGACCAATCTTACTGTCGGCCAAACACTCCGAAAGCTTTGGTCGCTTTGCCCAAGAAGAGATGGGTCAGCTTCGTCAAGAAGAACTACGTGTGGCCCTGCTGAACACTCAGCTTGAAATCATTGGCTTTGAGACAATCTTCGTTGGAACGCTAACCGAGGTTTCTTGCTCGCCCCGTGAAATCTTCCAGCGGGCCTTTTTGGCAAACGCTTACGCCATCATCATTGCGCATAACCACCCGTCCGGCACGGTGTATCCCTCCGAACAAGACGCGTTCTTTACGAAAAAACTTCTCAAAGTCGGACAGGATCTGAACCTGCCCTTACTCGACTCCTTCATTGTGACAAAGGACAACTACTGGTCGATGGCCGAAGAAGATAAGGAATTGTGAGACAAGCGTGACGAGGCTTTGGGTTACGGTTGGTGAGTGGAAAAAAGGGGAATGGTGCGGGGTGGACTTTTGTAGAGAAAAAAGCTGGCATAAGGGGAACTTTGTCAGCTTAAAATGTTAAACTAGAACCAGAGATTTGTTTTTGAAAGGGGCGCACTATGCCTGCAAAAATCGTGGTGATCGGTGGTGGATCCGGCTTGCCCGTGATCATCAAACCACTTGTCAAACAAGACGTCGACCTCACGGCCATCGTAACGGTTGCAGACGACGGCGGTTCGTCTGGACTCCTACGTGATTACGTCAACATCATTCCACCTGGGGATATCCGCAACATTTTGGTCGCGATGTCTCAAGCCGACCAGAACCTACTGGACCTCTTCCAGTACCGCTTTAGGACCAACGACGACTTCTTGGCCAAGCACGCGGTCGGAAACCTGTTGATTGTCGCCTTGACCGAAATGACCGGCGACGTTTCGAAAGCTATCGCAAAGTTGTCGAACTACCTGAAGATTAAGGGGCAGGTCTACCCTGTTGCCAAAGAACCTTTGATTCTGAAGGCCAAGACAACAAAGGGCGAAGAGCTCACCGGTGAAGCCGCCATCACGGCCGCCCACCAGGCGCTCGATAAAGTTTGGGTTGCGCCCAATAAGGGTGTCAGCGCAAGCCACAAGATTGAAGCCAACCCCGAGGCCATCGACGCCATCCTGTCAGCCGACATGATTGTTTATGGACCGGGTTCACTCTTCACCTCCATCTTGCCAAACGTCGTGGTTCCTGGCATCAAGGAGGCCTTGCAGGCCACACCGGCCAAGCAGGTCTACATCTCAAACATCATGACGCAGAAGGGGGAGACGGATGCCTACAGTGACGCCGAGCACTTGGCCGTGCTTGACCGCCACTTGGGTAAGAACATCGTCGACGCCGTCTTGACCAACCAGACTGAAGTTCCGGAAGACTTCGTCGATTACCAGCGCTGGGGTGAAATCTCCACGCAGGTTAAGCAGGACGAAACGGGCATCGAAAAGTTGGGCGCTAAGGTATACTCACGCGACTTCTTGCTCCTCCGTGACGCTGGTGCCTTCCACGACGGTGAAAAGGTCGCCAAGGTCTTGCTGTCACTTTTGGAGGATGACTAACCATGTCCTTTGCCGCTGAAGTGAAAAAAGAACTGACCGGACGAATCGTTTCGGATGAAGCCGCCAAGCCTGAGTTGGCCGCCTTGCTCCAAATGAATGGGGTGACCACGCTTGGTCTTGCCCAGGAAGTCCGTGTTCAAACCGATAACCCGGCCATCGCCCGAAGAATCTACACCTTGATTTGTCAGTCTTACCCAAAGGCCGAAGTCGACGTTTCCGTGAAGCAACAATTCGCCTTGTCCGAGCACAAGGTTTTAACCGTTGTCCTTCACTCCGAAGTCCAAGAAATCTTGGATGATTTGGGCGTCGACCCCTTCGGAATCGATCAGACCATTCCGGCTTGGTTGTTAAACGACGAGGACAAGCGGGCCGCCTTTTTACGTGGCGCCTTTCTGGCCTCCGGTTCGGTAAACTCGCCAGAAAAGGCCAACTACCACATGGAAATCGCGACAGCAAACGAAGGCCTGGCGGAACAAATCCTGGACATGATCAAGGACTTCCACCTGCCCATCAAGATGATTAACCGCTCAAAGCATTACATCGTCTACTTGAAACGGTCCGACAAAATCGTGGACTTTCTAAAAGTCATCGGTGCCACCCAAACGATGCTTCGCTTCGAAGACATCCGCCTGGCCCGTGACATGCGTAATTCCGTGAACCGCCTGGTCAACGCGGAAACGGCCAACATTCAAAAGGTGGCCAACGCCGCCAACGCGCAGGTGCAAAACATCCTGCGCATCCAAGAAGAAATTGGGGACTTGGACGAGCTGCCCGCAAAGCTCGCCGACTTCGCCCGGGCCCGTTTGGAACACCCTGACGCTTCATTATCAGAAATCGGTGATTACTTAGAAATTTCAAAATCCGGTGCCAATCACCGAATGCGAAAGCTAAACACCATGGCAAAGCTGATTGAAGAGGGGAACTTTGACCCAGACTCGCTCTAAGCCTGTTTTTTAAAGTCTTGATTTGCGTTACAATAGATTAAACGAAAAAGGAACAAAAGGAGATCACTATGTGGCCAGGAGTTATTGAACAAACTGCTAACGGACGCGAGTCCTACGACCTTCCTTCCCGTCTTTTAAAGGACCGAATCATTTTGGTCCAAGGACCGGTGGAAGACGGCATGGCAACGTCAATCGTTGCCCAACTGCTTTTCTTGGAAGCCCAAGATCCTGACAAGGAAATCTCGATGTACATTAACTCACCGGGTGGTTCTGTCACGGCCGGGTTGTCCATTACGGACACGATGAACTTCATCAAGGCACCCGTGACGACCATCGTCATGGGATTGGCCGCATCCATGGGAACGATTATTGCTTCCTCTGGAGAAAAGGGTCACCGTTACATGTTGCCAAACGCCGAATACCTCATTCACCAACCAATGGGTGGGGCTGCCGGTGGTACGCAACAGTCTGACATGGCCATCATTGCCGAGCAGTTGACGAACACTCGTAACAAGTTGAACAAGATCTTGGCTGATAACTCAGGTAAGGACTTGAAGACGATCGCCCGTGACACGGAACGTGACTACTGGATGTCTGCTGAAGAGACCTTGAAATACGGTCTTATCGACGGCATCATGGAAAAGGCTGGCGAGAAGCCAGTGACCACAAAAAAGTAAGTTCAAGTAGTCGCAAATTAATTAGAACTAGCGTATAATAGTTGAAAGAAAATCTTTTGGAGGACAATGATGAAAGTATTTGCATACGGAATTCGTGATGATGAAAAGCCAGCTTTGAAGGACTGGGAATCACAAAACCCTGAAATCGAAGTTGATTACACACAGGAATTGTTGACGCCGGAAACGGCTAAGTTGGCCAAGGGTGCCGACTCAGCAGTTGTTTACCAACAATTGGACTACACGAAGGAAACGTTGGAAGCATTGGCAGCCGCTGGTGTGAAGAACATGTCTTTGCGTAACGTTGGTACTGACAACGTTGATTTTGACGCTGCTAAGGAATTGGGCATGAACATTTCAAACGTTCCTGTTTACTCACCAAACGCCATTGCAGAACACTCAATGATTCAATTGTCACGTTTGCTCCGTCGTACGAAGCCAATGGACAACAAGGTAGCAAAGCACGACTTGCGTTGGGCCCCAACTATCGGTCGTGAAATGCGTATGCAAACGGTTGGTATTATCGGTACTGGTAACATCGGTCGCAAGGCTATCAACATCTTGAAGGGATTCGGTGCCAAGGTTATCGCCTACGACATGTTCCCAAACAAGGAATTGCAAGAAGAAGGTCTTTACGTTGACTCATTGGACGAATTGTATGCCCAAGCTGACGCAATTTCTCTTTACGTTCCAGGTGTTCCTGCCAACCACCACATGATCAACAAGGACTCCATCGCTAAGATGAAGGACGGCGTTGTTATTGTTAACTGCTCACGCGGTAACTTGGTTGACATCGATGCCGTAATCGATGGTTTGAACTCAGGTAAGGTATCTGACTTCGCCATGGATGTTTATGAAAATGAAGTTGGTCTCTTCAACGAAGACTGGTCAGGTAAGGAATTCCCTGATCCAAAGATCGCTGATTTGATCGCTCGTGATAACGTCTTAGTAACGCCACACATCGCCTTCTACACGACGAAGGCTGTTGATGAAATGGTTCACCAATCATTTGATGCTGCTGTATCATTTGCTAAGGGTGAAAAGCCATCAATCGCGGTAGACTTCTAAGCAAGGCGAAAAGCCCCAAGTCGAAAAGCTTGGGGCTTTTCTTTAGATATAAAAGGAGAAAACAAATGGAAGTTCAACAATTTTCAGGTAAGAACCCTCTACACTTGAAGGAATTTTTCTTCAAGGTTCTCTCTGGTTCTGCCACCGGAATTCTTATTGGTGTCGTTCCTTCCGCTTTGATGAAGTACATTATTCTGTACTCTGGAATGGCTAATAACCACATTGGAGCTGAATTCTCAGCCATCTTAACGCTCTTCACGTCCATGATTCCTTTCTTGATTGGAATGGCGGTGGCGATGAACTTCAAGATGAATACCTTGCAAACGGGTGTTGTCGCCTTAGCCACGATGGTGGCTTCAAACTCCATTCTCTGGGGAATGGCCCAACCTGGAACCGTTCACCCGCTGTCTTGTAAGGTCATCGGCACACCGAGCCGCATCTATATGGCCGCCGGTGCCGGTGATGTGATTAACG
Organism: Fructobacillus broussonetiae; assembly: GCF_018437275.1. Lineage (GTDB taxonomy): Bacteria > Bacillota > Bacilli > Lactobacillales > Lactobacillaceae > Fructobacillus > Fructobacillus broussonetiae. The sequence goes on from NZ_JAAMFK010000005.1 coordinate 24,092, forward strand.
CTATGCTTGTGGCCGGAATCGCCGTCTTTGCCATCTGGTTGGTGGATCGCTACTTGAACGGATTCGGTTCCATGGCCATCATCCTCTCCCCAATTATCGTCGGTGGGGGAGTTGGACTCTTCGGTAAGTTGATTGCCCCAACCGTTGGGGAATTAACGAACTTGATTGGTAAGGGGGTTGAATCCTTTACCAACTTAGCACCGTTGCCAATGGCTATCTTGATTGCCATGGCCTTCTCCGTTATCATCATCACGCCGGTTTCTTCCGTTGGAATCGCCTTGGCCATCAACTTGTCAGGACTCGGAGCTGGTGCCGCGGCCATGGGGGTTGTGGCCACAACCATCGTCTTAATCATCAATTCATGGCAGGTGAACAAGAAGGGAACCACTTTGGCCATCTTCTTGGGTGCCATGAAGGGAATGATGCCATCCATTTTCAAAAAGCCAGTGATGTTGCTTTCCTTCATGTTCGCCGGTGCTTTGTCAGCCTTGACGGTACCGCTCTTTAACATCCAGGGAACGCCAACGACGGCCGGATTTGGATTTATCGGAATGGTATCACCGCTCCAGTCCATGATTAAGGATGCGGCCATCCCAAGTTCAGTCATGAACCACTACATCAACCCGCTTGTCGGATTGATTGCCTGGGTTATCGTACCAGTAATTGCCTCATTCATCGCTCAGCTCATCTTCTCAAAGTGGTTGAAGTTATACTCACCAGAAGATTTGAAGCAAGAACTTTAATTTAATGATTGTTATGTAAAAGTCAGACCCGGACCAAGCCCGAGTTTGGCTTTTTCTTTTCTGGTAAAATAGAGCTAACATTTAAAAGAAGAGGTAAAGATGTTTGAATTAATCAGCGGAATTGCATTGCGCGGGGGCGCACGAGGAGGCGGACTCGGGGGCCGTGGTGGCGGACGCGTCACGCCCCGTTCCACTCGCCGGTCAAGTCGACCACGCCGTTCTTCTGGCTCCGACTGGAACATCGGTCGCATGATTTCACGTGGTATCTTTTACTACTTTGGTTGGCGTATTGGGCAAGGGATTGCGAACGCTCTTGGCTTCTTCGGAATTGTCTTGATCATCATCCTGGCCATCGCGTGGTCACGACGTCGGCGCCGATAATCAAAAAGAAAAAGGGCAGCACCCGAAACAGGTGCTGCCCTTTTTTTATTTAATTAAAAAATCATGTTCAAACCAAAGTAAATGATGACGACACCCATCAAGATACCGAGGAACTTGTTGAACTTCTCGGTGTTCAAACGTCCCATGACGAGTGGTGTCAGGATTGAACCAATGATGCCACCAATCATCAGGTAGAGACCGGCGGTGTAAGAAATTGGCGAACCTGCCACGAGGTGGCTACCGAGTCCGACAACGGCCAACGCCCAGAGGACGTAGGTTGTCGTTCCGGCAACCCGGATGGATGGAATGCCAATGATGGAAAGGCCGGCCGTCGTGGCAGAACCACCTGAGAGGCCACCGAAACCGACCATGAGGCCGGACAAAAAGCCAAAGCCCATGGCGGTGTTTTGTGACTTGTCATCGGCGTTATCCGTTGTTTTCTTACCGCGAATCTTCTTCACTAGCACGATGCTTCCCATCACGATAAAAAGCGTTCCAACCATGAGTTGGTAAACACGAGTGGGAATGAACTGACCGATGTAGGTTCCGATCACAATTCCTGGCAGGGCAGCCAAGATCATGCGGTTTCCCACTTTTAATTCGATGTTCTTCAACTTCAGCTGGGTCATGAATCCAGAGAAGAGGGCGAAAACGGCGATGAAGAGTGACGTTGGCACCGCCATCTTCGTTGACATGCCCATCGTGGCCGTGAGCACACCCAAGTAGAAGGTTGCGCCACCACCACCGATTAAGGTCACGAAACAGCCGATAAGAAAGCCGTAAAAGATGATATCCATTTTAATACTCCTAAATAAAAGACTTGGTTAAAAACCGATATTTCTAGTCTAGCACTTTTTTGACTTTTATAAGGAAAAAAGCGTGTTGTTGAAAGAAGGAAAAGGCGGATCCTAATTCAGGGCAACAAAAAAGCCCCGCCGGAAAACCGGTGGAGCAATTCATGTTAGCCCTTCTTTGGTTCGCGCAACCAAGGACGGTCTGATTCTTCGTTTTCCGTGAGGACGCGTTCGAGCGTGTTCTGTGCGGCGGGCACGAACATCTTTGGACGTGGGTTAACGGCCACGAATTCGCAGGCAAGCGTTTCGGTTCCGTCGGCCTTCATGTTCTTGACGTCTTCGCCGTCCTTCAACTTGACCTCTAAGCCCATTGAAATCGTTTCCTGTGCGTCGCCCCATGAGTTCTTTGGGTTCACGTGGGTGGCAATTCCGAGCAAACGAACCACTTCGACGTCCAAGTTTGTTTCTTCCTTGAATTCGCGGACAACGGCCTGCATTGGGGAGTCACCGTATTCGAGGAAGCCACCTGGGAAACCGTAACCAACTTCGGAGTCGCCACGCTTTTCCAGGAGAATTTCGGTGCGGTCTTCGTTAAAGAGAACCCCGAAGGCGGAGTTGAAAATCATGCCTTCGTGTCCGACCTTAGCACGCATGCGTGCGATGTAATTTTGTTCCATGATGGCCTTCTTTCTAATCGTTTTAACTGGGGCTATCATACCGCGGACGGGTTTGACTTTCAACACATTAAAGGTCGTAAAGAGCCTATAAAAGTCAAAACCGAGGGCGATTGCCTGGCTACACCTCGGACCAAGGCGGGCACCATGTTATACTATTAGTAGAAAATTATTCGAGTAGGTGAGCTTATGAGCCAGAAAAAACCAGCCGTTTGGTACGAACATTTGCATACAGAAAAGGACACGGGCGCCCGCCGTGGCCGTTTGCACACGCCTCACGGAACCTTTGAAACGCCGATGTTCATGCCCGTCGGCACGCAGGGGGCAGTGAAAGGGGTCGATAACCGCACCCTAAAGGAAATTGGCTCTCAGTTCATCCTGGCCAACACCTACCATCTCTGGGTACGTCCCGGGGATGAGTTGATTGCAAAGGCCGGTGGCCTCCACAAGTACATGGGCTGGGACCAGGCCATCCTGACGGACTCTGGCGGTTTCCAGGTCTTTTCTTTGGCGAAAGCACGGAAGCTCACCGAAGAGGGAGCAACCTTCAAAAACCACGTGAACGGTGACAAGATGTTCTTATCACCCGAAGTGGCCATGCGCATTCAAAACAACCTTGGTTCCGACATCATGATGCAGTTGGACGAGGCCATTCCGTACTTTGAAACCTACGAGTACGTGCGCGATTCGATGCGCCGTTCCCTGCGTTGGGCACAGCGGGCCAAGGACTACCATAAGAAGACGGATACCCAGGCTTTGTTCGGGATCGTCCAGGGAGCTGGTTTCCGCGACTTGCGAACGGAATCGGCCAAGGAACTCGTGAAAATGGACCTGCCGGGATACGCCGTCGGTGGTTTGTCCGTGGGTGAGTCCAAGAAGGAAATGAACCGTGTCTTGGACTTTACCATGCCGCTTTTGCCAGAAGACAAGCCTCGCTACTTGATGGGGGTTGCCGCGCCGGATTCACTGATTGATTCCGTCATTCGCGGAATCGACATGTTTGACTGTGTCTTGCCAACGCGCATCGCACGAAAGGGAACGCTCATGACCAAGCACGGCCGGGTCGTGATTAAGAACGCCAAGTACAAGGATGACTTCTCACCAATCGACCCCGATTTGACCTATTATTCGGATAACCCAATTCGAAAGGAACAGTTTGGTAACCGTGCCCAGTATGATTTGCCGGACTACAGCCCGTACCAGAATCTTTCTCGTTCCTACCTGCACCACCTCTTTAATGCCAACGAACGACTCGGTGAGCAGATTGCTTCCGAGCACAACCTGCGTTATCTTCTCCACTTAATGGAAGAAATGCGAAAAGCGATTGAAGAGGACCGCTTGCTCGAATTCCGTAAGCAGGTACTCGAAGATTATGGGTATAACAAAAAGAATGCTCGACTTTTTTAAAAGTCTGTTACAATAGTTAAAACGAAAAAAGGAAGTATACACATGCAAAACATGATTTTGCCATTGATCATCGTCGTTGTGATGGTCTTTTGGATGACTCGCACGCAAAAGAAGCAACAAGCACGCCAAGCGGAAATGCGTAACCAAATGCAAAAGGGTTCTGACGTTGTGACCATTGGTGGTCTCCACGCCAAGATCGACGCAGTGAACGAAGAAGCTAAGACGGTTGATTTGAACTGCGAAGGTGTTATCTTGACTTTTGATATGCAAGCTATCCGTTCTGTGAAGAACGCTGAAGCTGCTAAGCCTGCTGAAGAAGCACCTGAACAAACTGAAGAAAAGAAGGAAGACTAAGTCTTTCTGGTCCGCTTAGGCGGACCTTTTTTGTTCTGAAAAGGGAATCTGTAGTGCTTCTTTTGAAATGATTCTTACCGTCTTTTTACCTCTTTTTTAAATCGTGGTCAGAATATGAAAAATGCCCCATTTTTAGAGCGGATTTTTACTTTCATTTTTACTTTAAAGCGTTATACTGTACCAATATAAAAGGGCTGCTTTTGAAAAGTGGTCCTGAATTTTTTCTGATAGCAATTGGAGAATTACCATGTCTTTACTACTTCAATACGTGAAACCATACTGGAAAAAAGCAACGCTTGCCGCCTTGTCCGTTGTGACCATGGCGCTGGCCGCTTTAATCCAACCCCAGTTTTTGAGCAAAATCATGGAAGCCATCATCAACGATGATAACCAGGTTGTGCTCACAAACGGGGCTTTTTTGCTCGGCCTGGCCCTCATCGGAATGGTCGCTGGAATCTCTGGGACCTACTTCTCATCTCGTGTTTCCCAGTCGGTGGCCGCTGACATTCGCGCCGCTGAATACGAAAAGATTCAGTCCTTCTCACTGGAGCAGGTGCAGTCTTACACGTCAGCCAACCTCGTGGTCCGTCTGACAAACGACGTGAACCAGATTCAACAGCTCGTCATGCAGATTCTGCAGTCGGTTCTTCGTGTGCCCATTCTCTTGGTCGGCGCCATCGTCCTGTCCATCTGGACGATTCCAAGTCTCTGGTGGGTCGTGCTCTTGATGATTGTTTTGATCATCGCTTCTTCTGGTCGCATCTTTTCTATCATGGGGAAGTCCTTCCAGAAGATTCAGAACCTGATTGATCAAAACAACACGTTGGCCCAAGAAAACCTGGCTGGTGTTCGTGTCGTGAAGTCCTTTAACCAGCAAGCAAACGAGGAAAAAGGTTTCTCCGACAACACCCAGGAGCTGACCGATGTGAACCAAAAGATTGGTTACCTCTTCAACTTGATGTTCCCAATCTTCATGTTGATTTCATACGCTGCCATCATGATGGCACTTCTGATGATTTCAGGCTCTGTTGTGAAGCATCCCGAACAGCTGGCGAAAATCACACCTTTCATCACCTACCTGAACCAGATTTTGATGGGGCTTATGATGATGGGGATGATTTCAACGATCACCTCGCGTGGTTTCGTTTCCTTGAAGCGAATCGGTGCGGTGTTGGCTGAAAAGACGGATGATAAAGTCAAACCCGAACGTGATTCATTGGCTACTACTTCAGATGAAAAAAAGGCCGGTAGCGACGAATTCTTAACCCAGGGTCTCTCTGTTTCTAACCTCGACTTTGCTTACCAAGACGCCGATGAAAACACGTTGACGGACATCTCCTTTGACTTGGCCGCCGGCCAAACGCTCGGTGTTGTTGGTTCAACAGGTTCTGGTAAGTCGACGTTGGCTCTTGTCTTGGCCCGCCTTTATCAAGCAAGCCGTGGACAAGTTGAAGTTGACGGGGTGGATATCAACAAGATTAACTCAAAAGAGTGGCGAAACGGTGTCTCAATTGTCATGCAAAAGCCCGTGCTATTCTCCGGCTCCATCCGCAAAAACTTGCAGATGGGAAAGGATGACGCAACAGACGAAGAGCTAAACGCCGCGGTGGAAGCCGCCCAAGCGGCCGACTTTGTCAACCAGTACCCAGACGGTTTGGACCACGAGATTTCAGAGCGTTCCGCCAACTTGTCCGGTGGACAAAAGCAACGCCTGTCACTGGCTCGCGCTTTGGTCAAGAAGCCTCGTCTTTTGATCTTAGACGATTCAACTTCTGCTTTGGACGCCCGCTCCGAAAAGCGCGTCCAAGACATTTTGGAAGCAGATTACGGTCAGACAACCAAGGTCATTATCGCCGAAAAGATTGCTTCCATCATTCACGCTGACCAGATTCTCGTCTTAGACGAGGGGCGCGTGGTTGGCCAGGGAAGCCACAAGGAATTGCTAAAGAGCAGTTCCCTTTACCAAGAAATTTTTGAAAGTCAGAAGGGAAAGGAGCAAAAGCATGACTAAGTTGAAGACAGCCATCCAATACTTCTTTTCCTACTTGAAGCCATACTGGAAGGGCCTCCTGGTTGCTATGGCCATGGTCGGCCTCGGAACCTACGCCCAGATCAAGGCGCCCCTTTACATGGGAGACGCCGTCGCCGATTTGGCCCGCTACGTGACCGATTCCTTTACGCCAGGTAAGACGGCCTCATTGTCGGACTTCTACCAGGCCTTGATTGGGATGGGGGCCTTCTACCTCCTCACTGAATTCGGCCTCGTGGTCTCCGGTTTTATCACTTCAAAGATTTCATCGAACTCCGTTGGAAACATGCGAAAGGGCCTCTTCGGCAAGCTTCAAAAGCTGCCGGTTGCCTACTTCGATAAGCACCAGGACGGAAAAATCCTCTCCTTGTTCACCTCTGATTTGGACAACGTGTTCAACGCGATGAACCAGGGTGTCTTCCAAATCTTCTCCCAGGGACTGTTGTTCCTCGGTATCATTTGGATGATGATGGCCAAGTCGCTGACGATGGCCCTCGTTACCATGGCTCTGTCACCGGTCGCCATCCTTGTTTCTTTCTTCATCATGAAGAAGGCGCGTCAGCAGATTGAAATTCAGCAGGCCGCCACGGGGGAGCTGAACGGCTACATCAACGAGCAGTTGGCCGGGCAGGCCGTCCTCCTCGCTGAAGGGCGCGAGCAAGAATCCATTGATACTTTCCGTCCATACAACGAAAAGGTGCGTGAAGCCACGCAGAAGGGCCAGTTCTACTCAGGACTTTTGTCTCCTTTGATGCAAGGGTTCTCCCTCTTAAACTTGGCGATTGTCATCTTCTTCGGATCATGGCTCGTCTTGCACAACGGGATGGACAAGGCGACGGGTCTTTCCTTGGTCGTTGTCTTTGTTACTTACTCCCAGCAGTACTTCCAGCCCATCTCTCAAATCACAGCCATCTACAATCCTTTGCAGTTGGCAGTAACGGGGGCTAACCGAATCACTGACGTCCTGAAAAAGGATGAGGAGAAGGACACGGGAAAGGCTATTGCCGGGCCATTGGAAGAAGGTGTTTCACTACAACACGTCGACTTCGCCTACCAACCCGACCGGCCAATTTTGAAGGACGTTTCCATTGACGTGAAGAAGGGACAAATGGTCGCCCTTGTCGGACCAACCGGTTCCGGAAAGACAACCGTCATGAACCTTTTGAATCGTTTCTATGATTTGAACGGGGGAAAGGTCCTCTACGATGGGCAACCTCTGAACAGCTTCACGCTGGAATCTTTGCGTAATCGCGTTGGTATCGTTTTGCAGGAATCCGTGATTTTCTCAAAGACGATTTTTGAAAACATTGCATACGGAAAGCCGGATGCGACCCAAGAGGAAGTGGAAGCAGCCGCAAAGCAGGCCAACATCCACGACTTCATCATGACCTTGAAGGACGGTTACCAAACCAAGGTGACCGGTGCCGATAATCTCTTCTCAACTGGTCAAAAGCAATTGCTTTCAATTGCCCGTACAATTTTAACGAATCCCGATTTGTTGATTTTGGACGAGGCCACGGCCAACGTCGATACGGTGACCGAAGAAAAGATTCAGGCCGCCATGGAAAACGTGATGAAGGACCGCACGTCCTTTGTCATTGCCCACCGCTTGAAGACCATCTTGTCTGCGGACGTGATTGTTGTCTTGAAGGACGGCCAGGTTATCGAGCAGGGAAGCCACCAAGAATTGCTCGATCAAAAGGGCTTCTACAGTGAGCTTTACTACAACCAAATGGTATTTGAATAAGGCTTTAAAGGAACCGGCAGAACTGCTGGTTCCTTTTGGCTAGGACCTGGTAAAATGGTATAATAATAGCACTATGCTTAGATTTAGCGATATATTTGGAGGACAAGCATGAAAGTTGGATTGTTTACGGATACTTATTTTCCGCAGGTTTCTGGTGTTGCTACCTCTATCCAAACATTAAAAGACGCGTTAGAAGAAGCCGGTCATTCGGTTTATATTTTTACAACAACGGATCCAAAGGTGGGAAAAGACGACCACGAAAAAAACATCTACCGTTTTTCTTCCCTTCCTTACTTCGGTTTTAAGGACCGTCGTTTAACTTTCCGTGGCTTGATTCAAGCCGTGGAAATTGCCCGTGAACTGGAATTAGACATTGTCCACACCCAAACGGAGTTCTCACTCGGCTTGATTGGAAAGTACGTGGCTCGTCGCTTAAAGATTCCAGCCATTCACACTTACCACACGCAGTACGAAGACTACACGCACTACGTGGCAAAGGGGATGATTATTCGACCATCCGCCGTTTCCCACTTGGTGAAGGCTTATTTGAAGTCCATGGAAGGTTGTATTGCGCCATCTGAACGGGTGAAGGAAAGCTTGCTTTCCTATGGCGTTGACGATATCCCAATTCCCGTTATTCCAACCGGCGTTGCCATGAAGGAACTCGGCGAGGCGCAAACGGACTTGCACGCGAAGTACAACATTAAACCCGGGACACCGGTGGTACTTTCACTTGGTCGTTTGGCCTTTGAAAAGAACATCACCATGACGATTTCAGCCTTCTCCGAAGTGCTGGAACAGGTCCCTGATGCCAAGCTCTTGATTGCGGGGGACGGTCCCGCCAAGAAGTCCTTGCAAGACCAGGTTGAAGACCTCGGATTGCAGGATTCCATCATCTTTACGGGGATGATTGACCACGACGAAGTCGCAAACTACTACAAGTTGGCCTCTGTATTCGTGTCATCATCTGATTCCGAAACCCAGGGGCTGACCTTCATTGAAGCCTTGGCCTGTGACCGACCATTCGTGGCTATCCACTCACCATACTTAGATAACTTGGTAACGGATTCAGCTATTGGAACCCTGGTCGACGACTACGATGAGTTTTTGGATGCCGTGCTTGCATACTTGAAGCGTCCGCTGTCGAAGCAGGATGAAGAAGTGCGTCAGCACGCTGTGAAAAACGTTGATGCGGCAACCTTTGAAAAGCGCGTCTTCGACTTTTACGAACAAGTCATTAACGATTATCAAAAAGACGAACAAGCAGACGATTCCGACCAGCTAAACGATGAAGAAATCGGTTATATCAAGCGACTCTTACGGAATCCTTTTAGGAGAAACTGATTTGAAAGTTCTGTTATACTTCGAAAATCAAAATTTGATCGCCCAGTCCGGCATTGGGCGTGCCTTGCGTTTGCAGCAGGCCGCGCTTGGTCCCATCAAGGACGTCACCGTGACCACCGATCCAAAGTGTGAAGACTACGACGTTTTGCACATCAACACTTACGGTGTCATGTCCATGTACATGGTGAAAAAGGCCAAGAAAATGGGCAAGAAGGTCGTTTACCACGCCCATTCAACCTACGAGGATTTCCGAAATTCATTCTTCGGCTCCAATCTTTTAGCTCCCTTGTACAAGAAATACTTGATTGCTTTGTACAAGCAAGCCGATGCTTTGGTGACGCCCACGCCCTATTCCAAGTCACTCTTGGAAAACTATGGTTTGACCCAGCCCATCTACCCCGTTTCAAACGGAATTGATTTGGCCAAGTACGAACCAGATGAGTCAAAGATTCAGCTCTACAAGGATTACTTTGAAATCCAGGAGGGTCAAAAGGTCGTGATGTCCGTTGGGCTCTTCTTTGAGCGCAAGGGGCTCTTTGATTTTATCGAGCTCGCAAAGCGTCACCCTGAAATCACCTTTATCTGGTTCGGTCACACGAACATGGCCCTCGTTCCCCAAAAGGTACACCTGGCCATCGATATGGCACCAAAGAACCTCCGTTTTCCTGGTTACATTTCAGGAGACATCATCAAGGGCGCCTTTGCCGGTGTCGATTTGTTCTTGTACCTTTCATTTGAAGAAACGGAAGGAATCGTTGTTTTGGAGGCACTTGCTTCCAAGCAGAAACTCTTGGTTCGCGATATTCCGGTCTATGACGGCTGGTTGAAGGACCAGGAAAACTGTTACAAAGCAAAGAACGTCGATGACTTCGACGCCCAAATGGAAGCCATTCTTGCGGGAGAGAAGAAGGATCTGACGGAAGCGGGGTACGAAGTAGCAAAAACCAAGGATTTGCACCAAGTTGGTCAAATCTTGGACAATGTCTACCGTGCTGTCTTAGAAGAAAGAACCCTGCCCCTAAACGAGCAAGGATCGGTCGCTTTGGACTGGTCGGATAACCAATCCTAAGGAGCGCATATGAAGTCACGTCGTAATCAAATCTCAGCTCTAATCGTGCTTTTGTTAACCGGAATCACGATTTACTATCTGACAAACGAACTTTCCGGCCGAGGTAAGCAGCTGGAAGAGGCTTTGAAGGTCTTGAACTGGCGCTACCTGCTTGTCGGATTTTTCATGATGATCCTGTCACTGGTTTTGGAAGCCTTTGCCACCCATGCTCTGTTGAGTAAAGAAGACAAAGAGGATACTTCTTGGGGAACGCTCATGCGGGTTCCTTTGATGAACCAGTTGGGTGTTGGGCTCACGCCCTTTGCAACGGGTGGCCAACCGGCACAACTCTGGGGTCTTACTCGCGGTAACATTCCGGCTTCCCGTGCCCTGTCTGTTATCTTGATGAAGTTCTTGGTATACCAAATTGTCGTGGTTCTCTTCTTCTTGGTCGGTTATTTTTCCGCCGAGCAGTTCATCTACCAGAACGTGAACCCGGCCTTTGCTACCTTCATTCCCTTTGCCATTGCCATTCACGCGGTGGTCATTATCGGCATTCTCTTGGTCATGTTTTGGCCAACGCTTTCCTTGAAAGTGGTTGAAGGCAGTGCTAAATTAATCTCAGGGTTCATTAAGAGTGAAAAGGTCGAAAACTTTAAGAACGCCAGTCGTGAAAAGATTTTGTCCTTCCACGAAGAGTCAAAGCGGGTGATTAAGTCCACGAAGTCATTGTTTGTTGCAACCATCTTCACAGGGCTTCAACTCATTGCTTTGTACGTGGTGCCATACTTTGTCATCCGTGCCTTTGGCTACCACGAAGCCAACCCATGGTTGATCATTGCGATGAACATCATGATCATCATGGTGATTTCACTCTTCCCAATCCCTGGTGGGGTTGGGGGAGCGGAACTTTCGTTCCAGCTTCTCTTCACGCCATTCGTCAAAAATCCAGCAACCCTCGTTCTGGTTATCTTGATCTGGCGCTTGATTACCTATTATTTTGCTTTATTCGCCGGAATTCTCGCCTATGTCATTCCGACTAAGGAACAACGAAGAAGGAAGTCATGACCGAAGAAAACAGTCAATTGGATTCAATTTTAAAACGTCTCTTTGCCATGGAAAAAGCAGCTGACGGTCGTTACCAAACCCGCCGCTTTGACCTCTATGGACTGGAGCTCTTAAAGGTCACTTACGACCAGGAAAACCAGGACTGGGACATTTTGGACCACCGGTTGAAAAAGCACTACCACTTCGACGATGTCGACCTCGTCGCCATCGAAATTTTTGATCTACTACGTGATGTACAACTGACCTTTTAAGGTCTCTTTTTATGAGGAAGCACTTATGATCGCTAAATTTTTAGCAGAAACGAAGAAGCAACTGAGCAAGCTCTTGGTTTTGAAGACACGTTCGTTCTGGACGACGTTGACCGGCTTTTTCTTAATCAACGTGATCTTAGTTTGGTTGAAGACCTACGTTAACTATCAGTTTAACTTTACCCTTGGGGCATCGGGGGCCTTGCAGCAGTTCTTGCTGATCTTGAACCCCATCCCAACCACGATTATCCTTTTGGGAATCGCGCTTTACTTCCGTGGTAAGGTGGCCTATTTCTTAATTTGGTTGATGAACTTGATTCAAAGTGTTTGGCTCTTTTCAAACATTTTGTACTACCGTGAATTCTCGGACTTCTTGTCCTTTGGAATTCTTAATTCGGGTTCCTCAACGGGAAACAACCTCGGGAAATCCATCGCAGCCATCATTAAGCCAACCGACTTCTTGGTTTACTTGGACTTGATTATTATCGCCGTCTTGCTTTTGATCAAGTTCTGGCCAATGAGCAAGAAGGGCATCAAGAAGCGTTACGCCATCTTGACAACCTGCCTTGGTGTGGCTTTGATGTTAGTTGATTTTGGAATCGCCTCTGTCGATCGTTCAGACTTGCTGACGCGTTCCTTTGATAACAACTACATCGTGAAGTACCTGGGGTTGAACGAATACGCAGCCTTTAACGCCGTTCAAACAAAGAAACAGTCGGATTCCCGTAAGGAAGCCACATCAAAGGACTTGGATAAGGTAAAGGCCTTCTTGGCTCAAAACGATATTCCTGCTAATGCTTCTTACTATGGAACGCAGAAGGGGAAGAACGTCTTCGTAATTCACTTGGAGTCCTTCCAACAGTTCTTGATTGATTACAAGGTTGACGGAAAAGAAGTAACGCCAAACTTAAATGCCTTCTACCACGACCAAAACACGTTGTCCTTTGACAACTTCTACAACCAGGTTGGACAGGGAAAGACATCCGACGCCGAAATGATGCAGGAAAACTCCTTGTACGGTTTGTCGACGGGTTCTGCCATGACGAAGTACGGAACGGCCAACACCTTTGAGGCCACGCCGGCCATTCTGGGTCAACAGGGCTACACAACGGCCGCCTTCCACGGTGACGTCTCAACCTTCTGGAACCGAAATAACACCTATAAGTCATTCGGATACAACTACTTCTTCTCAAAGGATTACTATCCAAATTCTGAAAACCCTAACTACTCTGTTGGTTATGGTTTGAAGGATAAGATTTTCTTGAAGGATTCCGCTCAGTATATCGAACAGTTGCCACAACCGTTCTACGCCAAGTTGATTACGGTGACAAACCACTACCCATACGGTTTGGACAAGCAAAACATCGACTTCCCAGCAACGAATACCGGGGATTCAACGGTTGATGGTTACGTGCAAACGGCCCATTACTTGGATCAGTCCTTCGGTGAATTGATGGACTACTTGAAGAAGACTGGTTTGTACGACAACTCAACCTTCGTCTTGTATGGTGATCACTACGGAATCTCTGAAAACCACAAGCCAGCCATTGCTAAGTTGCTTGGTAAGGACTCTGTGAACAACTACGATTTGGCTAACTTCCAAAAGGTACCATTCATGATTCACGGAACGGGCTTGCAGGGTGGTATCAACCACACTTACGGTGGTGAGATCGACATGATGCCAACCTTGATGCACCTCCTCGGTGTTTCAACGGATGGTATGACGTTGTTTGGTCACGATCTACTGTCGCCTCAAAACCAGCAGACGGTTGTCTTCCGAAACGGTGATTGGGTCACGCCAACGTACACGAAGTACCGAAACGAGTACTTCGATACGAAGTCTGGCCAGCAAGTTTACATGAAGGACAACCCGGCATTGCAGGCGATGGCTAAGCGGATTCAATCTTACGCCGACCAGTCCTTGTCGTACTCTGACAAAGTCATTACCGGGGATTTGCTTCGTTTCGACAAGACACGCTTGAACTTCGCCAAAGTTAACAAGTCTTCTTACGATTACAATAAGAAAAACGCGTTGAAATCATTACAGCAAAACCAGCAATCAAACCCAACGTCTTTGTTGAAGCAAAAGGGTGGGCAGTCAACGCTTGGTGATTACCAAACGGACGCCCCTGAATTAAAGAACAATTAAACTTAAGTTATTGAACAAAAACGAACAGAACATCTGTTCGTTTTTGTTCTTTTTGTTATAATGGAGAAAGTGACTTCACAAATGAAAGGGGAGAATAATGGTCGAACCAAAGCGGAACAACGAAACCTTCGACGTGGTTTCTAAGTACCAGCCAACCGGTGATCAGCCAAAGGCGATTAATAAACTGGTTGACGGTTTGAAGCGGGGCGTAAAAGAGCAAATCCTGCTCGGAGCTACGGGTACCGGTAAAACCTTTACCATCTCAAACGTCATTGCTCAAAATAACAAGCCAACGCTTGTGCTCTCCCACAACAAAACATTGGCCGGTCAGCTCTATTCGGAGTTGAAGGAATTCTTCCCCAACAACGCGGTAGAATACTTCGTGTCCTACTATGACTACTATCAACCAGAGGCCTACGTGCCATCTTCTGATACGTTCATTGAAAAAGATTCGGCCATCAACGATGAAATCGACCAGCTGCGAAACTCAGCGACGGCTTCTTTGTTCGAGCGAAACGATACGATTGTTGTTGCGTCGGTCTCCTCGATTTTCGGGTTGGGTGATCCCCACCAGTATAAGAGCCACGTTATTTCACTTCGTGTCGGCGAGGAGTACGGGCGAAACCAGTTGATGCACGACCTGGTGGATGTTCAATTCGCCCGGAACGACATCGACTTTCAACGTGGTACTTTCCGCGTGCGAGGGGATGTCATTGAAATTTTCCCATCATCACAAGACGAGCTGGCCATGCGCGTCGAGTTCTTTGGGGATGAGATTGACCGAATCCGTCAGATTAACGCTTTGACCGGACAGATTGTGTCCGAAAAGGACTACGTCGCCATTTACCCTGCCAAGCACTTCATGACCGACGACGATCGGATGAAGGAAGCCCTGAAGGGAATCCGCGAGGAAATGGACGAACGGTTGAAGGTTCTAGAGGGTGAAGGAAAGTTGCTCGAAGCGCAGCGCCTCCGCCAGCGAACCGAATACGATTTGGCCATGCTTTCAGAAATGGGCTTCACGCCCGGAATCGAAAACTATTCGCGCTGGATGGACGGTCGAAAAGAGGGGGAAGCACCCTTTACGTTGCTTGATTTCTTCCCCGACGACTTCTTAATCGTTGTCGATGAGAGTCACGTGACGATGCCACAGGTTCGCGGTATGTACAACGGTGACCGTGCCCGTAAGCAAACGCTTGTCGACTACGGTTTCCGTCTACCATCCGCTTTGGATAACCGGCCCTTGCAACTCCCAGAGTTTGAAGACCACGTCAACCAAATCATCTACATGTCGGCCACGCCTGGTGACTACGAGCTCGAACGAGTACCGAAGGAAGACGTTGTTGAACAAATCATTCGTCCAACCGGACTGCTCGATCCAGAGATTGAGGTTCGTCCTGTCATGGGACAAATTGATGACCTGGTCGGTGAGATTAACAAGCGAATCGAAAAGGACGAACGTGTCTTCATCACGACGTTGACGAAGCGCATGTCCGAGGATTTGACGGACTACTTAAAGGACGTTGGAATCAAGGTTGCCTACCTGCATTCGGACATTAAGACTTTGGAGCGAACGAAAATCATTCGTGAGCTTCGTCTTGGAAAGTACGACGTGCTGGTCGGCATTAACCTGCTTCGTGAGGGAATTGACGTTCCGGAAACGTCGCTTGTTGCCATCTTAGACGCCGATAAGGAAGGGTTCTTGCGTAATCCACGTTCGTTAATTCAAACAATTGGACGCGCTGCCCGTAACGCCGACGGTCACGTGATTATGTACGCGGACAAGACGACCAAGGCCATGCAGGAAGCGATAGACGAAACGGCCCGTCGTCGTGAAATCCAGATGGCTTACAACAAGGAACACGGCATCACGCCGATGACCATCAAAAAAGACATTCGTGATCTGATTTCGTCATCAAAGCCAGCGGCCGAGGCCGAGTCCGTGGACTTGACCGAGGTCGACTTTGCCGACCTGCCGAAGGCCGACCAGACGGATATCTTGGAGAACTTGGCCAACCAGATGAAGGCTGCCGCAAAGGAGCTTGATTTCGAGACCGCCGCCAAGGTACGTGACAACATCATGAAATTGAAGAAACAGGCTGGCCGTTAAAACCGGCTGTGCAAACCAAAATGGGCATGCACGGTGCGCCGAAAAGCACCAAAAAATTGAACAAAGCTGAAAAGCAGGCTAGTAACCACTAGCCGGTTAGATATAAAAGTCGGAGACGGCTTTTTTGCTAGGAGAGGATCGAATGGCAAAGAACAATATTGAAATCCGTGGGGCTCGCGCCCACAACTTAAAAAACATCAACGTTGATATCCCAAAGGGGTCACTCACGGTTGTAACGGGACTCTCTGGTTCCGGTAAGTCATCGCTTGCTTTCGACACGCTCTACGCCGAAGGACAGCGTCGCTACGTCGAATCACTGTCCTCCTATGCCCGTCAATTCTTGGGCCAGATGGATAAGCCGGATGTTGATTCCATCGAAGGCTTGTCACCGGCCATTTCCATTGACCAGAAGACGACGTCAAACAACCCCCGTTCTACGGTCGGTACGGTGACGGAAATCGCTGACTACTTCCGGTTGCTTTTCGCCCGTGTTGGAAAGCCGGATGACCCGGAGGACGGCACGAAAATCATGCAGACCATCGACCAGATGGTTGACTACGTCCAAAAGACGTTGCCCGAAGGCACTCGCTTGCAAGTCTTTGCACCCGTTATTGAAGGAGTAAAGGGAACGCACCAAAAGACCTTTGAAAAGATGCAAAAGCAAGGTTACCTCCGTGCCAAAGTCGACGGTGAGATTATTCAGTTGGACGAACAAGACGACCTCGCCCTTGAACGAAACAAGAAGCACGACGTTGCCGTCATGGTCGACCGCGTTGTGATGCGGGAGGGATCGCGTTCCCGTCTCTTTGATTCCATCGAAGCGGCCACTGGCCTTGCCAACGGGTTGGTTGTCTTAGAACCCGTGACGCGCGATCCCGAAGAAGAAGCGCCGGAACCAATCCGAATGTCCGATCACTACTTAGGTGACTTGCACAACTTCCGTCCTGGTCGCTTAGAACCACGTCTCTTCTCATTTAACGCGCCTGACGGGGCTTGTCCTGTCTGTCAGGGACTGGGTGCCAACCAAGAGGTTGATATCGACCTCGTCCTTCCAGACGACGAGAAGACGCTGAAGCAGGGTGCCATTGCACCTTGGAACCCCATCTCATCAAACTACTACCCTGAAATGCTTTCCCAGTTCTGTGAGCAGTTTGGCATCGATGAGAACGTACCGTTTAAGGACCTGCCAAAAAAGGAACAAGACCTGGTCTTGTATGGCTCTGGTGACAAGGATTTCCATTTCCACTTCCAAAACGATTTTGGTGGTGTCCGGGACGTCGACCAACCTTTCGAAGGGGTGATGAACAACATCGACCGTCGCTTCCGTGAAACGAACTCCGACTTCACCCGTGACCAAATGGCTCAGTACATGACGAAGTTGACGTGTCCAGCCTGTCACGGCTACCGTTTGAACCCAGCTGCTTTGTCCATCAAGGTTGGTGGCATGAACATTGGTGACGTTTCAAACTGGCCGGTTACCGAAGAGTTAGACTTCTTTAAGAAACTTGAACTCGGCGAACAGGACACGGAAATCGCTAAGCCAATCTTGAAGGAAATCCGCGATCGTCTTGGCTTCCTTTCATCCGTTGGTTTGGACTACTTAACTTTGTCACGTTCAGCTGCTACTTTGTCCGGTGGTGAAGCACAGCGTATTCGTTTGGCCACTCAGATTGGTGCCAACCTTTCGGGTGTACTCTACGTTTTGGACGAACCATCCATCGGTTTGCACCAGCGTGATAACGACAAGCTGCTTGCTTCCATGCAAGCCATGCGTGACTTGGGAAACACCCTTGTCGTTGTTGAACACGACGAAGACACGATGAACGCGGCCGACTACTTAATTGACGTTGGTCCTGGTGCTGGTAGTCTTGGTGGAAAGATTATGTCCGTTGGAACACCAGCAGAGGTGGCAAAGGATCCGAACTCATTGACTGGACAATACTTGTCTGGAAAGAAGTTCATTCCGGTTCCTAAGAAGCGCCGTAAGGGTAATGGGGAAGAAATCGTTATCCGCGGTGCCAAGGAAAACAACCTGAAGAACGTAACGGTAAAGTTCCCGCTTGGAAAGTTCGTCGCTGTGACCGGTGTTTCTGGTTCCGGTAAGTCAACTTTGGTCAACACCATTCTGAAGCGCGCTTTGAAGCAGAAATTGAACAAGAACTCGAACAAGCCTGGTGCCTACCGCAAGATTGAGGGGGTCGAAAACGTCGAACAAGTTGTCGACATCGACCAGTCACCAATTGGTCGTACCCCACGTTCTAACCCAGCAACGTACACGGGTGTCTTCGACGACATCCGCTCGCTTTTTGCCGAAACCAACGAAGCGAAGCTCCGTGGTTACTCAAAGGGACGCTTCTCTTTCAACACCAAGGGTGGTCGTTGTGAGAACTGTCGCGGAGACGGTGTCATCAAGATTGAAATGAATTTCTTGCCTGACGTATACGTCGACTGTGAGGTTTGTCATGGTACCCGCTACAACTCCGAAACACTCGAAGTAACGTACAAGGGCCACACCATCTCAGAGGTCTTGGATATGACCGCAGAAGAAGCCTTGGACTTCTTTGCGCCAATCCCAAAGATTGCCCGTCGTCTACAGACGATTGTGGACGTTGGTTTGGGCTACGTGAAGCTCGGCCAGTCAGCCACGACCTTGTCTGGTGGTGAAGCACAGCGGATGAAGCTCGCTTCAGAGCTCCACCGCCGCACCAATGGTAAGACCATTTACATTTTGGATGAGCCAACCACTGGGTTGCACACGGATGACATTGATCGCCTGCTCCGGGTACTGAATCGTTTGGTTGACAACGGCAACACCGTCACGGTTATTGAACACAATCTTGACGTGATCAAGTCTGCCGATTGGATCATCGATCTTGGTCCGGAAGGTGGTGCCGGGGGCGGTAATATTTTGGTTACCGGAACACCCGAGAAAGTCGCCAAGAACGAGGAATCTTATACAGCCAAGTACCTCCGCGAAATCATGGATCGCGATATTGCTCGGGAAAAGGCCCAAAACAAGTAAACATCGTTTTAAGAAAAAGCAGTGCTCTGTTGGAGCGCTGCTTTTTCGTTTTTATACGAAAGAAAAGTGCTTGTATAACATCGCAAAAAGGCCTAGTAATGGGGGTTTAAAGGGTGTATGATTTGGGCGAAATGAAAGTTCCTGTTAACGGTCGATGAATTTTTCCACGGGAGGAATCACGCATGATTACGTTAACGGCTTACCATGGCACATCGCAGAAAAACGCGGCACGCATTTTGCAGGAGGGCTTTTTACATGAATGGCATCAGAAAGAAACAGAGGACGGTCTAGAGCGTTATCCCAATGATTTGGGAAACGGAGTATATGGGTACGTGGAAAGTGGACTCGATGAAAATGTCCGCTATTTACAAAGTGCACGCGAAAACGCCTTTGCATTTGCAAGAGGTATACGCAAAGTTGAGCTAAAAAACATTCGTATTCTAAAGTTGGAAATTAAAGTTCATGAAGAAAAGGTTTCAAACTTAAATGACTTAAATACGCGTAATGAGGTTGTCGCGCTATATAGAAAAAGGATGGTGCACGCACTTGCCGAGGGCAAGTTGAAATATGTTGCAAGTAAACATAGTCGTCGGAATCAAATTGATGGCGTTGTTTTAGAATACCTATTTAAACGACATCTGTTAGCGCAACCAGACATTGTTTTGATTGATAGTCACACGCGTTTTGATGGGACGCTTTCGAACATTAGTAACGGCAATGAAGTCGCCGTCCGCAATATGAAAGTGATTACGAATATCCAAGAAATGGAGGAAATATAATGAGCTTACAAAGAGACACAGTTGGTATGAAGTTGCCCCATTACTCTGAGGAAGAACTTGATGCTTTATTTACCCCAGAAATGATTGCTGAGTTACAGGAGCGAATATACGGCGACTACTACCTACCTCCAGAACCACATCAACTTCGGATGTGGGGATATTCAGAAGAAGAAATTCAATCAGAAATGGAAAAGCAATGCTAATTTAGCACTGCTTTTTTATTATTGTGTCAGCTTTCCTACGAGAAATGAAAAAATTATGATAAATCATGCTAAAATAAATGAAACAAACTCTTAAAGGAGGACGATGATGGAAAAAGAAGAACTAAACCGAGGCTTTGGCCTCTGGTCCTCATTAGCTCTTGTTATTGGTACCATTATTGGTTCTGGTATTTTCTTCAAACAGGGAGCGGTATTGCAAACGGCAGGTTCCACTTCCTCCGCCCTCTTAGCCTGGTTGGCTGGTGGTCTTTTGACATTGACGGCGGGGATGACCGTCGCCGAAGTCGGCTCACAAATGACGGAAACGGGTGGTATTTACCTTTACCTCACGAAGCTCTACGGTGAGACCGTTGGTTTTTTGGCCGGTTGGATGCAGGTTATCTTTTACGGGCCTGCGATGATGGGGGCGATTGCTGCTTACTTTGGCTTGCTCTTCACGTCACTCTTTAATTTGCCCGTTTCCTGGTCGATTCCAGCCGGAATGGTTGGCCTTGGGTTCATTGGTATCGTTAACTCAGTGCCAAATAAGACATCAGCTACCTTCCAGGTGGTGACAACAACAATTAAGTTGCTACCAATTATCGGATTGATCATTTTTGGTCTGTTCTTTGGACAACACGACGCCTTGACCCAGACTGTGACGACGATTTCTTCAAGCAAGACGGGAGGCTTTGGAGTCGCTGTATTGGCAACGCTGTTCGCCTATGATGGTTGGGTTACATTGGCCAACATTTCTGGTGAAATCAAGAACCCACAAAAGACATTACCAAAGGCAATTATCTATGGAATCTTGGTTGTTATCGTTGCCTTCGTCGGTGTTTCATTTGGAACTTTCTCCTCATTGAATGCCAATGCCATTGTTTCTTATGGAAACCAAGCAACGATTCACGTTGCCGAAGCAGCCTTCGGACTGTGGGGCGGGCGCCTTTTGACGCTGGCAATTCTGATTTCTTTGCTGGGTACGTTAAACGGTAAAGTCGTTTCCTTCCCACGCGTGCTTTACGCGATGGCTAAACGAGGGGACTTTCCAGCCACTAAGACTTTTTCTAAAGTTCATAAAACTGCAAAGACGCCAAATGCTGCCATCTGGTTCATGATTGGTATTGGTTACTTGATGATGTGGGTTACTGATCCAAATAAGTTGACCGACTACGCGGTGTTCATTACCTTCTTGTTTTATATTTTGGCCTTTATCGGTTGTTTTATTTTGCGCCGTCAGGATCCAACTGGAAAGAACCGAGACTTCTCCATGCCGCTTTATCCATGGATTCCAATCGTTGCTATCCTTGGTTCCGTCTATGTAGAAGTTTCTGAAATTTTGAACGATTTGCAAGGAATCTTAATTTCGGTTATTATAGTAATATTGGGTTTGCCGGTATATTACTGGTTAAACCATCGAAAAAGTAAATAATAAAAATTCAAACACCTGCTAACCCGCAGTGTTTACGCAACAAACGGAGGATTTACTTTATTATTTTTTGATTTTTAAAAGGATTTTTTGAATTTTAATATTCAGCTAATCTGAATCGGGAATAATATAGGACATGATGTTTAATAAAATTTTACTTACAAGCGCAGCCGTAGTTGGTCTTGCATTGACTGCCGCTAACCAACAATTTAATAATCACAAGTCAACTTCTGACCAAGCCGTAAAGGTTTCAGGTTCAATTGATGGAAAGATGGTTAATACTGCTGTTTCTTCATTAGACAACATTAAGAACTTGGAAAACTCTGCTGCTAGCCAGCAAGTTCAACAAGAAGATGCCTCTGCTGAACAAGCAGAAGACACACAAACTGAAGAAGAAACAGCAACGCCAGCACCTGCTGTCTCAGAAACACCAAAGCAGACAACGACTGCTTCAGGTGACATTAACTGGTTGATTCAACAGGAATCATCTGGAAATGTGAACGCCCAAAACGGTTCCTTCTACGGAATCGGACAGTTGTCACCATCAGCATACGCAACGTACGCTGCTGGACAAGACTACGTCGGTAATTACGACGTTCAATTGCAGGCCATGCAAGGTTACATTGCCGGACGTTATGGTTCTGTTCAAAACGCGATTAGTCACTTCCAATCAAATGGTTGGTACTAAGACTGATTCCGTCTAAAATCGGAGATAAAAGACCCCATTTGGGGTCTTTTTTTGACTCAAAGGAAAGCCCTAATCATGTTATAATGGGGTTAAATTATGAAGCGAGAACAGTAACCATGGTCCTAAACTTTTTAAAACCCACCTACCTCGTTGAGTCAGTCTATGACCTGTCGGTTGACGAGTTAAAAAAGCACAACATCAAGGCCGTTTTGACGGACTTAGACAACACGCTTTTAGCGTGGAATAATCCCGAAGGAACGCCAGAGCTGCACGAATGGTTGAAAGAAACCAAGGAAGCAGGAATCGAAGTGATCGTTGTTTCCAATAACACTTGGCAACGCGTCGAGAAGGCCGTTGGTGATTTAGGCGTCGGCTATGTGGCTTGGTCACTTAAGCCACTTCCTCGTGGTATTCACCAGGTTCTGAAGGAACACGGCTTCAAAAAAGATGAAGTACTCATGGTCGGGGATCAGATGTTGACCGATGTTTGGGCAGCTCACCTTGCTGGTGTGAAGTCCGTTTTGGTTAAGCGGCTGATAGAATCGGACATGTGGCAGACCTGGGTGAATCGCTTCATCGAAAACCAAGCAAAGAAAATCATTTACAAAAATCAAGAACCGGTCTGGCACGACTCTTTAGCCAAGGCCGTTTCCACAAAGGAAGAACAAGAACTTCATGACGGAAAATAGACCAGAAATGGCAACAAAAGAAGAAGTGGTCGAAGCACTGAAAGAAGGGCTTTACTGTATTGGTTGTGGCGCTTTAATGCAGGTTGATCAAAAAAACGAGGCGGGTTACTTGCCAATGTCAGCGATGCAAAAGCAGTTGGAATCGGATCAATTGCTCTGCCAACGCTGCTTCCGTTTACGCCACTACAACGAGATTCAGCCTGTCTCTTTGACTGATGACGACTTCATGAAGTTGCTTCACCAGGTTTCAGAAGACAAGGCGTTGATTGTTTATGTCTTGGATCTCTTTGATTTTTCAGGGTCAACCATTCCTGGATTGCCACGTTTCGTTGGTGATAAAAATCCGATTTACGTGCTTGGAAACAAGGTTGACCTTCTTCCCAAGTCCTTGAAAGATCACAAAATCAAAGACTGGGTTCGTGGTCGCTTAAAAGAAGAGGGAATTAGGCC
Organism: Fructobacillus broussonetiae; assembly: GCF_018437275.1. GTDB lineage: Bacteria > Bacillota > Bacilli > Lactobacillales > Lactobacillaceae > Fructobacillus > Fructobacillus broussonetiae. The sequence continues at coordinate 47,445 of NZ_JAAMFK010000005.1, forward strand.
CGTGGATATCGATTTGACGTCCGCAGCGCACCCTGCAAACCTTGATTTGATTTTGGACAAGATTGACGACTTGCGTTCCGGACGAGATGTTTACGTCGTTGGAACAACTAACGTTGGTAAGTCCACGCTGATTAACCAAATCATCAAATCAAAGACGGGTGTTCAAGAGTTGATTACCACGTCTCGTTTCCCAGGGACAACTTTGGACCAAATTGCCATTCCACTGGATGATGGACAAAACTTAATTGATACGCCAGGAATCATCAAGGCTGATCAATACGCCCACCAAGTAGATGACAAAAACTTAAAGTACGTCTTGCCAAAGAACGAAATTAAGGCACGGACCTACCAATTGAACGATGAGCAGACGCTTTTCATTGGTGGTCTTGCCCGCTTTGATTTGGTAGCTAGTTCATCTGATCAGAAGACTTCTGCAACGTGCTACTTTGAAAACAATTTGAACATTCACCGGACGAAGATGGCCGGTGCAAGCGACTTTTATGACAAACACCAGGGTGAATTACTCGCCCCTGTTCCTAAAAAAGAAGCCAAGGGCTTTGTTAAAACGGAATTGAAGACGAAAACCGAAGCGGATTTGGTTTTTGCCGGACTTGGATTTATTACGCTTCCTGCCGGTGTGACGATTCGCGCTTACGTCCCTGAAGGTGTTTCAGTATTCCTTAGAAAGGCTATGATTTAATGCAATTAACTGGAAAGCAAAAACGATACCTCCGTTCCGAAGCCAATACCATGACGCCAATTTTTTCAATTGGTAAGGGTGGTGCGACACAGGAATGGGTCGAAGAAGTAAAAAAGGCGCTTTCAAAACGCGAATTGGCAAAGGTGAACGTTCAACAGACTTCCGAATGGTCTGCCAAGGACGTGGCGAAGTTCATCGAAGATAACTCAACGATGACGGTTGCCCAAGTCATTGGAAAGACGATTGTCTTGTACGAAGAGGCAAAGGATGCCAAGTACGTCAAGTACTCATTAGAAGTCAACAAGTTAGCTAAATAAGTTTGGAGGCAGACATGGTTGCAGTCGATGAGAAATACATTGAAGAGTTAGCTCACAAGGTTTCGGAAAAACTTTCGGACCACCGCTTTGAGCACTGCTTGCGCGTAAAGGATTACGCAATCAAGCTGGCCAAGCAAAATAACCTTGATGAAAACCAAGCCGCGATTGCCGGCTTGGTTCACGACTACGCCAAAGAACGGTCCGCCTCTGACTTTATCCAAAAAATTGATGAAAAAGGCCTCGACCCTGATTTAAAGAACTGGGGTAACCCAATCTGGCACGGTGTTGTTGGTGCTTACTTTGTTCAGGACGAACTTGGCATCAATGATCCGGAAATTCTTGAAGCAATCAAGGAACATACAACTGGGGATAAGTACGGCAAAATGAGTGTCTTATCCAAAGTTTTGTTCATGGCCGACTACCTCGAAATGGGACGCAATTTCCCTGGCGTTGAGCGGGCCCGCACACTAACCGACGAATCACTTGATGCTGGTGTGTTCTATCAGTTGTCCTCAACTTTGTCCTACTTAGCTGGACAGGGGAACCCAATTTACCCAAAGACCTTTACAGCCTACAACGACTGGGCACAGTATTTAGCAAAGAAATAAGGAGCTTTCATGGCAGAAAAGACAGCGAAAGATTTATTGAAGACGGTGTTAACAGCCGTTGATAACAAACACGGTGAAGACGTAACCGCCCTGGACATGCAGAGTGTGTCACTCTTAGCCGACTACTTCGTTATGGCTTCAGCTGGTTCAAGCCGACAGGCGCAGGCCATCGCGCGCGAAGTGAAGGAAGAGGTTGTGGCTGCTGGATTTGAAATCGACCACATTGAAGGGTTTGAAAAGGCAAATTGGATTGTCTTGGACCTTGGTGATGTCATCGTCCACGTCTTCGACGAAGAATCCCGCGACTTCTACCACTTGGACCGTCTGTGGTTCGACGCGAAGGAAGTTGACTTGGATCAATACTTACCAGAACGTTAAAGCATAAGGCCATTGCGATTTCGATTGCGGTGGCCTTTTGAACTCGAAAGGATGAAAGTCATGGCTGCAGAAGAAGCACCTTACCAAACGTTTGCCTCGCTCTACGATGAGCTTTTTGACGGTGAACTATATCTAGATTGGGCGGACTACGTAAAAAAGCAGGTGCCAGCAGGCAAGATTTTGGATCTTGGTGGGGGCGCCGGGCGCTTGGCCGTTCTGCTCGCTCAGGCAGGTTACCAGGTGGATTGCTTGGACCTTTCAGCGCCAATGCTTGAATTGGCTCAGGAACATGCTGCGGAGGCAAAGGTCGATGTTCGTTTGCTCCAGGCTGACATCCGCGAATTTTCTGATTGGGAAGAAAAGTACCCAACCATCGTATCCTTCGCCGACACCTTTAACTACTTACCGTCCGTAGAGGAATTCAAGGCTGGCCTTACTCAGGCCTACAATCACCTCGAAGATGGAGGTACCTTCCTCTTTGATGTGATTACGCCAAAAATGGTGACGGAAAGCTACGATAACTTCTGCTACAACAACGACGATGATCCGGACAAGATTTTTATGTGGACGGCTTATCCCGATGTTGAAAGTGGCGGTTACGCGGTGGACCACGACTTGAAGTTCTTCTTGTACCGAGAAGACATCGACGCCTTTAAGATGGTGCGCGAGGTGCTCCATGAAGTCACCTATGACATGGCTTTTTATAAAAAAGCTCTAAAGGAAGCTGGCTTTTTGGACATTAAATTTACGGCGGACTTCGGCCAAAAGAAGGCGGATAAGAAGGACGAACGCTGGTTTATTTCCTGCAAAAAAGGAGAAAGTAAATGAAAGCTGTTGGAATCATAGCGGAATACAACCCCTTCCACAACGGACACGCCTACCACTTAGCTGAAGCGAAGAGAGTAACGGGGGCTGACGTTGCGGTTGTTGTGATGTCTGGTAACTTCGTGCAACGAGGCGAACCCGCCATCTTGGACAAGTGGGAACGAACGAAGTTGGCCCTTCACAACGGGGCCGACCTCATGGTTGAACTGCCAGTTTTCGATGCTGTCCAACCTGGTCACCTTTTTGCTAAGGGGGCCATTCAAATTCTTTCCGCTTTGGGTGTGAAAGATTTGGTGTTTGGTTCCGAACATCCCGACGTTGACTTCATTGACCTGGCTGAAAAGGCCCAGGGGATTGAGGCAGAAAAAAAGGCTGATAAGAATCAGACTTATGCAGCGGCATACGCAGCAGACCTCGAAGAAGCCACAGGTTTCAAACTGGAAGATCCAAACGACATTTTGGGCTTCTCCTACGCAAAGGCAATCGTCGAATCAGAAATTGAAATGAATTTACATCCAATTGGACGAATCCAGGCTGGCTATCATGACAAAGAGTTTGATGAAGGTGCAGAAATTGCCTCCGCCTCATCCATTCGTCTCGCCCTGCACAAGGGAAAGATGGATAAGGTTCAAAAGGTAGTTCCTGCTGACGCCTTTAAGGCGTTGCAGGAAAAGCCAAACGCCCTTGGTTTTGAAAAGCCGTTCTTCGACCTTTTGTCTTACCGTCTCCTAACGGACACAGTTGGTCAGCTTGGACAGGTTTACCAAATGGCCGAAGGTTTGGAGCATCGTTTGGTTGGTGTTGCAACCGCAAAGGAAGCACCGCAGTCCTACCAGTCCTTTATTAAGGCTGTGAAGTCTAAGCGTTATACCTTTGCCCGTATGCAGCGAACAATGCTCTATACGTTGTTGAACATTAAGGTCGATCAAATGCAGGCAGCCATGGCCGATTCTTACATTCGTTTGTTAGGATTTACGGACGAGGGACAAGCTTACTTATCTGAAGTTAAGCGCCGTGCCCGTTTGCCAATTATCTCCCGTGTTGACATGGGATTGGCAAAGGCCAATCTCCGTTTGGATTATAAGGCGGGGCTCATCTGGCAACTCTTAGCGGGTGATCGCAGCAACAAGGACGGACAAGATTTGTCACGCCGTCCAATTCACTATATTAAAGAAGAGGATTAACCATGAAGTTTGCACAACAACAATTGCAAAAGTACCGTAACGAAGCGCTTCAATTTGAAGAAACGCTGGACTTGAACGACCTCATTTCGGAACGCTTTTCCGATCTGATTTTGAAGGCTGAAACCGTTTTGGTGAAGGGCTCCATCCAAATGACGGAAGAAGATGACTATTTCTTGATGGCTAACTTCCACGCGGACTTAACCCTTCCTTCTTCTCGTTCCTTACAACCAGTTGATTGGTCATGTGATTTGAACGTGGCCGAAACTTATGTTGAAAATCCAGAAAAGATTAAGGAATTCGACGAGGAAGAACCGGTTTTTGCCATTCAGAATAAGACCATTGACTTGGATGTTGCTATCTTGGATAACATCGTTTCGGCTTTGCCTTTGCAAATCCTAACGAAGGAAGAAGAAGCGGGTGCGCCACTTCCAGAAGGAAAGGACTGGCAAGTCATTTCTGAAGAAGAGTTCTTGAAGGAACATCCAGAGGAAAAAGAAGCCAAGGAAACGGCGGAAAAGGATCAAAAATTAGACCCACGCCTTGCTAAATTAGACGATTTCTTTAAAAAATGAGATTTTTTTCGTTCCTGTGTTAAAATGGATTAAAAGAAATTCATTTATAAATGAAATTGGCTGTAAATCAACGTATTTCAGTTGATTTTTAGAAGGAAATATTATGAGTCGTATTTTAATCATTGAAGATGAAGAAAACTTGGCAAAGTTCGTAAAGCTCGAACTTGAGCACGAAGGTTTTGAAATTAAAACGGTATTGAACGGTCGCGATGGGCTGGATACTGCTCTAAACGAAGACTTCGATTTGATTCTTTTGGATTTGATGCTACCTGAATTAAATGGTTTTGAAGTCGCTCGTCGCTTGCGTGAAGTAAAGAAGACGCCGATTATCATGATGACCGCACGCGATTCTGTCATTGACCGTGTTTCCGGTTTGGATTACGGTGCCGACGATTACGTGGTTAAGCCATTTGCCATCGAAGAATTGCTTGCCCGCGTTCGCTCATTGCTTCGTCGAATCGACATTGAAAAGACGCCGGCCACTTCTGGTTTGAACGTGATTTCGTTCAAAAACTTGAAGTTGGAAAAGGAAAACCGGACAGTGCGTCGTGATGATCAAATCATCTCGCTCACGAAGCGCGAATACGATTTGCTTTTGTTGCTCGTTGAAAACATCGACGTCGTACAGCCACGCGAAAAGCTCTTAAAGAACGTTTGGGGCTTGGACACGAAGATTGAAACGAACGTCGTTGACGTGTACATCCGATACTTGCGTAACAAGTTGGATGATCCGGAATCAAAGACTTCTTACATTCAAACTGTCCGGGGAACCGGTTACGTCATGCGGAGCTAAGATGGCTGAAGAAAAGAACGACAATTTAAAGAACTCACCGTTTAAAAGTACCCAGGGCGTACTGACCCTTGGCTTAACGGTGGGTTTTTTGCTAATTGAGATTGGTTTGCTGATTAGCCTTGGCTTATTGCAGGGCGGGGAAAGTCTGGCCCGCTTCTGGCGGGCCATCGAAAATTGGTGGTGGATTTTCATCCCACTTTCCTTAGTGGGAATTTTCCTGCTTTCTTTTTGTCTGGCCCAGTTCTTTGTTTGGCCAGTGAAGAAGCTTGAAAAAGTGATGGAAGCCTTTGAAGAAAATCCATTAACTGACATGCGGATGGAAGATGTTTCTTATAATCAGGAGCTGAATCAACTCGGGACGGTTTTGAACCAGACAATGGACCAGGTGCAAAGCTTGGTTGGGGCACAACAAGAATTTGTTTCTGACGTCTCCCATGAATTGCGGACACCGGTTGCCATTGTGAAGGGGCATTTGAATCTCTTGAACCGTTGGGGGAAAGATGACAAGGAAGTGTTGGAAGATTCGTTGACTTCTTCTTTGTCAGAGATTAATCGAATGGAAACGTTGGTTAATGAAATGCTTCAGCTGACTCGAGCTGAAAAGATGACGGTTTCACCCGACGTTGAAAAGACTGCGGTTGCACCCGTCATGAAACGGGTCTACCACGAATTCGAATTACTCCACCCTGAGTTTGTTTGGACACTTGATAACAACTTGAACGACCGGGCAGCGGTTGCCATTCGTCCCGACCACTTAGAGCAGTTGCTCATCATTTTGTTGGACAACGCCGTGAAATACTCAACGGAACGAAAGGAAGTGCACTTGGCTTTGGCACGTGCCGGTTCATGGCTTGAAATTGGTGTTCAAGATTTTGGTCAGGGAATTGGACCAGAAGACATTGACCGTGTCTTTGACCGTTTCTACCGTGTTGATAAGGCTCGTAAGCACCAGGTTGGTGGAAACGGCCTTGGCCTGTCCATTGTTAAAAAGATGGTGACGGCCTATGGTGGCCGAGTTGAAGTTGAATCAGCGCTTGGATCAGGGTCTTCGTTCCGTCTGCGTTTTCCACTAACCATTTTGGGCAGTGAGAAAAACGAGACAGTGTCCGAGTAAACTTGCTATAATAGTGAGGATTGCTTAAGCAATGACGAAAAACATCCGACTTAGGAGAAAATAATGAAAGCATTAAAGCGTAACGCCACTATTCTTGTGGTTTTGTTTGATATCTATCTGTTTACTGGTGGATACGGTACACAGGGTCGCATCTATAACTTGGTCTCAAAGCCCATTGCGGACCTGCTTTTGCAGATTGCCAAGGCTGTCGGTGGTGTGAATGCCATCGGTTGGGGAATCATCATTTTGACGGTGATTTTCCGTTTGATCTTGTTGCCAATTATGGTTAACCAATCAAAGAACACGACCATTTCTCAAATCAAGATGCAGAAGTTGAAACCGGAATTGGATAAGGTTCAAGCGGCCGTTAAGGGTGCAAAGACACAGGCTGAACAACAAGCTGCGTCAATGGTTTCCATGACGTTATACAAAGAAAACAACGTTTCTTTGACGGGTGGAATGAACTGGTTGGCCATGGCTATCCAGATGCCAATCTTCTCAGGATTATACTTGGCGATCATTCACGCCAACGGTTTGAAGACGGCTACGTTCTTTGGGCTCGAATTGTCAAAGCCACAGATTCTTTTCTCAATCATGACCTTTGTCATTTACGCTGTTCAAGCTTACCTGGCTCAGTTGCACGTGCCAGCGGCACAAAAGAAGCAAACGGGTATGATGATGTGGATGATGCCTGTTTTGATTGCTGGATTCACGCTTTACTCATCTGGTGCTTTGGGACTCTACTTCTTCATCGGTGGAATCTTTGCAACGATTCAAGTGTTCATTAATCACATGCGTTACAATAAGTTGAAGGGACAAGTTGAAGAAAACTTCACCATTCAAAAGACGGCGGACGAATTGTTGGCTGCCCAGATGGCAACGGCAAGCGCCGCAAGCCAGATGAACGGTACTATGAACCAAAATAAGGTTCGTCCCGAAGACTTGCGTCCACGAGATGTAACGGAAGAAAGTACAAAACTTGAAGGACGGAATGCTGGAAAGCAAAACCGTCAAAACGACCGCTAAGCGGTTAGTAAGGAATTATAATGGAACGTATTTTATCGAAACAAAATAGCAAGGTAAAAGCCTGGGCGAAGTTGGCCACGAAGAAGGGCCGTCAAGACCAAAAGACTTACTTGTTGGATGGTTGGCACTTAGTGCAAGAGGCCATCAACGCAAAGGCAAAGTTCCACGCCATCATGGCAACGGAAGAACAAATGCAAGAACACCTGGCCAATGTGCCACACGGTGTTCCAGCCTTTGAAATTTCAACGGAAGTCGCTGCACACATTGCTGGTTCAAAGACACCTCAAGGAATCTTTGCCGAGGTGACGCTGCCTGAAAAAACCTTTGATCCATCATATGTTCACGAAGGCCTTTGGTTATTCTTGGATGCCATCCAAGACCCAGGTAACGTTGGAACGTTGGTTCGTACGGCTGATGCTGCTGGTTTCAAGGGGGTTGTTCTTGGGAACGGAACGGCCGACCTGTACGCGCCAAAGGTTGTGCGTGCCATGCAGGGTTCAAACTTCCACTTGGAAGTTTTGCAAGGTGACTTGCACGACTGGATTGAAGCTTTCAAGGACAACGATTTGCCAGTGTATGGTTCTGAGTTAAACGAAGAAGCTAAGCCATACCAAGATATCCATGGAATCTCAGCCGGTGCCTTGATTGTGGGAAACGAAGGACAGGGATTAGACCCTGAACTTGCCAAGGAAACGACGGCCAACTTGTACATCCCATTGATCGGTTCTGCTGAATCATTGAACGTAGCCGTTGCTGGTGGTGTCTTGATGTTCCGCCTTTCGCTTGGAAACTAATTGACAATCTGCTATACTAAAGTATATGAAATGCGAGTGGAGGCGTCCTTGTGACTGATTTTTTGACCATTCTCTTGCTGGTTGTCGGATTCTTACTGATCGTTTCAGTAATGATGCAACCAAGTAAGCAACAAGATGCACTGTCAGCTTTGTCTGGTGGCGCAACTGATTTATTTACAGAACGAAAGTCTCGCGGCTTTGAAGCCATCATGCGTCGAATTACGACGGTTCTTGGTGCGCTTTGGTTCATCATCGGAGTTATTTTGATGTACATGGCCGCTCATTAATTTATAAGGTCAGTTTACTTTTTTGTAGACTGATTTTTTATTATCCATTTTTAGGAGTCTAGAAACAATAATGGAACAAAAGCAATTACGTGAACAATTAGAGGGCTTCTTGAAGGCCAATCACAGCCAGGCTTTTTCTGCCCAAAACCTGGCGGACGGTCTTCGTTTAGAAGGAGCCTCAGGTTACCGACAAGTGTTGTCAGTGCTTGAAAACCTGGCCGATAACCAAATTGTTAAAAAGGTCGATAACGATTCATACCAATACCAAGGTAAAAAGGGCGACATCGTTGGTGAATTTAAGGCCAACGATAAGGGATTTGGGTTCGTTCGTTACGACGAAAACCTCCCTGATTACTTTATTGGTCCCGATAACACCAACCAGGCCATGCAAGGTGATACGGTTCGTGTCTCCATGGTTCGCCCCGCGAAATCTGAGGACCGTGGGCCAGAAGGTAAAGTGGAAGAAATCATCGAACACGCCTTCACCCGAGTGGTCGGCGTGTATACGTCGAACACGACTTTTGCAGGCGTCCTTGGACAAATGCGTTTGACTGACAAGAAGGCGATGTCTTTCCAAGTGTTGATCGATTCATCGACTGCTAAAGAGGAACTGCACGACGGCCAAGTGGTTGTCGCTGAAATTCAGTCTTACCCAGACGCTTTGCATCCTAAGCAACTGCTTGCTTCCGTTACGGAAGTGCTTGGTTATGAAAACGAACCGGGCATGGACATCATGCAGATTGTTGAAAACAAGAACATTCCAAACCGATTCCCACAAGACGTGATGGAAGAAGCGGACAAGATTCCAAACGAAGTCCAACCAGAAGAGTGGGAAGGTCGCCAAGACATCACAGACCAACCTTTAGTCACAATCGATGGGGCAGACACGAAGGATATTGACGATGCCGTCGTTGCCTGGAAGCTCGACAATGGGAACTACCACTTGGGTGTTCACATCGCCGATGTTTCCCACTACGTACGTCCTGGAACGGCTTTGGACAAAGAAGCCTACCACCGCGGAACTTCCGTTTACTTGACGGACCGCGTGATTCCAATGCTGCCACAGAAGTTATCAAACGGAATCGCTTCCTTGAATCCGAACGTGACCCGTTTGGCCATGTCTGTGGAAATGGAAATCGACAAAAACGGAAAGGTTGTTAAGCACCGCTTGGCACAGTCCGTTATCGAATCCCACGCCCGCATGACCTATGACAAGGTGAATGACATTCTTGCTGGTGACGAAGAAGCTCGAGAAGAATATGCCGGATTAAAGGACATGTTCGACACGATGGGTGAGTTGCACGAAATCTTGTCAAAGATGCGTACAAACCGTGGAGCCATCGAATTCGATGCACCGGAAGGAAACATCATCGTCGATGAGAACGGAAAGGCCATCGACGTGGTTGTTCGTGAACGTGGAACGGCTGAACGCATGATTGAATCCTTCATGTTGGCCGCAAACGAAACGGTTGCTGAACACTTCGATAAGAAGAAAGTACCGTTCCTCTACCGGATTCACGAAACACCAGACGAAGAACGCGCACAAAACTTCTTCGAATTTGCCAAGGCATTGGGACACCCTGTGAAGGGAGACCCCGCAAACGTCACGCCAATGATGTTGCAGACGTTGATGAAGCAGGTCAAAGATGATCCAGCGGAACAAATGATCTCAACCATGATGTTGCGTGCCATGAAGCAGGCGAAGTACTCACCAGACCCAGTCGGTCACTTTGGTTTGGGTGCGGAATACTACACGCACTTCACGTCACCAATTCGTCGTTACCCTGATTTAACGGTTCACCGTTTGATCAAGTGGTACACGGCAAATGGCTACGGCGTTGAAGCGCAAGAAAAGTACGCCTCATCATTGGCCCAGATTGGTGAAGACACATCTGTTCGCGAACGTCGTTCCATCGACGCGGAACGTTTGGTCGACGCCATGAAGAAGGCCGAATACATGGAAGATAAGGTCGGCAACGAATACGAAGGTGTTGTGAACGCCGCTTTGAAGTTCGGACTCTTTGTTTCCTTGGATAACACCGTTGAAGGTTTGGTTCACATTTCAAATCTGACGGATGATCACTACGATTACGACGAAAAGCACGCGGCCTTGATTGGTCGTTCGAAGCACCACATCTTCCAGATTGGTCAGCGCGTTAAGATCAAGGTTATCCGCGCCTCAAAGAAGGATTCAACGGTCGACTTCATTTTGACCAATCCTGAAGAAGCCCCAACGACCGATATTAAGGTGCCACAACCAAACCGTGGCAGCTTTGGCCGTGATGGTAAGAAGGGTGGTCGCGGTGGTAATCGTCGCGACGGTGGTAAGGGTAAAAACGACCGTAACCGCGGTGGCAACAACCGTTCCTTTGATAAGAACAAGAAAAACGACCATGGGAAGCCAAACCGTGATAACCGTCATGGAAATGGTCATGGTAACGGTAATGGTCAGGGCCAAGGCCCCAAGTCTAAACCGAACCAGGCCCGTAAGCATTCCTTCTCTATGAAACAAAAGTAAGTTAGCCAGTCGAAAGGAGAGCGGCAATGGCGAAGAAAAAGCAGGTAATGCAAGATGCATTAGCAACAAACCGTAAGGCCCGTTTTAACTACGCCATTGAAGAAACGTTCGAGGCTGGGGTTGTGCTGACTGGAACGGAAATTAAGTCTGTTCGAGCTGGTCAGATCACAATCGGGGATGGCTTTGTGACGGTTAACGACGGTCAAGCGATGTTAGTAAACGTTCACATTGCTTCCTATGAACAGGGAAACCAGTTTAACGTTGACCCGTTGCGCACACGTGTCTTGCTCCTTCATAAACGCCAAATTAAACAGTTAGATGTTTTGACCAAGGAAGCTGGAATCACAGTTGTGCCTTTGAAAGTTTACTTGAAGCATGGTTATGCCAAAGTGTTAATTGGTGTTGGTCGTGGAAAGAAGCAGTACGACAAACGTGAATCGATTAAAAAGCGTGACATGGAACGCGATGCGAACCGCCGTTTTAAGCGCTAATGAAAAAAGCTCCTTTTAAAGGGGCTTTTTTCTAGTTTAGAGAAAAATTCTAAGGTTCGGGTTTGACTTTTTTAATTTTAAAAGCCCTAAAAATCGCCGTAAAATCGTCTTTCTTAAGCTAAATATGATGAGATTCTAAAGTCTCTTCTAATTGACTGAACGTCGCTTTTTGTCTATACTAGAGCTGTGGATTGAATAAAATTCACTGCTGAAAGGAATAGATTATGTTATTAACTACCATTTCAGCACTCTTTGCACTCGTAATCGGTTTAGCTGGTGGTTATCTCGTGAAGAAGGTCTTAGACCGCATTCGCATGGATAACGCTAAGCAGGTTGCAGCAAACATTTTAAAACAAGCAAACGATGAAGCTAAGTCTATCAAGAAGTCCGCTGAAGTCGATGCGAAGGGCATGGCCCAAGAGTATCGTCATCAGATTGAAGAATCTTTGTCCGACCGCCAAAAGCGTGTCGAAGACCAAGAATCTCGCTTACGTGACCGCATTGATACCTTAGACCAAAAAGATGCGACATTGAACCAACGAGATGCTTCTTTGATTAAGAAGGAGAACCAAGTTCAAGCTCGTTTGGACGATGCCGCAAAGAAGCAAACTGCTGCCGATGAAAAGCTTTCTGCTCAAGAAGCAAAGCTTGAAGAAATCGGACAGATGACAAAGGATGAAGCACAAGAAGTCATTCTTTCCTCTTCAAAGGCTCAACTTGAAAAAGAACGAGCTGCGTTAATTCAAGAATATGAAAGCGACGCGAAGAGCGAGGGTGAAAAGCGTGCTCGTAACCTTGTCGTTGAAGCCATCCAACGTTCAGCTGCCGACACGGTTTCTGAGGTTACGGTTTCAGTGGTTAACTTGCCAAGTGAAGACATGAAGGGCCGTATCATCGGTCGCGAAGGTCGAAACATCCGCACGATTGAAGCGCTGACGGGAATCGATTTGATTATCGATGACACCCCTGAATCAGTTGTGCTATCAGGATTTGATCCATTGCGTCGTCAAATTGCGAAGAACGCCTTGGAAGCCTTGATTGCGGATGGTCGAATTAACCCAGCTAAGATTGAAGAAGCGGTTGAAAAGGCCCGCCGTCAGATGGATGAAGATATCCGTCAGAAGGGTGAAGCCGCCGTCTTCGATCTTGGTTTGCGTGGTTTGCATCCAGACTTGATTAAGTTAATCGGTCGGATGAACTACCGGACATCATATGGTCAAAACGTTTTGCAACACTCAATGGAAGTGGCAAAGCTGACTGGTTTGATGGCTGGTGAATTTAAAATGGATGTGGCACAGGCAAAGCGTGCTGGGCTCTTGCACGATATTGGAAAGGCTGTTGATGCCGAAGTCGAAGGTTCACACGTTGAACTGGGTGTTCGGATTGCCGAAAAGTATCATGAAAAGCCAAACGTCATTAATGCTATCGCTGCCCACCACGGCGATACAGAAGCAACATCGCCATTGGCAGATTTGGTCGCGGCTGCGGATGCTATTTCCGCTGCCCGTCCTGGTGCCCGTTCCGAATCGCTTGAAAACTACGTTCAGCGTTTGACGGATTTGGAGCACATCGCTGGCGATTACACAGGTGTGAAATCAGCTTATGCCATTCAGGCTGGACGCGAAGTCCGCGTGGTGGTTGAACCTGATCAAATTTCTGACATTCAAGCTACGGTCTTGGCGCACGATATCAAGGCTGAAGTTGAAGATCAGCTCGAATACCCTGGACACGTTAAGGTCACGGTTGTTCGTGAAACCAGAGCGGTTGATTATGCTCGTTAAGAAAAAGCCCTTCGGGGCTTTTTTTCTATGCATTTTCCGAGTCAAACCTGACCAGCCCTGAAATATCGGTGGATATTTGTTACAATAGACTTGTTTTAATACGATGAACATCAGGATTGGAGATTATATGACGATCGGACAAGTATCACTTTTAATTTTCGCATTGGCCTTTTTGCTCTTAGTTGTAGCACTCGTGGTTTTCTTATTGCGTTTGACGCGTTCCGTTTCTGTCTTAACGACGGATTTGGATACGATCGCTCGCTCTTCAAACGAGTTGTTGGCGAACACCAACATCTTGGTTGATGACATCAACGACAAGATGGCAACGCTGAACGTCACCGTTCAAGCTGCTGCCGATTTGTCAGAAACGGTTTCAGATTTGAACCGCTCTGTTCGAAAGACTTCTTCGAACGTTTCAGGTTTCGGTACGGCAACGAAGACGGGAATGGCCATGGTCCTTTCAAAGTTCTTCAAGAAGTCAAACAAGAAAAGTAAAAAATAATTCGAGGGAGAATTAATCATGAAAGCAACCACTAAAGTAGCTGCGGGTTTTCTTTTCGCAATGGGAGCCACTGTAGCATACAAGTTGTCTAAGTCAAAGCAGGACCAAGAAGCTTTGAAGTCACGCTTGACTGACATCCAAAACCAAGCACAAGACCTCTTGGCACAGGCACAAGATGCTGTTGCGCCATACTTGGAAAAGGCAAAGGATTCTTACAACTCTGCTTCAGAAGCTTTGACTGATCAAGTTCAAGCAAAAGAAGAAGCAGAACAACCAGACATTGAAATTGAAGCCGAACAACTCGATTTGAATAAGTAAAAAAACCACCGGAAGATTTCTTCCAGTGGTTTTTTACTGCTCCTTTAGAGGAGCTTCTTTGCTTTTTTGGTGTTGGCAAAATGTAGCTTGGCAAAGTGACCAAGATCTTTACCTTCGCGCATTAGCTTAGCAGCCACGCGGTCGGCTTCCTTACCCGCTCCGATTGGAAGTTTAACGCCGGCTTCCTTACTGAGCTGCTCCATGGTTTGAAGCTCGACGTAACGGGCCAGAACGGAAGCGGCAGCGACAGCCACGTGCTGCTGTTCACCCTTGGTCTTAAAGTAGGCCTTAACGGGCGCTTTCACCTGTCTGTTTTTTTGCAAGTAGCGGTAGTAGGAAGACTCCTGGACAAATTGGTCGATTAACATGCCATCGGGCTGTTCACCGTTCAACTTCGCAATAACCTTATTGTGGGCGAAGTTATGGGAGAGGGCCTTCATAGCAACGACATTTTGACCACTTGCTTGTTTCTTGTTGTAGAAGTCAGGGGTAAGGTTAACAATGTGATAAGGGAGATTTTCAATGATGTAGGGAGCTAATTGAACGATTTTGTCGTCGGTCAATGTCTTGGAGTCAGCAAAGCCCATGGCCCGCAACTTCGGTACTTGGTCACGTGATACGTAAACGGCCGCCGTAGTTAATGGGCCAAAGTAGGCGCCTGCGCCAACTTCATCGGAACCGATCACGCCCCAATCTTTAAATCCAGCGGGTAAAACACTTTCGTTATGTTTGGATTTCTTTGTCCCAGTGTTCGATGGGGATTGTGTTGTGGTATTCATCTCGGCTGTGGCGCTGTGATCAATGTTGTTTGCCCAGATGGCGGCTTCTGAATCACAGTTGGTCCCTTGGAACATCACTTTTCCAGACTTGTAAGCTGTAATGGTTACACCGGGCTTCTTCGCCTGAAAGAGAGTGTACTGCGGTGCTGGTTGTACCGCGTAAGGTTGATAAATTTCGGCAGCCTTTTTTAATGCTGCTTTTGTCAGTAAAATCACAGTTTGCATGCCTTAATTATAGCAGTTTTAATGGTATAATTGACGGTATTCAAGTAGATTAAACAGTGCGTCTCGTAACGCACGCGGAGGTTTCAGAAATGATTTTGATGTGGATTGCCATCATCTTTTTGCTATTAATGTTCATGTCCGGATACCGGACTGGACTCGTGACAACCCTTGCCCGCATTGCACTCTGGGCACTGGTCTTTTACATTGCAACGGTGTTGTCAAAGCCACTGGCCTCCGTCTTTTCAACCTGGGTTTCTGGACAGTTTGCCCGTCCATCAGTACCTAGCGCCTTAGCAAACGACGGAACGCAATTCCTTTCTTCCGGTTTGGCCTTTGCCGTCATCATGGCGGTTGGTTCATACATGGGACACTTCTTGCTTCGTTCCATTCACTTCGTTCGTCGCATCCCATTTTTGGGAAAGCTCGACGGGCTATTGGGTGGGGCCTTGCAACTTGTCTTAGGAATTGTCATTGCCTTCTTCTTGCTCCAATTATTCTCCGTTGTACCAAACGCATGGTTACAAGGGCAGTTTGCCGAAAATCATCTCTTAAACGAGTTTATGGATCAGTTCCCAGTGATTTCAAATCAGATTTACCACTGGTGGCTCTAATTTATTAGGAAAGTATACGAGGAAATATGAATCAAAAAGTTCTAAAAACACTCGAATATGACAAAGTAAAAGAAGCGCTTTTGCCCTTTATTCAAACGGAACAGGGGAAGAAGGCGCTTTTGGCGTTACGTCCATCATCAGACTATGATCAAGTCGCTACTTGGTTGAACGAAACTGCCGAGGCAGCAATGATTGAACGCCTTCACGGCGGTATCGCGTTGCCTGATTTGACCGATATCAAAGAGCAGGTGCGTCGACTGAAGATCGAAGCGTCCTTGAATGGAACAGAAATCGTTGCCTTGGCAAAGGTTTTGATTGCGACCGCAGCGGTTGCCAACTTCTTTGACCGGATTCAAGCAGACGACATGGCCGACTCCATCGACGCCTTGCAGGCAAAGGTTGAAGAGTTAACGCTTCTGCCAGCCCTGACTAAAAAAGTCCAAGACACGGTAGACGAGAACGGACACGTTCTTGACTCGGCTTCATCAGCATTGGCTTCCTTCCGTCGCCAAATGGCTGGAAAGGAAGGAGCCATCCGTGATAAGTTGGCTTCCTTTACCCGTGGTAAGTCCGCTCGCTATTTGTCTGAGACCATCGTGACAAAGCGTGGGGAACGATACTGCTTGCCGGTTAAGGTCGAATACCGACACCAAGTACCTGGTATCGTTCATGACCAGAGTCAGTCCGGTCAAACATACTACATCGAACCGCAGTCGGTTGTGGAACTCGCAAACGACCTTTCAGAAGTTCGGGTGTTGGCACTGGCGGAAGAGGACCGCGTGTTGGCGGAGCTCTCCGTTGAGTTGGCCGACCATCAAGATGATTTGATGAAGAACGCCAACATCTTGGGACAGTTGGACTTCATTAACGCCAAGGCACGCTTAGCCAAAGCACAAAACGCCATGGCTCCTGAGCTTTCAAAGGAACACGTTGTTGCCTTGAACCAGGCATGGCACCCATTGATAGGGGAAGCTAAGTCTGTCAAAAACGATATTTCACTTGGTCAGGATTACGATACGTTGATTATCACCGGACCAAACACCGGTGGAAAGACCATCTCGATTAAGACCCTAGGACTTCTCCAGCTTCTGGCACAGTCCGGACTCTTCATCACGGTTGGCCGTCCATCAACGGTCACTGTCTTTGAGGATATCTTTGCTGATATTGGGGATGAACAGTCCATTGAACAGAACTTATCCACATTTTCTTCTCACATGAAGAACATTAAGGGAATTTTGGAAGAAACCAACGAGAACTCCTTGGTTATCTTCGATGAATTGGGTGCCGGAACGGATCCTGCCGAAGGTGCCGCTTTGGCCATGGCTATCTTAGACCGCTCAGCTGAGTTAGGTGCTAAAACAATTGCCACAACTCACTACCCAGAATTGAAACTTTACGGTAATGAACGTTCAAACACGGAAAACGCCTCCATGGTGTTTGATGTTGAGACCTTGCAACCAACTTACCAACTTTTGATTGGTGTTCCGGGGCAGTCAAACGCCTTGGCCATTGCCTCCCGTTTGGGATTCGATAAAACGCTTTTGGATGATGCTAAGCAAATGGTGAACCCAGAAGATCAGAAATTGAACCAAATGATCAAGGAATTGGTCGATCAAAACCAAGCGGTTAAGGAAGAGCGTGCCACGCTTGAAGCTAGTCAAAAACAACTCGAGCAAGAAAAGAACAAGGTCGAAGAAGAACAGCTGAAGTTCGAAAAAGATCAAGCAAAGCTTATGATGGACGCGAAGAAGCGTGCCAATGAGTTAGTTTCAAAGACCAAGGCAGAAGCCGAGAAGTTGATTAAAGACATTCGAAATGAGCGTCTGAACAACGGTGGTGGACAAAATAAGCTTTCCGAACAAGATTTGCAAAAGCAAAAGCAATCCATCGCCGCTTTGCACCAGTCCGACAAGCTTGAAAAGAACAAGGTTTTGCAAAAGGCCAAGCGCGTGAAGGAACTATCAGCTGGGGATGACGTGGTCGTTTCTTCCTACAACCAACAAGGAACCCTCGTTAAGAAGCACAAGAACGGCCAATGGGAAGTTCAGATGGGTATCTTGAAGATGCTTGTTGATGAAGACGACCTGAAGAAGACCGAAGCAACCGCTCAGGCTCAAAAGAAAAAGCAAAAAGAAAAGCAAAAGAAGCAGAAATTACAACGGACCGCAACGGCGGGCCACACCGCTCGCGTGCAAGCCAAGTTGGACTTGCGTGGTGTTCGCTACGAAGCTGCTTTGCAGGACTTGGATCGTTACCTCGATTCCGTTGTCTTGGCGAACCTGTCATCCGTTGAAATTATTCACGGAAAGGGATCCGGTGCTTTGCGCCAGGGCGTGACGCAGTTCTTACGTTCTGACCGTCGCGTGAAGGAATTCCACTTTGCCTCTGCTAATGCCGGGGGCGACGGTGCCACGGTTGTGACTTTGAAATAAGTAAAAACAAATATTTGGGGATTAGCCAATAAACGCGCTACACTAGAGATAGAAAAGCGTTTTAAATCGCCGAAGCCTACGGGCAAAAGGAGAACACATGTCAGAAAAGAAATACCCCGCAGGGCAATACTTGTCCGCGTTGTTCGGCTACGCCCGGGACTTCAACTACAACCACTTAGTCTTTGACGTGAACCGTTGCAAGGTATCCGTTTCCTTGCAACGTCGTTCAAACACATACGGAAACGCAGATCTTTTCTATTCATCTGCCGATCCAAAGGCATTCGCACCCGTTTTGTCTGCCATTAACCAAGCGATTGAAATCGCAGAGTTGGAAGGTGACCGCCAAGCTAAGGTGAAGACGCCAGATTTGAACCGTGAAGAACAAATCTTCCAATTTAAGTTGAAAGAATTTGGCCACGGAAAGTACTTACTCGATTTGTCAGTTTAAGGAGGGCATTATGAAGCAGGGAAAGTCAGCCCAGATCAAAAAGTTTAAGAAGCAAAAGAACTTGCAAAAGTTCCAAGAAAGTAAGAAGTTATCCCCATTTGACTACAACGAATTCGCGGGATTCTTGCGTGCGCGGTTCTTCTTGACGAAGCAACACACGTACCAACCAGAAACCTTTGAAGTCGCATCCTTTTTCTTGGATGACATGATTGCGACGATGGTGCAGTTGAACTTTACGGACTTCACGTCCGATAAGCACGTTGTTGTTAAGATGAACGAAGTGATGCAAGCTTGTTTGGTGCAATCAACGGACCGCGATTGGCGTTACTTCGTGACGTTGATGCCTGTTTTGTATGACATTCAATCATTCTTGGCAAAGGAAGCTTCCGTCAATGATCGCTTCTCTGTTCAAACAACGCCGTTTGATCCAAACTTCTGGCGTATGATTGTTCGAACGGTTTTGGCTGTTAACTACTTCCGTTACGAGGGTAAGGATGTCAAGAAGGTGATGGAAGAATCAAATGCCATCGATGACTTGCAATTCAAGTTCTTGAGTCAAAACGACAAGGACGACGACTTCGCCCTTGATACCATTGAAGATGTTTACAATGGTGTGCAAACGGCTGAACCTAAGTTGAAGATTAAGGACTTCGATGAAGGAAAGGAAAAGTTGAGTGACGACCAGTTGGCCGAAGAAGAAGCCTTTGGTAAGCGGATGGTTGAAACTTTCCAGAAGACAGCGATTAAGGACTTGGTTTCTGACCAAGAAGTTCAAATGCTCTTGGCCTTCCACAAGGGAATGGCAAAGGAATACAATTTGACGCACCGTGAATGGTCAAACGACGCCTTGGCAAGTTTTGCTAAAGATCACTTGATGGATTACTGGACGCCAGAATGGGATTCACTGGACGGACTCGGTGGCGAAGTTGCTCGCTACGTGAAGTTCTTGGACGAAAAGAAGGCCGTTGATACGGTCCGCCTTGGTGAGTTGCAAGCTTCTGGTTTGGACCACTACATCGACATCAAGGCTTTGAATACTTTGCTTTCAAAGTTGTCAAAACAAGATGTTCAAAACTTGCTTGAAAAGCCAAAGCGTGAAGACGCTGAATAAGAAATCAATATACAAAAAAGACCAACTACCAAAGAGGGAAGGTAGTTGGTCTTTTTTAACTTGACTATGCTCCTAACCGATGTGGCGGAGCAATTCTGGCATGAGCATCTGGCACTGCTTTGTCAATTGATCTTCAATCATCAAAGCACCGGCCTTGTCTTGGAACAAGACACCGTAAAAATCTTGGATTCGTTCGGAATCAAATGAATAGTTCATTTGCACGGCGATTGGTTCAGCCGTGTTTAAAGCAGTCTCAAGTTTGTTAATCAAAACCGTGCTGTTCTGCTGTTCTTTTAATGGCACCACTTCAAAGTGCTCCTTTACCTTCGTCCAGCTGTTCTTCAACTGGTTGAAAACGTTAACTTGTGATTGGGCTGAAAGCTTTACTTGCATCTCGGCGCCTCCTCTTTATCTCTGTGACTTTAGTATACGAACAACTGTTCGATTTTGCAAGGGATTATTTGGTTAAGAAATGGTAAAGGAAAAGTCAAACACTTACGCCATGCGGTTTTTAAGCGTTTTCTGAATAGGGGAACATCTTTTCATCTGTTCGAACAAAGGGGAACAAGGTGTTCGGGCATGGTTCGGTTCTGACTTTTGCATCGGGGAACAACGTCAACAGCTTTATATTGATAAAAAGGGGTATTTTTGGTAAACTTCTATTATTAGATACTAAAGTACAGTAAAGAGGACGCATATGACGAAACGGGGCTTGTTAATCGTCTTGTCAGGGCCATCAGGCGTTGGTAAGGGAACGGTTCGAAAGGCAATTTTTGAAGATGAAGCGGTGGACTTCCGCTACTCAATTTCTGCGACAACCAGAAAGCCCCGCACTGGGGAAGAAAACGGGAGGGATTACTTCTTCGTTTCTCGTGAAGAATTTGAAGAAAAGATTCAGGCCGGTGACATGCTCGAATATGCCGAGTATGTTGGAAATTACTACGGAACGCCACGTGACTTCATCGAAGAAACGCTTGCTTCCGGAAAAGACGTCTTCTTGGAAATCGATGTTCAAGGAGCTTTGCAAGTGAAGGCGAAGATGCCGGAAGGTGTTTACATCTTCTTGACGCCACCTGACATTGCAAACTTGAAGAGCCGTTTGATCGGCCGCGGCACGGATTCAGCAGAAGTGATTGAAAAGCGTGTCGCTGCTGCCAAGGACGAATTGAAGAAGATGATCAACTACAACTACGCTGTTGAAAACGATGTTGTACAAAACGCGGTGGACCGAATCAAGGCCATCATCACGGCGGAACGCCTCAAGGTGAACCGGGTCATCGAAGAAATTGCTGATTAAAGCTAAAGGAGAACACCATGTTACTTTATCCATCTGTAGATAACTTGCTCGAAAAAGTTGATTCACGTTACAAGTTGATTGCTTTGGCATCAAAGCGTGCCCGTGAATTGGACGCTGGAATGCCAGCAACGCAAGTGAAGTTTGATTCCAACAAGACGGTTGGTCAAGCTTTGGAAGAAATCGAAGCCGGCGACGTGGTTATCAACCCAGTCGTTCAAGATTCCGAGGACTAAAATGACTGACTTTCCCCAATTAAAGGTGACGGAAGCTGACGTTTCCGCAACCATTCAAACAAATTACGGCGACATTGCGCTCGCCCTCTTTCCTGACCAAGCGCCAAAGGCAGTTGAAAACTTCTTGACTTCGGCCAAGGAAGGAAAGTATGACAACGTGATTTTCCACCGTGTCATCAAGGACTTTATGATTCAGACTGGTGATCCGGAAGGAACTGGTCGTGGTGGACAAAGCATTTGGGGGAAGCCCTTCAAGGATGAGTTTTCAAAGGAACTCTTCAACA
Organism: Fructobacillus broussonetiae; assembly: GCF_018437275.1. Taxonomy (GTDB): domain Bacteria; phylum Bacillota; class Bacilli; order Lactobacillales; family Lactobacillaceae; genus Fructobacillus; species Fructobacillus broussonetiae. The sequence goes on from NZ_JAAMFK010000005.1 coordinate 69,073, forward strand.
TCCGCGGGGCGCTGTCAATGGCAAACGCTGGACCGAACACAAACGGTTCACAGTTCTTCATTGTTCAAAACAGCCACTTCCCTAAGCAAATGAAGCCATACTTGGGCCGTTACGCAGAAGAAATTCAAAACGTGTACAAGGAACAAGGTGGAACCTGTTGGCTTGACGGTAAGCACACCGTCTTTGGCCAAGTTGTCGCAGGTATGGATGTGGTCGATAAGATTGCAAAGGCAAAGGCTGATGCAGCGGACCGTCCATTAGAAGACATTGTGATTGAAAAAGTGGTCCTCTAGCCTAACGGCGGGGCCTTTTTTATTAAGTAACAAAAGGAGCAGCAGATGACCTATCAAATTGGCCAAGAGGTGGAAGGAACCGTCACTGGAATCCAACCATATGGTGCCTTTGTTAAACTAGATGAAGAAACCCAGGGCTTGATTCACATTTCTGAGCTTAAATCGGGTGTGGTCAAGGACTTAAAAGAGGAATTGACCATTGGCCAAAAGGTAAAAGCAATTATCTTAGACATTGACCAATACAGTCAAAAGATTTCGCTTTCCGTACGTCAGCTTTCTTTGGTGAATCTGAAGGATACACCGATCATTAAAAATAATAATGTGAAGCGCCGCTTTTGGACGAACTACCATTTGGACTTTGGTTTTGAAACGATTCGTTTAGCCATGCCAGGTTGGTTGAAGGAAGCAAAGAAGCGTTTGGGAATCGATTAATTGTTTTAAAGGATAATTGTTGTAAAGGAGCTTTCATATGACAATGGTCGCGGCTACGGTAATTGCCTACGACAACGACATGCCTTACTTTCTTGTACAGGAAGTAGATGGAAAAGAGCAGTTCATGTCGGTAAAGGTTCATCGACACCATGAACAAACTTCGCTTGGAGTCATTTTGGATTCCTTCTCAAAGGCGGGGGTTAAAGACTTCGATAATTGGCGTTTAGGTGAACTTTCAACCATTGAACACCAGGATGGAAAGATGGCTCCGCTTTATTCCTTCCATGTAAAAGAATATAAAGCACTTCAAAATGAACTAAAGGATGATCTTGTTTTCAAGGATGGCGATGAGCTTTCTGAACTATTAAAGACCATTCAACCATCGACCTTTGCTACCTTTGACGAATAAGGGGAAACGAAGGTCGTTTTTTCTTATCATATTCCATCAAAAGTCCGAATGTTTTTCGGATAACGGTGAAAACGATTCGACTTTACTATTTCGTTACAAAAAAGGGTAAAAAGGTGTTGACGAAAGTAAGGCTAATCCGTATACTAATATTTGTTCCTTACGAGGAGCGATTGATGAGCAAGAGCGAGTCAATTTAAAAACTCTTCATAAAAATGCTTGACGGTAAAACATTGAGCTGTTATGATATATGAGTTGCCCAATCGGGTACGCACATTGAAAACTGAACAAAACTTTGAACAAACAAATCTGTAACGGTGGCAGTCATTGATTGACTGTCATACACAAATTTGCGAAGTCAATTCGTAACAAACAATAAACGGATAGGCGTTATCGGATAGATAACAAATAGTCAGTTTAATCGAAGAGCAATCTTCAAACTTCAACATGAGAGTTTGATCCTGGCTCAGGATGAACGCTGGCGGCGTGCCTAATACATGCAAGTCGTACGAA
>NZ_JAAMFK010000006.1 GCF_018437275.1 Fructobacillus broussonetiae
CCGTTCCTCGTAAGGAACAATAATTAGTATACGGATTTGCCCAGGTTTCGTCAATGCTTTTTTACAGGAAAATTATTAAGAAAACCTTGCGTTTGCCTTTGACTGATTAATAAGCCCATCAACTTGCGCCTTCAGGCTTTTCCAATCATCGTTAAGAAGCACTTCTGCGTTTCCTTCGAGCTCCTCCGGGAGTTTCAAATCCCGTTTGAACTCTGCGGAGTTGATTCGCTTTTCCACCGCGACATCCCCATCCCCGCGTTCGTGCAACCGTTCAACCAACTCCTTTTGATCTGAAACCGTCACATACCAAAGCCAGGCCTGGTCACCTAATTCTTCTTTATAAGTGATCCCACCCTTTGTATCCAAAACGGTCACTGCAAGGTCAGATTTTGCCCATGCCTTTTTTAAACCTTCCATTGAAGAACCGTATGAGTTACCCGCGTAGCTAACAGATTCCAAGAAGTGCTTTTCCTTAAAGGAAGCAGGTGTTTCAAAGTAGTAGTCAACGCCATCCGCTTCACCATCCCGCATGGGGCGTGTTGTATGGGTGATTACCTGAGGAATGTTGTACTTTTCTCCTATATAAGAACAAATGGATGTTTTACCAACTCCAGTTGCTCCCATAATGACGATGACTCTTTTTTGCATGGTCCTACCTCCGATGATTTTTATTTTATCACTTATATAGAAGAAAACGACTTTATTGCATCGATTTATTCGTTATTCCAATTTTTGAAAGGACTTTAAAAGAGCCAAGTTCGTCTTTGACTTTTCCCTACAATGTTGCTAAGATTATTGAATATATTAAAGAAAAATGAGGAAATGTTATGAACGTATTGAAACGAGCTTTTGCAAAAGAGTCCGTTTCGGGTTACTTGGAAAAAGACGGGCGCATGTCCCGTGTGCTTTCCACCAAGGACTTGATCGGATTGGGTGTCGGAACTGTGATCGGTTCCGGTATCTTTATACTCCCTGGACACGAAGCCGCAAACCACGCCGGCCCAGCGGTTGCAATCTCGTTTTTCCTCGCCGCACTTTTTTCTGGCGTCTGCGGAATGGCCTTTGCTGAATTCTCTTCCGCCATGCCCGTTGCCGGTTCCGCTTATTCTTATGGTTCCGTCATATACGGCGAAATCATCGGTTGGATCTTGGGTTGGTCATTGATTCTGGAATACTTCTTGGCAGTGTCTGCCATCTCAACCGGATTTTCCGCTTACTTGAATTCCTTACTTCACGTCATCGGCCTAGGCTTGCCAAGTTACTTAACTGCCGGTCCAGGTGAAGGTGGTATCGTTAACCTCTTGGCCGTCTTAGTCATCTTAGTGGCAACCTTCATCTTGTTTGCTGGTTTGTCTCAAAGTAAAAAAGTCGAAAACGCGGGTGTCGTTTTGAAGATCGCCATCATCTTGGCCTTTGTCATCGGTGGTCTCTTCTTCATCAAGCCCGAAAACTACGCGGACTTCTATCCAAAGCAGTTCCACTCTGGTGCCTTTGGCCTTGGCGGTATCACCGCCGCAACGGCTGCCATTATCTTCTCCTTCTTAGGATTCGATACAATCGCCGCTCACGCCGCCGAAGTCAAGAACCCAACCAAGACGATGTCGCGCGGTATCTTGGGAACGGTTGTTATCTCATCCACCCTGTACACGCTTTTCGCCATCGTTTTGACGGGAATCGTCAACTACAAGCAGTTGGGTGTTGATGACCCCGCCGCCTTTGCCCTTCAAGCGATTAAGCAAACGCAATTCTCCGTTGTCATTACCATCGGTGCTTTGATTGGGATGTTCACGGCCATTCTGGCCTTGATCTTCGCCTCATCTCGCCTGGCCTACTCATTTGGTCGTGACGGTTTGATGCCAAAAAGACTCGGCAAGGTAAACGAGAAGCACCTGCCAAAGAACGCCATTATCTTGGCCGTTACCGTTGAAGCTTTCTTGGCTGGATTGGTTCCCCTTTCCACGTTAACGAACTTGATTAACATCGGAACGTTAACCACCTTCTTCTTCATCACGTTGGGTGTCCTTTTCTTGCGGAAGCGCAAGGACTTGAAGCACGATGGCTTCAAGATGCCACTCTACCCAGTACTCCCTGCTTTGATTGCCTTGATCTCACTCTTCTTGATTTCACAGCTCTCACTTGAAACATTCAAGCTTTACAGCATCTGGGTCATCATCGGATTGATTTGGTACTTCACTTACGGTATCAAGCACTCCGCTTTGAAAGCAAAAGATTAATCGATAAGAAAAGCGCCACCAAACGGGGTGGCGCTTTTTGTGTGTCCTTAAGTCGGGTGACGTTGTGAAAGCGTCGTTAGCAGAGAGGACGTAGTGGAAACGTCGTTAGCAGAGAGGAAGGTACTGGCAGCGCTTCATTCGTTTGGAGGACGTAGCGAAAGCATCTCTTGAGGGATGGCGTTTTCCCTACTCTTCTTAATTCAGGCCGTAAAAAAACGCCCTGGCGTTGTAAGCCGAAGGCGTTTTCACATGATGTTATAAATCAACCGGATCTTGGTTAGCCACCAAACGCGCGTATGCGTCCGGCTCGACCTCGTTCAAGGCCGTCTTCACCTTTTCAACCACCGCCGCGTAATCGAAGTCCTTTTCATACAAGTCCTTCGCCTCGCTCAAGGCCTGTGCCATCTTCGCATTATCCTCACGGTAGCGTGAAGCGTACTGCACGAGCGTCACAGACAACTCCGCCTGCTCCGCCACAATCTTCGCTTCATCCTTCAACGTATCCAAGTCCGATGACACAATGTTCACCTGGCGCTGCACGTCGTCCAAGTCCACCTGTGACGCCTCCAATGACGTCTCCAAGCGTTCCATCTCGTCCGACAAGGCAAAGAAGTGGTCCAAGAACACCTTTGGCAATCCCGGCAAATCACGTCGCTCCAACGTTCGCTTCAAATCCTTCAACGAAGCCACATCGTCTTGTGCGCGCTGCTTAGCTGACTTCAACGCCGGCTGGAAAGTCTGAATCTGCTTATACAAAGCAATCTGATCCCTGTCCAACTCCTTCAACAAGAGCACCCAGTGACTCTGGCGTTCCAAGGCCTTACTATAGGTCATCGTCTTATCTGCCAACGCATCGGCGACTTCCTTTTGACCCTCAACCATTCCCTGGATCTCATTTTCATACGTCTGTTGTTGCTCTTCTTCTTCATGAGACAACGTAAAGCGGCTCTTCAAGTAAGCCAACTCGATCATCAAGGAGTGGTTTTGCTCCTTCACGCGGTCAAAGCCCTTCTGGATAAATTCCTGTTGCTTGAAGTAACGGTGGTAAGCGGCCAATTCCGCTTCCATCATGTCGTACAAAGACTGAATCTTTTCTTCGATGGCAGAAGCCGTTTCGCTTGCTTCCTTCACCTTCAACTCTTCGATGGCGGACAATTCCTTGTTCTTTTCCTCTTCAACAAAGGCCAAACCATCTTTTACAACGTCTTCGTCCAAAACCACGCCGCGCTGACGCAATTCTTCCGCACCGTTTTGAATCTCTTCGACTTGTTCAGCAAACTTGCCGTTCAACTGAGACAAAAGCATTGGAATCGCCTGCATGAAGTGCGTCACCTGACCCGCTTCCATTCCGAGCGCTTCAAATGCCTCGGCCGCTTCCACAGCCTTTTCAGCTTCCACAAGGCCTAAGTATTCTTGGTATGATTCTTCACCTTGTTGGACGAAATCAAGCAACTTGTCCGTTGCCGGACCGAATGATTCCGGTTCGCTCTTGATGCGTTCCACAATGGCAGGACGTTCTTCGTGGAATTGACGAATTGCCGCGTGGTGACGATCATTTTGCTGGTACAAGTTATCCAAACCATCCTTGATGCTTGCCTGCACTTGGGATGCTTCCTTTGAAAGGGACAACAACGTACGCAAGGCCTTCTTTGTTCCCCAGACGTTCAATCCGCCGGTTAACTTCTGCGCCTTGTATTGTTCTTGATCAATCTTGTTAAAGCGGTCCTTTAAGTACTGGTATTGCCCTTGAATCGTTTGGTATTCACGCAAGGCTTGTCCAGTTAAGGAGATCTTCTTCGCTTTTTTAATTTCGTCTTGAACGCGTTCGTCCAAAAGTGCCTTCTTGGCGAGTTCGAAATCGGCTACTTGGCCGGCTGCTTTTCGTTGCGTTAAGATGGCCCAAGCCACCAGTGCAAACACGAGCAGTACGATGATTAATCCTACGATGATTACCATAGTCTTGTTTCCGTCTCTTCCATATAATCTACTGTCCACTTTACACCAAGATTGTTTAACAAAAGGCTTTCGGGCGCTTTTTTAGTATATTCTTAACTTTTCTTCTATATCTTATCTTGGTACGGTTTTGACTTTGGCATGGATGACTGAAAAGTCGGGCCCGAGGGCCCGGCGCCATGCTTGTATTGCATAGCAAACCCTGTTATAATGATTGAAGTTGTATTGAGTAGCAGTCTGCAAAGAAGCGCGTCAACAACGTCCCTACTCGTTAGTAAGAGCTGAGCTACGGCTTCTGAGAAACGAAACTTTTGACGTTGCACGCATCTGGTGCAGGCCCTCAAATGTACAGCAAAATACATTTTGGAGGACATATATATGTCACGTTATACTGGACCAAAATGGCGTGTTTCACGTCGTTTGGGTGTTTCACTTTCTGGAACTGGTAAGGAATTGGCACGTCGTGCCTACGCCCCTGGAGACCACGGACAAGGACGTCGCGGTAAGGTTTCTGAATATGGATTGCAATTGGCTGAAAAGCAAAAGTTGCGTTTCACTTACGGTTTGACTGAACGTCAATTCCACGGTTTGTTCAACAAGGCTGGTAAGATCCGTCAAGGTACTCACGGTACCAACTTCATGATCTTGCTCGAACGTCGTTTGGACTCAATCGTTTACCGTTTAGGTTTGGCCACTACGCGTCAACAAGCTCGTCAATTGGTTAACCACGGTCACATCATGGTTGACAACAAGCGCGTTGATATCCCTTCATACGAAGTTACGCCTGGTCAAGTGATCTCTGTTCGCGAAAAGTCAAAGAACATTGTTCCTATCCAAATCGCTGTTGAATCAGTGGTTTCACGTCCTGCGTTCGTTGAGTTCAACGCTGACAAGTTGGAAGGTACTTTGGTACGTTTGCCACAACGTGAAGAACTCGATGCAGACCTCAACGAAGCTCTTATCGTTGAATACTACAACCGTCTTGGATAATTTCATTACCCAACCGGTTACGGTACAAAAAGCACTCGCTTATGCGGGTGCTTTTTTGTGTGCACTTTTAGTTGCTTTTGCTGGCACTCAAGTTAATTCCTTTATAGGTCATTTCTTGGCCGACCATTTATGCGTTTTTAAAGCGGGCAAAGTCGGGCCCGAGGGCCCGGCCGCCATCCTTTTGTATCCGATCTCTTTTAAAGGAATCAAATCAGCTCCTTTAAGAACCATCCACCATCTCTTTTGAAACCCCCTGCTTTTTTCCGTATAATTAGTATCAGTAACAAACGGAGGTCAACAGCATGGATGTAAACGATCGTCTCGAACAGAATCAAAACGGTTCAGGTCCTAACCTGAAGCCAGATGAAAAGCGTCTCTACCTTGGCACCTACCGAGAACGCGTCATCTTGGCGATTAAGACGTCACAGATTAACGACGAGAACGCCAAAACCACTTTGGCCGACCGTCTGCAGGCAAACCCTGACGCCAATCTCATCATTGATCAGAATCAGGCAGGTGGCGCTTACATCGACTACTTGCAGCTGGCCATTAAGTCCGGTAACAACTACTCCCTATTATCAAACAACGAAGTATCAAAGGCGGTCTCTGACCCCTACGCCATCGTGTTGGCGGCTAAGAAAGCCGTCAACATCGACAATATTGAGCTATAAGCAGTAAGGTAAGGCCGGGTTCCCCGGCCGTTTTTATACAAAAAACTTGAAAGGATTCCTCATGGCAGGACAACAACCGCTCGCCTTTCGGATGCGGCCCGAAAAAATTGAAGAAATCGTCGGCCAGCAAGACCTCGTCGGCAAGAACAAAATCATCTGGCGCATGGTTGCAGCCAAGCGACTATCGTCCATGATTTTGTACGGGCCACCCGGCACCGGTAAGACCTCCATCGCCTCCGCCATCGCCGGCTCCACCAACTTCGCCTTCCGCGCCCTGAACGCGGCGACGGATTCGCAAAAGGACTTGCAGGCGGTTGCAGCCGAGGCCAAGATGTCCGGAACGGTCGTCTTGCTGCTGGATGAAATCCACCGCCTGAACAAGGTCAAGCAGGACTTCTTGCTTCCCCACCTCGAATCCGGCTCCATCATCTTGATCGGTGCCACCACCGAGAATCCCTACCTGAACGTCACGCCAGCCATTCGCTCACGTACGCAGATCTTCCAGGTTCATCCGCTCTCGACCGACGATATCAAAGTCGCCATCGACCGTGCTTTGAATGACAAGGAAAAGGGCTTGGGTAATTACCCCGTTCTGATGGACGACGCAGCCAAGGAACACTTGGCCCAGGCCACGAACGGTGACCTGCGAGCCGCCTTGAATTCTTTGGAGCTCGCGGTGCTTTCAACGGCCAAGGACGGAGACGGCAACATCCCAATCACCTTGGAAGTCGTTGAGGAAACCTCCCAGAAGCAGGCGTTGTCTGCGGACAAAGACGGGGACGCCCACTACGACGTGATTTCCGCCCTGCAGAAGTCCATCCGTGGATCGGACGTTGACGCCGCGCTTCACTACACGGCCCGCTTGATTGCTGCCGGCGACCTGCCCATCCTGGTTCGTCGCTTGACGGTCATCGCCTACGAAGACATCGGCTTGGCCAACCCCAACGCCGCCTTCCGCGCGGTCACGGCCATTCAAACGGCTGAGAAACTCGGCTTGCCAGAAGCACGCATTCCGTTGGCCAACGCGGTTATCGAACTGGCGCTGTCGCCCAAGTCCAACTCGGCCTACACGGCCATGGATGCCGCGCTTGCTCAGGCTTCGCGTTCCAAGGCGCAGGCCATTCCAGCACACTTGAAGGACGCCCACTACTCAGGCGCTTCAAAGCTTGGGCACGGAAACGACTACATCTACCCCCACGACTTCGAAAACGACTGGGTGGCCCAGCAGTACCTGCCGGATGCCATCAAAGATGATCACTACTTCAAACCGAAGGGTAACTCGCCTTTCGAGCAGCAGTTGAAGGACGTGAACAAGACGTTGAAGGATAAACAACATCGGGGATTAACCGGTAAATAAGCTTCTGAAAAAGACGGCTGTGATGCCGTCTTTTTTGTGTGCGGGTTGGACTTTTACAGGAGCAAAAGGAGATAAAAAGAGGCGAACTGTCTTCTATCAAAGCCCGCCATTTTAAACAGAAATCCATCCATGTCAAGACTGACATTTCGCCCCGCGATTCGTTATACTATAGGTGAACTCTGGTATACGCGTTGCTGCATTTACAGCTTTTTCCTTACAACCTTTTAATAGGGCGGGGAGCGAGCTAGTAATGGTTAGGCCTTCTCATTTGGTAAACCAGCGCTAGCTCCGAACCACCCACCTCGACAATTTCGAGGAAAATCTGAGCGGCGATTAACGGTGCCAACAGAGTGTCATGGTAAAACCATGGAAGTCCACTTCGAGTGGGCTTTTTTTATGGCCTTTTATGACTTTTTTATGGGCTTTTTACCGGGAGATAAAAGTCCAACTCGAATTCAAATAAGATACATAGACAGACTTTTTGTTTAATGCTGGACAGTTACGGCGATTCGGTCACACAAGAAATCGATTCTGATTTTGCATAAATTCCACTTTTTTAGAAATTAGTACTATACTAAAGAAAAGGAGGACAATTCATGTCTACGTTCTACCGAAACATTTTAGTGCCAGTGGATGGCTCAAAAGAAGCAAAGGCGGCCTTGAATCGTGCCATTTCGATGGCAAAGGAAGCGGGCGCCGATGCCAGACTAGTGATTGCCAACGTGATTGATCCACGCGCAATCCGCAACGTGACGGCCTTTGATAACTCGATGGTCGATACGGTGACGGAAGAAGCGAAGAAACTGCTCACGGCTTACAAGGAACAGGCAGAAAACGAGGGCGTCGAAGTGGTCGACTACCGAATTGATTACGGTTCGCCAAAGTCATTAATTGCAAATGATATTCCAAAGGAAATCAACGCGGATTTGATTGTGATTGGTGCGACGGGCCTGAACACGGTCGAGCGAATCGTGGTGGGCTCCGTGACATCCTACGTGACGCGTGTGGCGCCGGTCGATGTCCTGGTCGTTAAGGGTAAAGAAGATTAGTCTCATATAAAAACGCGCCCCTTTCAGGGCGCTTCAAGCAAAATAAAAAGCTGACCATCACAGGTCAGCTTTTTTATATGATTATTTTCCGTTGAATGTTCCAACTTTTTCTTCACCCAATGATTCGAATGAGTAAGAAATTTCTGATGCTTGCTTGTAGGCTTCAAAACCGTACTGCACCATCATGTCGGCCAACTTCGCGTTGTTAATGTCTGAGTAGTCCCAGAGACGCTTGAACAATGACATGTTCGTAAATCCAGGCAACGTGTTTGGTTCACCCAAGTAAGGCACGTTGTCTTCATCAATCAAGAAGTCCATGCGGGCTTCACCCTGCAGGTTCAACACACGGTATGCCTTGGCAGCCATTTCCTTAATCTCTGCCGTCACAGGATCAGGCAAGTTGGCTGGAATTTCGAAGGCCACTTCGGAGTTGTCAACGAACTTTGAGTGGTAGTCGTACCATCCCTTACCGTCGCCACCTTGATCTGGCACTTGGTGGGCACCAATTTCAGAAACCAGGATATCATCGTTTCCGATTACCCCAACTTCTAATTCGCGGGGACCGTTAACGGCGGCTTCCACCAAAACCTTACGGTCGTATTGGAAGGAATCCTTCAAAGCTGCTTCGTATTCTTCTTCGTTTTCAGCACGTGAAATACCAACGGATGATCCTTGGTTTGCCGCCTTAACAAAGACAACGGACCCAAGTTCCTTTTCCACTTCAGACCAAGTCAACTTTTCCTTGTCAGCCTTGTAAGTGACCAAGTACTTCGTGTTACGAATGTTGTTTTGCGTCAAGATTTCCTTCGTCAACACCTTATCAAATGATACGGCGTGGCCGCGGAGAGCGGCACCAACGAATGGCTTATCCAAGAGTCGGAAAAGCCCCTGCAATGTCCCGTCTTCACCTAAGTTTCCGTGAACGACTGGGAAGAAAATATCAATTTCAGGCAAGTCTTCCAAGGCCTTGATTGGTGACAAAATCCCCTTGTCCTTCAATTCAGCCATGTATGAATCAACCAATGGTTGTTCGTCTTCTTGCATCATGATCTTCATTGAACGCTTTGCATCCAAGAAGTAACCATTTTGTGCAATGGCGACAACGGACAAATCATACTTACCCGTTTCTTCAAGCGCCTTGTAGTAGTTGTAAGCGGAACGCTTTGACACATCGTGTTCAGAAGAGTTTCCACCGAAGAGTAATACAACGTGTTGCTTTGCCATAGTTCTTTCCTTTTCTAAGCCTGGAGCCATAAGGCAAACCAGCTGGTTTTGTTATGATAAATAATTTTTAGTTGCTTGGGCGTATTCCCAAACTTCTTTTGGACTACCATTCTCACCGAAGGCCAAAATCTGTTGGAAGAAGTCCACCCGATTGTAAAGCTTTTGCCAACGGGAGCGGCTCTGGACGAAGGGCTCATTGACCAAGTCCTGACGCCAAAGCTTCAACGTCAAAAGAAGGTATTCTGCATAGAGCGCGTGTCGCTTTGCAAGGCTCAAAATCGTTCCGACAAGCCGTCCCATTTCGCCCATGGTTAACGGCGTGTCCAATGTCCGCAAGTTCGTCATCAAGCAGGCCAGCAAGAAGAGCTTATCGGCTCGTGCTAACTTCGGATCTTCAAAGAGTGCTCCCAAGACATTGGCTAGGTGACTGTAGATATGCACCCATCCGCTTTCTTCAGTATACCCGCGCGTGTCCTTTTCTGCCAACATTAATACTGACAATTTCAAAACGATGTTTTCTTTCATCTCGTCATCGATGAAGGAGACCGAACCGTTTTGGTCCTCGTTAATCAAAATAGCCAGTAATGCTAGACAGTATGAGCGGTAGAAAGCCCCATCATTCTTTTCTTCCAAGACGTGAGACAAAAGGCGCGACTCATCCGTCAATTCCGCAACTACCGTGCGCAACTGCTCATTGCTTAAATGATGACCCGTTACCGCGTTTCCAAGAAAGAAAAAGGCGCCCGTGTCGCGAATCGTTGAATCCGTGGCTGACAGGAGTAAAAGAAAGCGGCGCAAATCATCGGAATCCATCGTTGATGGTGCAATTTCACCGTTTTCTTCTTTTTTCCAAAGATCTTGGTAAGCCGCCATTTGATCGAGCGATTCATAGGCAGAAAGCAAAGGGGGCATCGGCGTTTCTTTGCCATACTTGATATCCTGTCGGATTGCAAAAAGCATATCGGGCAGTGATTTCAGAAGCTTTCCTTGCTTCACACCATCCAGCATGAAGTGCAGTTGAGCGTATACACTGTCTAATTCTTCCATGATTCCTCCTTAGAGTGAGAAGTCATTTGATTCGTTAAAGACACGACTCTTCTGCTGGTAAGACATCGACATAATTAAGCCGACTCCTATCATGTTCGAAAGAAGAGACGATCCTCCCTGCGAAATGAATGGCAATGGAATTCCTGTCAATGGCAAGAGGGCGATGTTCATTCCAATGTTTTCGAAAACGTGGAAGAGAACCATCACGACCACACCAGTGGCGATGTATGCGTAGAAAGTGTTACGAGCCTTGAAGGTTGCCTTAATCATCAAGTACAACAAGACGAAGTAGACTGCAATCAAGAAGGCTCCACCAACGAATCCAAAGGTCTCCCCCATTACGGAGAAAATCATATCGGACTCACGAACCGGAACGAAAACCTTGAGGTTTCCAAAACCTGAGCCCCAAAGTTGTCCCGATCCAATGGCCTTCAAGTTCTGGTAGGTCTGATAACCGGAATCAGAAGTATCTTGTCCCGGGTGTAACCAAGCATCGATTCGTGCAAATTGGTAGGCTTGGAACCCAAAGGCCCCAAGAATTGAACGACCAATTGCAGATGTCACGAAGAAGAGCATCGTGGAAGCTACGGCTCCAATTGAAATCAAAACCGGGCCAAGAATGCGCCAGGTAATTCCTGACACGATGGTAATTCCACCAAGCATAGCGATGAAAACAAGCAACGTTCCCAAATCGTTTTGCAAGGCAATCAAGAAGGCAACGGGCAAGAACACGCCTGCCATCTTGAAAATCAAGACCCAGTCGGATTCAACCGTGTGTTCTGGGTAAAGACGGTTGTGATTGGCCACGACCTTCGCCAACATCAAGATGAAGGCCGGCTTCACAATTTCTGATGGTTGAAGGGAGACGGGGCCAAAGGCAATCCAGGACTTCGCACCAGCCTGCAAAGCAAGCGCCCGGTTATAAAAGAAGAGAACGGCAATCAATAACGCAATTCCTAAACCGTATGCCACTGGTGCCAAACGCCAAAGCTGAAAGGCGTCAAAGCGCATAATGAAGGCAATCATCACAGCACCGATAACCCAGTAAAGTAACTGCATGATGATGGCACGTATTGGTGATGCCCCCTTTCCACCATCAAGAATGGCAAAGTACAAGGAGTACAAACCGATTAACATGAGTAAGATCAAGACGAGGATCATTCCCCAGTCGAGCTCGGATGCCGAAGTACGACTCGTTTTGTGGGCGTTGAAACGTTGCATCAAATTCTCCCTTAGAGATAAAGCTTTTTATGTACAAAAACCCCTTGCCGAGGCAAAGGATTCTTTTAAGAGTTAGTAATAAAGGTTGTATGAAGAAAGCAAAGCTTGCAAAGCTTCGTCTTCTGACTGTGCAGAAGCAATCACAACTTGCTTACCCAAGGTTGCCTTGTAGGCACCTTGACTCTCTTCAATTAGACCGATTTCCTGATCGTCAACAAAGACCTGAACTTGGTCGTTTGCCTTTTTTAGTGAAACAGCAAAGCTCTGATTTTTCTTAGACATCAAAAAACTCCTTAGTCCTTAGCCATCATGTGTTCCAGCAAAGCACCGGTACCCTTGGCTACGTTATCCAATGGTGATTCAGCGATGAAGACAGGAACACCCAAGCGGTCTGACAAGAACTTGTCAATTCCGTTAAGCAATGCACCACCACCGGTCAACATGATTCCACGATCGATGATGTCAGCTGCCAATTCAGGTGGCAACTTTGACAATGCCAAGTGTGCTGCGTCAGCGATTTGAGCCAACGTTTCGTGCAAGGCAGATTCGATTTCGTTTGAGTTAACCGTAATCGTTTGTGGCATTCCTTGGAAGTTATCACGTCCGCGGACAGCCATTGTCTTAGGGTTATCTGAAGGCAATGCTGAACCAATTTCAATCTTGATTGTTTCGGCTGAACGCTCTCCAACAACCAGGTTGTGTTCGCGCTTCAAGTAGTTCACGATGTCCACGTTCATGCGGTCACCGGCAACACGGATTGATTCTGCGACAACGATGTCACCAAGTGACAAAATGGCGATGTCAGAAGTTCCACCACCCATATCGATAACCATTGATCCGACAGGCTTGAAGATGTCCAAACCAGCACCAATAGCGGCAACCTTTGGTTCGTAATCCAAGTAAACCTTGGCACCACCAGCCTTTTCAGCCGCCTGAATGATTGCCTTACGTTCAATTTCAGAAATGTTCGTTGGGGCACAGATCATGATGTTTGGCTTTGACATGAAGCCCTTCACGTTCAACTTGTTAACAAAGTAAGTCAACATTGCTTCCGTGATATCAAAGTCGGAGATAACTCCATCCTTCAAAGGACGTACGGCCCGGATGTTACCAGGTGTACGACCCACCATGCGGTAGGCTTCTGAACCAACAGCCAATACACGGTCAGTCTTGTCATCAACGGCGACAACGGATGGTTCGTTCAAAACCACTCCTTCACCTTCGACGTAGATCAACACGTTGGCTGTTCCCAAATCAATTCCAATATCTCTTGCCATCGTTCATTTTCTCCAAAATATAGGTTACTGAGGGAAGTGTAAATCCTCCCCTACAATCCTTTCGATTATACCATATTTAGCCAGTAGAAAAGGCTAATTCCGGTTAATCTTCGCCCTTATTTCTAATCAAATGAAAAATCTTTCCTTAATTTAAAAACAGTTACGAAAACTTCACCTTGCTAATGAGCAGGAAGTGACAAAAGTCGCGCCCGCTTCAAGCAAGCGGGCTTGTGCGTGATAGAGTGTTCGTTCCGTTGTATAGACGTCATCAACGAGCAAGACGCGCTTTCCTTTCAACCTTTTTACTTTCTCTTGATCAAGTATAAAGGGCTGTTTGGCATGCAGGCGGGCCTGACGACTCTTTTCGGATTGGTCCTTTCCTTTGTTTTTTCGAACTTTCAGTGCTTCAATCACTTTCGGTGTTGGTGGCAGATAAGGCACCACCTGGTTAAATCCCCGCGTGCCATAGCGCGTCTTGCTAACCGGGATTGGCACCACGTAATCGATTTTTTCTTTCTTAATAATTTGCCGAATCATCTCATGCATCCGTTTTTGAAAAAGGCGCGCCATTCGATAATCCCCAATGAACTTATATTTGGCCATGTAAGCTTTCATCTGTTCGTTATAAACATAGAGCGCCTGGTGCTTTAACAAGGTCACTTGTTTTTTCTTCCAATAGCCGCAGTCCCCACATACTTTTCCTTCTTCTTTTACCTTTCGCCCACACCCGAGACAGTTCGGGCCAATTAAGGGTTCAAAGGCCATTAAGCAGTCAAGACAGTAATCGCTTTCTGCCAGATCAATGCCCCAGAGTGTGTGTATCATCGTTGGTTCTTCGTATAATTTTTTGTCACATATTAGGCATTTTTTCATGTTGGTTTCTTCCTCACTTTTCGTGATGGACTCCCTTTGGCACTGCCTCTTTTTATTAATTGTTGTTATCTTGCATTACTTTTTAGATGTGCGACGTTTTTGAGCGAGTCGATTTCGTTTCTTAATGGCTCTTTTCGCCTGGAAAATTGCCCACGTTGGGCTTTTCGCCAAAAAAATAACGTCCCCTTCCGCACTCTCCTGACTACGACCAACACGCCCGGCGATTTGCACGAGTGCACTGGCGGAAAAGACCGGTGAGTCTGCTCCCAAAACAGCGACCTGGAGACCGGGTAGCGTGACGCCACGCTCAAGAATCGTGGTGGTGATGAGATATTGGTAGTTGTGGCCGCGTAAGCGGCTGACTTTGGAGAGGCGGTCTTTATCGCGAGCATGCACGGTTGTTCCTGAATACTTGGTCAGTTTTTGAACGTAGTCGAAGACCCCCTCCAAATCATCGACGTGTGGCACGAACAGCAGGAAAGGCAATCCGGCCTGTTCCCAACGCAAAATGGCTTCAGCCAACGCTTTAGGCGGTCCCAGTTGCCAGTTTGACCCCTCATAAAACACCTGAATCTCTGGTAGCAGATGACCGTGAAAACGAGCGGGCAACTCATGAACGATAAGTTTCCCTCGGCGTTCTTGTCGCAACAGTTTCTTTGACGGAGTCGCCGATAGATAGACGGTGCTCCCCGTTTCTTTCTTAGCCTGTTTCAACGCACGTTCTAAAATTGGGTTGTTTCGAAACGGAAAAGCATCCACTTCGTCGACAGCAATGAGGTCAAACGCCCGGTAGAACCGAAGGGCCTGGTGCGTTGTGCCAATGACGAACTGTGAATATTGGTAGGGTGCTTCTTGCGCGCCGTAAAGCACCTGCGTGAAAACAGGAAAGGCCGCCTTCAACCTAGGGGCAAGTTCCAAGACAACGTCTACCCGCGGCGACAAAAGAGCCACCCGGTCTCCGTTTCTCAAGGCGTCATTAATCAGCAAAAAAAGCATTTCTGTCTTACCGGCACCGGTCACCGCCCAGACCAACTGGTCTTTTTTCTTCCGATAATAGTTGACCAAAGCTTGGCCAACCTCACCCTGATCTGTTGTTAAATGGCCCTTCCATGACATCCCCGGAAAACTTTCAAAAACATTTGGCTCCGGCAAAGTCAAAAGCAGATCATGAGTCGAAATCCTTCCCAAATTCAAACAAGCTAAGCAAAAATAGTGCCCGTTTGGCAATGGACTGTGTTCGTTTTGACCACAGCGAAAACACCGACCGTTTTTGAAGGGCTCAATCACCGTCACTCCTTTTGGAACTGGCCAAACTTTTGGCCACGTCAGCAAGCGTCCGTATAGAATGCCGTCGTTCATCCGCTCTCTTTTAATCCCTTCCATTTTGGCTCCTTTCTTATAGCACCTAAAAATCAACCTTTCCTTTCTTCTCTCCTCTCTTTCCCCCGTGATATAATACGAAACATGGAACACTTTTACTTATTAAAACCTCAAGAAGGCACCTGGGAACAAACAATCAAGAAATCTGATTTCATCGTTTACTTGGTTCGCGTTAATAGCGAAGACGAAGCCAAAGAAAAAATCGAGATGATCAACAAGAAACACTACAAGGCAACCCATAACGTTCATGCCTATGTCATCGGTGACAACGACGAAATCAAGCGCTACACCGACGATGGTGAACCTTCAGGTACGGCTGGCGTGCCAATGCTTGAAGTCTTGCAGAAACAGGGCGTGCACAACTGTTTAGCCATCGTCACCCGTTACTTTGGGGGAATCAAGCTTGGTGCAGGTGGTTTGATCCGCGCATATGCTGGAACAACCGCGGGCGGTTTGGATGATCTTGGTTTAGTTGAACGTTTAAACCGGGCCGTTCTAAAACTAACCGTTGATTATTCCAATAACGACGAGCTCACTTACTGGCTAAAGGAAAACGAATATTTGGTTCATGACACGTCTTATGACACGGCTGTGCACCATGAAGTGGCTGTTGCTCCAGAAGACGTTCATGCCTTCGAAGAAGAACTCACAAACCGCTTTGCGGGGCGGATTACCTTCGATAAGATAGGTGAAACCTACTTGGAAATCGATAAAAAATAGGTTATAATTACATAGTTCGCGCGGTTGGTGTAATGGATAGCACTCAAGATTCCGGTTCTTGCAATCCGGGTTCGACTCCCGGATCGCGCACTATGAAAAAAAGGACGAGCATTCGCTCGTCCTTTTTCTTTTGCTCTTTTTTTGCAATGAAACGAAACAACTTTACAGCACATCATGCCAATCACAATCCTGGTTATGTCCGTTGTGAATGCCTATTGCTTGTAAGAACGACTCAATCACCACCGGGCCCGTAAAAGAAAAGCCAGAAGCTTTTAGTTCTCGACTAATCTTTTGGGATAAGGGGGTGGTTGGCGCTAGTTTTTCCCCAGGTTGGGCACCAACATCTTGACGCTCGCCTTCGGCTTCATCCCAACAGTATCCGTTAAGTGTTAATCCTCGCTCGTGCCAGTCAGCAATTTCCTTAGCGTTTTGTATAACCGCCTCAATTTTTGATCGATTTCGGATGATGTTTGGGTCTTCTAGTAGTCTTTTGACATCATCTTCCGTGAATGTGGCAATTTGATCGACGTTAAAATAGGCAAACGCCCGCTGCAATGCCGCCCTTTTTGAAAGCACGACACGCCAGTTTAATCCTGACTGAAATAATTCGAGCGAAAGCCACTCAAAGGTCAAACGCTCATCGCGAACGATTCGACTGTATTCGTCATCATGATAACGCAGTAAGATATCGGTTGCTTTCTCTGATTCAACCCATAAGCATCGTTTTGGCATAGTTGCTCCTTTCAGTTCTTATGCAACTCCCTAACTAATACTACGAATGAGAGCACAAAAAAACGCTCCGAAGAGCGTTTTTCTTTATAAAGAATTACTTAGCTTGGATAGCTTCACGAGCTTGTGCTGACAAGTTGTAGAATGAGTTAACACCCTTGTACTTAGCAGTCGTATCCAACAATTCTTCGATACGGATCAATTGGTTGTACTTTGCGATACGGTCAGTACGTGACATTGAACCAGTCTTGATTTGGCCGGCGTTCGTAGCAACAACCAAGTCAGAGATCGTCGTATCTTCCGTTTCACCTGAACGGTGTGAAACGATAGCCGTGTAACCAGCTTCCTTAGCCATTTCGATAGCTTCGAGCGTTTCAGTCATCGTTCCGATTTGGTTAACCTTGATCAAGATTGAGTTAGCGGCACCCATCTTGATACCCTTCTCCAAGAACTTCGTGTTCGTAACGAAGAAGTCATCACCAACCAATTGAACCTTCTTGCCCAATTCCTTAGTGATTTCTGCCCAGTCATCCCAGTTGTTTTCGTCGATTGGATCTTCGATTGAGATGATTGGGTAACGGTCTGCCAAGCCTTCCAAGTACTTGATGAATTCTGGCGTTGAGAATTCTTCCTTAGTTGACCAACGCAAAACGTACTTTGACTTGTCTGCGTCCCACAATTCAGAAGAAGCAACATCGACAGCGATGGCGATGTCCTTACCTGGCTTGTAGCCAGCACCTTCGATGGCCTTGATCAAGTATTGCAAAGGTTCTTCGTTGTTTGCGAAGTCAGGAGCAAATCCACCTTCGTCACCAACTGAAGTAGCCTTACCGTCAGCGGCCAACAACTTCTTCAATTCGTGGAAAGTTTCTGCACCATAACGGATGGCTTCCTTCATTGAAGGAGCACCAACAGGCATGATCATGAATTCTTGGAAGTCAACCTTGTTATCTGAGTGAGCACCACCGTTGATAACGTTCATCATTGGCGTTGGCAATACGTATGAGTTCATACCACCAATGTATGAGAACAAAGGCATTCCCAATTCGTCAGCAGCCGCACGGGCAGCAGCGATAGAAACGGCCAAGATAGCGTTGGCACCCAACTTACCCTTGTTTGGCGTTCCGTCCAAGTCGATCATTGCTTGGTCGATGGCACGTTGGTCAGTTACGTCGAACTTTCCAACCAAAGCCTTAGCGATTGGTCCGTTAACGTTGGCAACGGCCTTAGTCGTTCCCTTTCCACCAAAGCGCTTCTTGTCACCGTCACGCAATTCAACGGCTTCGTGTTCACCAGTTGAGGCACCTGATGGGACGATTCCACGTCCAAATCCACCAACTTCAGTGATCACTTCGGCTTCAACCGTAGGGTTTCCACGTGAGTCGAGGACTTCGCGTGCGATAATATCAGAAATCAAAGACATCTATCTGTTCTCCTTTTGTATGTGGGTTATTGTTTATACAATTCCAATTAAAGTATAACACCCTTAAAACTCAAATTGAACAGGAATTTGTGCAAGAATGCCCAATTTTCGACTTTTCTTCTAAGATTAAAGCAAATAAAAAAGTCAGCCACGAGGGTGGCTGGCTCCGTCATTCTTATTTAGCGTTTTTTATCCTTGTTGAGCAATGTCAATCAAATCCAAGAAAGTCTGTGGATTCAAGGCCGCCTTACCAACCAAGATTCCGTCAATGTCTTCTTGCTTAAAGAAAGAAGCGGCGTTATCCGTGTTAACCGATCCACCGTACAGAATTCGAGTCTGATCAGCTAAGTCTTGGTTGTACAAGTTGGCGAGGGAGGCGCGAATCAAAGCTGCGGACTGCTCAGCCTGCTCAGCCGATGCCGCTTCACCTGACCCAATGGCCCAGGTTGGCTCGTAGGCGATGGCAACGTTTTGCATCTCTTCTTCAGAGATACCATCCAAAGCCTTTTTCAGCTGGCCCAGTTCAACCTGGTCAAGTGCTTGTCCATCGTAAGCAGACAAGTCTTCGTCCAAATCAACGATTGGCTTCAAGCCGTTCTTCAAAGCGGCCTTGGTCTTCAAGTTCACGCGTTCGTCCGTTTCGTTAAAGAGCTTTCGACGCTCAAAGTGTCCGATCATCACGTATGACACGCCAATTGCTTTTAGCGCCTTCGGTGACGTTTCGCCGGTGAAGGCTCCCTTGTCTTCCCAGTGAGCGTCTTGAGCAGCGATGGCAAGTCGGGACCCCTTTGATTGTTGGACCATTTGGGCAAGGTAGAGGTTTTGACCTGCAACAGCAACGTCAGCGTCTTCATCCTTTTCAACTTCTGGTAAAATCACGTCCAAGTATGGTGCAACATCTTCAGGCTGCATATTCATTTTCCAGTTGGCTAAAACAAGTGGTCGACGATTCTTTTTCATCACTTATCGTCCCCTCTTCCCATAAAGAAGATGAAGGCTGCTTCAATGAGCAATAACCACGGAAGGTTCGTTGAACGTTCACCAACCAACACAAGTCCTGCATAGGTTACGACCAAGACGAGCAATCCTAAGCCGATACGGATGATGCGCTTCTTGTATCCGGAACGTGACAACACGTCTTCCAAGTGAGCCTTTTCAACTTCTAATTCTGTAACGTCGAGCTTTAAGGACTCGATCTGACCTAAGAGTTCATCGTTTTCTGCTTGCAGCAATTCGAGTTGGCTCTGGTCTTCTTTTACTTGTTGGTCTTGTTTGGACCACTTAAATAATTTCATCGGCATTCTCCAATCCTGTATTAGTTTAACAAATATTTGAGGCTTCGACGAAAAGATTAGTAAATTTTATTTGTCTGCTTGACAAAAAGCGTAAACCTCTGTAAACTTTGATGAGTTAAGTTGCGGATGTGGCGGAATTGGCAGACGCGCAGGATTAAGGATCCTGTGTCCGCTTTAGGACGTGCGGGTTCGACTCCCGCCATCCGCATAAGAAAAAAGCAGACCTTCGGGTCTGCTTTTTTTGCCTAATTTTTCTTTCGAGCCATTGTAAACCACGTTGTTACAACTGCACACAAGACTCCGAATATCGAAAAGACTCCACCAGTGTACTGGACTTTATAAATCATGAAGAAAGCTGCTATTAAGGCAAAATTCAATAGTAAGCAACCACAAACGATTCCCAACTTAGCTAGCGCTAATTCTTGTTCACGAATATCCAGCGCTCTTGATGATTGTTCCATTCGATGATCACTTTGTCTTTCAGACATCCTCATAATTTTCTTCGGAAGAGAAGCATCTATTTGACGATAATAGTCCAACTCATTTGCAGGGGGAATTGGGCCAAGATACAAATTTTTCGATACTGCATAATCAGAAAAAGACTTATTCTTTTCTTCCAATCTCTTCATCCACCTTTCGCATCGCCCATCGCATATCATCACCTACCGCTTTCCAATCTGAATAAATTGCCCAGTAGTCTTCTTCCTCGGGACTCATCGTTTCTCCTTGATAAGTATGAATCGGGATGCTTCCGACAAAATTCAGATAACCAATTCCAGAAAAAAAGGCGGTGATTTTATCTTTTAGTTTTAATTTGACGTCCATCAAACACCTCCTTAGTGACTATATAAGTCAAAATGCGTGTCCACGGCAATGACGTAAAAGACCTCATGGCGACGTTTTAACAGCAGACGTCCGGACTTACCAAGACGTAATACAAAGAGCCCATTAAAGCACTCTTCATAACGACCACTTTCAGAAAATACGTTTGGAATCACATCTCGCTTCACTTGATTCTCAGAGATAACTTCTAATCCGCTTTCCCTTCTTAAAGCAATTAACTTATCGATTGGCAACTGAGACAGCATCATCAGTTTCTTCAATAGAATTTTTGAAACGCTATCATTTTCCTGACGATTCAAGTCATAACGTTTCATGCTTGTTAGAAAAGTGAAATTAAACAAGGGAAATTCTAATTCATAACTACGAAAGCTTGATTCCTTAATCTTCTTAGTATTTTTCATTTACACGTCCTTTTCTACAACTTCGTCAGTGAAATACTGCTTAATTAGTTCCAGGTCAATAACACCACTCTGCTCTGTTTCTTTCCATGGACGCTCCTCATGTGTCCGTTCCATCAATTCAGTGGCTGATTCTTCCCCATACAACTTCATTACATTCCGCAAAACGCTATTGCTTTCGGGATCTTCAAAAATCGCTGTATAGTTTTCCAGAGCGTCAGGATCTATTCCGTTTTCTTCGTTTACCACAAAGCCATCAGGCATAGTGATATGTACAATACCCCGATAGTGCTTGTAGCGTTCATGAACAGTTTCAACCACGGGGCCATAACGATAGGCTAGTAAATTTTCTTTGAACAAAGGTTCACCGAATACCGCAAGAGCCAGACCTTGAGCATAGTAAAGCAGCTTCATGGCTTTCATTTGTGTGAGTTCTTCCGCATTTGGGTTGCATTTCAGTTCAGCAAAACTATGAAGACGCATCCAATCCACGACTTGTAAAGCAGACCATGTTTTCATTTTGTACCTCCCATAATAGGTTTAAAAAAGTGACTTGTAACACCTTTAGAATAACAGGTAAAAAAGCTTTATCAAGGGTTTTTGGCGATGTTATACAAAGAAATTTTTACTGTTTAATAACGCAAAAAAGACGGGTTTGCACCCGCCTTTTTCAGTCGAATAATTGGCCTAATTAACCATAAGATTTTGTCTCTCTTTCCGTTCAAAAAGGACACAAAAAAAGCACTCAGAAAACTGAGTGCTTTTGCTTAGTGCCGACGAAAGGATTCGAACCTTCGACCCCAGGTTTACGATACCCGTGCTCTACCAACTGAGCTACATCGGCATACTCCGAATGTCGGGCTCGAACCGACGACAACACGATTAACAGTCGTGTGCTCTACCAACTGAGCTAATTCGGAATAATGCTTTTGCTGTATCAAAACAACTATTTAATTATGCCATCTGAGCTTATAACTGTCAACGTTTTTCTCCTTATTTTTTACCTTTTTTGGGTGAATTTTAGCGACAAATGAAAAAGTCAAAACCGGTCTTAATTCAGATTTGGATCATTGGCGCCTGGTAAGCCTGAGTACGAGCTGTTTTAGCTAAAAAAGAGCATCATAAATCCTCACACCTCCCTTCTTTTTTGGGTGGAGAATACGGATAAAGCGGCCTGGTTTGCCTTTGACTTTACAATGGCAATAAAAAAAGCCACTCGAAACGAGTGGCTAGATATTAATTATTTAATTAGAATTTCGTGTTCTTGCTACGCAATGCTGGAATTGAGAGCATCACAGCAAGTGAGAACAAGTAGCTCAACGTGAAGAACATCAAAACGTGGTTCACCGTCAACTTGTCCATCAAAGAACCAACGATGAATGGGAAGAATCCACCAAGGAACTTTCCACCGGATGACACCACTGAGTTAGCCGTCACACGAGCTTCAGCTGGGTACAAACGTGAAACAATCACACCGAATCCGGCGTACATACCGTTTGAGAAGAACCCAACCACCAACATGATGGCCAAGAGTGACCATGCGTTGTGTGCAAGCGTTGGCAAGTACAAAGCCAAGGCTGAGAATCCAAGGAAGAATCCGAAGGCCTTACGAGGGCCAAAGCGGTCCAAGAATGAACCGAAGAAGTACATTCCAAGTGACATCCCGATGACCATGGCAACGGTCCACATCGTGGACTTACCAACCGGCAAGCCCAAGTGGGCCTGCATCGTCTTTGGCAACCAAGTCAAGATACCGTAGTACCCACCAATTTGAACCATCATCATCAAGACCAAGGCAATGGTTTGATAAGCCAAAGCTGGCGTCTTGAAGACTTCGATCAACGGCATCTTCTGCTTCTTCTTTTCATCTTCGCGCTTTTGACGTGCTTCTTCGAATTCAGCTGAATCCGTCAAGTTACGACGAACGAAGAAGGCAAAGGCGATTGGCAACAAACCAAAGAGGCAGAGTGCGTTCCAACCGTATCGAGGCAGGATAAGCGCAGAGGCTATGGCTGCCAAAATCGTTCCCGTCTGTCCACCAATGTGTGCAAGGGAAGTCAAACGACCAATCTTCTTACCAGCAAAACTTTCGGCAATCAACGTCACCCCAGCACCGTATTCGGCTGCGGTTCCGAAACCGGCCAAGAACTTCAAGGCGTAGATTTCGTAGATGTTGTCTGCGAAGTAAAGGGCTGCGGTTGCAAAGGCAACCACGAAAATCGTCCAGTTGAAGATCTTAGCGCGACCAATTTTGTCAGCCAAGATTCCAAAGAACAGTCCTCCCAAAAGCGTACCCGTCATGGCAAAGGTTGTAATCAACCCAGCCGCGGCTTGGGTTACGCCCAAAGAAGAGACGATGGCAGTCGTTGCAATTGGAATCAACGAGTGGTCCATGTGTTCTAGAGAGAAGCCGGCCGTCGTTGAGACCATTGTTACTTTTTGATGCTTCGTAAAGTCCTTAAAGTGGACTTGGTCTGCATCAGTAGCAGCGTTTGTCATTATTTGAATGTCCTTTCAAAACCGACGCTCACAGGCGTCAATTATTTCGTGAATGATGCGTTTTTATAAAATTTAAACACATGTTACTATACCTAAAATCACGCCCCCTCGCAAGCATTATTTCAACAAAAAAAGAGCCGCCAAAAGCGACTCTTAAACTGTTTTAAATAACTTGTATTAGAACTTGATATCCTTGCGACGGAAGGCTGGAATCGTCAACATCACGCAGAGTGAGAAGAGATACATCGCCGTGAAGAACATCATCACGTGTCCCAACGTGTACTTGTCCATCAACCAACCGATAACTGGTGGGAAGAATCCTCCCAGGAACTTTCCACATGAAGAAACCACTGAGTTCGCCGTTACACGGGCGTACGTTGGGTACAAACGTGAAACAACTACTCCGTAACCACCATACATACCGTTGGAGAAGAATCCAACGACCATCATGATGATGAGTAGTGACCATGCACTGTGGGCAATCAAGAGCAAGTATACTGAAATTCCGGCCAAAGCCAAGAATACGCCGAAGGCCATTCGTGGGCCAAAGTTGTCTAAGAAGAACCCGAACATGTACATTCCAAGTGACATCCCAACGATCGTTACGATCATCCAGAGTGATGAACCTGAAACGGACAAGTGCAATTGCTTTTGCATGATCTTTGGCAACCAGTTCATCAAACCGTAGTAACCACCGATTTGAATCATCATCATCAAAATCAAAGCAATCGTTTGGTAAGCCATGGCTGGCGTGCGGAAGACTTCAAGGATTGGTGCCTTTTCAACAACCGTTTCCTTTGATTCAGCACGGTGCTTCTTTTCAGCTTCAAATTCGTCTGATTCCTTCACGTGAAGGCGGAAGACAAAGGCCAAAAGCACCGGTACCAAACCGACCAAGAACAAGGCGTTCCATCCGAAGGTTGGGATGATGATGGCTGAGGCGATGGCTGACAAAACAGCACCAACCTGCCCACCAATCTGCGTGAGTGACGTCAACTTACCGATCTTCTTACCAGCGAAGTTTTCGGCAATCAACGTTACGCCGGCACC
This sequence comes from Fructobacillus broussonetiae, assembly GCF_018437275.1. Classification (GTDB taxonomy): domain Bacteria; phylum Bacillota; class Bacilli; order Lactobacillales; family Lactobacillaceae; genus Fructobacillus; species Fructobacillus broussonetiae. The sequence continues at coordinate 24,234 of NZ_JAAMFK010000006.1, forward strand.
GTATTCGGCTCCGGTTCCAACTCCCGCAATGAAGCGGAACAAGTAAACCAACCAAATGTTGTGGGCAAAGTAAATCATACCAGTGGCGAAGGCCACGATAATAAGCGTTCAAGTAAAGACGCGAACACGACCGATGCGGTCGGCCAACATTCCGAAGAAAAGTCCACCAATCAATGATCCAAACATTGAGATCGTTGAAATGAATCCTCCGGCAAAGTTCGAGATGTGCAATGAGGCAATGATTGATGACATCGCGAATGAGATAAAGAGCTGATCCATGTGCTCCAAACCAAATCCCGTCGTCGTTGACCAGAGGGTTAACTTCTGGTTCTTCGTAAAGTCGCGGTAGCGGAGGTGTTCCGGCTTCTGCGTAGTTGCTGCTTCTTGCATGGTTTTTTATTCCTTTCAAAAGTGACGCTCACAGACGCCAATTATTTTGTGCGGACAACTGTCTTAACACTATCGAATATGATAGCTTGTTTTTCTTTAAAAAGCAACAAAAAAAGCCAGCGTTTGCTGACTTTTTAAATATATGAACTTTTTTGAAAACTCCGAATGTCGGGCTCGAACCGACGACAACACGATTAACAGTCGTGTGCTCTACCAACTGAGCTAATTCGGAATAATGAGTACTTAACTCAACTTGATTAGTATACAAGCAAAAACTAAGTACGTCAATTGTTTAACTTATTTTTTATGGACGCATCGTTGGGAACAAGATGGCATCGCGGATGGTTGTCGTATCCGTTAACAACATGACCAAACGGTCGATTCCAATTCCCAAACCACCTGTTGGTGGCATACCGTATTCCAAGGCCTCGATGAAGTCTTCATCGATTCCTTCAGCTTCGTCGTTTCCGTTTTCACGTTCTGCGACTTGGGCTTCAAAACGGGCACGTTGATCGATTGGATCGTTCAATTCCGTAAAGGCGTTTCCGTATTCAGAACCCATGATGAAGATTTCGAAACGGTCCGTGAAACGTGGGTCTTCGGCGTTCTTCTTAGCCAAAGGTGACACTTCCACTGGGTGTCCGTAAACAATCGTTGGTTGTACCAACGTATCTTCAACGAATTCATCGAAGAAGGCGTTAATGATGTGACCAACGCCCCAGAACTTTTCGTACTTCACACCCTTGTCGTCAGCAAGCTTTTGCGCTTCTTCCACTGACATTTCAGGCCAGAAGTCCACACCGGACTTCTCCTTAATCAAGTCAACCATGTGCTTACGTGCAAATGGCTTGTTCAAGTCGATTTCAACACCTTGGTACGTTACCTTCAAGTCGTCTGACACAACGGCTGCGGCAGCCTTGAAGATTCCTTCGGTTTGGTCCATCACGTCGTGGAAATCAAAGTATGCGGCGTATGATTCCATCGTCGTAAACTCTGGGTTGTGCTTGGCATCCATTCCTTCGTTACGGAAGATACGACCGATTTCGTAGACACGTTCCATTCCACCAACAATCAAACGCTTCAAGTAAAGCTCAGTGGCGATACGCATGTACATGTCGATGTTCAATGCGTTGTGGTGCGTGATGAATGGCTTGGCAGCGGCACCACCAGCTTGCGTCTGCAAGATTGGCGTTTCCACTTCCATGAACTGGTGTTCGTCCATGTACTTACGGATGGCTGCGATAATTTTTGAACGTTGTTGGAAACGAACCAATGAGTCGTTGTTGGCAATGAGGTCCAAGTAACGCTTACGGTACTTCGTTTCAACGTCAGAAATGCCGTGGTACTTATCAGGCATTGGACGCAAAGCCTTTGACAAGTGCGTCAAGTGAGTTGCCAAGACCGTCAATTCACCAGCTTCCGTCTTCATCATCGTACCGGCGATACCGATGAAGTCACCCAAGTCTGAACGCTTGATGATTGGGTAGTTGTCACCCAAGTCATCACGACGTGCGTAAACCTGGATTTGTCCTGAACGGTCACGGAAGTCAGCGAAGATGACCTTACCGGCCCCACGCTTGGCTACCATTCGACCTGCAATGATAACGTGAACTGGATTTGCTTCCAATTCTTCCTGTGTTTTGTTGTCGTACTTTTCGTGGAGATCAGCCGCTAGGGAATCGCGGTCAAAGCGATGTCCGAAGGGATCGATTTGAAGATCATCTTGGAGCGCCTTCATCTTCTGACGGCGGGCACGCATCTGATCATTAAGGGCTTTTTCTTCAGCCATGAATGGTTACCTTCCTTGGTTATCTCGGATTTATCTAATGTTTAGTATAGCAAAACACGTCCCATTTAAAAAGTCGGCCACAGCCGACTTTAGGACTTTTTAATCCTTCTTTGTATCGTTTTCTTGTTCGTCTTGCTCTTTTTGCTTTTCGTCATCAGCTTCACGCTTCAAGACTTCCTGCAAAATCGTGTCTAATTCCGCGGCGGTAAAGTAGTGCTTTTTACCTGAGAACTTACCGCGAATTTCTGCCCCACCATCTTCATCAATCATGGCTTGAATCTCATGTGATGGCAAAGTGGCCAATTGTGCGGCGTAAGCTTCCTTAGCTGGTTCAGCGGCCAATCCAATTTGCATGGCTTGGAGCTCATCGTAGTTTTGATCACCAAAGATGGCATCCAAAATGGCCAATGGTCCTTCTTTTCGTCCCAGCAAGGTTGCCAGGGCTGGCATATCTTGAAGCTTTTGGTTCAAATCAGCCAATTGGGCATCCGTGGCACCAGGCAATGCCTGTACCATGAACCCACCAGCGGCCTTAACCGTGTCGTCAGGATTCATCGTTACCCCAACACCGATAACAGACGGAATCTGCTCGGAGTGCGTCAGGTAGTAGGTGAAGTCGTCACCGATTTCACCGGACACCATGATGGATTGCCCAATGTATGGATTTGAATATGGCGCAAACTTCGTCACCGTAAAGGCCCCGTTGTTACCAACGGCACCCGCGACGTTCAACTGGTTATGGTCGTTTACGATGTTTTCAATTTCAGGATTTGAAACGTAGCCACGCACGGCACCCTTCGTGTCGGCTTCGGTCACGATTTGACCGATTGGTCCGCGGCCCGCCATCTTCACGTTCAAGCGTTCTTCACCCTTCAATGAAGCCTGGGCAAGAATTTCAGTGGCGAGTAGAGCACGGCCTAAAACAACGGTCGCCAAACGGCTCGTTTCGTGTGATTCAGCGGCTTCTTCCACTAACTTTGTTCCATCCAAGGCAAAGGCACGAAACGCTTCGTCCTTGGTAATGACTTTGATTAATTGATCGGCCATACGGCCCTCCTTTCAAGCAAAAAAGCTGGCGCTAGGGCCAACTTTTCATTCTGCTTATGACTTTGAATCGTCGTCTGCTGGGGCATCGTCAGGCGTTTCTGCTTCGGCCTTATCGGCGTCTTCAGCTTCCTTTGGATCTTCTCCCTTTGCTTCCGCGTCTTCCACTTCGTCTTCCTTGTGGTTCAAGGCAGCCTTCGTTTCATCATAAGACTTGGCATCACCGTCATCTTCTTCACCCTTCTTGGTAAAGGTTCCGGTTTCATAGATGTCTTTAATTTGCTTTTCATCAAGTGATTCAACTTCAAGCAAGGCGTTGGCGATTTGTTCCAACTTGTCCTTGTGTTCCGTCAAAATCTTCTTGGCTTCGTCGAATGCTTCTTGCGTCAAACGACGAACTTCAGAATCGATGGTTGCGGCAGTTTCATCTGAGTAAGACTTCGCACCACCCGCTTCGTCGTATCCGACAGAAGCGTTACCTTCGAGTTGAACCATTCCCAACTTGTCAGACATACCGTAAGCAGTTACCATCTGACGGGCCAAGTTCGTAGCCTGTTGGAAATCGTTTGAAGCACCAGATGATGCTTCGTTAAAAGTCGTCATTTCGGCGGCACGTCCACCCATCAATCCAGCCAAGCGTTCCTTGGCTTCTGAGAATCGGATGTTGTAACGGTCCGTCTTTGGCGTCATCAAGGCGTAACCACCAATGCGGCCACGAGGAACGATGGTAACCTTACGAACAACTGAAGCGTCGGACTTAACCAATCCAACCAAGGCGTGTCCAGCTTCGTGGAAGGCCGTTGTCTTCCGTTCGAGCTCGGACATCGTCTTGTTAGCCTTTGCAGGACCTTGGAAGATTCGATCTTCGGCTTCGTCCAAGTCGGCCGTGTCGATTTCCTTCTTGTTGCGACGAGCAGCAAGCAAGGCCGCTTCGTTCAGCAAGTTTTCCAAATCGGCTCCGACGTATCCAGGCGTCTGGTGAGCGATGGCCTTCAAGTCCACGGAAGGAGCCAAAGGCTTGTTCTTTGCGTGGACTTTCAAGATGGCTTCACGTCCCTTAACATCGGGGGCACCAACCATGATCTTACGGTCGAAACGACCAGAACGGAGCAAGGCGGGATCCAAGACGTCAGAACGGTTCGTTGATGCCAAAACAATGACACCTTCAGAGTTATCGAAACCATCCATTTCAATCAAGATTTGGTTCAGCGTTTGTTCACGTTCGTCGTTTCCACCACCGACACCAGAACCACGACGGCGACCAACGGCATCAATTTCATCAATGAAAATGATGGCTGGGGCAGTCTTTTTGGCCTGTTCGAAGAGGTCACGGACACGTGAAGCACCAACTCCGACGAACATTTCGACGAAGTCAGAACCAGACATTGAGAAGAATGGGACGGATGCTTCACCGGCAACCGCCTTGGCGAGCATCGTCTTACCAGTTCCCGGAGGTCCCTCGAGCAAGACACCCTTTGGAATACGGGCACCCATTTCAGTAAAGCGCTTTGGTGACTTCAAGAATTCAACAACTTCGACAAGTTCTTCCTTCTCTTCGTCGGCACCGGCCACGTTTTCAAAGCGGGTTTTGTTATCTTCTGGGTTTGATGGCTTAGCCTTTGACTTACCAAACTGACCCATCATGCCGCCTTGGCCGCCCTTACCTGATTGAGACATCATCATGTAGGCGATTCCCAAAATCAGAAGCATTGGCACAACGGAGATGACCAAGTTCAACCAGAAACCAGATGAAGCGGCGGGCTTCGTCGTCATTTCCGTCTTCGTCTTCTTAGCCAAGTCCGTCACGTTCTTAACGGAAGAGTCGTTTTCCAAAACAGACGTTTGGAACTTCGTCGTCGTTGATTGCTGTGAGATCAACGCGTTCAAACCGGAGTTATTGCCGTTTTGCTTTTCCTTCTTTGATTGCTTGTACGTACCGGTCACGTTGTAAACGTCTTGACCCGGTTGCATGCTGAAGGAATCAATTTCTTTATCAGACAGTGCTTGGACGAATTCGCTTTGAGAAAGCGTCTTTGTCTTCGTGTTTGAACCACCCATGAAGGAGTAGATTCCGGCGATCACTGCCAAAAAGATGATCACATAGAGGAAGGAGCTTTTGAAAAAGCCTCCGTTACCGTTTTCGTTTTTCATCTAAAAATCCTCAATCCTGTTTCGTAATGATATAAGTCGAAATCGGCCAAGGCCGATTCGGCGAATCCTTAAAAGTTAGAAGAACTTTTATGAGTAAATCTCTTGTTTCAAAATACCAACGTATGGCAAGTTTCGGTAGAGACCCTTGTAGTCCAAGCCGTAACCAACAACGAATTCGTTGCGGACGTCAAAGCCGACATAGTCCGCCTTGATATCGACCTTGCGTCCTTCCTTCTTATCCAAAAGGGTGGCCACTCGAACGGAGTTTGCTCCGCGTGACAACAAGAGGTCTTCCAAGAACTGGAGTGACTGACCGGTGTCCACGATGTCTTCAAGAATCAAGATGTCGCGACCCTTTACGTCAGATTGGACGTCTGTCACCAACGCGATTTCGTTGGATGATGACACACCACCGTGGTAAGAAGAAATCTTGATGAATTCCAAGTCCACGTACAAGTCAATCTTGCGGATGACGTCAGCAGTCCAGAGGTAAGCCCCCTTCAACACGGACAAGACCAAGGGCTTTTGCCCTTCGTAGTCCTTTGTAATCTGCTTACCCAAACGGTTTGCGGCCTCTTCAATCTGGGCCTCGTTAAATAGTACTTCAGAAATATCGTTATTCACTAGTTTCCCTCAATTCGCCATACTAAGCATTGCTTGCCACTTGGACGGTCAGCCGGCCAATTTGCGCTCTTATACCAGCGCTCCTTGCCCAGCCAAACGGCCAAAACATTTTCTGTTCTGTCTAACAAGAGGTAGGTCTCTGACCTGACTTCTTGGGAAATCTTCTGGTCGATGAGCAAGCGTCGAACACTCTTGTGGCCACCCTTGATGGGCACCTCTGAGTTTTCATCCGCCTGTTCGATCGTCAGTGGTCCGTTTAAATCAGCTGGCAAAGTCAAAACCGAACCGGATTGCTTTACCTGCTCCTTATTTTGAACCGCTAACATTAAATCAGCCAAAAAATACCATTGGTCTAATTCTAACACAAGACGGCGTTTCTTTTGCCCTGCTTTTAGCAAATTTTTACCGCTTTTTTCGGGATTAGACGGGCTTTTCCGGACCGAAACCCGGTCGTATGATTTGAAAAAGGAATATCCCTGGCTCAAAGCCACAGCCCCGTTCGGCTTACGATCGTTTTCTAACAGGTGGCAAAAGGCGTCCACTTGATCTTCCTTTAGTTGGTAAAGACCAGCGTCTTTTGCAAGTTCCTTTAAGAAGAAGGGCCACCAGTCCACCTTAATCTGACGGTAGTCGGTCTTAAACATCGCCAAATCCGCCTTCACGGATTCAGACAAAAAGGCCTGCTCTTTTTGAGCCCCCTTCGCCCACTGCACCAGGTGGTCGACGGCGTGCCCGTTAATTTCTTCGAGGGCTGGCAGCACTTCGTTTCGAATCTTGTTTCTTGGCGTGTAGTCCGGGTCCAAGTTCGTGATGTCTTCATGCCAGTCGAGCTTATTTTTTTTAGCATATGCAAGAAGTTCCGCCTTGGATAAGTCCAAGAAGGGACGGTAGTATTCCCCAGAACGAGCATGCATCCCCGCCTTTTGCTGGTTGGCACCACCACGAATGATTTGAAGGAGGATTGTCTCCGCCTGGTCGTTTTTGTGCTGGGCTAATACAATTCCTTCGGCGTTGCTCTTTTGCGCCACCTCCTGGAAGAAGGCGTAGCGAATATCGCGCGCCTTTTCTTCCACGCCGTTCCTTTCATTTGAAAGGTCAACGATCTTCTCGTAAAAGTCCAGCCCGTGATCGGCTGCCGTTGCGCGAACAAAGTCGGCATCGGCGTCCGCGTCGGTGCGCAAATGGTAATTCACGTGAGCCACGCTAATGTTCAAATCCGGTCGGAAACGAACCAGGCTTTCTAGAAGAACCGTCGAATCAAGACCGCCGGAGCAAGCAACAACGACCTTACTCGGAAGGTCAAATTTTTCAATTGTTTGTTGGATGGTTTTTGTCATAGATGTTAGAAAAGCCACCCAAAAAGGGTGGCTTTTAATTAGGCCTGCTTATCAGGCAGATTGTAAATAATTTCGTCTTTTTTGGAGTAACCGTACTTATCCCGGAGGATTTGCTTCAAGTACTTTTCGTCTTGAAGTTGCTTGGCCTCCTTTTTCAGTGAGCTGTTCGTCTTTTGAACGGACGCCAACTGGTTTTCGGACTTCGTCAGCGTTTGGTTGGCGGCGTGGAGACGCACTTGCCCAAAGACAAGTTGCATCATGAAGACCGACGCAATCGCCATTCCAACGAAGATGATCTGCTTTCGACGACGGGCGTGGGCCTTCTTGTAGTGCCGACGCGCCGCTTCGCGCTTTTCATCAGACGCTGCGATTTGCTGGGCAATGCGGGCGTTCAATGGTCGAATATTTGGTTGTAGTCGACTGTTATCGCCTGGCATGTCCAATTTCTCCTTACGATTATTCTTACACAATTATGTCATAGTTACAAGCAAGTTTCGCCGAAGATTAAGCTTTTTTTAAACTTCTTCGTTGTAATCGCGCTCGTAAGTCTCAGAAACGACTTCGTACATGTCTTGTGCTTCGTCTTTTTTCACGATGTCTTGAAGCTTCAAAACCTTGAAGGTTGACGTCTTGTTTCCAAAACGAATCTCGACGATGTTGTTTGTCCCAACGTTGGCTGATGACTTCACCACCTTACCATCGATTGAGATACGGCCTTGGTCAGCCAATTCCTTGGCAACCGTCCGGCGCTTAATAATACGTGACAACTTTAAAAACTTATCAATCCGCATCGTTTGTCTCTTTTCTATTTATTCTTCTGTGCTGTTGGCATCATCTCCGGTGCCGGGTTCGGCACCGACTTTGTCATTTTCTTCGTCCGTTTCTTCCAACACCACTTCCAAGAAGTCCTTCAAAGCGTTCATCCAGTAAGCGGACTCCTGCTTCAAATCTACGGTCAGCGTCACGGCCAACTGCTCTGTCTTACCGTCCACAACCGCCTTGTAAGGCACGTCCTTCAGGCAGGCAAAGATGGTCTCGCCGGCCAACTTCTTCGAAATGGCCTCGTTGAAGCGCACCGTAATCTGGTTCTTCTGGCGGCGAATCTGCGTCACCTGAGCCAGGTCGGCCACGTTCTTAATCCGGGATACGAGAATCAAGCGGGCAGCCTCGTCCGGCAGCTCACCGAAACGGTCCGTCAAATCGTCTTCCACGGTGTCAAAGTCATCGTCGGTCCGGGCCGATCGGATCTGCTGGTACAGGCTAACCTTCTGCGCGTTGTCTTCGACGTAATCGTCAGGCAGGTAGGCCAAAACGCCCAGGACCAACTCCGCGTCGGTCTTTTGCTGGTCTTCAGCAGGCACGTCTTCGCCCTGTTTCTTGGCAACGGCGTCCTTTAGCATCTGCGTGTACAGGTCGTATCCGACGGAATCGATGAAGCCGTGCTGCTGTTTTCCGAGTAGGTCACCCGCACCACGAATGGACAGGTCGCGCATGGCAATCTTGAACCCTGAACCAAGCTCCGTGAAATCGCGGATGGCTTCCAGGCGCTTCTCCCCTTCTTCGGACGGCGTCCTGGTGAATGGGTAGGTGAAGTAGGCATAGGCCAGACGGGCCGAACGGCCGACACGACCGCGCAGCTGGTAGAGCTGGGAGAGACCCATGTGGTCGGCGTTATCGACAATCAACGTATTGGCGTTTGGAATGTCGACACCGGTTTCGATGATGGTCGTCGTGACCAAAACATCGAACTCGCCGTTCAAGAAGTCGTACAGAATCGATTCCAGTTGCACCTCGGACATCTGACCGTGAATGACGGCCACCCGGGCGTCGGGCACGACGTCTTCAATCTGGGAGCGAATCTGCTCGAGGTCAGCCACCCGGTTATGCAGGTAGAAGACCTGACCGTTTCGGGCCATTTCCTTTTGGATGACGTCTCGAACCAGGGTCCAATCCAGTTCAACCACGTAGGTCTGGATAGGGAAACGGTTCAACGGTGGCGTCTCGATAACGGAGAGGTCACGGGCACCCACCATCGCCATGTTCAGCGTTCGTGGGATTGGCGTGGCCGTCAGCGTCAAAACGTCAACGTTGGTCCGCAACTGCTTCAAGCGCTCCTTGTGCTTGACACCAAAGCGCTGCTCTTCGTCAATGATGAGCAGGCCGAGGTCAGCAAAATGAACATCCTTTGAAAGTAGGCGGTGGGTGCCGACCACGATGTCTAGCTCGTGGTCCTCCAAGGCCTGGATGGTCTTCTTGTTCTCCGCCGCCGTTTGGAAGCGGGACAGGTGGCCGATTCGAATCTCAGGGAAGTCTGAGAAACGTTCGACCAGGGTTTCGTAGTGCTGCTGCACCAGAATCGTGGTTGGCGCGAGCATGGCGACTTGCTTTCCCGCGTGGGCCGCCTTGAAGACGGCACGGAGGGCAACTTCGGTCTTACCGAAACCAACGTCTCCGACCAAGAGGCGGTCCATTGGCCGCTTCTTTTGCATGTCGACCTTGATTTCTTCAATCGAGCGCACCTGGTCGGGCGTTTCTGGGTAAGGGAAGCCGGTATCAAATTTAATCTGGGCTTCGTCGTCTGTTGGATAGGCAAAGCCCTGCTTGGCTTCACGCTCGGCGTAGAGGGCCAAGAGGTCGTCGGCGATGTCGTCGATCTTTTCTTGGACCTGCTTCTTCGTCTTTTGCCACTCGGTTCCCCCGAGCTTGTTAATCTTTGGTGACTTCCCAGCGTCCGATCCCCCGATGTACTTTTGAATCAGATTCAACTGGGTGACGGGCAGGAAGATTTTGGCGTTCTTTTGGTAGGCAATGACCAGGTAGTCTTGCTTTCCACCGTTTGCTTCGATGGATTCAAGTCCCTGGTACTGACCGATTCCGTGGTTCAGGTGAACGACGTAGTCCCCCACTTCAAGCTCGTTGTAGTTCTTCAAGCGTTCGGCGTTTTGCAGCTTCTTTTGCTTGCGGGCCACGACCTTCTTCGCCTTGGCAAAGAGTTCGCGCTCCGTCAGAACCGTGAGGTGGGCCATCGGCCACTCGAATCCGGATGACAGGCCTTCAACAACGACCTGCACCTGGTTTTCTTGGATTTCTTGGTTAATGGCCACGTGGAGGTCACGGGCGGCCAGTGATTCGACCAGTCGGTCGGCCTTCTCCTGGCTTTCAACCATGAGCACCCAGGTTAAGCCTCGGTCCCGTGCAAAAGTCAGATCCGGTACGAGGGCGTCCATTTGGCCGAAGTATTGCTTGGCTGGGCGAGACGTCCATTCCGTGAGATGGCTGAACGTGAGTTGGTTCAAGCCACGCTTTAAGTTGGCGAGGTAGGTCTCGGCCACCTTCACTTCAGGCAGACGGTCGGCTAATTCAGCACGGAGGGCCAAAGGTGGAACCAACTGGCGATTTTCCACCTGCTGCTCGAACCAGTCGGAATCGAGTCCGGTCTGGGTGAGCAGTGATTCTTGGAGACGGGCGTACTCGTCAATGACTAAGACGGCGTCATCCGGCAGGTAGTCTTGCACCGTGTTCTTTTCTGGGTAGAAGTAACTCAGGTAAGGCAGGATGGCTTCATCTCGGCGACCTTCTTCGAGGGCCCGGGCTGTTGGCGCAAAACCTTCCGTAATGTGCTTCTTGTCCACACCGTCCGCTTCTTTTCGATAGGCAGTGAAGGCTGCCTCGACAGCTTCCTTTCCAGCTTGGTAAGCCTGGTCGTTTAAAATCAAATCCGTGGCAGGCATAATGTGCGCGGATTCGAGCGATTCGGTCGACTTCTGCGTCACGGGGTCAAAGTGTTTCATTTGATCCAGTTCATCATCGAAGAAGTCGAGGCGAATCGGCTCGTCCTGGTCAGCCGGGTACACGTCGATAATCGAACCGCGTTTTGCAAACTGTCCGATTTGTTCGACCTGTGGGGCGTGGACATAACCAAGGGTGACCAGTTGTCCAGTCAATGCCCCAAAGTCGTAGGTCTCCCCCACCTTAAAGCTCAACTGCGCCTCCACCAGCGTCTTTTTCTCCGGTTCGTAACGGCAAAAAGCAGCCGAATTCGTCAAATAGAATCCCGCTGTACCATTTGCCAGTGCCGTCAAGGCTTCCACCCGATCCGCCACGTTACTATTGGAAGAAATCGCAAGCTCCGTCGCCACGGCTTCCTCTGCCACAAAACGGTGCACGGCCTTTTCGCCCACCAAGTCCGTCAGCTCCTGCGCCAACTCCTCGACGTGCGCCACCGTATCCGTCAGCACCATCACCGCGCGCGGCCTCTCCTCGTAGCTTGCCGCGAGCGCCGCCGTCTTCGCCGATCCGTTCAGACCGATTACCAGCTGCCGCTCTCCCGGCTTCTCCTGCTCAGCAAGTTGCCGCCATTCCTTCAAATTTTTCAGGTAATTTGTCAGTTTCATCAATTAGCCGTTGTAACGGTTACTCAACGTAGCCGCGTCCGCTCCTTTAATCCAATCCATCAAGGCGTCATCCGTCTTTTTAAAGACGTCGTCCCAGACCTTCAAATCGTCCTTTGAAAACTTTCCAAGCACATACTTAATCACCGCTTCATGCGTGTGTTCCGGATGCGCGATTCCAAACTTCAAGCGCAAGAAGTTCTGCCCGTTCACGTGGGCAATAATGGACTTCAAGCCATTGTGTCCACCCGCAGACCCCTTCGCACGGAAGCGAATCTTTCCAAAATCGGAGTCCAAATCGTCGTTTAAGATCAAAATGTCTGATACATCCCCGCCGTAAAAGTCCAAAAAGGCCCGGACAGATTGACCAGAATCGTTCATGTAAGTCGTGGGCTTCACCAACCACACAACCTCGCCGTCGACCATCAACTTCGCGGCGTTTGCAAAGAGCTTCGTTGGCCCGAATGTTACACCCTGTGTCTCAGCGAAGTGGTCCAGGGCCATAAAACCAATGTTATGGCGCGTCTGGTCGTATTCCTTTCCAATGTTTCCTAAACCAAAGATGAATTTCATGGCATTTCCCCTTTAACGTGTCTCTTCTATAATCTTAACATTATAGCACGGTGATTTTGGGCAAAACTGTGCTAGGATATAGGAAAGCACTCGTTTTGAAAGGGAAGATTTATGTTTCCACAATCACTCATCATCAAAAAAGCCGACCTCCTCACCGTCTCTGAGGACTCAACCATCGAAGAAGTCTTTGAACTCTTCGAATCCACCAAAGGCCAACACGTCCGCACCATCCCCATCCTAGACAAGACCGGCCACCTCTTCCGCGGAAACATCTACCGTCAGCATGTCTACGAATACGTGGCCGAACAAGGCGACTTAACCAAGCGTGCAACCGCCATCATGCGCAACTCCACCAAGTTCATCAAGACGACGGCCAACTTCTACGAATTGTTCTTCGCCATCCGCGACCTGCCTTACATCGCGGTCGTTGATGACGGCCACCACTTCGTCGGTGTGTTGACCCACGGCACGTTGATGAACGTACTCGCCAAGTCCTGGTCACTGGCCAAGGGTGGCGTGGCCATCGCCGTCAAGGAAAAGGGTGGCCGCGGTGACTTGCAGAAGATGGCCAAGGTCATCACCAAGTACACCAACATCGAATCTGTCTTATCCCTTCAAATGGAAACAAACGAACCACTCTCCGTTCTCTTCACTTTGCCATTGACCGCTGATTCACCGGTCTTGCGCAAGATCATCACGCAGCTCGAAAAGAAGCGCTACTTCGTGGTGGCACAAGAAGATTTGTCACAATTTATGTAAAAGTCAAAACCGAAGGCAACGCATTGCCGGCGGTTTTTTATTCGATTTTGGAATAAATCGCGATGTTATACAAAAGTCTATAGCTATGCCCGCGATAAGCTGTTATATTAACGTTGAGGTTTGCGGAAAGCCTAGGAGATTTCTAGTTGGACTTCGGGTGCCAACCCAGCTAACTCATGGCTATATTAGTGAGATTGTTTGCCAAGCTTTATGCTGGCAAAAAGCGCTCTCCTAGCTTTAAAGTTTCCGCGTACATATTTCAATAACAAAAAGCCAACCATTCCATGGTCGGCTTTTTTCTTTTGGCTAAAACTTGCTGAACGCTTACCAAACAAACAGTCCGGCAGTGGCTGCTGAAAGCAAGGAAACCAGCACACCGGCTAGGAGCAGGTACCCAATTCGACTCGAGATATACTCGTTCTTTTCCTTGTTCACCAAACCCTTGAAGCAGGCCAGAATCATTCCGATGGTTCCGAAGTTCGCAAAGCTCGTCAGGAACACCGTCATCACGATTCGGGCGTGCTCATTTGAGAAGAGTCCCTTACCAGCCATGATGAACTTCGAAATCTGTCCCATCACAACGAACTCGTTGGTCACCAACTTCGTTCCCATGTACTGGGCAAGGTGGAAGGCATCCTGGACTGAGAATCCCAAAAGGAAGGCGAATGGGAACATGAGGATACCGAAGATGTTTTCAAGCGTCAGCCAGTGCATACCGGTTAAAGAGAAAACCTGATCGATCAAAGCCGCCAGGGAAACAAAGGAAATCACTGTCGCCGCGATAATCAAAATCAGGCGACCGGCGTTCAGGATGGAATCCCCTAAGAAGGAGAAGAACGGCTCGCGCTTTTCAGGCTTTTGACTTGTTGATACTAAAACGTCATCACGTGCAGACACCTTCGTTGGGTTGAAAATGGAGGCCACCAAGATGGCACAAAGCACGTTCAACGGAATGGCCGTCAACACGTACTTTCCGGGCACCATCTGCGTGTAGGAACCGATAATGGCAGCCGACACACAGGACATGGACATCATGGCCAAGGTGAAGTTCCGCCGGGCCGACATCTTTTCAAGCTGTGGCTTGGAAACAGCCAACACCTCGGTGTTTCCAAGGAACATCATCTCGATGGAGAAGAAGGCCTCGAAGTTTGGCTGTCCGGTCACCTTGGAAAGTCCGCGTCCAATCCACTTGATGACCCAGGGCAAAAAGCCAATGTAGGTCAGAATGTCAAAGAAGGGCACCACCAAGAGGATTGGCAAGAGCGCCGCCGTCACGAAGTTCGGTCCCCCGTGGTTTGACGTCAGCCACTCCGGCACCGCAAAACAGATTCCCTTTTCAGACACCGAAACAAGCCAGTTAAAGCCGTCGGCCGCAGCCTTCACTGCGATTTGACCAGCCTTGAACTGGGTAAAGAACCAAGCCAAGACCAACTCCATGGCCAGAAGTCCTGAGATGGACTTCCACTGGATGTTCTTCTTATCGTTTGAGAAAAGATAGGCCACGATCAGAAAAACAAAAATACTCAAAAAATTAACAACAATTAACATGTTTTTACCTCGTTTTACATTGAATGGCAGGACGACGATTTCGCCCTATTCCAACTGAACGCGAAAAACCGGGCCCTTTAAGTGGCATCTTCTACCTGGCCCGCCTGTTAATCCATGGATTCCTGATTGTTTATTCTTCAATCGCATTGCTGTCCCCACATCGGATTTTTAAGACGCAGTTGAATCGTTCACTTCATGTTTAACACCAGCCGACAAATTCGCCAAGCACTTTTGCAAAAGTCGACCATTTAGGGCGCAAACCTGTCGACTTAGGGCACAGGCCTATCTTTTTTTGCGTATTCCTTTCTATGCTAAAAGAAAAAACGGAGGACTTATTGGATGGTGTTTTCCATCGAGAAAAACAAGAGAAACAAACGAAAATAACAGCAGAACAACCGACGTAGAGATAACGAAATTGAGGTAGAAAAGTGAACAAAATTCTGGTTATTGGAAGTTTAAACGTGGACGTGCTTCAGCAAATTGAACGCCTTCCTAAGGAGGGCGAGACGCTTGCCATCCACAACAAGTCAACGAACTTTGGCGGCAAGGGTGCGAACCAGGCCGTCGCCGCCGCTCGGCAAGGCGCGGACCTGACTTTTGTGGGGGCCGTCGGAGCGGATTCGGAGGGTAAATCCTACCGCGAACTATTGGAACAAGAAGGTATCAACACCAGCCACTTACTGGAAAAGGACCAGCCGACCGGAACCGCCTTCATCATGTTAGAAGACAACGGGCACAACACGATCCTGGTGCACGGCGGGGCCAACATGGCGCTCACCGCAAAAGACGTCGAGGATGCCGACGAGTACTTCCGGGACGCCGACGTCGTCATCGCCCAGCTCGAAGTTCCTGGCGCGGCCATCAAGCGGGGCTTCGAGCTCGCAAAGATTTACGGCGCGCTCACCATCTTGAACCCGGCGCCGGTGACCGAAAACATCGACCCGTCCATCCTGGCAAACACCGACCTGCTCGTACCAAACGAGACGGAAGGGGCCGCCCTGATCGGCTTGAAGCCCACAACCAACCAAAAGGAATTGGAGCGACGGGTGTCGCTTTACCAAGCAAAGCTCAGCCTAACAAACATCATCATCACGCTCGGTGAGGACGGTTGTTTCTACTCGGTAAACGGCAAGGTCGGCCGCTTAAACAACGCCATCGTAAACGCCATCGACACGACGGGTGCCGGCGACACCTTCATCGGCACGATTGCCGCCCACCTCGACCCGAAGTTCGAAAACGTTCGTGAAACGCTGGAACGGGCAACGCTCGCTGCTGGCCTCGTGGTGTCACGGCAAGGTGCCATCCCCGCCATCCCGACCGCCGAAGAAATCGACGAACTCGCCCTGGAAACCGAATCATTTGTATAGGAGGTTAGCCATGCTATCAGTAGAAGAAAAAAACGAACAGAAAAAAGTCGCCGCAAAGGAGGCGTTAACCTACATCGAAGACGGCATGGTCGTCGGGCTTGGAACCGGATCCACCGCCGCCTACTTCATCGAAGGACTCGCCAACCTCGTGCGGAAGAAGGGCTGGCAGCTCACCTGCGTTAGCACGTCCATTGATGCCGAAAAGATGGCCAAAACAGCCGGCCTTCACACCGTTCCAATCGACAAGGTTGAACAGATTGACGTGACCGTCGATGGTGCGGACGAGTTCGACGGCCGCCTGAATGGCATCAAGGGTGGCGGAGCCGCTTTGCTCTTTGAAAAAATCGTGGCACTCAAATCCAAGCAAAACATCTGGATCGTCGACGAAGAAAAAAAGAGTGTTCACCTCGGGACCAACTTCAAACTCCCGGTTGAAGTCGTTCGTTTCGGGGCCCCACTCCTCATCCCCGCCTTCACACAAATGGGGCTGAAACCGGCGTTTCGAAAACAGGCAAACGGCGAGCTCTTCTTAACCGACTCACTCCACTACATCATTGACCTCGACATCAGCGGCATCTATGATTTGAAGTCGCTTGCCACCCAGCTCAAAAGCATCACGGGTGTTGTTGAGCACGGCTCTTCTTAGGCATCTGTGACGTCGTCATCATCGGAGGAAAAACCGTCCAAACCATTAAGGGGTGATCGATGTACTACTTACTTGCCATTTTCTCCGGACTGCTCTTAGCGGTTCAAAACCCCTTCAACGTGAACCTCGGAAAGAAAGTCCGCTCACCCATTCAGGCAACCTTTCTGATTTACCTGATTGGTTCTTTTGAATTTGCGCTTGCGCTCGTTATTTTAGGTCAAAGTCCGCTCGTTATTCTCATCGACGCCAGCATTCTCGGCTCGCCCTGGATTCTCGGCGGACTTCTCGGACTGTTTTACGTTCTCTCCATCATCGTTCTTTTTCCAATCATCGGTCCCATCAAAGCCGTCACTTACCCAACCCTTGGCCAAATCGTTTCCGGCGTTTTCATCGATACGATGGGTACGTTCGATGTCAAGCAGAGCCCGCTCACTGGCCTACGTGTCGCCGGCGTCGCCCTCATTTTGTTCGCGGTCTTTTTAGCAACGAAGAAAGAGGCCCCAACAAAGGCTAAAGCAGATTTTCAGGTCGAACCCACACCATGGTCGGACTTGTTACTCCTATGGGCATTTCTTGCAGGTGTAGCCGCCACTCTTCAGGGTCTCTTTAACGGTAAGTTAGGTGCCGTTCTTTACACGCAGTCGGTTCCAAAGTCATCCTTTGAAGCCGCACTTTCGGCCACCTTCTTCGCCTTCTTCATCGGTCTCATTGCGATGTCTTTTATTCTTATCGCCACCGAAAAACTCTCCGCGACAAGGACGGCCATTGCGCTAAGAAAGCCACTCTCCTGGGTGACGGCTAGCATGGGTTCTGCCTTCGTCTTTTTGATGACCATCCTGACTCCTGCTATTGGACCCGGTCTCACCGCTTCTCTTTCCATCATTGGATTAATGGGCGGGACGATGTTCATCGAGCACAAGGGGCTTTTTAAAGTGAAAAGATCAGCGCTAACAGCACGCAAGGCGTTGGCGCTCATCCTCTTCATCCTGGGCATCATCTTCGTCAAGGTGTTAAGCTAATTTCAGGTACACAAAAAGGGCTTCTCTTTCGAGAGGCCCTTTTTTGTTTCAACTATCCAACCTGCCAGTCGGTGAAATAACGGAGTTCTTCGTGCTTTTGCTTTAGCGCTTCAATGAGTTCATCCTGCCAGTCCTCGATGATGTGTAGCAGTTTCAATACGAAGAAGGTGGCCTCACCCCGGTTTTCAACGTCACCGGTCACAGCAAAGGCATTGTAGTAAGTGGATCGGTTTTTGAGAATGGCCTGTGATAGGCTCACCGCCGTGACCACGTCAAGTTCCTTGGCTAAGGCCACCGACAGTAAGTAGCGCCCTAGCCGCCCGTTTCCGTCATAAAAAGGGTGGATGTTTTCGAACATGAAGTGGCCGATGATGACCCGAAAAAGACTCGGAATCTTTTCATCCTTCATAAAACGAAGCCAATTGTTTAGGCGTTTTTGAATCCGCTCTTCACCTGCTGGCGCATAGTGAACAACTTTATTACTGTGATGGGAAACGATGTGCACGGCTCCGCTTCGGAATAATTTTCCATCCACGTCATCTTCTCTTTGCACCTCCCCCTTCAGCAAGTGATCGTAGAGAAAGCGGATGTCCTCAAGGGATTCAACCACCGGATAGTCCTGATTCAAAATATCCATGTAAAGCTGCACCGTCGAGGCCAGGCGTACGTCACTTTTCCAGTCGCTGTGTAGCGCGTGGCCAATGTCTTCCCGGGTTGAACGAACGCCTTCAATGTCATTCGTGCTCTTAATTTCTTCGACGATTTGATCATGGAAAAATTCGAGCTGTGCCATTTCCGGCAGATCCGTCGTCAACTCGAAAATGCGTTTTGAGTTCTGGCGAAGGCGTTCACCAGAGAGCATCATCTTCTTCGTCACCTTGAAGAAAAGCGGGTAGTTCTTACTCGACGGCGTGTTTTTCTTCATCAGGTAAGGCTTAAAAGAAGTTAGAAAAGTCGTTTCCGACCACAGCCGATTTTCGTACTCCTCTTGCACGGTTTTCGGATCGGCATGGGTCTTCATCTTAAAAACATGTAGGGATTGATAGGTCATATTGACTCCTTTCAATAAGTCATTGCACTGTTGTTCTGCTTAAAAGATACGACCAAACTTTTTGCTTGCCAAAAGAAATTTGTGTTCAATGTCGATTAGGACAAATTGGCGCCCTAACTGACATTTTTGAAGAAAAAGCCCTACGCCAAAAATCCGTTTCTGAAAAAGAGGATTAACCTTGATAATACGCATTCTATAGGCTTTTTTCTTATTCCATATCAGCATTAAAAAAGGGCTTATCCTGGGCGTATACTAAGGCCAGAACAAACCGAAAAAATGAAAAGAAAGGAGGTCTATATGACCTTGAACAGTATTCCAGATTTCTTAATAGCTGGGGTTATTTCGATTATCGGCATGGGTTTTTTATGGATTATCTGTAAATGGACGGCTGATAAATGTGCAGACTACGCAAACAGGAAACGCAATAACAAAATTTATCACTACTACCTAGATTTGCTCCATAACTTTGTTGATGTAGAGAGCTTACTCAACGACAAAATGCCCAACGTAATTGAACTTGATCTGCCGAATTGCATAGTTTTAGGTGGATTGAAAAAAGGACGAGCGCTTTACAAAAAACAACTGAAAAAGCGTCTAACTACCGAAATTCTGGAACAAGGAGTGACGATTAAGTTTCCCGATTCCGTAATTTATATCGGTTCCTTCTTCATCGATGGCCTCCTCGCGCCAATCATTAAGTCCATTGGACGTGAGGGTCTGCTAAAAAAGGTGCGTTTTGAAACAGCATCCGAAAAGTTAACGAAAGAAATTTACTCCCACAGCCATCAACACTCACCCTATCCTTACAATTAAAATTCGAAAGGAGATTTTTCACTATGAAGCAACTCGCAAAGCATATTATTGCGGTAGCCAATAAACACTATCTACCAATCACTAATCTTCAACTCCAAAAAATCATGTATTTTTCTGTGAAGAAATCCTTGAAGGAAAAGCTCATACCGTTCGGAAAAATCGAAGAGCTAAATCAAGAGCCGTTCTTTGTTTGGCGTTACGGACCAGTTTCAAAAGCTGTTTACAACCACTATCATGTATACGGTGCTGCAGCAATCGTTGAACTAAATGACGAAGTTGCAGAATTTAACTGCCTTAATTCCTATATTCTCGAACTGCTCAGAACTAACGTCTTCACCTTAATTAAGCAGACTCATAAGGAAAAGTTTTGGTTGGAAAACCAAGTTAACATTGACGGTTGGCGAAGTAATGTCATTTACCCATTGGAAGTAATTACTAAATAACACACCTACTCTAATTAGAAAAAGGAGAACAACATGCCAAATACAATTGAACTTAAATTTGATAATCCAAACCAGTTAACTTTAAGTGGTAGTAAAAATGGCTACAAGGTCTATCAGGAACAACTTAAAAAGCATCTAACTCCCGATGCTCTAAAAGAAGGAATCACTATAAAGTTTCCAGATTCCATTATTATGATTGGATCGTTTTTCATCGACGGCCTCATTGCCCCACTGATTGAATTAATCGGGAGCGATGGGGTTCATTCAAAAGTTAATTTCAAAACTTCTTCTGAGGAATTAACTAAGGAGGTATATAGTGATATCTTATAACGACTTATTCACTTTTCTTGCCTTAGCAATATCACTTTATAATCCATGGCAATATGAAAGAAAGCTCAAGATTAGAAGTGAAAATCAGCAATCCTCACCGCTTTATTTAAAGCATCTGCAAACTACTATTCCTCAACTTATTCATAAGTATCAGACTTCACACAATCCAAGACACGCGGCTAAAATGTTCTTAATCGAACTAAGGCTATTTAAGTTTGATATTTTATACTTTAAGTATACGCACTCTAAAATATTCGACTCAGTCATGAAGGCCATAGAGGATATGGAGACAATAATGCTTGATTCCATTGAACTTAAAAAATCACCCAAATCTTCAATAACGGAACTTTCCTCCTCACTAGAGTCAATCTACAAATCATTCTTTCATGACCTCCCAAATGATCAAATCAAAAAATACTTCAAAGTATAAGGCCAACTGCACCATAAGCCCTCTTCCCGAGGCCACGCTTAAACAAAGAAAAAAAGCACCCCAAATCCGGGTGCTTTTTTAATATCGTCAATTATTCGGCAGTGTCGTCTTGGTCTGTCTTTCGTTCTGCTTCTTCCTTTGGCACGATGGGTTCAACCCCTTCGTAAGGCGTGAGGCGAACCTGACCGTTGATGTATTCACCCAAGAAGATGTCGGCGAAGTACTGGTAACCTTGACGCTTAATCTCTTCTTCGAGCCAGTCTTCATCCTTATCAATGGCAAGCAAGACGTCTTCGTTGGTCTGACCATCGTAAATCAACGGATACTTTGGTGACTGGTCACCGTATTCGATGACGGTCAACTGTCCGTTTTGTTCAAGCACGGCACGCTTAACCTTTGAGATGTCGTAAACTTCTTGTTCACGCAACTTGAACATCAAATCGGCAGCGGACTGTCCGGCTCCGATGACGGCATTGACTTTTACCTTTCCTCGTTCGATCAAAACAGTTGGCATCCCGTCAATAATGCGCTTGGCATAACGGTTGTGCTCCTTAGCAAACTTCAGCACCATGACCAGCCACGTCCAGATGATCATGACCATCATGAACTGGAAGACCGTGATGGTTGGCGTGTAAATCGTTCCACCGATAATTCCACCAAGCACGTAGTTCTGCACTTGATCCAAGGCGTTTGTCGGCGCGAGGTTCCCCTTACCGAAGATGTTAATCTGGACGATGATCACTAAGAGACCAATCCCCAGCTTTAAGAATATGGGCATGTAAACTTGCATTATTTAACAACCTCCACCTTATCGTTCGTCAGAAATACTTCCGTGCGGCTGTAGGACTTCTGGTCCTTTGACAGGTTAATCTGGTAGTACTTCTTACCTTCCTTCGCAATCATGCCGTCCTGCAAGACCGTCGAGTTAAAGGCGATGTCGGAACGCTTGATCTTCTGGTCGTAGGCGTAGTTCTTCGCAAAGGCCGTCATTTCGGACTGTTGTGTGTTTTGCGCAGCGGAGTTTTGCATGTTGGTGTACGTTAATCCTCCAAAGAAGAGGAAGAACAAAAAGGCGATAATCGTCAGATCTCGGTAGCGCATGTTGAAGCGGTGGCGAATACTTGCCACGAATCCAAAGGCAACCGCGACGAAAGCGATAATCAAGACAATAAACAGAACTTTACTGTTCAAATTGTTCTGATTCGTTAAATAATCGAGTGAGTAAAATGACATTCTAATGCCTCCAATGCCTTTATTCTAGCACAGTCAGCGCCCGCAGATAAGAACGAAAATCCTCAATCTGTTTAAAAATTTCCAAGGTTTCACCAAGCAGAATCAACAGGCTTCTTCCTTTGCCAAAGTCCGACCCGTACCAGGCTCCAATCCCCCGCCACTCAATCAAGCAAAAAGAAAAAGCAGCAGGCCATCCGGCCCACTGCTTTTTCGAGTAGTTAATATCAGTTAAGAGCTGAATCCAATCAGGTCAACTCCATTATGTTCTCAAAGAGTGCTGGGCCCAGTCAAGGGCCCGGCCCCCAAAACCTTTTACATCATGCCCGGCATTCCGGCACCAGCACCGCCGCCCATAGCAGCAGACGCCGCAGCCATTTCAGCCGCGGACTTAGGCGCTTCGGCCACGACCGCTTCCGTCGTCAACAGCAAGGCTGAGACAGAGGCCGCGTTTTGCAAGGCCGAACGTGTCACCTTGGTAGGATCAACGATTCCGGCCTCGACCATGTCAACCCAGGCGTCATTCTTGGCGTCGTATCCCGTTCCGACCGGCTGCTCCTTCAACTTGTTGACGATGACGGAACCTTCGTAACCCGCGTTCTCCGCGATCTGACGAACGGGTGCTTCAAGCGCAGAAACGACCGTGTTGACACCGGTCAAGACGTCACCTTCAGCCTCAACGGAAGCCGCGGCTTCCATCACGTTCACGAGCGCCGTACCACCACCGGCAACGAACCCTTCTTCGACGGCCGCGCGGGTCGCGTTCAAGGCGTCTTCGATGCGGTACTTACGTTCCTTCAATTCGGTTTCGGTTGCGGCACCGACGTTCACGACGGCAACCCCACCGGCCATCTTGGCCAGGCGTTCCTGCAACTTTTCCTTATCAAAGGAAGACATCGTCGTGGCAATTTGGTCCTTCAAGGTTTCGATGCGCTTAGCAACCGCTTCCTTGTCACCCGCTCCTTCAACAATCGTCGTTGAGTCGCGGTTGATGTTGACCTTGTTGGCTGAACCAAGCTGGTCAACCGTTACGTCCTTCAAGTTCAAGCCGATGTCGTCGGTAATCACCGTACCACCGGTCAACACGGCGATGTCTTCCAGCATGGCCTTGCGACGGTCACCAAAGCCTGGTGCCTTAACCGCCACCACGTTGAAGGTTCCGCGCATCTTGTTCAAGACAAGGGTTGGCAAGGCTTCACCGGTGATGTCATCGGCAATGATCACCATGGAACGACCCTGTTCAACCACCGCCTGCAAGACGGGCAGGATGTCTTGGATGTTGCCAATCTTCTTGTCCGTCACGAGGATGTAAGGGTTGTCCAAGTTGGCTTCCATTTTCTCATTGTCGGTCACCATGTACTGGGACATGTAACCACGGTCGAAGGACATTCCTTCGACGACGTCCAAGGTCGTGTCGATTCCCTTGGATTCTTCGATGGTAATCACACCGTCGTTTCCGACCTTTTCCATTGCTTCGGCAATCAGGGCACCAACTTCGTCGTTAGCGGCAGAGATCGACGCGATTTGCGCGATTTCTTCCTTCGTTGACACCTGGTGTGACAACTCGTGCAACTTGGCCACAGCTGCAGCGGTCGCCTTCTCGATACCCGTACGAATACCGACTGGGTTGGCCCCGGCCGTCACGTTCTTCAACCCTTCGCCCACGATGGCCTGGGTCAAAACAGTTGCCGTCGTGGTTCCGTCACCAGCGATGTCGTTGGTCTTTGACGCCACTTCGGCGACCAGCTTAGCCCCCATGTTTTCGAAGTGGTCTTCCAACTCGATGCTCTTTGCAATCGTCACCCCGTCGTTTGTGATCGTGGGTGAGCCGTAGCTTTCTTCCAAGACGACGTTGCGTCCCTTGGGCCCGATGGTCGTCTTGACCGTGTTGGCAAGCTTGTCGACACCAATCTTCATCTTGGCGCGGGCGTCTTCTGCAAACTTCAATTCTTTAGCCATGAAAAACTCCTTTTAATCCAAAACCCCGATAACGTCAGTTTCGTGGAGAGCCGTGAAAGATTCCCCGTCGATTTCGATTTCCTGTCCGGCAAAGTGGTCGAACACGACCTGGTCGCCAACCTTCACAGTCATCGCTAACTTGGCCCCATCTGGCAAAGTCCGGCCCGGCCCGGCCGCCACAACCTTGCCTTGGGCCGTCTTCTTTTCGGAAGGGGCAGCGAGCACGATACCGCCGACCGTCTGTTCACCTTGTTCAGGCACCGATACAATGATTCGATCTTCTAAGGGTTTCAACATGGTTTTACCTCCAAAGTTAACTAGCAGAGCGCAATGTTCTCTGCCAATAATTGTCTTTAGTATAGCAGAGGTAAAACCGTTGTCAAAGGCTAGAAGACAGTAAAAAAGCCCCATCGAACGAGGTTCGACGGAGCGATTTCTAAGTGAGCAAAAGCAGATGATAATCTGAGCTCTAACTTATCTTGTTACTTTAAATTGAGGCCCTTGTCCATTGGGTACTTTGACAAACGTGGGTCGGCTAAAATCATCTTGAACAACTTGGCGTTGTGCTTCGTCCAGTTCGTGTCCATGTCGCGGGCTGCGTAGTAGTCGGCCATCGTTTGGTCGTATTCGTTAACGGCAGCTTCGACCTTCTTTTCGTCATACTTGTCAGCCATCACAGAACCTGACAAAGGCAACTTTGGCTTTACGCCAGGTTCTTGATCAGGGTATCCGACGGAGAAGCCCATGATTGGCTTGACATACTTTGGCAAGTCCAATTCCTGTTCGTACAATTCGAAGGCGCCCATGACACCGGCCATGGTAACCGTACCAAGACCGAGTGACTCGGCAGCGACCTGGGCACGTCCCAAGGTGATGGAAGCGGAAACGATGCCACCTTCCAAGAATTGGTAGTGTTGGATGCGGTCTTCGATAACGGCCTTTGCTTCGTCGTCTTGGCCGATCAAGTCGCGGTTCCAGTCAACGCAGACCACGTAAAAACGTGGCGCAGAGGCGATGTAGCCCATGTGAACCGTGTCGGTAATCTTTTGCTTCAAGGTCTGGTCAGTAATCTCGATGAAGGTTACTGGTTGGTAGTTTTGCATGTTAGGACCTGCAAAAGCAGCGGAAAAGATTTCGTTCATCACGTCATCAGAAACCGGCTTATCTTGGAAAGCACGGATGGATGCGTGACTGTGTAACTGCTTCAAAACGTCGTTTTGTTCAACCATAAATGACAACCTCCTAAAATCGTTGTATACTATTATATCGTTGGCGTTAAGTCAATGTTACTGCAAAAAAAATTTATTATCTAGGAGCATTCATGAATTTCTTCCATATACATATCGGATTACGAACAGCCAAGACGGGTTTTGCCGTCATGGTGATCATGATTGCCTACCAATTTGTTGACCGTCCGGCCTTCGTGCCGGCGTTGGCCGCGGTGTTCGCATTGCGCGACACCTGGGACAACACGATGACATTCGGTAAGATTCGACTCGTATCAAACGCGGTCGGAGGTGCCCTTGCGGTCGTCTACTACTTGATTCGCGAATACACCCACAACGCGACCTGGTTGGAAATCTTCGTGATTCCCCTCCTGGTGATTCTTGGAATCGTCATCCACGACAAGATCAACTATAACGTAGGAATCGTTGGTGGAATGGCGGCCTTCTTGATGATTGCCCTCACGATTCCGCTCGACGCAACCATCACCTACGTGATCTTGCGAGTGCTGGACGTGTTCATCGGAGTCGTTGTGGCCTTAATCATTAACTGCTTCTTCATGCCAAAGGAACTCGAAAAGATAGAAGAGGGCATGATAAAGGTCGAAAAGAAAACCGTCGACGTGGTCCACCACATCGAGGGTAAGGACAAAGATAAAGATAAGCACCAGCACGAATAATCAATTGATATAAAAGTCAAACCCGAACCAAAAAAGCACCCATCACAGGGGTGCTTTTTGTATGGATTTAATAGTCGGCCAGTTTAGGCAACCCAGGTTCAACTAGATGAACGTTAATATCTCCTATTAACATCCCTAGTTGCGTTAAATGAAATCCCGGGGACAAATTTTTATCCCACCAATTTCTTATTTCTTCTAATTTAGGATAATCTTCCATTTTCTTATTTAAGAACTCGACCGAATCTGTTTCAGAAGAGTACAAATCAGAAATACGGAGTAATGCCTTTTTTTCAGTTTCTGTTAACGCATTGTCCTCTTTTATTTTTGAATTCGATAATCGTAAATGCAAATACCCTGGATGATTTTTATTAACTACTAAGAAGTAATGGCTCAGTTCATTTCTATCTAAGATTTTTAATGCTTCCGTATGTGTTTCTGACCCGATTAAAATTCCATAACGTAAAATTTCAGAATATTGATTATGAAATATCTCCTCAAATTTAGATGCAGACGTCACAGAATTTACCCGAATAGTCTTTAATAAATCAAGATGATCTAGCCAAGAATTAGTTTCCGGCAATTCTTGATCGCACACCTTTGTAAAAAGGTTATCCATTATTGATAAAGCTGAATCAATATCCGCTGAGTTGGCTGAAAGGCCAAAAATACAACTAACCAGAGTAAGAACTATGAGTCCTTCATCAGATAAATCTTTTATAGTTTTTATAGCATATTCAATATTCGTCGTCTTTAACTTATCGCCGTTGTTCTTAACTCTATGTTCTAACAACTCGGACAAAAGTTTATAATCACTTTCCTTGTCTGTACCCACAACCTGCTGTCCTACAAGTTTTAATGTAGCTTGATTTTCCGGAAGCTCAAACTGTTTCAAGAAATCTACATTTTCAAACCGAGGTGCCATTATTTGAAATAATTTTTCCGCCCTCTTTTCTGCAGCTTTTTCTGCTTCACCAACTACGTAAGGAATCTTGTCTTCAAGAAGACTTTTAACATCTTGCAGTGATAGCCCTGTATTAATGACTTGCTTTTCAACCTGTACATTAGTCGAGTAATCTCCTCCGCGCTGATTTTGTTTATTTCCGTTCATTCACTTCTCCAATTTGAATGTTAAAAGCTCCATTGCTTTTTTGTTTTTGTTTAATCGTTTTTTTATTTATTTTAGCTGTCTTACCTTTCTTAGAAAATTGGTTCACTATAAAATTAAAAATTTCACTAATAATATTCATTAAAAAGAACTCCCAAATACTCTCGATTATTATATTAAAATAAAAATTTAATCCCTTTATAGTATAAACCAAATAATTTAATTTTCTAAACAAAGACATAATATGTAAAACTTCAAACTCTTAAGAAAAAAATAATTAAAGTCTACACCACAAGAAAAGCACCCCATCACAGGGGTGCTTTTTTATATTTGCTTAACTTCTATTCAAACAAGAATTGATGAAATCATTCCCAATAATCAAATGGTGGATTATCAGGGTCAACATAAGTGAACTCCAACGTCATCGGATCCCCATTGTTATATTTAGTGAACGTCATGGCATTAATTCCAAGTTCATCAAGTTTCTCTTCTGTTAACAGCTCCCAGTCATCTAACTGAAAAACATTTTTCAAAACCCATTCTCCAAAAAGGTATTGAGAATCTACACTTTGTATAGCTTTACCATCACTTTGCGTTAAAATCATATCCAACTCTTCACCAGAAGGAATAAATTTAATGGGAAAACTCCTGTCTTCAGGTTTGGCAACAAGTTTCGTATCTAAAAGCTCACCCGCACCCTTTTTAAAGAAATCAGGATTTTCATGATTAAATTTCTTCGAGTTTGGAACAGGAATATAAACCTCGTAAGGACTCACTCCTCTCCATAAAGCTTTACGAATCATTTCATAGAGATTTTCATCAATCTTTGATTGGTTCGTCAGATCATCACGAATTGATTCTCGCTTCTCTTTTTCTACTTCCTTACCAAAATAAGTAAACAGCACATACTTCAGATTCTTTTCGAATTCAGAGTTCTCACCAAAAACCTCTCTAACTTTAGAAATCAATTTCAGGTAAGCAGTCTCGCCTTCTTTAGGCGTACTTTTAGATTTTGAGAACCATTCATTAAATCCTGAGCGCTTTTCAGTTTTAATTTTAAAAGTAAAACTATTTTCAATGATGTTATTTTTTGGATGCGTTTCAAGCGTCGAATTCTGCGACTCTTGGAGAAAAGTTTTTACATCATTTTCAGAATCATGTAGGTTTGCGAAAAAATCGAAAGCATCAGAAACATATGAAAGAGGCCATTCTGCTACACTAATTGATTCATTATTCTTTGCCTTTTCATCGCTCTTAAATGACATTAACAGTTGACTATCCGCACTGTTATATTGATAAAAATGTTGGCCATCATTAAACCTAAAATTCTGTAAATGATTTTTATCTGTAGGCCCCTCGATTTTTATCTTGTTCTCGTCAATCGGAAGGTAAGAAGTCTCTCCAACTGCTATATAAGGTTTATCGTTTTCACCTGGGTTCTTAATAGCCTTGGACGGCATCAGCACATGGTACACTGCTTCCACATCGCTCTTGTATTTAAAACCCCGCAACTGGCTTTTAGATGACTCAATTCTTTTATTTCGTAGCTCAGCAATTCTGATAGCGAGGGTTTTATAGTCGTCTTTGTCTTCCTTACTTTTACCGTCCTTCCCGCGCTGTTTAATGTTATTAATATATTCTCCCCAATTTTCCAACTGGCTCGACTGTTTAAATTGCGCGATCTTTTGATAACCGCTTGTTACTCCAAATGATTTGATACCAACTAAATATTTTTTGTCTGGACCATTATTAATTGATGCATCAAAAGAAGAATTGCCAATATCCTCGATGGTTGCGTTAAACGCACGTTTGAAGGCAGTTTCTTGAAATTTTGAAACAATAATTGGAGCAATAATAGTATCTGAACTATCATTTTCTTTTTGGGCAAATGCCTCGCTCAATGAAGCAAAGTTTGTCATTAATTTTTTGTAAGTTGCTTTCTGTGTTGAATCAAGTTCTTTCCACATAATTTGCCTCGATAATGTTTTCACGTTTATTGTGTTTCAACGTTATTATACATTATTGGCCTATTCATATAAAAAAGCCACTCTTTCGAGTGACTTTTTTAACCTGCAACAGAATAAAATTCGTAGTTTCCACCACGCTTAATGGCGTTAAAGACATCTTGATCTTCAAAGAGTGGTAAGTCGTCTGCAACACTGCGATTTTTAATTTCAGAATCTGCAAGTTCCTTGCTTTCATACCACTTTACTGGATATGATTCCCCGGCCATACGGCCAAGCATCTTTGTATAAATGATAGAGAATTTATTATCTACTTCTGGCAACGATAAATCAGAGTTACCGTGTTCTAACGCTCCAGTAATTTTCTGAGCAATTCTTGAAATAACAGGAACAACAACTGAATTCCCAGCTTGCTTATACAGAGCGCTCAACGAAGAATCCGTCGGTAATTCATAATCCTGAGGATATCCTTGCGCATTAAATGCTTCTCGTGGAGTCAACTTACGGATTTCTCCATTGTTTGTAAGAATAAGCGGAACGTTATGTCCTCCCATTCCCATGTTAGCGGTCAAAGTTGGCACAACGCCAGACTTATTTTCTCGAACATACTGTCGACGCCACTGATAAACAGTATCAGAACTAGTCATTTCCTCAACTAGCTTAGGATAAAAAGTTTGCTTGTTTTCCCGGTAGAAGAAACGTTCATCAAGCTTGTCACCAAACTTTGTTGTTTCATCAAGTGTTGCATCAAAGTCGATGATATCAGTTAACTTTGTTGTTAGGTCAATCTTGTCTGGGAATTCAAAGTTATTGAAGGCTTCAACATCCTTAAATCCTACCACATAGATACGTTCACGGTTTTGAGGAATGTTTCCATATTCCTTAGCATTCAAAACCTTCCACTTTATGTAATATCCTGAGTGAACTAAAAACTCGCGGATAACTTTAAAAGTATTTCCATGGTCGTGCGTAACCAAGTTTTTTACGTTCTCTAAGAACACAACCTTTGGTTGAATCGATGTAATAATGCGTTGCGTCTCAAAGAAGAGATCTCCTCTTTTATCCTGAAACCCCTTTCGGAATCCTGCAACACTAAACGGCTGGCAAGGGAAACCAGCGAGCAAAACGTTCGCATCAGTCGTTTGCTCACGAATATCTTCCGGTGTCACTTCTTTAATATCTCGACGATCTAAATAAGTTCCACGTTTTTCAAAATTCAATTCAAACGTGTGCTGAGCGTTCTTATCAAACTCGTTTGCATACTTTGTTTGATACTCACCTGCATCTTCAAACCCTAAGTCAATTCCACCGACACCGGCGAAAAAACTAATGATGTCATTTTTCATGCCAAATCCTCCTTTTCTGTTTTTATACGAATTAAATACTATTTTACTATAAGTAGTATGAAATAGCTGCCACAATATATCTATTTTTATTTTTCTCATTGTTAGAAAAATTATCACAATTAAGTTAGCAGGATCTCTAGTAGGAATCAAAATAAAAAAGCACTCATATGAGCGCTTTTAGATATTAATAGTTTCTTTTGCTGTAAGCTTCCATTAATTTTTGTTGAAGTGCTTCATCAACTGCATAAATATAAAGCCCATTAACACCACGACTCAACAACACATTAAGCTCATTATTTAAATTCTTTATAGGGGCTTGTTCTTTTTCTTCTTCTGGAGCATCTGCCTTATTTGGCTTCTGCTTCCCCTTTTTTGAAAAAGAAGCATCCGGATCAAAAATCACTTTACCATCTCGATACTTTACACTTTTCCCCAAAATAACACCTGCGTAATGCAAGTCAAAACCTTGAATGGTAAAAGTGGAACCCACTTCCTTTATCGATTCGGGATTTTCAGCCCAAGAAACAGCACTACTTTGTTTTGTGTAATGATAATTCCATGGTTGTTTAAAATCACCTGCTTGAACCATGTCACGATTTTCATTTAGATTCCACTCCCAATCATACGAAGCGAGCATACGCGACAATCGGCTATTAGATTTCTTCGCCTTCCTCTGAATCTCCTCATACATACTTTGCGGATCATCAAAAATTCGCAAATCGTAGGTTTCGTCAGATGGAATAGGATTCACTTGGTGTCCATAGACAAAATCATTCAACCAATCAAGGGTTTGCGGTTCTGCAGCAATCCGCATCTGGTTTTTCAATATCAACAAATTTCCATCTTGCTCTACATGTGCACGCATGTCCTGGAACTTCTTAATTGGAAAATATTGTTCTGAAGTCAGCGCTTGTTTCATGTCATATACAAGAACTGTAACCTTGGCCATCTTTTGAATTGCTTCCAAATGAGTTTTTCCGTAACTTTTTGGAAAGGCCTGCCCATTTCGGGTAGCTAATAGGTGTCCCTCGTCAACAATAACAGCATCAAAAACCTCGCCTTTTTCAATGTATTTTTTAAAGAAGGAATTAGGTTTTTCAATGACAGCATCTTTTATGTTCAACTTCTTAGCGATGCTTTTATAGACTTTTAATTGTTCGTTGTGATTAACGAGTAATGCAATTTTTTTGGAGTTCATGCCTGAATTCGAATCAGCTAATGCTAACAAGTCGAAAAAGAACGAGCTTAACAAAACCGTTTTACCAGTTCCTGCAGCACCTTCGACCATGATTAGCTGATGAGGAATTTCCCTTCTCATCACATCAAACATCTTATCCAGCAAAATCTCTTTATTTGCTAATTGTTCATCCGTCAATTGATGGAAAGGAGAAGACTTAAATAAGGCGGATTTTTCAACATCTTCTCGACTAGGAAATAATTTAGCGTTTTCTGTATGCAGTTCGTCCCAAACAGCTTCAAAAATTTCATCTGCCTCTTCGCTTGTATAATACACACCTTGGGGATTCCCTCGTCTATTATTTAAGCGAAAGACACTATCCACCGCAGAAAGATAAAGTCGCATTCTGTTTTCAATATCCAGCGTTAGTGACTTATTGAAATGATGATGCCCAATAATAGTTAACTTAGCAGTTTTAGAAGATCCTAACCGTTCCCAATCCTCTCTTCTCTCTTGAAGATGTTGAGCAGTACGATTACGAATATTATTCGTCTCTCCAACGTAAACGTCAAAGCCATGTTTCTTTTCATCATTAACAATATATACAGTGGGGTATTTTAAAATAACGTCTGATTCCCCGTTTGGCAGTTCTAAATTTTCGATTCCATCTTTTCGATAATTGGTTTCTAGAACGATTGGATTCTTTAATGTCATGGCGCCCCCAAAGGAATACTAATTATCTAAAATTGTATTATAAAATGATCTGATCTGCACAAACTTTTGAATTAAAGGACGATACGATAGCATTTCTTATTAATGGTTAGATGAATAAACATGGAGGGAACAATATGACTGTAAAAACCAAAGAAGAACGACTTAGCTATTACTATGAATTATTAGATATGACCTATGCTGATGCTGTGAAGGCACTGCTTGTTGATCACGGTGAAGTGGCTGAAGATTTCTTTATTAAAGATAGGTACAACAAGTGGGAAGCAGGCGATGTTGAAACACCTGAAGTGAACTCTGCAAACTCACGCACTGATGAAGGTTTGGAAATTCACCACATTGCTGAAGACAAGTACGAAGACATGGGTAACCCAGTTGCCATTCAAGAGCAAGTCATTCCTTACTCCTTCAAGAAGCCAAGACCCTTTGCTACGTCGATAAGTGGGAACACACGATTTTGCATGCGTTGATTGCGATTGAAACGAAGGGACAACACGGATTGCCAGGTTTCAACGCTTACCTCAAGCCAACCATTAAAGAATGGTACATCGATGAGAAAGCTCCTGCCACTGATGCACCACAATGGATCAAGAACTGCTATAAAACATCGTACTTGAACAAGGAAGATGCAACGACATTGTTGACGAAGATTGTGAATAAGAAGGATGAGGCGTTGAAAGATAGTCGATTTTGAGTTTTAATCATAAAATTAAATTTATTGAAAAAACGGCAATTAGCTTAAGCTAATTGCCGTTTTTATATTATCTATTTTATATACTATAGAATCAAGTTAATAGCTCGCTCACGAATCTGCAATACAATCTGTCATTGCTTTTATCAAATTTTGGGCCAGATTACTATCAACATATGCATACTCGTAACATTTATAATTCCAACCATTTTTATCCATTGGATTTTTCCCCTGCACGTACCAACGTTTAATCTTAGAAGTTATTGTTTTCATAAATTGTAAGTTTGGTTCAGTATCTATTTTTTCTTTCTGAATAAGCACTTTTAAGATTGCCTTTTCCCACTCATCTACATAAATTAAATTATTACTTTCATGCACAGAGAATGGAAGCTTTTGTTTCAATATCTCCGCCTTCTTACCAATATTTACAAATTGATTTTCTAAAACATGATAAATCATTAGCCCTTCGTTTAACCGACTTATTTTTTTATTTTTGTGCAAACTACTAATGCTTCCCTCGATAAATTTTTCATAGGTTTTTTTGCTATATAAATGATCCGGAACCCTTCCATGAAGTTCGCGCAGTTTTAATACGGCTGCATCATAATTCATCTCTAATAGTTCCATATAATTTCTTGACCGCTCTTCAGGGGCACCGTTATTACTAATTATGTTATCCAGAACAATAGTATAACTATCATGTAACTCGGATTGTATGTTGCTTATTTTGGGAAGTTGATTAAGGTTCTCAAGATGCTTTTGATAATTACTAAATATATTCTCCCCCTCAAATTTTACTTTAAAACTTGTAGCCATTTTTGAAAACTGCGCTGACTTCTTAAATAACTCACGTTGAGACACTGTCAACTTAGCTAACGAACTAGTAATCTGTGAAGTGCCATTTATTGTATTGCTAAAATCTTTAAGTAAAGATCGCAAGCCTTTCATTTGGTCATCAACAATCCGAGCAAAAGCCGTACTGTCATACTTAAATTGATTAGTTATAATTTGACTGTGTATTTTAATCAGTTTTAAATTAGCTTTAGTTATGACATCCCGACTAAAAGTATAATCATTAATATCCATAGCTTTATGATGAGCTATCTTTGTACGAATATCATCAATTCTATGAATATCAATACTATCCATTAGCTGATAACGATCTTCTACAGCATTCAGTTCCCAAGTGCTGTATAGTTTTGGCAGTTCATCCAACTTTAAAATCCAATCACTCATATCTGAAACTGTTGAATGCGGAAGTTGTGAGTACTCATCATTTTCAGGAACATAGTACCATCTTTTGTAAAATAATAATTTCTGCAGGTTCCCTAGTGAAAGGTTTTCAATGTACTTATTAATTTTTCCCTGTTGCTTCTTTCCAATAGCATTCTTTAATTGATTATTTTCTTCAATGCCTAATAAAAGAAAAACTAATTTTCTAAGATTTGTTTCGTATTTGTATAAGATTTCTCTGCATTTCTTTTCATAGAAATAACTTATAGGATCTTCTAGCCGTACTACAGTAAATTTTCTTTTCAATAAGTCTTGAATTGTTATATCAAACTGTTTTTGTTGTCGAGCATTCTCATCATTAATCTCTGGTGCATTAATACGAATTACTCTACATTTTCCATTCCACAGAACACTCACAGAATATTCACATGATTGTGAATCATTTTTTAACTTTAGTTTGTCATCTTCATATATAAATGGACTTTTTCTTGATTTCAGTAAATCAAAAACATCTTTTTTTAAAAATGTACTTTTACCCGATACCAATAAATATTCTAAGCGCATGGTTCCTATTTATTATTCCTTTTTTCAAATATATGTTCCAGTATATCAATTACAAACTTAAAAATCGCAATAGTACGCTATATATATTGCCCGGGAGATGGATAAGTTTGGTTTGCCACACATTCTCGCGGGTCCGGGGTGTGGGTGTTGGATGCGCATGGTGGATGGTAGTTGGTGAGTGGGATTCAGTTGGCATCACGTTTGGAAAAAGCAGGCGGGCCGGGAGGTCTGGCTGCTTTTGTTTTTATAGATTCTAAAGAGTGCTATACTTGACCATGACAGATAAACCAGCCAATTGTGCTGAACACGTTCAACATGAATGACCGATTTTAATCAGCTACCACAGATTGAAGGAGGATAACATGTTTACCAAAAACAGCAAGATTGCAGCCGTTATTGCTGCTCTTGTGGTCGTTGGTGGTGGGAGCTCCTATGCTGCCCTTTCGCTCCACGGAAACGGTGGTGCCAAGCCACAGAAATCCGTGAAGGCCGCGACCAACAAACCGAAAAGTAACGGCCTGGATTTGGAAGCCATCAAATCCGGTGACTTCTCTTGCGTTGCCGGTACCTGGAAGAACCCGGGCGGTGACACCTACGTCTTCGACGATCACGGCCTAAAGGAAGCCATCTTCGACGGTCGTAAAATCACCGACGCCGAAATTCTTTTGAAGGGCGAAGGCACCGTTGGCGCTGCTTCCATTAAAGAAGGCATGCTTCAAGCAAGCCTCGGCAACAAAAATCACTCCGCCAACAAGGCAGAGACCGTTGCGCCCTTCTACTTCATCCCCAAGGGCGTGAACCTACCGGGCACGTCCAATCCAAACGTTGACCGTCTATACTGTGGACAAGCCCTTGGCGACGACAACGTTTTCACCAAGACGATTGAGTCCAAGCAAACCAAGGAGATGGAGAACCTACCTCTGAAGACCAAGCAGGCACTCGCCCTTCTCGGCCTACCTGAGCACTTCCAGTCGGACTACGGTGAAACCACACCCGACATGCTCTTGAAGGGGCAGGCCAAGCCCGTCCGCAAGGTGAACGGCCAAGACCAGACCTACGACGTCAAGTTCCGCGGCATGCGCCTCTTCCCTGAACGCGAGAAGTACGTCTTGGAGCTCCAAAACCTACCCGACGACGTTTACAACCAAACCTCTCAGCGCGGTGTGATCTACTTGGACGGTGACACCATCGTTTACAAGAACGAAACCGTGCTCGGCCAGGGCAAAGGTAAGGACGAATCCGTCCAAGATCAAACCACTGGTAAGAAGAGCCTGTACGATTTGTACAAGCAGTACAAAGGTACAAAGCGCTTGAAAGAAATGGAAAAGCTCATCATAGAGGACTAACATTCTGTACAAAAAGGCCACCCTGTGATGGGTGGCCTTTTATGGCGTTTTGAAGAAAGGCGCCGTAGGCTGCCTTTCGTTTTTCCAGTAAAATCAGCACAACAAAGGAGAACATCATGCATTCCAAAACCATCCGCTATCTCATCATCGCCGTCGTCGCCTGCCTCGCCGTTTTCGCCGGCTACCACTACATCCACACCGCAAGCAGCCACGACCAAGTCAAGAAAACGCAACCCGCCAAAAAGTCCACCCCCCAACGCAAAGGCATGGACCTCAACGCCATCAAGTCCGGTGATTTCAGCTCCGTTTCCGGCACCTGGAAGAATCCCGCCGGTGACACCTACGTCTTCACCAAGTCCGGCCTAAAAGCCGCCACCTTCAACGGCGAAACCCGCTCCGACTCCGAAGTCTACCTAACCGGCGTAAACAACATCCCCGCCGCCACCATCGACCACGGCATGTTGAAGACCTTCATCGGTCCCAAGAACCACGACAACATCGATTTTTCTTCCGCCATGTCGACCTACTTCATTCCTAAGACTGCCAAGCTCGACGGCACTTCGAATCCAAGCATTGACCGCATCTACACCGGTCAACAACAAGACGACAAGAACGTATTCACGAAGGTGGATTAAGCGTTTGCTTGATGTTGCTGGCGTGAGAGCAGCTGTTTGACGCTGTGATTTAAATTGAATTGAGATAAAAAGCACCTCCCATTCGGAGGTGCTTTTTTAGGCTCTTTTTCTGTGTACTGTAATTTCTTCGATCATGTCACCAACATTGGTGCAGTTGTATTCATAGGATGACGTACGAACTTTCTGCGTATTCTTTAGTGCCAATTCATGTTTCTGTGCGAGTTGAGCCATCAGAATAGCGTCCGCTTTACTGTATGATCCTTTAATATACTCGGACAATTTCTGTTTCACCATATCGTTATCATACTGAGTTTTAAAGATTTCCTGATAGTGAGCGAGTAGCCAAATTTCAAAAGAGACATTTGAGAAAACCACCTTAAAGCTTTCCTTTTGCGCACTTGCTAGCAGCATTTCGTACTGATCACGCTTCATTCCGTCATGGTCGAATAGTACGTAGACCGCTTCTTGTTGAACTTGAGCTAAACGTTGGCTGTTCAAAAGTCTTTTCGCTTTCTGTACCCAGTCTTTTCCCCTTCCTAAACTCTGCAAACTATGCACATCAACGTTGTGCCAACGCAGCTTTTTCTTCAAGACTTTCAAATAATTGGGTTCCGTCTCGCTTCCCTCCACAAAAATCAGAATCTTTTCCGTAACCCTATTCTTTTTCTTACCTAATCGAGCCATGTATGATCACCCAAACGCTTCCTTTATGACTGCTGTATTGATGATTGGTGTTGCGCCGAGTTGTCCTTCCAGATAACGTTTGCGAATGCCAGCGTCCTTTCGACGGAGCCTTGGATCGTCAAAATCGTCGAGTGAGAATAATTTTGAATACCCGTCACCATCATTTTCAGTGAACCAAATTTTATCTTGGCTCAGGTTGTTATCCAGTAGGGACAAGTCATGTGTCGTCAGGAGCAACTGATTGTTCTGGTTCCTTTCATCCAATATGGAAAGGAACACCTTGGCCAGTTCGAAGTGGAAGGAAGAATCGAATTCATCAATCAGAATCAGTTTATTTTGCTTGGATTCATTTGCGGACAAAATCGCCATGATGGCAAACATCCAGGCCTTTGTGCCTCGACTCTCGTCTTCAAAATCCAAGTTAAAACACTTTTTATCCTTATCTTCATGTTGCAGCGTCACGTCAATTTGTCCTTGCTCCAAATGATGGTCATGTTCGCCCTTGACTTTGACAAACACATCTAAAATATTAAAATCCGCCGCCTGCAGAATTTGAACGAACTTGTTTTTAATCATCGGTTTCTTAAGCAGTTTGAAATCTGCCTTGTTGATACCCGTCTCCGGGGTGATGAAATCGATATCTTCCAGGAACCAAGCAGTTGCCACACTCGCGAGTTCGACATTGTTGGCCTGAGCGACAAAGAGTAACAGCTGGTTCTTTCGAATGTTTGGCTCAATCACCTGTAACTGATCAGGCATGACTGGATAGCTTTGCCCTTTTCGAGAAAAGACAAGCTGCCCATCCGCCTTCAACCACTCTTCAACTACTTCCTGTTCGTTGTATTCAATATGATACTCAAAGGCTACTTTATCCTTCATGAAGCCAAACTCAAACATGGTATTTTCCTTGTTGTTCCCAAAAGCGGCAGTGGGCAGTGGGGTCCCAGCTAATTCAGTTGGCTGATTGAGCAACTTCACCATTTCGGCAAAGGCGTAAATGACGTTTGTCTTACCACTGGCATTGGCGCCAAATAACAAAGCGGACTTAATGAAACGCTCTTTTTTAAATTGAAGTGTCGCATCCTTGGGCCGACCGCGAATCTTTTTACTCGCGACCATCGTCAATTGGTTTTCATCGTAATAGGATCTAAAATTTCGGAACTTGATGTAATCAAACATGGTTGCTCTCCTTTGATTGGTATTTTTCGACCATATTATAACGAGATTTTGTTATAAGAACGCTTAATTGGGGGAAGGAATGTCGATTAGGACAAAATAGTGTCCTAACTAACAAAAAGGCCGCCCTGTGATGGGTGGCCTTTTATGGCGGTAGTAAAAAAGCAGTCACCTACGGGTGGCTGCTTTTGTTTTTACCTAACGATTTTTCTTTGAGAAATAAATGGCGAGTGTCATTGACGCTACCGTCGCAAATACCAGCGTTCCGTCGAGCTTCCAGCCCGCCTTCTTCGCCGTTTCCGGCATTGGGCCCTGGCCCACCTGGATGTTTTGCCCCGTATGCGATGGCTTTCCATCGTTATGCGGCTTTACCTCCGGCAATCCATGCCTTGGCATTGGCCGTGGGTTTGGCCGCGGCTTCACCGGGTTCACCGGCGTTGGCTTTGGCTCAGGCTTTGGTTGTGGCTTAGGCTGTGGATTTGGCGTTGGCTTAGGCTCAGGCTTAGGCTCTGGGTTTGGCTGCGGAGGCACCGGCTGATCGTGGTGCTTCTTATTCCCATCATCCGCCGTTCCTGACCCCTGCGTCAGCGCCTGGTACACCGTAATATCACTCTCTGGTACATTTTGACTATCCACCTTCGCCGTATTGGCATAAGACTTCTGCTGGCGGCCATCCGTAATCCGGCTTTCCACGTTGAACAGGTAGGACTGATCAATCGTATTCAAGTTCACTGAGAAGTTGTTTCCTGGCCCCTCGTGAATATCACTTTGTGGCACCGGCGTTCCAGCCGAGAAGGTGTTATTTTCAGCGTTATAGACCGTCTTACCACCATTCACTGACCCAGGCACCATCTCTTGATTAGGCCCAAAGTTATCCGTCACCACGGCGTTATCAATCACTTTATCCGCCGCGTCCACACGAATTTGCCAGTGAATCAAGTTCTTATCATCTGGATCAAACCACGACCACTTGAATATCAGCTTGTTTGCTGGTGGGGTGTTTCCCGGATCAACCACAACGTCCGTCGCGTTACTTCCAAATCCCCAGTTAATGTGATTTGACTGGTGGTACTTAATGCCATTCGGTCCAAAGGTTAAACCAAGCTTCAGCTCACCGTGAACCGTGTGGTCCTTAACCGCCTCTTCGGCGTACTTGTTAAACGTAACCGTGATTGTCTTCTGGTTCTTATTCACGTGCACGCCTGCAAAGACGTTGCCCTTCGTTGACAAGACATTAAAGTCATCGTCGGTCAGGGCTTCCAACTGCTCTGGAATGTGAATCGTCAGCGTATCACCCGCTTTTAACTCTGCGTCATCAGGCACTGCGAAATCCCAATCTGCCTCCAAGGCGTCGTAGTAGCCAAAGTGCGTGGCCTCCGGGTGCGTCGTATCGTACAAGTGTACACCCGTGATGTAATCCTTTGGATCAAGTACGGCAGCAGCTGCCGTCTTGCCATGGTGAAAACCACCGAATTCGTTTTGATTAACTGTAAATGATAGGGATGAGAAAGCGAGTAACACGGCAAAAATCGCCAATGTCTTCACGAACCACTGACCCGTCTTCATTGCTGGTCCAGTTGGCTTCTGATCGGCAGCACCGTCAAATTTATTAACACGGCTCTCGTGCTTTTCCACTGCTTCTCCTCCTTTGGATTGTGGCGTACTTTTGAACATCACAATACCTCCTATCCCTGTTATACGCTTTTTACTGTTAAATGAATAGGTTTTCAAACAAATTTGTTTAGAATTTTTCTAGCTTTAGTTGCCGCTGTTGAGGTATTGGGACTGGGATGTGGGGAGTGCATTGAATTTGTCATTGCTTATGGATTTTTAGATTAGTCGATGGCCCGAATTAAATCGTAATTCACAAACACCCGGCAGTTATTCGGATTATAGCCAGCGTCTAGCAGTTCGAGCTCAACTAGTAACTGCAGGTGCTTGTTTGCCGTCTTCTTCGTCATGTTTAATTCAGCGCTGACGATTTCTGCTGTTAGAATCGGTTGTCGAATCGAAAGCGACCACAACGCTTTCGTTCTTTCTGTCGTTGCCGCACTTTTTAGTATGGTTTTTAGCCCCCTTTGATAATGGCGGCTCGCCTTGTCTAACTTTACTAATAATGAGTCTGCCATCTCCTCGCTTTTCTCCAGGAAAAAGCGAATCCAGGAATACCAATCCGGCTTATTGCCTCGCACACCATTCAGATACTTATAGTAGCGCAGGCGTTCCTTCTCCAATGCTTCACTGACGAAAAACACGGGATGATTCAACAATTCATCGCTCATCGTTGAAAGCACAATCAAGATTCTTCCTACTCGCCCATTTCCGTCCAAAAAGGGATGAATCGACTCAAACTGTGCGTGCAAAACGGCTGTTTTAATCAGGGGGTCACACTTTTCATCCAGTAATACTTCCCCTTCTTCTACCTCGGCATCTGAAAAAGACTGGTGTGAACGACCGTTTTGATAGAACTCCAGGTTCGTCATGTAGTCGGCAATCGCTTGTGCCGGGACCGGAACGTAAACGTCATGCTCGATGTTGTCATCGGGGCCGATGAAGTTTTGAATCCGACGGTATTCTCCGTTTGCGGCAGTCGTTCCACGAGTTCCAGCTCGCATCAAAACGGCGTGTATTTGTTTAATCAACCTGGTTGAAATCGGGTTGCCCGCCTGGATTAATTCGATACCGAGATCCAGTGCCCTCTTGTAGTTTTCGACCTCAACGACCTCTTTCCTTTTTCTCGGTTTTCCGGTTTCTTTCACGAAGTCTGAAAAAGTCACATGCGTACCTTCGATGCGAGTTGATTCCACTGATTCATGGAAGGTCAACAATTGAATCAAGCTCTGATTCACTAGTGAATGGGATAATTCGGCGTTTAATCGGCCAATCTTGGATTTGATTTTCGCTAGGAGCTGATAAAGCATTAGGGCTTCTTTGATTGTAACGATGGGTGGCATGAGTTTTAAACCGGAAATGGGTTTTGAACCGGCTTTTGAATCTGAAAGATA
Source organism: Fructobacillus broussonetiae (assembly GCF_018437275.1). GTDB lineage: Bacteria > Bacillota > Bacilli > Lactobacillales > Lactobacillaceae > Fructobacillus > Fructobacillus broussonetiae. Next base: position 65,686 of record NZ_JAAMFK010000006.1, read on the forward strand.
ATTGGCTGTCATGGTGGCTGCCCTCCTGTATCGGTGTTCGATCAACCTTAAGTATTGAAGAGGGATTTGAATAAGACAAGGGGGAGTGTCAAATAGGACACAGGAATGACGGGTTTGGCGATTGAGTTTGACTTGGCTAGGACCTGGAGAAGAAAGAGAGGAAGATGGAGGTGACAATTGAATAGAAGGAGGACTTTATGATTACAAGAAGACGTAAGAAGCAGATTGAGAAGTTAGCGGTGGAAACGAGGAAGAAGTTGACGTTGGACCGAAGGGAAAACTTTAAGTTGCCCAGCTACCTTGAATTATTTGACGTGGGTCTCAAGATGGCTGATTTATCTGACCAGCCAATCGACGTTTATGTAACCTATGATGTTAAAAAGAAAAAACCGAAGATTTGCATTGATGCGAAGCAGTCTCCGGAGCAGACGATTTATTCACTCGCACATGAAATTGGGCATCTCGTTTTAGACTGGAAAGTTGACATTACCAAAGTTGAAATTGAAGAGCCAAAGCTTGCACGTAAGGAAAGTAACCTGCAGAATGAACGATTGTTGGCCACGAGCTACAAGCGAAAGGATGGTTATTCAACAGAGGAATTAAAGGGCGAGAAAGAAGCCGACTACTTTGCCACTTGCTTTTTGATGCCGCGTAAATCTGTAAAGTTTCTCCTTAAGTGGTGCTGCAACCCGAAACGAAATCTTTTATACGCCACTGAGCTGATTGCTTTTTATTACTTTGTTGAACAGGATTTAGCATTGCAACGAATTAAAGAATTGACGGGAAAGGCGTGAAAAATGGATGCTAACAGAAAGGAAGAAGCTGGCCTTGATCAAGCCAGTTTTAATACTGAGAAAGATTTTCAATGCAACGTAAGTACACACCCGGAAGATAGTGGTTTTAGTGATTATTTAATGAAGCAAACCGCTATTCAAACGGCCCTATTTTTAAGAAAGCTCCTCCTTCAGGAACTTGAAGATAAGGCCTACTTACGAAAGCACCTCATTTCAGCGATGATGGGGTTCTTTGTCATCGTCACGACGCTTGTTTTCTTTATTGTTCTCTTTGTTCGAGAAGGCATTCACCTCGAAATTCAGAAGTGTCTCATTATTGGACTCTTCGGAAATCTATTTGGTTTACTCATGGTCTTGTACCGCTATGCCTTTTCAGACACTGAAAAAATCATGAAGAACATCAACAATCTACTCCACTAAAATAAAAGAAAAAGCAGCCAGATCGGCTGCTTTTTTCTAATTCGCTTGTGGATAATTCTAAGGCACTTAGTCACTTATTGACAGAGTTATCGACTGTTTCAGCAATATTTCATGCATTTCGAGGGTAAAACGGTCGATAAATCGGTGGATAAGTGTTCTAAAAGAGACTAAAAAGGTCGTTATGGGAAGTTATCGACAGGAGGGTGTTATTCCGATTTATTTGCTGCTCCATTCAAAAATAAAGAAATAACTGCGATCAACGTTGCACTCCCAAAAGTTGATCCAGCTACTGGGTGATTATCTTTGATAAGTAAGAAAGTCAAAGTTGGAAAAATCAAAGTTGCTGCCATTGAACAAAGATAACCAAAGCCTTTACACTTCCAGTACATGCTTTGTTGCCACATTTCCATTTCACGGCGATGCTTTGATTCGTCAATTCGATTCTTTATCACTTGCTCAGCAGTTCCAGGGGCGAGCAACTCTATTTTTTCTAATAACTCAGGATTCGGTAATGAATCGAATGTCAGGGCCAATTCCTTCAGCAGTTCCTTTTCATTCTTTTTGGACCTCGAAATCTTATTTAAATTATTCATAGCGGTTAATCACCCGCTTCATATCCAGACTAATGTTGATCCAATCCTGATGAAGTTTTTCATCATCTGACATCGCTAAGAATGCGGGCTTTGGACTCACATATTGATGACCAAACAACGCTAAAATGGGATTTAAGAAGACCGCAAAACCTTCGCGCAACCCATCTAGAAAAGCATCTTTGCATAATTTTTTCATGGTGTACCTCCTAGTACATTGTTATTTCGCTTAAAGAGTAGCACGGAGGGGTGAGAAAGAGAAGAAAAGCATGCTTTTGATGTCGTTTAGGACAAATAAAAACCCCAGCAGGGAGGGCTGGGGAACTCGAAATCTATAGTTATTAATAAGAATGGATTTCATTATATATTATTTGTTAGTTACGACGTTCTTCTGATATTGATTAGTTGATGAATCGTAATTTGAGCCATCACCATTCGCCAGCGTAGCTTGCGCTTGCTTCTTTGATTGAGCATCAATATCACTAACTGCCTTCTTATATGCCGCTGAATCAGACCCAGCTTTTGTGTTTGCTGCATCAACAGCCTTTTGAACTTCTGCTTGGTAGTTTCGTCCAGACGCAATATCCTTCGCGTGAGCATCCTTCTCGTTATCTAAGGCGGTGTTAGCACCAGACAACTTTTGAACTAAAGTATCGGTTGCATCTCCCAATGCTTTAATCTTTGCAACGTATCCATCTGAATTCATATCGTCCAAGTTAGCGTATGATGCCATAACACCACCACCAACAGTGAACATTGCTGCAGCTGAAGCGATTGCTACCAATGAACGACGTGAGGTCTTCTTGGTAGTGTTTGAATAACGTGATACACGAGTTTCCATATTTTACATTCTCCTGTTTCTTCTATCTATAACTGTTTTAATTGTAGCTCGAACGCCTCTGTGTGGCGGTTAAGAGATGGTTACTGTTCAACAGTTAGGTAACAGGTATAGGATCGTTTGTATCCGTTATGTGGCGGTTTGGTTACTAAATCACCGCTGTAACGGTTTAGACCCCAGCCCGACACAGATTTGGAACTTAAGGGGATTAAGCTCGCTGGTCAAAGGATTGAAAAAGGTCAGGGCAAATGCCCTGACCTTTTTCATTTTATTCAAGCCCCATAACGCGTCGTTGCATTCTGTTTGCTTCTCTTGTGATGTATTGGAAGACCTCTTGTCTTTCTTCCTTGGTCGCATTGTCCATGAACTCACGGTAGTCACTGTTGTACCGTGCGACGATGGCTCTGGCCTCCTCAAGATTAATCATTGATCAAAACCTCTTTCTTCATTCCAGTCCCATGACTCTCCGTTGCATTCTATTTGCTTCTCTTGTGATGTAACGGTAAACAATGAGTTGTTCTTCTTTTGTAGCGAATTCATCGAAATCACAGTAGTCTCCGTTATACTTGGCCACGATTTCTAACGCTATTTTATTTTCAGGATGTTCTGGCATCTTTTATCCCCTTTTCTTAATTACTACATTTAGTTCAACACCAGTAACCTACAAAAGCGAGGAGAATGATTATTTAAGGTCATTTAGGACACAGCCCGGCCCTATTCTACATTGGCGGGTTTTGTTTGCTCTTGGACTTTGGAAGTTGATGGTACCGTGGCATTAGGAAGCGCTGTTTGGTCTCTGATCCTGGGTGCTGTTGGCGAGGGTTTTTTGGTGGTTGGCATGGTGGTGTAAAAAAAGAAGCTCCCTTTTTCAGGGAGCTTCTTTTGTTTTTTAAGCGAAGTTACGAGTGTTCCAAGCAACATCTTTGATGCTTGTATCGATGTCATTCAACTTGTTGTTTGATTCCACAACAGCTGCAGCCGTTGCTGCTTGGGCTGCCGTCATACGGTTAATTCCTGATTCGATACGACGCGCGTTGTCGTCCATCTTTGCTTCAACCGTTGCAAATCCAGATTGCACTGACGTATCCAACTGAACAAGGTCTTCGTGCTGCTGGCGAGCCGCGTTAATCACCGCTCCCGTCAAGCCATCCAAACGATCGTTGACGTTCTTGAATCCTTCACGGATATCCTTTTGAACGTCACCCATCTTTGCCATCATGGCCTCATGCTGTTGCGTACTCATGATACGGTCCGTTGCCAATTGGTTCGCGTAACCCGCTTCCTTGGCCTGTCCCGTCGCAACCGCTTCCAACATGAATTGGTAGTAAACCAGGTCATAGCGGTACTGGTCTGCAATGTCGATGGCGCGTGGCAATGAGTTCTTCACTTCCAGCACCTTGTTTTCCATTGCTGGAATATCGGTACCTTCAATCGTCTTCACATCGCTATCGATTGATTGGATATCACCAGACAAATCGAGTTGCTCTGATTCAATCTTTTGCTTCAATTCGTTCAAAACGACCTTGGCTTCTTCCACCTTCTTTTGGTAGGCCGCCTCGTTTTGACGATCGTTTTCTGATTCGTTTGCCTTTGCAGTCTTTTCAAGGCTTTCTTGTGCCTTCTTTACGAAGTGGTAGAAGCCGAACCAGTTGGCGAACAAAGCCACCCAAGTCAACACTGCTGGAAGCTGGCTTCCATCCATTCCACCAGACAATTGCGCCATGATTGGCAACGCAACAATTGAGAACAACAGCATGATAATTCGGTGTTGGAACAACAACTTCTTCTCATCCAAGTACTTGTTTGCTGCTGTCAACTTAGCGTGGTGCTTTCCAAACCAGTAAATCAAGAACCATGCCACGTACACTGGGAAGAGGGTCATCATCATTCCCGATGTATTCGTTGGTTCCACACCCATTTGGTTTGGGTTAGAAATTGTCTTCGCAATCACGTGTATGATTCCAAGCACGATAGCAACCCCGATGAAGGCCACGTTCATCCAGGCCATCTTCCAAAGAATCTTTGATGCCGCACGACGGTGATCACGGTCTGATAATGATTGGGCGCTCTTTCCCAACATCTTCATCCGCAATTCCTGGAAGTCTTCGTTATCAATCTTGTTCTTCAACTGATCGATGCGGTCCAAGTACTCTTGATTATCACCCTTCAAAGCGCGTGCTTGGTTTTCCAAGTTCGCCTTCTTTTCCTTCAAGGCAGCAAGTGCGTCTTCCGCATCTTCATACGCAACCACGTGCTGCATTTCATTTTCAATTAAGCTCTTTAATTCGGCCTGTTCAGCTTCCATAATTCCCTCCAAAAAAATACTGATTCTAGTGTACCACCTCACATGTCGCTTTGCTGTAACATAGCGGATTTTCGGGCACTTTTTACATTACATTCTATTTTTTCGACACTTTGTCTGTCGGCTAAAAAAGCCTTCATCAAACCGCATGCACAAAAAAAGCCAGGCCTCACGCCCAGCTTTATTTTCTATGATTGATGTGATGAACTGTCCATCTTCATCGTCTTTGACCTATCCATGTCGCAACAGTCTTTTGTCCGACGGTGCGCACACTCACAGCTCGTCGCCGTGATGACGACAACCAACATCGTAATGGCTGCAATGGCCATCACCCAGGCTTCCTTCTTCGTAATTTTAATCATGGCTTACTTCTTTGATGAGCCCATGTCCATCTTTGAATGGTCCATCTTATCGTGATCCATGTCGCAGCAGTCCTTCATTGATGAACCACTCTTCATTGACATGGACTTGTGGTCCATGTTGCAGCAGTCGTCTGCCTTCTTGTTGTTCGTGTGTTGAATTGAAATGAACGTTACGGCAACGATAACCACAACGATGACAGCGATGATTGCCGTCCAAGTTTTGTTACTGATGTTCTTAAACATTTCGCCTCTCCTTGTATCCTTTTACGGTCTTCCTAGTTTACAACCATTTTAGTCTAGCATGATAAAAGGCCCAATGCTAGGCTTTTTAAGCCTGTAAAAGTCAGTCCCGGACTCGATGCAGTCTTCTGCCTCAATTGGTTTATTTGGGTCGAATTCCAAGCTTTAAAAAGTGCTTAGAAAATTTAACGGACTTTTGCTTTTGAAGACGACTGGTCAACGAACCGAGTGATTTTGAAGGTAATTGGTCTGGTGGGAATTGGGTTGAGAAAATTTTTTATACTTTTTTGTTGCTTTTTAAGCATTGATAAAATTCTTTATATTCAATTGGCAATAATTCATACGTCCCACTAGGAATGCCCTCTAGCTCATGAACAATGTCTGAGACAGCTTCACTTTTCTTTTCATAGAGTTTTTCAACATCTTCACAAGTCCAACAAATCAGATTATCCAGTGGATCATTAAGAAAAGGTTCCTCTTCGAACTTCATTTGATAATCATCAGCAATGATTTTAAGAAACTTAAGAGCGGATTCAACTCCAAGTTTTTTATCAAAAATTGCCCTTTCAGCCATTAAATAGTAATCCACGTTTTCTAATCGCAGTGGCAAATCAATATCTTTGATGCTAATTTTTCCTTCATATATTAAATGACATAGCAGTTGTTGTTCTTTATTCATTAAATCCTCTTCACGTGCTATTATCCAAAAATCAACTTCAAATTTTGAATGTCCCGCTTTTTATTTTTTTGATTATCTTTGCAGCTCTTTCATCCGCTTCTTCCTCAGTGGGATAATCTTCTCTATATAATTGATTGTTATGCTCGACACATACAAACCATGTTAATCCTTTTAAACTATATCCAGAATGAACATAGTACATTTCTTTTTCATTTGAATTAAATGGGATAGATACATTGATTATAATGCGCCTCCTTTCATGAATGCTTTTGCAAAATTAAAATAATAATCAATAGGAAAGCAAAAACCTTCATTGATTTTACTCTACTAACTTTTTAAATTTTTTCTTTAAGAGTTTTGATTCAATTCCCGAATTTCAGAATGAAGCGCCACCCGACCATAATTCTTTGCTTTGATGCTAATCATCTTAACAATTTGTGACATCATCTGTCGATCTTCGATTTCCAGAGCTGGTTGGTTTTGATTTTTTTCATTCATCCATGCTTTTATCTTCGGAAATAAACTCAAAATCCCACTAACTTCCAACAATTCCATATTCTTACCACTTTGAGAGGCATAAGGACGAAAAGTTTTCGCATTAGATGTTGACAATAGCGTAGTTAAATAACTTTTATGAGAAGGTTTAAAGGAATCTAAGGCGTACGGTACATAATATTCACTTTTATTCGAATCTACCGGATTAATATATGTCCAAGGTAGTAACTCAGCAACTTGAAAAACTAATTTACAAAACCACTTCTCTGATTTGTCGATTTCATTATCTAAAAAAATAATAAAATCACCTGACTGAATATTCATCTTTCCATCATGTACCACATCGAATAAAATCCCTTCCTTATGTAAAAAGAATGGATTGCGTTTTAAACTCAGAGAATTCATTTTCTCTTTTATAATATAACTTGACACTCTAAACTCTTCTCTAATATTGTGAAAATTAATTCATTACTGTTTCCACCTTATCACAATAATATAGAAAATAACAATTAACTTTAGAAAAATACACCGCGTATTACCGGCTTTGCAAAGATAAGACAAATGTATTATGAATGAAATACTTATATTATATTTCATATAAAATCAAGTTATCTAAACGTTACTTTGTATTAACTCCATTTGTAAACAAAAGCAGCCTGTGATGGCTGCTTGGGTGGATGATGGATGTGATCGAGCGGGGTGGAGCGCTGCAAGAGCGCACAAAAAAAGCAGCCGAATGGCTGCTTTTTGTTTTTCCAAAAGGATAATCGAAAGATTAACGCTTTGAGAATTGTGATGCCTTACGGGCCTTCTTAAGACCTGGCTTCTTACGTTCCTTCATACGAGCGTCACGAGTCAAAAGACCAGCTTGCTTCAATGCTGAACGGAAGTCTGGGTCAACAGTCAACAACGCACGGGCGATACCGTGACGAGTTGCACCGGCTTGACCAGAGAAACCACCACCGTTAACGTTAACGTTAACGTCGTAGTTACCCAAAGTATCAGTAGCGTTGAATGGTTGCAAAACAACTTCACGCAAGTTAGGGAAAGGAATGTAGTCTTCGATTGCCTTACCGTTCATAGTAATAGCACCAGTACCTGGTACCAAACGTACACGGGCAACAGAGTTCTTACGACGACCAGTTCCAATGTATTGTACTGCTTCAGCCATGTTATTGGTCTCCTTTCTTAAACTAACTTGTTGATGTCAAGCACTTCAGGCTTTTGCGCTGCGTGGTTGTGATCTGCTCCAGCGTAAACGTGGAGGTTCAAACCTTGCTTGCGACCCAAAGTCGTCTTTGGCAACATACCCTTGATTGACAATTCCAACAACTTATCGGAATCCTTCTGACGGTAATCACCGGCAGTACGTTCCTTCAATCCACCTGGGTGGTTTGAGTGGTGGTAGTAAATCTTGTCTGATGCCTTCTTACCAGTCAACTTCACTTCTGAAGCGTTGATGACGATGACGTTGTCACCCATGTCAACGTTAGGTGTGAAAGTTGGCTTGTTCTTTCCACGCAAAATTGAAGCGACTACAGTAGACAAACGTCCCAATGCAACGTCCTTTGCATCGATGATGTACCACTTCTTTTCAATTTCGCCTGGCTTTGCTAAAAATGTTGTACGCATAATGGCGCGCTCCTTTAATTAGTTGTTTACAGTGTCGAATCGTTCCTTATCCGACGGTTACAATAAGTTTCCGGGGCTTATCGTGAGGTAAACAATACCGACTAATAGTATATAAAATTCCCGGACTTGTGTCAACGAAAACTTCGCTATTTATCAGTTATTCGGCTGATTTTACAAAGTTTCGACGACGCATTAGAAACTTATTCTACCATGAAAAGTCAGACCCGGTTCAGGTGCTTGTCATTCTTGAGGAATTTTTAGGAAATGGGCGGTCCCTTTATGGAAAATCAGGGATCGTTTTGGTGGGCGGGGCCGTTTGTGCGGTTAGCGGGGCCGTTTTGGTGGATGTTGTTATTTGTGCGGTTAGCGGGGCCGTTTACGCTGTTGGCCTCACGGGGGGGTGAGGCGTCCTTTAGGGGCGCCGTTTTTATAGGAAGAAAAAGATATCGCCATTATTTTGCAGATTGTGTTACAGAAGCATTACTATTGTTAGACATTTTCGAAACAAAAGCCTAAAATAGTGTATAGGATATAAAAACACGATGGAGGATTTTATGACACACATTCATTCAGATAATCGAATCCTCGCCGGGCTCATTTTAAGCTGCTTGACCCTTTTCATCTTTGGATTCAGCCACAGTCTACAAGCGTCCGCTAGCGAGGACAACCAATACATCACCGGTGTTTCACTCACCGACCTCACCAACCCTAACGCCGATGGTAAATTCGGTCCCCTCGACAGCATGCAGGTGAAGTACGACTTTGACATTTCAAAAGGCGACATTGATAAAAATGGTCGCGATTTCTCAGTAAAGGTTCCTGAACAGTTCAACCTTCAAACGTCTTTTTCCTTTGACATTGAAGATGATCAAGGTAACGTTATCGATAAAGCCGTTACTGACCCCAACAACCACAAAATCAACGTTTCCTGGACGGACTTAGCCGTTTCAAAGAATTCAAACAACGAAATCAAAGGTAGTTTTAACATTCTTCTCCACTGGAACCTTGCTAAAATTACAACCAGTGTGAAAACGCCAATCAACTGGGATCTTCCAAACGGCGCCTCTGTTTCGCCTAACTCAACCAACGTTATTGTGAAGCCCGCTACCAATGATGATCCCGATGAAATGTTCTCTAAGTGGGGCTGGATTGATCCAAACGATCCCAACGTGATTCAATGGGCCATCCGTGTTAACCGCAAAGCAACACACATTTCTGACGCGGTATTGAATGATGAAATCGGGGATAACCAAAAGTTGCTCGATATCTCGAAGGTTATCAAAGTCCACTACAACAGTGACAACGGTTGGACTTCAACACCTTAGGTTGGGTCAATAGCAATGCGATTGTTAAAGATTCCGACACAAAGTTCCACATCAACTTCGGTGACATTGACGACAGCTACCTCGTTTACTACTCAACACAAATCACTGATAACGGTGCCGGTAACCGTTACACAAACCACGCGACATTAACGGGTGACAACATCAAAACAATTGTGCGTGACGTTCAATCCCCTGAATACAAGGGTGGCGGTAACGCTGGTTACCACGGTAATGGTGGTAACGGTGGAGACACCCCTACGCCAGCACCAACACCAAACCCAACACCGGTCATCCCTAACAAGGGCAACGATGGTGATCAAAACGGTGCCAACAATAACGATGACGCTAACAAAAAGCCAGCAACACAACCTGCGCACCCCGCAGATAAAATTCTTCCCGTTCTTCCCCTTACTGGAAAGACTTCTACGGCTGGCAAAACTTCCATCATGCTCGCTAGCTTAGCATTGGTCGCTACGGTTTCTGGTTTATACTTTACGAAGAAAAATAACTAAGCTTTCAATTTCATTTGAATGATATGAAGGCTTTCTTCAATCATCAACTACAAATTAAGCAGCAGTCCACTTTTTTTTGGGTGGCTTGCTGCTTTTTCTTTTATACCCATTTGGAATAACGCCGGACTTTTTTGGAAAATCCTGCTATGCTTTGCTTGGGTAGAAATACCCCTCCTTTCTCAGAAGGTTTCGCCTCCGATATGGAGGTTACCTCCTTTCATTGTAGGTGTCACATCGGGCCCGTCACCCAGTCAGTGGCATTTACTCTTTTTGTTTTCAAACTCAAAACAAAAAGAGCGGTCGAAGTCCAAGCGATTTCGGCTGCTCTTTTTTTAGGAGAAAAGGATGGGCTTTTAAAGCCCTTTGGTACGAAAAGAAACGGCAACCACCGTCGGTGATTACCGTCATTCCAGAGTCAAGAATCGTCTGTTGGCTGCTCCTCAGCAGACAACCAGCGGGTAGGAATGAACAAACCATCGAAATCGAAAAAATGAAAGTTCCTGCCGTCTCAATCATTCTTTCACCCTTTTTCCGAAGCGCTCAGCTCTCGATTACATGTGTTGCGGGTTCTTGTTGAGGTGAGAATCGTGTTTTTAGAAGAGGCCTTCGGTTTCGGCCTCAATTCTAAACGGCCAGTGCAAACCATCAGCGGGTTAAAGGGGAGTCGCCAATAATTGACCCCGCTAAAACAATTCGATCATCACGCGCCACCTGCCCGACAGCCCTACGCTCCAGTCTGTGACGGCTCTTTTCTCTGCTTTATTTATACCATGGTCCGTAATAACTGGCAACAATTATTTTGATATTTTTAGAACAAATTACATTGTTATACAAATATTTTAAATATGTATAATTTCATCATCTTTTTTACTTGATTTGCTTGCACGTCTTTTTTGAATAGCACGCAAAAAGCGATGCCTTTCGCATCGTTTTACGAGAACTAATAATCTGTGATCCGTGGCACTCATCCATTTAGACTAATGCCCAGTGAGCCCATCAATAAATCCCTTACCGAATTCAGCAATCGATAGGATGTGGCAAAAACCAAGTCCACCCTTCAGATTGGCTAATTCGTCATTCGTTAATCCTGAAAATTGATTTAAAACACTTTCTTTCATTTGTGCTTCCTTCCTTATGCTTTCCTGTCCTTAATGGTAGTGGCGAGTGGAATGTATCTTGTGTGTGAACATGTACTTCAAAGTCTTGCCACAACCATGACCAAAATCATAGAGAATACTACCGCCAGTGACCCCCATCAAAGCAGAAGAATCCATCTCTTGATAACTAACTAAGTCGTTCATCTTCAACTACCTCCCCTTACGCTAACTACTTACCAAAAACCGTGTCCATCATTCCATGGGCAAAGCTACCGACAAAATCGGCGGCAAAGTGAAGCCCCTTCTTCATGATGGTGCAACAGATCAGTCCACCCCGGACTGATCGAAGCTCATCATCTGAAACGGTTTGAAAATCCTGCATTTTGTTTTTCATGTTTTCACCTATTCTTTCTTGGTCAGCTTAGCGCAAAAGCGAGTAGACGCCCTTTTTAAAGAGATTCAATTGCTTGCCCAGCGCTCTACCAATGAGATAGCCGAAGACGTTGTGACCGCCAGTTACAACTGCCAGGTCGCAATCTTCTAGCACAACAATGTTTGCTTTGGAATTCTTAATCATTGAAAGACCTCCTCTGGTCTGATGATGAAAACGACACGCTTGCTACATACCGAAGATGAAGCCGTAGATGAACCCGAAGGTCAAATCTCGAAAGGCGTTCCCGTAGTATCGCCCAATGTCGAAGTAGGAATTCAACAAATATAACCGACCGCCGTTAACAGCCATCAGCTCCGTCTCGTTTAACGCTTTGTATCGCTCGAACGTGTGATTTCTTTGCATAACGTCCTCCTGTCATTTACCACGTCGCCATTAGTTCTGATTTATTTATAGCAGGCTCCAAAACCCTTGTAAATAGGGCTTTCTAACGATACAAAAGGCCTGATTTGTTTGAAAAACATTCCTTTTTGGAATAAGTTTTTTCGCCCCTTTTTCATGTAAAAGTCAGAAGCGGACACGTTTTTTGACATGTCCGGGTCTGACTTTGCAAGACATATAAAATAGAATCGTACAGGTGCTTTCAATCGAGTTACGATACGCATCGCCCTTTCCCATATACATAAGTGCCAAAAATTTCTTGAAAATCTTTTTTGCTGTTTTAAGTAAGTGTTAGTAGATAAGAAAAAGCAGCCGAAGTAGGCTGCTTTTTCTGTTTATATTCTGATTTGATAGTAGGCTAATAGGAACAATAGGCTGTTCCAAACGAAGTGGAAGAGGACGGCGCCCCAGAGTGTTTTGGATATTCGCCACGCCCAATTAATAAACATTCTTAAAATAAATAGGTACAAGAAATTGATTGGCATCCAGCCCACGACCGGACCGTGCGTTAGCGCAAAGAGGGCTGAGGTGAAATACAGGACGCCCATTTCGGCCTTTGGATTTGGGAAGAAATGGAAAAGAGCGATGGTCAACGAGGCCATGAAGAACTCTTCCATGAAAACAGCCGGTGCATTTATCGGGATGATTGCGAGGGGACCGTGTTGTTTGACTAATTCAAAAGCTGCACTCGCCATCGAATTCTCATGAGGGGCAAATGAAGATGGTAAGAAGTGCAGGATGAAATCCAATAGTCGCATTGTGATGTAACACAGGACCAGGGCAAGGAGAAGTTTTCGGAAACTTCGTTTATTGAAACGACCAAGCAGGTCCCACCAGCGTTCATCGAAAACGGCTAGTAGCACTAAAATTTGAATAAAGAAAGCGAGGTCTAGCCATCCGTCCAAACCCAAAAGAGCAAGTGTGGCTGAGATGGTGGAACAAAGTAATAAAATTGAGGCTTTTGTTCGAGATATTTGAATGGGCGTGGGTGGCTCCTAGGAAAGAATAAACAGTCAAAATCATTGGTGTGACGCATCGTCTAAACTACTTATAGCAGGTCCTGAGCCGGCTGTAAACTATCCTTTGTAGTCATACAGATCATCTGTGAGTGCTCTATATCCTTATTCCATTTCGGAATATCAAAATCGTTCTTTTTATTCTTCTCCCCTCATTTTGTCGCATTTCTTTAATCTGATTATCGGATTTATTAAACAAAAAACGGATTTTTTCAGAAGCAGATTTTCTTAAGTTAATAAACAGTAAGCGACTCATTGCTACTATAAGCCCCAAAAATTTCTTGAAAATCTTTTTGGCTGTTTTAAGTAAGGGTTAGTAGATAAGAAAAAGCAGCCGAAGTGGGCTGCTTTTTTCTAGTTGTGAAAGAATTTTTCTTTGTAGTGTTTGACTCCCGATTTTCTTCCCGTAATGATGGTGACCTTTCCTTCCGTTCCCTGTAGAAGATTGGGTCGTCGCTTCAATTTTACCTGCACCTGATAAAGCATCCCCTTTTCGCCCTGAATTGGGTATCTTGGCAGTGTCGCCACCTCACCTTCAATTACTCCTGTGGCTGTTCCTTCATCCGATTTCATCGGCAAAAAACGCTCCTCAGGATAGAATCTCGTCGCTTGCCCCATCGCCACTTGCTGAACTCGATTGGCCGGAATTTCAGCAATGATGTCATCCCCATTTAAGAAACCCCTTGCTTCAATCAGCTCGGACTTTTCTGGTAACAGTATCAAAAGCATGACGCCAATCAGAAGAAAGAGCACTGGCCAGATGATTCTAGTCCAAAAGTTTTGATATCGCTTTTCATAAAAGAGAGTGGTGTCATTCGAAGCAACGGAAGACATTCTTTTTTCTACTAAAACATCCTTTTTCTTTTCCGTCATTTTCCTTCCTCCTATCCTTCGACTAATCGCTGGTAGTAGTGATTGTTTTTGAGTAGCGCTTCATGGCTGTCATCCCCCACGACTTTTCCACTTTCAATCATGATGACTCGGTCAACACGCTCGGCAATGGCTAATCGGTGCGCGACGAAAATAATGGTTTTATCCTTTAATTTCAGGAGGTTGTCGATTACTTTCTTCTCCGTTTGCCGGTCGAGGTTGGAGGTCGATTCATCAAGAATCAAAACCGAGCTCTCCTGAAGCAGCGCTCGCGCCAGTGCAAGTCGCTGCCGCTGTCCTCCTGAGAGTGAACCCGAAGACGAGATTTCACTTGCGTATCCCTGGCTCATTTTCTGAATATCCTCATCGATGCAGGCCAATTCACAGGCTTCCCGGATTCTTTCAGGCGTTGGCCTTTCAAGGCATCCCATGAGTAAATTGTCTAAAATGGTACCCGTAAATACCTGCGCCTCTTGCGGTACGTAGGTTATCTCAGATCGAAGCACTTTTTTGTCGACTCGGTTAAGAGCTAGCCCTTTGTACTTGGCCACGCCCTCGCCCTGCTCGATTTCTAAAAAAGAAACGAGGAGCTTTGCTAACGTGGACTTCCCTGATCCTGAGCCACCCACGAGGGCGACTTTATCCCCCCTATCCACCTTAAAATTTACACCAGCTAAAATCGGATGGCCATGCTGATATTCAAAGCAGACGTCTTTGAACTCGATCAACGGATTGGTGGTTGCAGGCGCCATTGTTTTCACTTCTTTAAACTCTGACTCCACCTCGAACACCTCATTCAAGCGTTTGGCTGCGACAACGGCCGTCTGAAGTTTGTCCTGCAGATTCAAAAGTGTCTGCAAGGGTTCGGTGAAGTAGGCCAGCAAGGCGTTAAAGGCCACGAGCTCTCCGACGGTGAGCTGTCCCTTAATGACAAGCTTTCCGCCCTGCCATAAAACCAGCACCTGAAAGGCCAATTTAATGAACATTTTGATGCTATCTTCTACGATAGATAGCTGATTCTTTTTAAACGAAGCACGCAAAAATGCCACGTAATTCTGATCAATTTTTTCATAGGCGGTGGCCTCAGCTCCAAGCGCCTTGATTGTTTCCATCCCCGACACGCTCTCGATGATGGCAGACTCCACCTCCGCTCCAGCCTGCAAGACCTTCAGATTATTCTTGTGCAAAGGTGACACAAAAGCGGCCATCACCACCGCATAAAGTGGAATGGCCAGCACGGCCAGCAGGCAAAGAAGTGGACTGTAGAGGAAGAGAACGACACCCATCATCAAGACGGTGCCAACATCGATAACGAGTGACAGCACAGTGCGCGCCACTGCCTCGATGATGGTGTTTGCATCGTTGAAACGGGAAGTGATTTCCCCGACTCGTCGTGTGTAATAGAAGTCCATCGGCAGCTTAAAAAGGTGCTTAGCGTACGGGATAAGCACGTCGATGGAGAGACGTTGGCCAAACACGACCAGCAGGTACTGTTGCGTATAAGCCATAATCTGTTGGAAAGCGTATGCGCCGAGGATTACCAGAGACGCCATAGTTAACGTGTGCACCTCACCTGCCGGAATCAAGTGATCCACAAGCTGTTGTAAAAATCCGGAACCTGCAATCGCAATGATTGTCGTCAGCATTGTGGCGCACACAATGTTTTTTAGGATGCTCTTTTGCCTCCATATGATGGGGAAAAAGGCACGAAGTCCAGGTGTTTTTCCCTGTGCGCTTTTTTCGAACGTTGTCTTTGGTTCGAAGAAGAGAATGACACCGGACCACTGTTCTTGGAATTCAGCTTTGGTAAACACCTTGCGTTTCACCTGGTTGTCGGGGTCCAAGATATGAATGCCTTTGGCTGTCACCTTCTCGATCACGTAGTAGTGCTCAAGCAGGTGTTTGCCTGCTGGCTTTACAACATGCGCGATAGCCGGGAGGGGTAGCGGTTGGCGGTCGTCGAATAGCGAAGCGTCAGCCTTGAGTGCGGTGGTGGAGAGGCCGAATGATTCGGCCGCGACTTTGATACCCAACGCAGACGAACCATCTAAATTTGTCTTAATTAAGTGGCGGACTTTGGCGATCGACAGCTCCTTTCCATACGCCGACAACACCATCGCCAGCGCCGCCGCACCGCAATCCCTTTCATCCACCTGTGCAATATAACGAATTTTCATTCTTTCTCCTTTCCAAGCAAAAAAGCCCACCCAACCAAAAGGTCAAGCGAGCCCGTCAGTTGTTATACAGTTGGCAGGACTGTTGCTTAGTTGCGTGGGTTAATTTTTCTTATTTTTCTTCTGCTTATAGCGGTAGTAGCAATCAAAAACTGCTAATCCTAAATAAAGGAAGATGATGACATTGTACGTAACCAAATCAAGTTGGTGAAGTTCAGTCCATGTTCCACCCTGGGTGCAAAAAATCGTTAGCACATTCAGTGCCAATAGCAAGGCAATAAACGATTCCAGGTAATTCTTCCACTTCTTCCATCCCCCTCTTACACAATCAATAAACTGCTTGATCACGAGGTCCATAGTGTAGGCAAACAAACTGAGCATCGCCAACTGACACGCACAAGTGATTTTGTTATCGAACAGAATAAAGTCAACGCTCGCCATCCAGTCTGCTAATAAGATCATGAGGAGGGCCACCAACAAGAAAATCCACTTCACTTTAAACCATATTGTTTTGATCATTGTTTCTCCTTCTTCTTACAAAATTTTGGTTTGTTCGCCTGAAATATAGCACGCTGATTAAAATAGCTGAACAGTCTTTTTCATTCAGGTCATGAACTGGTCGACTTAGGCCAAATGCATGAAAAAGAAGCGACAATGTAAGAATCCGAGATTAAACTGTGGGTGCATTGGAAAGGAGGGATGAGATGGACGGTCTCATTTTATATCTTCAGGCTTCAGCTTACTTAGCAACGATTGCGGGCGTTATCGTCGTCTTTATCGCCGTGCTCTCGTATTACCAAAATCGTAGTATTCGAAAGGAGGAAATTGAGAAAGAGAGGGTGAAGGATTCGGTAAAAATTTTAAAGCGATTTTCCGGGGAAATTTTACCCGAAATCAAAAAATATGAAACGGAATGGGTTTCTCGGTTTGATCAAGCAAAACTCAGTATCGTGAACAATGAATTCACTAAAAATACTAATTCTTATGAACTGTCTCAAGAAAATAACGAAAATTTACGAATCCTAACGAAAATAGCGTCTGGAGCCGATACTATTTTTTCGGAATTTGAGCAGATTAGTATTTATATAAATTATGATCTTGTTAAAGAAAATCTGGTGTTTCCCGTTGTAAAAGAAAGCTTAATTCAGTTTGTAAAACAAAATACTGATGTCTATTCCTGGCAATATAAACATCATCATTCGTTCAACAACATGAAAATGCTATTAGAAAAATGGGATTACACACCCTAACCATTACTTATTGGAGGCCTTATGGATAAATTTAATAAAGAATTAGAAGAAACGCTAAACCGTGTTATGGATAACACCTATGAAAACCACCGCTATCTCGGTAAAACAAACAGTGATGAGCACAAGATTACAATCGAAGTCATCGTCAAACAGCAATAGGGTACCCTTTGCGTCACCCCCTTTTTACTTTTCTTCCACACAAAAAAGCACCGCTTTCTAGGCGGTTTTTTTATTAAATGATTAGTCGTTGAATGTAACGGTCTCATCCCCGGAGAAAGCAGACAAGCGCGCGGAGTGAATCGTGAGTTCGAGTAAGACTTCTTTTTCTGGATGTGGATGATTCTTGTGGAAGACTGGGTTTGTAAAGCAGTCCTTCACGTCCGCCCATGTCTTCTTTGATGGTTCCATCGTTGCCTGGTTCGATTCGATGCGTTTTCCACCGTTTTCAAATGACAGGTAAGTCATGATGGCGACCTTTTCGTTTTGCTTCAAGTCCACCATTTTATTGGCGTCTGGCTGGGAAACCAAGTACCAGTGGTTGGGTTGCTTTGGGTCCATCCCGAACCCCATGATACGAAGACTTGGTTGTCCATCCTTTTCAGTGGCAACGTAGATGAGGCCGTTTGCGGCTTCTGCGTATTCTTCAAATAAAGTCATGTCGATCTCCTTCTTTATTCTCTAAATTACTATTTCAAATCCTGACTACCATCGTAAGAAATGTGATCGAGGTAGAGGCCAGCAGCCGGTGCCGTGTAGCGCGCCTGTTCGCGATTCTTTGCGGCAATCAACTTAGGAATGCAGTCTGTTTCACGACGACCCGTTCCAATTTCAAGTAGGACACCGACCATGATTCGAATCTGGTTATACAAGAAGGCGTTTCCCTCAAAGGTGAACACCAACTCGTGTTCATCTTCCTTCACGTCAACTTCTGCTTTCGTGATTGTCCGAATGGTTGTCGCCGTCTGGTTACCAGAGGCTGCAAAAGTTGCAAAATCCTGCTCACCAATTAAATCTGGCAAGGCCTTTTCAATCCGCTTTGGATCAAGCTTCCAGTGGAAGTGACCCGTGTAGCGTCGTTTGAAGGGGTCGATGTAATCTTGCGTCGACACCCGGTAATAATAGCGCTTATTATGTGAGGAGAAGCGGGCGTGAAAGTCATCTTCGACCTGCCGGACTTCCTTAATCAAGATATCGCGGGGCAAGATGGTGTTCAGTCCCTTTCGAACGCCTTCACCTGGAATATCAAATGGCAAGTCGAAGTGAATCACCTGGCCGTTAGCATGAACGCCGGTGTCGGTGCGTGATGCGCCGACGACTTTGATTCGTTCCGCTGGATTCTTACCCATCTGGTTAACAGCTTTAATCAGTTCACCCTGCACAGTGCGGTGACGCTCAACGCCGTTTTTACTTTGAATCTGAAAACCTAAGAAGTCCGAACCATCATAGGCAACAACTGCGCGGTAACGTGGCATGCGCTTCCCCCTTTCCTAAAAAATAAATTGATTTAATTTCTATACAAATAGCAAAATAATGAACACGATTAAGAAGACAAAACTAGCAACGAGCACCCATAAATCATCTCGGCTGTATGCTAATTCGCGGTATCGTGTTCGCCCTTCGGCACTTTCAAAACCACGGACTTCCATCGCGTTAGCCAAGTCAAAGGCCCGTTGCAGCGCCCCAACGAAGAGTGGGACAAGTAGCGGTACAACGGCCTTCGCGCGCTTCATCAATGATCCGGTCGACATGGACATCCCACGTGACTTTTGCGCCTTCATAATCTTATCCGTTTCACCCATCAAGAGCGGAACAAAGCGGAGCGCAATTGAGAGCATGAGAGCCAGTTCAGCGACCGGTACCTTCACTGCTTTCAACGGCTTCAACAGTGACTCAATGGCTGAGGCGATCGATGTTGGCGGTGTCGTAATGGTTAAAATCGTGGACATCAAGACAATGAGCACGAAACGAACCACCACGTAAATGGCGTTAATCAATCCCGGTTGCGTTACCTTTATTGGTCCGAATGAGAACAAGATGGGCGTCCCACCTGAAAAGGCCAGTTGCAAAATAACAGTAAATAGAATCAGCCAAAGGATTGGCTTCAATCCACGCCAGTAGAGTCCAAGCCCTTGCTTCGTTAAAATCAAGGCCAAAGCCAGGAAGGCCGCTGACCAAAGATAGGTGGCAAAGTTCTGTGCGAACACCAAGAAGAAAACGTAGCCAATCGTGACCATAATTTTCGTTCTTGGGTCAATTTTATACAAAAAACCATCACCTGGCACAAACTGTCCAATAACAAGGTTATTCATGAGCGCCACCTCCATTATCAAAGAGGGGTTCCTGACGGTGGTAAGCGTGCGCTTCCTTCATCCGGCCAGCCGCAACTTCTTCTTTGTCCGTTTTCTCGAAGGCGATTTCCATCGTTTCTTCCAAACGGTGACCCACAGCCTCCTGATGCTTGATCATGTCAGCAAGCTCCGCCACATTCTTGGCCCAGTGGTCAAAGTGACGAATTCCCTTCACCATCAAAGCCCGTTGGAACACAATGCTTTCAGGAAGGTCCAGATGTTGGTCAGCAAACCACCAACGGGGACGGGAGAATAACTCTTCCGTTGTTTCATCAGCGGCAATCTTTCCGTCCTTCATGACGATCACACGGTCCGCCAAAGCCAATACCTGCTCCATCTGGTGAGAGATCATCACGATGGTCTTACCGGCCTCTTTCAAAGCGCGGATTAAGTCCAAGAGCTCCTTTTGCCCCTGTGGGTCCAATCCAGCAGCTGGCTCATCAAAAACCATCGTTTCAGGATCCATGGCGAGGACCCCGGCCAAAGCCACGCGGCGCATTTGTCCACCGGACAAATTAAAGGGTGATTGTTCAAGATAGTCCTCAGAAAGGCCAACTTGTTGCAAAGCCTTTTTCGCAGCTGCTTCCGCTTCTTCCTTCGTCTTCCCAAAGTTCAAAGGCCCGTACATCACATCTTCCAACACCGTTGGTGCAAAAAGTTGCGCTTCCGGAAACTGGAAAACCATGCCGACGTGCGCCCGCACAGGGCCAAGCTCCTTTTCCTTCGTCTTGTTCGTGATGATCATGCCGTTTACGTTCACCTCACCGTTTGAAGGCAGTAAGAGCGCGTTCAACTGCTGCACGAAAGTAGACTTACCGGAACCAGTTTGTCCAATAATGGCTGTTATTTGATTGTCGTTTAGGCTTGTGTTGATATCATCCAAAACCGGCACCGTTTGTTTACCAGCGCCGTAATGGAAATCTAAACCTTCGATTGCGATAGCCAATTTACTAACTCCACTATGTTATTTTTCGTTTCTTCCGCGGGAACCCCGAGTGCCTGGCTCATTTCGACGGCAAAGGGTTGTGCCAAGCCGAGCTTCTTCAGTTCGGCTCCACGTTGGAAGAGTGCGTTGGGCTCCTCGTCGTAGAGGAGTTCCCCGTCGTCGATGACGGCAACACGGTCGGCTTCTTGGGCCTCTTCCATGTCATGGGTCACCATTATCAAAGTCAGACCCGAACCATGCTTTTCTTTTAGCTCTCTTAAGGTCGACATGACCGCCTGCTTCCCTTCGGGGTCGAGCATGGCAGTCGCCTCGTCCAAAATGATGACTTTGGGCTGCAAGGCTAAGACGGAGGCCAAGGCCACCCGCTGCTTTTGCCCACCCGAAAGAGTATGCGGTTCACGGTCAGCGAAGTCTTCCATCCCGACCTGCTTTAGTGCTTGTTCAATGCGAGCAGGCATTTCGATACTTGGCATCTGACGATTCTCGAGCCCAAAGGCTACATCATCAGCCACCGTTGCACCAACGAACTGGTTATCCGGATTCTGGAAGACCATCCCAATTTGGCTACGAACTTCCGTTAACGTTTTTTCCGTTAACTTCGTACCGAAGACATGGATGTCACCCTCCTTGAAGTCCAACAGACCGAGAATGAGTTTGGCGAGTGTGGACTTACCGGAACCATTGTGGCCAACGATGGCAAGCCATTCACCTTCTTCAACCTTCATTGAAAAGTCTTTAAATAGATCCCCAGATTCTGGGTAGGAATAAGTTAAATTTTTGATTGTGATTGCGTTTGTCATTATCGTCTATTTTACCATATCGGCCTGGACCGGGCCTGACTTTGCCAGCATCTAAAGAAAAAGGCATACAAAAAACCCTGACCTTTCGGCCAGGGTTTTGTTGGTTAAAAGAAATTAGTCAACTAACTCCAAAATAACCATTTGTGCAGCGTCACCACGACGCTGAACAGTCTTCAAGATACGCGTGTATCCACCGTTACGTTCTGCGAAACGGGGTGCGATCTCTTCGAACAACTTCTGCAAAGCAGTTTGGATGCGGATGTTGTCGCCGTCTTCCTTGACGTCGGCAACTTCGTTACGCATGAATGCTGCTGCCTTACGGCGGGCAGACAAGTCGCCCTTCTTACCGAGCGTGATCATTTGATCGGCAGTCTTGCGGATTTCCTTGGCACGTGCTTCAGTGGTCTGAATACGTCCGTTGATCAACAAGTCCGTCGTCAAGTCACGCATCATTGCCTTACGTTGTGATGATGTACGGCCTAACTTACGGTATGACATCGGTCAATCCTCCTTTATCTAAACTTTTGATGAATTAATCTTCTTGACGGAAGCCCAAGCCCATCTCAGTCAACTTTTCTTGAATTTCGTCTAATGACTTACGTCCGAGGTTACGAACCTTCATCATGTCGGCTTCTGAGCGGTCAGTTAACTCTTCGATAGTGTTGATGCCTGCTCGCTTCAAGCAGTTGTATGAACGAACTGACAAGTCCAAGTCTTCGATTGGAGCCGCATCAGCAGCTGCATTAACAGGTGCTTCAGACTCAACCATGACATTGGTTTCTTGTGCTACAGGGGAAATATCCGTGAACAAGTTCAGGTGTTCTGTTAGAATCTTTGAACCAAGACTCAATGCGTCAGATGGCTTGATTGAACCGTTTGTCCAAACTTCCATCGTCAACTTGTCAAAGTCATCGCGAGAACCAACACGCTTTTGTTCAACTTGGTAGTTTACTCGCTCAATTGGCGTGTAAATTGAATCAACCGTTAAAACACCGATTGGCATTTCATCACGTAGTTGCTTGTTTTCTTCAGCTGAAGCATAACCGCGACCCTTAACAGCAGTTACCGTCATGTGCAATGACTTACCGGCTGCCAAAGTTGCAATGTGCAAGTCTGGGTTAAGAACTTCAACGTCTGCTGATCCAACTAAGTCGGCAGCAGTAACGTCCTTTGGACCTTGAACATCAATTTCCAAAGAGTGTTCTTCAGCTGATTCCGTAGCAAAGACAACTTTCTTCAGGTTTAAGATCAGCTGTGTAACGTCTTCTACCACACCATCTACAGTGGAGAATTCGTGGACAACACCATCAATTTGAACAGTGTTGATTGCTACGCCTGGAAGCGATGACAGCAAGACACGACGAAGGGAATTACCCAAAGTCGTACCATAGCCACGCTCAAGAGGCTCTACGATGAACTTACCGTAGTTGGCATCCTCTTCGATGTTGTGAATATCTGGCTTTTCAAATTCAATCATCAGTTAACTCTAACCCCCCTCTTTTCAAAGCAAAATGCAATGAAAATCAATTAAACACGACGACGCTTTGGTGGGCGTGATCCGTTATGGGGAACTGGGGTAACATCCTTGATTGACGTTACTTCAAGACCAGCTGCGGCCAATGCACGAATTGCTGATTCACGACCTGAACCAGGGCCCTTAACCGTTACAGCAACGGTACGCATGTTAACGTCCAATGCTGACTTAGCGGCTGCTTCAGCTGCCATTTGAGCAGCGAAAGGCGTTGACTTACGTGAACCCTTGAATCCAAGGGCACCGGCTGATGACCAGGCAACAGCGTTACCTTGTGCATCCGTAATCATGACGATCGTGTTGTTGAAAGTAGCGTGGATGTGTGCCACACCAGCTTCAATATTCTTCTTGACGCGACGCTTGCGCGTAGTGCGAACTGCCATAATATGCCTCCTTCTTTTTCTTATAATTTCTCGGATGAGTCAAACTCATCAACATTACACAACTGTGGTTGTGATAATCATTTCTCACGAAAGTGAGGCTCTTTTTAAAAATTGGCTTAAGCCGCTTTTACATTAAAGAGTTGGTAAGAAAAATTACTTCTTCTTACCTGCAATTGCCGTAGCTGGGCCTTTGCGTGTGCGGGCGTTGTTCTTCGTGTGTTGTCCACGAACGGGCAATCCCTTACGGTGACGAATACCACGGTATGCGGCGATTTCTTGCAATCCCTTGATATCAAGTGATACCTTACGACGCAAATCACCTTCCAACTGCAAGTTCAATGAAGCGATTGCTTCACGGATCTTGTCTTCGTCATCAACTGACAAGTCACGAACACGGATGTCTTCTGAGACACCGGCCGTAGCCAAGATCTTTTGTGCAGTGTTTGAACCGATTCCGTAGATGTATGTCAACCCAATGACAATTCGCTTGTCACGGGGCAAATCGATACCTTCAATACGAGCCATAACAATTTACCTCCTTTTAATATTTTGAACGAACCATAAAGTTCAATTTCAAGTGTTTTTTAGTGTTGGTAAGAAAATTACTTACCTGCACGTTGCTTGTGCTTTGCGTTGGCTGGGCAAATAACCATTGTACGGCCGTTACGCTTAATTACGCGGCAAGCTTCGCACATCTTCTTTACTGATGGACGTACCTTCATAATCTATTCCTCCTATTCGGTTAACTGATTATTGACCGAATTCCGATTAACGGAACCGGTAAGTAATACGACCCTTTGTCAAGTCGTAGGGTGACATTTCAACTGTGACGCGGTCACCTGGCAAGATACGGATATAATTCTTACGAATCTTACCGGAAACATGCGCCAAGATTACCGCCCCGTTTTCAAGTTCGACTTGAAACATTGCGTTTGGCATCGTCTCTTTGACTTTACCTTCAATTTCAATGACATCGTTGGCCACGCAGATTACCTCCTATGTAACCATGTTCAACATAATCGATAAGTGCTTAACCTATCAAATTATACCAGAGTTACCTTAGTATGACAAGAAAAGCCTAGTTCAAGCCATTCAAGACAGTTTTAACGGCTGAATAAATCGTATCCAAGTCGCCTTCACCATCAATGGTGTGCAAGACATTGTGCTTTTCATAGTAGTCAACTAATGGCAAGTTTGCTTCCTTGTTGACTTCCAAACGGTGAGCGATAACATCTTTCGTGTCATCTGCTCGACCACGACCCAAGAGTCGTTCAACCAATACATCGTCAGAAACTTTGAAGTACAAAGTTGCGGAAACCGCATCATCACGTTCTGACAAGAATTGATCCAAGAACTTGGCTTGGTCTTCATTTCTTGGGTAGCCATCTAGCATGAATCCGTTTTTGAGCACGTCGTCTTGGTTCAACCGATCGGCGACCATGGCGTTCGTGATTTCATCAGGCACTAGATTTCCTGAGTCCATGTAGGACCGTGCCTTTTCACCCAAAGGCGTGTTTTCCTTCAAGTTCGCACGGAAGATGTCACCGGTTGAGATGTGAACCATCGGATAATCGGCAACAATCTTCTCAGCTTGGGTTCCCTTACCTGCACCAGGCAGGCCCAAAAGAATTAAGTTTTTCGTCATGACGAGACTCCTTTTTTAAACTAGCGGATGAACCCAACATAGTTTTTCTTTTGCAGCAAACCATCGATTTGACGAAGCAAATCGAGGGTTACCCCGATTGTGATCAGAAGGGAAGTTCCTCCCAATCCAATCTTTTCGTTCAATCCCCATACATCCGAAGCAATCAACGGTACCAAGGCAACAAAACCAAGGTAGAGGGATCCAACAAATGAAAGTCGCAGCAACATCTTAGTGATGAACTGTTGTGTTTCAACACCAGGACGTACTGGGACAATGTAGGCGCCTTGCTTTTGAAGGTTTTCAGAAAGCTTTTCTGGGTTAACCTGAACAAAGGCGTAGAAGTAAGTAAAGAGGATGATCATAACAGTATAGAAGATCGCTCCGGTCGTCGTCTGCATTGAGAAGATTTCCTTTAAGATCTTGAACCATTGTTCACCAGAGTACTTACTCTGAAAGGCGAAAAGAATGGTTTGTGGTGTGGAAATCAATGACGATGCAAAGATAACCGGGATAACACCAGAAACGTTCAACTTCAGAGGTAGGTAGGCTTCTGAACCATAAGATACAGCAGACCGCGTGTATTGGATCTGAAGCTTACGAGAAGCTTCGTAGAACCAAGTCGTAATCCCAATTACCAAAATAATGGCAAGTACGAGGACGGTCACAAACACCCAACCATTAACTTGTTGAGACTTTGAAGCCTGCAACACGTTTTCCTTGAAGATGTCATAGAAAGAACTTGGGGTTTGGGAAATGATACCAGAGAAGATGATCATGGAAACACCGTTTCCAAGTCCCTTTTCGGTAATCATTTCACCGAGCCACATGGCAAAGAAAGTACCCATTGTCATGACCGAACCAATCAAAAGGAAAGAGGTCACGTTATTGGTTTGCTTGACCAAGCCATAGGCGGCTAAGGAGTTGAAACCAGCCGTAATTCCGACTGATTGCAAAAAGGCAAAGACGATCGTTAAATACCGGGTTGCTTGATTCAGCTTCCGGCGACCAACTTCACCTTGCTTACTCCATTCGACAAAACGCGGCACGATATCTAACTGCAGCAACTGCACAACGATTTGCGCAGTAACATAGGGTGAAACTCCCATCGCAAAGAGGGAGAAATTCAACAATCCCCCACCCGAGAAGATATTTAAGATGTTAAGCAAGCCAGAGTTAGCCACTGACTGCAAAGCAGCAGGGTTAACACCTGGAACCGTAATGTGAACACCAATTCGGTAAACGAAAAGGATAAAGACGGTCCAAAGCATCTTTTTGCGAATATCTTGTTGACGGATGGCATTAAATAACGTGCGGAACATTAAATCACCTCGGTGTTTCCACCAGCTTGTTCGATTGCCTTAGCAGCGGCTGCTGAGAACTTGTGTGCCTTAACAGTCAACTTCTTATCAAGTTGTCCGTTGGCCAAGATCTTAACGCCGTCTTTTTGGTTCTTTACGAGACCAGATTCAATCAACAAAGCAGGCGTTACTTCAGTTCCGTTATCAAAGACGTTCAACTTGTCCAAGTTAACAACGGCGAATTCCTTACGTGAAATGTTAGTAAATCCACGCTTTGGAATACGACGGTACAAAGGCATTTGTCCACCTTCGAATCCAAGACGAGTCTTTGAACGAGCCTTTTGACCCTTTTGACCACGTCCAGATGTCTTACCGTTTCCGGCAGATGTACCACGACCTACACGGTTGCGTACTGAGCGTGAGCCAGCAGCAGGTTGTAATTCGTTCAATTCCATGGTTGGTCCCTCCTTTTCTAAATTTTTATTACTTTACTTCTTCAACAGAGATCAAGTGTGCAATATGGAAAATTGCACCACGTGTCGCTGCGTTGTCTGGCTTCACCACTGAGCTTGATACCCGGTTAAGTCCAAGTGACTTAACGATGGCACGTTGCTTAGGCAAGCGATGAGCCGCACTCTTAATCAAAGTGATCTTCAAATCAGCCATTGTATCGCTCCTTATTCAGCCAAGTGTTCCAAAGAAACACCACGCATCTTTGCAACATCGTTTGCGTCCTTCAACTTTGACAAACCATCAAAAGTTGCACGGACAACGTTAACTGGTGTAGATGAACCAAGTGACTTAGCAGTCACATCGTTGATTCCAGCCAATTCCATAACGGAACGAGTAGAACCACCTGCGGCCACCCCGGCACCTTCTTCGGCTGGCTTGATCAAAATCTTACCACCAGCGTGTTCTCCAAGAACATCGTGAGGAATAGTCGTACCAACCATTGGGACAGTAATCAAGTTGCGCTTTGCATCTTCAACGGCCTTACGGATAGCTTCTGGCACTTCTTGCGCCTTACCAGTTCCGAAACCTACGTGTCCTTGCTTGTCACCAACGACAACCAAAGCACCGAAGCGCAAACGACGTCCACCCTTAACAACCTTGGTAACACGGTTAATTGCGACAACGTTTTCTTCTAATTCACCTAATTCTTTAGGGTTTACGAATTCAACCATTTGTTTATTCCTCCTTTCCTTAGAACTTCAAGCCGTTTTCACGGGCTGAGTCAGCCAACGCCTTGATACGTCCGTGATAGACGTAACCACCACGATCAAAGACAACTTCTTCGATCTTAGCAGCCTTGGCGTTCTTGGCGATCATCTCACCAACCTTAACGGCTTGTTCTACCTTAGTACCGGTAACATCGGCACTTTGACTTGAGGCACTTGCTAGCGTTACACCCGCTACGTCATCAATCAATTGAGCGTAGATGTTTACATTAGAACGGAAAACGTTCAAACGTGGGCGAGCAGCAGTACCAGAGACTTTTCCGCGGACGCGCTTGTGGCGACGTGCACGGAGCTTGTTCTTATCTGGTTTTGAAATCATAGCTGTGCTTTCCTTTTCTAGGCGGCTCAAGCCACCTGTTCAAATAAAATTTTTGTATCAATAATAAGACGGTTTATGAAAGCTTTAAGCTTACTTACCAGTCTTACCTTCCTTACGCTTAACAACTTCGTTTTCGTAACGAATTCCCTTACCCTTGTATGGTTCGGGTGGGCGTACGGCGCGAACTTCAGCGGCAAAGTCACCGACCAATTGCTTTGAAATTCCTGAAATCTTGATCGTCAAAGCATCTGGTACTTCAACTTCCAAGCCTTCGCGTTGTTCAAAGTTAACTGGGTGTGAGTAACCAACTGACAAGTTCAAAGTTGAACCTTGCTTTGCAGCACGGTAACCAACTCCGACCATCTTCAACGTCTTAGTGAAACCATTGGTAACACCTTCGATCAAGTTGATGAAGTTTGCAGTGGTCGTACCGTGCAATGCACGGTGCTTCTTATCTTCGGCTGCACGAGTGAAACGAACTTCAGTTCCGTCCATGTGCATCGTGATTTCAGGGTTGATGTTGTATGACAATTCACCCTTAGGTCCCTTAACCGTTACGTGTTGTCCGTCCTGCTTAACTTCAACGCCAGCAGGTACAGTAACTACTTGATTTCCAATACGGCTCATGGTAAGTCTCCTTTCTTAGATATATTACCAAACGTAAGCCAGCACTTCGCCACCGACTTGCTTAGCACGTGCTACCTTATCAGTTACAACTCCGTTTGAAGTTGAAACAATGGCGATACCAAGGCCATTCAAGACCTTTGGCATGTCTTCAGCCTTTACGTATTTACGCAAACCTGGCTTTGACACACGCTTAATACCAGTGATGACACGCTTTTGATCTTCCCCGTACTTCAAGAATACGTTGATAACACCTTGCTTGTTGTCTTCAATGTATTCTACATCACGGATGAAACCTTCTTGCTTCAAGATCTCAGCAATGCTCTTCTTCATTTTTGATGCTGGAATTTGAACGGAAGCGTGACGGGCCAAGTTGGCGTTACGAATCCGAGTCAAAAAATCAGCGATTGGATCAGTCATAGACATCTATCGATATCCTCCTTTTATAATTTTGAACGTGACAACAATTGACACGCTCTTAAGAAAAAGAGAAGTAATTCTCTTCTTCTTAAAAACGTGCCACTCGTTAGAGTGACCGTTTTTAAATTGTTTACTTAGCGAAAGGCATGCCCAAGCCAGCCAACAATTCATAACCTTCTTCGTCAGTTTGTGCAGTCGTTACAACAACGATGTCCAAACCACGAACCTTGTTAACCTTGTCAAAGTCGATTTCAGGGAAAATCAACTGTTCACGGATTCCCAACGTGTAGTTTCCGCGACCATCAAAGGCCTTACCAGAAACACCGTGGAAGTCACGAACACGTGGCAAAGAGATGTTAATCAACTTGTCCATGAATTCGTACATACGGTCTCCGCGCAAAGTAACCTTCGCTCCGATTGCCATACCTTCACGCAAACGGAATCCGGCGATTGACTTCTTAGCACGCGTAATTACTGGTTGTTGCCCAGCAATTTGCTTCAATTCTTCAACCGCTTCATCGAGGTTCTTGGAGTTTGACACGGCATCACCAACACCCATGTTCAAAACGATCTTTTCGATCTTAGGTGCTTGCATGATTGACGTGAAGTTAAACTTCTTGATCAAAGCAGGTTGAACTTCATTAACATATTTTTCTTTTAATTCATTTGCCATGATAATGATTTCTACCTTTCAAATATATAGCTTTTAATTAGCCCAACTTGTTGCCGGACTTCTTAGCAAAACGTACTTTCTTTCCGTCTTCAAACTTGTATCCAACCTTAGTTGGTTCGTTAGTTGAAGGGTCAAGTACTTGCAAGTTTGATGCGTGGATAGGTGCTTCAGTATCGATAACACCACCCTGTGGGTATTCGTTAGAAGGCTTTTGATGCTTCTTAACGAGGTTTACGCCTTCGACAACAACACGGTTCTTAGAATCAACAGTCTTAGTAACTGTTCCTTCCTTACCCTTGTCCTTACCTGCAATGACGCGAACCTTATCACCTGTTTTTACAAACATGATTGGCTCCTCCTTGTAAGTATTAGAGCACTTCTGGTGCCAATGAAACGATACGCGTGTAGTTAGCGTCACGCAATTCACGTGCAACTGGGCCAAAAATACGCGTTCCAACTGGTGACTTGTCATCCTTAACGATAACAGCAGCGTTTTCATCGAAGTTGATGTATGAACCGTCAGTACGACGAACATCAGATACAGTACGTACGATGACAGCCTTTACGACGTCACCCTTCTTAACGTTACCACCAGGAATAGCTTGCTTAACAGTGGCAACAATCATGTCACCGATGCCAGCAACCTTACGGCCAGAACCACCGAGCACTTTAATCGTCAAGATTTCACGTGCACCAGAGTTATCAGCCACTTTCAAACGACTCTCTTGTTGAATCATGGTTCATCCTCCTTGTTAGCAATAATTACAGACGATTGGTTTCCTAATTAAAGGATAACGGCCTCTTCAATGACCTTAACCAAACGGAAGTGCTTCGTTGCAGACAAAGGACGAGTTTCCATGATTTCAACGATGTCGCCTTGCTTGGCGATGTTGTTTTCATCATGGGCCTTAAACTTCTTCGTATAGCGAACTCGCTTACCATATACTGGGTGGTTGACGTAAGTGTCAACGGCAACAGTAATTGTCTTTTCCATCTTGTCGGAAACGACACGGCCGCGGTTGACCTTACGAGCGTTACGTTCTTCACTCATTTTTCAGCTTCTTCCTTTCGTCTTACTTGTTGGCTTGTGCCAACTGTTGTGCACGAATGACAGTCTTCACACGTGCGATGTCCTTACGAACTTTTGAAATACGGGCCGTGTTTTCCAATTGACCAGTAGCCAGTTGGAAACGAAGGTTGAACAATTCTTCCTTGAATTCGGCTTCGCGCTTTTGCAAATCCGCAAGTGACAAAGCGTTTAATTCATTTGCTTTAGCCATTATTCAGCCTCCCGAGCAATAATCTTTGTACGTACAGGCAACTTGTGTTGTGCGAGGCGCAATGCCTCGAGGGCAACTGGCTTAGCCACGCCACCAACTTCGAACATTACCTTACCACGCTTAACTGGGGCAACCCATCCTTCAGGACTACCCTTACCGTTACCCATTCGAACACCAACACCCTTAGATGTATATGACAAGTGAGGGAAGATCTTGATCCAGACCTTACCACCACGCTTCATATAACGGGTCATTGCAATACGGGCAGCTTCGATTTGCCGGTTAGAGATCCAGCTTGAAGTCACTGCTTGCAAGCCGTAATCACCGAAGGCAACCGTCTTTCCACCCTTCGCTTCACCACGCATGTGGCCACGGTGTGGACGACGGAATTTAACACGCTTTGGTACTAACATGTCTGCTTCCCTCCTTAGTTCTTCTTCTTTGGCAACACATCTCCACGGTAGATCCAAGTCTTGATACCCAAGTTACCGTAAGCAGTTGATGCTTCGTCCCATGAGTAATCAATGTCGGCACGGAGTGTGTGGAGCGGAACAGTTCCTTCAGTGTACTGTTCGATACGTGACATATCTGCCCCGTTCAAACGACCTGAAACAACAACCTTGATTCCCTTTGCGCCGGCGCGGCGGGCACGTTGAATAGCACCACGCATTGCGCGACGGAAGGCAACACGGCGTTCCAAATCACCAGCGATTTGCATACCCACGAGGTGAGCTTGCAAGTCTGGCTTCTTAATTTCAACAATGTTGATGAAGACACGCTTGTGGCGTCCACGTTCATCAACGTTCGTCAACTTAGCTAATTGTGTCCGCAACTTTTCAACTTCGGAACCACCCTTACCAATAACCATTCCTGGCTTGGCAGTGTGCAAAGTCAAATCGATACGTGACTTAGTTGAGCGTTCGATTTCGACACGGTCAACTGAAGCGTCCGTCAAGTTTTCTTCGATGTACTTGCGGATACGCAAGTCTTCAAGAAGTTGGTTAGAAAAGTCTGCCTTATCAGCAAACCACTTCGCATCCCAGTCACGGATGACACCGACACGGAAGCCAGTTGGGTTAATCTTTTGACCCATTACTTTTCCTCCTTCTCAGCTACCACAATCGTAATGTGGCTAGTGCGCTTGTTAATTGCAGAAGCAGATCCCTTTGCACGAGGACGGAAACGCTTAAGCGTAGGTCCTTCGTTAGCGAATGCTTCCTTAACGATCAAATCTTCACGGTCAAGTGAAAAGTTGTTTTCTGCGTTTGCAACTGCTGAGTTCAATACCTTGTAAATATCTTCTGATGAAGTATTTGGCAAGAACTTTAGGATTGCAAAGGCTTCGTTTACATTCTTCCGACGAATCGTATCAAGAACTAAGCGTGCCTTACGAGGGGCAACGCGAACGATCTTGGCAGTCGCCCGAGCTGATGTTACTTGTTCAGCCATTTTGCATTTCCTCCTTACTTAGTCTTCTTATCGTCTACTTTGTGACCCTTGAACGTACGAGTTGGAACAAATTCACCTAACTTGTGACCAACCATGTCGTCTTGGACAAAAACAGGAACGTGCTTACGACCGTCATACACTGCGATCGTGAATCCGATGAAACTTGGGAAAATCGTTGAACGACGTGACCATGTCTTGATCACTGACTTCTTTTCTTGGTCCGCTTGGGCCTCGATCTTCTTAAGCAAGTGCGGGTCCGCAAATGGTCCCTTTTTCAAACTACGAGCCATTAGTTATCTCCTTTCCCTTACTTACTCTTCTTACGACCACGAATAATAAACTTAGTAGAGTTCTTCTTCGTGTTACGAGTCTTCTTACCAGCAGTCTTCTTACCCCATGGTGAGAGTGGTGATGGCATACCAACTGGTGCCTTTCCTTCTCCTCCACCGTGTGGGTGATCGTTAGGGTTCATAACTGATCCACGAACGTGAGGACGCTTTCCGCGCCAACGGTTACGACCAGCCTTACCCCAGTTGATCAATGAGTGTTCTGCGTTACCAACTTGACCTACAGTTGCACGTGCAGTTTCGATAACCAAACGTACTTCACCTGAAGTCAAACGAACGATGACGTACTTGCCGTCATGTCCCAAAACCTGTGCTGATGCACCGGCGGAACGTGCCAATTGTCCACCCTTACCAGGCTTCAATTCGATGTTGTGAACCAAAGTACCTTCAGGGATGTTCTTCAATGGCAAGGCATTACCGATCTTAATATCGGCATCAGAACCAGATTGAACCTTATCGCCAACCTTAAGTCCCTTAGGCGCCAAGATGTAGCTCTTGATTCCATCTTCGTATACCAACAAAGCGATGTTTGCTGAACGATTTGGATCGTATTCGATCGCCTTAACAGTGGCAGACGCGTTGTCCTTCACCCGCTTAAAGTCGATGATACGGTAGGCTTGCTTGTGTCCACCAGCCTTGTGGCGAACAGTCATGCGACCAGATGCGTTACGTGCACCAGTCTTTGACTTCTTTGCCAACAAACTCTTTTCAGGCGTCGTCTTCGTGATTTCAGAGAAATCAGAGGAAGTCATGTTACGACGACCGTTTGAGGTTGGCTTATATGTCTTGATAGCCAATGTCTTTTCCTCCTATTAAAAATTAACCTTCGTTAAAGATTTGAATATCTTTTGAGTCAGCCTTCAAAGTAACAGTAGCCTTCTTCATCTTACGAGTGAATCCGACATAGCGACCTTGACGCTTCTTCTTACCGCGAACGTTTGCGGTGTTCAAGCGTGCAACTTGTACATCGAAGATTTCTTCGATAGCGCGCTTGATTTCTGGCTTAGTGGCCCGTACGTCAACTTCAAATACGTAGCGCTTCATTTCTGTTTGCGCCATTGAAGCTTCGGTAATGATTGGACGACGGATAATATCGCGTGCTTCCATTAGGCGAGACCTCCTTGGATTTCTTCAATCGCTGATTGAACAACCACCAACTTGTCCGCGTTTACCACGTCCAAGACGTTAACGCCTGCAGCCGTCATCACTTGAACGTTGTCCAAGTTTGAAGCGGCGCGCATTGCGTTTTCGTTGTCGTTGTCAACGATAACCAAGGCCTTTGAGTCAACAGCCAAGTTTGAAAGAACTTGCTTGAAGTCCTTTGTCTTAGCTTCTGAAAAGGCCAAAGCGTCAACTACAACCAACTTGTTATCAGAAAGCTTTTGTGACAAAGCTGACTTCAAGGCCAATTGGTAAGCCTTCTTGTTAATACGGTAAGCGTATGAACGAGGAGTAGGACCGAACACGATTCCACCACCACGCCATTGTGGCGCGCGGATTGAACCTTGACGGGCACGACCAGTTCCCTTTTGCTTCCAAGGCTTACGTCCACCACCAGAAACCGCTGAACGGTTCTTAACGGCGTGCGTACCTTGACGCATTGATGCGCGTTGCATCAATACAGCATCAGTGATCACGGCGTTGTTAGGTTCTACGGCGAACACTGCTTCGTTCAAATCCAAGTCAGCAGCCTTTGAACCATCTTGCTTTAATACAGCAACTTTAGTCATGATTGATTGTTCTCCTTTCTGTTAGTTTAGTTTTCTTCTGAATCAGCAGCAGGTTGTGCACCGGCCATCTTGATTTCAGGGTGTTGTGCGTTTGTCTTTACCGTTGACTTGATAGTAAGCAATGACTTGTTTGCACCAGGGACGTTACCCTTCAACAACAAGAGGTTGTTTTCTACATCAACGTGTACGATGGCGATGTTTTGCATCGTACGCTTACGGTTTCCCATACGACCAGGCAAGAGCTTACCGGGGAATACTCGGTTAATGATAGCTCCCATTGAACCTGGGCGACGGTGGTAACGAGAACCGTGGCTCATTGGTCCACGTGATTGACCCAAGCGCTTGATAGCACCTTGGAATCCGTGTCCCTTAGTAACACCAGTGACATCTACATATTCACCGGCTTGGAAAGTGTCAACAGCAATTGCATCCCCAACGCTGTATTCGCCTTCCGCATCACGGACTTCACGAATGTAGCGCTTAGGGGCTGTGTTGGCTTTTGCAACGTGGCCTTGTTCAGGTTTGTTTGACAAAATCTCGCGCTTGTCTTGGTAACCCAACTGCAAAGCGTTGTATCCATCAGTTGCTTGCGTCTTAACTTGCAAAACAACGTTTGGAGTAGCTTCAACAGCAGTCACGGCGATCAATTCACCAGATTCAGTGAAAACCTGAGTCATACCGACTTTACGGCCTAAGATACCTTTAGTCATGACTAATCTCCTTTATTTCGTCGCTAGTTTCAATTAACTAGCGGGGTGGTTCTCATTAGAGCTTGATTTCGATTGCAACACCTGCTGGCAATTCAAGCTTACGCAATGCGTCAACTGTCTTGTCAGTAGGGTTCACAATGTCGACCAAACGCTTGTGCGTCCGCATTTCGAACTGTTCGCGGGCATCCTTGTACTTGTGTGGTGAGCTAAGCACCGTGTACAAAGAGCGTTCAGTTGGCAACGGAATAGGACCAGCGATTTCTGCGCCGGTACGCTTTGCCGTTTCAACAATCTTGTCCGCTGATTGGTCCAAGATACGGTGTTCGTATGCCTTCAAGCGGATACGGATTTTCTTTTGTGCCATTTTCTGCCTCCTCGTTGATTTTGTAAATCAGCTAACTCCGATCAAAAACCGACAACACATGTTGTGTTTTGCGCGTCCATGGCAACGCGGCCGCGCGTGTCGCAACCTTAATCATCATCGCTAAACATTGATACACCAGTCTTTTTAGCGGGTTTGCATCGGCATCCCCAAAAGGCGTACTTGAATATAATAGCAAAAAAACCCTTGATATACAAGGTTTTTTCCGATTTAATTCAACTTTTTTCAACGAATTTTTGTTCCCGTTTTGAAGTCGGAAAAACTCAGTTTGCACTAAATTTTTTCCTTCCTCTCTACAAACATTTTACGACTTTCCGAGCTTAAATTCCAAAAAGGCGTCGTTGTATTTTTGCGTCCAGTACTGATTGAACTTTTCATACACTTGCAGTTTATCCAAGAGATCCTGCTTTGGATAGAAACCTTCGTTATTCTTCACTGAATCTGGCAGCAAGGCCTTCGCGTCTTTATTCGGTGTGGCGTAGCCAATGTACTTGGCGTTTTTGGCCGCCACGTCCGGACGACTCAGGTAGTTCATCAAGGCGTAGGCCGCCTCTTTGTGTTCCGCCTTCTTTGGGATAACCAAGTTATCGAGCCAGAGGTTTGAGCCGTCTTCAGGCACCGTATAGGCGAGGTCTTTGTTCCGCTCCATGGCGTTTCTAGCCTCACCCGAGTAGGTGACGGCGAGGTCACCTTCACCCTGGGCCATGTAGAGCTTCAATTCATCCCCAACAATCGCTTTAACGTTTGGCATCAATGAGGATAACTTTCCCTGGGCAGCCGCAATGTCGGCGACGTTCTTATCATTGACCGATTTACCCTGTGATAGCAAAGTCAAGCCCAGCACATCCCGGGCAGAGTCCACCAGCAACAAGCGGTGGCGGTACTTTTCACTCCAAATCGAGGACCAGCCCTTCAGGTCACCCTCGGATACGACTTTTTTATTATATAAAATCCCTAAGGTTCCCCAGAAGTATGGCAAGGAGTACTCGTTTCCCTTATCAAAGCTCTGGTTCATGAAAGTCTTGTCGAAGTGCGACATGCCCGAAAGCTTACTTTTATCCAGCTTCGCGAGCAGGCCAGCATCCTTTAACTTGGCCACCATGTAATCGGATGGCACAGCGAGGTCGAAGTTAGTCCCACCCTGCTTAATCTTCGTGTACATGGCCTCGTTGGAATCAAAGGTCTGGTAGTTCACCTTGTAACCCGACTCCTTCTCGAAGTCTTTCAGGATTTCGGGGTCGATGTAGTCACCCCAATTATAGAAGGTGATGGTGTCTTTCTTGCCAGAATCCGATTGACTGCGACTCGCCGTTAGCGCAAACTGCAAGCCAATGAATAATACGAGAAGCAAAGCAATTCCTGAAAAAGTCATTAACAGTTTTTTCATTTGACCTTCTCCTTTAACTTCGTCTTCTTACCCTTTTGCTTCTGGCTGTAGCCGTAGTAGAAAAGCACCATGATGAAAGCGACAAAGAGCATGATCGTCGACAGGGCGTTAATCTCAAGCGAAACACCCTGGCGGGCACGCGAGTATACTTCGACGGCGAGGGTCGAGAAACCGTTACCCGTGACGAAGAAGGTCACGGCGAAGTCGTCCAAGGAATACGTGAGAGCCATGAAGAAGCCAGCCAGAATTCCAGGCGATATAACCGGCAGCGTTACCTTGGTCAGCACTTCCGTTGGTGTGGCACCCAGGTCCTGGGCGGCCAGCACTAAGTCCCGGTTCATTTCCTGAAGCTTTGGCAGCACCATCAAGACAACAATTGGAATCGAGAAGGCGACGTGGGCGAGTAGCACGGTTACGAATCCGAGCTTCAAGCCAAGTGCCGTCATCAGAATCAAGAAGGCCGCACCGATGATAACGTCAGGCGATACGAGGAGCACGTTGTTCAAACCGAGCAACGTTTCCTTCAATAGTTTGCGCTGCGTGCGGAAGATGGCCAAGGCCCCGATGGTTCCGACAACGGTCGCAATCAACGATGAGGCCAAGGCCAGAATCAGCGTGTTCAGCACAATCTGCAGCAGGCGCGTATCCTGCCAGAGTTCCTGGTAGTGCACAAAGGAGAAGCCGTCAAAGCCCTGCATCGCCTCCCCCGAGTTAAAGGAGTAGACGACCAAAAACAAGATTGGCGCATAGAGCAGGAAGAAGGCGAAGGTCAGCCATGTTCGTTCGATGATTTTCATTAGCGCCTTCCTCCCTTCTTCTTTTTCTTCTTTTCACCCGTCAGAGCCATCGTCAACCCCATGGCGATGATCAAGACAACCCCGATGGTCGATCCAAAGGACCAGTTCTGCGTGACGAGGAAGTGTTCCTCAATCGCCGTACCGAGTGTGATGACCTTGTTTCCACCGATTAAGCGGGTGATCATGAACAGGGAAAGGCTCGGGATAAAGACCGTCTGCACCCCGGTTTTGACACCAGGCAGTGACAACGGCCAGATGACTTTCTTCAAAGTCTGACCCGCACTTGCCCCAAGGTCCCGTGACGCGGCCGGCAGCAAGGGGTCGATATCCAGTAAGGCGTTGTAGATTGGCAACACCATGAACGGCAGTTCAATGTAAGCCGCTACCAGCAAGAAAGCACCGTTCGTAAACAGCAACTGCGTCGGACCGAAGCCAAGGTGTTCCAAGCCGGAATTCAGCAACCCGCCCTTGCCTAAGAGTCCGATGAAGGCGTAGGTTTTGAGTAACAAATTAATCCAGGTGGGCAAGATGACCAAAAGCAACCAGAATTGCCGGTGCTTCAGCTTAGTCAAACAAAGGGCCAATGGGTAGGCAATCACCAGGGTCACCATCGTGATCAAAAAGGCGTACCAGACGGAGTTCACGGTCATGGCCAAGTAAGGGCCAGACGTGAAGAATTCCTTGTAGTTTGAAAGCGAGAAGCCCTGTCCAGGAACGGACACGGACTGAATCACGAGCAGCAGCAACGGCGCCACCACAAAGGCGATTAACCAGAGCCCGTAGATTCCGAGGTAGGCCTCCGTAAAGCGTTTCTTCGTCTTATTCATGGTCGAACACCTCGGGCACCTTGTCGGCGGAATCCGATGGGTCGGTTGGCGTTTCGTCGTCCTCGTAGGCTTCCAAACGCGCGTCGAAGTCCTCTTCGGACTCGTTGTAGCGCATGATGTGGATGTCTTCAGGGTCAAAAGTCAGCCCCACCCGTGCCCCAATTTCGGCCGGGTTCGTGACCTGCACCTGCCAGAGGTTCAAATCATCATCCTGGGCCATGATTTCATAGTAGTCCCCACGGAAGGACTGGTTCTTGATGGTCACGGAGAGCTTTCCCTCTTCCGGTGTCGTCAAATCCAAGTCTTCCGGACGAAGCACAACCTCGACCGCTTCGTTTGGTCGCATGCCGGCGTCGACACTTTCAAAGTCCTTGCCAACGAAGTGGACGAGGTAGTCGTCTTTCATGATACCGGGCACGATGTTTGATTCTCCGATGAAGTCCGCAACGAAGTGGTTCACGGGTTCATCGTAAATGTCTTCAGGCGTTCCCTGCTGCTGGATGACCCCGTCGTTCATGACAAAGATCCAATCCGACATCGCCAAGGCTTCTTCCTGGTCGTGGGTAACGAAGACGAAGGTGATACCCAAACGGCGTTGAATGGTCCGCAGTTCAGTCTGCAGCACCTTTCGCAACTTGTAGTCCAAGGCCGACAAGGGTTCGTCCAAGAGAAGCAGTTCCGGATCGTTAGCCAAGGCACGGGCGATGGCCACACGCTGTTGTTGTCCACCAGACAATTCGTTAATCTCACGGTTTTCGTAGCCAGAGAGTTTCACCAAAGAAAGCATCTCCTTCACCTTTTCTTCAATCACCGTTTCAGACATCTTCTTCAACCGGGGCCCGAAGGCCACGTTGTCGTAGACGTTCATGTTAGGAAAGAGCGAGTAGTTTTGGAAGACGGTGTTCACTCGCCGCTTTTCAGCCGGCTGGTCGTTGATAACCTTCCCGTCAAAGACCACTTCTCCCCCGGACGGTTGGAGTTGACCTGAAATCAGCTTCAAAATCGTGGACTTTCCGGAGCCAGAAGGCCCGAGCAAGGTGTAGAACTGCCCGGAGTCTAGGGTCAAATCGATGTTCTTTAGCACTTCGGTTTCCCCGAAGGCCAAAGCCACCTGCTTAAATTCAAGAATCTTTTCTGCTGTCATATCAAATCTCCAAAGTGATTAGTAACTCTTATTTTACAACGCCAGCACCGCGGTATAAAGCACTAGGACATAGATTAGAACAATTAGGGTTACGGGGAATGGAAAAGTCCGACCCGCGCGTCCCTCATTGCCCACACTTCTTCATGAAAAAAGGCCCCGGGCTGTTATGCCCTGGGCCGATGGCGTTTGGAGCGCCCAGTAAGGGGCGCGTTTTTATAGCAAAAGAAAAACCAGGCTAGCAAAGCTAACCTGGTTAATTTCAAGAAACGGTCGAAGATTAGTCTTCTGCTGAACCGTGCGTCTTGATGATTTCTTCTTGGATGTTCTTTGGCACTGCTGAGTAGTGGTCAAATGACATCTGGAACGTACCACGTCCTTGCGTAGCTGAACGCAAAGTCGTTGCATATCCGAACATTTCTGACAATGGCACTTGAGCTGAAACAGCCAAAACAGCACCACGGTTTTCTTGTCCTTCAATCAAACCACGACGTGCAGAAACGTGTCCCATCACATCACCAAGGTTTTCTTCAGGAACAACGATTGAAACAGCCATGATTGGTTCCAAGATAACCGCACCGGCAGTCTTAGCAGCTTCCTTCAATGCGAGAGAAGCGGCGATCTTAAATGCTGATTCAGAAGAATCGACATCGTGGTAAGAACCATCGTACAAACGGGCCTTCAAGTCAACCAATGGGAATCCGGCCAATGGACCAGCGTTCAATGAGTCCTTCAAACCTTGTTCAACTGAAGGGATGTATTCACGAGGAACAACTCCACCGACGATGTTGTCTTCGAATTCGAATCCAGCACCTTCTTCGTTAGGAGAGAATTCGATGGTAACATCACCATACTGTCCCTTACCACCAGACTGACGCTTGAAGAATCCACGAGCTGAAACAGTCTTCGTGAAGGCTTCACGGTAGGCAACCTGTGGGGCACCAACTTGGGCGTCAACGTTGAATTCACGCTTGATACGGTCCAACGTGATGTCCAATTGCAATTCTCCCATTCCGGCGATCAACGTGTCACCCGTTTCAGGGTTCGTTGAGGCACGCAATGAAGGATCTTCTTCAGACAACTTCTGCAAAGCAGTAGCCAACTTGTCTTGGTCGGCCTTCGTCTTTGGTTCGATGGCCAATTCGATAACTGGTTCTGGGAATTCCATTGATTCAAGGATCAATGGGTGACCCGTATCAGTCAATGAGTCACCAGTCGTAGTGTTCTTCAAACCGATAGCAGCGGCGATGTCTCCTGAGAAGACTTCGTCGATTTCAGTACGTGAAGTAGCGTGCATTTGGAGCAAACGTCCAACACGTTCACGCGTATCTGAAGTGGTGTTTTGTACGTATGAACCGGCCTTCAATGAACCAGTGTACACACGCATAAACGTCAAACGACCAACGAATGGGTCCGTCATGATCTTAAATGCCAAAGCGGCGAATGGCTTTGAGTCATCGGCAACCAACTTAACTTCTTCATCAGTCTTTGGATCAGTTGCTTCGTATGGGCGAACTTCCAATGGTGATGGCAAGTAGTCAACAACGGCATCCAACATCATTTGAACACCCTTATCCTTGTAGGCAGAACCTGCAAGAACTGGGTAGAATTCAAGGGCCAACGTTGCGCGACGGATAGCTGCCTTCAATTCGTCAACAGAGATTTCTTCTCCGCCAAGGTACTTGTCCATCAATTCTTCGTCGACATCCGCAACCGCTTCAATCAACGTTTCGCGACGTTCTGCAACGATGTCCTTGTAATCGTCAGGAATTGGCTTTGGTTCCCATGATGAACCGAGTTCATCAGTTGGGTAGTAAGCTTCTTCGTTGATCAAGTCAATAACACCTTCGAAGTCGTCTTCGGCACCGATTGGCCATTGGATGGCTTCGGCGTTAACTTGAAGACGCTTGTGCATTGATTCAACTGACATCGCAAAGTCGGCACCCAACTTGTCCATCTTGTTAACGAAAACAATACGTGGAACGTTGTAAGTTGTGGCTTGGTGCCAAACAGTTTCGGTCTGTGGTTCAACACCAGCAGCACCGTCCAATACGGCTACGGCACCATCCAAAACACGGAGGGCACGTTCAACTTCGATCGTGAAGTCAACGTGACCTGGCGTATCGATGATGTTAACACGGAATGGGTCGTTTTCGTATTGGTCAGTAAATCCGCGCCATACGGCAGTCGTAGCGGCAGATTGGATAGTGATTCCACGTTCCTTTTCTTGGTCCATGAAATCCATTTGTGATGCACCATCGTGGGTTTCACCAAGCTTGTGGATCTTACCCGTGTAGTACAAGATACGTTCAGTCGTAGTCGTCTTACCGGCATCGATGTGGGCCATGATACCGATGTTACGAGTACGGTTAAGCTCGTATTCACGTTTAGCCATAATTATCTCCTAAATTATTCAATCATTTGCAATAAAAAGCGACCTAGTTGTAGTTCGCTTTTTAGATAAAACTATTTGCAACAAGCGTTTGCCTAACAAGAATGTTAAGCAGCGCTCATCCTACCAACGGTAGTGAGCAAAGGCACGGTTGGCTTCTGCCATCTTGTGCGTGTCTTCGCGCTTCTTAACAGATGCACCGTTTTCGTTAGCTGCATCGATAATTTCCTTGGCCAAACGTTCGTCCATTGTGTGTTCGTTACGCAAACGAGCGTAGTTAACCAACCAACGGAGTCCCAACGTCGTACGACGTTCTGGGCGAACTTCGATTGGAACCTGGTAGTTAGATCCACCAACACGGCGGGCCTTAACTTCCAATACCGGCATGATGTTTTCCATGGCTTGTTCGAAAACTTCCAATGGATCGTTACCAGTCGTTTCCTTAATTTGGTCGAAGGCATCGTACAAAATAGTAGATGCCGTTCCACGCTTACCATCAACCATCAAACGGTTGATCAAACGTGATACCAACTTTGAGTTGTAAATTGGGTCAGGCAAAACTTCCTGACGCTTCGTGTAACCTTTACGTGGCATGAGTTTTCCTTTCCTATTACTTCTTAGGAGCCTTCGTTCCGTACTTAGAACGAGAAGTCATCCGACCGTCAACACCGGCAGTATCCAACGCACCACGAACAACGTGATAACGCACACCAGGCAAATCCTTAACACGACCACCACGGATCAAGACAACGGAGTGTTCTTGCAAGTTGTGACCGATTCCTGGGATGTATGCCGTAACTTCAAACAAGTTTGACAAACGCACACGGGCGTACTTACGCAAAGCTGAGTTAGGCTTCTTTGGCGTCAACGTACCAACACGGGTAGCAACACCACGCTTTTGTGGGGCAA
Source organism: Fructobacillus broussonetiae (assembly GCF_018437275.1). Taxonomy (GTDB): domain Bacteria; phylum Bacillota; class Bacilli; order Lactobacillales; family Lactobacillaceae; genus Fructobacillus; species Fructobacillus broussonetiae. The sequence continues at coordinate 108,690 of NZ_JAAMFK010000006.1, forward strand.
CGTTCTTCGTTGCCTTCTTCTTCATTGAGTTGTAGCCGTAGTTCAAAGCTGGTGAGTTTGACTTCGTAGCTTGAGACTTACGTGACTTACGAACCAATTGGTTAATTGTAGGCATCCTACTATTCTCCTTAGTTTTATTTCACAGTTCCAGGTGTGTCATTTTTGTCAATAAACAAAAGTGCTCCCGGAAGCCCTGCTTAGACTTGCCTTTACACCGCCCTTTTCAGCGATATTGCTGACAAAAAGAGCTAATGACTTAAAAGCACGTTGAATATAATAGCAGGTTTATAGGGAATGTCAAGGCTTTGTGCCGGGGTTTTTGGAAGAAATTTGTTAAGAATTTCTTGGGCTGAATTGGAAGGTGAGCGGCGTTTTTCTCTTGGAAGGTTGGGTGGATGTTTTGTATGGTTGGTTGAATGTTTTGCACGACTATTAAAAAGTCGGCCCCGAGGATGGTTCCTTTTTAAATTCGATGCGCTAGCCGTGGGCCGGCGATTTTTATTCAGGCGGCGGTCTCTTTCTTAACTGAGGGCATGAATTTCTTAACTGAGGGCATGATAATTTCTTAACTGAGGGCGCAATAAATTCCACTGGTCCGCGTATTATTCCACATGGAAAAACTAACACTCTTTTTATTTCTATTATTTAGCCAGTCTGTGCTGGCATCCTTTTTGTGCTGCCTGGCCGACCGCTCGGTATCTGGCGTTTCTTTATGGAAGGGACGCTCTTTTTGCTATGGCTGCAAACGCACCTTGAAGCCATGTGAGCTCATCCCCTTCTGGTCAGCATTCTTCCTGCTTTTTCGCTGTTCTGTTTGTCAGAAACGATTTACAAACTTGTGGGACTGGCTCTTCTATGAGGGAATCTTTCCTTTGGCAATAACCTTTGTTTGCTGGCACGGCCTGCTTGCTTACTTAGACGGCACGCGCTTTTTTGAAGCATTCCACGCAAACTTCCTGCTGTGCTACCCGCTTTTCTTTTTGGCCAGGCAGGATCAACAAAGCAGGCAGGCGTCGACGGACGGACTATGGCTCGTTATTTTACTGCTTGGACAAGACAAGCTACCGTGCGCACTGTTTTTAGCAGGGGCGTTCTTTTGCGCGGTGCGGATGGGCAAGCTTGGTGTGGGTGACGTGCCGGTGTTGGTGACGGGAGGCGTGGCCTGGTGCGGGTGGGACTTTGGCATATGGATCTGTGCGTCGAGTCTTGTCGGACTGGTGACGGCGGGTGTCACAAGAAAACGGGCAATCCCCTTCATTCCGTCTCTTTTGATGGGCTGGATCATGCTTCTGCTTTTTCATTGCATATAAAAACGCGCCCCTAGAGGCGCGCTTTACAAGATATTACTTGCTTGTTTCCTTCTCTTCAGCCTTTTGGATTTTCAAAGTGATTTCACCCTTTGAGGCACCAATTGTGACCATGTCGGCGGTTGAAATTTCACCAGACAACAAAGCTTCGGAAAGTTTATCTTCAATTTCAGTTTGGATTAAGCGACGTACCGGGCGAGCACCGTATTCACGGTCGTAACCATCCTTTGCAATGGCTGCGACAGCCGCCTTTGTCATCTTAATCTTCACGCCCTGTTCAGCCACGCGTTCGAGCAGTGACTTAGACAAGAGACGTACAATTTGTTCAACTTCTGGTTCTTCCAACGGATCGAAGACGAGCACTTCGTCAATTCGGTTCACGAATTCGGGACGGAACGTTTCCTTCACCGTTTCGCGAATCTTCTTGGCAACGGCTTCGTTGTTTTCGTGTAAGTCCACGGAACCGAATCCGACCGTCTTTTCATCACGCAAACGGGTCGCACCCAAGTTTGACGTCATGATGATAATCGTGTTTCGGAAGTTCACGCGGCGGCCCTTCGAATCTGTAAGGAATCCGTCGTCAAAGACCTGGAGCATCAAGTTGTAGATGTCCTGGTGAGCCTTTTCAACTTCATCCAACAACACAATGGAGTAAGGGTGCTTGCGAACCTGTTCCGTCAATTGACCACCCTGGTCGTAACCAACGTATCCCGGAGCAGAACCAATCAAGCGAGATGATGAATAGCTTTCTTGATATTCGGACATATCGATTCGAATCATGTTGTCTTCAGAACCGAAGACCAATTCGGCCAAGGCCTTTGCCAATTCCGTCTTACCAACACCAGTTGGTCCGAGGAAGAGGAAGGTCCCCATTGGACGCTTTGGATCAGCCAATCCAGAACGGGAACGACGGATGGCACGGGACACGGCATTGACTGCATCCTTTTGACCAATCACACGTTTTCCAAGCTCCTGCTCCAAGTTGATGAGCTGGTCGGATTCGGCCTGCTTCAACTGGTTCAACGGAACTCCGGTCTGTTGAGAAATGACATCGGCGATGTCTTCTTCTGACACCTTCATGTCGTACTTGTCGGCCTTGTGCGCCTTCTTTTCGGCACGTGAAACCGCACGGTCAATCTTTTGACGTAGAGCGATTTCTTGCAAACGCAAATCAGCAGCCCGTTCGAAGTCCATGTCTTCGATAGCTTCGTCCTTCTCCTTCACGATGTTGGCGAGGGCCGTCCGGTCCTTGTGGACAGGCGTTGACCGATCGACATCATCGATTTGGACTTTGGCAGCTGCTTCATCCATCAAATCGATGGCCTTGTCTGGCAAGAAGCGTCCCGTAATGTAGCGGGATGACAACTTAACGGCCGCCTGAATGGCTTCATCTTCAATTTGAACCTTGTGGTAGCTTTCAAACTTCGGACGAATTCCTTTTAGGATGGCAATGGCTTCGTCCGTTGAAGGCTCGTTAACCGTCACTTGGGCGAAACGGCGTTCCAAGGCACCATCCGCTTCAATCGATTGTTGGTATTCGTCAAAAGTCGTTGCCCCAAGCAACTGCAAACCGCCTCGAGCCAAAGCCGGCTTCAAGATGTTGGCCGCATCGATGGCACCTTCGGCACCACCAGCACCAACCAAGGTGTGCAACTCATCAACGAACAAGATGACTTGTCCGTCTTCTTCAATTTCATCGATAATCTGCTTCAAGCGGGCTTCGAACTCCCCACGGTACTTGGTACCCGCAACAAGGGAACCCATGTCCAAAACCATCAAACGCTTGTGCTTCAAGTTATCAGGCACTTGTCCCTTTACGATGCGTTGAGCCAGCCCTTCTGCAATGGCTGTTTTACCAACACCAGGTTCTCCGACCAAGACCGGGTTATTCTTCGTCCGACGTGACAAAATCTGTACCACGCGACGAACTTCTTCGTCCCGTCCGATAACAGGGTCTAAGTTCTTCGTACGTGCAACCTGGGTGAGGTCACGTCCCAACTTATCTAAGGTTGGCGTTCCCTCGATTGGCTTCTGATTCGTCTTGCCTTTTTTCATCTGCTTTCGCAAGTCTGAGATGCCCAAGCGGCGCAGAATGGCCTTCTGCAAGTCCGTCAAGTTAACGTCCAAAGATAACAACACACGCGCTGCCAAAATGGACTGATCTTGAATGAGTGACAAGAGGATGAGTTCAGTTCCCACCTCTTCTTGCCCAAGCGTTTCCGCCTGTTCCTTCGCCCAGTTCAAAATGGAACCAGCCTTTGGTGAGTAGGCCAAATACATCTTTTGGTCAAACTCTTGTTCGACACCAAAGCCAGTGTAGTGTTCGATTTCTTCTTGAACGTCCTTTGCCTTTACTGAAAACTCGGCGAGGACCTTACCAGCCACACCCTGCTTTTCCATGGCCAAGGCCAAAAGCAAGTGTTCCGTTCCAACCGCTAAGTGACGGAAGTACTTGGCTTGGTCCTGTGCGATTGCCAAGACCGTTTTTGCTGAATTTGTGTATTGTGCTGCCATGTTTTCTCCTTTGTTCAAAACGAAAACGTGCCTATTTAAACTTGGAACTATTATAACGCAGATTTCGCCATCCGTTAAAGGGTATGGCGTCTAAAAAAAGCAGGCGCTTAAGCCTGCTTTTTATTAATCTGGATTCTTCAATGCTAACTGCCACTGCAAGTAGGCGTTGATCAGAGGATCAATATCACCATCCAAAACAGCTTGTGGTTGATTGCTTTCGTATCCAGTGCGGTGATCCTTCACCATCTGGTATGGGTGCAAGACGTAGGAACGAATTTGGGATCCCCAACCGTTTTCCATCTTTTCACCAGCCAACTCCGCACGTTCTGCTTCCTTCTTCTCACGTTCCAACTGGTAAAGCTTTCCCTTCAAAAGTCGCATGGCGTAATCGCGGTTACCGTACTGCGTACGTTCAACCGTTGATGAAACGACGATTCCGGTTGGTTCGTGAGTCAAACGCACACCGGTTGAAACCTTGTTAACGTTCTGACCACCGGCACCACCGGAACGAAAGACGTCCATCTTAATATCATCATCACGTACTTCAACTTCGATTGAGTCATCCAATTCAGGCATCACATCAATGGAAACAAAGGATGTGTGACGACGTCCGGCAGAATCAAAGGGCGAAATTCGAACAAAACGGTGAACGCCCTTTTCAGAGCGCAAGAAGCCGTAGGCGTTGTGCCCAGAAATTTTCAAGGTTGCTGAATCAATTCCTGCTTCGTCACCAGCGTTGTAGTTCAACACTTCGACTTTGAAGTCATGGTCATTTGCCCAGCGAGTGTACATCCGGTAGAGGTTTCCACCCCAGTCGGTTGATTCTGTTCCACCTGATCCTGGGTGGATTTCCAAGATGGCGTTGTTAGCGTCGTATTCACCCGTTAACAATTGTTCCAGGTTATATGCCGTTACAGCGTCTTGGGTCTTTGTTACCAAGTCTTCCAATTCCGTTGCAGAATCTTCGTCTTCTGGATCCTCTGAAACGATTTCAATCAAAACATCAATCTCGTCAGCCGCTTCCCCCAATGACAAGAATGAATCGCGACGCTTCTTCAAAACGTTTGCCTGGTCGATAATTCCCTGAGCTTTTTGCTGGTCGTTCCAGAAAGATGGCTCTGTCATTTGGTTTTCAAAGTCAGCAATTTCTTCTGTCAACGCGTCCAAGTCGAGCGTTTTTGCAAAGCCTTCGATTTCCTTTCGGATACCGGCTAAGGCCTGTTTGGCTGCCACAATTTCCATGGCTTTTCCTCCCATAAGAAAAGCGAACTCATCGTTCGCTTCATACTTAGGCTGACATGTTTGAACGAATTTCGGCCTTCATGAAGGTCCGAGTTGCATCGTATTCGATGTCAGCAATCATTTTGTTAAAGTTAGCAAAAGCTTCGTTTTGGTATTCAACCAATGGGTTCAACTGACCGTATCCACGGAGTCCAACACCCTGACGCAAACGGTCCAAGGCATCGATGTGGTCGGTCCAGTGTTGGTCCACTGAACGAAGAATAACCACGCGCTCAAAGGCGAGAAGTTGACCTTCATCGTAAAGGTCTTGCTTCTTGTCTTCCAAGTTATCCAAAGCCAAGTTGTACAACTTGTCCTTGATTTCGTCACGGGTCAAGTTTTGCAAACGAACGGCGCCATGCTTTGGTGAAGTCAATGAAGATTCAAGGAACTTCGTGATTTCATCCAAGTGCCATTCCTTTTGATCCTTGCCTGGCGTTTGGGCATCAACAACACGGTTGATTGTGCGCTTTACCATTGGCAACAAAACGTTATCCAAGGACTTCTTTTCATCCAAGACTTGGTCACGTTCCTTATAGATCAATTCACGCTGTTCACGGACAACGTCATCATATTGCAAAACGTTCTTACGAGTATCGTAGTTGTTCCCTTCAACACGCTTTTGAGCAGATTCAACTGAACGCGTAATCCAACGGTGAGTAATCACTGTTTCATCGTCATCCATGTTCATTTTTTGCAAAAGGGCGCGAACCTTTTCGGCACCGAAACGAATCATCAAGTCATCTTGCAAGGACAAGTAGAACTGTGAGAATCCGTGGTCACCCTGACGTCCGGCACGTCCACGCAACTGGTTATCGATACGACGTGATTCGTGTCGTTCGGTCGCAATCACGGCCAAACCACCAAGTTCGTCGATACCAGGGCCCAACTTAATGTCGGTTCCTCGACCAGCCATGTTCGTGGCAACCGTAACGGCACCCTTTTGACCAGCGTTTGCGATGATGTCTGCTTCCTTTTCGTTGTTCTTGGCGTTCAACACGTTGTGTGGAATGTTGTGGGCCGTGAGCAACTTATCAACTAATTCAGAAGATTCAACTGAACCAGTTCCCAGCAAGACAGGCTGGCCCTTCTTGTGCAATTCAGCAACGCGGTTTACAACGGCGTTAAACTTTGACTTCAATGAAGGGTATAACAAGTCGGGTTCGTCAATACGTTGAACGGGACGGTTGGTTGGGATTTGCGTAACTTCCATGTTGTAAATCTCAAGCAACTCTTCTTCTTCAGTCTTGGCCGTTCCTGTCATACCAGATAACTTCTTGTACATACGGAAGAGATTCTGGTAAGTGATTTGAGCCATGGACTTGTTTTCTTCGTGAATTTCAACGCCTTCCTTCGCTTCGATTGCTTGGTGCAATCCATCGGAAAGACGGGTTCCCTCAGAAATACGTCCAGTTGATTGGTCAATCAACTTTACTTCCCCTTCTTGCACAACATAATCCTTATCGCGCAAGTAGTTGAAGTTGGCACGGAGTGCTTGATCCATGTGGTGGGTCAAAGCAGTGTTTTCAGAATCGTACAAGTTTTCGAAGTTGAAGAACACTTCCGCCGCCTTAATCCCTTCTGGAGTAAGTGACGTGTTCTTTGATTCTTCATCAACCTTGTAGTCTTGTTCGCGAGTCAATGTCTTAACGAAGCGATCAACTCGTTGGTACAAAGGTGAAATTCCTGAACCAGGACCAGAAATGATCAATGGGGTACGGGCCGTATCAATCAAGATTGAATCTGCTTCATCAATCAATGCGTAGTGCAAACCACGTTGCATCACACGGTCTTCTGCACGGTTCACCATGTTGTCGCGGAGGTAATCAAATCCGATGTTAAAGTTCGTTGAATAAGTGATGTCAGCGTCGTAAGCAGCACGCTTCTTTTCTGGCGAATCGTCACCAACGTTAACACCAACAGAAAGGCCGAGCCATTCGTAGAGTTGTCCCATCAACTGGGCATCACGCTTTGACAAGTAATCGTTAACCGTCACAACGTGCACTCCTTGACCAGCCAAGGCATTCAAGTAAACAGCCATCGTGGCCGTCAACGTCTTACCTTCACCAGTCTTCATTTCGGCAAGGTTTCCACCGTGCAAAACAATGGCACCCATGATTTGTACGTGGTATGGGTAAAGGCCGAGCACACGCTTTGCTCCTTCACGGGCAACGGCGAAAGCTTCTGGTAGAAGTTCATCAAGAACCTTTGCCATGGCCTTTTGTTTTGCCTTTTCATCCTTGACTCCAGCCGTTTCCTTTTGAATGCGGATCTGGAATTCCTGGGTCTTCTTTTGCAAGGCCTCATCGGACAACGCCGCCATTTCATCAGCGTGGGCTTCCACTTGATTTGCGACCTTATCAATCTTTTTTAATTTGTGCTTGGAGTTATCAAGCATCTTACGAATTGGATTTGCCATCGAATTATCGGTACTCGGTTGCCCGAATACGCCCCCTTCATAGAAAGTAATGATTTCTCTGAAATTATTTTGAAACTAGACTCTATTATAGCAAAAAAAGCCGAAAAGGAACAGACTAGAGCCGTTCCTATTCTGGCTTTTTGATGGTCATCAATCTTAGTGGTGAGGTGTTGCGTTCAACTTTTCTTGACCACCCATGTATGGACGAAGTACTTCTGGAATCGTAACCGTTCCATCTTCGTTTTGATAGTTTTCCAAGATAGCAGCAACCGTTCGTCCAACGGCCAATCCTGAACCGTTCAACGTGTGAACCAGTTCAAGCTTTCCATCAGCGTTACGGTAAGTGATGTGCATGCGACGTGCCTGGAAGTCCTTTGTGTTTGAAACAGAAGAGATTTCACGGTACGTATCTTGCGCTGGCAACCAAACTTCCAAGTCGTGTGTCTTGGCTGCTGAGAATCCCATGTCCCCGGTAGAAAGGGTGATGACGTGATATGGCAAGCCCAACTTTTGCAAGATGTTTTCGGCGTTCTTCGTCATCTTTTCAAGTTCGATGTCTGATTCATCTGCCTTTGAGAACTTAACCATTTCAACCTTGTTGAATTGGTGCAAACGAATTAATCCACGCGTATCGCGTCCAGCGGCACCAGCTTCCTTACGGAATGATGGTGACAAAGCCGTGATTGAAATTGGCAAATCTTCAGTTGGAATCGTTTCACCTGAGTAATAGTTCGTCAATGGCACTTCGGCAGTTGGAATATATGTTTGATCCAAGTCTTGCACACGGTAGGCATCGTCTTGGAACTTAGGGTACTGACCCGTTCCAAACATTGCTGAGTCATTAACAACAATAGGCGTAATCATTTCCGTGTACCCTTCTTCGCGGTGTTGATCCAACATAAAGTTATACAACGCACGTTCCAAACGAGCACCATCGCCAACGTAGTACAAGAAACGGGCACCTGAAACCTTGGCTCCGCGTTCAAAGTCCAAGATTCCAAGATCCTCACCAATTTCATAGTGTGGCTTCAACCATTCCGGAGCCTTTTCCAAAGCATGTGGACGTGTTTCGTAATCTTCTGGGGCCCACTTGCGAACTTCAACGTTTGAATCTTCGTCTGGACCAACCGGAACATCATCTTCAGCGATGTTTGGCAAGTGCGTAGCAATTTCCTTTACAGCTGCTTCGGCATCAACCAATTCTTGGTCCATGTCCTTAATTTGCTTAGCCACTTCTTGCATTTCGGCAATGGCTGCAGAAGCATCTTCCTTTTGACGCTTTGCAAAGGCGATCTTGTCTGAGGCCTCGTTACGCTTTGCCTTCATGTCTTCGACCTTTGCAATCAAATCACGACGCTTTTGATCCTTTTCAAGCAACTTTTCCAAGGTTCCTTCTTTAACGCCACGGTCCTGCAACTTCTTTGCAGCTTCTTCTTTATTCTTGCGCAAATATTTAATATCGAGCATATTTCGATTCTCCTTCTATACAAAAAGCGCCTTTTCATCCGACAAAAGTCAGGGACGAAAAAGACGCAATCCGTGGTACCACCCAAATTCTACAGCAAAAACTGTAGCACTCATTATCCGATAACGGTGGGAACCGAGCAGCATTACCTGCTAAACGTGACTCATTGGAGTTTCAACCGGATAGCTCTCAGCGAACGCTACCTTTCTGTAGTGGTTTACTTATGATGAGTTGATATCTATATTCTAATCCAAGAAAATAGTTCTGGCAAGAAAAAGATATAAATAAAATAAAAAAGACATACCGAAGTATGTCATTTGATGGGCCATCCTGGATTCGAACCAGGGACCTCTGCGTTATCAACACAGCGCTCTAACCAACTGAGCTAATGGCCCATTAAAGCGAATGACGGGAATCGAACCCGCATAGCCAGCTTGGAAGGCTGGAATTCTACCATTGAACTACATTCGCATTATTCTTTTTTTTTCGGGTTGAACCCTATGGCGCTGGACGGAATCGAACCGCCGACACATGCAGCTTCAATGC
>NZ_JAAMFK010000007.1 GCF_018437275.1 Fructobacillus broussonetiae
GATATAATCATGAAGGGATTCATACCTATGAATCGAACCTAGTGATGTAAAAAAAGTGTCTAACTTATTGACATACGAGCATTTGAATCGTCATCCGCTTCACGGAATCGTAAAGCAAGCGATGGGTTGGCCACTTCTTGAATGGCTTTCAAACCATCTTGGAAAATCTGGTTCAATTCCTTGTTCAACTCGACCTGATCAATCTTTTCCTTTGACAACTGCAAAGCGTAATCGACAAGTTGCTTTTGGTCAGCTAAGGAATCTGGATCAACGTTTTTAACATTATCAAAGTCATGCTTTTTCGCTTGAGCAGCATCTTGCAACTTCAAGAAGGTCTGCTTCTTGTCAGCTTGGGTAGCCGGACGATAGTCATAAGCCAACTTTGGCAAGGCAACATCACGAATCAGCTGCTTACCACGGCTCAGGGCATTGGCTAAGTCATCCTTCTTTTCAGCCTTCTTTAAGTCGTCCAATGAAACAGTCAACAATTGCTTTAGCAAACGAATCTGATCATTCAATGAATGGTCGTCGACGTGCACGACATGCTCGAATTCGGTCCGTCGGCTGAGCGCAAGGTCCTTCAACTTCTTTTCGGCCTTAGCACGTTCTTCTTCAGTAACCGCCTTTTGGCCCTCGTTAACTGCTGGATCTGAAACGCCTTCGATAGCCGTAAGACCATCGCGGAACGCCTTATCAAGAGCACCTGCTGTTTCAGCCTTTGCGACATCCTTCAGGGCATCGGCCAAACGTTGGTCAACTTCCTTCTTTTGGGCGATAACACTGTCTACCTCGGCACCATCAAGGTCATCAAAGCCATTCTTCTTATCTTGAGCCTTCTTGTTCAAACGCTCAACGGCGTTTTCACGGCTGCTTGGTGAGGCGGCTTGATAAGCTGGGTCCATTTCAGGATCGGCAATACTATCAATCTTTGAAAGGCCTTCAGTAAGCACACGGTTCAATTCAGCAACGTTTGCCGCCTTATCAATACCAGTATTGGCATCTGAGACAACGTCTTGGAGCAATTGACTTTGTTGCGCAAGGGACTTCGATTCAACGTGCTCAATCGCAGCCATGGCCTCTTGCTTTTGCTTTGATGCATCCGCAATTTTATCCTTTGCTGACTGACGAGCCTCAGCCGTTGGCACTTGATATTCTAAGGCAATCATTGGGTCCGCGATACTTTGCAATTCAGCAATTGCCTTATCCAAGCTCTCCTGTAATTCCTTCTTGAAGTGTGCCTGTTCGAAGGCTTCGTTTGAACGGATGATCAACTGGTCAACTTGACTCTTTTGTTCCAAAAGGGACTTTGCGTCAACGTGTTCAATCTTTTCAAAAGCAGCCTTCTTTTCATCGGCCATCTTCTTCAACGTCTTCTTTGCCTGTTGCTGATCTTCCTTTGTGACAAGGCTCTTATCGATTGCCTTCTTTGGTGCCTCAATCGTCCGTAAGCGCAGCAACCCTTCTGTCAAAAGCTGATCCATCTTGGTCTTGGCACGGCAAGCTTGAATCTGGTTTGCATAATCAGCAAAGAGGTCATCAACGGCCTTCTTTTGCTTTGCCAATGATTCAGGGTCAACGTTTTCAATCTTGTCGAATTGACTCTTCTTAAGCCAACAACCCAAACGGAGGTTGGTCACGGCGTTATCACGCTTATCACGTGACAAGTAAGTGTTTTGGATGGCTTCAATTCCACGGGCCGCTTCTCGTTCGATTGCTTCAAGAATCTCATTGTTATCCAAAGACGAACGTGTCATTCGATGCTTTGGTGCGTGAACAATAAAGCGCTTGGTTTCATCTTGAATGGCTTCAATCCGCTTTTCGATATCGTTTCGTTGTTCGTCGAAAAGGTCATCGGCATCCATCACCAAAACGTTGTTCATGAGCGGCTTCATGAATCTTCTTAATGGTTAACTGACGTGCCGACTTCAGAACGGCTTGGTCGATTGCCTCTTCAAGGCCTGCCTCACCCTGGATACTTCCAGCGCTCTTAAGGGTCTCAAAGACCACTTGATCAATTTCTTCGTTTATCTGTTGCTTTTCAAGTGAAGCATTTGATTCAACCAAAAGGTTGTCGAGACGGTGCAGGTAATCCACGAGGGACTTGTCCGCCACCTTTGGTTGCAAATTCGTAATCGTCTTACGAATCAAGACCAGGTGCTTTTGAATGTTTTCATAAGCATCCCGACGCTTTGGTTCACTTCGTTTAATAAGTCTTCGTTTAGTTGCATCACGGAAACAGAAGTTGGACGAAGCGCAATAACAGAACCATCGCGCAACTTCATTTGACCAGTGTAATAAACCGTAAACGGACGGTTGTAGATATCAAAGTCGGCCTTCCGCGTCTTTTGTCCTTCTGGGTCAACGGACTTGACGAATTTCAACCCCTTTACTTCATCCGTTGGGTGGGAGCCGTCATGGTCAAGCAAAACGTCTCCGGTGAAGTAATCGATAACACGGTCAAAGCGGGCGTGCATGTTGTAGAACTTTTCGCCAACGCCCAAAGTGATGTTTCGGTGGTCTAAATCAGCACCAGGCAAAACATGTTCTTCCCCCTTCACTTCGCGCCACTCGGCAACGGATGACCAAACATTTTTCGTATTCAACTTGTGCAACTTATCAAACGGTGAAATGTAGGCACGCCAAGTCTTAACTGACTCCGTCCTCATCTCGTTGTCGTACATCTTGTTGCGGTCAATGACAATATCACGACCCAAGTCACCGTTTGGATAGAATTCGTTTTTCTTTGAAAGCATGGCTTCCGCATCAAGTGAGTTCAATCGCATGGCCAAGCGACCGTCGGGTGCTGGTGGCAACTGACCACGGGTCAACACCTTAAACGGACTGTTATCGGCGTATCCACGTATGGCGCGACTCTGTGCTGAACCAGTACCAAGAAGTGCCTTCATTTCTTGTGATGACAAATTACCAGGGAACTGATCGAGGTCAAAGTTCAGGTAACCGTAGGCACCACCAACGATGTTTCCACCCCAAGACAAAGCGTTCATGAAGAACTTTGTCACCAAAATCTTCGCTTGGATGTAACGGGAAGTGAAGTCCTTTAGTTCGGAACCACGAACAAGGAAGTACATCCCACGAGGGTCTTCTTTGATGTTTGTCTTAATGTCATTTGGATACAGCGTGATTGGGTAGAAAGGACTATCCAGTCCGCGGATGCTGTAGTTGGTTCCCTGCTGTTCGTTCACTTGATCAAGCACAATGGATAGCAAGTAATCCACGGCTGAACCAGCGTAACCTGAAATCGGGATACCAATTGAAGCTGAAATAACATCGTCCAACCCAGGAATTCGAGTGATGACCTGGTCCGCGCTCAGGTTGATATTGAAGTCCATCTGAGCACCGAACTTGGTCTTTTCAAGTGACAGGGTCTTCACGAAATCATTGGGATTTGTTCCTTCTGGCGCCTCCATTCGGAGGTAGATTCCGTACTGACCATTGTCATATTGGTTGTTCAAATAGTTTGGCATAATGCCGTCCGTAAAGATGTTCGTCACGGATTGCATCATGCGGTGGAACTGCGCGAAGAAGAAACTTGGACTCAAAACAGAGCCGTTTGAGGATTGCACCGTTGCGTAGAATGGGAATCCACCGGAGTAAACCAGCGTGTTGGTTTCTGGACGGTAAGACGCAGTCGTTCCGCGGTAAGGCGTTCCAACGTAGGAAATCAGGTTATCGGCAACCTTTCGAACAAAGGACTTGTCGGTAATCAAGCGCATGGAAGAAACGTTCGAATAATCGTTTTGCTTGCTTCCTAAACCAAAGAAACGGTATTCGGGCAGTCCAAAATGTAATACACCTGGCTGCTTCACGTAATCCTTGGTCTCGTCCAACTTCGCATCACCTGGGTGTGAAAAGTTTGGAAGGAAGCCACCCAAGCTGTTGACCAACTCCTCGTAAGAAGAGGTCTTTGTAGCCTTGTAGAGTGGTGCCAGCGGGTTATTCTTGACGTTCTTTACTTCCTTGTCGTACTGGGCCTGAACGCCTGCTGCCACCTGCTTTAAGATTTCATCTGCAATCTTCTTCAACTCGTTTCGGGTGGCATCGTCAACCAAGAAATCAGTCTTTGGGAAGAGCGCTTGATTCTTTTGGAAGGCAGCTCCGAGCTGCTTGATGACGTCTTCTTCGTTCTTATCCAGGGCAGACTTCTCGTCTGTTAATTTGTCATTCATCTTGTCGTCTGTCGCTCTTACCTCAGATTGCTGGTCCTTCTCCTTCAAATTGGCGTTGTCACCCTGATTGGTTGACGCTTCCTTTTGCTTTTGAAGTTGTCATTGACCGGCGCATCGGAAGAAATAGCAGCAGAAGAGCGCGTTTCTTCTGCTTGCGTCGTCGGACTGAATTGTTCACTTCCACTGGTCTTTTGCTGGCTAACAGCGCCTTTATCAGCGTTAACCAAGTTGTGACGATTTGCGAGTTCGCCCATCCCCGTTGAAAGAAAGACCGAAGAGGCAATGAGCCAGGTCTTCTTCGATTGAGCAATGGACATCAAATTATTTTTCTTTGTCATATGTTCATCCTTCTTAATTACTGTTTGTTTAACAACTACAGAAATTATAAGGGTAAACTTTTAAAAATAGCAAGTATTTTTTACTTTATAAAAAGAAGTTATACATTAACAATCAAAATGCTACGATAAAATAATACATTTTCCTAATTTTTGTATATTATAATCTTTCAAATCTTTCAAAAGTCAAACCCGTACCATGCCGTTTTTTAGCAAATAAAAAAAGATTGCCGAGGCAATCTTTCTAAAATCAGCCAATTCGCACGAATTCGACTTTGGAATAAATTTATTTCTTAGAAGTTGGCTTCGCCCAGTATTGGAAGTAGTCAACACGCAACTGACCGTTATACAACTTACGCTTTTTTGTCGCTTTTTGACCATAGGCCTTTTCGAAGGACAAGTCCGACGTCAAGATGTACTTTGACCAGTGCTTCAATGGTTTGTAGAGGATTCCCATCGTCTTGTAAAGCTCTTCAGCGGCTTCCAACTCACCCATTCGTTCACCATAAGGCGGGTTTGAAACCAAGACGCCGGATTCCTCTTCTGGGTACCAGTCAGCCAAATCCATGTGTTCAAAGGTAATGTCTTGTGACAAACCAGCGTGCTTGGCGTTTTCTTGCGCAATCTTCACCATACGAGAATCAACATCGTAACCCTTGATGTTCAATTCTGAGTCGTAATCGGCCTGGTCTTCGGCTTCGTCACGAATGGTGTCCGAGAGTTCGCTGTCGAACCAATCCATCTTTTCGATGTCAAAGGAACGGGTCAAACCAGGTGCCAAGTTACGACCAATCAAAGCTGCTTCAATCGGCAAGGTTCCAGAACCACAGGTCGGATCAACGAATGGCATGTCCTTCTTCCAGTTCGTCAAAAGAATCAAGGCAGCCGCGAAGTTTTCCTTCAAAGGCGCCGGTCCTTTTTCGACACGGTAACCGCGCTTGAACAAAGATGGTCCCGTCGTGTCCAAGGTCAACATGACCTGATCCTTGTTAATCATCACTTCGAGTTGGGCAAAGAAGCCGTTTTCAGGCAAGCGCGTACGCACGTGGTAGGCTTCTTGCAGCTTCTCGACGATGGCCTTCTTCGTAATGGACTGCACGTCAGGGACAGAGTGCAAAACGGAGTTACGTGAACGTCCGGCAACTGGGAACTCTGAATCATAGTTCAGGTAGTCTTCCACTGGCAGGGCCTTGATGCCTTGGAAGAGTTCCTCGAAGCTCTTGGCTTCAAATGAACCAACCACAATCTTCACACAGTCGGCCGTCCGCAACCAGATGTTGGCACGGAGAATGTCGGCCTGCGTTCCTTCAAAGAAGACGCGGTAGTTATCGACGCGAACGTCGTAACCCATGTTTTTCAATTCTTGACCAACCACTGATTCAAGACCAGCGGCGACCGTCACCATAAGGGTGTATTTCTTTTCCATGATTTTCCTTTATAATAAAGCTATTATGAACGTATTTAACTTCTTTTCTTTAACCACATTCTTCAATACCAATACTAAGCTTTATGCCCAGCTAGGTAAAGAGCGCACCGACTTTGCCCCCATCACCGGCCTGCGCTTCGTGGAAGACGACAGCCAAATCGGTTTGGTCATCGATCCCAAGGGAAAAGCACTGACACTCGAGCAAGTGCAAACCCGACTTTCACAGGTTGGCCAAAAGGCACAGCTCTTTTGCTTAGTCGAGCAAGCGCCCCGCCCCGTTCTTGGCTTTCACCAAGACGAAAGTGGTGTTTTAGTCTTAAAATAAGAAAGCGTCGCTTGGATTTATCATCCGAGCGACTTTTCTTTTGTCTTAAAACTGGTCAAATTTAAAGTTTGGTACCTTTGGCTTGGGGCCAGCGCTCTTCTGATCTTGTCCTTGTGTGCGCTTTTGGTAACGACTGTTACCGGTTTGGTAGCTCACGGCACGACGCTTCTCGTTAGCCATTTGAACCGCCTGAGGAGACGTCAAGTTATCGCGCTTCCAGTTGACCAAAATAGCCTCGATGTAGCGCAGTGAACGGGCGTTGTTCGCCACGGCCTCCTGAATGGCCAGGGTCATCATGTTTGGATCAAAATGATCTTGGTCAAACCACTGGTTGACGGTTTGCATCTCCATTGGTGACAAGGCACGGCCAAATTCACCCTGCAAAATTTTCATCACTTCGCGACGGGATTGTTGACCGGTTGAAACCACACGGTTATCAACCTGAGCACCCTTCCCTTCGATTAACTTTTCGTAGAGCGGCGCAAAGTCGAAAAATTCTTGGCGAGCGCCAATGCTTTGAACGTTGACCAAGCCCTTTTTCATCATATTTTGAATTCGCGTGGAGATGGCCTTTTCGGTCACTTTCATCGCGGAGGCAATTAATGCTGGGCTTGCCATGTCCCCTTGGCTTTGCAGGCGGTTAATTTGAATGAAGATGACGAGGTCATCGTTATCCAATCCAAGATCTTGGTAATGAATCAGCACTTGATTATAGACGGTCGTTTGACCGGCCATAATTAATTCTTTCACCTGATCGTTCATGAAAACTCCTCATAGGTCAAAAGCGCCCACTAAAAATGGGCGCTTTTAACATAACTATTGCTAATAAAACTTATGGACGCAAACGGTGCATCATACGTGGGAATGGGATGGCTTCACGAATGTGTTCTTCTCCGGTAACGAAGGTAACCATACGTTCCAAACCAAGACCGAATCCTGAGTGAGGAACTGAACCGAACTTACGCAAGTCCAAGTACCAGTTGTAGTCTTCCAGGCTTTGGCCTTCTTCTTCGATACGTTGCTTCAAGTAGTCGTAGTCCGTATCACGTTCTGAACCACCGATGATTTCACCGTAACCTTCAGGCGCAAGCAAATCGGCAGAAACAACAACGTCTTCACGTTCTGGGTGACGCTTCATGTAAAAGGCCTTGATTGCCTTAGGGAAGTTCACGATGAAGACAGGCTTTGAGAAGTGGTTAGCCAAGAAGGTTTCTTCTGGAGAACCGAAGTCCACACCCCATTCAACGTCGAAGCCGTTGTCTTGCAACAACTTGATGGCGTCATCGTATGAGACACGAGGGAATGGCAACTTGGTGTATGACTTCAGCAATTCCTTGTCACGTCCAAGCAAGTCCAATTCCTGTTCGTTTTGTTCCAAAACCTTTTCGATCAAGAAGGCCACGTAGCGTTCTTGCAATTCGAGGGAAGCGTCTTGGTCGTAGAAGGCCATTTCTGGTTCAATCATCCAGAATTCAGTCAAGTGACGACGCGTCTTTGACTTCTCAGCACGGAAGGCAGGTCCGAAAGTGAAGACCTTTGAGAAGGCCATTGCACCGGATTCGGCGTAAAGCTGACCAGTCTGTGACAAGTAAGCGTCTTGACCGAAGTAGTCCGTTTCGAACAATTCCGTCGTACCTTCTGGTGCTGAACCAGTAAGCAAAGGCGCATCCAACTTGATGAAGCCTTCCTTGTTGAAGAATTCGTATGTGGCAGCAATCAACGTGTTACGGATCTTCAAAGTGGCGAATGGTTTGATGTGACGGAGGTACAAGTGACGTTCGTCAAACAAGAATTCCGTTCCGTGTTCCTTTGGCGTGATTGGGTAATCGTGTGATTCACCAATCACTTGAATGTCAGAAACCTTCATTTCGTAACCGAACTTTGAACGTTTGTCTTGGTTGATAACACCCGTTACGTACATTGAAGATTCTTGCTTCAACTCCTTAGCCGTTTCGAAGAGTTTTTCTGAAACGTCAGCCTTGGCAACAACGGCTTGGAAGAAGGCCGTACCGTCGCGCAATTGCAAGAAGGCCATCTTTCCGGAACCACGCTTATTACGCAACCAAGCACCGATTTTAACGGTTTGACCCACGTATTGTGGTGCGTCTTTAATTTGAATCGTTGGAATCGTTTGTTCTGTCATCTTGTTGTCGGGGCTAACCCCCGCCTCCTTTTAAATTTTTACTATGTATGACTGAGTACAGTCGAATTAAGCATTGTGAATAAAGTGTTCGATGCGGTCCAAGGCCTTGTCCAAGGAAGCTTGGTCCTTGGCGTAAGACAGGCGCAAATAGCCGGGCATGCCGAAGCCTTCACCGGCTGGAAGAGCAACGTATTCGTCGTCTAAAAGCTTTTCGGCAAAGGCCGCAGAAGAGTCGAGCTTCATCTTTTGAAGCAACCAGTCTTCGATCTGGATGAAGAAGTAGAAGGCACCCTCGGGCTTTTCAGCTAACTTGATGCCGTCGATTTTTTCAATCCGTTCAAAAGTCGAATTCAAACGCCCCTCGAATTTCCTTCTCATCTCCTCCACCACGCTCTGGTCGCCGGAAACGGCTTCCAGAGCCGCGGCTTGCGAAACAGCTGACGGGTTTGAGGTCATATGACCTAGCACCTTGTTCATGTTTTGGATCACTGTCTCATCGGCAATCGCCCATCCCATGCGCCATCCGGTCATGGAGTAGGATTTGGAAACCCCATCCACGACGATGATACGGGAACCGGCGATGGCCTTCAGAGACAAAGCGCTTGTAAACACCGCGTTGTTATACACCAGGCGACCGTAGATTTCGTCCACGATGATGAAAGATCCGTGCTCTAAAGCCCAGTCGAGCAACGCTTGAACTTCGTCTTTGGTGTACAAAATACCGGACGGGTTCGTCGGATTATTCAGAATAATCAACTTAGGCGTTTGCTTTAACTGGTTCAAGGCACCTACAGTCAGCTTACCAGCAGAGCTGTCGTCTGAAAAGGCCTCAAAGAGCCCACCAGCTAAATTGACCTGTTCGGCATATGACACCCAGTAAGGCTTGGCTGAAACGACCAAGTCACCAGGATTGACCAAGATTTGGACCAGGGCGTACAACGCCATCTTGGCACCGGACGTGACCGTTACCTGATTGGCCGTAATGGCCTGGCCGGTCAACTTCTTGGCCAAGTTGGCAATTCCTGATCGAAGTTCAGGCGTCCCGCCGACTGGCGTGTAAAAGGACGTCTTGCCAGACTCGATGGCCGAAATGGCAGCCTGGGCGATGTTTTTTGGCGTTACAAAGTCTGGTTCACCGGTTCCAAGGTTAATCACGTCATAACCAGCACTCGCCATTTCCTTAGCCTTCTTTGAGACGGCTAAAGTGGCGGATGGCTGAACCTTTTGTGACCGCTCTGTAAACTCTTCTTCTGCTAACATACTGCTCCTAGATTCCGTTCACGGCACGGTAAACCGTACCCGTCTTGTAATCCATCGTGAGGTAGTTCAGGCTACCGCCCTCGTCCTTGTAGGAAATCTCCCATACCAAAGTGTTTTGGTATTCAGACAAATTAGCGGAATAAATCTTTTTCGCCTGGTACTCGTCGCTCTCTAAGCGGGCCTTTAGTTGCTTTGGCGTGATGCCATCCCCGTAGTCAAAGACTTTCACGTTCTTGTCCTTGCCGTGGATGATGGCCACCTTTTGCTTGCCGGCTTCGGTCCCGAGAACGGCGTAGGTTGAACCGTCACGGTAGTCGACCGTCATGTCGTGCAGGTTTTGAAGCTTGGTCTTTTGTCGAACCACCGCTTGCACGTTGCTTTCGGCCTTGGCCATTGGACGGAGGGCTAAGTAGGCGTAGAACGCTAACGCAGCACCAATCACTACCAAAAAGGCGACAACAATCGCGATGAACTTTGACCAGGAAAATTTCTTTGGTCGGGCCATGTTGACCCGTAAGTTGTCATGAATTTCCATGGAAACCTCTTCAAGTTCGCTATACTGTTCACTATTATAGCAAAAAACGAACCCTTTCGCCGGGAAATTCTAAGCCAGCACATCGGCATCTTTGACCCCTATTAATCCGCTTTGCGTGCTGGTTAAGTCCGACCCGCACCAGGCTTTTCTCACCTACCCCACAAAACCCAGTAAACGCCCCGCGCCACGCTTTTAAGCGAAGAAGCAGCCTTTCAACCATTCCCGAACCAACTTCTCTCCATCCAGAGGCATTCCTCGTCGGCCTCCCTTGGTTTTGACTTTCAGTGCAAAAGAAAAAAGACAGGAAGCCTGTCTTTTATCTCATCGTTCTTATTTTTCAAAAGCGCTTTTCTTCATCACTTTTCGATTTGGATTCTTGACGGCAAGGTGGCCGCTCAAACTCTTTAGCTGACCCTGACTAAGAGGTGAAAGCAAAAGGGAGTGAGCGTCTTTTTGTAAGGCCATCGTTAATTGAAGCAAATCGTCTTCGTCCGCCCAGCGGTTGGCCCTTGGAATAAAGGCCACTTCTGGAACAGGCACGTTTTGTTCGAAGAGTGCATCGAAGTAGTCTTGGTCGACAACGAGGATGGACTTGTCCTCCCCGGATGATTGCCAAGCCGCCTTCTTTAACGGCGCGGAAACATCCTGACCATATGTGACGTACTCTTCTCCGTACTTCGCTGAAAGCTTGTAGTACCAGTGGCGAAGACTGGACTCATCCTCCGTAATGACGAGGATGTGATCCCGGTTGGCCTCAAACAAGGAAAGCAACTGCTTGTCCTCGTTTTTGTCCGTGCTCAGGATGGTCTTTAGCTTCGTTTCGTTCTGCAGGGTCTTTGACTCCTCTGGAAGAAAGACACCGCGTGGCACTGACTGCAGGAAGGATTCGACGCCTTCTGGATAGTAGCTGGCCACTGTCAAAAGCTGGCTGACCTGCTTAATGAAGTAGCGGCGGTAAATCTTTTCTTCGTCGACTTCAAAGACGATTTCTTGCTGCCCCTTCTCGTCGTCAATCTTCCAAAAGGACTTCTTGATGACTTCTTGGTGGGCAGCGAGGAATGCGAGCTTGCTGCGTTTTTGCACGAGCTCGTAGTCGGCAATGCGGGTGTTCAAACCGGCCTTTTCAACCAGTTCCATGATGGAAAGCAAGCGGTCCAAGATGGCTTTTCCAGCCTTCAAGGCGTCCTTTTCCGTCAGGTTCTGATCAATCTTTCGGCAGGCAACCGACCAGTTGTGAAGCGCCACTTGGAAGCGTCCCCGTGATTTTGCGGGAAGCTGTGCCGCCTGATCGGCGATCTTAGCCACCTGGTCTTGGTAGAAGCCAAGCGGCAAGGTCAAGCCAACGGCGTCTTGGAAGGCTTCCTTGATGCCCATTGGCTTTTCCAAAATAACGCCTGGCTTATCCGCACGGTTCTGGGCGTTTTCGAGCTTCTTGCCCCAGGCAAAGAAGTTCTCGTAGGTTGTCAGGACAACGTCGGCCTTTGAAGCAATGGCAAAGGCTGTTTTGAAGACCTTCGAATTTTCGTCGGCGGCAACCGCCTTCAATTCCGAGTGGGAACGAAGGCCGCGTGGTAGCTCGGCGAAGGAAGCGGTTGGCGTTTCAGACAGCCAAACCAGAATCTGGGCCTGCCAGAAACTGGCACCGTCCTCCTTTGCCCGCTTGAGTGAAGCACGGAACTTCGTGTCGTCTAAGTAACCTTCCGGCTGGTAGAGCGAGGCGTAGTTGATCATGTGCTTTGGCAGGCGCTCACAGATGTTTTGGAGCATCTTCTTTTGGTGAACGATGAGGACGAGGTCATCGGTGATTAACCAGGTGGCCTTGTTTCGCTTCTGGAAGAAGAGTGGGAATAAGTAGGCCCCCGTCTTCTTCAGGCGTGGTGGCGTCGTAAGAACGGTCACCTCTTTTTGCGAACGAGCCAACAGGTCGTTTGTCGTATTCATCACTTCGTTGCGCTGTTCATCGATGTCCAGGTCAGGACCAATCATGGCCCGTTTTCCGTCCGTCGAACGAGGATAAGGCGTCTTCTTTTCGCCCTCCTTTGGCTTTTCGCGCTTGTGCTTTGGTACTTCGTGATTGAACTTCTTCAACGCTCCTTCGGCAACCTCTTCAAAGATACCCTTGGACTTCATGGCCATCTTTAAGAACTCTTGACTCTCACGAAGAAGTCCCCAGTCCAAGGACATTAAGGAACGCTTGGTCTTTTCTGGTAAGGCCTGCGCCTTTTGCCAGATGGCAAGCATCAAGTGGGCCGTTGCTTCGGCATCCGCGTTTGCCCGGTGGGCTTGCACGAGTGGCAAATCTAAGTAGGCCGTCAAATCAGAAAGACGGTAACCCGGTGCCGTTGGGAACATAATTTGCGCTAGTTGAACGGTATCCAAGGCCTTCAAATTCATCGGTTCCAGGCCAACGCGTTCGAACTCAGCGTTCAAATATGGGAGGTCAAAATTCACGTTGTGGGCAACAAAAACCTGCCCCTTTAAAAGCGCCTGTAAGGACGGCGCAATCTCTTCGAAAAACGGTGCATCCTGGACATCCTTTGGTGAAATATGCGTCAACTGCTGAATCTTTTTGTCGATCGGCTGCGCTGGATTCACAAAGGAGTCGAAGTGCTCCACGATTTTTTTATTTTTAACAAAGGTCATCCCGATTTGAATAATCCGGCCTCCGTTCTCAACAGAAGGCGAGGTCGTCTCCAAATCGACGATGACAAAGGCGGCTGATTCTTTCATCAGGACTCCTTCCATCGCATTCGGTAGTTGCTGTCAAAGTCAAATTCGCACTGGACAAAGCGTTTCCTTCTGTATAAAAACACAGGACACGTTTTAAGACAAAACTACTATCTGTTGCCCATTTTACACTACTTCCCCCGGTGCGGTACAATATTATTAATTAATGGAGCTTTTTACATATGAAAAAACAAGGTATCGGAACCGGGCGCTCACACGCCAAGGCCATCTTAATCGGGGACCACGCCGTTGTCTATGACAAGCCAGCCGTGGCCATCCCCCTCTTGAACTTAGAAGTACAAGCCACCTTCCAATCACTTGAACAAAAACAAACGATTATTTTGGGTGGTTGTGCAAAGGAACTTTCTTCTCTTGGAGACGATTTGGAAGGACTCCGACAACTCATCGTTTCGTTGCAAAGAGACTTTGACTTTGAAGAAGACGGCTTCCTCTTAGAAATCGAATCGGTTATCCCACAGGAACGTGGTTTTGGTGCGTCCGCCGCACTGGCAACCGCCATCACGCGTGCCTTTTACGACTGGCAGGGAAAGGAACTCACAAAAGAAAAGCTAACGCACTACACGTCCTTGGCTGAAAACATTTCTCACGGTTCGCCTTCTGGATTGGACGCCGCCACGGTGTCAGCCGAAGAACCAGTCTGGTTCCTACACAAAAAAATCGAGACCTTTGAAACTTCATTGGAGGCAACGTTGGTCTTGGCCGACACGGGGGTCCGTGGTCAGACGGTTCGCGCGGTGAACATCGTAAAAAACGAAATCGCGACGAATCCGGATGCAGCCTGGGCTGCCATCAACCACTTGGGTGAACTCGCCTACGGGGTAAAGGAAGCACTTGGAGAAAACGATTCGGTTCTACTTGGACAACTCTTCACTTCTGCCCACCACGATTTGCAGGCCCTGCAGGTTTCACACCCAAAGTTGGACCAACTCGTGGACGCCGCCATTGAAACTGGCGCCCTTGGTGCTAAGTTAACCGGTTCCGGAATCGGTGGGGCCATGTTTGCCCTGGCCGAAAACGACGAGCAGGCAACAAAGATTGCGCTCGCCCTGGAAAAGGCCGGTGCCAAAGAGACATGGATTCAACCGCTTTAACAAACATTTACCCGCTGGCCAGACGGTCAGCGCTTTTAGTTGAAAGAATTTGAGGTTTATTATGACAACGAATGCGACGGCCATTGCGCACACGAACATCGCTTTAATGAAGTACTGGGGAAAGGCTGACTCAAAGTTGAACTTGCCCACAACCTCTTCTTTGTCGTTGACGTTAGACGAGTACTACACGAAGACAACGGTTGAAGAAGGCCCAGAAGACAAGCTCTACATCAACGAGTTGCCACAGGATAGCAAGCGGGTGCACCAATTCTTGAACGTGCTTCGAGAAGAAATGGGTGACTTTCCACCCTTCACGGTGATTTCCGTTAACAAGGTGCCCCTCTCAGCAGGATTGGCCTCATCCGCCTCATCCTTTGCGGCCCTGACGGCGGCGGTTGCAAAATTTAATAACTGGGACTTGAGCAACGAAGAACTTTCCCGCTTGGCCCGTCGCGGTTCCGGATCAGCAACCCGCTCATTCTTCCCCGACTTTGCCATCTGGGAAAAGGGTGATTCGGACAAGACCTCTTACGCCCACCACATCGATGTGCCAGACCTCCCCATCGCCCTTGTCGTCTGCAAGATTGCCGGCACAGTGAAGAAGGTGTCCTCATCCGATGGTATGGTGCGTGCCCAAACGTCACCAAACTACCAAGCCTGGGTCGACGAATCCGCGAAGCAACTGGAAGAAATGAAGGCCGCTTTGCAGGAAAAGGACCTCGAAAAGGTCGGTCAAATCGCCGAAGCAAACGCCCTGGCCATGCACGAGTTGAACTTGACGGCCACTGACCGTCGCTTCACCTACTTCAACCAGAACACGATGAAAGTCTTGGACGCCATCAAGGAACTCCGCGCACAGGGTTACCTCGCCTACGCCACGATGGATGCCGGTCCAAACGTCAAAATCATTACTAACCAGGAACAAGCCCCTGCCATTAAGGAGGCACTGGCAAAGCGGTTCCGCAAGATTCAGTTCGATATCGCTACTCCGGGACCTGGTATTTCCTATGAATAAGATCGTCAAGCTCACAATCCCCGGCAAGTTGTTCTTGGCCGGTGAATACGCGGTGACGACGCCCGGTCAACCCGCCCTCATTGCGGCGGTCGACCACGGGATGACGATTGAGGGAACACTTAAAATCCCTGTTCCAACCACTCCCGCTTCCAAAGTCCGACCCGAACCAGGCCCACTTGGGACCGTTTCGATTCATTCTGAGCAGTTCGAAGAGCCACTTCAAGAACGCTTTCAAACCATTGCTTCCTGGTCCACCGAGGACATCAAGGAAAGCACCTGGGCGTTCGTGAAGGCCGCCCTCGCCATTGTGGTCGCAGAACACCCCGCCTGGTTCAAAGAAGAACCAACCGTTGAACTCCGTATCCACTCCGAGATGAAAACGGCGGAAGGAAAGCTTGGTCTCGGCTCATCAGCCGCCGTTACAGTGGCTGTCGTTTTCGCCCTTCACCGTCTCTTTGAGGGCGACAAGGCGGACAAGATGACCATCTTCAAGGAAGCCGCCTTCGCGCACTTCCTCGTCCAGGCTTCCGGTTCACTCGGCGACATCGCAACGTCTAGTCACACTGGTTTGATCTACTACCAGGCCCCCGCCTGGATTAAGAAGGTCAACCCACGGGACATGTCCGTTTCTGACTTTCGCAGCTTAGACTGGACGAACATGGCAGTGAAGCGTTTGAACTGGCCAGCAAACTGGCAGCTTCACATCTTGGCCACAAAGGAGCCCGCTTCGACGAAGAAGGCGCTCGCCAAGAAGTTAAATCGCTCCGAACTCCTGCCCCAGTCCGCAAACGCGGTGCAAAGGGCTAAAAGCGCCTTTGAGCAGACAGACTATCAAGCACTCAAGCAGGCGCTTGCAAAAAACCAGATGGCTTTGATTGAAGCCCTCCCTGCTGAATACCTCACGGCGCGTTTAACAGCCTTTATCGAGCTTATGAACGATTTCAACCTAGCTGGTAAGGTATCAGGCGCTGGCTTTGGCGACAACGGTTTCTGGCTAACGCAGAGCCCGCTGACAGAAGAACAAGAATCAAAAGTCCAGGAAGCTGGCCTTTCACAGATTCAAACAACGATTTTTGAGGATTAAGCTTCAGAATCAAACTGGCCTCACCCGGCCAATACATAATAGTAAACAAGCAAAGGAAGAAGCGATGACAGATGCGCACTCCAACCGAAAAAACGAACACCTGTCTTTGGCCACAAAATTCTGGCGAGACGATCAAAAGCCCGTTGTCGGCGCAAGCTTTGACGACGTACGCTGGGTGCCAGGCCCACTGAACAGTCGCTCCGTTGAAACGGCCAACACGCAGACGAGCCTTCTCGGCGAAAGTTTCGAGTGGCCCTTTTACATCGAAGCCATGACCGGCGGTTCCGAATCGACCAAGAAGGTCAACGAGCAATTGGCAACGGTCGCCGAAATGACCGGAATCGCCATGGCTGTTGGTTCCCAGTCCGTCGCTTTGAAGGACCCGGATCAGGCGGACTCCTTCAAGATTGTTCGAGAAAAGCACCCGAACGGTTTCTTGATCGCTAACCTCGGGGCCGACCATCCCATCGAAAACGTGAAGAAGGCGGTCGAGATGATTGATGCCAACGCCATCGAAATTCACGTGAACGTCGGCCAGGAATTGTCCATGGCCGAAGGTGACCGATCATTCAATTGGTTGGATAACTTGAAGCACATTATCGAGGAATCCCCCGTTCCGGTCATCATTAAGGAAGTTGGCTTCGGCATGGGCGTTTCTGAACTCCGCCAACTGGCTGAGCTCCAACCGGCCGCCATCAACATTGGTGGTGGAAACGGTACGTCTTTCTACCAGATTGAACAGGCCCGTGACCGAAAGAACGAAGTGCCCTTGGACCTCTCGTCCTTCGGCCTTTCAACGGTCGAATCACTGCTCGCAGCACAAAAGGCGGACATCGACGTACCAATCATCGCGACCGGCGGCATTGAGTCCGCAAAGGACGTGACGACGGCCTTGATGTTGGGCGCTTCCGCCGCCTCATCAGCCGGCTACTTCTTATCCGTGTTGATGCAAGATGGTCAGGACGCTCTCGAGCAAATCATCCGTACTTGGCAGCAGCAGCTTCCCAAGTACATGACGTTGCTTGGTGCCAGTGACTTGAGCCAACTCCCCCACGCCCCACGCCTTTATTCAGGTGACCTGATGAACACCATTGATCAACTTTAAACCATAAAAAAAAGCGCGACTCATGAAGAGTCGCGTTTTTTTATTTGATTAACGAATCAGAAAATTAGTAAGTAATCTTCTTTTCGAGGTATTCGTCATAGTCAGGCCATGAGGATACTTCGTCCTTCACACCGGTTTCTTCTGAACCCTTGTGCCATGCGAAGTCTTGGTGCCAGATGGAACGTTGTTCCTTGTTCAAGCCCTTGATGGTTGCCATTTCGTCTTCTGAAAGGGCAAAGTCATCAATTTGTGAGTTAGCAATAATGCGTTCTTCGTGGGCTGACTTAGGAATCGTGATGACACCCATTTGGTAGTCGAAGCGCAAGATAACTTGTGCCGTGGACTTACCGTGCTTATCAGCGATGGCTTGAATGTCTGGGTTTGACAAAGCTTCTCCACCACCAAGTGGTGACCATGCTTCCATGGCAACGCCCAAGCCGTTCATCTTGTTAAACAAGTGTTCTTCTTGGATCAATGGGTTGAATTCCATTTGGTTAACCACTGGCATCAAGCGGTGCATCTTCTCGATGTCGTCCAAGTTCTTTTCATCAAAGTTTGAAACACCGATAGCACGTACTTTACCTTCCTTGTACAACTTTTCCATTGCCGTCCAAGTGTCTTCGTACTTGCCTTCTACTGGCCAGTGAATCAAGAGCAAATCAGCGTATGTCAAACGCAAGGCTTCCAACTGCTTGTCGAAGTTTCGAAGCGTTGACAAGTAACCTTGGTCACCGTTGAAAATCTTCGTCGTAACGAAGAGGTCCTTACGGTTCAAGTGGTTGTCCACCAAAGCCTTTTGGATTCCGTAACCGACACCGGCTTCGTTTCCGTATTGCTTTGCCGTATCAATCATGCGGTAACCATTCTTGATGGCCGTTTGGACCGATTCAGCCGCTTCCTTGTTTGATGACTTCCAAACACCGAGTCCAAAGACTGGCATTTCGACACCATTCGAAAGCTTTGTTGTTTCTTGTAAAATTGTGTTTGCCATGTGATTTCTCCTTTAATTAGTTCAATTCTATTGTAAAACAAAAAGGCACCCTTTTTCAAACGAACCATTATAGAGAAAAGGGTTAAAAATCCCGGTCTGTCCCGGACTTTTCGATAAACCAAAAAATCCGACAAATTAAAAAAGGCAATAAAAAAAAGCCCGCTTACGCGAGCTCCCCGACAGGTATCTGTAGGCCATGTTTTGTTCCAGTTAACGCTGGGGATTCGTTAACCTTCAGTAATCATCTATCTAAGCATTTCTGCCATACCGACCATCGTTTCAATTCACTAGGTCAGCCGCCCCTACCAAAGTTTGGGTTGCCCGCTTGCGGGGTTTACCTCGTCTCAAGTCCCAAGCTTTCACCTAGGCATACGTCTCTATGGCACTTTCAGGCCGACTCAGACATAGCAAAGCCTTAGTCCTTTGGGCCGCCGTCGTGTGTAAACACGCCTGGGTTTATTTCTTATCCCAGCACAAACACTACACTCATCGCAGAGTGTGCGAGCATGGACCTTCCTCACACCGGATAACCGATGCGCAATTACTCGATACCTGCCATCTAGTCGAAGACTAATGACGATTTATTGTACCACAGAATTAAGCTTCGTGGTCAGCACCGAATACGGCACGTTCCAAGTTGGCCACGCGCTTGATCAAGTCCAAGTTCGTTGGTTGTGCTTCTTGCTTAGGAGCAGCTTCAACGGGTGCTGGCTTTGGCGCAGGAGCAGAAGCTTGGCCGTTAGCCAATTCTTCTTGTGCGTCTTGCAAAGCGTTTTGCAATTGACCAACTTGATCTTCTAATTCCTTGATGCGCTTCGTGAAGACACCGTAGTCAGCAATGATGCCGTCCAAGAAGTCATCCACGTCTTCGGGGTCGTAACCGACACCGACACGCTTTTGCTTGAAAATCTTGTCGTAAATATCTTTTTGTGTGTATTGTACTTGTGCCAAAAGAATTTCTCCTTTGAATTCATTCTTCGAATTAACTTAATCATACCAGTATGGTCGGCCTAGGGCAAGCTTCCAAGCTGGAATATCATGCTCTTACTTTATAGAGCTTAAATTAAATGACGATAAAAATGAATAACCACTCGTTGTTAAGCTGAATAAACCGTTTTAGAATCGACCGTTTTTCTTAATCAAAAGAATCGTTTTTACTTCTTACGCTTTGTAAAGAAAAAGAAGATTGATGATGACGTAAGCGCAGCCAATGGCAAAGCAACGGAGGCAAAAGCGTTTACCTTCTTACCCGTGGTTGGCAAAGCAACCGTTCCTTGATCATGATACTTTTGCATCCGACTATTCACCGTCACTTGTGTGTTTCCAGTGAGAGCACCACTCGTGTTTGGAAGTGAAACCACCTTGTTTGTAGCTCCTCGGTTGTCGTCTGACTTTGACTTGTCAGCGTCTGCTTTGCTTTCATAGACAACGTCGTAATTCACGTTTTGATTTTCTGTGTCATTCGTCAATTCAGGCGTCTCAGCAGCAACCGATGAAATGCTTTCCCCATTATGCTTTGGGTTTTCATAGTTGTCATTCAAATTATTAGGAAGTGCAAATGATGAGAAGGCAGTCTTACCAGCGATACTTGGCTTCCAAGCATCAGCAGACACAAATTCCCCCTTTTGATTAAAGCGAGCCTTACGAGTGAAGCTCAACGTTTCTTGCTTTTCTTCCGTTCCAGGAATCAACTGACCATCGGTTCCCAAGTAACGTACCGTTCGAGTGACGTTCTTGTGTTGTTCTTGAATGTTGCCGTTTGAAAAGTAATAAGTTCCAGCTTCAAACTGCATCGATGCTGGCAGATCAGATAATGAATAAATATTTCCCTTGGGATATTCTCGAGTACCCCCATGGTCAAAATCAATTTTTTGAACCGAAGTACCCCAACCTCCAGCTATCCGAATAAATTCTGCAGGCGAAATTTGATTTGTAGGAAGGGATAATGTGAAGCCATTTGCATCCCCCGTTGCCTGAAACATTGCACCAAGCTTCTTTACATTTGACATATCAAAAGATGATAAATCAAGATTAGTCAAAGATTCTGTTCCAGCAAACATTTCCTGCATTTCCGTCACATTCGAAGTGTTAAACATTGATAAATCAACAGATTCTAACGTCTTAGCATCCTGAAATATGACATTCATATTTTTCACATTTTTTGTGTTGAATGATGAACCAAAGGTCGCTTTCTTCAACTCACGAGCCCCGTTGAATAACCCTCCAACGCTTTTCCATTTTCATCATCAACTAAGTTAGTTGTGTTAAAGCTAGAAAAGTCGACGCTTTGAACATTTGAGTCATAGAACATGTATGCCATGTACTTCAACTGTGGCGTATTAAATGACGACAGATCGATTTGTTGCAGACTTGGCGTTAGCGCAAACATCCAACTCATATCAACAACTTGAGAGGTGTCAACATTTTCAAGACCAGTGATATCCTTTAAATTTTTAAGTCCGGAAAATAAGCTAAAAGAATCGGCAGCAAAGCGAACATTATTTTTGAATTGAATGTGCTCAATCTGATCGTCCGTTACGTTTGGAATTTTAAACCGTGAATTCTGATCAGTGCCCGAAACTTTTCCCATCTCGCCAGGCCCATCAAAAGTCAAAGTCTTGGTTGTTGCGTCCCATTTCCACTGGGTCGTTCCAAACTTCCCAGTGCTATCTCCTGCATTAGCATCAACTGTTTCAGCGGCTGCTGAAAAATCATTAAAGTGATTATTACTTACTGCAGTTACACTCACGACACCAAACGACAAGAAGGCAGCAACCACAACTTGCTTACCCGCTTTAAACATCTTGTAACGTAATTTTTTTGTTTCTTTCATCGTCTATTCTACTTTCTATCATTTTTTAATAGATTTCATGAATTCAATTAAAATAGATAAATCAAAACCATTAAAACTTGCACATTTTCATTTATTACAATTGTATCAGATTTGTAACATCAGAAACAATCAAACGCCTTAAATTATGCTAAAAAGTTCTTGATGCCCTTTTCCAAAAATAAAAAGAAGGAACTGGATTCCTTCTTTCATTCTTTTCAATCTTTTAAAATGTAATTTAACTGTTCCACTTCTCTTCGTTGATGGCTTCCTGATAGTCATTGGCGTAGTCTTGGAGCTGATCCATGTCGAGCCGACTCAGCGGATAAGGCGCCTTCTGCTGAAAGTCCTTGATGGCTTTGTCGTCATAAAGGCTCTTGCCCTCAAACTCCGTGTCGTAGACGAGAAAAGCGCCGTCCGTGTGCTCCAGGATAAATTCCTGGTAGCCCTTCAGTTGGAAAGGCCCTTGGTAGTCGCCTTTAAAGACTGGGGCGTAAAAGTCGGCTGCGGCCTTGGCCTTCGCCAGCTTGCCCTGATTGCCTTCCTTCCAGTTCTTACCGAAGCCCTCGAAGGGAACGAAGAGTGCGACCTTCAGTTTCGGGTACTCTTCTTTCAGCTCCTGGGCGACGTCGACGGTCCAGAGCTCAACGCCAGGTTGACCGCCGGTGATGATCCAGTCCATCCCCTGGTCCAGCTGTTCTTTCAGGCGAATCTTCAGCGCGTACTTTAAGACGGCGACCTTGGTGTCGTTGTCTTTGAAGACGCCGAGCTCATACGTGCGATAGCCCGTGACCCAGATGCGGCTCATGAAGGGCCTCCAGCGTTAGCATCGCCGGAAGCGCCATTCACGCTCCCATCAGATGCTTGATTGCTTCGACCAGGACGATCGGTGCGAACACCACTGGCCAAATCTTCTAGGTAGCGATCAAGCGCGTTCAAGTAGTCCATTGAGGGATTGAGCTTGGCTTCGACCTGGTAGGACTTCGCCTTCAGTTCGTCGTAGGATAAGGATTTGTGGCCGTCGAGGCGCATCCAGGCGTCGACGAGGTCGGGTGCTGGGTACAGGAAGGTTTCGTCGAGCGTGGTGAATTTGATGAGGAGGAAGCCGACGCCACCCTGGGAGACAATGTTGGCCAGGTGTTGAACCTGGTGCTCGTGGACGTTTTTAAGCGGAAAGGACGTCTTGTTTTTGGTTTCCTTGGCATCAAAATCGATGTACTTGCCGGAGTAAACGCCGTTGTAGTCGGTTGTGGAAGGCTTTTGGAAGTAGGCTTCGGTGATTTTGGCAGCAGATCGGGCGGGATAGTCGACTTTGACGATGGTGACGGGCGTGGGCTTTTTGTAGATGACGGCGAGGTGGTTGGCCACGTAGTAGTCGTTGGCGGCGTTAATCTCGTCTTCGAGGCCCATGCCGCGCTTGCCGAAAGTGAGGCCGCGACGGGACTGCTTACCGGCTTTGATTTGGTTTTTGACGCTGGATTGAACGCCGTGAACGCCTTTTGGATAGTTTACCATGTGAGGCACCCCCTCGTGTGGATTCTTTCTATATTTTAGCATAGGACGGCTTGGACGTTTACCTATGGAAAAACAAAAAGCCCCTGCTTGGCAGGCGCTTTTTTTAAAACGTTATTTTGCTAGGTTAACGAACTTGGATAAAGCGTAGATGACCACACCACCGAGAAGAAGCGAAGCAAACTCCCCTGGTACAAGCATCACGTAGTAGGACAACCAGTTCGCCCAGATGGAACCAGCGTGATCGGGTGCAAAGGAGCCCGTGGCGTTGATGGCAAAGGCGAAGGTGAACTCCGCTGCCAAGATGGCCATTCCAACCGTCAAGACAGAAACCATTGAGATCAAAATCTTCTTCAACGGTGAAGCCACCTTGCGGGCCAAGTAGTAAGTCAAGGCGGTCATGCAGACCGTATCAAACGTTCCAAAGACCCAGTCGATCCAACCCATTGGTGAAACCAAGTTGGCAATCAAGACACCGAGTGAAAGCGCCAAGATGTAGCGCTTGTTCCAAGCGGCCAAGTGGTTCAGTCCTTCTGACAAACGGAGTTGGACGGGTCCAAATCCGATGGGTGCCACCATCATCGTGACGGCGGCGTACAAGGCAGCGACCAGGGCCATCAAGGTCATGTTTTGCGTCTTTGACGCACGGCTATTATTCAAGTTATTCATGTTTTCTCCTAGTTTTGTTGCGCGGGATGGTTGATGAACCGCGTTTATTTTGTTGGATGGTTCGGGTTTGACTTTGCCATTAACCAAAGCCACATCATAAGAAAAATCCGGCCGAAGTCGGATTTTAAAACACATGCTTTAGTTTTCGTCCATGAAGTCCTTCAAGTGCTTTGAGCGACTTGGGTGGCGGAGCTTACGCAAGGCCTTTGCTTCGATCTGACGGATACGTTCACGGGTGACCCCGAAGACACGTCCCACTTCTTCAAGGGTACGCGTACGACCGTCTTCCAAACCAAAGCGCAAACGCAAAACGTTTTCTTCACGGTCAGTCAACGTGTCCAAGACGGATTCGAGTTGACCACGGAGCATTTCATAGGCAGCTGAGTCAGCTGGTGAAACGGCTTCGTTATCCTCGATGAAGTCACCAAGGTGTGAGTCGTCCTCTTCACCGATTGGCGTTTCAAGAGAAACGGGTTCTTGGGCGATCTTCAAGATTTCGCGAATCTTGTCGGCCGTCAAATCCATTTCGGCACCAATTTCTTCAGGCAATGGTTCACGACCAAGGTCTTGAAGCAATTGACGTTGGATACGGATCAACTTGTTAATCGTTTCAACCATGTGGACTGGCACACGAATCGTGCGGGCCTGGTCGGCGATGGCACGTGTGATGGCCTGACGAATCCACCAAGTTGCATACGTTGAGAACTTGAATCCCTTGGTGTAATCGAACTTTTCGACGGCCTTCATCAGACCCATGTTACCTTCTTGGATCAAATCCAAGAACTGCATCCCACGTCCGACGTAACGCTTAGCGATGGAAACAACCAAACGCAAGTTGGCTTCGGCCAATTCTTGCTTGGCTTCTTCGTCCCCTGCTTCGATGCGCTTTGAGATTTCGATTTCTTCGTCACCCTTAAGCAACGGTACCTTACCGATTTCCTTCAAGTACATACGAACGGGATCGTTAATCTTGATTCCAGTGGCAGCGTCTTCAGCGGCACGTTCTTCTTCTGAAGGCTTGTTTTGCTTTGCCTTCAAAACTTCGGGTGCTGGATCACCCTTTTCGTCAACGATGGCGATTCCTGAATCTTCCACCTTTTCCATCAAACGTTCGATGTTTTCAGTATCCAAGTGGAATGGTTCAGCAATCTTTTCTGACAATTCCGCGTACTTGATTTGGGCAAGTGGCTTGTAAGCCTTAATCAATTCACGAACGGCCTTGTCGTAGGCGGCGGACTTCATTGGTCCGGACTTCTTGGCGGGCTTCTTTGCTGGTTCGTTCTTGGCGATTTCAGCAGCTTCTTCCGCCGTCTTTCCTTCGGCTAAGGCTAAGAGTTCAACCTTGCGTGCGCGGCCATGGTAAGCAATGTGTTGCTCATCCAAGTAAGCCTTGATTTCAGAAATTTTGCTAGAACTAGTAATCTTTGCCATATTTTCTCCTAATGTTGCGCGTGCTGTTTCTTCAGGTTAATGAGCTCGTTGGTCAGTGAGATTAACGCGGCGTCATCGTGCTCGTTTCTCGCTTGGGCAATTTGCTGCTTTAAGTTTGTTTCTTGTTCTTTAAAGGGCGCGAGGTTCAAGATAACCTGCAGGTAATCCTTCACCGCGTCGTCATCCGCGTCCAGACTACCAAACTCACGGTCGATGGCGAGCATCTTCTGGTTTAGCTCCGGCTTTTGGACGTAGTCCATAAAGGTCGCTAAGTCGAAGTCGCCTTCGTGTTCTCCCTTGTATGCCTCAAAGAGCATCAGAAGGATTTGGTAGTCGGGATGAACGAAGGAAAAGTCCGGCCGGTTTTTGATTTGGTCATAAACCGCATTCGATTTGATGATGGCCATCAAAAGCCCGCGCTCCGCCTTTTCAACGACGGAAACCTTTTCCGTGGGTGCGTCCTGCCAGTTTGGTCCGTTGTAAGGACCGCTTTCAGGCCGACCAGCCATTGGGTCAATGTCTGGGATGAACGAATCGTCCCAGTCACTGTCCATGCCTGGGTTTCCTGCGCCAAAGTCCGAACCGAGCTGGGCGCCACTTTGCTGCCCCGATTGCTTTTTAGCACCAGCAGAACGCCCTGCCGGGTGTTCCTGCTGGTAAGTGGCAAACTCCGACTGCAAAGACTCAAGCGAGGAGCCGTAGTCTTCTGCCATCTTCTTCAAGAAGTAATCTTGTTCAACGGGCGAAGCCGTGTTCAAGACCGGCCAGACCTCTTTTAAGAAGTCCAGGTACTGCGCTTGGTTGGACAGGTTCTTACCGGCCTTTGCCGCCCCAATCAAATACTCGGTTGGGGTCTGCACGGATTGCTCCAAGGCCTGCTTCAAGGCTTCCAAACCAAGTTCTCTTCGAACTTCGTCTGGGTCTCGGTTATCAGCCAAAGAAATCACACCGATTTCAACCTGTGGCGCCTGCTCTCGAATCAGTGGAATCGAGTGTTTGGCTGCCTTTTGACCAGCGGCATCCCCGTCGTAGACCAAGGTTATCTGGTCGGTCAACTTGGACAAGGCCGCCACGTGGTCGGGCGTCAACGCCGTTCCCATCGTCGCAACGGCGCCGCCGGCACCGGCAAGGTCGGCGGATATCACGTCCATGAACCCTTCGAAGATCATCGCCTTCTGGCCAGAACGGATATTGCCCTTTGCCTGGTCTAAGTTGTAGAGCAACTTCCCCTTGTTAAAGAAGGGGGACTCAGGCGAGTTCATGTACTTAGCCGGGTTATCTGGATCGAGCGAACGTCCAGAGAATCCAACGACCTGGCCTCGCTCGTTTCGAATGGGCCAGAGTACACGGTTACTAAAGCGGTCACGGACCAGCTCGCCGTCACGCTCGATGAAAAGCTCGGACTCAGCCAAGACCTTTTCATCGATGTTGTGCTCACGGGCATAAGACAGCAGCACGTTATTGGATGGCACGTAACCAAGCGCGTAACGCTTGATGGTATCTTCGTCCAACTGTCGGTCGTCTTTCAAGTAGGCCAGGGCCTGCTCACCTGCCGTGGTATTGAGCAAGATATGCGTGTACAACTTTTGAGCCGCATCATAAAGATCATAAATCTTTTGGAACTTTTCCTGACGTGGCGAAGGCTGGCCGGCATACTTATCCAAGCCAGAGATTCCTTCGTCTTCGGCCAACTTCAAAATGGCCTGCGGATAAGTGTAGCCCTCTTTCTCCATAAGAAAGGAGAAAATGGTTCCTGAACGACCACAGGAGAAGCAGTGAAAGACCTGCTTCTTGTCATCCACAAACAAAGATGGTCGCCGGTCTTCGTGGAATGGACAAGAGCCGTTCCACTCGCGACCACGTTTTACCAAAGGAGTGTACTGTTGAATCAGATCAAC
The DNA here is from genome assembly GCF_018437275.1 of Fructobacillus broussonetiae. Lineage (GTDB taxonomy): Bacteria > Bacillota > Bacilli > Lactobacillales > Lactobacillaceae > Fructobacillus > Fructobacillus broussonetiae. Next base: position 26,586 of record NZ_JAAMFK010000007.1, read on the forward strand.
GATGTTAGCCTGGGAGCGAACTTCGTCAATTAGTTGTGTCGGAATCCGCTCAGCCATAGCCCCTCCTTCTTAATTTTGGGCGCAAAATGCCCGTAATTTCTGTCAAACCGTCTAGCATCAATTATAAGAGGTAAATGCCCTTCCTGTCAAAGTTATCCGCATATTTTGGGCAAATATCATAGTTCGTCATCAGATATTCCAATACAGAATTTTTTATGCCGTTATCGAATATTTCCACTCACCTTTCCGTGCTATGCTTTTTTCGTAAGAGGAGGGCTTTGGTTCTTGTCCCTTTGTTGCCGATAGAGTCTCCGGCAACCCTCTTACCATATCCCGAGAGACGTTGATTGCACCCAGCTGTTTTACCACTCCCTGCGCTGGGTGAGTGTGAGCTCCCTTGTTTTTTCAAACATTCCTCGTATTTGTACTTCTGTTTCACCGAGGTGAACTGTTTCCAATCAACCCCCTCCTTTTGGGTAAAGTCCGTGTTTTTTTTCAATTTACACGGACTTTTTTGTGCACTAAAAAAGCCCAACTATCTGTTGCTCGTATGTCAATAATTTAGACACTTTTTTTACATCACTAGGTTCGATTCATAGGTATGAATCCCTTCATGATTATATC
>NZ_JAAMFK010000008.1 GCF_018437275.1 Fructobacillus broussonetiae
ATTAGCCAATCAGCAAGCTGACTGGCCGTTCCTCGTAAGGAACAATAATTAGTATACGGATTTTAGGTGGTTCCGTCAACAACTTTTCTAAAAAGATTGAAAAAGTTACAGTTTACAGACTCTAAATAAGAAGAGCGGGGAAATATTCGCTTCCCCGCTCTTTGATTAAACAAATTTGTTTTAAATGTTCGGTTTTATGATGACCATTCGATTGATTGGCCATCTCGACCATCTTTTACCAAGATTCCCATTTCCTTTAGACGGTCACGGAGTTCATCAGACTTCGCGAAGTCTTTTTCTTCTCGTGCCGCCTTGCGCTCTTCCAAAATCGCCTTTGCTTCTTTTGGTAATTCGCGTTCTTCTTCAAAGTTATCAATTCCGAAGATGTGTAACCATGAAGCAAGTTCGTCCTTGACCCGAGAAATCGTAGACGCAGTAGCCGATGACGTGAGCATCTTATTTCCAAGAGTGATCAACTCGAACATTACCGTCAGGGCGTTCTCCACGTTGAAGTCGTCATCCATCGCTGCAACAAAACGTTCCTTTAATAAGAGAACTTGCTTTTCAACATCAGAATCAACATCCCCGTTGTCATCCGCCTTCGCAATAAGGCCGCGCATCGTCCGGTAAATTTTATCCATCTCCGCTTGGGCCTGATCCAGACGATCACGGGAGTATGCAACCGGACGGCGGTAGTGCGTCTTCGTCAGGAAGTAACGCAAACCTTGTGGATCAATGCTGTCATCTTCAAGCAAATCGTGAATCGTCACGAAGTTGCCGAGGGACTTCGACATCTTCTCATCGTTTACGTTCACAAACCCATTGTGCAACCAGTAGTTCACGAAGCGTTCGTCGTGGTATGACTCGGACTGCGCCAATTCGTTTGTGTGGTGTGGAAAGGCCAGGTCGATTCCACCAGCGTGGATGTCGATGGTGTCACCGAGAAGCTCGTCAATCATAACGGAACATTCGAGGTGCCAGCCCGGACGCCCAGGTCCCCAAGGTGATGGCCAGGCTGTCACATCCGGACGAACTTCCTTTTTCCACAGTGCAAAGTCTGTCGGATCGTGTTTTTCATCCTGGTCGTCGTCTTCCAAACGGCCAGCCGCATTCTTTTTCAACTCATCCATGTTTTGGTGAGAAAGCGTGGCGTAGTTTTTGAACTGGTTCGTCTTGAAGTAAACATCCCCGTTCACTTCATATGCTTGGCCTTCTGCCATCAACTTCTCAACGAAGGAAACCATTTCTTCCATGTACTGTGTTGCACGCGGGCGAGTGGTAGCAGGTTCCACGTTCAAAGCGGCCGCATCTTCCAAGAAAGCGTCGGCGTATTTGTCTGCCACTTCTTCTTCCGTGAGCCCCTCCTTTTTCCCTTGGTTGATCACCTTATCGCCAAGATCCGTAAAATTGGACACGAAGTTTACGTCCAAACCACGCCACTCGAAGTACTTACGAATTGTATCGAAGGCCACCGTCGAGCGGGCATTTCCGATGTGAATGTAGTTATACACTGTCGGACCACAGAGGTACATCGTCACCTTACCGTCTTGAATGGGCGTAAACGTTTCTTTTTCTAAGCTGTAAGTGTTGTATACCGTCTGCATAAACATGAGTCCTCCAATGTTTTCTACATTATAACAAAAAGTGGCTGTTCTCACGGATCAAGAAAGCGAAAAACAGCGTTCCTTTTGACTATTTTGGAAAGTTCAAATTAATATCCGTTCGTATTATTAGTTATGATATACTGTTACTTACCATATATATTAACTAACACCTTGCTATTATTTCGATCATACAAGTTTTAAAGAACAACCTTAATTCATAGGTAGATCATAATAAAAAATAGATCAGTAGATAGTTATAAAAGAGATCATTTGTTAATAGCCATTATGTTCACACATGATTCGAAATAAAAGCAAAAGAAAAAACCACCTGTAGTTTGAGCGCTTAGGTGGTTTTTTTGATTTATTCTTCCGTTGAATTTCGTTCAATATACAAGAGGATAAGTCCTGCTAGTACAGCAAATTCGAAGTTCACGAAAGCCAAAAACAATTGGTCTGCCATATATACTAACCTTCACCTTTCCGAAGAAGGTAAGTACGTTGACCATTATATTCTATTGATAGCATCGCCCGTTTCCCTCTCTGCTAAGGCTAACTACCAATAAAAACTACTATACCTCGTTAATGTAACATTCGCAATATTTCAAATTGTACTCTTATAATATACAAAAGCAGCTCGCCGAAGCGAACTGCTTTTCTTCTATATAAACTTATGCGAGGTACTTTGCCTTCACATCTGCCATCGTCTTCAAGACGTCATCCTTGTTCAACAAAACAAGCAATTCTGGCAAGTTTGGTCCCTGAATTTGGTGTGTCGTTGCAATTCGGATTGGGTTCCAAAGGGGACGTCCCTTGATTTCCAATTCGTTTTGGATGGCACGAATCGTTGCCATGTAAGTGGCCGCGTCCGTGTCTTCAGGCAATTCCGTGTAGGCCTTTTCCCATGCGGCAAAGACCTTACGTCCATCTTCAGAGGTCAAGTATTCGACCATTTCGTCGGTAATATCACCCAATTGGAAGAATGGTTCGCGCATCAAGTCAACGATTTGGTGCGTATATGAAATACCGTCAACACCGGCAACGTCGATGGCTTGAACGAGCCAGTCGTGCTTCGTCTTGGCTTCGTCTTCGGTGATGAACCCTGCCTTGACCAATTCTTCGATCAATTGTGGCATGATCTTATCCTTGTCACGACGAATCCATTGGTTGTTAATCCATTCCAACTTCTTTTGGTCGAACTTGGCGTTGGCCTTTGACAAACGGTGTTCGTCAAACATGTTCTTGAATTCTTCCAATGAGAAGATTTCGTCTTCACCCTTTGGTGACCATCCCAAAAGGCCGATGAAGTTATCAAGGGCTTCTGGTTGGTAACCGAGTTCACGGTATTGTTCGACGAACTGCAAGATATCGTTGTCACGCTTTGACAACTTCTTACCAGTTGCGGCGTTGATGATCAAAGCCATGTGCCCGAAGTGTGGGATGTCCCAACCGAAGGCATCGTAAATCATCATCTGCTTTGGCGTGTTTGAAACGTGATCGTCTCCACGCAAAACGTGGGTAATCTTCATCAAGTGGTCGTCGACCGTAACGGCAAAGTTATAAGTAGGCATACCGTCGGCCTTTTGGATAACCCAGTCACCACCGACTTCTTTTCCACCGATTTGAATTGAACCCTTCACGATGTCGTCCCACTTGTACATCTTGTCTTCTGGAACACGGAAACGAACAACTGGCTTCAAGCCTTGGGCTTCGAATTCAGCGTACTTGGCTTCACGTTCTTCCTTTGACATGCCTTCGTATTCGTAGACGTAGTGTGGTGCTTGCTTAGCCGCTTGTTGGGCTTCACGTTCAGCAGCCAATTCTTCTGACGTCTTGTAGGACTTGTAGGCCAAACCACGTTCGAGCAAATCGTCGATGAATGGTTGGTAGATGCCCTGTTCGTTACGTTCTGATTGACGGTATGGTCCGTATTCACCTGGGTTTGCAGGTGATTCATCCCAGTCCAAGCCCAACCACTTCAAGTTGTCGAGCTGTGACTTTTCACCATCTTCAATGTTACGTGATGAATCGGTATCTTCGATACGGATTACAAACGTTCCGTTGTAATGGCGGGCAAAGAGCCAGTTAAAGAGCGCCGTACGGGCGTTTCCAATGTGTAAGTACCCCGTTGGTGATGGGGCATAGCGGACGCGAAAGTCGTCAGTCATGTGTACTTATCTCCTAAAGTCAGCTTGCGCTGTAATTTTCTCTTAATTAGTATACAACAAAGTTTTTTGTCTTTCAGGGACAATCCCTGATTTCTCTAAGGCTACTTAGCCCAAAGCAATCTTCAATGCCTCTTTGATGGTGGATACACCGATGACTTCGAGGCCGTCGGGTACTTTCACGGAGGCTAAGTTATTCTTTGGAACAACGGCGCGCGCAAATCCGAGCTTGCGCGCTTCCTTCAAACGCCCTTCGAGGTAAGACACTGACCTGACCTCACCGGTCAGACCAAGTTCACCGACGAAGACGTCCGAGGCCGGCGACTCTTTATCTGAATAGGACGAGGCAATCGCCACGGCGATCGCCAAGTCAATGGCTGGCTCGTCTAACTTCACACCACCAGCCGCCTTCAAGTAAGCGTCTTGGTTTTGCAAAAGCAAGTTGGCCCGCTTTTCAAGTACCGCCATGATCAAAGACACGCGGTTGCGGTCCAAACCAGTTGCGGTCCGCTGGGCGTTCCCAAAGACAGATGGCGTAACCAAAGCTTGTAATTCAACCAATATTGGCCGTTCACCTTCAAGCGTGGCGACAATAGCCGAGCCGGTCGCTCCGGCGAGGCGTTCTTCCAAAAAGATCTCAGAAGGGTTGGCCACCTCGGCCAATCCCTTATCACGCATCTCAAAGATTCCCAGCTCATTTGTCGCTCCGAAACGGTTCTTCACCGCCCGCAGGATTCGATACTTGTAGTGCCGGTCACCCTCGAAGTAAAGCACCGTGTCGACCATGTGTTCCAAAATCTTTGGACCGGCGATTGCGCCGCCCTTCGTCACGTGACCAACGATGAAGACGGAAATGTTATTCGTCTTTGCAATTTGGAGAAGGTCCGCCGTCACTTCCCGAATCTGAGCAACCGATCCAATTGGCGACGTCAAATCCGGTTCCTGCATCGTCTGCACGGAATCGATGATCAAGTAGTTTGGCTGCAGGCTTTCCACCTGCTTCTTGATGGCTTCCATGTCCGTTTCCGGATACAAGTAGAAGTCATCCCCACCGACGTCCAACCGGTCGGCGCGCATCTTTACCTGCGTGGCCGACTCTTCACCGGTCACGTAGAGCACCTTTCCGTGGTTGGCCAACTGTCCTGAGACCTGGAGTAAGAGCGTGGACTTTCCGATTCCCGGATCACCACCAATCAAAACCAGCGTTCCTGCAACGACCCCGCCACCAAGCACACGGTTCAATTCCTTCAGCTCGGTTGTCACCTTTGGCGTTTCTTCCAAAGACACCTGGTTGATCTTTTCAACCTTCGCGGCTTTTCCGTCGATTCCCACGCGGCTCTTGCGCGACTGCGTTTCGGGTTGCACCTTTTCTTCAACGAAGGTTCCCCACTCGCCACAGTTTGGGCAGCGGCCCAAGTAACGGGCCGAGATGAAATCACAGTTCGAGCAAATAAATTGTGTTTTTGATTTCGCCACTTAACTTAGGCCTCCCCAGTTGAACCAAAGCCACCGGAACGAACCGTCTTGATGGCGTCTTCGTCCTGGTCGGCAAGCAAGAACGGCAAGAAGAGTCCCTGACCAATGCGGTCACCCTTCTTGATTTCAAGATCTTCGTCTCCGAAGTTCAAGAACTGGAAGAAGATGTGCCCTTCGTTCTTTTCGTTGTTGTAGTAATCACCGTCGATGATGCCGACACCGTTTGACATGATCAACTTCTTCTTCATTGGGCCAGATGAACGGGATACTAATTGCAAGTATTCCCCTTCTTGCATGTAGGCCTTGATTCCAGTCGGCACCAAAGTTGGCTTTGCTGATTGTTGCAATCCCTGTGCCGGAACCACGATGTCTTCTGCGGCTTCAAAGTCATAACCGGCCGCCTGCATCGTTGAACGCTGTGGCAAGTTGATTCCTTGCCCCTCGTACTTGCTTACAATTTCAAATCCGCGTGCTGCCATGTCTTATCCACCTTTTTCTGATAAAATTTTATTTAATAGCTTTATTATACGTTAAAAGTTGTCATTCAAAAAGGAGGGATTCCATGGCGATTATTCAAAGGCCCGGCTGGTTTTACTACGAAAAAAACGGTGAACGTTTAGGTGAGGTTTCCTACCTAAAAGAAGGTCACGGACCGATTTTGACCCTTAACCACACCTACGTCGACCCATCCCTGCGTGGCCAATCGATCGCCCGCGAATTAGTCGATGCCGTCTGTGACCTGGCTCGTTCTGAAGGCAAAAAAGTCAAACCCGACTGCCGCTATGCCGCCGTGCTCTTCAAACGTTTTAAAGACGAGTATGCAGACGTTGCTTTAGAACCGGGTGACAACGCCAATTCCTGCCCAATCAATTAAATCATTTACGTGTCCTAACCCGACAGAAAAACGCCCTGGAAAACAGGGCGTTTTTTGTTGGTCTTTTTATTTTTCCTTCTATATTTAAATACGTAACGCGAGCCCTTTTATCACATTCCTAAACGGAATATTTTTAGCCGAAATACCTGCTATATTAGGCTTAGTTAAGCACGTAAGAACAAAATAAGAAGGAGAAAATAATGAACAAAACAATCAACCTTAAATTTTCATATCCCAATGAAAGAGCAGTTGTTGGAGAAAAACTCGGTAAGCAAGTATTCAAAAAGCAAATCGATGCAGTGATGACTGAAGAGGATTGGGAAGGAAACATTACCATCCGCTTTCCTGACTCAGTTATCATTATTGGTCTTTCTTTTTGGGATGAATTTGCCAAATTACTGCTCGATAAAATTGGATACACCGCAGTAATGGACCGCGTCACCTTCGTCACGTCATCCGATAAATTAACGTCCGATTTATACCGGGATCTTATCTAATAACACTTTATAAGAAACGGAGAACACTAAAACATGGAAACAGTAATTAATCTAGAATTTGATTGCACGAATATCAGAGGGCTAGCCGGTGAGGAAGAAGGAGAGCAAGCCTTCAAAGAACAGGTTGAACCAAGATTGACCGAAGAGGCTTGGGAGGGAAACATAACCATCCGCTTCCCGGAGCCCATAATTATTATCGGATCATCTTTTTGGGAAGGGTTTGCACATCCTCTTGTGGCAAAAATTGGTGTTAAAGGTGTTAACGAACGAGTAACTTTCGTCACCTCATCCGAACGACTCACGCAGGAGTTATACCAGTTCCTCATTTAGCAATCCTAAACACAACATAAAACCCGAATAAAAACAAAGGAGAATCAGCACAATGAACTTATACAACCTTTTAACTTTTTTACCGACATTCATCATCTGCATCGCAACATGCATGACACTCTACCTAGCGGAAAAACGATTGAAATCGAACCGAGAGATGGATTTTTCACGCCCCCTTTACCAAAACTACCTTCTAAGTGAGCTGCCTAACGCTCTTACTGAGTATGAAATTGGGCAATACAGCAAGTTGTCGGTGGAAACGTTTTCCACTAAGTTAAAGCATTTTAAGAAAGATATTCGCTATTTTCAATATGCTCACAATAAGATCTATCAAGACGTGTCCAATTCCATCGCTTGCATCGATCGAATTCTCAGCCAAGAACCCGGTTCAAAAAGCATCGGTAAGACAAGCAGTGAAATCTCAGACCTGCTCCACAAAATCTACAAAGCCTTTCTCTTTGACCTGCCCGATGACCACATCGACTCCTACTTCAGGTTAAAGTGAGCAAATAAAAAAGCCCCAGCTAACACTGGCGCTTTTTTGATTAGGCTTCCAATTCTTGGACGCCCTCGGATTGGACTTTTTTATCTGCCAAAACAATAACAATGACCGCAATAATCGCAACCGGAACGAACATCAGCAAAACGTTTCCCCATGAGTCCGCCACCAGGTCGTCGTTAATCGAGTCCTGCAAATCAAAGAGGAAGTGCAGAATCGCTCCCGCCCAAATCGTGTTCGACAGGATACGGATGGCTGCAAAGAGCAAGCCGAAGCAAGTCGCGTAAAAGACCTGCTGGAAGATGGCTTCGTTTGGCCCCTGACCGAAGTTCGTGAAGTGCAGGCAGCCAAAGAGCAAACTCGTCACAAAGGACACGTAAAGCAAGCGGTGCTTCTTCACATCGTAGCGGTTAAAGATACGTTGAAACAAGTTAAAGAAGTAGCCGCGAACGAGGTATTCTTCAAACACACCGGCACCAAGAGCCACGAAGACGCAGGAGGCCATTTTATTGGCCGAGAGGTGGGCAATTTTGCCCAAACATTCGACGTTTCCGTTCACCACGTACATCACGAGGTAGACGAGGACAATAGCGATGACCGACAATTGCATCGCTTTGGACGACCAGGTAAAACGGCGATCAAATAGTCGCTCCTGATTCGTCGCGCGACGAACGAAACGGACAACGAAAAACATGATAATCAACATCACGGCTGCCATGCGAAGCGTCCACTTCAGAGACATCATATCTGGGTAGGCTGGGTAAAAAAGCATCCCCAGTAGCGTCAGGAAGAAAATGGCCAGACCGTGGTATTTTTTGTCTGGATTGGTTGCAGTATATTTGGGCATAAAGTTCTCTCTTATTAATACGCATCAAAAGCGTAATTCTCTTATCAATACCAAACTATTCTAACAGAGTTCATTTAAAAGATGGGCCGTTTTCGATTCCAGTCGAGAATAATTCGCTGCCATTCGCGCAGAAAAACAAGCCATTATCTGAAAGCAAAATAAAAAGCCCCAGCCTTCCATCTTAGAAAGCCAGGGCTTTTTAAACAATTATTGTTCGGTTTTGACTTTGCCCAAAGTAGCAATCAACAACCAGCTGACAATCAAAAGACCGCAAGTCACCAAGAACGTCTGGCCATAGGCCGAAACCAAGATTGCCTTCATGTTCGCGCCGGCCTTCATGCCCTTCATCTTGTCTGAGATATTCAAAGACAACACGTTCGTCAGCAAGACAACCGCCATCGAGTTCACCAGCTGCATCGCCGAGTTCACCATTGGCGTTACTCGTGACACCGCAGACTTTGGTGCAACACTTAAGTTATACGTGTTCACCTGCATCATGGTCATTCCCTGTCCAAAACCAAGAACGATAATCATGAGGACCAATTGCTCTATGGACGTGTCCAAGCTTACTTGTGACAACAAGGCCATCGCGGTGAACATCATAAATACACCAGGCAAAGCAGCCGCCCGAACGCCCCACTTATCGAAAAGCTTTCCTCCGATAATCATACCTGCAAAAGAAGCCAACGCCTGTGGCGCTAACATCTCACCGGCGTGCAGAGCAGAGAAGCCCTTTGCCGTTTGAAGGAATAGAGTCAATAGCAACCCGCCACCAAAGTAAACCAGCTGGTTCAACCAAGTTGCCGTAATTCCGCGGGTAAACTTGGCCGAAGAAAAGGCTTGAACCGCCATCAACGGGTCATCTTCCTTCTTTTCGTTGAAGTAGAAGAGCACGATCAAAATCAAACCGGCAATCAATAAGCCGCTTGTTCCAAAATCCGTTAAGGCATGGCTCTTCAGACGGTAAATCCCGTCCAAGACAGCTAAGAAACCTGAAGGTGCTAAAAGCATCCCCTTCCAGTCCAACTTCTTATCGGCAATCACTTGCCCCTTTGGAATGAACTTCAAAACCATCAAGAACGCCAACGCCCCGAATGGTAAGTTAATCAAGAAGATGGCGTGCCATGAAGACACGTCAAGCAAGTAACCACAAAGCAAAGGACCGGCAATTGGTGCCACAACCATAGGCAAGCCAAGCAGACCCATCAAAGCTCCGCGCCTCTCATTTGGCACAATCTTCCAAACCAAAGCCATTCCAATCGGTCCAACGAGCCCTCCGGCAATTCCTTGCAAGACGCGGAAAGTAATTAACCACTCAATCGAGTTCGCCATCGAGCATAAAACGGACGTGAGAACGAATAGGGAAATTGCTGAACCAAAGGCAACCTTAGCCGTCAAGCGGTCTGAAAGCCAACCTGATAAAGGCGTTACGGCGGCGATGGCAAAGGTGTAGGCCGTGATGGTCCACTGTGCGCTATCAAGGGTTACGCCAAATTGATTTTGCAGCGTTGGCAAGGCAATATTCATGATGGTGGTATCCATCATAACAAGCAACATACCCAAAGAGACCGTGAGGACACTTGGAATGATTTTTAATAATGAAAATTCTTCTTTTGTTTCTGTCATTTTCTTTTCCTTTCGCTGACCTTTGCCAGCAAAGTTATCAAATTAGTCATCTGGGTGCCTTTAAACTAACACCGTTAGATAACTACGAAACAAACTCTAACACCGTTAGATAGAAATGTAAATAAAAAACGATAAATTATTTATCGTCTTCTTCAATCTTCTTTTCAATTCCGTCAGTGATCGAGGACAATGCCCAGTTCAGCATGTCTTTTGACCCCATTTTACCGAGTATTCCTTCTTTGGACATGCGCGCCAAGATATCAAATTCCGCAAAACGATCAATCGCACCCTCATCATACTGTTCAGTGCTTTGACGCAGGTAATCTTTTTCAAAGGTTTGCACATAGTCTTGAATCAAGAGAATGGCGTACAACTTTTCCTGGTCAGATAGCGGCAAGGGCTCAACGACCGACAACAATTCATTTGTTAACTTCAAATAGCTTCTCGTGTGTGGCGGAATAACGTTTAAGAGCTCGACTGAATAGGGGTGTTGGCGCACCTTTTCAGACAGGGCCTGCGCGTTTTGCTTCAACCGACTCTTCCAGTCGCCATCTTTTGCAAAAGAAGAAAGCGACTCTTCGATGACTCGGTTAGCCATTTCTTCTAAGAGGGCGCCTTTGTTTGGGATGTGCCAGTAGAGTGTGGCAGCTTTGATGCCCAGGACATCGGCTAGCTTTCGCATGGACAAACCAGCCAAGCCATCTTTTGCCAGCATATCCAATGCCACATCAACAATCTTATCCTTTGTCATCCGTTCGGCCATCGAGTCCCTCCTTTCTAACATTTAAAGCAATGATTTACTAAAAAACATCATAACACAGGCACAGAAAAAAGCCCCAGCCTTCCATCTTAGAAAGCCAGGGCTTTTAAAATTAAATCTTACTTCTTGTCTTCTTCAATCGCTGAGATGACGACCTTGCCGTCGACCATGTCGGCAGACAATGCCTTCTTGTCAGGGTTGTCGAGGTAGAAGTCCGTGACTTGGTCACGAATCTGTTGTTCGATGACGCGGCGGAGTGGACGAGCCCCGAGTGCTTCGTCGTAGCCATCGTCAATCAAGTGTTCTTTGACTTCGTCAGAAATGGTCAACGTCAAATCCTTCTTAGCCAAAGTCTTGTTGACGTCGTCCAACATCAAGTTAACGATTTGCTTCAAATCGTGCTTCGTGAGTGATGAGAATTCAACCACACCGTTGAAACGGTTCAAGAATTCTGGACGGAAGAAGTTGGACAAGCGGTCCATCAATTCTCCTGATTCGGCGTTCTTGTCACCAAAGCCAGCGTTAGAAGTTGCAATGACCACCGTGTTCTTGAAGTTGACCACGTTTCCTTGACCATCAGTCAAGCGTCCGTCATCCAAGACTTGCAAGAGCAAAGTCAAAACTTGTGGGTTAGCCTTTTCAATTTCATCCAAGAGGACAATTGAGTAAGGGTTACGACGAACCTTTTCAGTCAACGTGTGGGCGTTATCATCGTATCCAACGTATCCGGCAGTAGCACCAATCAACTTCGAAACAGCCGTTTGATCAGAGTATTCTGACATGTCCAAACGGATGATGGACTCCTTCGTTCCAAAGAGATCCTTTGCCAATTGCTTTGCCAATTCCGTCTTACCAACACCAGTAGGTCCAACAAAGAGGAATGATCCGATTGGACGGTTTCCTTCATCGAATCCTGCACGGTTACGACGGATGGCACGAGCCACCATGTTAACGGCTTCATCTTGTCCGATAACCTTACCAGCCAAGCGCTTGTCGATTTGCTTCAAGTGTTCAATATCTGAGGCACCCATTTGTGATACTGGGATACCCGTCAAACGTTCAACGGACTGGGCAACATCGTTTGCCGTTGCTTGAACTTTCTTCGCTTCCTTCGCGTTTTCAAGTTCGTGCTTGATGTCTTTAATTTGCTTCTTGATTGACAAGGCCTTCTCGTAGTCCTCTTCTTGAACCACACGGTCTTGTTCAGCCTTCAAGTCATCCAAACGCTTTTCCAAAGAAACCTTATCGGTTGCTGGGTTTTGCGCTGACAAGTGAGCGGCCGTCATATCGATCAAATCGATGGCCTTATCAGGCAATGAGCGTTGTGGGATGTATTGAACGGAGTAGTCCACGGCGGCCTTCAAGACATCGTCAGGTAAGGTTACGTTGTGGTGCTTTTCGTACAATGGTGCGATTCCCTTCAGAATCTTCAACGTGTCTTCTGCAGAAGGAGCGTTGACCTTCACTTCGTTGAAACGACGAGCCAAAGCTGCGTTCTTCAAAATGGTATTGCGGTATTCGTCCTGGGTGGTTGCACCGATAAGTGACAACTCACCACGTGACAAGGCTGGCTTCAAAATGTCGGCCAAGCCCTTACCACCTTCTCCGTCACCGGTTGAACCGGCACCTAAGATTTGGTGAATTTCATCGAAGAACAAGACGACATTTCCGGCCTTCTTTACTTCGTCAATGAGCTTTTGAACGTTTTCTTCAAAGGCGCCACGGTACTGCGTACCAGCTTCCAATTGTGAAATATCAATGGAGTAAATCTGCTTGTCTTGGATTGCTGCTGGAACATCCCCAGCCACAATGGCTTGTGCCAATCCTTCGATGACAGCAGTCTTACCAACACCGGCATCTCCGACCAACACAGGGTTGTTCTTAGTACGGCGTGACAAGATTTCAGCAGTTTCTTGAATTTCCTTGTTCCGGCCAATGACTGGATCAAGCAAACCATCCTTTGCTTCTTGTGTTAAATTGCGACCGAGCTTTGAAAGCATGCCGTCCTGCTTGATCTTGCCCTCTTGGTTTGAAGCACGACCGTTACCGGCAGCTTGTGCTTCTTCCATGTTTGGCAACTTTCCGGTTTGCTTGTAGTATGCAAACTCTTCAGGAGTGACTTCGCGGCCGTTAATTAAGTAGCGGCGGTTTTCTGAATTCATGCCTCCCAGGTTGCCCATCATATTATCGAAAATATTGTTCATATCGGAACCGAAGTTCTGATTGTTAAACGGATCGTTTTGGTATGCCATATTCTTTTACCTACCTTTATATAGTTTTAGTGAATGTTATTTTGGCAACAGCGCATTCATGAATCGGTTACGAGTCGTCCTCATCGAGCTGGTATGCGTTTTCCAACTCTTTAAGTACCTGCCACATCGCCAGGTGCTGTGCCTGGGCGAGCGCGTCCAAATCGCGAAGATTCATCGACGTCGCTTTGGACTGGTCCTTATTGAAAGAACGATGGATGGTTGTATAACCATAGCCGGAGTTTTTGGAAACCCGGTAAATCGTAAGGGATTTGTCTGCTAAGTAACGTTTAATATTAAAGCGGACCATATCTTTCCTCCTTTGATTCTGTCATTTTCTTTACCATCCTGTAACCTCCTCGACATATAGTATAGCACATCTATGGTATAACACAAGTGTGCTATATCTATTTTTTCAAAAATCCCTTAAAATAGGTTATAACAACGCCAGGCAAAGCGCATTTCCTGGCTTTTCTTTTTTAAAAGTCAAACCCGCACCACCAAAAAAACTCCAGCTCCAACAAAGGATAACCATGGCCAATCAACGTTTTGAAATCGAATTACCCGACAAGGTGGTATCAGACCTTGAGCTAAAAGACGGCGAGCAGATTGATTTGCAGTTGAGCAACCATTCCTTTAAGGTGCTCCCCCGCCGCGATGAACACCAGAATCAGCAGCTGTCGATCCGACGCTTCATCCTGCCATCCGTGCTGGCAACGGCCTGCTTTATTTTCTACACCCTTTGGCAGCAGGATAACCTCGTGGCCTTGACCGGACGCGACTCCATCGCCACCTGGGTGATTCTCTTCGGGGAGTTGACCGGTATGGGAACCTTTATGTACACCCACCTTGTGTCGGTTAAAAACGAGGCGGACCCATTAAAGAAGAAAACGGCGTTACGACTCACGCCAACCCTCTTTGTTTCCTTCGCTCTTATCCAGGCCTTTTCGATGCTGGCCTTCTTTTGGGTGATTGGCTACCTGTTTCAGGCCGTTTACTTTGATTCACTGACTGCTTCGCTTCTATTCTTCACCTTCGTTTCGGTTGTGAACTACGCGATGATTTATTCGGCAATGTTGGTGTCGACCACCTTCATGATGGCAACGCTCATCGTTACCATCTGTTGTGGGGTGCTTGCTTCGATGGTGACGAATTCAAGCTTGCTGTGGTGGCAACACAACTTCTCCTTCTTGGGAACGGCGCAAGCACAATTTTCATGGACGTTCAATGCAACGCTCATGATTTCGGGCTTGCTCTGGGGAACGTTGATCGACTACCTCTTCGTGCCGATTCAAAAGCGCCTGCCCAAGAACTGGCGGTTGATTGCACTGCGCGCGTTTTTGACTTTTGACGCCATCTGCTTATTTGCCATTGGCGCATTGCCGAACAACCCAGGCGTGTTGCACATCGCACACGACACGGCGGCCAACCTTCTCATTTTGGGAACGGTGCTGCCGATGGTGATGATGCACGTCCTCTTGCCGAACGCGACGAAGGAATTCAACCTCTTCTCCATCGGTACGGCGACGGGAATCGCGATCGCCTGTGCGCTCTTCTACCTCATCCGCTACTTGTCACTCACGGCCTTTGAAATCTTCGTGTTGACGATGGGAATCTCATGGTTGTTACTGCTGATGCAAAACATCCACGAGCTGTTCGAGCTGAAGGAAAATACTTATACAATTAATCTGAAATCTGTCTCATAGGAGAAAACATGTCAGAATACCAAGCAAAGAAAAAGGGCTTTAAGTCTTCATATAAAAAGCACGATGATGACCATCGGGGTGGATACCGAGGCCAAAAACGTGACGGTTTTTCTCACGGGAAAAACGGCCGCAAGCCTTCCGGCCAGCGTCCTTACCAAAAGAACCAACAGCGTGACGTCCTCGTCAAGATTGGCCAGAAGTTCCCCCTCACGATTAAGCGGATTGGGATTAACGGTGAGGGAATCGGATACTTTAAGAAGAAGATTACCTTTGTGCCCGGCGCTCTACCTTGTGAAGTGATTACCGCCAAGGTCACCGCTGTGACCGACAAGTTCCTGGAAGCCCGCGTGGTCACGGTTCGAAAACCGAGCCCGGACCGTGTGGAGCCAAAAGACCCTGCCGCCAACCTCGTTGGTGGCTTCGAACTCGCCCACTTGGCTTACCCAGCACAGCTTGCCTTCAAGAAGGACTTGATTGACCAAGCTTTGGAAAAATTCCAACCCAAGAACTACGAAAACATCAAGATCTTGGACACGCTTGGAATGGAAGACCCTTACCACTACCGAAACAAGGCATCCTTGCCAATCCGCAAGCTGAAGGGAGAACTCACGATTGGTCTCTACAAGCGTGGCACCCACGACCTGGTCGACCTGCCAGAGATGGCAACCCAGGACCCGGCTTCATTGAACTTGATTCGTGCCCTTGGTCAAATCTTGGACAAGCACTCCCTTCCTTTCTATAACGAAAAGACGAAGAAGGGCTTAATCAAGACCCTGGTCGTCCGCACGAACCAGGAAGGCTTGGCGCAGGCAACCATCGTGACAACGGAAGATGAATTGCCATCCCGCGATGAGATTGTGGCTGACATTCAAGCACACCTTCCCGAAATCACCGGGCTCTTCCAAAACGTGAACGAGGGTGGCAACTCCCTTATCTGGGGTGATGAAACAAAGAAGATTTGGGGTTCTGACTACCTCCAAGAAGACATCTTGGGTCTGACCTTCAACTTCTCGCCACGCGCCTTCTTGCAGTTGAACTACGAGCAGATGGAAAAGACCTACGAGGTCGCCTTGAACGCGCTTGATCTGCAAGCAGACGACACCTTGGTCGACGCCTACTCCGGTGTTGGAACCTTGGGTCTTTCCATGGCCTACAAGGTCAAGGAAGTGCGCGGAATGGAAATCATCCCCGAAGCCGTAGAAGACGCCAAGTTGAATGCCGAAGAAAACGGCATCGAAAACGCCTTCTACGAAGTTGGTTCGGCTGAAAAGGTCTTTCCTAAGTGGGCCCGCGATGGTTTCAAGCCAACAGCCTTAGTCGTTGATCCACCCCGTCCTGGTTTGGACGATGCGTTGAAGCGCGCCATCCTGAAGACGAAGCCAAAGAAGTTCGTTTACATCTCATGTAATCCATCCACTTTGGCCCGCGACCTGAAGGACTTGGACTCCGCCTACCACGTTGACTTCATTCAACCCGTCGACATGTTCCCCCAAACGCCACGTTGGGAAGGGGTCGTTAAACTCACCTTGCGCTAGGTCTTAAAGCACGTTATTCTGTCTTTAACACCCCATCACTTGCAAATAAAAAAGGAGGCAACATGCACCATCGCAATGGACAGTTCTACGAACTGACAACAACGCAATTCTTGTTCTATTTCATCTTTTCGTTGACCTTGGATGGATTGGGAAACGGAATGTCTGTCTCCACGAATTTGGGTTCCGCCCCATGGACGGCCGGTTCTGCGAACTTGGCTCACTGGACTGGATTACCCATTGCCCTCTTCTTGGCATTGACCTCCGTTCTGGTGGCTACCGCGAACATTTTCTTCTCGCGCAAGTTGGACTGGAAGCGTTTCTTCGGAAACATCCTCTTCGGTGTGATGTTCTCCTTCTTGGCAGGTATCTTCACGACCCTCTTCATTAACGCCGGCATCCCAAAGAGTCCACTCTGGTTTAAGGTGATTTTTGACATCGTGGGGCTCACCATCGTTGGGGTTGGAATTTCCATCTACCAGCGGGTAAACGTCATTCTCCACCCAATCGATGATTTGACCAACATCCTGCGCTTCTCCTACTTTAAGGGATCCGCGCCAAAGGCTCAGATGAGCAACTTCATCGTGGCCATCTTCATCTCATTAACTTGCTGGTTATTCTCTGGAACGATTGTGGCCCTGAACTTCGGAACGGCCTTCGCCTTCTTCTGCCAGGGTTCCATCATCGCCTTCTCCGACCGCTTTGTTTTCCCAAGCCTCGTCCACGGAAACATGGCGAAGTCTCACAAGGACATCCCACAACAATAAGCTGGGCGCCAACAAATAAACAATAAAAAAGCAAAACAAAAAGCCGACTCGCTTGAGTCGGCTTTTCTTTATGCTATTCAATTATGCTTTAAAAAATCGCTTTGAAATGTCATGAACGACTGGATTGTTTAACACAAAGTAGGTCATCACCAATTGAATTGGGAAGAAGATGATGTTCTTCGGCAAGCGGGTCGCCATCATCGAAAAGTAAACGGACCAGGATTTGTGGGCCGAATACAAGATGGTCAACGCCGCTGTATTGATGATTAAATTAACCACAATCGTGATTAACAGCACGGCGAGAATAACCTTCCACCAAGCAACCTTTGCGTCCTGCTTTTCCTGGTAGAAAAGAGACCCGTAGATTAGCCCGGCAAGAAGTACTCCGATGGCCATCACCGGTGACCAGTGACCGCCACCAAAGAAAGTGGTTTTGACGAAGTCCAAAAGGACCATCGTCATGGCTGTCCACAGCGGGCCGAAAAACTTTCCCATCAGGCTGGAAGCCAGAAAGACAAAGGAAATCCGAAGAATCTGCGTCGTGATGGAAAGCCGGCCCAAGATAAAGGACATGGCAATCAAAACCGACAGCAAGACCAGCTGTTGGACGGTGAGCTTGGGCAGCGCCCAAACCTTAAAAGACGTGCGTGTCTGATTGTTCATATGATTGAACCTCCTCAAAGAAGCGTCCACCTATTGTTGGTGAATGCGGAACTCGCACCGCACATTCCTGTTTCGTCGCTTGTTCACATTCCGTTCCAAGCGCACTTAACGCACGAGTTCCTACCCCATAAATTTTATGTGTTGCATCTGCAGCTGCAACTTATTTATTATACCAGTTTTTAGAAGGCCGTTTCTGTCTTAAAAAAGTGTTATTCAGTTTTCGAATAAGGATAATAAAAAAGTCAAACCCGGACCGGGTCTGACTTTTCCGTTTCTATTTAATGATACAAAATCAAAGCCGAAGCCTTCGTCATGGACTGTGCGTACTGCACGTCAATAATTTCGTGGTCCTGGTTTTGTAACTCTTCGAGTGCCTGGTTCAACTTTTGCGTGAACTCTTCTTCAGACACTTTTCCTACAACGAGTTTGCTTAGCATGTTCTCGCCTTCTTTCTATGTTCACTTCGAGTATAGCACTCAAAATAAAAAACACTAGTCAAAAGGCTAGTGTTTTTTCATTACATCTTTGCTTCCAAGTCCACGTCAGGGTACTTGTCCTTGAACCAGTTCAACGCGAATTGGTTTTCAAACAAGAATACCGGACGGTCGTAGCGATCCTTCACGAGCATGTTACGTGAAGATGCCATCTTTTCATCAACTTGGTCAGGATTAATCCAACGAGCAACCTTTGAACCGATTGGTTCGAATTGGATGGCCACGTTGTATTCGTTTTCCATTCGGAACTTGAACACTTCAAACTGCAACTGTCCAACGGCTCCAAGGATGTACTCGTTTGAGTTCCAGGCCTTGTAGAGCTGAATCGTTCCTTCTTGCACCAGCTGGGTGATTCCCTTGTGGTAGGACTTCTGCTTCATGACATCCTTCGCGATGACCTTATTGAAGTACTCAGGCGCAAAGGTTGGCAAGTCAGGGTAAGTGATTTTCTTCTTACCAGAGTAAATCGTGTCACCAATTTGGTAGTTACCCGTATCGTAGATACCAATGATATCCCCGGGCACGGCGTTTTCAACGTTTTCACGTTCTTCAGCCATAAACTGGGTCACGTTGGCCAAACGGAGTTTCTTCCCTGTTCGAGAAAGCGTGACGTCCATCCCCTTCTTGAACTCACCAGAAACGATTCGCGCAAAGGCGATGCGGTCACGGTGACGGGGATCCATGTTGGCCTGGATTTTGAAGATGAAGGCGGAGAACTGATCGGAATCAGGCGTGATCTTTTCGTCGTCCACCGTTTCAATTCCGGCTGGTTGTGGCGCGTACTTCAAGTACTCTTCCAAGAATTCCGTCACACCGAATCCGGCCAAAGCGGAACCGAAGAAGACAGGCGTCAACTTTCCGTTTTGAACAGCTTCTTGGTCAAAGTCGTTTCCGGCTTCTTCCAAGAGTTCCACTTCTTCCATTCCTTCTTCACGAATTTCTGGGTGGTCCGTGGCGTTCTTAAACGGAATCATGTCCTTTTCTTGCAAGTCGTAGATTCCTTGCAAAATTTGTCCAGAACCGATTGGCCAGTTCATTGGGAAGGCTTGGATACCAAGCGTTGATTCAATTTCGTCAACCAGGTCAAAGGGTGAACGGGCATCACGGTCAATCTTGTTAAAGAAGGTGAAGACCGGGATTCCACGCTTTGAGACAATCTCAAAGAGCTTCTTCGTCTGGGACTCGATACCCTTGGCGGCGTCGACAACCATGACAACGGAGTCAACGGCCATCAATGTCCGGTACGTATCTTCAGAGAAATCTTCGTGACCAGGGGTGTCCAGGATGTTAATTCGCTTACCTTCATAGTCAAACTGCAAAACAGATGACGTAACGGAGATTCCACGTTGCTGCTCAATCGCCATCCAGTCGGACGAGGCCAATTTCTTAGAGCCACGTCCCTTAACTGTTCCGGCTTCACGAATCACTCCCCCGTGTAGCAGGAGTTGTTCCGTCAAGGTTGTCTTACCCGCATCGGGGTGAGAGATGATGGCGAATGTGCGCCGTGTTTTTAGTTGGTCTTTAAAGTCTGTCATAATGTCTTTATTCTACCCGAAAAAAGCAGCCAGGGCTAGAGACGATTATGTCCTAGTGGCTGCTTTTTTGATTTAGAGGAATGGCTATTCTTCTTTATGAGAGATGAGTCTAATTAACGTTGCTCGTCTTTGTAACGATCAACTTCGGCTTCGGTCCCAAGAACAAAGTGTCCTTTTTCAACCTCAACCATGTGACGTTCTTGACCGTCCTTTTCAAAGGATGGGTCGTAAGATTGTACGCGGCGGGCCTTTTCCTTCACAGGGTCCGGTTCAGGAACCGCCGAAAGCAAAGACTTCGTGTACGGGTGCAAGGGGTGGTTGTAAACCTGGTCGGCTGTTCCCAGCTCAACCAACTTACCCCAGTGCAAGACTCCGATTCGATCCGACAAGTACTTCACCATCGCCAAGTCGTGGGCGATGAATAAGTAAGTTAAACCGTGGTCCTTTTGCAACTTAGCAAGCAAGTTAACCACCTGGGCTTGAACGGAAACGTCCAAGGCCGAAATTGGTTCGTCGGCAATGATGAACTTTGGCTTAACGGCCAAAGCACGGGCAATTCCGATTCGCTGCTTCTGACCACCGGAAAATTCGTGGGGGTAACGGGAAGCGTGGTCTTCGTTCAAACCAACCATGTGGAGCAAGTCCAAGACCTTTTGGCGGCGCTTTTTCTTGTCCTTTGAGTAACCGGCTTGGTCCAAACCTTCGCCCAAAATGTTTTCAACCGTCAAGCGGCCGTTCAATGAAGCCTGCGGGTCCTGGAAAATCATCTGCGCCTTGTGGCGGAATGCGGCCAGTTCCTTTTTCTTCATCGTTTGAACGTCTTGACCTTCAAAGTCAATTTCACCTGAGTCCGTGACATAGAGCTTCAAGATGGAACGACCGATGGTCGTCTTTCCTGAACCTGATTCACCAACCAAACCGAAGGTTTCCCCTTCGTAAATGTCAAAGGACACGTTGTCGAGGGCTTTGTTTTCGTTTTTCTTACCCTTGTTGAAGGTTAAGTTCAGATTTTTAATTTCAATCTGCTTTCTTGCATCTGGATTTTGCATGTTAACCCTCCTTTACAAAGTGTTCCTGCCAGTAGGACTGGCGCTTAACGATTTCAGCTGGTGGCGTCACCTTAGGTGCGCGTTCGTCGAGCAACCAAGTGGCCGCTTCGTGGGTGGCTGACACTTTGAAGAACGGTGGTTGCTTTTCGTGGTCAATTTGAAGCGCGTAGGCGTTTCGGTTGGCAAAAGCATCACCCTTTGGCGGATACAAGAGATCCGGTGGCGTTCCAGGAATGGCATGCAGCGAACCAATGGCCGTTGACGTCGTTGGCATTGAAGAAAGCAAGCCCCACGTGTACGGGTGCTTTGGGTTATAGAAAATCTCGTTAACCGTACCCTTTTCAACGATTTTACCGGCGTACATCACCGCCACGCGATCGGCGACGTCAGCGACAACACCCAAGTCGTGGGTGATGAAGATAACG
The DNA here is from genome assembly GCF_018437275.1 of Fructobacillus broussonetiae. Classification (GTDB taxonomy): domain Bacteria; phylum Bacillota; class Bacilli; order Lactobacillales; family Lactobacillaceae; genus Fructobacillus; species Fructobacillus broussonetiae. The sequence goes on from NZ_JAAMFK010000008.1 coordinate 21,096, forward strand.
GACATGTTCCGCTTCTTCTGCTGGGCCTTCAACACGTTCAAGATTTGTGCTTGAATCGTCACGTCCAGGGCGGTCGTTGGTTCGTCGGCAATCAAGATATCTGGTTCAGCTGCCAAAGCGATAGCGATAACGGCACGTTGACGCATACCTCCAGACCACTGGTGAGGATAGTCGTTCAAGTGCTTTTCAGCATTAGGAATGCCAACTTCCTTCATTAATTCCAAGGTGGCGTCAGCCGCTTCCTTTTCCTTGTAGCCCAAGTGCTTGATCATTGGTTCGGCAATCTGGTTTTTAATGGTCATTGTTGGATCCAACGAAGTCATGGGATCCTGAAAGACCATGGCAATCTTTGAGCCACGAACCTGGTCCCAATTCTTTTCTTGATAGGAAGCCAAGTTGTCGTCTCCAAGAAGGATTTGACTCCCCTCTTCAACTGTCGCGTTCTTGGCGTTCAAGCCAAGCAAGGTCCGCGTTGTCACCGACTTCCCCGAACCAGATTCCCCGACAATCGCCAAGGTTTCACCGGAGAAGAGTTCAAAGTCAACCCCGCGGATGGCTTTGATGGTTCCCGCGTATGTTTCAAAGGAGACCGCTAAATTTTTTACAGTTAAAATTGGCTGTGACATACAAGCCTCCTATTCGTCTAACATCTTTGGATCAAAGGCATCCCGCAATCCGTCTCCGAGGAGGACGAAGGCAAGGGATACAAGAACTAACAGCGTTGCTGGAATCAAGATTTGGTATGGGTAGTATTCCAACATTTGTTGCGCGTCGGCAATCAGCGTTCCAAGAGAAGCTGTCGGTGCCTTCACACCCAAGTTGATGGCGGACAAAACCGCTTCAAACATGATGGCCGCTGGAATGGTCATCATGACCTGAACGATGATGGTTCCGGCCATGTTTGGTACCAAGTGCTTAAAGGCAATCTTTGGACCGGATTCACCAAGCGTTTTAGCTGCCAAGACGAAATCACGTTCCTTGATGGTCAAAGTCTGGTTTCGAACCTGACGGGCCATCCCCGTCCAGTTGGTCAAGGCGATGGCCAAGATGATGGAACCAATTCCGGAACCGAAGAGCATGGCCAAAAGGGTAACAACAACCAACGTTGGCACGGCGGAAATAATTTCGATCCCACGCTGCATGGCCGTATCGGTCTTACCACCAAACCAACCAGAAACCAGACCGTAGGAAACACCGACGATGAGGTCGATGGCCGTGGCTGCTAAGGCAACGAACAACGAGATTCGAAGCCCAACCACGACACGCTTTCCAAGCGAACGTCCTAAGTTGTCCGTTCCAAGGATGAACTTTTCTTCGACGTTGTTTTGAGCGTAGACGTCAGTCCGATCAGCATTCCCAAGCACATGACCGGTTCCATTCCAGAATGGAATTGGAAGGCCAGACTTTGGTGGCAAGTTCTTGTAACGGGCCGCCTCGTTCGTGTTGAACTGGTTGGCATCGTTTTGTGAGGTAACCGCCGTTGAACCAATAGCAAAGACAATCGTTGCCGCCAAGAAGTAAAGAGAGATAACCGCCAGCTTATTTTTCTTCAATCGGTGCCAGACGGACTGCCAGAAAGACAATGTCGGCTTATTAATTTTTTCCGAGGCGGCTTCGTTTTTGATGCCGACCAAGTCAAAGGGGTGTGTGGCTTCCATGGCTTTCCTCCTAGTCCAAGCGAACGCGTGGGTCCACGATCGCTGTCAAAATATCAGTAATCAAGATCATGACCATCAACATCAGGGCGTACACGATGGTTGTTCCCATGATGACGGGGTAATCCTTTGTTGGGATGGATGAGACGAACTGCTGTCCGATTCCAGGAATTGAGAAGATGTTTTCAACCAGGGTTGAACCCGTTAACAGGTTCGCCGTCATCGGTCCAATCAGCGTCAAAATCGGAATCATCGAGTTTCGGTAGGCGTGCTTTTGGATCACTTGCCCTTCTCCGATTCCTTTGGCCCGGGCTAGCTGAATGTAGTCCGAGTGAAGAACGTCGATCATTTCAGAACGAACAAATCGCGTCGTGATAGCGGCTGGCGTTACAGCCAAAGCCAACGTTGGCAAGATGGTCTGTGAAAATGAATCCCCCCATCCAGAAACAGGCAACCAACCGAGGTTGTATCCGAAAACGAACAGCAAGACAATCGCCAAAATAAAGGATGGTGTTGAGATTCCAAGGGTTGAAAGGACACCGAGGATTCCGTCGGCCTTCTTGTTTTGGTTCTTAGCTGAAACGGCTCCAAACCACAAACCAGCAAGCACACCGACAACCAGGGCCTGCAATCCCAACTGAGCTGAGATTGGCAACCGCTGACCAATCAGCATCGAAACGAATTGGTTTTGGTACTGGAAGGAAGTCCCTAAGTCCCCGTGCAGCAGGTTGATTAAGTAGTCCCAGTACTGAACTAAGACTGGCTTATCCAAGCCATAGGTCGCATTCAACTGCGCAATGGTGTCTGCAGAAAGCTTTGGGTTGTTGTAGGGGGTTCCGGGTAGAACCTGCATCAAGAAGAAAGTGGCCGTGACCACAATCCAGAGCGTTGCAATCAAAATCAACGTTCTTTTTAATATATAGCGTGTCATGGTGAGTTCTCCTTTTTCCTGCTATGTACGAAAAACGGCCGAAGCCGCCTTTCCTAATCGGATTACTTACGGTGTGCGTAAGTCAAATCCAACGTTAACCCAACCGGGTTTTCAACGATGCCCTTCACGTTTGAACGTGAGAGTGACGCTGTCTTCCATGAGTAGAGTGGGTTGATGCTTGCGTGGTCCATCAAGGCCTTTTCGCCGTCCTTGAAGTCCTGTTCGCGAGCAGATGGGTTGTTTGAATCAACTGTTGAAGCCTTTTGGTGGGCTGCGTAGTATTCGTTGTTATCAAAGTGACCGTTGTTAAATCCGGCATCCTTTGATGCAAAGAGGTCGTAGTACGTTGATCCATCTTGGTAATCCCCGTTCCAGTTCGTCACGACGATGTCGAAGTCACCAGCCTGTGAATCCTTCAAGCGTTGCTTGAACGGCACAACCTTTTCCGTTACTTCGATGTCTGAACCAAACGTTGATTCAAAGGCTTGCTTGATGTAGTCAACCGTTGCCTTTGCGATTGGTGAATCTGCATCGGTTTCAAGGGTAACCTTCATCTTGCCTTGGCCAACTTCTGCAATTCCTTGCTTGAAGAGTTCTTGGGCCTTTGCCTTGTCGTACGTGTAACCCGGCTTAACGAAGTCTGACAAGTCCTTGCCATCCGCTGTTTCCGTCAATCCCTTTGAAACGAATGATTGAGCGGCATCACGTGAACCACCGGTTGCTTGCTTTGCCAATTCCTCACGGTTCGTTGCCAAGTTCAAGGCTTGACGAATCTTTTCATTCTTCAAGAAGACGTTGTTCTTTTGGTTGTATTCCAAGTAAGTTGCCGCAGCCAATGCAGAAGTCTTCAAATCCTTGTTGGACTTGTTTGCTTGGTACATTTCAGCTGAGTTGGCGATTGACGCGCGGTCAAGCTTTCCTTGCTTGTACAACTTGATGGCCGTTTCAGGGTTCTTAACCACTTGCCAGTTGATTGTCTTTGTCTTAACGTTCTTGGCATCCCAGTAGTTTTCGTTCTTGACCATCTTGAACTTGTTGTTTGTACCATTCCAACCTTCAAGCTTGTAAGCACCGGAATAGATTTGCTTGTCAGCAGTCGTTCCGTACTTGTCCCCTTGCTTCTCAACAAAGCTCTTCTTCTGAGGAGCGAACGTTTCAAAAGTGAGCAAGTACTTGAACTGTGGACTTGCTTGATCCAAGTCAAAGGAAATCGTGTTGCCTTCAGCGTGAACACCCAAGTCACTTGGCTTCTTTTCACCAGCTGCGATTGCCTTCGCGTTCTTTACTGGAGCAATCAATTCAGCGTATTGAGAAGCCGTCTTTGGATCGGCAATTCGTTGCCAGGAGTAAACGACGTCATCGGCGGTCAACTTTGAACCATCGGACCACTTCAAACCATCACGAAGTTCAACGGTGTATGTCTTACCATCGTCAGATACCTTGTATGACTTGGCCAAGTTTGGTTGAACCTCGCCCTTGTTGTCAGTGCGCAACAAGTTGGCTTCCGTGTTTCCCAAAATCGTTCCGGAATTGGCATCCGTCAACTTTGACGTGTCCAATGTTTGGATTTCTGCTGGAATGGAATAGTTCAATGTATCCTTATCCGCGCTTGGGTCAGATCCCCAGAGACCAGCTGCGTGGGTTCCACCACCAACAGCCAAGACAACAACTGCCGCCGTCGTCCATTTTTGCCATTTTTTCATCTTTCAACCTCCTGGCTTTTAACGTTGAATTAATATTAGCATAGATATTTTAATTTTAAAATAATATTTTAATAAATTGCTCATAAAACTTCCTTAAGTTTATTAACAAAAGGAAACAAACGCCTACAAATAAGCATTTTTATCTTAAGAACTTTTTGAAAAATAAATGATAAAATTCCTCATTTTCTTTAATTAAGAGAGCAAAAAGAAACATCCCGGTTCGGTTTTGACTTTTAAAGCGCACAAAAAAAGCACCCATCACTGGGTGCTTTGATGAATGATTTACTTGTCTGGGTTTTCCTTGTGGGAAAGCGCCGCAACGTTCAACGTTTGATCCGCGAGGTCCTTTGTAAAGGACACTTCGTGGGAAACGATGATGGCGTTTCCTGGGAATTCCTTGATGGCCTTGTACAAGGCGTTCTTGGTTTCTTCGTCCAGGTGATTGGTTGGTTCGTCTAGGATTAAGAAGTTCGATGGCTTCATCTCCATGATGGCCAACTTCACCTTGGTCTGCTCTCCTCCGGAAAGCTGGAAGAGCGGCTTCTTCGCGTTTTCAGCGTTGATACCTGCTCCCGCCAAGCGCTGACGAAGTTCCTTTGGCAGAATCGTTGGGAAGAGGTCTTGCATCGCCTCAAGAGGCGTCTGCTGGTCGTTGTCCCAGTCCAGGTCCTGGTCAAAGTAGTTGACGATGGCAGATGGTGAGAATTCCACGCGTCCACCGAGCTTTGGAATATCGCCCAGGATGGACTTAATCAAAGTAGACTTACCAGCCCCGTTAAATCCGGCAAAGACAATCTTCTTTTCCGCGTTCATATAGAAGGAAACGGGATCCAAGATTGGTTCTTCGTACCCAACGGACAGTTCGTCGACCGTTAAGGCTTCCGCTGACTGCGTGTTTACGTATGGGAAGTTGAAGTGGGACTTCAAGTTTTCTTGAGGTGGCTCCACCTTCACCATGCGGTCCAACATCTTTTCACGAGAACGCGCCATCTTTGACGTGGAGGCACGGGCCTTGTTCTTCGCGATGAACTTTTCGGCCTTGGCGATTTCCACCTGTTGCTTCTCGTAATCACGAATTTGCTGTTCGGCGCGTTCTTCCTTCTGGCGCATGGCCTTCTTGAAGGAACCACGGTACTTCGTGATTTTTCCAAAGGAAACGTCCGCAATCGCGTTTGTCACCTGGTCCAAGAAGTCAAAGTCGTGGGAGATGATCATCGCCGCACCCTTGAAGTCTTGGAGGTAGCCTTCCAGCCATTCGATGTGCTGAACGTCCAGGAAGTTGGTTGGCTCATCGAGGATGATGACATCGTCTTCTTCCAAGAGAAGCTTGGCCAAGATGGTCTTGGCACGCTGTCCACCAGACATGTGCTCCAACTCACGGTCACGACCGATGGCTTCCAAGCCCAATCCGGAAATGACGCGTTCGATTTCCGTATCGACGTCGTAAAAGCCAGCAGCGTCCAATTCTTCTTGGAGGCGTCCGGCCTTTTCCAAGAGCTTGTCGTCCGCCGTGGAGGCGTACTTCTCGTACAATTCCGTTGCCCGGTCTTGCTTATCGTATAAGTCTTGATAAGCCGTGTGCAAGAAGTCCACGAGGGTCATCCCCGCTGGAATTTCCGCGTACTGGTCCAAGTAACCAATCTTTAAGTTCTTGGCCCACTCGATTTTTCCCTCGAGTGGCAGCACTTGTCCGGTTAAGATGCGGATCAAAGTAGACTTACCGGCACCGTTTTGGCCGACAATTCCCATGTGCTCACCAGCCTGGAGTTCCAAGCTTGCGTCTTCGTATAAAGTTTTTTCTGCGTAGGCCATTGACAGGCCAGTTACTTCTAATAATGCCATAGAGCAATCTTACCACATTTTAGGGCTTCTCCATAGCATTAAGAAGGCATTCGCCGTATACTGGAATTATAATTCTTAATGAACAAGTCAGTTCCGAACAGGCCCCAGTGCCCCTTGTTACTTTATAAAAAGCAAACCTGACCACGCCTTATCGATCAACTAACCGAAAGGACCCCTCATGAAAGTTCGAAAGCTCAACCACAAAACCATCCCCGCACAAGATCAAAACCGTGCCTACCGATTCTGGCGGGACGTCTTTGACTTGCCGCAGGGCGGCAGTCAACAGGACCGCATCCTCTTGGTTGATCACGAGGAACTACACTTCGTTTTGGCTGACTCCCTTCCTGCAGCTCCCGAAGACGACTTTGAGCTCTTGGTACGAGACCACGTCGCCGAATTAAAAAAGCACTTCAAAAACAACTTCGTGCCCATCCTTAATGAAGAGGCGCGCTACGGAAACAAGGTGGCATTAACGGTTAAAGATTCCGAGGGCAACACTGTGGTCGTCGAGGGAAACGAGGACTAAAAAGGATGGTGCGGGGCTGACTTGGGAAGGGTAAAAAACTTCAATTTTTTTAGTAAAAACGCTTGCCCAGTTTAGACCTGCATGCTACAATAATATCTGTTGTTTAAAGCTGGTCAGTTAGCTCAGTTGGTAGAGCAACGGACTCTTAATCCGTGGGTCCAGGGTTCGAGCCCCTGACTGACCATCAACCAAAAAGACCAACACTTCGGTGTTGGTCTTTTCTTTTACCTAAAACACAGCAAAAGAAAAAGCCCGAGGGATATTCCCTTGGGCTTTTTGCTTGAGAAGCATATTCTTACTGACGGTAAACGTAGAATGGCAAGTTTCCACCATTTTGAGCCGCTTCGTAATCGTAAACGTGATCGAAGTTCCAAGTTGAAACCGCCGTTCCCTTTTGTCCGCTCGTTGCGTAGTTAACGGAGATGGCGTTCGTGTCATCGACCATCACTTGAACGTGACCTGCAGCACCACCTGAAGCACCACGGGCACCCCAGATAACGATGTCACCACGTTCTGCTTGCCATTCTTGGCTTGAAGAGATCAAGTGGTAACCGTTTTGTTGCAAGTAGCTGTGCATTGAGTCGGTGTTATACAACCATGCTGGCTTTGAAGCACCGGCTTCGTACAGGGCTTCTACCATGGCACCTGAACAATCGGCCGTTCCATCAGAACCGTTACGTGATCCATACATTGAGTATGTCAACTTACCACGATTGTTTTCAAACCAGTTAATCAACGCTTCCGTATCAACACGGTTTTGTTGTGCCGGCGTTACGTTTGCTTGACTAGGTTGTGGAGCCGGAGCTGGCGTAGGAGCTGGCGCTTGTGATGCTGGTTGTGGAGCAGGCTGTGGCGCCTCTGAACTGTGCGTGTTGTTCTCTTGGTCATCAGGAGCCATCTTGTTACTGATACCTTCAACATCTGAATCGTCACCATTGTTACCGGCGTTGTTGTCCGTTGCTTCTGATGCTTGGTTATTGTTTGAACCGTTGTTATCAGATGAAGCGGCTGCCTTGTTTTCCTGTGAGTCCGTGTTGTTTTCTGACTGCTTGTTTTGTTGCGCCGCATTCCACTGTGCCTTATTTGCTTCGTATGAAGCCTTTGCAGCTTGTGAAGCACGTTCGTCAGCAGACGCCTTATCGTTTTGTGATGAGACTTGGCTGTTTACTTCGCCTTCGTTGACCGTGTTTGAAGCAGGCGCTTGGTTGTTGTCTTGCTGAACCATGATCATGTTTTGATCACCGTTACCGAAGTCAGCTTGCTTTTCGCCGTCCTTCAAGTAACCAGCATCCTTCAAACCTTGGATAACTTCTGCTTGCTTGTCCATCTTTTGACCGGCAACCAAGAGACCTTGGTCTTGCAAGCCAAGTTGGTTAGCAGCGTCATCCGTTGTGATACCAAAGGCTTGGGCGATTGTGGTTAACGTGTCACCCCACTTCGTTTGGTAGTCGTTGATGCTTGAAACGCCTTGGTCTTGGATAGCCGCCTTCACTTGGTCGACTGAGTTGGCCGCCCATTTTGAAGTTGACTTGCTTTGACCTTGGTCGTCCACTGAGTTAGCGGAAGCGGTCATTCCGTTTCCAACAACCGTTGCACCCAAAACGGCACCAGTTGCTGCCAAAGTAGTTGCCCCAGCAGTCACCATAAGGCGCTTGCTGAGCTGTTTCATCTTATTCTTTTCTGTCATAATGAAACCTCCATTTCATGTTAGACTGCATTACTTCTCCTCAATAGCATAGCAGACTTCCCCCTCTAAAAAGAGCTTTAGCTAGGCTTTTATACATTTTTTAAACTTTGCTTAACCATCTTTATAAATACAGAAACAATTTCAATTATGTGTCGTTTGCGACACGAAATTGACCTGTTTTGACAAAGCCCTGTGTTTTCCTTTTCAAAGTCAAACCCGGACCTCATACTGAGCTTGAACAACGGAGGAAAAGAACATGCCACACCCACGTCCAAACGATCGTGCTTCTCCAAATCTAACTCAAAATAAAAAGCCTTCCGGCTTTTTGAGTGACTTATTCGATGTTTAATGACGATGAATGCCCTGGTCCAGCTTGTTTTGGATCATAGAAGGCAATCGCCGCGTTGACTGCTGCTGGCCCCTGACCAAATCCCGTGGCAATCAAATCCGCATGGCCTTCATAGGAAGATAAATCGCCGATTGCAAAGAGCCCCGGTTCCTTTGTTTCCATCTGATTTTTTACAGCCAATCCCGCCTTGTCCCAGTCGACGTCGATTTTCCAATCACGCTCGGCCTGACCATTGGTCTTGAAGCCGTATTGGACAAGAAGGTCATCCACTTCGATGCTCTCAGCAACTTCCTTTTCCTTTGTTAAAGAAAGGTTCAGTTTCAAGCGACCGTTTGCCGTTTTGACTGCGGATAACACCTTGTAAGGCGTCTTCTTTTCCACAGCGGAATTTTCCAGCTCTTTTACCGATTGTTCCAAAGCGCGGAAAGAATCCCGGCGGTGAATCAAGGTCGTTTTCTTCGCACGCTTTTCGATTTCGTTTGCCAGGTCCACAGCAGAATCACCACCGCCAAGAACCGCGACTTCTCGTCCGTCATAGGCGTTTAGGTCAGGTGCGAAGTAGGCCAGTCCGTGACCGAGCAATTCTTCTTCGTTTTCAACTTGTAAGCGGCGGGGTGAAAAAGCACCCTTGCCTGAAGCAAGGATGACGGCCTTCGCCAGCATCGTTTCATCCCCATTTACTTCCACTACGAATTCATCGCCGACCTTTTCCAAGTTCGTCACTTTGTGGTTGGTCAAGACAGGCAGATCAAACCGTTTGCTCTGCTCTTCCAAGCGTTGAATTAATTCCCGTCCGGTCATTCCCGCCATCGCTGGAACGTCCCAAATCTTTTTATCTGGATAAAGCGTTGTCACTTGCCCACCAATTTCCGGCAAGGCTTCTAAGACGGCGACCTTAACGTTTCGAAGTGAAGCGTAATAACCCGCAAAGAGCCCGACTGGACCAGCGCCAACTATCAAAATGTCGTACGTTTTATTCATACACAATAACCTTCGTTCGTATTTAACTGGATAAATTGCTATTTTTTACCTATATTGACCATTAATTTGCTATAATAACGTTAACAAAGAAAGGACTTTTCCCATGCCGAAAGTAAAAATGATTCTTGACCTCGATACTGGTGTCGATGACGCCTTAGCCCTTGCCTACGCGGTTGGACACGAAGATATCGATTTAATTGGAATTATTGCTTCCTATGGAAACAACTTAACTTCCGTTACTGCTCAAAACTCACTTGATTTGCTCGACCTTCTCGGTCAAAACGACGTTCCCGTCTTCTACGGTGCCACGCACTCAACGACGACCGATGACTTCACGGTCATGGAAGTTTCAAAGACTATCCACGGCCAAAATGGTGTCGGTGATGTCTTGGTTCCGAAGTCTAAGCGCGCCGTTTCAGAACAATCCGGTGTGGACTTCTTGATTGAAGCCGCTCACAAGTACCAAGACGAACTCGTTTACTTGCCAACCGGACCATTAACTAACTTGGCTTTGGCCCTGGAAAAGGACCCAGAAGTTGGAAAGCTCATCGGACAAACCACTTTGATGGGTGGCGCCTTGACTGTTCCTGGAAATGTCACGCCATTCACCGAAGCAAACATCAACCAAGATCCTGAAGCCGCAGACATCGTCTTCCACCAACAGGACAAGTTGACCATGGTTGGGCTGGACGTTACGTTACGTACCTTGCTGACAAAGCAACACACTGCTGAATGGCGCAATCTTGGAACAACCCAAGGAAAGCTCTATGCAGATATCATGGACTACTACATCGATGCCTATTATAACCTAGACATCGACAAACGTGGAGCCGCATTGCACGATCCACTCGCCGTGGCCGTTGCCGTTCAACCGGGTTACGTGGACACCATGCCATTGAACATGAAGGTCACAACGGATAAGAAGACGGGTGACTACGGTCGTACCATCGGTGACACAGATCAATTGCTTGATCCATGCCACTCGCAAGCAGCCATCTTAGTTGACCAAGAACGTTTTGTTTCTGACTTCCAGAACATGATGAAGAAGGTCTTAGCCTAAAATTTAAGCATCAAAAAAAGCCCCAAATCCATGGGGCTTTTTCCTTTGCATTTTTATATCGCTTACTTCTTCAGGCGATTTTCGTAAACCTTGCTTTGTTCTTCGTAACCAGGCTTTCCTAGGAGCGCAAACATTGCGGTCTTATATGCTTCAACACCCGGTTGATTAAAGGGGTTGATGCCAAAGAGGTATCCAGAAATTCCAACGGCCATTTCGAAGAAGTAAATCATGTAACCCAACGTGTAGGCGTCTTGCTTTGGCAAGTGAACAGCCAAGTTTGGAACACCACCATCGACGTGGGCCATGACAACACCTTGGAAGGCCTTCGTGTTCACTTCATCAATGGTCTTTCCCTCAAGGTAAGCCAAACCATCGTTGTTTTCAGCTTCGATTGGCAAGTCCAAGTTAGAAAGAGGGTTATCCAACTTCACAACCGTTTCAAAGAGGTCGCGACGACCTTCTTGGATGTATTGACCAAGGGAGTGCAAGTCCGTTGAATAGTTTGCAGAAGAAGGGTAAATGCCCTTTTGATTCTTCCCTTCAGACTCACCCATCAACTGCTTCCACCATTCAGACAAGTACTGCATGCTTGGTTCCCAGTTAATTAAGAGCTCGGTTGTATACCCCTTGTCGTAAAGAATCCGACGGATTGCGGCATACTTGTATGCGTCGTTCTTCTTCAAATCCGAATCTGTGTATTCGTTTTTCGCATCTGCCGCCCCTTGCATCAAGGCGTCGATGTCAGCCCCAGAGGCAGCAATTGGCAACAAGCCGACGGCCGTCAAAACGGAGAAGCGACCGCCAATTCCATCAGGAATCGTGAAGGTTTCATAGTTTTTCAAAGCAGCTTCGCCATGCAGGGCGCCCACGTTAGCATCCGTCGTGGCGTAAATGCGCTTTTTGGCACCTTCTTCACCATACTTCTTTTCAAGTAACTGCTTGAAAACTCGGAAAGCCATTGATGGTTCCGTTGTCGTTCCGGATTTAGAAATCACGTTCACCGAAAAGTCCTGGTCCCCCAAGACGCGAATCAAGTCATTCAAGTAAGAAGCAGAAGTTGAGTTTCCAGCGTAATAAATCTTCACGCCGTCACGTTCTTCATCCGACAATTCGTTTGAAAACATTGGGTGCAAGAAATCAATGGCCATTTTGGCACCGAGGTATGAACCACCAATTCCGATGACAACCAGCGCCTTTGATTCGGACTTAATTTTCTGTGCAGCCTTCTTGATGCGGTCAAATTCCGCCTTATCATAAGTTTCTGGCCAGTCGATCCAGTCCGTGTAATCCGCACCGGCTCCAGTTCCATTCCGCAAGGTTTGGTCAGCCATCGTAACAAGTGGTTGCATCTCATCTAATTCGTGATCAGCGACAAACGGTGCGATGTCTTTTGATTCAAACGTAATGTGTGCCATGTATTAACCTTCTTTAAGTGTTCTATCGTACTCTTATTATAACTTTTTGAGTGGTTGTTTTTCCAAAGCTTTTTCGCATTTCTCTTTGGATTTAACGTGCGCCTAGTCCAGCCTTATTCGGACAAAAAAGCACTAGCAACAATGGCTAGTGCTTTTAGCATTGATGATTAGCCCGCCTTGACTTCGGCAAGTTTTTCATCAATCATTTGAAGAACCTTTTCCTTAGCAGCTGGGTCTTCGACAAAGTTTAATTCATCCCCGTTGATCAACAACTTTGGTGAACGATCGTATTGGTCAAACCAAGCTTCATAACGTTCGTTTAAGTCCTTGTAGTACTGGTACAAGTCCGGATCTTGTTCAACCTGTTCGAAAGGACGACCGCGTTTTTGGATGCGCTTTAACATCGTTTTTAAGGACACACGGACGTGAATCAAGAGGTCCGGTGTCTTTAACTGATGTTCCTCATCAACTTCTTCTAAGACGTTGTTAACGAGGTCCTTGTAGATTTCTACCTCAGTTTGCGTCGCACGACCCAGGTCAGCGTTCAACTGGAAGAGCAAAGCGTCTTCAAAGATTGAACGGTCCAAAATGGCCGTTTCTTCCTTTTGCGCTTCCATGATTTGTTCGAGACGTGTGTTCAAGAAGTACACTTGGAGTAAGAAGGCGTACTTCTTTGGATCTTGGTAAAAGAGTGGCAGGATTGGGTTGTTATCCACGCTTTCGTAGTAGGCTTTTCCGCCCAGGTGTTCCGATAAGATATCGGTCAAACTCGTTTTTCCGGCACCGATGGTCCCTGCCAATACAATCATATATTCATCTCCTAAAACTCACTTTCTTTAGTATAGCAAAGGAAAGAAAAAGATAGCAGTCTTGACATTCATAAATTCTTCAAATAAAAAGCACCAGCGCTGTGCTGGTGCTTTTTTGAAGCTTATTTATCACTTTGGTTACGATTTCAAAGACTGGTTCAACTTCACGGTCACCGTCTTCTTTTCCGTACCACGGTAGTAGGTCAATTTAACCTTGTCGCCCACCTTGTGGCTGTGTAGCTTTTCCCGCAAATCAGCCTGCGAGCTAACTTTTTGTCCATCGATAGCAACAATGAGGTCGTACTTCTGCAACTTCGCCTTTGCAGCCGGTGAACCATCATTGACTTGGTAGATAACGACACCACCAGCCAAGTCAGTTGGCAACTTCAACGTGTCTTTTTGTTCGTCTGCTGGGACCTGCGAAAGGTTAATCATCGAAATTCCAAGTGCCGGACGTGTAACGGAACCGTACTTGACCAGCTTGTTCACGATATCAACCACCTGGTTAGAAGGAATGGCAAAACCAATCCCTTCAACAGCGGAACCTGAATTTGAGCTAGACAACTTCATGGAGTTGATTCCAACGACTTGTCCGGCCAGATTAATCAAGGCACCACCTGAGTTACCAGGATTAATGGCCGCATCCGTTTGGATAACCGTTGATCCGCCATAGTTTTGACTTGATTCAGAATCTGAGTTTACCAGGCGCTTTGTTGCCGAAACAATTCCTTCCGTTAAGGAAGAAGCATACTGTGAACCAAGTGGAGAACCAATTGCCAACACCTTTTCACCGACAGAAAGAACATCGGAATCGCCAAAGGATGCGGCGGACAAGTCACTCGTATCAGACACCTTCAAAACAGCTAAGTCCGTTAAGGAATCCTTTCCGACGAGTTCAGCAACCTGCGTTTGGTTCCCGTGAGTGATGATTTGAATCTTTTTAGCACCATCGATCACGTGGTTGTTGGTGACGATGAAGGCGGACCCATCCGCCTTCTTGTATACAACACCAGAACCTTCTGAAGATTCTTCGGTTTGATTCTTAAAGTTAATGACGGAAACCACGGCGTTTGCAACCTTGTTATATGCCGTGGAAGCAGTATCAGAGGAAAATAGCTTTTCAGTTTTGCTCGACTTGAGGGCGACTTTGGTATGGGTAACTTGATAGTTTTGGTAGATTTCTTGACCAGCAAGGACAGCTGACCCACCAATTAAACCGGCAAAGGCCCCGGCTAAAATTAACTTTGTAAGCTTATTTTCCATATCAAATCTCCAAATTTTACTGCTATCAGTTTAGCGAATCCCAATTAACTATAAATTAAGACAATTCACTAATCATCCCAGTTGTTATCAGACTGAAGCAATTCATCATCAACAAAGGCAAGTTCCAATTTGAAAGTTGAGCCGACACCTTCTTCTGACTCCACCCAAATTTTACCACCGAATGTTTCAATCACTTCCTTCGAAATGGCCAACCCTAATCCAGTACCACCCATGGCACGAGAGCGGGACTTATCCACTCGGAAGAACCGATCGAAGACGCGCTCTTGGTCCTTCTTTGGAATTCCAAGCCCCTGATCAGAAATCGCCACTTGGACGTTTTCACCATGCTTTTGAAGGGTTACCGTGATGGTTCCACCATCCGGTGAATACTTCATCGCGTTGTTCAACAAGTTATCAAGCACTTGCATAATTTTGTCGTGATCAACGTCAACCCAGTACTCTTCTTCTGGAATGTGTCGCTCAATCTTAAGCGGCTTCTTGTTCAGCTCGTTGTGGTCATTTGACAAAATCATGTCAAAACGGTCCAGGACAAAGTTCATTAAGGCGTTCAAGTTCACCAATTCCGTCTTAACTTCCATTGTTCCTTGGTCCATTCGAGACAATTCAAGCAAGTCTGAGACCATTCGCGTCATTCGACCCGTTTCATTTTGGATAACGGACAAGAAGTTGTCCATCACCTCTGGGTTCTCCTTCGCCCCTTCTACAAGGACTTCCACGTAGGAAGTAACCGTTGTCAATGGTGTTCGAAGTTCGTGGGAAACGTTTGAAACGAAGGCTTTTCGTTCTTCTTCGGTCTTCAACTGAACCGTAACGTCGCGCAGAATCAAGATTAAGGCATTAATCATTCCAGAAGGATCCTTAATCATTGAAATTCGAACTTCAATAATTCGATCACCCAAATCCATCGTGAACGGCTTTTTCGTTTTAATTAAGTCACGAATGTTTTGGTATTCTGGCATGTCCAAAATATCAAAGACGGGCTTTCCAAGTGTTTCGTACTCGTTGATCTTCAAGTAATTGGAAGCCACTTGGTTAATGATGGTTAAACGACCACGCGCATCCGTCAGTAAGACTCCGTCGTTCATGTGGTGCAAAACAGAGTAGAGACGGTTCTTTTCGTTTGAAATCATTTCCGTTGATGACGCAATCTTTTGCGACATCACGTTAACCGACTGTGCCAACTGAGCGATTTCGTTCGAACCGCCAATCTTGTTGACCATGGCGTAATCACCAGCGGTAATTCGAGCCGTCTGTTTGGAAATTTGTTCAATTGGTCGTGTCACTGTTCGCGAAAGGATAACCGCTAAGTAGAAGGCGGCCACCACCGTCAAAATACCGGCCAAAATAAAGAGCCACATAATTCGACGGGCATTCGCGTAGATTTGGTGAAGGTTTCCATAGACAACGACGGCCCCGACCGTTTTGCCCTTATCGCCCTTCAAGACATTTGTCACAATGACTTCTTGTCCACGGGCGCCATCGTTTGTTCGAACTTTTCGGTAGGCCAGATCACCACGCAGAGCCAACTTCGTGTTGGTATCCAAACGTTTTGTGACTGTCCCCTTCTTCTTCAGTTCTTTTTGATCGGTCACAACTGATCCATTTTGATCATAAACCACGACGTTATCAACCATTCGATCGTCAAAGTCAATGACGGCCCGGTGCATCGTGTTCTGTGCGTCTTCACTATCCGGTTTGTTCAATCCGTCAATCACCTGATTTTGGATGTAAGACGGCATTGTCAGCTTATCTTGGGAAGAAACTAAATCAGAATGTTCGATTTGATGAACGAAGAAAACACCAATCGATTCAAATAAGACGACAAAAAAAAGGACAAAAACCAGTGACATCCGGAAGCGAATTGATTGTAGAATACTTGAAAAAATCTTCATTTTCGCACTTCGGCTACTGCCTTGTCCCCCTTAAATTGTGTTTAGTTTGCTTGCTTACCTGATGAGAGATAGTATCCTACTCCACGACGAGTTCCTAACCATACTGGGTGAGAAGGCACGTCTTCAATCTTTTCACGCAAACGACGAACCGTAACATCGACGGCACGCACATCACCAAAGTAGTCATAACCCCAAACTTGACGAAGCAAGTTTTCACGGTTCATGACTTGGCCAATGTGTTGCGCCATGTAAGCCAACAATTCGAATTCACGGTGTGTCAATTCGACATCAACGCCGTCCTTTGTCACCATGTAAGTCTTGGTATGGATAACCAAGTTACCCAATTGGATATCATCTTGGTTTGTGGCGTTATCATCGTTTTGGCCTTGCGTGTGACGGTTACGAAGGTTAGCCTTAACACGGGCAACCAATTCACGGTTTGAGAATGGCTTCGTAATGTAATCATCAGCTCCCATTTCAAGTCCGATAACCTTATCGATTTCGGAATCCTTGGCCGTTACCATGATAACCGGTGTCTTATCCTTCGCACGAATCTGGCGGAGCACTTCGATTCCTTCGATTTCAGGCAACATTTGATCCAACAAGACCAAGTCAGGATTTTCAGACTTGTACAAGTCCAAAGCTTCCTTACCGTCAGCTGCTGTAACAACTTCGTATCCTTCTTTTACCAAGTTGAATTTAATGATATCTGAAATAGGCTTTTCGTCATCTACGACTAAAACCTTATACATAACCCCACGCTCCATTTAAAAAATTACTATATATGAGTAATTGTAACACAGTTGTGGCGTATGTTGACTTTTTTACTAAAATTGCTTCCATAAAAAAAGACCCTAATTTCGGCGCGCATGCCTCTACTAGGGTCTTTTGGTTCAATATCACGTTGATTCGTAAGATAAAAACGTCATATTTGTACCAGAAATCACTTATTTCATTTATTGATTGCGACGACGGAAACGGTGCTTGAACATTGGTGAGATGGCTTCGTTCATGGATACACGACGAATGGCTTCACCAATCAATTCACCAACTGACACAATTTCCAACTTGTCGAACTTCTTTGAGTCAGGCAAGTTGATGGAGTCGGTCACGATAACCTTCGTGAAGACGGAGTTTTGTAAGCGTTCCAAAGCGGGTCCTGAGAACACCGCGTGAGATGCTGCAACGTAAACTTCCTTGGCACCGTGTTCCAATACCAATTGAGCACCTTGGGTAATCGTACCGGCCGTATCGATCATGTCGTCGACCATGATGGCCGTCTTTCCAGCAACATCACCAACGATTGAACCAACTTCGGCAACGTTTGGCTTTGGTCGTCGCTTGTCGATAACAGCAACAGGTGCGTCCAATCCAAGCATGTTGTTCAAGTTACGGGCACGGGTCATTCCACCATGGTCAGGTGAAACAACAACGGCGTTTTCCTTGTCGGCAATCCCCGTTTCAATCAAGTAGTCAGCCAAAAGTGGCGCACCTTGAAGGTGGTCCATTGGCAAGTCGAAGAATCCTTGGATTTGCGCAGCGTGCAAATCAAGGGCCATGACACGGGTGGCACCAGCACGTTCGATCATGTTGGCAACCAACTTGGCCGTGATTGGTTCGCGTGAGCGAGCCTTGCGGTCCTGACGAGCGTATCCATAGTATGGCAGAACAACGTTGATTTGTTCAGCAGATGCCCGCTTCAAGGCATCAATCATAATCAAGAGTTCCATCAAGTTATCGTTAACCGGTTGTGACGTTGACTGGATAACGAAAACATTGGCACCACGAACAGATTCTTCGATGTTAATCTGTACTTCACCGTCAGCGAAGCGCTTAACGGAAATATCAGAAAGTGGCACACCAACTTCGGCTGCGATCTTTTCAGCTAAAGGATGATTCGATGACAGGGAAAAAAGTTTAAGATTTGACTGTGACATAGACTACTCCAAGCGTAAATTGACTAATTCAATGTCTATTATACCAATAATTGACGCAAAACTGGATAGAAAAAAGGGCGATTTTCCATCGACCTTTCCTTTTTCAGATGCCAAAGTCAAACCCGGTCCTTACTTGTTTAAAGCGTACTTGTTAATGGCGTTCGCCACACCATCATGGTTGTTGTCCGTCGTTTCAACGTTTGCCGTTTCTTTAATCAATGGCACGGCATTTCCCATTGCTACACCGATTCCAGCAGCCTCAATCATCGTCACATCATTTTCCTGATCTCCGATGGCCATTGTTTCTTCGGGTTTGATTCCGAGCTTATCCGCCAAGGCCAACATCGCCTTCCCCTTTGAAGCAATTTTGTTCATAAATTCCAAGTTATTTGGCGTTGAACGAACGACGTTCGCACGGTTCTTCAAGTCCGCTGGAACAGAAGCTTGGACACGGTCCATTTCGTCTTCTTCACCAATAATCATTGCCTTAACGAAAGGTACATCCTTTAATTCCTTCACAGAATCAATCGTCTTCAAGGGCAATTGAACGACGTAGTTTTCTTGAGCGACAAAAACGTTTGATTCACGATTCAACGTGTAGGCGTATTCGTCTGATTCAACTTGCAAGTAGGCCTTTTCTTTTTGTGCATAAGCCAAGGCTTCCTCAAACAAATCCCACGGCAATGATTCATGGTAAACGTCCGTTGCATGATCAGTTGAACGTGCAACACCACCATTGTGCGTGATGACATACTTGTCGTTAGCAACCAGTCCTAAGTCAGAAATAACCTTTTTCACACCTGTTGCAGGTCGTCCCGTTGTGATAACAACATAAATGCCAGCTTCAGTTGCTTCCGTAACAGCCTTTTTCACGGCCGGCGTAATCTCTCGGCTGTCATTCAAAAGTGTTCCGTCGATATCAATCGAAATTAATTTAATCGTATTCATAGCGGTTTTCCTTCCTCAATTAGGGCTATTATAGCAGAATTCATCCGTCTTTTTTGTATAAAAAAAGAGCCAGCTTTCGCTAGCTCTTTTGAAGGGAGTGTTCAGCTTACTTCAAAGCTGACCATTGCCACTTCGTAAATTCTTCAATGTCGCGACCTTCTTCACGGGTAACCTTGAAGTGCTTTGCCAAGATGTCATCCATCTTTGAGATGAATGTGTCGGCAGCAGCTTGGTCGATTACGCCACGTCCTGAAAGGACTTCAACGGCTTCCTTGGCTTGGTGGAAGCGGTCAAGGTGTGAGTAAACACGCATGTCGTAAGTAGTGGTGATGTCACCATCTTCACGGTAACCGTGAACGTAAACATCTCCGCGGAACTTACGTTCGAAGAAGAATGATTCAACCAAGTCTTCGTATCCGTGGAATCCGAAGATAACTGGTGTATCAGCTTGGAAGTACTTGTTGAATTCTTCAGCTGACAATTCACGTTCGTCGTTTCCAGCAGCTTCAGACTTCTTTTGCAAACGAAGCAATTCAACAACGTTTACATAACGGAACTTAACTGATGGGAATTCTTGGTTAACCAACCACAAGGCGGCCAACGTTTCGATCGTTGGTTCAGTACCTGCAGAAGCAAAGGTAATGTCGACGTCACCTGATGGTGCAGTAGATGCCCAGTCGATTGTCTTCAAACCTTCGTTAGCAAGGACTTCAGCTTCAGCAGCTGAGAACCATTGTTGACGTGGTTGCTTTGAGATAACCAAGTGGTTAACCTTTGAGTGTTCTGAGAAGGCACGGTCCATCACAGCCAACGTTGCGTTACCATCGGCAGGCAAGTATTGACGGATGAAGTTTGACTTCTTTTCAGCCAAGTGAGTCAACATACCAGGATCTTGGTGAGTGTAACCGTTGTGATCTTGCTGGAATGCAGTTGACGTTGAGATGACGTTCAATGATGGGTAATCGTTACGCCATGCTTGTTCTGATGCGTGACGCAACCACTTGAAGTGTTGCGTAAGCATTGAGTCAATAACACGCAAGAATGATTCGTATGATGCGAAGATTCCAACACGTCCAGTCAACGTGTAACCTTCCAACCAACCTTCAGCTTGGTGTTCTGACAATTGAGCATCCAAAATACGACCTTCTGGAGCTTCGAATTGGTCGTTAGGGTTCTTCACTTCTTCCATCCATTGACGGTTAGTCGTGTCGAACAATGACCAGAGACGGTTTGACATCGTTTCGTCAGGTCCGAAGAAACGGAATGACTTAGGGTTCATTTGCATTACCTTTTCAAGGTAAGTTGACAAAGTGAACATGTCCATGTTGTGGTTTGCGTCAGGCAACAACGTTCCACGGTTATCATCGTTGATATCGTTTACGAAGTTGTGCCAGTCTGGCAAGTCCAAGTCCTTCAAAGCTTCGCCGCGCTTACGTCCACCGTTCGTGATTGGGTTAGCAGACATACGCTTGTCGCCCTTAGGAGCGATCGCCTTCAATTCATCCTTCAATGAACCATCAGCGTTGAACAATTCTTCAGGCTTGTATGAATTCATCCATTCTTCGAATTGTGGCAAAGTTTCCAAGTTGTTTTGGCCAAGTGGCAATGGAACTTGGTGGGCACGGAATGAATCTTCGATTGGCATTCCCTTAAGGTCGTGTGTTGGTCCACCCCAACCCTTAGGCAAGCGAGCGATGATTACAGGCCATGCAGGAATCGTACCATCTTCGTACTTTCCGTTTTCACGGGCATCCTTTTGGATAGCTTGGATGTCTTCGATGGCTTCGTCCATAACCTTAGCAGTCTTTTCGTGGTAAGCCATGTAGTCGTGGATGTCGTCGTTTTCGATGAAACGAGCTGAGAATCCAAGACCCTTGAAGAAGTTTGTGATTTCTTCGTCTGACATACGTGAGAAGATCGTTGGGTTAGAAATCTTAAATCCGTTCAAGTCCAAGATTGGCAAAACAGCACCATCGTTCTTGGCGTTCAAGAACTTGATTGAGTGCCATGAAGTCATTGATGGACCAGTTTCGGCTTCACCATCACCAACAACTGCGAAAGCAATTTGGTCAGGGTTATCCAAAACAGCACCGTAGGCGTGAGACAATGAGTAACCCAATTCTCCACCTTCGTGCAAAGAACCTGGTGTTTGGGCCGTCATGTGAGAACCAATTCCACCTGGGAATGAGAAGCGCTTGAACAACGTTGACATACCCTTCAAGTCTTGTGTAACTTCTGGGTAGTCTTCCGTGTATTCACCATCGAGGTAGGCGTTCGTAACCATAACCTGGCCACCGTGTCCTGGACCACCGATGTAGAACATGTTCAAGTCATACTTGTTGATCAGACGGTTTGCGTGAGCGTACAAGAAAGTTTGACCAGAGATCGTTCCCCAGTGCCCGATAGGCTTAACCTTCACGTCTTCAGCTTGAATTGGCGTCTTAGTAACTGAGAACAATGGGTTTGACTTCAAAAAAATCATCCCAGCTGACAAGTAGTTGGTTGCGCGCCACCACTTATCAACGAGTTCCAAGTACTCTTTTGAGTTGTAATCAACCATGTAAATAGTACTCCTTTTTTCTTTACACGAAGGACGCTTATGCGTTCCTCCGATTAAATATTTACAAGTACATTATATCGAGTGACAAATGGTGATTCAAGAAAAACCAGCCCTTGGAAGCAACTTTCTCGATTTTGGTTGCATTTAAATTATAATTGGACCGGTCCAATTATAAGAACTTGATTTTCTTATTCTGAACCAAGGGAAACAAAAGCGTTATAGCGCAGGTATTCGTAATGCAAACGCATATTAGCGTACTCAAGCGGCGTTCCGTCATCCATAAAGAAGATTCCTTCCATGATGCCAACGGGCTCTGTTTCTTTCAGTTGCAAAAGCTTCTGCTCTTCGTCGTTTGAAGGCGCACACATCACGGTCATGAAGGATCGCGTCACCTTGCGTTGCTTTTCTTTTTCGACGTAGCCATAGATGGACTGGGTAACATCCCCCTTCTTCAATCCCGGAAGGAGGGCGATTGGCACGTAACCGTACTCAATCATAAAGGGAACACCATCCAACTTACGCAAACGCTTAATTTCATAAACAAAATCACCGTCATTTAAGAAAAGAGCGGATTGTTGTTCTGGATTGGCCTGAATCACGCGAAAGTCGAGCAGCTCAATGGATGGTGCCTGTCCGTTGATTCGAAAAGAATCGGACACACCCAAGTTTGATCCTTCGTGCTGGAAGATGGCTTGGTTCTTTAAATAGAGCGGGTTGACGAAGGTTCCAGAACCACGCTTCTTGAAGATGATCCCCTGCTGAACCAAAACGTTAAGCGCACGCTTGATGGAAGAGCGGGAGACGTCGTAGTCTTCTGCCATCGTCCGCTCGTCAGGCAGCTTCAGATCAGGGTATGCTCCCTGGTAAATTTTTGATTTGATGTCGGCTTGAACAGCCACGTATTTTGCTTCTGTCATGCCTCTATTTTAGCATGAATTGGTCGGACCAGTTTAAAAACTGGTTGCCCGGACCGGGTCTGACTTTGCCATTTTGTGCTAAAATAACCCTATGGCAAAGAAGAAAAAAGATAAAAAAACATTACCCGAACAAGTTCTAAAAAAGCATGGGGTGGCTTTCGAGCCGATGAAGCTGAACGCCCTTGAGCTGAGTGAAGAGGAAAAGGCCGCCCGTTTTGCGGAGTTGGGCATTCAAGAGTCTGACATCTATAAGACTTTGGCTGCTAAAGGTGATAAAACGGGGCCCGTCGTTGCCGTCGTGCCCCTCACCGAACGCCTCGACATGAAAAAGCTCGCCTCTGTATCTGGGAATAAGAAAGTGCACATGCTCCCTCAAAAGGAACTGGAAAAAACCACCGGCTATATTCACGGGGCAAACAACCCCGTTGGTATTTGGCAGAACAAAGGCTTTCCAATTTACCTCGCCAAACAGGCTGAGGACAAGGAATTCTTCCTCGTTTCTGCTGGGGAACTCGGGCACTCTGATAAAATGAAGCCAACAGACTTAGCGGCCATGATTGGCTCTTCTTTTGAGGACCTTACCGAAAACTAGAACAAACAAAAAAGCACATCGCTTGATGTGCTTTTTTTATTGATATTAATAACCGTTACTTGTTTCAGGCGGAATTGGTGGCAATGGTGCACCTCCGTAAGGATTTTCATCCCGATAGCCTGGTGCCCGGTCGGCGAACTTAAAGGTTGGCTTGTTGAACATCAACGTCGCCGTTCCTCTGGCTCCCGCACGGTTCTTTTCCAAGATAACTTCGATGGGAACAGATTCTTGTTCTGGCTCTTGTTCAGCAGGTCCAGCATCATCTTCGCCATCGTTACGGTAGTAATCATCACGGTACAAGAAACCAACGATGTCGGCATCCTGTTCGATTGATCCAGATTCACGCAAGTCAGAAAGAACCGGACGCTTGTCCGTTCGCTGTTCGACACCACGAGAAAGCTGTGCCAGTGCAACGATTGGTGTGTGCAATTCCTTCGCAAGCTTCTTGATGGAACGAGAAACTTCAGAAACGGCCTGCTGACGACTCTCGGTGTTTCCTGACTCAATCAGACCCAAGTAATCAATCACGACCATCCCCAACGGATGCGGATTAGCAATTCGTTCTTCTTCTGACATACCCGCAAGCAAATCTTTTTCAAGTTGGCGCAACTTTGCACCAATTTGAGCGATTCGAATTCCAGGCGTATCGTCCATGTAAATCTTCATCTGCGACAAAGAGTTTGTGGCAACCGTCAACGTCGACCAATCGTCCTTTGTCATCTGTCCAGTCGTCAAATGGTTGGAATCAATTCCACCCTCTGCGGCAACCAAACGAGTAACCAAATCAACGGCACCCATTTCCAGTGAGAAGATAACGACAGGTACCTTTTCGGACTTAGCGGCATTCCGTGCCATGTTCAAAACAAAGGCTGTCTTACCAACGGCTGGACGGGCACCAATGACAATCATTTGATCCTCACGGAATCCGTGTGTCAACTTATCAAGCTCTTGGTACCCCGTTGCCAAGCCAACGATATCAGAATCGTTTTTTGAAGCCTCTTCCAAGTTTTCGTTGAATTCAGCAATAACATCCTGGATGGAACGAAGCTCATCGTTCCCCTGGTTCGAAGCCAATTGATCCACTTCGTGTGACACTTGTTCCAACAACTCAGTGGAATCTTTACCTCCGTCGTAGGCAAGTGACATGGACTTCATTAGGGATTCAATCAAACGGCGCAAAACCGCTTTTTCATGAACGATGGCTGCGTAGTGCTTCAAGTTAGCAGCAGACGCAGTTGATTCAGACAGTTCAGAAAGATAGGCTAACCCACCTACGTTTTCGAGTTGTCCCTCACCGTTCAACTTGTCTTGCAAGGTCAAAATATCGATTGGCCGGCTTTCAGCGACAAGCAGGTGCATTGCCTTGAAAATCTCTTGGTGCGCGCTTCGGTAAAAATCCTTGGCCTCCAAGATTGATTCAGCAGTGCTCATTGCCGTCTCAGAAGAGACATCAAAGAAAATCGCCCCAAGGACGGCTTTTTCAGCT
The DNA here is from genome assembly GCF_018437275.1 of Fructobacillus broussonetiae. Lineage (GTDB taxonomy): Bacteria > Bacillota > Bacilli > Lactobacillales > Lactobacillaceae > Fructobacillus > Fructobacillus broussonetiae. The sequence goes on from NZ_JAAMFK010000008.1 coordinate 45,670, forward strand.
TCGATGTCTTGAGGCGCTTGGCGATATTCGTTGGCCATTAATGAAACGTCGGCCATAAATTACCCCTCTTTAACGTGTACGCGAAGTTCAGCTTGAACTTGCTTGTGCAACTTAACAGGTACTGACGTGAAGCCCATGGCGTGAATTGGTTGGTCCAACAACAACTTACGCTTGTCGATCTTCACCTGGTATTGCTTTTCTAATTCAGCGGCGATTTGCTTTGTTGAAACAGCACCGAACAAACGGCCATCCGTTCCCGCCTTACCAGGAATCGTCACAACCGTCTTTTCGTCTTCCAACTTCGCCTTCAAATCTTTAGCGGCGGCCAATTCAGCAGCAGCTTGCTTTTCTTCGGCCTTTTGGCGACCCTTAACGGCCCCCAAATTCTTTCCAGTGGCAGGTTCAGCCTTCTTGTTCTTAATCAAGAAGTTGTTGGCGTATCCATCAGGAACGTTCTTTACTTCGCCCTTCTTACCACGACCTTTTACATCTTCCAAGAATACTACTTGCATATCTGCCTCCTCTAAGGGGACTTCGTCCCGCATTCTTTTCTTTATTATACAGCAGCTTTTAGTTAGCCGCTTCCTCTTCTTCCTGACCTTCAATGGCTTCAACTAACTTGTCGTACGCTTCGTTTGTTGTGACATCTGCCATTTGTGTGGCGGCGTTGGACAAGTGTCCACCACCTCCCAAGTCTTCCATGACCGTTTGAACGTTAAAGTCACCGTTTGAACGCGCCGAGATTCCAACACGTCCGTCGTCGCGCTTTGTCAAAACAAAGGATGCCTTAACACCTTCAATTTGCAATAACTCATCGGCTGCCTGGGCGGTAATCACACCAGGGTATACCGTCTCGTTATCACCGACTGAGATAGCTGCTTCATTCTTCACTTCGGCAGCTGAGATTAATTCAGCACGAGCCTTGAAGTCAGAGAACTTTTCCTTCAAGAAGGATTGAATCAATTCACTATCGGCACCGTTAGCACGCAAGTAAGAAGCGGCGTCGAAGGTACGTGAACCAGTCCGTAAGACAAAGTTCTTCGTATCCACTTGGATACCACCAAGCATGGCCGTTGCTTCCAATCGTGTGATTGGCGCACTCTTTTGGTTTTGGTACTGCAACAATTCCGTTACCAATTCTGAAGTAGAAGAAGCATACGGTTCAATGTATGAAAGAATTGGCTTTTCAGTCAATCCGTTTTCAGCCAAACGGTGGTGGTCAATAACCACCAAGTGTTCGTCTAGTTTGTGCAGTAATTCTGGTGCACCCGACAAGGCTTCTCGAGCATGGTCAACCAAAATCAACAACGAACGATCCGTTGCACGTTCAAGGGCATCTTTTTCAGAGATGACAGAGGCACCCAAGTTGACACCAGGTTCCGCGTCTTCCGGATCCGTGTTTCGAACAGCCTTCAACAAAGACTGAATGTCCGAGTAAATTTTTTCTTCGTCAACCACGACAAAGGCCTTGCGTTCGCGCGTCTGGCTAAAGCGCCAGAGTCCCATGGCTGAACCAACAGCATCCAAGTCGGGCATCTTGTGTCCAACAACAAATACTTGGTCAGCCTGGTCAATCAATTCCGCAACGGTCTGTGAAATCACACGGGCACGGACTCGCGTCCGCTTTTCCATTGGGTTAGTCGTTCCACCATAGAAACGTGCAGGTGCGTTTTCAGCCTTCACAACAACCTGATCCCCACCTCGACCAAGGGCCAAGTCCAAGTTTGTTTGTGCCAGTTGAACAAGGGAGTTAATGTCTTGTTCTCCATAGGCAATTCCCATTGATAACGTCAAAGGCGAATTCTGTTGTGCCGTTGCTTCACGCACAATCTTCACGATTGAGAACTTATCGTCTTCAGCCTTCTTTAAGTCTTCTTGGTAACCCATCAAAAGGTATGAAATTGGTGAAAGGCGACGAACATAGAGACGGTAATTCTTTGACCAATCCGTCAACTGTTCCGTCACTTCCGTACGCAACTTTGACGTTTCAGAATCGAGCATTCCCTCAGTTACTTCTTCGTAGTTATCAACGGATACAATTCCCGTAACCAAGCGGTGGTCATCCAAGTCCTTTTTCAAAGCGACGTTTTCGGAACTATCCATCAAGTAGAGGGCCCCAAGGTCTTCTTGGTAGTTCACGACAAAGGAGCGATTCAACCAGTTAACGATTGTGACTTCTTCGTCTTTTTTCATCGCTTCACCGATTTCCGGCTCCACTTCTGAAAGGTTTGAACCGATTAAATCACGTTCCTTCAAGAGCTCTTGGAGATAAGGGTTAACCCAAACCACACGATCACCATCCAGCAAAACGATTCCAAGTGGCATCTGCAAGATTGCTTCTTGCTGGCTATTTTTCACTCGGTAGGTCAACTCATCCAGGTAGGATTCTGAGTCCTGGCTGGACAAGATTAATTGGCGAAGCAAAACAGCCGCCATAATAATCAAGATGACAAGCCAAACGAGTCCAAACACAATGCTGTACATGCTTGCAAGCACCAATGACAGCAAGGTAACAAGTGCCGCCATTGAGAGCGACATGATAAAAGTTTTATTTTGTTGGTAGCGGAATAAAGCACCAATATTTAGAAATGTTTTCATAACTGCCTCAAATTTCTTTGAATGTTAGCCCTATTTTACCATATCCTGGCGTACACGATTAAAAGTCAGAAGGAAAAGGAAGCCAGAAACGCCTTTAAACAGGCGATTTAAAGAATTTTGTGCACAAAAAAACCAAGACCTAAGTCTTGGTTAAATACCATTAGTCTTCAGTGACGAATGGCAACAAGGCCATGATACGGGCACGCTTGATAGCTGCCGTAACCTTGCGTTGGTTCTTTGCTGAAGTTCCAGTCACACGACGTGGCAAGATCTTACCGCGTTCTGAGATGAAACGTTCCAACAATTCTGTGTCCTTGTAGTCGACGTATTCGATGTGGTTAGCTGCGATGTAGTCAACCTTACGACGACGGCGTGGTCCACCTTGTGGGCGACGACGTTGTGGACGTGCGTTTTGTTCTGACATGAGAAGCTCCTTTCGTAAAAGAATTTTTAGAATGGCAAATCGTCATCTGAGATGTCGATTTCCGAATTTGTGTTGGCTGCAAATGGGTTTGCGTTACCAGCACTTTGATTATTGCTTTGGTTGTTACTTGCAAATGAATCCGCTTGGCCACCACCAAAACCACCGTTCTGGAAGTTTTGACCTTGGTCTGAAGAACCATTTTGAGCACGGCGACGTTCTGAATCAGCCTTTGACTCCAACAATGAGAAGTTGTCGACAGAAACTTCAGTCACGTATACTCGTTGGCCAGCGTTGTTCTCGTAGTTACGAGTTTGCAAGCGACCTTCGATTGCAACTTGGGCACCCTTACCGGTAAAGTTGGCAAAGTTTTCCGCTGCCTTCCGCCAGATAACGGCGTTAATGAAGTCAGCTTCGCGATCCCCGTTGGCGTTCGTAAAGTTACGGTTTACGGCAAGCGTAAATGAACCAACTGCAACACCTGATTGGGTATAACGCAATTCCACATCACGGGTTAACCGTCCAATTAATACAACTCGATTGATCATCTTTTAGGTCCCTCCCTGTGGAATGCCTGATTACTTTTCGTCAGTCTTAACGATCATGTGACGCAAGATATCAGCTGAGATCTTTGCCAAACGGTCGAATTCATTAGCGGCGTCGTTAACGTCTGCTGAGAATTCAACTACGTGGTAAGTACCTTCGCGGTAACCAGCGATTTCGTAAGCGAAACGGCGGTTAGCGGCCCAGTCAGCTGACTTAGCAATAGTCGCACCGTTGTCAGTCAAGATACCGTCAAAGCGTTCAACGAGCGCCTTCTTGGCATCAGCTTCCATGTCAGGGCGAATAATGTATGTTAATTCGTATGCTGTAGTCATAGATTTTTCCTCCTTTTGGTCTCTGGCAACCCGAATTGGTTGCAAGGAGTGCGTACAGATTTCTGTACTCACGTCTATTAAATATACTAAATTTTTAGTCTTTTGACAAGGGGTTTGAAAAACCGTGAAATTCAGCCTCTTCCTCCCCTACGCTGGATTATACGTAAAAAGCCAGCGACTATCGCCGCTGACTTTTAAAAAATTATTTTATGCGCCTTTTTCAGCTTGTTTCAAACCAATTCCCGTCAAAGCAGAAAGCAATGAAAAGATTGGTGAGAGCAAGGCCACGAAAGTGAAGGGCACAAAGGAAAGCACTGAAACGTGAAGTGTTTGGCTGGCAAAGGCACCAGCAACTCCCCAAGGAACAAGGTAGTTTGCGATGGCACCGGAATCTTCCATGGCACGGGACAAAGCCAAAGGCGACAGACCAAAGCGCTTGTAGTCATCTTTGAAGAGCTGCCCTGGTAGCATGGTTGATAAGTACTGTTCACCGACTAAGAAGTTCGTCATAATTCCTGTCACCAAGGTGGCAAAAACGAGCGACCGTTGGGACTTCAACTTTGACACGAGCGGGTTCATCACCGCTTTCAAAATATTAAGATGTGACAGTACACCACCCAAACCGAGTGCCAGCATAATCAACATGATTGTGTCCATCATGGCAACCATTCCACCACGGTTCAACAAAGCCGCCAAAGTGGCGTTGTGCGAAGGCGTTTTGTATCCACTAACAATGAGGTTTGATAGTTGTTCTAACGAATGACCATTTAATAAGAAAAAAACGGAACATACAACAACATTAATTAACAAGGCCGGAATGGCCGGAACCTTCTTAATAGCAGTCACCAAGATGAGTAGGATTGGAACAATCGCCCACCACGTTGGCGTGAGCAAGTGAGTTAGGGTCAACCCCTGGGTTGTTGTTCCGCCGTGCTTCACATCAGAGCCAAAGAAGAAGGCCAAAATCAAGGTCACCGTGAAGGCAGGAATCGTCGTCCACATTAAGTTCTTCAAGTGGGCAAATAAATCCGTTTCAGAAACGGCAGCCGCTAGGTTTGTTGAGTCGGACAACGGTGACGTCTTATCACCGAAGATGGCACCGGAAAGAATGAATCCGGCTACCAGGGCAGGATTGAATCCGAGCGTGATACCAATCCCCATCAAGGCAACACCGACGGTCGACAAGGTTGTAAAAGCAGACCCAATCACCGTTCCAACAATTGCGGAAGTGATGAGCGCCGTTGGCAAGAACCAGTCAGGATTGATCAACTTGAATCCTGCCCAAATCATCGTTGGGATAACACCGGTTCCAAGCCAAAGTGCAATCATAGCACCAATCAAAAGGAACAAGAAAAGTGGCGTGAGCCCAGGTTCAATCCCCTTGATCAATGCTTCTTGTGCTTCCTTGAAAGAAACACCTTTCAGACGCATCATCAAAACGACCCAGGCAATAGCCACCAACAATGGCGCGATTGGCGCCAAACCAAGACCGATAATACCACCGGCCAAAATAAGGATAACCCCAAGGAGCAAAACGCTCGCAAAGGTTCGATTAACTGTTTTATTCATATTTAGTACCTATTAATAATTAAGCTTTGGTTGATTTCTTTTTTGAAACCATCAAATATAAACCAAAGTTCACGAGGACCATCCCCGCAAAGACGGAGATAAAGAGGGCGTCAAACCATCCGTGGTCGAGCATAATTCCACCATAGACCGGTCCGAGCATTCGACCAAGTGAAATCATCATGCCGACAAAGCCCTGAGCTTGCCCAGAAACTTCCTTTGGCGTCACTTGTGAAACCCAGGCTGGAACCTGTGGCGAAGCAAGCATTTCACCCAACGTCAACAACTCAAAGACCAAAACGATTTGCCAGAACTGGTTAACAAACAACATCAAAATGAAGGACGTCGCGAAAATCAGTCCACCCGAAATAACAGAGATGGCATAGTTTCTTTTGTTAGCCCAGTTTGAAATCATCTTCTGGAAGACGATGATCGTCAAACCATTCAAAACCCAGAGGTTCGCATAGTGGGCTGTTGAAATACCAATCTTATACAGATAGTTAGCCATGACCGTTTCCCAGAGCATATAGGAAAGATACATCAATAGAAGAAAGGCGGCAATCCACAAAAGAAGTGGCGTCATCTTCAACTTCGCCTTCTTTGCTGCCCCATCAAACTTAATGGCTTTTTGGAGGTCTTCTGGATCCGCAGTGACCGTGTCGTTTTGAACTTCTTCAACGCTTTCTTGCACCGGTTCGGTATCAACGTTAAAGAAGATGGCAACGATAATTCCCAACACCGCATACAAGGTCGAAGCAATCAACATCAACCACGAGAAACCATAGTTGAACAAATAACCGACAACCAATGTTCCAAAGACAACGCCAACATTTAGCATGATATACATGTTGTTGAAAATGACTCGAGTTTGCTTTCCAGTCACCGTCGTGGCGTAGGCGTTTAGCAAAGTCGTAATCGCACCAAGCCCAATGGAAACCAGCCAAATTAAGATGGCAAAGACTGGCCAGCCATTATAGAAGAAAAGGGCAAAGACGGATAAGAAAGCCAAAACAGAGGCACCAATCAAGGATGGATAAGGCTTCCAACGATCAAAGAGTTGGCCGGCAATAAAGGCTCCGCAGACATTCATCAAAGCGGCAACCAAGAGAACTAAACCAGAGGTCGTTAGCGACTGGCCCAGATTCAACGTCATGTGCAGCGTTGTTACTGGCCAAATCATGGCGTGTCCAGTGTTGGCTGCCAAGTTGGCAATCAACAGCCACTTTTCATTTAACTTTTTACGATTTGTTTCGACCATCCGCTTCCTCCTTATCCTGCTTGGCATTTGGTTTTTTCAACTTTTTTAGAAATTGATATACTGCTTCTATTCTAACAGGGACGGGGACCAAAAAGGGCAGAACTTTAACATTCCCAGCCTTATCGTAAAGTAAGCGGTTGCATTTTTTATTTTTTTAAGCCTTTCAAACTGATTTTTAACGTTGAATCGTTTATAATGAAGAGGATAAGAGAAAAGAGATAAAGGGGATTCATATGGTTGCTGAATTAAAGACCTTAATTACGTTCTTTGGTGCTACTGGTGATCTCGCCAAGCGCCTGCTTTACCCATCCGTTTTCAACTTGTATAAGAAGGGCTACTTGCAAGAGCACTTCGCCATCGTTGGAACGGCCCGTCAAGACATCACGGATGCTGAATACCAAGATATGGTTCGCCAATCTGTGTCAGAAGGACAAGACAAAGAACAAGTGGAAGCCTTCTTGGCCCACTTCTCATACGAAGCTTCTGACGTTACCGACGCAGCTGGATACGCTTCTTTGAAGGAAGAAATCGAAAAGGCTTCTGCCAAGTTCGGCGTGAAGGGTAACCGCATCTTCTACATGTCTGTTGCGCCTCGTTTCTTCGGAACGATTGCTCAGTTCTTGAAGTCTGAAGGTCTTTTGGCTGATGAAGGTTACAACCGCATCATGATTGAAAAGCCATTTGGAACTTCATACAAGACGGCCGAAGAATTGCAAAACCAATTGACATCTGCCTTCTCTGAAGACCAAGTTTACCGAATCGACCACTTCTTGGGTAAGGAAATGGTGATGAACATCGCCCCACTCCGCTTCGGTAACCCAATGTTGAACTCAGCTTGGAACAAGGATTACATCAAGAACGTTCAAGTTACTTTGGCGGAAACGCTCGGAGTTGAAGAACGTGCGGGATACTACGACCAAGCCGGCGCACTCTTGGACATGATTCAAAACCACACGATGCAAATCATCGGTTGGTTGGCCATGGAAGAACCAAAGGACTTCTCCGACGTTGCTATCCGAGAAGCTAAGAACCAAGCCTTCTCTTCTTTGGAAATCTATGATGAAGCCGGCGTTAACCGTTACTTCGTTCGTGGACAATACGGTGCGGGAAAGCAAGAAGGTCACGTGGCTTACACAAACGAACCTGATGTTCCTAAGGATTCAAAGACGAACACTTACATCGCTGGAGAATTGCACTTTAACACCCCACGTTGGGAAGGCGTGCCATTCTACATCCGTTCTGGAAAGCGCATGACGAAGAAGACGACCCGTATCGACGTTGTCTTCAAGGCCGGTGCCTTCAAGTTTGGTGGTCAACAAGAACCACAAGAAACTGTTTTGACCATCGTTGTTTCACCTGACGAAAAGATCACGATGTCATTGAACGCCAAGGAAGTTGCGGATAACTTCTCAACGCAAACGGTTAACTTGGGTTGGGCCCCAACGGCTGAACAAAAGGCCGAAACGCCAGCACCATACGAACGTATGATCCACGACTGCTTGGACGGAAACGCTTCAAACTTTGCCGACTGGCACGGTGTTGCAACGGCTTGGAAGTTCACGGACGCCCTTTCAGATGTTTACGCAGCTGACAAGGCACCACTTGAAATTTACGAATCAGACACGATGGGACCTGAAGCAGCTGACAAGCTCTTGGCCCAAAATGGTGACGCCTGGGTATACCGCGGCGAATAATCACTGAATATTAAAAGACCTTTCCGAAATGGAAAGGTCTTTTTCTTATGCATTCAATTCTTTTTTCATCAAGATATCACGCTGGCGATCATCGCCCAGCACAAAGATATGTTCTGAGAATTCTTCGAAGCCACGCTTTTTGTAAAAGTCGATGGCGGGGGCGTTATGTTCCCACACACCCAACCACAAACGCACCTTGCCAAGCTTTTCTGCTTGTTCATGGGCGATCGAGATGGCCTTCTTACCAAGCCCTTGTCCTTTGAATCGTTTCAAGAAGTAAATCCGCTCCACTTCCAAGGCGTCGTCTAACTCGTGTTCGCTTTGCGCAGCACCGACGTTTAACTTCAAGTAGCCGGCTAATTCCCCCTCAACTTCAAACAAATAAAAGAAAGATTCTGGGTTAGCTAATTCCGCGCCCAGCTTTTCATCCCCGTATGCCTCTTCCAAATACTTCTCAAGGTCAGCGGCATCGTTGTCTTCTTCAAACGTCTCTTTAAAAGTCTGACGAGATATCGTCTGCAATGCCTTCAAATCATCTACATTCGCTTCAATTATTTTCATCTCACACCTTATCCAAATCGAAGGCCTTGTTTTCCAACAGGCCGGTTTCTTCATTAAAAGTACGAAGGAAGTACTTCATATAATCCGCCCTTTTTGCCCCTTCTTTACGACCAGCCGCCGTATTTAACTGGGCCGGCAGTTTGAATAGTTTCTCGTAAAAATGATTCACAGAAGGGTTACTGCTGTTGCGGTAGGCTAGCTTATTTTTAAAACTGGTCTTTGGGAGTGAACGCGGATCAGCGATTGCACGTCCCTTCGCCCCACCGTAGGCAAAGACGCGCGCAATCCCGATGGCACCGAGCGCTTCAATCCGATCGGCGTCTTGGACGTACTTTCCAAGCGTCGATAGTTCATGTTTTTCTTCCAAGTTAGCAGAGTAAGATAAGTGTTGAATGGTGTCCATCACATCATCGATTTGCTCTTTGGAAAAGTCGGCGTCGGACAAGAGTTTTTCCACCGTGTCGATTTGCGACAGCACATCAACAACGACTTTGTCATCAATTGTATCGTGCAAGTACCCGCCCGCGCGCAAAACATTTTCCGTCTGCCCGTCGGCTTCACCGTGGTCTTCTTCATAGAAACGAACCGCCCAGTCAGCAACCCGCTTTGCGTGGAACCAGTCGTGGCCCGAGGCATCCCCATCCAAAGTCTTCTTTGAAAAGGTTTCGATTTTTGCAATGTTCATTGCTCACTCCTTCTCATTCTTTCTGTTATTCCTATTGTAGCGGTGTAAGGTTAACCTTACAAGCTTGTAAGCACAAAAGATAACCGGAATCGTTATACTGGTACAGTAAGCTAAAATATAAAAGCAAAGGAAATGTATTATGGCATTCTTAGAATTAAAGAATATCAAGAAGTCCTACTTCTTAGGACAACAAGAATTCCCCGTTTTGAAGGGAATCAACCTCGACTTCGACCTCGGAGACTTTGTTTCTATTCTCGGAGAATCTGGAGGTGGTAAGTCCACGTTGATGAACATCATCGGTGGATTGGACCGCAACTTCGAAGGTTCTGTTGAAGTTAACGGACAGAAATTAGACCACAAGAAGGAAAAGGCATTAGACAAGTACCGTCGTGAAACGATCGGATACATCTACCAGTCTTACAACCTGATTTCTCACTTGAGCGTTTTGGATAACGTGTTGGTTTCCCTCGAGATGACAACCTTGTCAAAGAAGGAACGTGAAACACGTGCCAAGGAATTGCTCGAAAAGGTTGGCTTGGGCGAACAAATGCGCAAGTACCCTAACCAATTGTCAGGTGGACAAAAGCAACGTGTTGCCATTGCCCGTGCCTTGGCATCCGATCCTAAGATTGTGATTGCCGATGAACCAACCGGTGCCCTAGACGCCCAAAACACCAAGGAAGTTTTGGAACTGTTGAACGAAATTGCCGAAGAAGGCCGTTTGGTTATTACAGTTACCCACTCTGAAGCCGTTGCTTCTGAAGGAACGCGCATCGTTCGCTTGGCCGAAGGTCAAATCGAATCAGACGAACGCATCAAGGCTGCTTACCCTCTTCAAGATAAGGAAATGATTCCTTCAAAGAAGTTGTCCAGTTTGTCTGCTATCCGCAACGCGTTCAAACACTTCAAGTACAACATCAAGCACAACTCCCTCATCATCTTGGGAACATCCATCGGTTTGTTCTCTGTTGTTCTCTTCTCAGGTCTTGGAAACGGTGTTTCCGGTTACATGGGTAACCAAATCACCAAGGTCGCAAATCCCCAAGTGATGTCAGTCTCACGTTATGTGAAGGACGCCGACCAATCACAGTTTGGTGACCAAGATGAGGTTGACACGCCTGCCTTCACGACTTCCCAAATGGATCAGTTGAAGAAGCAAAAGCACGTGAAGTCTGTTGAAGGTTCATACAATGCAGCAAACATTGACGTGAAGTACAACAACCAAACGCAAAAGATGCGCACTGCTCAAAACTGGACGGCTTCTGATTCAACGGATCAAATTAAGGCCGGTCACGCCCCAACGAAGGCCGGTGAAGTTCTTATTGATAAGAAGACCGTTGCCGAAAAGTTTAACAAGGATAACTACAAGGACATCCTTGGTAAGCAAGTTGAATTGTCATACCAGACGATGAACAAGAACAAGGAAATGGTGACGGTTACGATGACCGCTACGGTTTCTGGAATTGCTGAATCTGAAAATGGTACGGCCGTCAACGCCTTGAACACGGATTCAATGGTGAAGGCTATGCAAGCCGCAAACGTTGAAACCGACCCACAGTCAGTATCTGTTAAGATCGACGACTTGGACAACGTAACACCAACTGCTGAAAAGATTGATGCTTTGAAGGACAACAACAACCGTCTTTACAAGACCCAAACGGTTCAAAGCATGATTAAGACCATTCAGACTTACGTCAACTTGGTCACGACGATTTTGGCAACGATTGCCGGCATCTCACTCCTTGTTTCCGCTTTGATGATTATCGTAACGATGTTCATGTCCGTTTCAGCCCGTACTAAGGAAATCGGAATTCTCCGTGCCTTGGGTGAATCAAAGAAGGACATCCAACGTCTCTTCATCGCCGAATCATTGATTACCGGTGTCTTGTCCGCCGTAGTCGCCACTGGAATTGCCTTCTTGGCTCAAAGTGGTGTAAACGGTGCGTTGAAGGGCATCGCGGACTACGCCTTTGTCCAAATCTCAACGGGTAACGTCATCACTGCCTTCGTATTGGCATTGATCATCTCACTCCTTGCTGCACTCTTGCCAGCACGCCGTGCAGCCCGTTTGAACCCAATCGATGCTTTGTCAGCTGACTAAACATTAGTCGACGAAGCGAATCGAAGAAACGCCGAAAGACTCCTTGCTTTCGGCGTTTTTCTTTTTCCTTTTATTGCATACAAAAACGGCATCCGCTAATGAGCGGATGCCGCTTTTGCGTTCAATCCTCAATGCATGGGAGCTTTGCTTGATACTCTCTAAAGAACGGACAGTCAAAAGATTTCTCTAACTCGCGCTTGTACAAGTGACAAAAAGACAAGAGAACAAGCAAATCAGGAAGAACCTGACCTGATTCATACTTAGAGATTGCGGACTGGGACAAGTGCAATAACGCCGCCACTTGTGCTTGTGAAAGCCCGTGCACTTTACGGGCACTCTTAATCCGCGAGGCTAAGTCAATCTGAAAGTAGACGCGTAACTCCGTTTCGACTCTTTTTTGATTGATGCCCTTAAGCATTGATTTTCCAACAAGAACCATAACACACCTTCCTATCTATCGCTCTGCGATATTCAGTTTGGCGGCAGGCCCTTTCGTTTTTTCGATTTCTTGCTTTCATTATACCTGGTTTTATTATCATTTTCCATAAAAATACGAACATTTGTTCGTATTTATTCCAAATCGATATTAAATCAATGATTAAAAGGAATGAATGATATAAAAAAAGAGGTTTTAAACCTCTTTTACCAAACAATTAGAAATAGACACCTGAGATTGGCAAACCGATAGCGACCAGATAGATTGTCCAGCCCCACAAAATGAAGGCAATGATGTGTGAGACACTTTGTTGCCAAGGCTTGTGGAAGAACCATGGCTTCTTTTTGAAGACAGGGTCGTAGATTCCTTCGGTTGCTAACCAGATGATGAAACCAAAGACGGTTCCAGAACCATCAGTTATGGCTGAGTCGTAGTTTGCCCAAATGACGAAAACAACCCCCATCAAGATGGACAGGAGAAAGAGACGAATCTTACCGAGATCAATAAAGATGCCAGCTCCAATACTCAAGGCTTCTGTTTTTTTATCTTCTTCGCTTTTTACAACGTTTTTCCAGCCAGATTGAACCAAAAAACCTAGAATTCCAGCTAGGATTCCTACCCAAACGGCATTAAAAATAATGGTGATGAACATATTTGTCCTCCTTCTAACCATTCTAATCTATTTTTATGATAGCACACTTTTAAAAAAGATTTTATCGAAAGAACCCTAGCGATTTTCATAAATTCGAGCCGAGAAAGCCCGCCCTAGCAATGTTTTTTGGTATAATTAAATATTGTAGGGTTAGGTTAATAAAAGTTTTAAACCTTTATCAACGTTTAGTATTATAGCTATTCATCCCGACCATGACTCAAACAAACGGCGATAAATAATGATACGCTGTTTTCAATGGAGGTTAGTCAGTTGAAAGTAAAACGCGAAAACATGATTGATTACTATACGTTTGGTTCAACCGCTGAGCTTGTTTTGTACCTTGGCGTGGACCGTGAAACGGTCTTCCACCGGGCAAAATTGCGCGGTATCGATTTGAACGGAACGTATACAGAAGACCAGTTGGCTGCTTTGAAGCCCGGAAACGACTCATACCTCGGGTCATTGAACGCTGAGACCGAAGCGGAAGTTGAATTGTTGAAGATGAAGCTTCAGATGCTCGAGTCACAAATCGGCTACAAGGATCAGCAACTGTCAGACCGTCAGCAACACATCGACACGTTGAAGGAAAGCTTGAAGAGCGCTGAAAACAACTTGGAGAAAACACAAACGACGGTGGATCAACAGCAGCACCTCCAAATGGCAACGTTGAGCCAGTTGGATAAGGTCACTTCCCGCGTGCAACGCATCGAATTGGAAGAGGACCAGAAGAAGCACTGGTGGTCACGTAAAAAGAAGAAGTAATTTCCTTTATAAAAACAAAGACCGGCTAACCGCCGGTCTTTTTCATTGCACTAAAAAAGAACCGCATCACAGCGGTTCTTTTCATACGATTAGTTACTTGTCTGCGGACCATCAACCAACGAGTAGTTAATTGTCGCATCGTCATAAGTACCATTCTTTAACTGATTCGTTGTTTGCATCATAAGACCATGATTTTGATCGAAGTTGGCCGTGTAGTTATAACCGGCTCCACCTTCTGAGTAATCGTAGCCATCATTCATCGTCCAAATGGTTTTAGGAGTTGAATTCAACGCCGTCACATCACCGTTATTACTCTTCCAAGAATACTTAAAAGCATCCCCAAACTTCTGGTTTGTAATCTTAGCTTGAACGGCAACGTTTGGATCTTCCTTATTCGACGTCACTGCAAAGCTCATCGGGTCCTGTCCACCAATCAAGGAAGACAGTCCAGTGGTCATTGGCAACTTTGAAGAATCTAATTTGAACAAGCGATCAAGCATCGTTGCACCAAAGGTTACAATTGGCGTTCCAGTACCAAATTCAATGTACTTAGCCGTCGGAAGCTTACTCGTCGTGGCACTTGAATAGGCGGGTTTAACAGGGAAGCCATCCATGGTAACAAAGATGGCACCTGTTGCTGCTGGCTCATGATAGGCATCGCTTCCATCAAAATTTGATGACGCGGTTAGTCCCAATCCAGGTCCATTAAGGTAAATACTACCCCCACTATTCGCAAACATCGGCACTTTATTCGTGACATTCGCCTGCAATACCATATGCGAATTCTTACTCAAATTAATGGATCCACCAGCCAAGCTTCCGTCAAACAAAGACCAAGAAGCAGCTAGCGTCCGAAGGGAAAGCGTTCCATTTTCCCCAACGTTAATATTGGTTGGATTAATCGTTGATGTTCTTCCACGGTAAATCGTTCCACCGGTTTGCGCATCAAGCACCGCCCCTTTTCCGATGTTTAGATTCCAAGGAGCTAATTCATTATCTCGGCCAAACCATTGGTGTTCGTTAGTAATCTTGTTGTTACCCATCGAGTTCACGGTTCCATTGATAATGAATTGTGCTTTATCCTCGATGTTCCAAGTCTTTGTCTTCACTCGTCGTTCTTCCAAAAACCAGATTGTATCGCTGTTCCAATACAATTTAGCTTTCGACTTAACCGTCAAGCGGGAGTCAAAGTTAGCTGAATCATAATGGTGAATCGTTTTTTGATACTTCGCGTTTGAATTAACAGTTGTGGATCCATCATATACAGTAACGTCATTTCCACCCTGAATCCAGTTAGCGTTCGCATAACCAGCTGGAGAAGTAAGCGTACTGCCTAAATTTTTAGCATCCACTTTACCTGAACCCCAGTTTTTACTAAGTGCTCTAGTAATGTTAAAAACGTTATCACCATAGAATTCGATTGCTCCCGCCCTATTCATTATTGGCGTAGCACCTTTGTCCGCAGAACCGTTCATTTCGATAACATTTTTGTAAATGGTTTTTGCTGCGGCATTTTTTGATACTTCAAAAATTCCGAAGTTAATACTGTTAATCCACTTGGCGTTTTCTATCGATAATGTTGTTTGATTCGTAACACTATCATCTCGCGTATAAAAGCCAGCTGTTTTATTGTCACCTTCGTAGACAGCGGTTCCCTTCGTTGGGTCGCTACTTGCAGCAAAGTAAAGATAATTGCCGTTTCCTAAGATTTTAACGCTCTTGCCTTCTTGAACTTGCTGACCCTTCCTTGCATCAGCTGAACCCTGAATATCACTTTTAACGTTCAAATAAACCGTTGATTCACTTGAATTCTTATAGGCATCGAACATGTCTTTCCAGGAATAGACATTATAATACGTAGCGCCCTTCACACCGGTAACTTTTCCACTAGTATCGGTGTCCGTCGAGTAGTTCGCCGAAACACTTTCTGTATGTACGAAAAAAAGGGCGCACAAAGCAGCCATAATTAATAGCATCTTCTTCATAACGCGCCCTCCTTTCCTTCTCATTTTCTATAGGCGAGTGTTATTTATCTTTTAAGATAACCACAATGCCATCCTTAAGCATTTGCTTGTATACCTTATATGATACACGACGTTCATAACGTGCACCAGAAACAATCTCGATGATATCAACCATCTTGCGGTTCTTACGCCAGATGAGGAACCACCAGATCCATAGAGGAATCAACAACAACCACCAGAGCCAGTGATAATTACGAGTCAATGGGCTATTGTTTACCCAACCAGTAACTGGCAAAAGAGCAGAAGTTTTGAATTCTTTGCTCCAGTGCCAAGTTAAGTTGTTCTTCACATCGTGAATCGTAATGTCGGCTACGTAAGTTTTACCGGCTGACAACTTCTTTGTAGGTACTTGGTACGTAAAGATTGAGCCGTTAGCAATTGATTGCTTGCTTTGGTTGTATACAACTTCGTTATTACTCTGTCCCTTTTGTCGCACAGCAACTGAAGATGTCGCGTTTGCAACGTAACCCTGCTTATCGTTTTGAAGCGCGATATTCACCTTACCAGACTGCCCCTGTTCCGTGTAAGAAACTTTATGCAGGGATAAATCGGCCTTGGTTACGGCGTCAGTGTTTGATAATTGAACGTATGCCAAGTAAGAAAATTGGTTCGTATAACCGTTGGATGCACGTGAAGCTACGCGCTTTTGAACGTAAAATCCACCAAGCCAAGAACCAGGCAATTGACGATCAGGCATTTGCACATGAGCCGTCACTTCTTTTGTCTCTCCAGGGTTAATGGTTACAGATGGGGCATCCATCGTCAGCGTCTGGCTTCCCAAACGTAATGATGGGATGACAGCGTTTTGAACCTTAGCAATCGGGTCACTGGCCGTCATGGTCATACCGGTTCCCGTAACCGCCTGAGAAGCAACTAAGTCAAAAGTCGAGGCCGTGCTATCACGGTTCGTCAACTTCAACTTCAAAGTTGTTGATTCATTCGGATTCATTTTTAAGTCATACCATGAAACCGATTGGTCGCGTTGATGTTCATTTTTTTCAACTTCAACATCAAACTTTGAATCAGTATCATTGGCCGAGGCCAAGTGACCACCAAATATAATTAAGCTAGCAAGTGTAGCTAGTAGGACAGAGAGTTTCTTCACGTGCCCAGTCTCCTTTCATTGAAGAAGCTTGGAACGAAAAACGGACAGAGTATTCTGTCCGCCGTTCATTAGTTATTGAGCTGAGGCAGCTGGTCCAGAAGTAAGGGTATAGTTGATATCACCCTTGTAGCTTCCGTTCTTAACGTTGTTAGCAGACAACGTCATGTTGGCTGACGTCGTACCAGATTCCAAAGTTCCGTTGGCGTTCTTATCACCAGTGGCAACCGTCTTAGATTGCTTATAGATGTCTTGATCTCCAGCACCTGTAATCAAACCATCGAATGAGTTCTTGTTACCATTTTGAGCGTTGAACAAGAAACTTTGCACTGGCAACACCGTATCACCTTGCTTCAATTCGTTAGCCTGGGCCGTTACAGTGTATGGGTCGTTAGAACCAGTAAGGTTCGTTACCTTGATTGACTTGTCTCCGTTAGTGGTGAACTTAAGACCATTGGACAACAATTCTCCAAGATCATGGGTACTGAAATCAAAGTCAGGGACTTGATCAAGTGTG
This sequence comes from Fructobacillus broussonetiae, assembly GCF_018437275.1. Classification (GTDB taxonomy): domain Bacteria; phylum Bacillota; class Bacilli; order Lactobacillales; family Lactobacillaceae; genus Fructobacillus; species Fructobacillus broussonetiae. The sequence continues at coordinate 62,925 of NZ_JAAMFK010000008.1, forward strand.
ATTTTTCCATTTTGTCCCTGGAAATTAATCGTTGCAGTACCATCACGGTGCGTATCATCCACCTTAGTATCAGCAAAAGCTGATACAGGAGCTACCGCAGCAGCCACAGCCAAAGTAGCAACAACTAAATTAAGCTTCTTGAAGTTCTTCATTATATTCATTCTCTTTTTCTTTACACTATTGTTACAAAAACTTCAATTCTAGAACTGTTTATTACAGTTGTCAACGTTAAAGTAACACTTTTAATAAATGTGTATAGACCGCATAAGGACGGGATTTTATATTACAAAGAACCGTATGTAGTTTATAAATGTACAGAAATTTATCCTTTTTATTGTTACAAAAATTGTAAAAACTAAAGGTAAATACGAGTTTAATATTTCAAATATTTAAACCCACTTCTATGTTACCACTGTAAATTAGAGAATAAAAGAGAAAACAAAAAGCCAGACCTGTCCGGGCCTGACTTTTAGCTTAGTTATTAACACAGATTATGCGAAGTAGTGATTGCGGTCTGCTGAGATGTTATCCTTCACCGTCTTCGAGTACCAGAATGGCACGTGAATCTTTCCGATAACGTGCTTCTTGTCCACGTAACCGAAGTAACGGGAATCGTTTGATACGGAACGGTGATCTCCCAAGACGAAGTATTCACCCTTTGGCACAACCGTTTGGTTCTGGTCCTTAGGTGACCAGAGGCCGGTGTTTGACAAGGTATCAAGTGACCAGCTAGATCCAAATGATGAAGCCGTTCCAGCGTTTTGTTCATCGGAGCTGATGTATGATTCGTTAACCTTCTTACCGTTGACGTACAAGTTACCATCCTTGTAAGCAACCTTGTCGCCACCAACGGCGATCACACGCTTCACGTAGTCCTTGTTGCCAGCCTTGATGCGCGGATCTTCTTCGCGGGCATCGAAGACAACAACGTCACCACGTTTCACGTCTTGTGTCTTTTGAACCAACACCTTTTGTTGGTCTAATAGGTTGGGGTCCATTGAGTCACCATTAATGGTCACGATGTTCACCCAGAAAGTCGTGATGGCCAAGTAAGCCAACACACCAATGGCAATTGGGACAACCCAATTCCAGATAAATGCAAATAATTTCTTCATGTTTAATCCCTCGACCTAAGCTTACTCGTTTGATTGGAAAGTGGCAAGCTGTAATGGTTCTTAACTAATTTTTCTTTTTAACCTTAGTAAAATCCCTATTATTATTAATAATAGAAGAAAGTTACGAACGGACCGTGTTAATAAACACCATATATTTCTGTTTGTCCTTGATACCAGTCGCTTCAAAGGTAATGATTCCGTGACTGATTGCCAGCCCTTCAATGTCTTCATCCAGGAAGCGACTCTGCAAGATGTCCAATGGGTTTGGACCCGGAAAAGCCTTCGGCCATTCGATGATTAAAAAGTCTTCAAAGGAAAAGGACAAGACCCGGTAATCCATGACTCGGTTACGATATTCCGGCATTGCCTCGGCATCCTTTAAAGCTTCCTCTTCTGTGAGTAACGGCTCAACAGAGACCCAGTAGTCTTTTCTCTTCAGTTTTAAGTCTTTAATCTTCAAGGAAAGCCCACCCTTCTTAGCTCATCTTTGGCAACTGAGCCAAAACGTCGTCTTCCACTGGAATGGATGGCAATGCACCGGCCTGTGATACTGTCAAAGATGAGGCAGCAACGGCATAACGGATGGCCCCTTCCACGTTGTCAAATGATGGTGACAAGCGGGAGAGCAAGGCGCCGATGAACGTGTCCCCAGCAGCCGTGGTATCGATGGCGGTCGTCTTAATGGCCGACACCATGACTTCCTTACCAGAAGCAGACTTATAGAAGGCCCCCTTGTCGCCCAACGTGATCAAAACATGCTTGAGACCCAGTTCAAAGAAATAGTTGGCGTTCTCAATTAGCGATGCGCGGTCGGTCACTGGAATATCGGTGATCAACGCCGCTTCGTGCTCGTTTGGAATAATCAAATCGGTTTGGGCAAGCAATGCCTTTGGCAGGTCGTCTTGGTCAGGGACGGGCGCGGGGTTTAGCACCGTGGTCACTCCGGCAGCCTTTGCCTCTTTGAAGGCCGTCAAGGCCGTTTCCAAAGGAATCTCTAACTGGGTCAAGCAGAAGTCAGAACCTTCCAACGCTTCTTGCTGGTCCCAAATATCTTTCGCGGACAAATCCCCGTTTGCTCCCTCATAGACGTAGATAATGTTGTCGCCGGTCGCCTTTGACACCGTAATGTAGGCCTGACCCGTCTCAAACTTATCTGAATGGAGCACGTATTTTTGATTCAAATTTTCTTCATTCACCTTTTGGCTGAGGTCAAATCCTTCCCCGACCTTGGTAATGAAATTAGCCTTCGCTCCAGAACGTGCAATCGCCACGGCTTGGTTCAATCCCTTACCGCCCATCACTTCTTCTTGGTGTTGGGGTGTCGAAAGCGTTTCGCCAGATAGCGCGAGACGCGGTACTCGAGTGACCTTATCGATGTTGGTTGAACCAACGATGGTTACTTGCTTTTTCATGCTAACCCCTATTCTTTCTTTATATAGGTAATATTCAACTCTTATTTTACAAGAAATGACGGTATTTTCCAGGATAAATCCTAAAAACGCCCCTCAGTTAGCAGGCTTTTATCTGCTATAATGGATGTAGATTGTTAACTTTTGATGGAGGACTGTTTAATGAATGACCATAAAGTAAAAGCTGCTCAGATGGCCGTTGATTTAATTCCCAACCAGGCCATCGTCGGCCTTGGTTCTGGCTCAACCGCTTCCATCTTCATCGATTTGCTGGCTAAAAAAGCCCACGAAGAATCCATGGACATCACCTGCGTGGCCACGTCCGGTCAGACACAGCAACTGGCTCTTGGCTTTGGGCTCAAGGTTGTCGACATCGACGCCGTTGACCGCATCGACGTCACAGTCGATGGTGCCGACGAAGTTGATCCCGACTTAAACGGTATCAAGGGTGGTGGTGCCGCCCTTCTCTTCGAAAAGATCGTGGCCGTTAACTCCCAGAAAAACATCTGGGTTGTTGACTCATCGAAGAAGCACCCCCGCCTCGGTTCTTACAAGTTGCCTGTCGAAGTCGTAAAGTTCGGCGTTCACCACGTCTACAACTACTTAAAGACCCAGGACTTGAAGCCCGTTTACCGCCAGCAAGAAGACGGCAACTACCTGACCACCGACTCCGGTAACTACATCATCGACATCGATATTTCGCGCGTCGACGACCTTTCAAAGCTCGCCGATGACTTGAAGGCCTTGACCGGCGTTGTCGAACACGGACTATTCATCAATGTCTGTGACGTGTTGCTCGTCGGAAACACGGGTGAAGCCATTTACCGTAAAGAAGATTAATTTTAATTTCGTAGCACCTTTTTCTGGGTGCTTTTTTCTTGGCTTTTTACATCCTTAAAAGTCCAAACCGTGCTTGCTTCAAAGTCACCGTTACTGCTTGAAAAAACAACCTAAAAAGGCTAATATGAACCTATATCCATTTTTATTTAGAAACTTTCTATTCGAGGTTTTTTAACATGAATTCAACGACAAGTGAATCTGCTATAAGAGACACGAAGCATCCCGAACGACTCCATCAGCACATGGCCGTTCGATGGGATCGAATGCTTGAACAAGAAGAAAATCCCGCTCGTTCCGCAAGCATTTCCGTTCGCGCCTCCATCGTTGGTCGCGTCGGTATCCAATTGCTTTCTTCCGGAACCGGAGCCTGGCGCGTCCGCTCTGCGATGAACAAGATTGCCCGCGCTTTGGAAATGACCATTTCAGCAGACATTGGCTTCACCGCCTTAACACTAACCTGCTTTGATGGAACCGAATCGTTTACCGAATCGCTTTCCTTGGCGGCCACAGGCGTTAACACCCATAAGATGACGTTAATCGAAAAGTTTGTTTCCGATTTCGCCACAAAATACGCCGACAAGAAACCAAGCGTTGCGCACAAGGAACTGGACCGAATTCAAAAGCAGCCCGGTAACTACAACGCGCTGATGGCCGGTTTCGCCGCTGCTTTAGCCTGTGCAGGCTTTATCTTTTTGCTTGGTGGTGGACCAGTTGAGATCTTTGGTTGCTTCATTGGTGCCGGAGCTGGAAACTTCACCCGAAAAAAGCTCGGTGGTCGCCGCTGGAACGCCATTGCCACAACCTGCTTAGGGGTTGCGGCCGCCTGCTTGTCCTACGTCTTGGCCCTGTTCATCCTCGGCCTCTTCGTTCACCTCTCACCTGCCCATGAAGCCGGTTACATCGGTGCCATGCTCTTCGTCATTCCGGGATTCCCATTCATCACCTCGATTTTGGACATCTCGAAAAACGATATGCGTTCCGGTTTGGAGCGCTTGGCCTTCGCTTTGATGATCATCTTCTCAGCCACGTTGATTGGTTGGTTGCTCGCGATGGTCTTTGGCTTGCACCCACGTAACTTCTTGCCACAGGGCTTGGACCTCGGTGCCTTGATTGCCTGCCGTTTGCTAGCCTCCTTCTGTGGGGTCTTCGGTTTCTCCTTGATGTTCAATTCAAAGATCAAGATGGCCGCAACGGCCGGTTTGATCGGAGCGGTGGCGAACACGACTCGCTTAGAGCTGGTTGATTTATCGCAAATGCCACCAGCAGCGGCAGCCTTCATCGGCGCCTTGATTGCCGGTCTCGCCGCTTCTTTCATTAACCGTTACACGCTCTTCCCACGAATCTCACTGACGGTGCCTTCCATCGTCATCATGGTTCCTGGATTGTATATCTACCGCGGTGTCTACAACCTCGGTTTGAACAATATTGGTGTCGGCGCCACTTGGTTAACGCGCGCCGCCTTGATTATGATCTTCCTACCATTTGGTCTCTACGTTGCCCGCTTCGTTATGGACAAAGACTGGCGAATGGTGGATTAACGATTTATATAGAAAAAGACGACTCCTTTGGAGCCGTCTTTTTTAGTGAAGAGAGAAAGCGGGCCTGGTTCGGTTTTGACTTTTAGATATACTAAAAAAGCACCACTCCAAGGAGTGATGCTTTTTAATTTGAGACTAATTACTAAATCTTAGTACTTAGGTTCCCACTTCAAGGCTTCGATTGCTGACTTAACGTCAGAGATCTTTTCCTTCGTGATGCCTTGGTCAACGGCTGATTGAGCAACCGCGATGGCAACGTCTTCAGAGAACTTAGTCAATTGTGAAACTGGTGGCAACACAGCGGCACCTGGCTTCGTTCCATCAACCAATCCACCCAATGAGTGAGCAGCGGCTGAGATCATTTCGTCGTTCAATACCGTAGCAGTTGAAGCGATCGTTCCAAGTCCAAGACCTGGGTAAACCAAGGCGTTGTTAGCTTGTCCGATGTTGTAAGTTACACCCTTGTATTCGATTGGGTCAACAGGAACACCGTTGGCAACCAATGCCTTACCATCAGTCCATTCGAGCAAGTCAGCGGCAGTTGCTTCAAGCAACTTCGTTGGGTTTGACAATGGGAAGATGATTGGGCGTTCTACGTGAGAAGCCATTTCTTGAACGATTTCCTTGGTGAAGGCACCAGGAACAGTTGAAGTACCAACCATGATTGTTGGGTGGATTTCCTTCACAACTGACATCAAGTCAGTCAATGAGTCAGCGTTTGAGAATTCTGAGCGCTTACGTGCGAATGGTGCTTGTTCTGGAGTCAAGTCGTCCATGTCGTCGAAGAGCAAACCTTGCTTATCTACCAAGTAGATGTGTGACTTAGCTTCTTCTTCTGACAAACCTTCTTGCAACATTTCGTCGTAGATACGTGCAGCGATTCCACATCCGGCTGATCCAGCACCGAATGACAAGTAAGTCTGTTCTGACAACTTTTCACCAGTGATGTTCATGGCACCAAGAGCGGCTGCCAACGTGATGATTCCAGTTCCTTGGATGTCATCGTTAAACGTCGTGATGTCGTTCTTGTACTTGTTCAAGATCTTTGCACCGTTTTGACGGGCGAAGTCTTCCCAGTGCAAGTACAAGTTAGGGAATGTCTTTTCTGCGGCTTGTACGAAGTCGTCAACGAACTTGTCGTACTTTTCACCACGAACACGTTCGTGACGGTTACCCAAGTAGTTAGGGTTTTCCAACAATTCCTTGTTGTTCGTACCGTTGTCCAAGACAACTGGCAATACGTCGGCTGGGTTTACACCTGCGGCTGCAGTATAAACCATCAACTTACCAACGGCGATGTCAACACCGTTAACACCCCAGTCACCGATACCCAAGATACCTTCGGCATCCGTAACAACAATCAACTTGATGTCGCGACCGTTTGCGGCGTTCTTCAATGATGTTTCGAAGTCTTCGTCGTTATCGATTGAGAAGTAAACGGCGTTTTGTGGGTTGACGAACAAATCTGAGTAGTTTTCGATCGTGTCAGCGATAACTGGATCGTAAACAACTGGCATAAATTCAACCACGTGTTGTGAGAACATGTAGTAGAACAAAGTGTGGTTCGTGTTGAAGATTTCCATCAAGAACAAACGCTTTTCCAAGTCAGATGGCTTAGATTGGTACATTTGGTACGTTTGTGCTTCTTGTTCTTCCAACGTTTGCACGCGTGGAGGCAAGAGACCGGCAACGCCGAGTTCCTTACGTTCTTCCATCGTGAAACCAGTTCCCTTGTTCAAGAAGGGATCATTCAAAATTTCAATTGGTGTCTTGTTCATGAAATGAACTCCTTTTTTTTGTTCTATCGATACAACGTTTGTTATATCGAATTCCTAAACTATTTGAACATTTTACGCCGATTAATGGGTACCGTCAAATGGAACGGGTCTCATAAAGCCGACAATCTGGGCAATCTGTCGCTTTCTGAGGCAATTTTTCTGTTATACTTTAAGTACATTTTTTCACGAATAACCCTTTTACTTTTCCTAATCTTTTGTATTTTTTAAAGGAGTTAAAATGCGAGTCCAAGATTTAAAATATTACTTATCTTTGGCCGAACTCAGAAATTTTTCTCAGGTTTCAAAAAAATTTTCTGTTTCTCAACCAACAATCTCACTAGCGATGCAACGATTAGAAAAAGAAATGAAGACGGAACTCATTTGGCGCGACCCTGGTCATAAGAAAATCGCCTTGACTCACTCGGGTCGAATTCTCGCTGCACACGCCCGGGTAATTGTTAAAGAATCGGAGCAAGCAGAAGAAGAAATCCAAAAGGAAGCGGAGCAAAAGCTCGTCCTTGGATTATCCGAAGTCGTCGATCTCGCCTACTTCCCAGCCGTTCAAGAGCACTTATCCGAACACTTCTTTGTCCACTTAAAGAAAAAAAGCATTTCTGCTAACGACGCTTCTTCTCTATTAAAAGAAAAGAAAATTGATGCAGCCTTAGTAGCCGGTGACATTCAGGCTAGTTCAAATCTTGTCGTACAGAAAATCAAGCACCCCGCCTTACAGCACAGTGTCGGCTCTTCCTTACCCGACTTCACGTTAAGTTTTGCTTATCGAAAGGAAGAAGGTAATGCTTCTGAAGTCGGCGATACACTAACTGCCATCCTTTCCGAATTGGACCAGGCCGTAACAGCCGCTGAATCCTCCGATTTTTCCGTTATAAGCAAAACTGAGCGTATGCCTAAGGTTTGACTATAAGATTTTCGCTTTTGTATGCTTATCTCGTTCGAACAAAACAAAACGATTTAAAAAAGGAATTAGTAAGATGAAGAAAACAAAAGTATTAATCGCTGTTTTGTCTGCGGTTTTAATCGCAGTTTTGGCAGTTGCTCTCTGGCCAAAGCACGAGGATAACGCACCTAAGGATGGGAAGTTGACGATTGTTGCTTCCACAAATGTCTACTCGGAGTTGGCCAAGACGGTTGCCGGCGATAACGCCCACGTTTCTGCCGTGATTGAAAAGCAATCCGTGTCACCCGAAGACTTTGAGCCAACGAACAGTGTGGCCAAGCAAGTCTCAAAGGCAGACATCGCCATCGGTAACGGTGCTGGCTACGACGCCTGGTTGAACAAGCTAGTGAAGTCTTCAAAGAAGACGGACCTGGTTCTGGCCTCATCCATCCTAAAAAAGGATGAAGACGACAACCCCCACCTCTGGAACGATCCAGAAAACATGGTGAAGACTGCCCAAGGCTTGGCCGAAGAATTAGCTAAGAAGGATCCTGCACACAAGGATGAATACCGAAACAACGCAAAGGCCTACCAAGAAAAGTTGAAGCCCGTAACGGACAAGGTCAACGAATTGAAGGCCAAGGCCGCTGGTAAGACGGCTTTCGAAACGGAACCCGTTTACGAGTACATGCTAAAAAACATCGACTTTACGATGGTCGGCGATGAATTCTCAGAAGCCATTGAAAAGGATACGGATCCGAGTCCAGCCGTTATGAAGGACATCAAGTCAAAGCTTGAAAACAAACAAATCAACATCTTTGTTCAAAACACGCAAACAACCGGTGGTGATGTAAAGTCCCTCCTTAAGGTTGCAAAGGAAAACAACATCCCCGTCATCGACGTGACGGAAACATCCCCAGACAACACGTCATACGTTGACTGGAAGCTTTCTGAATTGAAGCAGATTGAAAAAGCAATTTCGTAGGAAGTTAAAAAAACGCTCGGCCGAATGGCTGAGCGTTTTTGTTTTTACATTATTTTTAAAAGCAATTATTTCGCGCCGCGAATCTTTCTTGAGAGTGCTGGTTCGTGCTTCTTCCAGTAGAACAACACGAAGATCACCAAGATAATCTTGAAGTAGCCGAAGAGCGCGTTGGCCACGTTCATCAACTGCGGAATCGTTTCGTTTACTTCATTCAAGTGGTCGATGACCGTCAACATGAGGTCCTCAAAGGCGTGCATGGCAAAAGCAGCCCAGATTGAACCCGTTTGGATGTAAAGCACCGTGTAGGCCAATCCACCAAACATCGCCACAACGGATTGTGCCAAGGCCGCTGACACTGGCACGTGCGTGATGTTGGTCATGTGCATCAATCCGAAGATGATGTTTGAGTAAACCATTCCTTGAATCATCGCCTTCCGGCTGTAACCCTTCTGGAGCAAGTAAGTCAAGAAGATACCCAGAATCACACCCCGGGCGAAGAACTCTTCCGTTCCACCCATAAGTCCAGTGAGTGACGCGTTTTGAATGTTTGCTGCCCCGGTGAACGGAATCGTTAAGAGGACGATGAATACCCAGTAAATCGTTTCCTGCCATGAGAAGTGTGGCTTCACGAAAATTTTCTGCTTCGTGATGAGGGCGTTTAAGATCAAGACGAAGACCAAGGCCACCATCTTAGCGATGAAGCTTGCTTCAAACTGTGTGAGGTGGAACTGGTAAAAGGCCCAGTTCACGGCGTTAAAGACCAAGATTTGTTCGCAAATCAGATCGGCCACGACGAATACCGCCGTGAGCGTTAGTAGTTTCTTAAATGATAGTTTTTGGTCCATGACGGGCCTCCTTATTCAGATAACTGATTGAATAATGGCAGTATATCACGCATAGCAACTGATTTCATAAAAAAGACAGCTATTGGTCTAGCTGTCTTTTTCTTTTAAAGGCTTTAACACTCGGCGATATTTCGTTTTTATCGTCCTGCGTCTCGCTTATTGTTCAATTGAAATCTGCCCGTCAATCAAGTGGTAGATTTTGTCAGCCTGTTCCTTCAAACGAAGGTCGTGTGTCACAACGACCACCGCCTTGCCTGACTTCTCCGCGATGTCCTTAAAAAGCTGAGCCACTTCCTTCACGCGGTTCGAATCCAAGGCAGCTGTTGGTTCGTCTGCCAGAATGAATTCTGGATCTGCATAAAGGGCTCTGGCAATGGCGACACGTTGGCTTTGTCCACCGGAAAGCTCGCCTGGGAACTTATGGAGCAAGCGCTTAATACCAAGGCGATCGATGTATTCATCGAAAGTCTTCTTGTCCAAGTTACCCTCTTTTTTGACTTTATCAACTAGGACAAACTGATCTTCAACACTTAAATAGGGGACGAGGTTATAAGACTGGAGGACGAAGCCAATATTACTCAAACGAAAGGCATCAGCCGCCTTCCCCTGCATGCTATCCAAGCGCTTCCCATTGACCAAAACGGTTCCACTTGTTGGTTGCTGCAAGCCACCCAAGATGGTTAGAAGCGTCGACTTACCTGATCCTGATGGTCCTAGGATAAGCGTCAGCTCACCTTCTTTTGCTTCAAAATCAACATCTTTCAGCGCCTGAACCTGATTTAAACCAGAACCAAACACCTTGTTTACTTTTTCTAAAGTTAAACCTTTCATCGCTAGCCTCCAATGACCGTTACGGGGTCAATCTTTGCAATGATGCGCATCGGAATGATGGCACCGATAATTCCGGTGATGATTAGGGCCAAGCCCGTTACCACCATCAACTTTGGATCGAAGAGGATTGGCGCGGATGCTGGGATGGCAAGCGCTGTTCCAGCTGCCAGAACCGCACCGAGCACAACGGCCAAGACCATCATCAAGACGGTTTGGCCAAGTGTGTTCTTAATCAAGTAGGCACTTGGAATTCCCTGGGCGCGAAGGACCGCCAAGTTCTCCAATTTTTGAACCGTCAAAATGTAGAGGAAGATGGCGACAATCACGACAGAAATCACAATCAAGAACGCAATCATGAATAAGAAAGTCTGATTCTGAGCGCTGTAACCCGGCATCTTGTTGAAGAGTTCCTGCTTATCATAGCTTTGGAGATTATCGTTTCCCGCTTTCAACTGTTCCTTACTAATTAACCCTGAACCCGCAAACTGATTTCCAACGCCTTTAATACCTGCCCAGTTTGAAAGATCACCGTAGACAACCGGCGCCATGTTGTAGACCGCGTTTTTGGCGAAACCGACAACCGTAAATTCTTGGTCGGACATCCCGATTTTGATCTTCTGGTTCAGCTTGAAGCCCTGTGCTTCAAGTTTGTTGGACAAGACCACCTCGTTACTATCATGGTAGGTCCGGCCTGCCGTCAGCTTAATTGACTGCTTCAGGTTTGATTGTGCCTTTGTTCCAATGTAAGTAGCGGACTGACGGTCCTGATCATTTTTGATAATGCCTTGGGCAAGTCCTACAAGGTCCGTGTCCTTTGCTTGCTTTTCTGGCAGGTCGCTTTCCTTGATGAGCGACTGAGCCAAGTTTCCGTTGGCATCCTTTGACATCACCACGGATTTGGCCTGCCAGCTATCGACGGCCGCCGTGTTCTGGCTCGAGAGCCCAGCTGCAAGAGCGGACAAGATAAAGATTAAGTAAGCAACAAGGAGAATAACACCGATTACAAGTCCGTAGCGGAGCTTCTCCTTTTTCATTTCATTAATGGCTAAAAACATGATTTACTTCCCTTCAAAATAACTTTCGAGTTCGTTTAGACGATTCAAAACAGAAGATTTGCTCTTTTCATCACGGAAACAATCGCAAATTAATTGGTGGATGGCCATTGAGGAAAGCCAATCAGTTAGCTTCTTCTCGTCGTGATCAATCGGTTGATCCTCCTGGGCCGCCAAGATTGGTTCATTGACCAAATAGTACTGTTTCAAGAATTGACGATTAGGATTTTCAGCCAGCCCCTCAATGAAGGCCTTGCTTTGTTCGTAGACATCTTTGTGTGCAAACTCCTCGTGCACATTCTTTAAGACGAGTCCAAGAACGTGTCGGTAGGCATCGATCAAATCGTCGAAGTAGGTGTAGAAGGAGCCGCGGGGAATGCCCGCTTCTTCCACAATGTCTTTCACGGAGACCGTTAAGAGGTTTTCCTTTGAAAAAACAATCATCAAGGCCGCTTCCAAATGGGCTTTCTTTTCGGGATTTAAATGGATAAACATTTCTTTTGGCATGGAACGCCTCCTTTTTGACACGCTGTCAATTACTTCAATGAGCAAGTATACACCGTTTTGACACCGTGTCAACATTTGCGTACAAAAAAAGTCGGCCGAGGCCGACTTGGACTGTTATATGAAGAATTTCGATGGCTTAGAACAAACCTGTGATGTGCCCCTCTTCATCGATATCGATGTCCATGGCGACTGGGTGTTTTGGCAAACCAGGCATGGTGAGGACGTTTCCAGTGAGGGCGACCAGGAAGCCAGCCCCGAGCTTTGGCACGAACTCGCGCACGTGAATGCTAAAGTCCTTTGGTGCACCGAGTTTCTTGGCATCGTCTGACAGAGAGTACTGCGTCTTGGCCATGACAATTGGTAGCTTATCCCAACCGTGCTTGGCAAAGGAAGCAAGTTGCTTTTCCGCCTTATCTGAAAGCACGACGTCTTTTCCACCGTAGATTTCTTGAACAATTTTGTTCAACTTCACCTTGGCGTCGTCTTCTGAAGCGTATAGTGGGGAGAACTTGGCTGGTTCAGCCGTCTTTTCAACAACTGCTTCGGCCAGTTCCTTGGCACCTTCACCACCCTTGGCCCAGACGTCAGCAACGATTGCCTTCGCCCCAAGCTCTTCGGCCGCTGCTTGCACGATCGCCATTTCGGCATCCGTGTCAGCGGTGAAGCGGTTAACGGCAACAACAACCGGCACACCGTAGCGCTGCATGGCCTTGATGTTTTGCTGGAGGTTTTGGACACCCTTCTTCACGGCGTCCAGGTTTTCGTTATTCAGATCAGCGAGCGCTTGGCCACCGTGGTGCTTAATGGCGCGGACGGTCGCTACGACAACGACCGTGTCGGGTGCCTTCCCCAACTTTGGCACCTTGATGTGCATGAACTTCTCACCACCGAGATCAGCACCGAAACCGGCTTCGGTCACGGCGTAGTCGGCCAGCTGCAAAGCCGCCTTCGTGGCCTGAACGGAGTTGGTTCCCTGCGCAATGTTGGCGAAAGGCCCACCGTGAATGATGGCCGGCGTGTGGGCCAGCGTCTGTACGAGGTTAGGTTTGATGGCGTCCTTCAAGAGAACGGTTAGGGCACCGGCAACACCGAGATTCTTGGCCGTCACAGGTTCCTTATCGAAGTTATAGGCCACCACAATCTTTTCAACTCGCTTCTTCAAGTCCATGAGGTCGGTTGAAAGTGTGAGGATGGCCATCATCTCGGAAGCCACCGTGATGTCGAAGCCGTCTTCACGCGGCACACCAGACGTTGGGCCACCAAGACCGATTGTCGTGTGACGGAGCGCACGGTCGTTGATGTCCAAAACGCGCTTCCAGATGACACGACGTTGATCGATATGTAGCGGATTCCCCTGGTAAATGCTGTTATCCAAGGCGGCGGACAGCATGTTGTGAGCTGCCGTTAACGCGTGGAAGTCACCCGTAAAGTGCAGGTTGATGTCGGCCATGGGCACGACCTGTGAGTAACCACCACCGGTGGCTCCACCCTTCAGTCCCATGACGGGTCCAAGGGATGGTTCGCGGAGGGCGATCATCGTCTTCTTACCCGCATTGGCGAGGGCATCGGCCAGACCGACCGTCACCGTAGACTTTCCCTCGCCGGCTGGCGTTGGGTTGATGGACGTCACGAGGACGAGTTTCCCTAATGGGGCATCCTTGCGGTCCTTGTTCAGGTTAATCTTGGCTTTGTCGAAACCGTAGGGTTCGATTTCTTCGGTTTTCAAGCCGGCCTTTTCAGCAATCTGTTGAATGGGCCAAACTTCCGCCTCTTCGGCAATTTCGATATCACTTTTCATGGCAACACCTCCTGCAATTCTTATTCTAAGTATACTAAATTTTTCCAGTAAAAAAGGGAGACTTTCATCTCCCTTTTGTCTTATATCTTGTTGGGGCGTACCCGCTGTGGGCCTGGTACGGTTTGGACTTTTACAATTACTTTTAAAGCCCTTGCCAAAGTCAGACCCGGTCCGTGCGCCAAGTCAGGTACAACTTCGATGTGGCCGAGGATAGCGCAACCGTGGCCGCAAGGATGATGAGCGCAGACGAATCAAGGTGCGCAATCTCAAAGACCATGAACATCGCCATCAACGGTGCCTGCTGGCTAGCGGCCAAAAGCGCTACCGCTCCAATTAAGGCGAAGTGCCAGGGTTCGATGCCAGGCATGACACCGGAGAGCAGAGCGGCGATCACCAAACCAACGACGGAACCAAGCGCAATCGATGGCGTGAGTGTTCCACCGGTTCCACCCCCGTAGAGCGTGAAGAAGGTGATGGCAAACTTCAGCAAGCCTAAGATGATGAAGAACAGCAAGAGCTTGTTTGAGTGCTGAAGGAATGCCGTTTGTGCCACGGCGCGTCCATTTCCCATGATTTCTGGCAGGAAGTAGGCGATGATTCCGGTGGCCAATCCGACGAGTGGCATGGTCAATAAGAGGGACTTACCCGTTGCCTGCTTTTTTTGAGCCCAGGCAAATGCCTGCTTGGCCCATGCGCCAAAGAGTCCAGCGATTGGCCCGACGATGAGGGCGGCGAGCAAGAGCCAGAGGGAGAAGTGCGTGTCCAAGACGAGGTAGTAGGGAGAAAAGCCCTTTGCCAAGGAGCCCATGAGGGCGGCAATGGTCGACATCGTCATGGAGACGGCGATGTTTTTAATGGAGTTTTTCTTCAATAGTAGTTCGACGGAAAAAAGCATTCCGGTGATTGGTGCAATGTAGACACCGGCAAAACCGGCACCGGCAGCAGCCGTTAACAAAAGCTTTTGATTGTCAGGTGCGATTTTGAGCGCGGGCATCTTTGCGACGATCGCCTGGTAGTGCTGAGAGAGCATCACCCCCAACTGACGCGGTGCGAGTTCACGTCCGATTGAACCACCCGTTCCGACGTAGAAGATCTGAGTCAAAACGTTCAGGATGGTCTTCCAAAAAGGCATCTCTTTGCCATCAAGGGCTCCCTTGATTGATACGATTGAAGGCGCCTTTCTTCTAATTAAATACCAAACGACGGCAGCGATTATTCCACCAATGGTAACGGAGATGAGTCGACGAGTCGGGTTCACCCCGCTTGGCACGGCACCCTTGTATGATTCGTGGAAGTGCATGAAGGAGTCTGCCACGACGTCCAAGAATAGGGACAACAGCATGGCCGCAAAACCGATGACGACAGCAAGCGTAATGGTTGCGATGCCAAGGGCGAGGATGCGACGCCAGGAAAAGGCTGCGTTTGAACCACCGCGACGGGAAGCAGCGTCCATTTTCTTTTGATTTGTTTCGTTCATTTTGAAAACTCCAATTTGATGTTGGAAGCGGGCAGAACCGCTTTTATCACGCTATTTAATGTACAAAAACAACCATTAAAAAGCAAGAAAGCTCGTTTTTACATGGCGTTTTGCTGGCAGTGAAGCGTAAATTATTAACTATACCAATAGAGATGATTTTTAGAAGAAGGGTCCGGGCCTGACTTTTATAGCGGCTTAATAGCAAAGTAGATAACGAAAACTTTAGAATATATCAGCCTCACTCTAAACTATTGCAGCATTTTATCTTTTGATTTAAACTAGACCAGTAGAGTTATTTTCTAACGAAAGGAGTTCCCCGTGAAAGAAAACGATTCAGAAATGAAAGATATGAACATGGATGGAATGGACCACGGCGACCACAAGATGGGTAACATGGACCACGAAAACATGCAACACGGTGACCACGACATGAAAATGAAGATGGGTGGCCAGGAACACAAAAATGACCACGATGGTCAGGACATGGACCACATGAAGATGGACCACTCAAAGATGGACATGGGTGATCACAAAATGAATGGTCAATCCGGTCAGCAAGGCCAGGATCACATGAACATGAAAGACATGGACATGGGTGGCCACAAGATGGACATGGGTGATCAACAGGAAAGCGGCCATGATGGCAAGCACCACGATCACATGAACATGGACCAGGGTTCAATGAACATGTCCGGCCACAGCATGGACCACATGCACATGGATCACGACATGCACGGCATGGATATGTCCGGGATGTCTGGCATGGGTGGCATGCACATGATGGGCATGGACCACGGTGACATGAAGAAGCGCCTCTGGTGGTCAATCGGCCTCTTGATTCCGCTTCTCTTCGTCACGCCGTTCATGGGTGTTGACCTGCCATTCACGCTCCACTTCCCTGGTTCTTCCTTTGTAACGGCCATCCTTGCAACAGCCATGTACGTTGTTGGAACAAAGCCATTCTTCTCTGGTGCCAAGGGTGAATTGCAACAAAAGAAGCCGGCGATGATGTCCTTGATTTCCATGGGACTGCTCGTCACCTACTGGATGTCGATGTACGCCTTTGTGGTGAACACCTTCTTTGGCATGGACGCCATGGACTACTTCTTTGAGTTCGCCTCATTGGTTGTCATCATGCTTTTGGGTCACGTCATTGAGATGCAGGCCACGATGGCGGCTGGTAACGCCACGTCCGAATTGTCGAAGTTAACGCCGGAAACCGCACACGTGAAGCACGGTGATTCCTTCATGGACATGCCTGCTTCATCCTTGAAGCCAGACATGGAAGTGCAGGTTCAAGCTGGTGAGTCATTCCCAGCAGACGGCGTTGTGTTGTCTGGTTCATCTCAAGTTGATGAATCGTTGATGACCGGTGAGTCAAAGCCCGTTAAGAAGGAAAAGGACGCCAACGTTATCGGGGGAACGATTAACGACGACGGTACCCTTTTGGTAAAAGTCAGCGCCGTGGGCGCCGATTCCTTCCTTGGCCATTTGAAGGACACTCTTTCACAAACAGAAAATTCATCCTCTAAGGTAGAATCCCTAGCCAATAAGGTTGCCGGATGGTTGTTCTGGGTTGGTTTGACCGCTGCCGTTTTGGCCTTGGTTGTTTGGACCATCATCGGTGGTTTCAGCCAAGCCTTTAACATGGCGGTGACGACTTTGATTATCGCCTGCCCCCATGCATTGGGATTGGCTATTCCGTTGGTTATCCAACGCACGAAGGCCATCGCGGCGAAGGACGGTATCTTAATTAAGAAGCACGGTGCCGTTTTGCAGGCTAAGCACTTGGATTACGCGTTGATGGATAAGACCGGAACGTTGACGACTGGTCAGTTCGAAGTGCAAAAGATTGAAGCTGACAAGCTCGATGAAAAGACGGCCTTGTCTGTCATGGCTGCCTTGGAAAACCAGTCTTCTCACCCATTGGCAAAGGCCATCGTGAAGAAGGCAAATGAAGCGGATGCACCTAAGCAAACCGCCGATGACGTTCAAACGATTAAGGGTGCCGGTGTGAAGGGTACGGTTAACGGTAAGGAATACGCCATTGTTAACGGACGCTACCTAGATGAAAACAACATCGACTACCAGAAGATGGACGCCGACGGTTCCATTTCATACCTCGTTCAAGGTAAGGAAGTACAAGCAGCCATCTCACTTGGTGATTCAATCAAGGATTCAGCGGCAGACTTCGTTAAGCAGTTGCACGACCGCCACATCACGCCGGTAATCGTTACGGGTGACGGTGATCAGACGGCCGCTAAGGTTGCCAAGGCCTTGAACATTGATGAATACAAGGCCAATGTCTCACCACAAGATAAGATTGATATCGTTAAGCAGTATCAACAAAACGGTAAGGTTATGATGATTGGTGATGGAATCAACGATGCCCCTGCATTGGCGCAAGCGGACTTGTCCGTGGCTATTGGAGCGGGAACGGATGTTGCGCAAGCATCTGCCGACGCCGTCTTGATTTCTAAGTCTTTGTACAAGATTATCGATTTGATTTCATTGGCTCACAACGCCAACGAAAAGGAAATCCAAAACCTTTGGTGGGGAGCCGGATACAACATCTTGGCTATTCCAACCGCCGCTGGAGTTTTTGCAGGACTTGGTTTGATGATTAATCCAATGATTGGTGCCATCGTCATGTCACTTTCAACCTTGATTGTGGCCGGAAATGCGATGTTATTGCGGAAATAACGTAAAAATTTTCTAAAATACAATGAATTTAAAGCTCGTTTAATTCTAAGAAGCGTACAATAGAGAATTGTACAGAAAGAATAAAAGGAGCTTTTTTATATGCGTAAGTATATCTCAGAATTTCTTGGAACGGCTTTCTTGGTAATCTTTTCAACGGTTGCTTTGATTTACGTTTCAACGTTCTCAATTGGTCAACTCTTTGACGTGATGGCTGTATTGGGATTGACGATCGCTTTGTTGATGTTCGTGTTCGGACAATTTTCAGACGGTGGTCACTTCAACCCAGCTGTGTCATTGGCCGCTGCGTTGAACAAGCAAATTTCATGGAAGACGTTTGGTTTCTACCTCTTGTCACAAGTGCTTGGTGCTATTGTTGGTGCCTTTGCTGCCGTGACGACTTTGGTTCCTGTTATTAACAGCCAAATGGCTTCATCATCACAGAGTGCAACACAAACTGCTTCTGTTAAGGCACAACAAATCTTTGAAACGTTGCAACCAGCTGCAACGGCGGCATCATTGCCAGTGTCATTGATGATCGAAGGTGTGTTCACGTTCATCTTGGTCTTTGTAACGGTTTTGGCCTTCAAGAAGATGCCAAAGCAAGCACCAGTTGTTGCTGGTTTGGGCATGACTTTGTCAGCCTTCGTTGCTTACCCATTGACTTCAGGATTGTTGAACCCAGCACGTGCCTTTGCACCAGTTCTCTTCGCAGGATTGGGATCAGCAACCCACGTATGGTTCTTCATCATTGTTGAATTCATCGCTGCCGCATTGGCAGGATTGGCTGTTTTGTACTTCGACAAGGAAGACAAGCAAGCTGCCTAAGTTTCATAACTTAAATAAAAAAGACGACTCGTATTTAACGGGTCGTCTTTTTTTATGCTTTTACATATTCATTTATAAACGCGTCGTCCAAGGACGCCGCTACCTGTCCACCATCCAACCGATACGGTTCTGGGAGCACGAGCACCGTACTTTGTAAGAGCATGCGTGAGAAAACAGCCCCGCCATACAAGCTATCACCCACAATGGGGTGCCCCGAGTTCGACAGGTGCACCCTCAGCTGATGCATTCTCCCCGTATGCAGCGTTAGCTCCAGCAAGCTTGCGTCAAGCTCAGGAAAGGCCTCTAATACCTCGTATGAGGTCAACGCGCTTTGTCCGCCATCAATCAACGGCATAACGTGTCTCAGGCGGTCTTCGGGCTTCTCACGGCCGATTGGCGCATCGAATTCACCCTGACTATTTTCAAAGTGTCCTGAAACCAAAGCGTGGTATTTCTTCACCACCTTCTTTTCCTTAATCAAGCGGTTAATGATTGGCACAACAAGTGGGTTCTTCCCGATAATCACAAGGCCGGA
The DNA here is from genome assembly GCF_018437275.1 of Fructobacillus broussonetiae. Taxonomy (GTDB): domain Bacteria; phylum Bacillota; class Bacilli; order Lactobacillales; family Lactobacillaceae; genus Fructobacillus; species Fructobacillus broussonetiae. The sequence continues at coordinate 82,061 of NZ_JAAMFK010000008.1, forward strand.
AGTTTCCCGGTCCAAACGGTGGGTCATGTAAGCGGAGGCCGGTTGTCCGAGCGACTGTACCCCGCGCTTCTTCAGATCCGCCGTGACATAGTTTAAGAGGGTGTCTTCTTCGGTCACGGAGTGGGCGTGCATCTTCATCCCAGCTGGCTTATTCACGACCATCAGATCTTCGTTTTCAAAAACGACCGAGACCTGCTTTGCATCATTTGCTGGATAAGGTCCCTGCTGTTCGAAGTCTTCTTCATCAAAGGTAAGCGTCAACTCGTCACCAACTTCAAGCACGTGGGCGGTTGAAACCCAGTTCCCGTTTACTTCGATACCACGGTTAATCCGTAACTTCCCACGCAGGTGCTTTGGCACGTACCAGGCGGTCAGCAGTTCCTTCACGGAGTAACCGGCCTCCGCCTCTTCAATTGTCACTTTTTTGACGTAATTCATTGTTTTCATTATACCGCGGAGGGGCGCGCCACTTTCAAATTCTTCCTTTGTTGTGGCGGCACTAATAGCAACGTGCCACTTCCAAACTCTTCCTTTGTCGTTGCAGCCCTAATAGCAACGCCCCACTTACAAACTCTTCCTTTGTCGCTGCAGCCCTCATAATACCAAGCCTCTTCCAAATTCTCCCCTGTCCTTAGCGTCCCTCATAACAACGCCCTCTTTCAAACTCTCCCCTATTCCCAAACAAAAAGAACAGGATTACTCCTGTTCTTTTCTTTAATTGCCCGCTTCTTCAGGGGCGTTTGTTTGGTAAAGACTAGCGGTTGACTTCCACTGCTTTTGAGCAAGAAGAGAAGATGAGTTGGCCGCAGAAGATCCCTTTTGTAGGCGCTTCATGGTCGACTCTTTGCTGTAGTCATAATCCTTTGCATTCACATTGGTAAAGCCTTCTGGGTGATAGAAACGCAGGAGGTTCTTTTGGTTCAACGTGTCTGAAACCGATAACTTATCACGAGCTTCCTTGTCCAACTTCTCAAAGAGTGCTTCTTGTTGCTTCGTTGGCTTTTCAACAACCGTGTTAGTGTGCACATCCCAAATCGTACCAGAGATGGAAGCGTAATCCGGTGTGATCCAATCCTTGTTTCGCATCACAACTAACTGCTCGCGGTTCTTAGACAACAAATCTTGTCCGAATTGAATGTATCGCTTACTTGGTAAATCAAGTAGGTGCAACAACGTTGGCGCCACGTCGATTTCACCACCGTAAGTGTGCTGGATGCCACCGTTTTGAAGACCTGGAATGTGAATGATCAACGGCGTGCGTTGCAAGTTTTCGGTATCCAAATCCGTCCACTGACTGGCATCCTTACCTAGGATTGGGGCCAGCTCAGAATTTTCAGAATTGTTGATACCGTAGTGGTCACCGTAAAGGACAACGGCCGTGTTATCGTACAATCCAGAATTTTTCAGGTAGTTAAAGAACTCCTGAATGGACTGGTCTAAGTAGCGATTCGTGACAAAGTAGTTGTCGATGTACTTGGAACCGGAATTCGTCGTTTGGAAGGTTGGGTCCTGGTCGGCCTTGTCAATTTCAAACGGCGTGTGGTTCGTCACTGTCAAATACTTGGCGTAGAAGGGCTGTGGCAGCTGCTCGAGATACGGAACGGATTCCTTGAACAAGAGCTTGTCCTTTAGACCCCAGGCCGTAGCGCGCTTGCCCGTTGGGTTGAAGTACTCGCCTGAGATCCAGTTCTGATAGCCCATGTTCTTGTAAACTTTTGTGCGGTTCCAGAAGGAGCCGTTATTTCCGTGGAAGACGGCGGATGAATAGCCGGCTCGTTGTTTTAAGATGGCTGGCATGGCTTGAAAAGTCTGATCCGAACCAAGCTTGGCAAACAACGACCCTTGAGGCAGGCCGAAGGTCGACGTCTCAAGCATGTTTTCAGCATCGGATGTCTTTCCCTGTCCGACTTCATGGAAGAAGTTATCAAAGGAAAGGGAATCGCTACTGTGATAAAGCGAGTTTAAGAATGGCGTGACTTCTTGGCCGTTCACGCGGCGATCAATTGAAAACTGTTGGAAGGATTCGAGGTGAATCACAATGAGGTTCTTCCCCTTCGCCTTCCCCGCATACTCCGCATTCATGTTGGCGTAGTGGTCGTTTACATATTGCTTGACCTGGTTCATCTCTTCCGGACGGGCGGATTTACGAACCTGTGAGGTGGTAAAGGTGTTGTAAGCATCGAGTCCTAAGAAAGGTCCGAGTCCCAAATACTTCACTAAGTATTCACGGTCAAATTGTCGCGTCAGCAACTGTGGTCGTTCAATGTCGGCCACACCCAAGTTTGCCATGATGAAGCAGAAACCAGCCGCCATGATGGTTCCGACTTTACCTTTTGCAATTGGGTGGTTATCCATCTTGATGCGCTTTTTGAAAAGCAAGAACAAGATAATGATCAAATCAAGCCAAATCAAAATGTCAGCGTATTGAAAGGAAACGGCCCCTGCAGCCTTTCCACCCTGGTTAACGGATGAATAGGTCAACATGGTGTTCACAGACATGAAATCCGTAAATTCACGGAAGTAGATGACGTTCATGTATAGGAACAAGGTCAACAAGCCGTTAATTAAAACGGTGGCGCCATAAAAGAGTGGGCTCTTCTTGAAAAATAGCGGAAGAGCCATCACAAGTGCCGTGAAGCCAAGTGGATTGATGATGACGAGCACGACCTGAAGGGGTGTTGAGACGTGCATCCAGTGAAAATCAACGCCATAGACGAAAAGCGTCTTTGCCCATACTATAAGCACGGAAAAGACAAAGAAACCCATCCGGCTCTGTAGCTTTGATAAGGTCCAAGACCCACTGTCCCGACCACTTTGTTTCACACGATTTATCCAATTCATAATAGTTTAATTATACCTTTTCAGCAGGTGTATTTCAGTGGAAAACTGTAAGAAAAAAGCCTGCTTTTAAACAGGCTTTTTTCTCGTTTGTTGCATTATTTTGCCAGTTCTAAGAGGCGCTTTCGAAGCCGATCGTCAGCGGCCGTGATGTAAAGGCCGTAGCGACCACGCTTGGCTAGTACGTTTAGCGCGTGCATCATGAAGTCCTGCTTAGCCTTTTCAATGTCTTTTGAATCCGTCAAGTGCGGTGACTTCTTGTAAATTTCACGGTGAATGACTTTATCAGGGTTCACCACGATGCGATCATTCTCCTCATCGTACTCGTAGGCAGGACTTAAAATCAGGCCTACCAAGTTTAAATCGAAACCCTGAACGGTGTAGATGGAACCAACTTCATTCACCGACTCGGGACGCTTGGCCCAAGTCAATTCTTGAGGGTCATACTCATCCCATGGTTGGTCGAAATCATCCATCACGACATGGTGCTCATCACTTTCATCATGAGAAAATCCAGTGGTTGAGACGACACGGGCCATACCCATCTTTTGATCGACCTTCTTTAAATCAGCAAACATGTCGGCCGCCCGATCAAAGACACGAAGGTCATAGCCGGCCTGCTCGCTTTTTTTAGGAAGCGGTGCCAGTTTACCCTCAGCAAAGTTATCAATCCACTTTCGAACCTTTGGGTTAGCTTGCATGCGGTATTGGAAGTCCAACGGAAAAATCTTGTGGTCAACGTTTTTTAAGACTTGATCCAACAACTTTTGATTCCAAAACATTTTACTTTGAATCACTTGGGCAAAGTCAAAGACGACCACGACCACTTTGCTTAGCCGAATTAATTCAGTAAGTTGATTGTCCTGAAAGAATTTAACGTAGGGCTCGGACTTGGTCAACAGCAAGTGGCCCTCATCAATAAAGAGAACGTCTAATTGCTTTTGTTCTTTATCTAAGCGATTAATAATGCTCGTTGGACGTTGGTAATCCTTTTTCAAAATAAAGGGGTACTTAGCACCCATATCAGCGTAAACCTTGAGGAGCTCGGGATGGTTTACTGAGAAGGCTGTATTAAGCCCATAGAAAGCAGAATTCTTGTTCTTTTTCTCTGCTCTTATATCCTTAAAAAGCTTTGTTAGAAGAACGGATTTACCCGTTCCAGCTGAACCCTCAATGACAGCGACATGGTGTTCATCATCCTTCAAAGAAGAAGAAATGTAATCCTTTAATTCATGAATCGTTTCAACTTGTTCAGGTGAGAAGTCTTCACGATCAAAGGGGTCTAGGTTGTCTTGAATACTTTCTTTCATAAATCTAGTATATTCTTTTTCAGGGTACAAAAAAAGACATACCGAAGTATGTCATTTGATGGGCCATCCTGGATTCGAACCAGGGACCTCTGCGTTATCAACACAGCGCTCTAACCAACTGAGCTAATGGCCCATTAAAGCGAATGACGGGAATCGAACCCGCATAGCCAGCTTGGAAGGCTGGAATTCTACCATTGAACTACATTCGCATTATTCTTTTCTTTTCGGGTTGAACCCTATGGCGCTGGACGGAATCGAACCGCCGACACATGCAGCTTCAATGC
>NZ_JAAMFK010000009.1 GCF_018437275.1 Fructobacillus broussonetiae
AAAAAAAGACATCTCCCGCAAAGAGAACGTCCTATCTATTTGAGATTATAACACATGACAGATAACAAGATTCAAAAAGGTCGTGATTGGTCTTTTATCATATATCCAGAATCCGCACCTAAAAATTGGCGTGATATTTTAGATGATACTCATATGCGTTGGGTTGAAAGTCCTTTGCATGATAAAGATGTTAATCCTGATGGAGAAAAGAAAAAACCACATCGTCATATTCTTTTGAGTTCTGATGGACCGATTACGTATCAGGCTGTTCAGAAAATTATTAAACCATTGAATGCTCCGATTCCTCAAAAGGTTGGCTCATCTCGTGGTATGGTTCGCTATTTTATTCATATGGATAATCCTGAAAAATATCAGTATTCAATTGATGAAATTGTGGGGCATTCAGGTGCTGATGTAGCTTCATATTTTGAGATGACAGCAACTAATCGGTTAACAGTTATGAAAGATATGGTTCAATATATTTATGATAATGATGTTATGAATTATGCTGATTTCTTAATAACATGTATTGAAAAGTCAGATGATTGGTTTAGCGTGGCAATTAATCACAATACACTTGCAATTAATAAAATGATTGATGGTGTTTGGCGATTAAAACACCAAGATAATTGGGAAAAGAAAAAGGACTGATTAAATTCAGTCCTTTTTTATTGGCTTTAAATAGCTGTTTGGTTTGTTTAATCTTTTTTCTATCACTTTATTTTCGTTAAATTGACTGGCTGTTAAATCTTCGTAATTCAAATTATTTATGGCTAGCTTTGTAATGTCTTCTGTCAATTCTTCATCATCAAATGTAAAACCTTGATTATACAAGATCGCTCGTAATAATCGTTCTACTGTTTTACTTTGATTTTTGACGGCTAAGTTAATTTCTTCTTGAGTATAATCTCGTTCTTCTTCGATTTTTGAATGTTGAGAAAAATTTTGCAACATCTTTTGTCTTTGTTCGTCAACGTCTTTTATATATTGAATATATTTTTTTGATGTAGCTTTTTTCTGCTCGTAGTTTTGGCTTAAAGCTCGCAATTCGTCGATTGGATATAGTTCTGGATTTCTACCAAGTCCTGAAATTTCAGATTCTTTTAAGTGTCTTCTTGCCGTTTGTGGTGATACATGAGCAATTTCAGCATAATATTTTGCTGTTCCATATGTTTTTCCATCTATCTTTTCTTTTCGTTTTTCGGGTCTACTCATTTTTTTAAGCTCTCCTTTTTCTATAATTAATTATATCATTTTTGTTTGTTTAAAACAACGAAAAAGTTCTTTTAAAATTTAGACATTATCAATAAATGCTTTTATGTCGCTTTAAAAAAGGTTTTTTAAAAGAACAAAAAAATTTTTTATGTTCTTTTATTATGGTATAATATAAGTATAGAAGGCAACATGAGGTTGTCCAGAATAATAAAGGAAATTAAATAGCATGGAACAGGAATTTTTAGGAAGTGTAGTTTACGAAGATACATTTCAGAATTTTGTTAGTGAACTTGAACCTCGGTTTGATAAAGCAATATTAGTAGATGTAAATGTGAATAATTATGCCGGTATATCGTCAGTCGATTTTGTATTTAAGCTAGAAAATATTGGAAAACATGAGCATCCTAATTTGATTGGATCTTTGGTCCAATCATTGCATTATCAGCCTTTATTGTTAAATAAGATTGGATTTAAAAAGGATGATAAATTTAGTTTTGGCTCAATTTATTTAGATGATGAAGATAAGTTAATCTTGAATACGGCGCTTTTGAAGAAGGAAGGTAATTAGTTATGGCTAAACCGCAATGGACGCGAACTTTGTCCCAAGTTCTTGGGAAGGATACCCAAGAGATTACAATGATATCGGAAAAAACAGGTAAAGAATATACAACGGATATAATCCCTGTATATGGGGCTATTAGCACTGGAATTGTTGAGAAAACTCCTGATGGTAAGTATCGTTATTCTGTTGTTGATAATAAAAACAATTATGAGTTGTCTGTTAAGGTAAATCAGAAATTTGATGTACGTTTTGGAATGGTTCTTGCTTTTAATAATTTGCGTGGTGGTTCTTTACAGAACGGTACAGGTTGGTATGCAGCGGATTCTGTTCAAGAGGTTAAGAAGTGACCAAATACAGGCGAATCATAAAAGCAGATGATAGTCGATTACAAATTTATCAAGTCGGGTGGCTTGGTATTTTTGTTATTTCGATTTTTACAATTGGATATTATTTATTAACTAATCTTCTCAAATCAGCTAATATTTTTATTTTAGATAGGGTAGTGTATTCATTAATTTTAATAGTTTTTCTTGTGAATTTAGCTGTTCTAAATTACGGATATTCAGTAAGAGATAATAAGAGTACTTATCACTTGAAGCCTACTTCTAATGAGGCTAAAAAGATTGTGAAAAAAATTAACGCTTGTTTTTCAGATAAAAATTTAATTGATGTTTTGGGATTTTCAAATAAAACTCGATATGGATATGAGATGCCATCTGTCTATGTATACTTAGATGAAAGTTTATCAACTGGTTTTGTTGCAATTGAAAATATTGCTAATTTTGACCAGCTTGATAAAGAAAAATATGAGCAGAAAGTTAGTGGAATTTTCAACGGTAAGTTAAAAAAGTATGCTGTTGTCTCTTCAGAATTAAGTCCAGATGATAGTTATATGCTTTTCAATTTTGAAGATGTAAATATGTCTCATAGGCTGATTATTAAGGATGACCAGTCGATCAGTCAATTCGCTAGTGCTGATAAGCACTGTTTGCGGATTGCTACTGATTTGATTTGGCATGCTGACGTTACTGCTCACTTGTCTTTGATTGCCCGCACTCGGTCTGGTAAATCAGTTTTTGCAGGTGGATATTTAGCTCCCTTAATGATTGAACAGGGTTGGCAAGTAGAATATAATTCTGCCAAATTTGACCGGTATGTAAAGAAATTCAATGGTGTTTCTGATATTGCTAAAATTGTAGAACGAGCTGAGTATTGGGTTTCTGTTATGGAAGAGCGGTTAGACCAGATTAACCAAGCTAATAAAGATAAGTATCTTGAAATGCCAAATATGTTTGATGTAGGTTTATTCTTTGATGAACTTGGTAATCTCAATGCTGGTTTAGAAATTGAAAAAAAACTCCAGAAACGTTGGCAATCGGCAATTAACAAGCTCACAGCTACCGGTGCTAGTACTGGTATACATGTGATTGCAATTAGTCAATTTGCTACTAAGGAAGGATTTTTGCCGTCTTTAGCTCGTGTTAATTGCTCGGATGCTGTTATCATGCTTGGTGGTGCTGCTAATTCTGCAACAGAGCGTCAATATCTTGTACCAGGGTTTGAAATGCCAGTTCGTGAGTTTTCTAAAGGACAAGGATTAGCTAAGATAGCTGGTTCGGGTCATAAATGGGAATCACTACACTTTTTTGAAACACCCTGGTTTAGTTAAATAATTTCGTACGTCGTCGGTGCTACCCGTATTAACACCTTAAAAGAGCGTGAATGGAGCCTATAAGGCGACTGGTAAGCGATTGTAGGTGTTAGGGTTGCTAACCGACAAGTAGGGATTATTTAACCTAAGGTACAGCTATTTCGGGGTTTGAGGTCGGGGTTTGGGGCAGAGCCCCATTTGGTGTTATTTATCTTCTGGGGAGTGAGCCACCACAGGCGGCTCACTCATGGGGGTACTACGACACCCCCCATGAGTGCAACGTTCAATGTGAACCCTTGATTTGTAGGCGTTTATGAGGATATATAAAAAAACCGTATGTATATAATACATACTTTGTAAATATTTTTATGTATGATATACTTCTAATGTAAGTATGTATGAACGGAGTTAAATATGGTAAATGTGAAAAAAAAGAAAATTACTCTTTCTTTGCCTGAAGATACAAATGCAAGTTTGGAATTATTAGCAAAGAAAACAGGTATGACAAAGTCTGGTTTGGTTAATTTTTTGGTAAATCAAGCCAACGAAAATGGAACAATTTATAAATAGGAAAGGAAATCAAATGGATTTTTGGGCAAAAAAA